>CAVWZA010000014.1:0-180871 GCA_963759405.1 uncultured Chloroflexia bacterium | reverse complement strand
CTGGCGCTGCGGCTCCTCGTGATTCGCTCGACCAGGGAGCGATCGATCTTCAGCACGTCGATCGGGAGCCGTCCGAGGTATTCGAGCGACGAGTAGCCGGAGCCGAAGTCGTCGAGGGCGATGCGCACCCCGAGCTCCTGGATGCCGGCAAGCTCCGTCTCCGCGTCTGCGGCTGCCGAGGCGAGCGTGCTCTCCGTCAGCTCGAGCAGCAGCAGGGACGGTGGCAGGCCGCTGGAAGCCAGGATCTCGACCAGCAGCCGCCGCAGCGCTCCGTCGCCGAGCTGCTGGGCGGAGACGTTGATCGAAATCATCATGCCGCGGTCCGCCATGTCCGCGCAGGCGCGCCGCAGGACCCACTCGCCGAGTTGCCTGATGAGACCGGTCTCCTCCGCCAGCGGCACGAAGTCGGCCGGCATCAGGAGTCCGAGCTGCGGATGCTGCCAGCGGACGAGCGCCTCCAACCCGAGCAGCTTGAAGCGGCGCATGTCGACGATCGGCTGATACTCGATCAGCAGCTCGTCGTCCACCTGCAACGCCCGCTCGAGGGCAGCGAGCAGCTCGCGACGGCGCGCGATCGGATCCTCCATCCCTCGCTCGAACACCTCGAACAGCTCCTTGCCGCGCGCCTTTGCCACGTACATCGCGGTGTCCGCATCGCGGAGCATCTCGTCCGCGGTCTGGACGGGATCGCCCTCGACCAGCGTGTCACGAGTCGCGATGCCGATGCTGGCGGTGAGGGTCGCCGCTCGCTCCCCGAGCTGGAACGGGATGGCGAGCGCGGCCAGGATCCGCTTGGCGACCTGCTCAGCGCGGGCACGATCGGCGTCCTCCAGCAGGAACGCGAACTCGTCGCCGCCCAGGCGGCAGGCCGTGTCCTCGGCGCGCAGGACGCCAACCAGCCGCTCGGCCACGAGGCGCAGCAGCTCGTCACCGGCCGCATGTCCGAGCGTGTCGTTGATTGCCTTGAAGTCGTCCAGGTCAACGAAGAGGACGGCCAGGCCGGCCGCCGCCTGTCGCCGCACGAGGGCATGCGAGAGACGGTCAACGAACAGGACACGATTCGGCAGCCCGGTCAACGGATCGTGGAGCGCCTGGTGGCGAAGCTGATCCTCCAGGTCCTTGCGGTCGGTGATATTGACGAGGATCCCCTGCACCATCTTTGGACGGCCGTCGCCATCGCGGGCGATGACCGCCTCATCGTCGATGACCCAGACGACCTTCCCATCGCGGGCGATCAGGCGGTATTCCCAACGACCCTTCTCGCCGGCGCGCTCGCGCTCGTCCACCTCGGCGAGGATCATTCGGTCGCGATCGGCTGGATGGATGCGGTTGATCCACAGCGTGGGATCGCCCACCCACTCCTCCGGCGTGTACCCGAGCAGCTCCTCGATCTTGGAACTGACGAAGTGCCACCGGCCGTGCTGCCCGGCCTCGGCGACATAGACCACGCCGGGAACGCGCTCAACGACGGACCGGTACTGGGCCTCCGCCACGGTGAGCTCGTCCGTCAGCTGCCGCTCGCGTCCCATCACTCGCTCCCGGTCGGTGAGCAACATGGTCTGCCGCGCCATCGCAAAGCCGATGACGACCGCCAGGGTGATCCATGCGGCGAGCCGAAGGGGCCGATCCAGCTCCGTCGTGGTGATCAGGCCGACGACGAGCGTAGCGGTGACGACCACGCTGGCCAGCGGAAGCAGGCCGCGCACGAGCGCCTGGGTCGGCAGGGAAACAGCGGAGCGCATGATGGGTCCGCGCGGTCGATTCCCCCGGGTGATCTCTACCTGTTCGACGGTGCACCGCGCAAGCGAATTCCGGTCCTTTCCAGCCTAGGACGCCAGCCTGAGACGGCCATGACTCGAAAGTACCTTCGGCGGCTGGCGCTACCGTGGAGCCGTGCAGCCCTTCCGCTTCGCCGTCTACACGAACAACTCAGATGATGCCGACCACTGGACCGCCTTCGCCCGTCGCGCCGAGGAGCTCGGCTACGCGGCGCTGTATGTGACGGATCACCTCGGCCGCCAGCTCGCCCCAACCGCCGCCCTGGCCGCTGCGGCGGCCGTGACGCACGACCTGCGCATCGGCCCATACGTGTTCGCCAATGACTTCAGGCATCCGTTGATCGTCGCTCGCGAGGCTGCGACGCTCGACCGGCTGAGCGGCGGGCGCCTGGACCTCGGGCTCGGCGCCGGCTGGAAGCGGTCCGACTACCGCCAGCTCGGCGTTCCGTACGACCCACCCGCGGTCCGGATCGATCGGATGATCGAATCGCTCGGCATCATCCGACGCCTCCTCTCCGGCGAGGAGGTGACGCACCAGGGGCGCTTCTACCGGCTCGATCGCGCACGGGTGGAGCCGCGGCCGGTCCAGCAGCCCCACCCGCGGATCATGCTCGGCGGTGGCGGACCCCGCATGCTGCGCTTTGCCGCGCGCGAGGCCCAGATCGTCAGCTTCGTGCCCCAGTTCTCCACGGCCGGGCGACCGATGATGCGGCACGCAACCGAGGCGGCACTGGCGGAGCGCGTCGCGCAGGTGCGGAGTGCCGCCGGCGCACGGTTCGACGAGCTCGAGCTGAACGTCTTCGTCGCCGACGCCGGCGTGGTCGGCGGCCCGCAGCCGCTCTCGGCCTCGCTCGGTGCGTGGTTCAAGTCCGCCGGCCCGGCCGTTGCGGGCGGCTCGCCCTACCTGCTGTACGGGACGGTCGATCAGCTACGAGAAGCCATGCTTCGGCGGCGTGAGCGCACCGGCGTCAGCTCCTACGGCATTCCGGCCCGCGTGATGGAGGCATTGGCGCCGCTGGTGGCATCGCTTGCCGGGCGCTAGGTCCCGACGTAGCGGTGCTTGATGCGGTCGGCGTCGTCGGCGAAGGGACCCGTGCCACGCGCGTGAAGCTCGACGACCGGCACCAACAGATCCGGATACTCCCGCATCGCCTCCTGGTAGTCGGCGTTCTGCGATGCGAGCTGGCGCTCGATGGCGGCGGCCAAGCGCACCGGACAACGATGGTGATGGATCGCCGCGTGCCAGCTGAATCGCGATCAGCGGGCGCGTCTCACCTGGTCGCTCCTCACGGATGGCGAGGCGGAACGAGAGCACCTGCTCGGCCAGCCGCGGGTCGGCGTAGATTCCCGCCTCGATGTCGCCGGGGTAGATGTTGGCGCCCATGACCGAGATGGTCGAGTCCTTGCGGCCGAACACGAACAGGTAGGGCATGCGGACCATCCGCCGCTCGCCCGGGACGAGGTCCTCAAGGCGGATGTCGAAGGCAGCGAGCCGGCTGCGAAGCTCGTCGTCGCGGATCACGCCACCCTCGTCGTGAACGTTGTAGCGCACCTTCGGCGACAGGGTCGCGTTGCGGGTCACCGTGAAGAGCAGCTCTCCCTGCTCGTTGGTCTCGATGTGGTGGAGCAACGGGTTGTACTGGAAGACCATGGGGCTGCGCCCGGACTCGCCGAAGAGGGCCTCAGCAACCTCCGGGCGGTCGGCGGCCAGCCTCCTGAGAGCGATGCAGACCGGCGTCTCTGCCGCCAGCCCGATCTCGACGTCCGTCGCTCCGTAGCCAGAGAACACGCTCCGGAAGCGGCGGAGGAGATAGTCGCGCAGCGCCTCCGAGTTGCCTTCACCGCCGAGCAGCGCATGCATCTCGTAGTCGGCCCACGGGTGGCCCGCCGCCTCACCCTCGTCGAGCAGCAGCTTGACGAAGGGCGGGTAACCCACGATGAGATAGCGGTAGCCCGTGCCGAGCTGGCGCATGGTTCCGAGGATCTTGTCGACCTGCGGCCCGGTCGCCTTGACCAGGCCGTTGCCCTCGAGCGCGATGGCGGTGGTCATGCCGGTCGCCCAGGCCCCCATCGAGAACGCGTTGAGGACGATGAGGGGCCGATCGCCGAAGGTGTATCGCGCGAAGAAGCTGATCATCCGCCGCACGTGCTTGCGCTCCTCAACACCTCTCACCCAGTTGTACGGCGTGCCGGTGCTGCCGCTCGATTCGTCGATGGTCGCGCCTCGCAATGGGATGCGGCCGTCGACGCATCGGTCCGGGAGCGACCAGCGGTCGACATAGCCCGCCTTGTCGGTCTCTGGCAGATCCGCGAGTCTGCGGATGCGGGAAGGATCGAATGCGTGCGCTTCAAGCAGCTGCCGATAGGCCGGTACTCGCCGGGCCGCCTGGCGGGCTGTGTCAAGCGCTCGCTCGCGCGAAAGCCGGTCGGTGACCGATGGCGGCGTGTGCTCGAGCGTCCATCGCATGGTCCCGTAGTCGTGGCTCGCGAGCTTGAGCCCGAGCCCGATGGCGGGTAGCGCCAGGCGGATCAGTGCCGAGGATACCCCGGTGCCGCGACGTGCGGCGGTCACCGTTCCGGTTGTAGCTTCGTGGGCGGTCATGCGCGCATCATGCACGACGGGCTCTGCGGCAATTCTGCGGGGGCCGGCCCGACCGCAGTGCCGCCGCAGTTGGCGACCGACAGAATTCGCAGATGAGCTGGCCACGCGCTGGAGCCCGACTCCCTAGGATGTCTGGCTCTTGGTGCCGTCGCGATCGTCTTCGCGAGGCTGTGCGACATGATCCGTCACGCCGCAGCCGACTTTCTCGGCTTCGTCTGCTCCGGCGTCGACGCCGTCCGAGACGATCGGGCAGGTGCCAGAAGCGGAATATCCCCTGCTGGCGTGCGTCACTGTCGACGAGCTCGCGGTCCGCTCTGGCCCTGGCGTCGATCACGCCATTCTGGAGCGTGGCGCAGCGGACATCGGCGTTGGTTTCATGGTGCCGATCAGGGTGAGCGCGGACGCGGCCGTGCTCGTGCTCGAGTCGCCCACCGTTGTCGATGGCGAAGAATGGGCACACGTCGCCGTCAACCACACCTTCTACGACACGGACGTATACGTCGGCTGGATTTCCACCGGGCCGTCGGACGCGCCGTTCATCGCGTCCTTCAACGCATCAGCGTGCCCCAGCGTGGACGACGGCTACCTCGTCGAGACTCCACTTACCTTTGGGCTGATCGTGCTGCCCTGTTTCGGAAGCACTGCCGTTGATGATCGAGGGAGAGATGCTGGCTGCATCGATCGGCGTGATCGCCTGCCAACCGGAAGATTGGCTGCGCTGCTTGGACGCCGAGCTTCCCAGCGTCAACGGACTCCTCTTCATCTGGATCCGTCTGCCGCCCTCGAGATGCCCCCGCCCGAGAGCGTTGTGACCGTCACCGGCCATTTCGATGATCCGCGGTCGCAGACGTGCCGCGGGCCCGCCCTGGCGAGCTCGACGAGCCGCTGGTCGCGATGCTCCGATGCCGGACCAGCTTCGTGGTCGATGAGGTCGTCAGCCCTCCGCTTCCTCGGTTCCGTCTCGGCGCTCCTGCACCCGTCATCGAGTTCGTGGGAGCCGAGACCTATGACGACGGCCGGTGGACTCGCTATCGGCTGCGGATTACGAACTGGGATGACTACTCGGCCGACCTGCTTGCTCCCGCACCGGACCTCGAGGCTTGTGGTGGAATCGAGGGTGCGGCGCGTACGTGGGTGACCATCCACGCCGCCACTGGCGCGGAGACCGAACTGTTCTGCGCTCCCGACGGGTCCGGGGATCCAGCGTGGCTCTCATTCGCGCGGAGGACTGGCGAGGATCCTCCCCCGGAGGTCTACGTCGAGATGTTCGACAGGGTCGACGAGGTCGTCTACCGATCGGAACCGGTTCCGGTCACGCCTTAGTCAGCGGGCGTAGCGGATGCCGCCGCCGCGTCGCTCCTTGTTGAGCCGCCGGTTGAGGTGCAGCCCCTCGAGCACGAACTCGGTGGCCGACGCGATGCCCGGCCGGCGACTCCCCGGCGTCGAGCCGCGCGATCGCTGCCCGCAGCTCGGGCACCGCGCCGACCAGCTCGCCGTGGGCACGTGACGGCACGAACTCGCCGACCTCCGCCTCCAGGCCCTCCTCCTCGAAGCGCTCGATGAGTGGCACCAGCTCCGACAGCGCGAAGTGGCGGTTGAAGACGTTCACCACCGCGCGCGCCACGAGCTTCTCGACCACGCGGTCCTCGCGCGTCTCGTCGCCGAGCGTCTCGAGCTCGATCTTGCCGGCCGTGGAGGCCACGACCGCCGGCAGGTCGCTGATCCGCGGCGCCGCCGCCGGCTCTCCGAGCCGCACCGCGCGCTTGAGGGCGGCCGCCGCCAGCGTCTCGTGGTTCGCGATCGTCACCCGCACGCGACACGCCGGAGCGCTGGCAGACCTCCGATGAGCGACGTGCCAGCTGCGACAGCTCGGCGACGACCTCCTTCATGAAGCCCGGCACCTGGACCGGCACCGATGCGTCGGCGTCCGCCTCGTCGAACGCGACGGCCTCCGCCTCCATGATCGCGATCTCGATCGCCGTCTCCTCGGGGTAGTGCGTTCGGATCTGCGCGCCGAATCGGTCCTTGAGCGGCGTGATGATCCGGCCGCGGCTGGTGTAGTCCTCCGGGTTGGCGCTGGCGATCACGAACAGGTCGAGCTCGAGGCGCACGCGGTAGCCGCGCACCTGGACGTCGCGCTCCTCCATCACGTTGAGCAGGCCGACCTGGATCCGCTCGGCCAGGTCCGGCAGCTCGTTGAGGCTGAAGATGCCCCGATGCGTCCGCGGCAGCAGGCCGTAGTGGATCGTCAGCTCGTCGGACAGGTAGCGTCCTTCGGCCACCTTGACCGGGTCGACCTCGCCGATCAGGTCGGCGATGCTGATGTCGGGCGTCGCCAGCTTCTCGCTGTAGCGATCCGCGGACGCCCACCAGGCGATCGGCGTGGCGTCGCCCTGCTCGGCCACGATGTTGCGGGCCAGCGGCGAGACGGGTTGCAGCGGATCGTCGTGCAGCTCGGTGCCGGCGATGTACGGCACCCACGGATCCAGCAGCCCGACCAGCGATCGGGCGATCCGGCTCTTTGCCTGGCCGCGCTCGCCGAGCAGGATGACGTCCTGCCCGGCCAGGATCGCGTTCTCGAGCTGCGGCAGGACGGTCTCCTCGTAGCCGAGGATGCCGGGCAGGAACGGCTCGTTCGACCGGATCCGCTCGAGCAGGTTCGCGCGCAGCTCCTCCTTGACGCTCCGCGTCGCGATACCCCGCGGCGCGCAGCTCACCGAGGGTCGTATCGGCGGGTCGATCGGTCATGCGGGAAGCTCCTGGCGGTTCTGGGAGGTCAGGGTAGTCGCGGATCGCCATGGCCACCGAAGGCGGGTCGCAGACGCCGCGCGTCGGCAAGCGCCTCGAGGAAGGCGGACCGGTCCGCCAGCTCGGCCTCGAGCTCGTCGGGACGCATGCCGAGGCTGCCGGCAAGGACGGCGTAGGCCGCCGGGATCATGCTCGAACGGCCGGGCCGATCGACCGCCGTCGTCCGGCAGCATCGGGGGCGACGGAGACGCTGCGCCCCGGTCAGCGACGGCGAGCGGTCACCGGCGATGGAACCAAGGCGGACCGGCGCGAGCGCGCCGTCATCGTCGAGGCGGAGGTGCCACGCCTCCTCGATCCGGCGATACATGCCGGCCGGCGTCTCGTAGGCCGAGTACTGCAGGTAGATGGTGAGGCCGGCGAGGTCCGCATCGGTTGCGCCGAGCTGCCCGCGCAGGGACTCGATCGCCTCCGGAAGCGAGTCGGCGTGCATGGTGGCTCCGAGCCCCCAGCCCTTGCCTGCCAGGATCAGCGCGCCGCGCGCGGCGCGTCCCCAGACGTAGATCGGGAGGTGATCGCTCATCTCGTTGATGAGCAGGTAACCGGTGCCGGCCGGGATCTCGTCGAGCCAGTCGTACTCCTCCCACCAGCCGCGCACGAAGATGCCGGTGGTGTCGTCGGGAAGGAAGTCGACCAGCGCGCTGAGGGCCGTGGTCTTGCCCGCCTGCGGCGCCTCCGAGCTCAGCATCACGCTGCGACGGCGGCTGACGACCGCCCACAGGGTCGCCATCAGGCGGCTGTCGATGGTCGGCGTGCCGATCAGCTCGACGGCGCTCATCGGTCTCGGCGGCGCCCAGTGGTACCCCCACCAGCCTTCGGGGAACCGGGAGAACCATGCTGCGAGGGCGCCGGTCATGCTGCGCGCCACGGTACGCGGGGTCGCAGTGGGGCGCAACCGCGCTATCCGCGGAGCAGCTGCCGCTGGCGGACCCCTCGCCACACGAAGGTCAGGCGCATGCCGATGCTGGCGACGAGGTCGACCAGCACACCCAGCGGGCCATCGGGACCAACGTGAAAGTCGACGCGATCATCGATCCATGTCCCGCGATCCGCCGGCGTGAAGGTGTGCGAGTGGAGAAAGCGCGCCATCGGACCGGAGATGGTCTCGTCGGCGAACCGCTCGTTCTCGACCCGCTCCACCAGGCGCACGAGCCAGGATCGCTGGACGGGCCCGAGGCCGTACCGGAACTCGAAGATGGAGCCGACCTGCGGGGGCGCCGGCTCGACTCGCACGAGCCGCATCCGAAGCAGCGGCGGCATGAGCCGCGCGAGATTTGCGGGATCGTCGAAGAAGGTGAAGACCTGATCGACCGGGGCGCTCACCCAGGAGCGGACGCGAAGCGTCGGCATCGAGGGCTCGCGTCGACCGCGCGCTGCCGTCGAGCAGGCGACGGTCGTCGACCGGCGAGGCCAGGTCGATCTCGGTGACGACCATCTGTGGCTCTTCCGGGCACGCTCCTGCGTTCGGATCCTCGTTCACGGTGCCGAAGAGGGTGATCGAGACCGCATCGGCCGATTCGGTCAGCTCCACCCTGCCGAGGACGTGGCAGCTGGGGCCGGCGGGCAGGACGAAGCCCAGGCGCAGGCGGCGGTTCGCGATCTCTTGAATGCAATCGATCGGCAGCACCTGCTCCTGCGAGCCGCCGACCTGGGACGTGACGGAGGGCGCCTCGAGCCATTCGGCGTTGCATCCGTGGCGTTCCACGCCGCTCGGGCGACGCGCAGGCGGCAAGGACCAGCACCGGGATGATCCAGGCGCTACGCATCGGTGACGAAGCTGTACTGGTCGACGTCGCACACCGGCTCGTAGCCGATCGCCTGGTAGATCTTGTTCGAGGTCGGATTGGCGAGGTCCGTGAACAGGAAGCAGAAACGGCGGCCGGCCGCCAGCTGATCGGCGCTGGCGGCGGCAGTCAACGAGCTCGCGTAGCCGCGGCTGCGCCGCGACGGCGGGGTGTAGACCGGACCGATGCGGATGCCGTGCGGCGTTTCGCCTCCGGCACCGACCCACGAGACGATCTCGCCGTCGTCCTCCCACAGGTAGGCAACCCGGCCGCGGCGCTCGATCCATCGATCGGCGGCGGCCAGCGGATCCGGCATCGGAGGCGCCTCCGGCTGCGCTTCGTCCATGAACTCGACCGCCCAGCGTGCGAGCAGGTCGCGATCGCGCTTCTCCGCCATCCGCCACGTCCCCGCAGCCGGGCGATCCGGCGGGATCAGGCGCTCGAGCCGAAAGGTGCGCTCGGCGAACTGCAGGTGCCCGGCATGCCCGGTGGCATCGGTCCAGCCGGCCACGAAACGCGCGGCGGCGTCGGTTGGGCCCAGCACGCCGGGGAGTGGCTCGTCGCGGAATGCCTCGACGAGCGCATCGACCGCTTCGAGGTCGTCGATGGCGGAGAGCACCTGGTTGTGCGGCGGGGTTCGAAGGGTGGCCGCCACCACCCGACCTCCGGCATCGGTCACCGTGGCGAACTGCGGCGGCTCATCGGCGAAGACTTCCGGCGTCGCGCGGATCGCGCTCGAAATGCCGAAGAGCAGGTTGTTCTCGGCCTCGCGCTCCCCGAGAAACGCGCCCCCGGCGGACAGGAACTCGTCAACCGAGGCATGGCGATGAACGGTCAGCGACATGGCCCCATCATGGCCGATCCCTCATGCGGCGAGCGGCAGCTCGACTCGGAACGTGGTGCCCGCCGCTCCGGTCGACTCGACCTCGACCGAGCCGCCGTTAGCGGCGATCAGCTCGCGCGCAACGGTGAGGCCGATCCCGCTGCCCGCCGACCCGCTGCGGGACCGATCCGCGCGGTAGAAGCGCTCGAAGACGAACGGCTGATCCTCCTCGGCGATCCCCGGTCCCTGGTCGCTGATACGCAGCTCGACCGTGGCGCCGCGCGCCAGGCCGACCCGGACCTCGCCGCCGCGCGGCGAGTGCTGGATCGCGTTGGTCAACAGGTTGCGCAGCGCGCGCGTCACCTGGCCGGGATCGGCGTTGGCGTACACCTCCGCGCCGGTGACGGCCGCGGCGACCCCGCGTTCACGAAGCATGCCGCCGAGCGCGTCGACGATCTCGCCGGTCAGGGACAGCATCTCGACGCGCTCGCGTGCGGATCTGCAGGGGAGCGGCCTCGGCGTGGGTCAGCTCGCCGAGCTGCACGATCACCCCGGACAGGCCGGCGGCGGCCAACCGCGCCTTCTCGAGCTGCGCCGCATCGGCCGGCACGATCCCGTCGACCATCGCCTGCAGCTGCGATTCCAGCACGGTCGCCGGAGTGGCGAGGTCGTGTGCCAGGTCGCTCGCCGCGCGGCGGCGCAGGCCCTCGGACTGCTCGAGCCGGCTCGCCATGGTGTTGAAGGCGCTCGCCAGCTCGGCCGACTCTGCGTCCGGACCCCCGCTTGCTCGCGACGTGAGGTCCCCCTCTCCGAGGCGTCGCGCGGCCTGGGTGACCGTGCGGAGCGGCTTCGTCAGCCGGTTGGCCAGTACCGCTGCCGCGATCAGGATGGCCGCGACCGTGACGATCCCGGTGACGACCAGGGCGGTGTTGAACGCCGCGAGGAAGCCGCCGCGGGCCGTCGGGACGGTGATCTCGAGCGTCCCGCCGCCGGCGGCCGACGAGAGATCCCGCGACAGCGTCTCGGTCGGCGCCCCCGGGGGCGGCCGGCCGCCCTCGGCCAGCACCGTGCCGTCGCCGTCGCGCACGCGGATGGTCCCGCCGCTGTCGGCGGCCATGCGCCGCACCAGCATCTGGAGGGCGCGTCCGTCGATGCCGCGCTGGAGGGCCTCGTCGACGAGGGTGACCGCCAGCCCGACCCGCTGGCTGTCGCGCTCGTTCAGCGTCTCGTCCAGCGAGCGCGACGCGGCCTGGTTGACCACGATCCCGGCGAGGACCAGCACGACGACGACGACCGCCGCCAGGACCGCGGCGAGGCGGATCGCGAGCGGCCGTCCCGCAATCACGGCGTCGGGTCTCGCGCCGCGGCCAGGCGATACCCGGTCGCCGGCACCGTCTCGATCAGCCAGGGCGCGCCGGGATCGTCGTCGAGCTTGCGCCGCAGGTTCGCGACGTGCACGTCAACGACGCGCTCGTAGACCTCGTCCGGCCGCCGAGCCACGACGTCGAGCAGCTGCTGTCGGCTGAGCACCGCTCCGGGTCGCTCCGCCAATGCGGCGAGCAGCGACGACTCGCCGGGCGTCAACCGGCCGTCGCGTCCGTCCGCCAGGGTGTAGCGCCGCGAGCCCGGGTCGAGCAGCAGCCGTCCCCCGCCGAAGCTCAGGATCGGCGGCAGCTCGTCCGAGCCGGCGCCTCGCGTTCGCCGCAGGATCGCCGCCACCCGCGCCGTGAGCTCGTGCGGGTTGAACGGCTTGGCGAGGTAGTCGTCCGCCCCGGCGCGCAGACCGGCGATGCGCTCCGCGTCACTGCGCTTCGCCGATGTGATCAGGACGGGCACGTCACCCGCATCGCGCAATGCCTCGAGCACGGTCTCGCCCTGCATGCCGGGCAGCATCAGGTCGAGGATGACGAGATCGCACGGCTGGGCGTCGTAGGCGGCCAGCGCGCTCGGGCCGTCTCCGGCATCGGTCACGCTGTGGCCGTCCCGCTCGAGGTACAGGCGCAGCAGGCCGCGCAGCTGCGGCTCGTCCTCGACGACCAGGATCCGGGCGGGGGCGCTCATCTGCCGCATCCTACGCGCGGACCGATTCAGACGATGTGAAGACCGATGGCCGCGTTCTTGGCGCGATCTTCATCGGCCTCGCCGATGCTGACGCCATCGATCAGATCACCAAACACGCGAGGACCAACGATGCAACTCATGAAAACCCTCGGCGCGGCCGGGGCGCTCATCGTCTCCGCCCTGGTTGGGGGCACGCTCATCGGCTCCGCTCTTGCGACCGATGAGTCCACCGACACCGATACGACCGCCGCCGCCTCGGAGTACTGCGATGTCTTCATGGACGCACTCGCCTCCGAGCTGGGCGCCACGCGCGACGAACTCGTCTCGGCGGGCAAGGCGGCCGCCAACGCCGCGGTCGATGCGGCGCTCGAGGCCGGCGACATCACCGAGGAGCGCGCGACCGCCCTCCGCGAGCGCATCGACGCGGCCGACGGAACCGGCTGCGCGTGGTTCGGCCACGGCTTCGCGCGCGGCTTCGGGGCCGGGGTCGATCACGGTGTCGGCCGCGGCTTCCTGGGCGGTGACGTGTTCGAGGCAGCTGCCGCCGCGCTCGGGATCGAGAGCTCCGAGCTCATCGACCGGCTCGATTCCGCCGGGTCGCTCGAGGCGTTGGCCACCGAGGAGGGCGTCGCCTATGACGACGTGAAGGCCTCGGTCCTCGCCGCGGTGCAGGCCGATCTCGACGCGGCCGTTGCCGAGGGGCTCGACCAGGCCCGCGCCGACGAGGTGATCGAGCGGCTCACGACCTGGCTGGACGAGGGCGGCGAGCTCGGCGGCTTCGGGCCCGGACACTTCGGTCCGGGCAGAGGCTTCGGCCCGTGGGGCGATCGCGGATCGGATGGCGACGATGCGGAGGAGTCAGGCGCGTAGGCCGCTCCGCATCGCGATCGGGCGCCGGACGCTCTGGGCGGGCTCCGGCGCCTTTCTCGTGTCCATCGCACCGAGCCCAGGTTTCCGTGCCGCGGGTGTATCGGCGAATCAATTGCCGAATTCCCGCGTCGCGGGAGCGATTGCCGGGCAGCGTGACCGCTAGCCGTCCGAAGCTGCCGTGTCACGGAAATTCAGCCAAGAATTGGCCGTTACGCCCTTCGTGCGAGAACGCCGGGCGCTACATGCGAACCGCTACGCTATCGGCATGACGAAGATCGGTTACGCGTGCATGCTCGAGCAGTTCCACCCCACCGAGCTGCTCGATTGGGCCGAGCAAGCGGAGGCGGCCGGCTTCGACGCCGGGTTTCAGGTAAGCGAGCACTTCCACCCGTGGACCCCGCAGCAGGGGCAGGCCGCATTCGCGTGGTCGTTCATGGGTGCGCTCGGGCAGCGCACGAAGCTGCCGTTCGGCACGGCGGTGACCTGCCCCGGCTTCCGCTACCACCCCGCGGTGATCGCCCATGCCGCCGCCACCCTGGGCGCCATGTACCCAGGCCGCTTCTGGCTCGGGCTGGGAGCGGGAGAGGCGCTCAACGAGCACGTCATCGGCGGCGAGTGGCCGGAGGTCGGCGAGCGCAGCCGGATGATGTTCGAATCGATCGAGATCATCAACAAGCTCTTCACCGGCAAGGTCGTCAAGCACGACGGCGACTACTTCACCCTCGAGTCCGCCCGCCTCTACACGCGCCCCGAACAGCCGGTTCCGATCTACGTCGCAACCGCCGGGCCGGTGAACGCCAAGAAGACCGGCAAGTTCGCCGATGGAATCATCACCGTCGGCGCGGCGGACGAGAAGATCGCGATGCTGTGGGACAAGTTCCGCGAGGGCGCCGCCGAGGCCGGCAAGGACGCATCGGCGATGCGGACGCAGCTCCAGATCCACGTCAGCTGGGCCCCGACGCAAGCTGAGGCCGAGGAGAACGCGCTGAAGGAGTGGCCGAACGGCGGCATGCCGTTCCCGAAGCAGGACATCAAGAACCCGGAGGACTTCGAGCAGATGGCGAAGCTCGTCCGGATCGAGAACTTCGCCAACCGCATGCTCATCAGCGCCCGACCTCGACGCGCACACCGCCCAGATCCAGAAGTTCGTCGACATGGGCTTCGACGAGATCTATCTCCACAACGTCGGCCGTGACCAGGCGGCATTCATCGAGGCCTTCGGCAAGCAGGTCCTGCCCAACCTGAAGCTCTCCTAGCCGGCCCGTGGAAGTCTTTCTCGAGACCGACCGGCTCATCCTGCGCAGGTTCACCGACGCGGACCTCGATCTCCTCTTCGACCTCGACAGCGACCCCGAGGTCACGCGCTTCATCACCGGCGGAGTGTCGGAGTTCACCGAAGCGATGCTCCGCCACTGGCTCACGCAATACGAACGCTGGCCCGGATACGGCACCTGGGGCGTCATCGAGAAGGAGAGCCAGGACTTCGTCGGCTGGTTCCATCTTCGACCCGAGACGACCGGGAGGACGAACCGGAGCTGGGATATCGGTTCAAGCGTGCCGCGTGGGGCAAGGGCTACGCGACCGAGGGTTCTCGGGCGCTCGTCGACAAGGCGTTCTCCGAGCTTGGCGCGAGCCGAGTCTTCGCCTACGCGGTCGCGATCCACGCCGCATCGCGGCGCGTGATGGTGAAGTCCGGGCTGCGGTTCATCCGCCTCTTCCACGGCGATTGGCCCTACAAGATCCCCGGTGACGAGCAGGGCGACGTCGAGTACGCGATCACGCGGGACGAGTGGGAGCGGGATCGTCTTCGGCGAGACGCACCCGCCGGAACGTGAAGTAGAGCGCGACGTCGTAGACGGCCTTGAGGCCCCCGGCGATCAGGAAGGGTAGCCCCGCCGCCATGCCCATCGACGCGGAGGCCAGGATCGGGCCCGCGGGCCGCACGACGTGCCGCGCCGCGTTCGTGTAGCCGGCCGCCGCCGTCCGCTCGGCCGGGTCGACGAGCGCCGCCACGTACGCCTGGCGGGCCGGAACGTCCATCTGGGAGAGCGCGGAGCGTGCGAACAGCAGCAGCACCGCGACTTCGAGCGAAGGCGCGAACGGAATGAGGGCCAGCAGCACGTTCGAGGGCAGGTGCGAGAACACCATCGTGTTCAGCATGCCGAAGCGTGTGGCCAGCCAGCCGGCGATGACGGACGACGCCGCCTGGAGCAGCCCGACCCCGAAGAAGACGAGGCCCATCACCTGCGCATCGGCGCTGAACTGACGCCCGAACCAGAAGACCATGAAGCTCTGGACGATGAAGCCCCCGGCGAAGGCATCGAGCGCGAAGAGGGCGGCCAGGCGCCGGACCACGCTCTTCGATCGCTGCAGGCCGCCGCGAGCGCGTGCCGGCTGATCGCCCTCGACCTCGACGTGCCCGGTCAGCCGCACGGCCAGGAGCACGCACACCACCGCCCCGACCGGCATGAGCAGCAGCCATCGCTGGTCCGGCGGCAGCCCGGGGACGATGTCCCGCACCGCGCTCGGCCCGCCCGCGGCCAGGGCGCCCGCCGCACCGGCAAGGTAGGCAACCGCGTTGTAGCGGCCGTAGACGCGGCTTCGTTCGGCCGGCGGCGTCAACGACAGCATCGACTGCTCCACGGTTGTGATCGGTCCCGCCTCGTTCGGGTCGGTCGAGAGGGTCCCCGTCAACGCGGCGAGGACGAGGAGCGGCACGAATCCGGTGAGCGCGAAGACGGCTCCGGCCACGCCCATGGTCGAGCAGCAGCCCGATGTAGGTGCGTCGCCGCCCGAGTACCTCGCCCCAGCGCCCGACGGCAAGGGACGAGATCGCCATGCCGAGGAGCATGGCGGTGAAGACGGCGCCAACGGCGCCGTCGTTGAGCCCGGTTGCAGCCAGGGATGCGCCGATGAGGATGCTGCTGAATCCGTACAGGAAGGCGCGCACGGCCTGCACGAGGTAGATGCGCCGGACGTCCGACATGTGGCCCTTCAGGTCAGGTGATTTCGAACCACGCCCGAATGCGCCGCGTGACGGTCAGGTCGCCTGCGACGACCTCGGTTGGCACGTCGGCAGACTCGGCCATGGCCATCATCCGCCCCTTGGGCATCGGCGGGCCGTGATCGGGCTCCTCTTCGATGCGGACGACGGGTCCAACGGCCACCCCCGCGGCTGACGCGATCGCCTCAGCCTTTGCCCGTGCCGCGCCGACCGCCAGCCGCAAGGCCTCGTGCTCGGACGCGGACGGGTCCGACGAGGTCATCTGCGCTCCATGGACCTCGTTCGCGCCGGCTGCCACGACGCCGTCGAGCACGGCGCCGAGGCGCTCCAGGTCGCGCACGCGAGCGGTCATGTGACGCGCCACCCGGTAGCCCGTCAGGCGCTGACCCTTTCGATAGTCGTACTGCGGATGGATGCTGACGTCGGGCGCGTTGATATCGGCGTCGGCGAGACCCACCTCGCGCAGCCTGGCCAGCACCGAGGACGACCGCGTGTTGACGTCGTCCGTGGTCGGTGCGAGCTCCTTCCCGTCGCCACTGACGGCGAACGAGACGATCGCCAGATCGGGCGCCACCGAGGCCTCGCCCTCGGCCGTCACCGAGATCGACCGCTCCTCGCTCACTCGACCGCCTCGAAGACGGCAGCGATCCCCTGCCCCACGCCGATGCACATCGTGGCCAGCCCGTATCGGGCGCCGCGGCGCCGCATCTCGTGGAGCAGCGTCGCCGTCAACCGTGTGCCCGACGCACCAAGCGGATGACCGATCGCGATGGCGCCACCGTTGACATTGGTGGTCTCCGGGTCGAGTCCCAGCTCGCGCATCACCGGCAGCGCCTGCGCCGCGAAGGCCTCGTTGAGCTCCACCAGGTCCAGGTCCGCCACCGAGAGCCCGGCGCGCTCGAGGGCGCGCCGCGAGGCCGGGATCGGGTCCAAGCCCCATGGTGGCCGGGTCGACTCCCGCCACCGCACTGGCCACCATCCGCGCGATCGGGCGCAGCCCCAGCTCGCGTGCGCGCGACTCGCTCATGACCAGCACCGCCGCCGCTCCGTCGTTGATGCCGGAGCTGTTGCCGGCGGTGACGGAACCGGAGGCGTCGCGCTTGAATGCGGGCTTGAGCGTCGCGAGCGACTCCAGGGTCGCGTCCGGCCGCGGGTGCTCGTCGGTCGCGAAGGTGCGCGTCTCGCGGCCCTCGGCGACCTCGATCGGAACGACCTCATCGGCGAAGCGACCGGCGTCGCTGGCCGCCTTCCAGCGCTGCTGGGAGGTCAACGCGAAGGCGTCCTGGTCCTCGCGGCTGACGCCGCACTGCTCGACGACGTTCTCGGCGGTCTCGCCCATCGAGTACGGGTAGTACGCATCGGCCAGGCGCGGGTTGGTGAAGCGCCAGCCGAGCGTCGTGTCGTACATCGTCTGCTCGCCGCGCGGGAAGGCGGCGGACGGCTTGGCCATCACCAGCGGGGCGCGCGTCATCGACTCGACGCCGCCGGCGATGAAGACCGATCCATCGCCGTAGGCGATGGCGTGGGCGGCGCTGATGACCGCCTGCAGGCCCGAGCCGCAGAGGCGGTTGACGGTCTGGCCGGCGACGCCGGTCGGCAGGCCGGCGAGGAGCGCGGCCATGCGGCCCACGTTGCGGTTGTCCTCGCCCGCCTGGTTCGCCGCGCCGAAGATCACGTCGTCGATTGCGCCGGGGTCGATGCCGGTCCGCTCCACCAGCGCCGTGATGACGTGCGCGGCGAGGTCGTCCGGCCGCGCCTCCTTCAGCGCACCGCCGTAGCGGCCGAACGGGGTACGCAGCCCATCGACGATGACCGGGGTGGCTCCGGGATCACGGCTCATCGCCACCGATGCTACCCCGAGTTGCGGCCGGTCGTACCATCGGCCCCACCGAGCACCCCGTCATTGGGAGACCGAGCGTGGACCTGTATCCGTGGCTCAAGACGCTGCACATCCTGTTCGCGATCGTGGCCGTGGGCTTCAACATCAGCTACGGCATCTGGCAGGCGAGGGCCGCGCGGGAGCCGGAGCACATGGGCTACGCCCTGCGCGGCATCAAGTTCATGGACGACCGCGTCGCCAATCCCGCCTACGGCGGGCTGCTGGTCGTCGGGATCATCCTCGTCCTGATCGGGCCATACGACTTCACCACCTTCTGGGTTGCCGTCGCGATCGGCCTCTACCTCGTGATGGGCGCCGTCGCGATCTTCTTCTACTCGCCGACGCTCAAGCGCCAGATCGCCGCCTACGAGACGAGCGGCGCGCAGTCGGATGAGTTCGTCCGGCTGGGTGCGCGGGGACGGGTGGTCGGGATGATCCTGGCGGTCCTGGTCATCGCGATCATCGTCCTCATGGTCGTGAAGCCAAGCTGATCGAGATCGAGACCTTGGCGCCGCGGGCGGTGGGCGACCGGCCCGCCCCGCTCCCGATCCCCGGCCTCCAGCGCAGCTGGTGGCTGCGGGAGGCGCTGGCCGCGGAACCTGATCCGGCACCGGCACCGCCGCTCACCGGCGAGGTCGACGCCGAGGTCGCGATCATCGGCGGCGGCTACACCGGACTGTGGACCGCCTACTTCCTGAGCGAGCGGGTGCCCGGCGCGCGCATCGTGCTGCTCGAGCAGGACATCTGCGGCGGCGGGCCGAGCGGCCGCAACGGCGGGTTCGTGCACGGATGGTGGGAGAACCTGCCCGATCTCGCGCGCCGCTACGGTCGAGAAGGGGCACTGGCCATCGCCCGGGAGGCGGACGAGGTGGTCGATGGCATCGGCGACTGGTGCACCGACGCACGGCGTCGACGCCTGGTTCACGAAAGCCGGCTATATGCGCGTGAACGCCTTCCCGGCCAGGGAACGCGACTGGGACGGGGAGGTCGCGGAGCTGCGTGAGCTGGGTGTTGGCGACGAGCTCCGCTCGATGGACGCCGACGAGGTCCAGCGCGTCTGCGCCTCCCCCGCATTTCGCGACGGGCTGTGGATGCGGAGCGCGGCGTCGATCCAGCCGGCGCGCCTGGCGCGCGGGCTCCGGCGCGTCCTCCTCGAACGCGGCGTCCGGATCCACGAGGAGACGCGCGTTCGATCCCTCTCCGCCGGCAGCGGACACCTGCAGCTCGTCACCGATGACGGTCGCGTCTTCGCCGACCAGGTCGTGCTGGCGATCAACGCCTGGGCGAGCGGCTGGCCGGGCTTCCGCAGCCGCCTGCTGGCGTGGGGCAGCTACATGGTCGCCACCGAGCCGATCCCCGAGCGCCTCGCCGAGCTCGGCTGGACGGGTGGGGAGCTGCTGAGCGACTCGCGTTTCACGATCAGCTACTTTCGGACCACCAATGACGGCCGGGTCGCCTTCGGCGGTGGCGTCGGCGCGGCCGGCTACGACGGTCGCATCGGCGAGACCTTCACCCACGATCAGCACGCCATCGCCCGCGTGGCGGCCAACTTCCGCCACCTGCTGCCGATGCTCGCCGACGTGCGGCTCGAGGACGCGTGGGGCGGTCCGATCGACATCACCGGCCATCGCTTCCCGGAGATCGCGTCCACCCATGACGGGCGGATGCACTTCGCGCACGGCTTCGCCGGCAATGGCGTCGGTCCATCGCGCCTGGCCGGACGCATCCTGGCGACGCTCGTCGACGGCGCGGAGCCGTCCCTCGCGGCGCTCCCGTTCGTCGGCCGTCGCCAGCCATTCCTGCCGCCGGAGCCGTTCCGCTACATCGGTGCACGCATGATCCGAGAGGCGCTCATTCGCGAGGACGACGCCCTCGACGCCGGGCGGCGCCCCGCATGGTTCCTGAAGCTGATTGCACGCATCCCGCGCCTGTTCGGCTATCGGCTCGGTCACTGATTCGGTAGCGGATGAGCGCAGACATGCCGGAAACCGTTGACCGCGCCAGGTGGCCGGACGTAGCATCCGCGAATCGCAGCACCCGGCGCGCATGCCGGCCCGTATGAAGGAGACCATCAGTGCGTGCCCGATTCCAGCGATTCCGCGCCCCTTCAGCCATCGCCGTGAGCGGCCTGCTGCTGCTTTCCGCCTGCTCCGGCACTGACGAGGGCACCGGAGGTGCCAGCGCCGGCGAGCCCTCCGCGGCAGCAGAGGAGCCAAACGAGCTGCTCGTCCTCGAGTGGAGCGGCTACGAGGAGCCCGACTTCTGGGTCGACTTCGCCGAGGCGCAACCCGACACGGACGTCACGTTCGAGTTCGGCGACACCGACGCCAACATCCTCGCCCAGATGGAGGGCGGCAGCCAGGCCGACATCTTCCACTTCTACACGGGCTGGCAGCAGTTCTACGTGGACGCGGGGCTCGTCCAGGAGATCGACACCAGCAAGCTCGCGAACTGGGACGCCGTTCCGGTTGAGTACCAGGAGCTCGGGCAGATCGACGGCAAGCAGTACTTCGTCCCATGGGACTGGGGCTTCACCTCGATCCTCTACAACACCGAGCACGTCGACGAGGTCACCAGCTGGGACGCGCTCTTCAACGAGGAGTACGCGGATCACATCTCGATGTGGAACGACGGACCCGGCGCAGTGACCGTCTCGGCATACATCAACGGCTGGGACGAGACGGCCATCACGGATGACCAGCTCGCGCAGATCGAGGCCGACTGGATCGCGCAGAAGCCGCTCAACGCGTTCTACTGGTCGGGCGAGTACACCGACCTCTGCCCCGCGGTGCAGGACGGCACCGTCTGGGTCGCCTATGCCTGGCAGGGCTGCTACGCCACCGCGCTCGCTGCCGGTGACCCGGTTGCGTACGCCAATCCGGAGGAGGGCCGCAACTCCTGGGTCGGCCTGTACGGCATCAGCGCCGATACCGACAGCTATGAGCTCGCCCTCGAGTTCCTCGACAACAAGCTGGCCGAGACCACCTGCAGCAACGCCGTGACCCTCTTCTACTACGGCTGCGCGAACGGTGATGTGATGGCGGCCATCGACGATCCGGTCCTGGTCGAGGCGTTCAGCCTCGATGACCCGACCATCCTCGAGACGACGAACTTCACGCCGCACGTCACGCAGGAGCAGCGGGACGCGTGGACCGCGATGTGGGAGCGGGTCCAGGCCGAATAGGGCGTCTCCGCGAGCGCGCGGGCGGCACGCGATGCTAGGTCGGCGAGGGACGCTCCCGTTCCTCGTCGGGCCACCGCTCGTGTGGCTCGCGCTCTTCTTCCTGGTGCCGCTCGTCCTGATCGCGGCATACAGCATCCGGGCCGGATCGGGTGCCGTCGGCCCATCCGATCCCTGGGCGTTCTCGACCGAGCATTACCAGGAGGTCTTCGGCACGCCCGCGTTCATGCGGCTGCTGGGAATCTCTGTCCTGATGGCGGTCGGAATCGCCGGGTTCGCGACCATCCTCGCCTACCCGGTCGCGTACTTCCTGACCTTCCGGGCGGGCTCCCGCGCGCCGCTCTTCCTGACGCTCCTGCTCATTCCATTCGCCGTCAGCTACCTGCTGCGCGTGATGGCGTGGAAGCTGATGCTTGGCCCTGAGGGGGTCATCAACTCGCTGCTCGGCAGCCTCGGCCTGACCGACGAGCCGATCGAGCTCCTCCTGTACAGCCGGCCGGCGGTGATCATCACCCTCGTCTACGTCTGGATCCCCTTCGCCGCCCTGCCGATCTATGCGGCAATGCAGCGCATCGATCGCAACCACCTGGAGGCCGCCGCGGACCTCGGTGCCGGGCCGTGGGCGCGCTTCTGGCGGGTCACCGTGCCACTGAGCCTGCCGGGTGCCCTGGCGACCTTCTTCATGGTCTTCATTCCGACCGTCGGCGAGTACGTCACGCCGTCCCTGGTCGGCGGCACCGGGGGGATCATGTACGGCAACATCATCCAGGGCTTCTTCACCCGTTCCGCCAACTGGCCACTCGGTTCGGCGATGGCGATGATCATGCTCGTCCTGACCCTGGTCCTCGTCGCCGTTGCCCTGCGCGTGGTCGACCTGCGTCGGGTGTCGGTATGACGGCCGCGACGGGGCGCCCGGCGAAGCGCAGCGCGATCGGGGTCGGCCGAACGCGCGTGCCACTCGGTCCGTTCTACACGGGCATCCTCATCCTGCTCTACCTGCCCATCGCCATCCTGTTCGTCTTCTCCTTCAATGCGGGCACCACCCTCTCATTCCCACTCCAGGGCTTCACGCTCGACTGGTACGCGGCCGTGGCCGACAACGCGGCCATGCTCGACGCGGCACGCAACAGCTTCCTCGTCGGCATCGGCTCCGCCACGCTGGCGACGGTGATCGGCTGCATGGTGGCCATCGCCGTGCTCCGCTTCCGCTTCCGCGGGCGTGCGGGCCTGCTCGGACTGGCCGGGCTGCCGCTCGTCGTCCCCTTCGTGGTGATGGGCGTCGCGGTCTTCCTGCTCTTCGTGGCGATCGACGCCCCGCGCTCATTGCTGACCGTGACCCTCGGCCACAGCGTGATCGCCGTTCCGTTCGCGACCCTGATCGTGCTCGCGCGTCTCTCGGGCCTCGACCCGGCACTCGAGGACGCCGCCATGGACCTCGGGGCGACCTACCCGACCACCCTTCGACGCGTGGTCCTGCCGCTGATGGGGCCGACCCTGCTCTCGGCGTGGCTGACCTGCTTCATCGTCTCGTTCGATGAGATCGCGCTGGCCATCTTCCTGGTCGGCGGCGACCCGACCTTCCCCGTCTTCCTGTACGGGCAGCTTCGCTTCGCCCAGCGGCTGCCCGTGCTCATCGCCATGGCCGTGCTGCTGATGATCGGGACGGTCGCGCTCACGCTGTTGGCGCTCCGCCTGCGCGGCCGCTCGGAATGATGACGGGTGCGTATCTGGTTGGCGCTACGACCTCAGTGGCTGTGGCGCGCCTGGGGGTGGGTCATGGCCACGGCCTCGAGCAGCTGCTTTGAAGCTGCCGCGACCGCGGTGACCGCGGCCTCGAACGCGGGCTCGTTGGCCGTCGATGGCTTGCGGTACCCGCTCACCTTGCGCACGTATTGGAGCGCGGCTGCGCTGATCTCGTCGTCACTTGCCGGCACGGGGCCGGTCCGCAGGGTCTTGATGCTTCGGCACATGCCCAAAGGATACGCGTTGCCGCGGCCCCCTACTCGACGAGCAGCTGCTCGAGCGAGTCGATGACGCGATCCGCGGCTGAGACGTCGGTCTCGGCGAACATCGGCACCGCGATGCAGGCGAGGCCCGCGGCCTTGGCGGCGGTGACACCGGACGTCGAGTCCTCGAGAGCCACCGCTTCCGAAGGATCGACGCCGAGGCGTTCGCACGCCAACAGGTAGATGTCCGGCGCCGGCTTGGCGTGCTCGACGTCGTCGGAGGTGACGATCGTATCGAACGCGCCCGCAAGGCCGGCGGTGGCGAGCGCGTCGTCGACCAGGAAGCGCGGTGAGTTGGATGCGAGACCGATCCGCATGTCATCGAGTGCCCGCAGGCCGTTGATCAGCTCGACGGCGCCGGGCCGCGCATCGACCTGGATGCGCACCAGGTCGTGCATGAGGGCGACGCTCTCCTGGACGAGCTCCGCACGTCGCTCGAACGGCCAGCCGAGGCGCTCGGCGAAGTAGCGCGAGGTGACCTCGAAGTTCGTCCCGATCACGCGCATCTGGTCCTCGTGCGTGAACGTCGCCCCGTGGCGCGCGAAGAGCCCCGCCTCTGCCCGGTGCCAGAGCGTCTCGGTATCGAGCAGCAGGCCGTCCATGTCGAAGATGACGGCCCGATATCGGCCGGAGAGCGGCACGCGTCAGTCTCGAGCGGGGAAGAACGATCGGCCGCTGTCCGCGAGCACGCGCAACAGCGGCGTGACCCGGTACCGGCCGTCCGGCACGGTCGCGTGCAGGGCGTCGAGCGAGTGGACGACGGAAGGCAGCCCGATGCGCTCGCCCCAGGCGAGCGGACCTTCCGGCCAATTCGTGGCGAGGCGCATCGCCGTGTCGATCGCCTCTGGGGACGCGACGCCATCGGCGACCGCGGACGCGGCCTCGTTCACGATCGCGGCCAGGATCCGAGCCTCGATCTGGGCGGCGTCGAGCCGGGCCACCCGCGGCACGGCGCTCGATCGGACGACCAGCGCGGGCCAGGCCGGGCCGCGCGTGCCGTCCGCCTCGTAGTCGTAGTAGCCGGCGGACGTCTTGCGTCCGAGCCGACCGGCGTCGGCAACGCGCCGCTGCACCTGCGCCGGCCGATACCGAGGATCGGCGAAGAAGCCCTCGAAGATGGCGATCCCGGCGGCCAGGTTCACATCGGTGCCGACGACGTCGGCAAGCTCGAACGGACCGAGTCGAAAGCCGATCCCGCGCATCGCGGAATCGATCGCTGTCACCTCGGCCAGGCCGCCCTCGAGCATCCGGAAGGCCTCCAGGTAGTACGCGCGCTGGACGCGGTTGACGATGAAGCCCGGCGTGTCGGCCGCGACGACCGGCGTCTTGCCCATCAGGCGCGCGAGGTACGCGACCGTGTCGGTCACGGCCGGGTCGGTCATCGGCCCGGGAATCACCTCGACGAGCGCCATCAGCGGCACCGGGTTGAAGAAGTGCATGCCCACCACGCGCCCGGGGTGCGCCGTCGCCGAGGCGATGCGCGCCACCGCCAGCGAGCTCGTGTTCGTGGCCAGGATGGTGCCGGCAACCGCCACCGCGTCGAGGCGGCGGAACGCGTCGCGCTTGAGGTCGAGATCCTCGGGGATCGCCTCGATCACCATCTCCGCCACGGCCAGCCCCTCGAGCATGGCCGATGTGCCGAGCCGGCCAACCGCGGCCGCCAGTCCGTCATCGGTCAGCTGGCCCTTCTCGACCTTGCGGGCCAGGAATCCGCCGATCCGCTCCAGCGCCCGATCGGTCGCGCCGGCCATCGGATCGTGGAGGAGCACCTCGAGCCCTGCCTCCGCGGCAACCTGGGCAATGCCCGCTCCCATCGTGCCGGCCCCGAGAACCCCGACCGTCGTCACCTCGTTCATCGGCCGCCGAACTCCGGCTCTCGCTTCTCCGCGAACGCGGCAACGCCCTCCGCGTGATCGGCGCCGCGGCCGGCGAGGTCCTGGAACGCCGCCTCGACGGCGAGGCTCTCCGCGAGGCTGGCGTCCTCGGCAGCATTGACCAGCCGTTTGGTGAGGCCGATCGCGCCGGTCGGGCCGGATGCGAGCCGTATGGCAAGCGCTCGCGTCACCTCGTGCAGGCGGTCGGTCGGCACGACCGCGGCCACGAGACCTGCATCGTGCGCCTGATCGGCGTTGAGCTCCCGCTCGCCGAGCAGCACTTCGAGCGCCCGATGCCTGCCGAGCGCCCGTACCAGCGTCCGCGTCAGGCCGGAGTCCGGCACCAGCGCGATCCGGTTGAAGGCGGGCACGAAGCGAGCTTCCGTAGCCGCCACCACGAGGTCGGCGGCAAAGGCGAGGCTGACGCCGGCGCCAGCGGCGACCCCGTTCACCGACGCCACCACCGGCTTCGGTACGCGGCGGATCGCCTCGATGAGGGGGTTGTACTCGTCGGTGAGCACGCGACGGAATTCACGCTCCGCCGACCCGCCGCGGAGGTCGGCACCGGCGCAGAAGCCGCGGCCCGCACCCGTGATCACGATGGCGCGGACCTCGGCGTCACGTCCCGCGTCCTTGACGGCGGCGAGCAGCTCTCGTCGCATCACCGCGTTGAGCGCGTTCAGCGCCTCCGGACGGTTGAGCGTGACGGTGAGAACGCCGGCATCGGCTTCGGAGAGCAGGGTCTCGTACGCAGGGTCGGGCACCGCGCGATTGTACCGGCGAGATGACACGAAAACGCCCGGCACCTTCTCGGTACCGGGCGAATCGGTCTGTGCGGAACGCGAGTGCTCAGACGGCGCTGGTGCCGCTCCGCTTGGTGACCATGTTCCACACGAAGACGACGATGATTGCGCCCACGATGGCCGCCACCAACGTTCCGATGTTGATGCCGGTCGTCCAATCGGTGTTGGTCAATGCACCGAAGATGAATCCGCCGACGACGGCGCCGACGATTCCGGCGATCAGGCCACCGAGGACTCCGTAGCCCTCGTCACCTGGGACGACCTTGCTTGCAATCCAGCCGGCGATCGCACCGACAACAATCCACGCAATGATGCTCATAGGTTTCTCCGAGCTCCCTCATGCTTCTCAACGGGCACGGTATGCCGCACCCGCACCCCTCATAGCACGTTCCGTACCGGTTGTGTGAGAACTTGCTGGCTCGCTCAGCGACCAAGCGTGTAGAAGCTGCCGACGTCCGACATGCCTGCTGCCGCGTAGAGCCGGTGAGCGACCCCTCGCTGATGCCCCGACTCCAGCGCCGCAGCGTACGCGCCACGGCGCATCGCCTCCGCAAAGGCGGCGTCCAGCAGGGCGGCGCCGATGTCCCGACCGCGGGCCGCCTCGGTCACCACCAGGTCGGGAATCCATGCCTGGGGCGCCGTCGTGAAGAACGGGTGACGGAACTCGAGGCTGATGAATCCGACCGGCCGGCCCTCGAGCAGGGCGAGCATCGAACCGGTGTCGGGGCTCTTCACGTGCTGGGCGTACGTGCGGCGCAGTGCCGGCAAGCGCTCATCGCTCGGAGCGGGCCGGCCGAGCTCCGCCAGCAGGCGCGTGGTGGCCTCGAAGTCGGCATCGTCGTCCACGATCGGCCGAATCTCGACGCTGCTGCCCGTCTGAATGCCGCGGGTGCCGATCGGACCGATCTCGAAGTACTTGCCCTGGTTGGCGAATCCGAGCGCCTCGTACAGCGCGCGCGCCGCCGTCCGCTCAGTTCCGACCTCGAGCATCACCTGGTGACCGCCCCGCAGCCGCCACTCGGCGATCGCCGCGCCGAGAAGGGCACGACCGATGCCTCTCCCGCGGAATCGCTCACGAACGAACAGGTCGCTGACCCAGCCCTCGAAGGTGGCGTGATTGAGCCGCCGCCGGAATCGGAAGCCGATGAACCCGGCCGCCTCGCCGTCGGCGATGGCAAGGAAGGGCGCTGCGTCGACGTCGTTGACGAGCGACTCGAATCCGGCCCGATGTGGCTCCGGGTCTCTCTCGGGCAACCCGTACAGCTCGCGGGCCAGGGCGAGGGCCTCGCGAAGGTCCTCGCGCCCGAACGGCCGGAGCTCGACACCGTCCGGGCGCGGCACGGCAAGCCCGCCAACCGGGCGGTCCGGGTTCCCGAGAGTCACGCCGTCAGTCGGCGACGACGTCATCGGCCGCGGAAGTCCGGCTCGCGCTTCTCCAGGAAGGCCGCCATGCCCTCCTTCTGATCCTCGGACGCGAAGAGCAGGTAGAAGAGCCGTCGCTCATGGGCGAGCGCATCGGTCAGGCTCATCTCGTAGGCGGCATTCACCGCCTCCTTCGCCAGGCGCAGGGCGATCGGCGACTTCGTGGCGATCTTCGCCGCCAGCGCCAGCGCGTCCTCGACGACCAGCTCGTCCTGGGTGACGGTCGCAACGAGCCCGGCGCGCTCCGCCTCGGCCGCGGTGATCGGGTCTCCGGTCAGGATCATTCGCATCGCCCTGCTCTTGCCGATGGCGCGAGTCAGGCGCTGCGTCCCGCCCGCCCCGGGGATCACGCCGATATTGATCTCCGGCTGGCCGAACTTCGCACCCTCGCCTGCCACGATCAGGTCGAGCGTCATCGCCAGCTCGCAACCCCCGCCGAGCGCCCAGCCGTTGACCGCGGCGATGACCGGCTTGGTGACCTTCCTGATCCGGTCCCACTGGCCGATGCGGTTCGTGATGAGCATGTCGATCGGCGTCGCGCCGGCCATCTCGCCGATGTCGGCGCCCGCGGCGAACGCCCGCTCGCTGCCGGTCACCACGATCGCGCGCACGCCATCGTCTCGGTCGAGTTCCTCGAGCGCCGTGCACAGCGCGTCCATCACCGCGCCGTTGAGCGCGTTGAGCTGCTTCGGGCGATTGAGGCGGACGAGCGCGGTGCGCTGCTCCGGCTGCCGCTCGACCAGGACGAGCTGCTCCTCGTTCATGGCCGACCATCCGGCATCACTGCCAAATTCTCTGTCGTGCGCGTAACGAGCGCTGGTGCGAGATTCGCACCTGCTCAGCGCGATTCACCCATATTTGCCTAGGAATTGCCGTGCGACCGATCGGCTAACGCGCACTGGGAGAATCTGACGAAACCGCGTCGTTCACACCGGTCCCTCCTCCCAGGCCGACGGCAGCTCCACGCCGCAGGCTCCGCAGAACCGATGTGCCGCCGGCAGGCCCACCGCACCGCACGACGGACACACCCGCCCGTCCCCGGCCTCCAGTCGACGGAGCTCGGCGAAGCGCGGCTTCCGCTTGTCATGGAAGGCGGCGACCGCCTCCCGCGTCTCGTCGGCGCCGGAGTGCACCGCCAGCCAGTCGCGGGCGTGCTCGACCGTCTGCGACCAGACCAGGTCGCGCCACCAGTTGAGCTGCGTCTTGGTGTAACGCATCGCCTCGGGCAGCTTCCGCGCCAGGTTGTCGGCCAGGTCCGCCACGCTGGCGTCCAGCTCGTCGCGCTTCACGACGCGCGACACCAGGCCCCACTCGAGGGCGGTGGCCGGCGGGATCGGCTCGCAGAGCATCACGATCTCACGCGCCCGACGATCGCCGACGATGAGCGGCAGCCACTGGGTCGCGCCCCCGGCCGGCACGGATCCATGCTCCGGTCCGACGTGCCGGATGTACGCGTCGTCGACGAGCACCGACAGGTCGCAGGCCATCTGGAGCTCGTTGCCGCCGCCGACGCAGATCCCGTTGATGCGGGCGATCGTCGGCTTCCCGATGTGGCGCAGGCGGTCGTGCATGTCGATGAACGCGCCCATCCAGCGCCAGTACTGGCCACTCGTCGCGCCCATGGCGGCCTGCTCGTCGAGGTCGGCGCCGGTGCAGAAGGACCGATCCCCGGCCCCGGTGATCACCACCACCGCCACGCCGTCGTCCCAGGATGCCTGCTCGAACGCGCGTGCCATCTCGCGCAGCGTGGGGAAGTCGAGGGCGTTCAGGACGTCGGGCCGGTTGATGGTGACGGTCGCCACGCCGCGTCGGGCGTCCCGCTCATAGCGGATGCGCTCGAAGCCGAGCGTGCTCGGATCGCCAGCGATCGGCGAGCGAGGCTCAGGCATCGGCCTCATCGGGCGCGATGAACATCGTGACGCCGGCGCCGGCGAAGTTCCGCAGGTCCTTCGCGCTCGCGGCACCGGGCTCCGAGGCGAGGGCCTCGTCGAGCTCCGCGGCCGAATCGAAGGCCATCTCGGCCATCAGGTAGTAGGCCGGCTCGCGCCCACCCACCCCGGCCAGCTTCGAGAGACGTGTGGTTCGGAGGTTCGGATACCGGCTCACGATCGGCGAGTGCACGTCGCGGTAGTGCGCGTCGAACGCATCGGTGTCTTCGGGGCGGTTGTACAGGACGACCAGGCGAGGCATCCGGCTACTGCTTGAAGTAGTCGGCGTTGATCTGGATGTACTTGGTCTGGTCGTCGGGGACCGCGTCCTCCGCGAAGATCGCCGTGACCGGGCACTCGGGCTCGCAGGCGCCGCAGTCGATGCACTCGTCGGGGTCGATGAAGAACATCGCGTCGTCATCGGTGGCGTGGATACAGTCGACCGGACAGACGTCCACGCAGCTCGCGTCCTTGACGCCGATGCACGGCTCGGTGATGACGTAGGTCATTGGCCTTCCTCGATCACTGCGCTCTCGCGCGGGCCCAGAAGCAAGGTTTCGTTCGAGTCTACACCGATGCGACTGGCCGATTCGGGGCCGCGGAATCGGACCCTTCAGCTGTCGTCGCTTCGACGCCGGCCACGTCCGACACCGGCTAGGCGGCTTCCGGCCACCGTTCGTACCATGCCGTTTGGAGGGCTCACCGCGACAAGCAGGAGCAAAGCAATGACCGCCACCGCCATCCGCGATGGGGCACGAGTCGCAGCCCTCATCGTCATCCTCGTCCTCGCCGCCGTCCTGGGACTCGTCGTTGGCAACGCGCTCAACGGCCGATCCACCGCCGGCGTGGGCGCACAGGCCCCGGACGCGACAATCTTCGACGGGACGCCGTCGTACGCCGATCCGCACTACCAGTTGATCCGCCAGGCTTCGGCAGCCCACGCAGCCGATGCCTCCACGCTGAGGGGCCCAACCCCCCGCTGATCCGCCACCGTCATCTGGAGGCCCCGCGAGCCCGAGCCGCGGGGCTTCCGTCTGCCCGGCTACGATGGTCTGGTCATGACGCTCACCGATCTCCCGCGACGACCGATGGTCGTGGCGGCCGTCACGCCGCTCACCGATGACGGCGCGGCGCTCGACGAGCTGGCCATCGCGCCGTACGTGTCGTTCCTCGAGGCGCACGGGGCCGACGGCGTCTTCGCCTGCGGGACCACCGGCGAGGGCGTCCTCCTGTCGCTGGAAGAGCGACGCCGAGCGGCCAAAGCATTCCGCGCCGCCACCTCCGGCACCCTCGTGGTGCACGCCGGCGCCCAGACCACCGCCGACACGGTCGCGCTTGCCGCGCACGCTGTTGAGATCCGTGCCGATGCAGTCGCCGTCATCTCGCCGCCGTACTTCCCGCTCGACGCGGATGCGCTGACCGCCCACTTCGTGGCCGCGGCTCGGGCGTGTGCGCCGCTGCCGTTCTACTGCTACGCCTTCGCCGCACGTTCCGGCTATCCGCTGCCCGTCGAGGTCATCCGCCGCGTCGGCGCATCCGTCGATAACCTCGCCGGCCTCAAGGTCAGCGAGTCGCCGTTCGAGCGTGTCGAGCCGTACCTCGACCTCGGACTGCCGGTGCTCATCGGCAGCGAGCCGCTCATCCCAGCCGGCGTGGCGCGTGGCGCGATCGGGACCGTGTCCGGCCTGGCGGCGGCGTTCCCTGATGTGGTGCGTGAAGCGCTTGACGTTGCGGACGATGCGGCCGGGGTCCGGCTGGCAGAGCTGCGGGCGTCCGTCGAGGCCAGCGGCCAGTTCATCGCCGCGGTGAAATACGTCCTCGGCCTGCGCGGCGTTCCCGTGGGCACGGGCGTGCGCGCGCCCCTTCGCGAGCTGACCCCTCAGGAAGGCGCCCAGCTGGAGCGCGCGGTCGGGCGCATCGCGTCGCCTGACGCAGCGGCCCCGTTGATTGGCGCCTCCGCGGCTCGCGCTGCGAAGGTACCGTAGCCAGACACGGACAAACCGATCCGAGCTGAGGTGCGTTAGATGACCGCGGACGCGGCAACGAGCAAGATCGAACCAGGAGCCTGGAACCCCCGTCTCGCCATGCTGCTGGCGGCGGCCATGTTCGTCCTGGTGGTCGACACCGCGCTGATGAACGTCTCGATCGTCGCGGTGGTCGAGGATCTCGATACCAACGTCAGCGGCGTCCAGTCGGCGATCGCCATCGAAGCGCTCGTCTCAGCGGCGTTCATCCTCATCAGCAGCAAGGTCGGCGACCTCATCGGGCGGAAACGGGCATATATCCTCGGTCTGCTCGGCTACGCGGTCGGCGCAATCGCGATGACGCTGGCCCAGAACCTGGCCACGATCCTCATCTTCTGGGCGATCATCGGCGGCCTTGGCGCCTCGCTCCTGCTGCCCGCGATGCAATCGCTCATTCATGGGAACTTCGAGGGCGCGGCACAGAAGCGCGTCTATGCGTTGGTCGGCGCCTCGGCCGCGATCGCCGCGGCCATCGGACCCCTCATCGGCGGCGTCGTCACCACCTTCCTCTCCTGGCGAGTCGGGTTCGCAATGGAGGCCGTGATCATCGGCATCGTCCTGCTCGGCATTGGCATGGTGCGGGACGTCCCGTATACCGGCGAGCGGCGTGTCGACCTCGTCGGCGCGGCCCTGAGCGTCGTCGGCATGGGCGGCATCGTCCTCGGCATCCTTGCGTGGCAGGAGGGCGGCGAATCGGTCGTTGCGCTGCTCGTCGTCGGCGCGGCAGCGTTGGCGGGCCTCGCGTGGTGGCTGATCCGCCAGAAGCGAGCCGGCAATGTTCAGCTGCTCGATCCCGACCTGCTGCGCTCGGCGATCTTCCGGCTCGGGATCTCCGGGCAGATGCTCCAGCAGATCGCCCTGGGCGGGATGATGATCGTGCTCCCGATCTTTCTCCAGATGGTGCTGGAATACAACGCGCTCGAGGCGGGCCTATCGATGGCGCCGCTGTCGCTGACGATGTTCGCCATCGCGATGGTGGCGGGGCGGCGTGCGGGCACCCGGCGGGCGAGCAGTGTGATCCGCCTCGGCTACCTGTTCCTGGCCGTCGGCGTGGCGATCATCATCCCGATCGTCCCGCGGACCGACACCGGCTGGTGGCTCGTGATCCCCCTCATGATCGCGGGCGTCGGGCTTGGCCTGCTCGTCTCGCAGCTGAACAACTACACCCTCGCGCCGATCTCCGGGGAGCGGATCAGCGAGGCCGCGGGCGTCAACTCTGCCGGCGGATCGTTCGGCCTATCGCTCGGTCTCGCCCTCGCCGGCGGCATCATGCTCGCGACGCTGTCCATTGCGTTCACGTCGTATTCAGAGGCAAGCACAGTCCTGCCGCCCGACGACAAGGCTCGCGTCGCCGAAGTGCTCGAGGAGGACGCGCAGGTGTTGAGCAACACAAACCTGGAGGCGCTGCTGGCGGAGCAGCCCGACGAGATCGCCGACGAGGTCGTGCGCATCAACACCGAGGTTCGTCCGCTCGCGCTCCAGGTCGCCATGCTCGTCCCGCTGATCGCCGCCCTGCTGGGCCTGGTGGTGTCCGTCGGGATGGGCCGCCAGCCGGAGATCGCGCCATCGGCGGCGGCCGAGGAGTTCGCGTTGGGCTGAGTCCCGCGAGGGCTCAGACGGTCGTGAGGTCGGCTGCAGCCTGGGCGGCGCGCAGCGACGCGTAGCCGGGCTTGATCTGCTCGTTGATGATCCGCAGCCGGCCGTCGAAGGGCCAGAACGCCGATTTCATGGCGTTGAGCGTCAACCACTCCATGTCGTCGAGGCCGATGCCGAACGCGCGATGCAGCGTCGCGAACTCGGTGCTGAGCGAGATCCCGCTCATCAGGCGATTGTCGGTGTTGACCGTGACCCGGAAGCGGAGGCGGCGCAGCAGGTCGATCGGGTGCTCCTCGATGGAGGGTGCGGCCCCGGTGTGGACGTTGGAGGTCGGGCACATCTCGAGCGGCACGCGGCGGTCGCGGACGTAGGACGCCAGCCGGCCGAGCGCCACCCGGCCGTCGGGCCGAACCGTGATGTCGTCGACGATGCGCACGCCATGGCCGAGGCGCTCGGCGCCGCACCACTGGAGCGCCTCCCAGATCGACGGCAGCCCGAACCCTTCGCCGGCGTGGATCGTGAAGTGGAAGTTCTCGTGCGCGATCAGGTTGAACGCGTCGAGATGGCGGGTCGGCGGGTAGCCGGCCTCCGGGCCGGCGATGTCGAACCCCACCACGCCCTCGTCGCGGTGGCGGACCGCAAGCTCGGCGATCTCGACCGATTTCGCCGCCTGGCGCATGGCGGTCACGATCAGCCCCATCGTGATCGGCCGGCTTTCGCTGCCGCGTCGGAACCCGTCGAGCATGGCCGTCACGGCGTCGTCGAGCGACAGGTCGCCCTCGGTCAGCAGCTCGGGCGCCATGCGCACCTCGGCATAGACGACGCCGTCGGCCGACAGGTCCTCGGCGCACTCGGCGGCCACGCGCTCGATCGCGTCGCGAGTCTGCATGACGGCCACGGTGTGCCGGAACCCCTCGAGGTAGAGCTCCAGCGACTTGCGATCGGCCCCGGACGTGAACCAGCGGCCCAGCTCATCCGGGTCGGTCGTCGGCAGCTCCCGGTAGCCGATCTCGGAGGCGAGCTCGAGCACGGTCCCCGGTCGAAGGCCGCCGTCGAGATGGTCGTGGAGGAGCACCTTCGGCGCGCGCCTGATCGCCTCGAGATCCAGGGACGGGCTTGGTCGGTCCATCGGCCGATCTTACCGCCGCACGCTCAGTCGGGGCGCCAGGCGTACCTGAGGTCCGGCTGCCCTTCCTCGTTCTCGGACCCGTCGCCGAACCAGATGGCGGTGAAGCCGTGACGCTCGTAGAAGCGGCGCGCGCCGTCGTTGACCTGGAAGGTGAACAGGTCGAGGCCGGCAGGACGCCGCTGCTTGGCAAGCTCGACCAGCCGGCTGCCGATGCCCCGGCCGGTCCATTCCGGCGCGAGGTAGAGCTGGTCGAGGAAGTCATCGCGGAGTGACAGGAAGCCAACCAGCTCGTCGCCGTTGACCGCGACCCAGGTCTCGGTCGTCGGCAGCAGGTCATCGGCGACCCAGCCGCGCACCTCGTCCGGCGTGTGCGCCAGCGGAAAGTCGTATCGAGCGCCGAACGACGCCAGGAAGAGTTCGGCGACCTGCGGCGCGTCGCTCGGCTCGGACCGCCGGATCAGGATGTCCGGCGGATCGCTCAATCGGCGGTCGCGGCCGTGTTCATCTGGAAGCGCGACGGCGGCGCCGCGGACGCCAGGCGCGCGATCTCCTCCTCGGTCAGGTCGTAGCCGTAACGGATGGCGGCCACGTTCTCCTCGACGTAGCGCCGCGGCAGCGACTCGCGGATGGCCGGCTCGTCCCAGTCGATGTCGCCAGCCGCAGGATGCGCCCGAGCGCGATCATGTTGCCGAACAGCTCCTTGCCGAAGTGCTGGCTGCCGAGCGACGCGAACGGGATCTGCTCGGCGCCCGGCACGTCGAGGCCGAGGTCGGCGACGACCTTGCGGCCGCTGATGCGCAGGTGCCCCTTGTCGGCCAGCTTCAGCATGATGTCCGCCTCCTCGACGACCGGATTCGCGATCGGCTGGTCGTCGAAGATGAGGAACGCGTCGCTCATGCTGCCGCGGACGGAGGAGTCGTAGTCGAACAGGACCGTCACCTCCTTGCCCATCCGAGCCAGGAGCGCGCCCATCACGCCGGCGATGAGCCGGACGCCCTGCCCTCCAACGCCGTCGAGGGCGATCTTGGTGCTCACTCCGGCTCGATCCCGGCCTCGCGCATCGCGTCCTCGAGGCTGATCTCGCGCTTGGCGACCCGCAGCTTGAGCTCCGACGGCAGGCGCTGCATGATCGCCAGCTTGCGCTGCGCCTCCGCGCGCTTCGCCTCCTTGGGATCAGCTGGAGACCGATGGCGGCCGCGCATCCGCGCGTCTCGGCGCCACCGGCTGCGTGTCGCGCCGGGCGCACCGCCGACGAGCTCGCGCCCTCGGCCGCGGCCTCCGCCTTCTGGGCATCCAGCTCCGGCTTGACTCCGACTGCGGGTCGGCGCCGGTCGCGAGGCTCGACGTCGCCGGGCGGAGCCGGCGCATCCGCCGGTGCGCTGGCACCGGTCCGCAGCCACTCGGGGATCTCGAGGCCGGCCTCGGCGAGCGCCTGGGGCAGCGTGATCTCGCGCGTGGCGACCCGCATCTTCACCTCGGCCGAGAGCTGCGCCATGAGCTTCGCTCGCTCCTGCGACTCGGCGCGCTTGCGCGCCTTCTCGTCATCGGTGGCGGGCGGGCCGCTCGACGACCGCGGTCGCCGCCTCGCGGCGCGGTGGCGCCGCCCTCGCCGGGCGACTCGGTCGCCGATGCCATCGGTCCCGGCCGGCTGCGCCGGCAGCGCCGCGGGCGCTGCGCATCGGTCTGGCCATTGCCGTTGGTGGCCGCGTGCTCAATCGGGTAGACGATCCCGATCTCGAACGCGTTGAGCTGGGTGGCGTCCTTCGGAGCGCGCTTGTAGGTCTTTCGGTAGAAGGTGAGCATGTCGTTCGCGCTGGCGAAGCCGATGCGCCGCCCGTTGTTCTCGATGCACTGGCTGGTGATGTCGACGAAGCTGAATCCCGGCCACTCGATCGCCTCCCGGATCACGTTCCGCAGGTGGAGCTGGTGATAGACGGTCGACTTCGCGTAGAGGGCGTGCGGCGAGGAGCGAACGAGGCCCTGGAGGTTGATCGGCGTATTGGGGTTGCCGCCGGGCGAGCTCAGGGTCTTGGTGCCGGTCGGGGTGGTCGGACCGGTCTGGCCTCCGGTCAGGCCGTAGATCTCGTTGTTGTTGCAGAGCACGGTGACCGGCGCGTTGCGGCGGATCGAGTGGATCAGGTGGTTGCCGCCGATGGACGCCGTGTCGCCGTCGCCGGCCACGACGATGACGTTCATCTCCGGCCGCACCGTCTTGATCGCCTCCGCGACCGGCAGGGTCCGGCCGTGGAGCGTGTACACCGCCTCGTGCTTGAGGTAGCCGCCCATGCGCCCGGTGCAGCCGATGCCGGTGACGATCACCGTGTTGCGCTCGTCGAGCTTCATCTCGTCGAGCGTCATGGCCAGCATCATCATGATCGTGCCGATGCCGCAGCCCGGGCACCAGATCGTCGGGAACAGGTCGAGCTTGAGCCGGTCCTTGTAGGTCATCTCGGCCATCGGCGCCTCAGGCATATCAGCCCACCCCCAGCGGCGCGCGCGGCTGATGCTCGGTCGGCTCCGGCGGGATCGGCGGCTCGGAGGGACCGCCGCCGAGCACGCGGTCGATCCCCTCGCGCACCGCCTCGAGGCTGATCCGCCCGCCGAGCAGCGGCACGCGCTTGACCTCGCGGTGGATCGCCAGCTCGACGAGGTCCGCGTACTGCCCGTCGTTGGCCTCGACCACCACCACCTCGCGGTAGCGTGACGCCACGGCCGCCAGCTCCTCGTCGAGCACCGGGAAGATGCGGATCGGCCGGAAGAGGGCGAACTCGTCGCGCAGTGGCGCCGCCACGCGCGACACGATCCCGTAGCAGACGATCAGCACCTCGGCGTCGACGTTCCAGCCGTGCTCGTACAGCGCGTATCGCTTCGCCACCTCCAGGTGCCGGTGCTTGGCGTCGTAGAACTGGCGGAGGTACTCGTCGGCATCGGCAGTGGCGGGCTCGCCGGCGTTCGGCCCGTGCTCGTACATCAGCACGCCGGCGAAGAAGCGGGGCTGATCGCTGAACTCGCCGAGCGGCGGGATCTGCCGCTCGACCACCTGCACCTCCTCGGCGGTCGCGTCAAGGTCGACGACCTCGTTGAGGTGCGCGACGAACGTGTCGGACAGGATCACGACCGGGGAGCGCGACTCCTCCGCGGCGTTGAAGGCGGTCACCGTGATGCGGAACGCCTCGTCGACGCCGTTCGGATAGAAGGCGAGCGGCGTGTAGTCGCCGGTGCTCCCCCACTTCACCTGCATGATGTCGCCCTGGCCGGGCATCGTCGGCATGCCGGTCGCCGGCCCGACGCGCATCACGTTCACGAACACGCACGGCACGCCGACCTTCTGTGCGTAGCCGACCGCCTCCTGCATGAGGCTGAAGCCGGGGCCGGACGTGGCGGTGAACGACTTCGCGCCGGCCAGCGAGGCACCGATGATCGCGTTGGCCGACGCGATCTCGTCCTCGGCCTGCAGGAACCGGAATTCGGGATGATCGGCTGCGTGCCCGGAGGCGATATTGAGGATCTCGGTCGAGGGGCTGATCGGGTAGCCGGCGTAGTAGCTGGCGCCGGCGGCCAGCGCGCCGCGGAAGACGGCCTCGTTGCCCTGGGTCAGCTTTCGAGTCATGGGACGACGATGATAGCGATCGGCTCAGCGCCGCATGAGCTGCGGGATCTCGGGCATCGGTCCCCGCCAGGGCAGGACCTCCTCCGTCGACCACGCGCCGAAGCGATTGATGAAGTGGGAGCCGTGGCGCTTCAGCACCTCGATGGCCGTCGGCACGCTCAGCGTCCGCCGGTCGCACGCCGCCACCGCACGGCCCTCGCGCAGCGCCACCTCGTACATCAGGAAGTCCGGCATCTGGTCCATGGCCAGGTACTGCGTCGCGCGACGCATCCGTGCAAGGAAGCCGCTCTGGCTGCCGAGCCCGTCGAGCCGTTTCGCGGCCTCGGCGCCGGTCAGCACCATGCGGTCATCTGGGCCAATCCCGGCGGCCGCGAGCTCGGCCTCGAGCCTCCGCAGCGTCACCGGGATCGTCGAGCACGCCGAGGATCCAGCCGGTCGGGTAGCCGATGAACTGCCCGCTCACGCGCCCTTCGCGGCGTGGGCGACGACCGCCTCCGGGATCATCTCGATCGCCAGGTCCGGGCAGTAGCGCTCGCACAGGCCGCAGAGGATGCAGTTCTCCTCCTCGATGATGGCGTCGTTGCGCAGGACGAGCGTGGCCTTCGGGCAGATCTCGACGCAGATGTCGCAGCGCTTGCAGAAGACCGGGTTCCAGCTGATGTTCGTGTAATCGACCCAGCGGATGCCATCGCGGTGATCGTCGGAGGTCCCGGTCCCGAAGTCGAGGGCAGATGCGGCAGGCTGATCGGCTGTCATGGGGCGACGATCATAGACCCTCGTTTGCGCAGGGGAGCACCCGAGGGCCACCCGCCCATCGTCCCGGGCTCGGATCGCGCCGCGATCGTCGAGCGCGGGGATGGGAACGGGCCGCAGCTCGCGCTGCGGCCCGCTGGGCACCCGATCGCGAATGCGGTCAGGGAAGCTGGCCGCGGATCTCGCCTCCGGGGAAGTCGCCAGGTCCGGTGTTTGCCGGCGCGATCCCGTCATCGGTGTGGACGTTCACGTACGCGATGCCGGCGTCGATCGCGTCGAGCAGGTCCGCAAGCGTTCCCCCATCGAGCACGCCGACCAGGTCGTCCGCGGTGAAGGTACCCGTCGCGAGGATGCCGTCATGGCGGCCGCCGCCCAACGGCAGCGTCACGCCAGGCGTGGTCGACGGCGCCAGCCAGACCACGATCCCTCCGGTCTGTTGCCCTGGGTTCTGAAGGTGGATGTGGGCCATGAACACGTTGTGGATGTTCGAGGCAACCAGCCGTGTAGCTGATCTCGGTGCCATCGGGGCTGAGCTGGAACGTGGCGGCCCCACGAGCATGCGTGTCGCGGATCGGCACTTCGGCACCGCCCGACATCGCCGTCACGAAGTTGCGCGGCTGTGCCGGCGGCGCGGCGATCACGCCGGTCACCATCGCAAGCAGCAAACCGACGCCGAGCGAGGGGCCAAGCCACCTGGCAGGGCTTCTTGTCATGAGGTCTCCTCCATAGGCGGGTGGGATGAGTAGCCTCCGTGCTTGGGGGTACGCCATCGGTTACGCCCGGGCCAGATCCCGCGGTCCGCGCCGGACCAACTACCATCGCCGCCGATGCGCAACTCCCGCGCGGCGCTAATCGCTGCCCTCCTCGTCCTGACCGCCTGCACGGGCATCCAACCGACACCGTCGGGGGCCTCGCCGTCGGCGGATACGACTCCCAGCGCTTCCCCATCGCCGACCGCCTCACCCGAGCCGACACCGATCCCCGAGGTGGAGGTGCCGCTCGCGGTCGTCACCGGCATCACGAACCTCAAGCCCGTCATCACCGTCGACGAGCTGGTTGCGCTCGCGGACGGTGGCGAGCTGCTGATGCCGTGCGGCGTGGACGTCGTCGAACCGGCGCTCGGAACGAGCGATGCCTGCGTGCCGGCCGCTGAGATCGCGACGCGGCTGGAGGCGGAGCAGACGCGCGTCGCGCTTCTCCCGCCGGGCCTCGTCGAGCCAGCGACCAGGGTCCTTCCCATTGCGGGCGACGGGCCGTTCGGCCTGTTCGGGCCGAATCTGTTCGGCGATCCGGAAGCGCGCGCCGCGGACTACCCGATCCTCGGTTCGGCACGGCCCGACGATCCGGCCCTCGAGGCGGAGTGGTTGGCGTACGACGCCTCGGAGATCTGGACCCTGACGAACATCGGGAGCCTGTGCGCCGACCGCGGGGCCGCCTACGAGGCCGTGACGCTGGGCAAGGGTTGGGACTGGGCGTTCGGCGGCGGCACAGCGGCCTACGCGGCCCCGGCGGTCGTCGACCCGCCGGACGACGGGCCGTACTACCCGGTCCAACCGGTCGACACGGGCAACGACGGAGCCACGGCGAGCATCCTCGAGCGATCCGACGTCGCCATCGCCGATCACGAATGTCCGGTCATGGAAGACGAGGTCTGGGCACCCCAGGCCGGCGCCGATGCCATCTTCAGCGTCCCCGAGGCGGTCCTCCCGTTCTGGCGCGACACCCTCGGGCTCGACGTGGTCTACCTCGCCGCCAACCACCTGAGTGACAAGGGCGTCGATGGCATCAGCTCGACGCTGCGGCTCATGGACGAGTACGGCATTCCACGGACAGGCCTCGGCATGAATCTGGACGAGGCCCTCGAGCCGGTCTACGTCGAGGTCGCCGGGCTGACGGTCGGCTTCGTCGCCTTCAACGACGTCCCCGGTGTCGTCGCGGCGGATGCCACGACGCCCGGCGTTCCGTGGATCACGGAGGCAAACATCCAGGCGGGCGTTCAGCGGGCGCGGGATGGCGGCGCCGATCTCGTCATCTGCAACCCGCAATGGTGGGGTGGCGCGGAGTACCACGACGACCTGTGGCCGACCCAGGTCACGCAGGTCGGATGGTTCGACGCAGCCGGCTGTGACCACGTGATCGGCTCGGGGACGCATGTCGCCGGCCCGCTCCTGCTGAACGGGGACGCACGTGATCCCAGGCTCGTGCTCGTCAGCCCGGGCAACTACATGTTCGGACAGGGATGGTGGCAGGAGACCATGGAGGGCGTGATCATCGACATGACCTTCCGCGGGTCGCAGCTGGTGAACGTCCGGCTGCACCCGACCATTCAGATGCTCCAGGCGCGCCCCGCGCTTCTCGACCCGGAAGGTGACGGCCACTACGTGCTCGAACGCCTCTGGCTCTACTCGACCATCGACACCACTCGCTGACCGCCGGCCCTGGAGCAGTCGCCGGCATGCCGGCAGATTGACCGGCATTTCGACCGGCAGTATTCTTGACCGATGACTGTCCGCGTCGCTCCCCCGCCGCGCCTGATCCGCCTCTTCCCGGCGCGCTTCATCGCCCGTGCGACCGGCGCCAACGTTCGCACGGCCGAACGCTGGCGCGGCGGCCAGTCCCCGCAGGCCCGGTTCCGCGACCGCATCGGTGAGCTCCAGGCAGTGCTCGACATGCTCGGGCGCGGCATGACGGATGCTGCCAAACGCACGTGGCTCGAGGCGCCGAACGCGGCGATCGGCTGGCAGCGGCCGGTCGACCGCCTGGCCGCCGGCGACTTCGACGCCGTCCGCGCGGCCGCAGAGTCGTATACCGTCGGGGACTACGTCTGAGCGCGCTCACCCGATTCAGCGGGCGCGCCCACCGCCAGACCGGTCTCGACACGCCGGCGCTGCCACCCGACCGCCCGGCACCGGTCGAGGCGCGCTGCCACCGGGCGGGCGACCCGTGGCCGCTCTACGCCTCGTTGGACCCCGAGACCGCCTGGGCGGAGTGGAGCGCCGCGACCCGCGGCGCCATCGATCCGCGGCGCGAGCGACGACGGTTGTGGCGCCTGGACGTCAGTGACCTTGACGTGGTCGACCTGCGCCGATCGGAGGTGCGCGAGCAGCTCGGCGTCGACCTCGACGACCTCACCGGACCCCGGCGGGCGGCCCAGGAACTCGCCGCACGGGCCCGGGAGCTTGGGGCCGAGGGATTGATCCTGCCCTCCGCGGCACCTGGCGGAACATGGAACCTGGTCGTCTTTCCGTCCGCATTCTCGAAGGTGCGCGTCATCGGCTCGGTGTCGACCCGACCGAGGCCGCCCGGCTGAGCTCCGGTCAGTCGCCCCGGAGCCGGCGGCTGATCTCGTCGGGATAGTCCCCGAAGAAGCGGGCGATGATCGGCAGCTCGAATGCGCGCATGATGCTCTCGCGCGGCTCGCGTTCGAGCAGGTAGGCGAACGATTCGCGCACCAGCTCCTCCGGAGTCGCACCGGGAGCGAGGTCGTCGAGCGTCATGCGGTCGACCTCGACGGTGTGCTCGGTGGCCGCGGGATCGTCCCCGACGAGGACGGAGCATCGCCAGCCACCCTCGATCGGGTCGCAAGCTCACGGAGAGCGCCTGGGTGCTCACCGGGCCATGCAGCGCATCAACGGTGCCAGCCTAATCCGGCTCGAGGCGCGCTGCATCGGGGACCGGCTTCGGCGCCGGGACGTCACGCGGACGCCCGGAGACCATCGCCACCACGGCGCCGATGATGATCGCGGCCGCGATGAGCCTGCGCGGCGTGATCGGCTCCTCGAGGAAGATTGCGCCCAGCGCGACCGCGACGATTGGGTTGACGTACGCGTAGGTCCCGACAGTCGAGACGGGCACGTTGGCGAGCAGCCAGGTGAAGGCGGTGAACGCGACGATCGAGCCGAACACGATCAGATAGGCGAGCGCGACCAGGGAGCGCAGCGAGATGTCCTCGACGCGGGTTTGACCGATCTCACCCAGCAGCGCGCCGGCTGCGAACAGAACGATTCCGCCGGCAAGCATCTCGGTGCCGGTCGCGAGCAGCTGCGAGCGTGGAAGCGGGGCGCGCCGCGCGTAGAGCGATCCGACTGCCCAGGAGATTGCAGCGAAGATGCACAGCCCGATGCCGAGCGGATTCAGCTGGTCGACCCCTTCGACCGGGATAAGCAGGATGGCGACGCCCACGATGCCGGCGACCAGGCCGCCAATCACGAGACCGCTCGGCCGGCGTCGACTGAGCACCGCATCGAAGGTCGCAAGCCAGATCGGCATCGTTGCGATCAGGACGGCGGCGACACTCGAGTCGATGTACCCCTCGGCCAGCACCACGCCGCCGTTGCCGCCGAGCAGCAGGAGGGCCCCGATGATGAACGCCGAGCGCCAGTGAACGGCCGCGGGCCGCTCGGCCGGCTCGGTGCGTCGGCGGAAGCGAGCGTAGGCCGCGAGCCCCCCGAGCATGAGCCCTCCCGCCACCACGTAGCGAACGCCGGCGGCGAGGAGGGGCGGCAGGGTCTCGATCATCACCGCGATGCCGAAGTAGGTCGAGCCCCAGACCACGTACACGATGAGCAGCGCAAACGCGACCGCCGCGGTCGACGGCCGCGACGGATTCGCGGAGGTCACACCCCTATTGTGACGCGAGCGCGGATCCTCCGGGTGGGAAGGGAATTGCGCTCGACGGAGCGCACAATCGGTACGATGTCGATCCGGCACGCTCCCAATCGTCGTCTCGGTGCAGGGAGATCCCATTGGCCGAAGGAGTCACGATGAAATACATGATGCTGATCGCCGATGCCGAGGATGGCATGCCCAAGTCCACCGAAGAGGAGCAGGCCACCTACGGCCGGATCGGCGAGTGGTGGAACGAGCACACGGCCGCCGGCCGGATCATCGAGGGCCACGAGCTCCAGCCGTCGTCGACCGCAACGACGGTGCGTATCGGCCCGGATGGCGGGAGCACCGTCACCGACGGCCCGTTTGCCGAGGGCAAGGAGATGGTGGGCGGCTACGGGATCCTGGAGGTGCCTGATCTCGACGCGGCCCTCGCTCTGGCCTCCTCCTGGCCCGGGGGCGCGACGACGCTCGAGATTCGCCCAATCGTCGAGCGTGACGCAACGAGCTGACGTCGACGAGCGGCTCAGTGCCGTCCTGCGCGAGGAGCGCGGCCGGCTGACGGCGGCGCTCGTCCGGATCCTCGGGGACTGGGACCTCGCGGAGGAGCTGGTCCAGGACGCGGCGGTGTCGGCGCTCGAGCACTGGCCGACCGACGGCATCCCGGACAACCCCGGCGCATGGCTCATGACCGCGGCGCGGCGCAAGGCGGTCGACCGGCTGCGGCGCCACGCGCGATACCGGGAACGCATGCGCCAGCTGACCGCGGAGGCCACCGAGATGGATGCACCGATCGCGACCGGGGGGCCGATGGGCGCCGATGACCGCCTGCGGCTCCTCTTCACGTGCTGCCATCCGGCGCTGAACCGGGAGGCCCAGGTCGCGCTCACGCTTCGGACGATCGGCGGCCTCGAGACCGCCGCGGTGGCGCGCGCGTTCCTCGTACCCGAGGCCACGATCGCGCAGCGCCTCGTTCGTGCCAAGCGCAAGATCCGTGACGCGGCGATCCCGTACCGGGTGCCCGACGGCTCGGAGCTGCCGGCCCGCCTGGGTGAGGTGCTGCGCGTCCTCTACCTGATCTTCAACGAGGGCTACCTGGCATCGTCCGGTGACGCCGGCGAGCGACGAGACCTCGCCCGCGACGCGGAGTGGCTGACCTCGCTGCTGGCGCGGCTCATGCCGGACGAGCCCGAAGTGCTTGGCCTGCTCGCGCTCATGCGCCTTCACCTGGCCCGCTCCGATGCCCGCTTCTCGGCCGATGGTGCACTCGTCCTGCTGCCGGACCAGGACCGTTCTCTCTGGGACCAGGCCGCGATCGGTGGCGCGGTGGAGCTGTTGAGACGGTCGGAGCGAATGGGCCCACCCGGCTCCTACCAGCTGCAGGCGGCCATCCTCGGCGTGCACGCCACATCGCCGGTCCTGGCCCGCCACCAGCTGGTCGACCATCGTCCCCCTGTACGACGCGCTGTATCGGATCGAGCCGACCCCGGTGGTGGCCCTGAACCGGGCGCTGGCGGTTGCCGAGCGCGATGGGCCCGCGGAGGCGCTGGCGGCCATCGAGCCGCTGGCGGCGCGGCTGGACGGCTATCACCTGTTCCACGCCGCCCGAGCCGAGCTGTTGCGTCGCATGGACCGCCCGGAAGAGGCGCGGGCGGCGGATACCCGGGCGCTCGAGCTCACCGACAATCCAGCCGAGCGGCGGCTGCTCGAGATGCGGATCGCTCAGGCCGGCAGCGACCGCTCCGGCTCTCCGACGTAGCGGACGTCGGGACGGATGAGCACATTCGCCTGCGCCTGTTCGAGGCAATGCGCCGTCCAGCCGGCGTGGCGCGCCAGCGCGAACGTGGCGGGGAACAGGTTCGGCGGCAGCCCGACGCCCTGCAGCACGGCCGCCGCGTAGTACTCGACGTTCGTCTTGATCGGGTAGTCGGGCTTGAACTCGGCCAGCACGCGTAGCGCGATCTCCTCGACGGCAACCGCCTTGCCGAGCCAATCCGCCATGCCGGCCTGGCTCTCGGCCACCGCGCGCAGCGCCGCGGCGCGCGGGTCGTAGGTGCGGTAGACGCGATGCCCGAAGCCCATCAACCGCTCGCCGCGATTGAGGGTCGCTCGAATCCAGGCCTCTGCCTGATCGATGGAGCCCATCTCGTGCAGCTGGTCGACGACTTCGGCCGGTGCGCCGCCGTGCCATGGGCCCTTCAGCGCGCCGATCGCGCCGACCACGGCGCTGGCCATGTCCGAATGCGTCGAGATGATGACCCGCGCCGCGAAGGTCGACGCGTTGAAACCGTGCTCCGCGCCGACGACGAAGTAGGCATCGAGCGCCCGGGCGGACGCGGGGTCGGGCCGCTCGCCGCGTAGCTGGAACAGGAAGCCCTCGGCAAGGTCCAGGGACGGATCCGGGTCGATCGGCTGCATCCCGTCGCGCAGGCGAGCGAAGGCAGCCAGCGCCGATGGCGCCAGCGCGGTCACCGCCCGCGCCTGCTCGACCGTCGGCGGCCACAGGCTGCCGGTCAGCGCGCCCCAGGCGGATACCGCCGTCCGCAGCGCATCCATCGCGTTGGTGGAGGCCGGCAGGCGGCGCAGGATCTCGACGATCGGCTCGGGAAGCGGCTGGCAGGCGAGGTGCGCATCGGATGCCCACGTGCCGGTCCAGAGCAGCTCCGCGACCTGCGGAAATGTGCCGTGCTCCACGAGCTCGCCGATCGGAAAGCCGCGATACAGCAGCCGCCCATTCGCGCCGTCGACCATTGCCAGCGCCGTTTCGCCGGCCAGTACGCCCTTGAGCCCCGGCGAGAGCCCGCGTTCGGTGTCGTTCATCGTCGCGGCAAGTCTAGCCGTGGGCCGCCGTAACGATGCGTGGCGGTCAGGCGTCTTTGGCCTCGTAATGATCCCCATTCGAGGAGCAGGCACCATGCGTCTTCACCGTTTGACCGCGCTCGTCATGGCGTGCGCGCTGCTCGCTGGATGCATGGGAGCCGCCAGCTCCCCCTCGCCGAGCCTCCCTTCGGCCTCGGCCAGCACTGCCGCGTCCTCGTCGCCCGCGGCATCGGCGTCCCCGGGTGCCTCCATCCCCGCCAGCTCCGAACCGGTGCCGTCCGATGAGCTCGGCCCGTTCAGCTGCGAGCTTCCGGTGGTCGACGACGCCACCGTGGCACGTGCCCAGATCACCGACGTGCGGGTCGGATCGCATGCCGACTACGATCGGGTCGTCTTCGAGTTCGCCAACGGCCTGCCGGAGTTCACGCTCGAGCGCGCCTCGCCGCCCTTCTCGCAGGACCCGTCCGGCATGCCGCTCGAGGTCACCGGCTCGAGCTTCCTGCGCCTGATCATGCGCGGCGGCACGAAGCAGACCGAAGAGAACACGAGCAGCTACGACGGACCGACCAACTTTGATCCGGGCTCCCCCACCCTCGTCGATCTCGTCGAGGGCGGCGATTTCGAGGCGCAGAGCACCTGGTACCTCGGCCTGGCCAGCGAGGCCTGCGTGCGGGTCATCCGGCTCACCGATGATGGCGCCCAGCGGCTTGTGATCGACGTCGAGCACTGAGCGCAGTCGATGTCCGGTAGCATCGGTTCCACCAATCCCAAGCAGGAGAACCGATGGCCGACCGACCCAGCCCGCCCTCAGGCGCGCTCGACACGACGAAGACCTACACCGCCCGACTCAAGACGGAGAAGGGTGACATCGTGGTCGAGCTGTATGCCGATCGCGCGCCGCTCACCGTCGAGAACTTCGTGAACCTGGCCCGCGCCGGCTTCTACGACGGCACGACATTCCACCGCGTGATCCGCGGCTTCATGGCACAGGGCGGCGACCCGACCGGCACCGGCACCGGCGGACCCGGGTACCAGTTCGGCGACGAGTTCCACCCCTCGCTGCGCCATGACGGTCCGGGCATCCTCTCGATGGCCAACGCCGGCGCCGGGACGAACGGCAGCCAGTTCTTCATCACCCATGGCGCGACGCCGCATCTCGATGACCGTCACAGCGTCTTCGGCCGCGTGACCGAGGGCATGGACGTCGTCCAGGCCCTTCGCGAACGCGATCCGCAGTTCGACAAGAACCCCGGAGACCGGATCGACACGATCGAGATCACCGAGTCCTGATCCGTCGGATGCGCCGTCGATCGCTCGGTGCGCTCCTCGCCGTCGGGATCCTGGCGGCGGCATGCACGCCGACGCCGACCGCGTCGGAGGCTGCCGGCGGCGCGTGCGCCGAGGATCTCCCCCCGCGCACCTCGCCGACCGACTATCCCGTGGCGGTGCTCCACGCCGCGGGCGACGACCTGCCACCGGTGGTTGGCGAGGTCGAGTGGCGGGGCGGCGATGAGCCGGTTTCGACGGTCGCTCCACGCGCGATTCACCTCCAGCGCTTCACGGTCCTCCAGGTGCAGGGCCTCTCCGAGCTCTCGCTGCGCATGACCGATGGAGTCGCCGTCGCCGGGTGGCACGTGTCGGCCATCCCCGACGTCGACTTCCGGTCCGGCGATACCGAAGGCGGCACGGAGTGGAGCAGCGGCAGCGAGGTGACGGACCTGATCTGCGTGCCCGTCACGGACGGAGCCTGGGCCATCCGCGCGGACATCACGTTCGCCGACGATGGTGGGCAAGGGACCTTCTACTGGCGGCTGAACGTCTCCGAGTCGACGAACGGCTGACGGTCAGACCTCGTCGCTCGCCCGTTCCAGGATCTCGTCGATCGGTTCGGACTGGTAGCGATCGATCCAGCGCAGCACGTCGTCCGCGTACCGTCCCGAGGCGTTGTAGGCGATGAGCGCCCGTCGCAGCTCGCCGCGATCGCCGTAGTCGCCCGGCTCGCGCAGGCAGAGGTGGGCGACCGCGGTGAGCGACGCGTCGTACAGGTTGTCCGGGTCCGCGGTGCCGTCAGCATTGCCGTCTCGGCCGAGCTCGCGCCAGGTGGTGGGAATGAACTGGAGCGGGCCCATCGCGCGGTCCCAGGTCGGGTCGCCGTCGAGCTCGCCGTCGTCGGTGTCGGCGATCGTCTGCGTCCCGCGCCTGCCGTCGAGCGGCCGGCCGCGGATCTCCGGCTCGACGTCGCCGTCCTCAGCCAGGCGATGCTCTGGATCGATTCGGCCGTGACGTGACTCAACCTGCGCGATGCCCGCCACGACCTGCCATGGCACCCGGCATGACTCGGTGATGCCCGATGCGCCCTCCGACGCCGAGCGGTAGGCGTCATAGGCGACGAGTGGAATGCGGCCACCGACGATTGGAGCCAGGTCCGCTCGCCCGAGGGCATACGCGGCAACGGCGCCAGCCCCGACCAGCAGGCCGGCGGCGAGCAGGGTCGAGGCGATGCGTCGCCTGGCCGAGGCGCGCCGAGCGGGTGCCATGCGACGGAGGGTGCCACAAGTCTCCCCCCGGCGCCGCAGCGCCGACGGTCAGGCCGCCTGGGCCGGCTCGTACAGGAGAGCGAAGGTGGTGATTGGGTCGGGCGCGAACGCCATGTGGGTGTTGCAGGCGCTGCAGACGAGCTCGTCGTCGGCCTCGTCGACCGAGAAGACGACCTCGTCGCCACACCAGGCGCAGTCGAGAAGAATGTTCATGACGCGAGGATGTGCGGGCTTCGTGACAACTAGCGTGTCGCGAACGTGCTGCCTGCGGCATTTGCGTGATTGCGCAAGTTCTGAGACACTGTCCAGCGATGGAAGCGATGGCCACCACCACCACACCGACGCCACCCGGGCGCACGCCGCGAGCATCGCGCGCGCGCTGGCGGACCCGAAGCGGTTGTGCGTTCTCGAGCAGCTGGCCGATGGCGAGCGCAGCGTGAGCGACCTCTCGCGCGACGTCGGCTGCCAGGTGCCGAACATGAGCCAGCACCTGAGCGTGCTGCGGGCCGCGGGACTGGTCGCCAAGCGCCGCGAGGGAACCACCGTCTTCTATCGGCTCGTGGACGACAGGGTCCTCGACGCCTACCGATTGCTGCAACAGGTCGCCGGCTGACGCCGGACGACGAGGAAAGGGAACCAATGTCCTCCAACGTCCAAGAGGTCACCGACGCCACGTTCGACGCCGATGTGCTGCAAAACGAGAAGCCGGTCGTCGTCGACTTCTGGGCCGAGTGGTGCGGGCCGTGCCGCATGGTCGCGCCCGAGATCGACAAGCTGGCGGCGAAGTACGCCGGCACCGTCGAGGTTCGCAAGCTCGACGTCGACGCGAACCCGCAGACCGCCATGAAGTACGGGATCATGAGCATCCCGACCGTCGCGTTCTTCGCTCCCGGCGAAGCGCCGAAGGCCGCCGTCGGCTTCCGGCCGCTGGAGGCCCTCGAGGAGGCCTTCGCCCTGGCGAGCCTGGGGAACGGCGAGTCCGCCCCCGCCTGACCAACCGCCCGCACCGCACCGCGCCCGTCCCGTCACCGGGGCGGGCGTTTTGCGTCCCGTGGCGCGACGCGGCATCGAATCGGCATACTGCGCACCTTGTGCGTCGCTCCCTGAATGCAGTCCTCATCGGCACCTTCACCCTGCGCTTCAGCACGGGGCTGACCGGAGCGCTCCTCGTCTACTACCTCGCCGAGCTCGATGCGTTCGGCGCCGGTCAGGAGGTGACCGCCCTCCAGGTGGGCATGCTGACCGCGGCCTTCTACATTGCCGAGCTGGTCCTGTCGCCAATCTTCGGGATGCTCTCCGACCGGTTCGGCTCACGACCGGTGATGCAGCTCGGCCCGATCTTCGGCGCGGTAGCGGTCGTCCTGACCGCGCTGACCACCGACCTGTTCCTGCTCGGGACGACGCGATGGCTGGAGGGCGCCGCGGCCGCGGCCAGCATCCCGTCGATCCTCGGCTACATCGCGCTCGCCACATCGCACGACGAGGGCCTTCGCGGGCGGACGGTCGCGCGGTTCGAGGCCGCCACCCTGGCCGGCATCGGCCTCGGCCTGGTTGCCGCCGGCGGCCTGTGGACGCTCCTCGACCGCAATGCCTTCTACCTCAACGCCGTCCTGTACGGCGTCAGCTTCCTGATCTACCGCTACGGCGTCACTGAGTCGCGGCCCGGATCCGCCGACGTCACGCGCCGCGAGACGGCCGAGCTCGGCGCCGGGGGCGTGGCGGGCGTCGCGCGCGGCCTCGACCTCGGACGCTATCGCGCGCTGCTCACGAGCCGATCGGTCTGGCTGCTGGCCCCGACCTGGATCGCGGTGAACGCGTTCATCGGCGCCTGGACCAGCCAGACGATCTTTCAGCTGGTGGATGAGCCCCGAGCCGGCTTCGAGGATCAGCTGCTGATGGGCGGGTTCGCACCGGGACTGGTCAGCATCGGCCTTGGCGTGGCATTGGTGATCTTCTTTGCCGGACTCTTCTACTGGGGCAGTCGATTCAAGCGCTATCGGCGGACGACGATCATGGCCATCGGTATCGGCGGCGGCCTGCTCATGGTCGGGGCGGCATTCGCGCTGAACCATGCGGAGACGTGGGGGTCCATTGCGCGTCTCGGCATCGGGCTCGTGGCCGGCGGCGGCCTCTTCGTGCTGGCGGGTGCGACGCCCGCGGCCCTCGGCATGCTGGCCGACATCAGCGAGGAGCATCCGGCCGACCGCGGCGCGATCATGGGCCTCTACTCGGTGTTCCTGGCAATCGGCCAGGTCGTCGGCTCGCTCTCCGCCGGCGGTGCCGCCGAGGTGTACGGGATCGACGGGCTGCTGCTCGTCTCCGCCGGCCTGCTGCTGATCGCACTGGTGCCGCTGCGCTGGCTGCGAGGCTCCGAGCACCTGGTGGGCATGCGGGGGGCGTCGCCCGCTCGGCGGCAGGCTGAGGGCGAGGCCGCCGACCCGGCTAGAATCGGCGGCCATGCGTCTTTCACGGCTCTTCTTCGCCACGCTTCGCGACGACCCCGCCGACGCCGAGATGGCGTCGCATCGGCTGCTGGTGCGCGGCGGCTACCTGCGCCAGCTCGGATCCGGGATCTACTCCCTGCTGCCGCTCGGCTTCCGGGTGCAGCAGCGCATCGAGCAGGTCATCCGCGAGGAGCTCGACGCCATCGGCGGGCAGGAGATGGAGATGCCGGTCGTGCACCCCGCGGACCTGTGGCGCGAGACGGGACGCTACGACCAGATCGGCCCCGAGATGGCGCGCTTCAAGGACCGAGCCGGGCGCGACATGGTGCTTGCCATGACCCATGAAGAGGTGGTGGCCGACCTGCTGCGCGACATCGTGCAGAGCTACCGCCAGCTGCCGCTGATCGTCTACCACTTCCAGACCAAGTTCCGTGACGAGCCACGCGCCCGCGGCGGGCTGATCCGCGTTCGCGAGTTCGTCATGAAGGACAGCTACAGCTGCGACGTCGACGATGCCGCGCTGGACCGTAGCTACCAGCTCCACTACGAAGCCTACGAGCGCATCTTCGCCCGGCTGGGCCTGGAGGCGATCGCCGTCTCGAGCGACGTCGGCATGATGGGCGGCAGCGGCGCGCACGAGTTCATGGTCCTCAACGAGCACGGTGAGGACACGCTCGTCATCTGCGACGCGTGCGGCTACGCCGCCAACCAGCAGATCGCGGCGGTCCGCAAGCCCGAGGTCGAGCCGGAGGAGCCGAAGCCAACCGAGGAGGTCGCCACGCCGGGGACCGATACGATCGCCAAGCTCGCGGCGCTGCTCGAGATCCCCATCGCGCGTACCGCAAAGGCCGCCTTCTTCGTCGCTGGCGACGGGCGCCTGCTGACCGCCATCGTGCGCGGCGACTTCGACGTCAACGAGACGAAGCTGGTCAACGCGGTCGCCGCGGCCGGTGGGCTGCGACCGGCCCAGGTGGACGAGATCCGGGCCGCCGGCATGGAGCCCGGCTACGGATCGCCGATCGGCGCCCACGACACGGTCGTCGTCGTGGACGACCTGGTCGCGCGCGCCCCGAACCTGGTGGCAGGTGCGAACCGGCCGGGCGTCCACCTGCGGAACGTCAACGTCGGGCGCGACTTCACGCCCGACGTGGTGGCCGATATCACCAGCGCGCGGTCCGGTGACGCCTGCCCGACCTGCGGCTCGCCGGTGCGGCTGGCGAACGGGATCGAGGTCGGCAACATCTTCAAGCTCGGCACGAAGTACACCGAGGCGCTCGGCGCGACGTTCCTGGCCGAGGACGGCAGCCGCCGACCGGTCGTGATGGGCTCGTACGGCATCGGGCTGGGCCGCGCGCTCGCATGCGTGGTCGAGGCCCACCACGACGACAAGGGCATCGCCTGGCCGATCGAGGTCGCTCCCTATCGCGCGCACCTGGTTGCCATCGGCGCCAATCGCGACGAGTCGGTCCGCGATGCTGCCGAGGCCCTCTACCGGCAGCTGGTCGAGGCCGGCGTGGCGGTGCTGTACGACGACCGCGACGAGTCGCCGGGCGTGAAGTTCACCGATGCGGAGCTGCTCGGCATGCCGACCATCGTCACGGTCAGCCCGCGGTCGCTGGCGGCCGGCGGCGTCGAGGTCACCGATCGCGCGTCCGGCGAGCGGTCGGTCATGCCGGTCGAAGCGCTCGTCGCCGAGCTGGCGTCATGAACGACCCCCACGACGACGACCCGCTCATCCCCGAGTCGTTCGACGAGCACACCGTCATCTACCTGGTCCGTCCGGAGAACCCGCCGGCGTTCACTGAGGACGAGCTCGATCGGTTGCAGGTCGAGCACCTCACCTACCTGCGCAGCCTGAGGCGCCGTGGCGTGCTCATCGCCAACGGTCCGCTGGCGGAGCAGACCGATGAGCGCATGCGTGGCATGTCCATCTACGTGGTGCCGCTGGCCGAGGCACTCGAGCTGGCCAACGCCGATCCGATGGTGCGCGCCGGCCGCCTGGCCGTGAAGGGCGCCCGCTGGTGGACCGCGGTCGGCGCGGCGAGGTTCGGGACCGACTGACTCAGCGCAGCTGGGGGAGAATCTCGGCGCCGATGCGGTCGAGCCTGGCGGTGTCGGCCACGCCGCGGACGCTGAAGATCACATGCTGCGCGCCGGCCTCCCCGAGCCCGCCGAAGCGCTCGACGATGGCATCGGTCGAGTCGGCCTCGAGGTCGACGCTGGTCAGCACGGTGCGCTCGATCTCGTCGTAGGGACGGCCGAGCCGATCGCAGTGCTCGCGCAGCACGGCGAACTTGTCGCGGACGAACTCGGGTGACCGACCGAAGATGTTGCATGCGTCCGCGTACTGCGCCACCAGCCGCAGCGTCTTTCGCTCGCCGCCGCCCCCGACCAGGATCGGGACGCGCGGCCTGCTGATCGACTGCGGCGAGTTGATGAGGTGCGTCGCGGTCACGTGCGTTCCCTCGAAGGACCCGCCGGTGCCGCTGCCACCCGACCACATCTCGTGCGCCATGCGCAGCGTGTCCTCCAGCCATTCGAAGCGCTCGCGCAGCGACGGGAACGGGAAGCCGAGGCCCTTCGACTCGTGAACGTTCCACGCGGCGCCGATGCCGAACCAGGCGCGGCCGCCGGACAGCACGTCGAGGGTGTTGGTCGCCTTGATCCACAGTCCGGGTGCTCGATAGTGGACGCCGCCGACCATGAGACCAAGCCGAGCGCGCTCGGTGTGCGCCGCGAGGAAGCCGAGCGCTGTCTGCCCCTCGAGCATCGGCGCCTCAGGCGGGCCGAGGCCCCGGATCTGGAAGAAATGGTCCATGACCCAGATGGAGTCGAAGCCGGCGTCGTCGGCCGCTCGACCGACGCGAGCCAGCGTCGGTCCGATGGCGGTTGCGCCGCCCGGCCAGGTGAACTGGTTGACCTGGAGGCCGAACTTCATCGGGCATATCGTGCCACGCCGGCACTACTGGACGGACGCGATCGCCTGCCGTTGCATCGCGATCGACAGCTCGTCCGCGACGATTCGGTTGCGGCCGGCGCGCTTGGCGAGATAGAGCGCCGTGTCGGCGCGGCGCAGGAGCGGCTGCGGATCGCGACCGTCGATCGGATCCCAGAGGGCCACCCCGCCGGAGATGGTGAACGGCGGCAGGTCGTCCGCCCCCTCGGTCGCGACGCGTACGCGTTCGGCGACCCCGATGGCACCCGTCAGGTCCGTGTCCGGGACGAGGAGCAGGAACTCCTCGCCGCCGTAGCGGAACGCCACGTCGGTGCCGCGCGTCGCGCGCCGCAGGATGTCTCCGGTGCGCGCGAGCGCCGCATCGCCGGCCTGGTGCCCGTGCTCGTCGTTGTACGTCTTGAAGTGGTCGAGATCGAAGAGGATCAGCGCGAACGGCAGCGGGCGGAGTCGCGAGCCCTGCTCGAGGAGCCGCACGATCGCCTCGTCGAGGGCCAGCCGATTCCCGATCCCGGTGAGCGAGTCGCGACGCGCGACCACGTTCAGCTCGCGGTTCAGCTCCGTGACGTTGGTCTCCTGCAGGCGCGCGTATCGGCTCAGCCTGCGCAGCGTGAACTGCTGCTCGAGCATCGCGCGCGCCCTGCCCTGCGACAGTCGGTGACCGATGAGGCTCACCACCGAGGCCATCGCGACGGCGACGATCAGGTTGATGCCGTCCGTCACACCGAGCTGGGCGCCGATCGGGCTCAGCACGAAGGCAATCGCGAGTCCAACCGCCGACGACAGGGCCGCAATGTGCCACCGCGGCCGCCAGGGCAGGAAGAGCCCGATGCCGACCAGGATCATCGCCAGCTGGGCGGAGCCCAGCATCCGCCCGGTCGGCGTCAGGATCTCACCCATCAGCGTCACGGAGAAGACCGCCAGCATTGCCACCAGGCCGAGAGGCTCGACGCGAACGGTTCCGCGGTACGCGAGGAGTGCTGCAGCTGCGCTGATCGTGGCAGCGGCCAGCGAGAACGGCGCGAGCGCCGCGATCCCGGGAGTGGCGATGAGCAGGTTCATGCCGAGGTCGACGATCAGCAGCGCCGCCATCAGGCCAGCGGTCACCGTCACCGCGTACCGCAGCGCTCGCCGCTGAACGGCGTCAACGCGCCGCTGCACCTGTGGCGGCGCGAACGGCAGTGCATCGGCGGGTGTCGGCCAGGACGGGGACAGCATGCTCACATGCTCCGGTGGAGCGTGGTTGAGCTCAATCCATCGATGGTCCTGATCTAGAGGATGTCGTGCTCCCGATCGGCAAATGGGCGATCCGGGCGAAACGGGTTCGTCGCCCGGTCCGCACGACCGGTGAGCAGGTCCACCACCAGCCGGCTGCCGCCCGCTCCGGCCATGATTCCGTGGCCCGAGTAACCGCCGTTGAGATGCAGCCCCTCCGGGCCGACCGGTCCCAGATAGGGGCGTCGGTCCGGCGTGTACTCGTATTGGCCGGCCTGGAGGTACCAATGCACCGATGACGCGCCGTCCGCCCAGGCGTCGCGCCAGAAGGGCGCGACCCGGGCGAGCGCGTGATCCGAGCTGGGATCGAGCAGGCCGAAGGCCCACTCGTGCTCGATCGGCACGGGATCGTGCGGCTCGCCGGGCTGCGTGTCGGGGTCGGTGAAGAGCGCCAGGCAGCCTCGCATCGACGGACGCCAGTGGGCCGCCGTCTCCTCCTCGATCGTCATCGGCGCATCCGCGGGCACGGAGGGCAGCTCGGGAATGACCATCTTCTGTCGGAGCGTGGGACGAAGCACGATGTCGACGCCTGCCATGGCCGCCACCCGCGCCGCGAACGGGCCGGCGGCAACGATCACGGTGTCGGTGGCCACGTCGCCGCGCGCGGTGCGCACGCCCGAAACCCGCTCCCCGGTGCGCGTGATCTCGGTCACGGGAGCGCGGGTGACGAAGGTCGCACCGCCTCCGGGCGCCGCGGACGGGATGCGTGCCGCATTCGACGCCGCCGTGGCGTAGCCGGCGGTCAGTCGCTTGACGTCCAGCCAGCCGTCGCCGGCCCGATAGCGAGCGCCCAGCACATCATCGGAGAGCCACGGCCATCGAGCGCGCGCCTCGTCGCCCGAGAGGAGCTCGACGTCGGTGAGCCCCCATTCGCGCTGGCGCGCCACCAGGCGGCGGGAGCGCTCGAGCGTCGCATCGGTGAGCGAGCAGAACAGGTAGCCGCCATGCCGCAGCCCGAGGTCCCAGCCGTCGAGGCCGGTGCGCTCGGCGAACGCGTCGAAGAGCTCAACGCCCTCGCGGACGGTGGCGATCTCCTCCGGATTGTCGAACTGGAGGCGAAAGGCGCCGGTCGACGCCGGCGTGGTCAGCGTTCCGAGTGCCGCACGGCGTTCGAGGACCACCACGCGCAGCCCGGCGCTGGCCGCGAAGAAGGCGGTCGCGCAGCCGATCACCCCGCCGCCGATCACGACGACGTCGGCCTTCGCGGGCGGCGCATCGGCGAAGCGCACGGTCGGCGCGGACATGGGCGGCATGCTAGCGGCTAGCATCCGGCGGATGAAGCACCGAGATCACGCCGACGTGGTGATCGTGGGCGGCGCCATCATCGGCTCCGCGGTGGCGACCTTCCTGGCGGCGCGCCCCGACTTCGACGGCCGGATCGTGGTGGTCGAGCGGGATCCCTCGTTCCGGACCAGCTCGACCACGCTCTCGGCGGCCAGCATCCGGCTGCAGTTCAGCACCCCGCTCAACATCGAGATCAGCCGGTTCGGACTCGACCTGATCAAGCACCCGGACCGATATCTCGCGGTCGACGGCGAGGTGCCGGAGGTCGACTTCGTCGAGAACGGCTACCTGTTCCTGGCGACCGAGCCCGGCCTGCCAACGCTGGAGCACAACCATGCGATCCAGCGCTCCCTCGATGTGCCGGTGCAGCTCCTCTCCCCGTCCGAGCTCCACGCGCGCTTCGACTGGCTCAACACCGATGATCTGGCCGGCGCCTCGCTGGGGCTGGCCGACGAGGGCTGGTTCGACGCCTACGCGCTGCTCCAGGGGTTCCGGCGCAAGGCCCGCTCGCTCGGTGTCGAAGAGCGCATCGGCGAGGTCGTCGGGCTCGAGCGCGACGGCGCAACGCTGGCCGGCGTCCGCCTGGCGGACGGATCGGTGATCGATGCCGGCTGGGTCGTGAATGCAGCCGGCCCGCGCGCGGCCGAGGTTGCCGGCATGGCCGGCATCGAGCTGCCGGTTCGACCACGGAAACGACACGTCTACCACCTGGAGGCGGCGGTCAGCCTCGGCGCGGCGCCACTGACCGTCGACCCGTCCGGGATCTACTTCCGGCCGGAGGGCCCGGCCTACATCGCCGGCTTCTCACCCCGCGCCGGCGAGCCGGATCCCGACACGCTCGACCTGGTCCCCGACCGCGCGCGATTCGACAGCTTCGTGTGGCCGGCGCTGGCCCACCGCGTCCCCGCCTTCGACCAGGTGCGTCTGCTCGACACCTGGGCCGGACACTACGAGGTCAATACCCTCGACGCCAACGCGATCATCGGCCCGCACCCCGACATCCGGAACCTGCTGTTCGCGAACGGATTCTCAGGTCACGGGCTCCAGCAGGCACCAGCCGTCGGGCGAGGGCTCGCAGAGTGGATCGCCACCGGCCACTTCGAGAGCCTGGACCTTGGCGCCCTCGGCTTCGATCGCCTCGTCCGCGGCGAGCCGATCCAGGAGCTCAACGTCGTCTGACGGCACCGGCATCACGGCGGTCACATGTTCGCCGGCTGGTCGAGGCGCGTCAGGCCCGCGCGAACGAGTGCGTCGAGGCCCTCGAGCTGGGCACGCAGCGCCAGCGCCCCCGCGGCGGTGATCCGATAGGGGCGGCGGCGGTCCTCCGCCGGGAGCGCCTCGATCATCCCGCGTGCCTCGAGGCGAGCCAGCGCCGCGTAGAGCGTGCCGGGACCGAGTGGCGTGCCGCTGAGCTCCTCGACGTCGGTCATGATCGCGTACCCGTGCCGCGGCTGGTCGCTCAGCGACACCAGGATCAGCAGCGAGGGCTCGGCGAAGCGGCCGAGATCGGCCAGGTCGCCGCTCATCGGCAGCCCTCCCCCGGCGGGTGCGGATCATGGAAGCTGACCGAGCCCTTCGGCGGGCCGTTGATCAGCTCGCGGGTGTCGACGATCACGACGCCGGCGTCGATCCGAACCGGGAACCGATCCATGCCACGCGGCGCCGGACCGAGCTCGAGCTTCTCGCCGATGATGTTGTAGGTGCTCTGGTGGCAGTAGCACTGGAATCGGCTCCGGGTCTCGCATGCCTGCGGGATCATGCAGCCGAGGTGAGGGCACTTGCGCCACAGGGCCAGGATCTCGCCCGCGGCCGGCGCGGCAACCTCTGCCGGCTGGCCCATCGCCATCGCCTTCGCGGCAGGGACGTTCACCACGAACGCGCGCGCCGGCCGGAACTCGATCGGCTTGCCGTGCTGCCAATCCGGGAAGGCGGCGTTGATCTCGTCGAGGGTCCCCATCGGGTACTCGACCCCCATGCCCTCAGCCGGTCCGGGCCACAGGAAGGCGATCGTGCCGCCCAGGAACTCGAGCGAGAGGAGGCCGACGCCCGCGCCGAGCATGCGGCGCATGAATGACCGGCGGTTGATCAGCGACGCCGATATCGACGCAACCTCGCCGTACGCCGGCCTGGCGTCCATGGTCGACAGCGGGATCGGGCCGCTCGTGGGGACCGCGACCTGCAGGACCGGGCGCACCTGTGGGTGCATCCGCGCGTCGAGCGCGCCCCGGACGCAGGTCTGCCAGGTCGCCCGCCCGTATCGGACGCTGCCCGAGCAGGTCCTCGAGCTCGTCTCGGTATCGATCCCGCCAGGCGGCCGGATAGAGTCGCAGGATCGCGCGTGCCAGCTCGTCCATCGTTCCTTATACCGAACGGCGTTATATCGATCGACGATATATACGCCTCGAGGAGCGAATCGACAAGGGGCAGATGTCCCGTCCGCGGCGGGACCCCGCGGCAGTGTCGCGCCAGCGCGACTTACGGGTGCTCGAGCGGCAGTGCTCCGCGGGACCCGGGCACCTCGATGACCGTTGACCGTGCCGACGGCCCGAACGGCACGCGCAGCGAGACGGCGACGGCCACGACCGCCATGCCCAGCATCACCGCGTCGACGATCCCGATCGCCGATGCCAGCGGAATCGTCCCCGCGTCGGCCACCGCCACGACGGCCCCGCCGACGCCGGCGCCAAATGCGGTCCCCAGGGTGAACATCAGCTGAAGGGCCGACGAGCTGAATCCCTCTTCGCCGGGCACCGCCGTCTCGAGGACCATGAGCGCCAGCATCGAGTAGGCGAGCCCCATCCCGAGGCCGGCGACCGCCCAGCCAACGCCAGCGACGAGGATCGGGATCCGCGGGACGAGCACGAGCGCGGTGATGACGATGCCGGCGCCGATGAGGGCCGCGCCGCTGGTGACGAGCGTGCGCCGGATGCCGGCGGCCGCCGCCCGGGCCTGGATCCACGAGCCGGCCGTCCAGGTCACGGCCGCCGCCGACAGCGCGAGGCCGCCGAGCGTGACGCTGCCGCCGCGGACCTCGACGACGCTCAGCGGGACGAACGCCTCCGTCCCGAAGAATGCGAAGGTGATAGCGAACACGACCGCCACCACGGACGGGCGCCCGCGGCGAAGGCGGAGCGTGCCCGGAGGCAGCAGATGCCCCAGCGCGCCGATCGCCAGCCAGCCCCCCGAGATGCCCAGCAGCAGCGCCAGCGGCAGGCTGCCGATGGTCAGCGCCGCCAGGATCAGCGTCGACCCGATTGCCAGGCGCAGCGCGTCGAAGGCGCGGCTCGCATCGCTCCGCATCGGTATCGCGGTGCGCTGCGCCGGCCCCAGGCGCGCGAGCTGCGGATAGACCGCCAGGCCCATGAGCAGCACCGGCGGCACGATCCCGAGGAAGACCCAGCGCCAATCGAGCGAGTCGGTCACCCACCCCGCGAGCGCGGGACCGATCAAGCCCGGAATGACCCACGCGCTCGAGGTCAGCGCGATCATGCGCGGCGTCGTCGAGGCTGGATAGGCGCGGGCGATCGCCGCGTAGATGACGGAACCGAGGGCCCCGGAGCCGAAGCCCTGGATGGCGCGCCCGGCGATCACCATCGGCATCGCGTTGGCGAGGCCGGAGACGACCATGCCGGTCGCGAACAGGACGACGCCGACCGCGAGCGCTCGGCCCGGACCGCGTCGATCGGCGTCCGAGCCGGCGAGCGTGATGCCGATGATGTTGGTCAGCCAGAACGCGCTGAATGCCCAGCCATAGAGATTCAGCCCTCCGAGGTCACTCACCGTGGCGGGAAGCACCGTCGGCACCGCCATGCCCTCAAACGCAGCCGCGGTGACGAGTCCGAGGAGCCCGATCGTCAGCAGTCGACGCTCGGGGGCGAAGGCTCCCTGCCCTTCGCTCACCCGATGACCGCCGGCCCCAGCAGCAGCGGCGAGCCGAGCTTTGCCTCGTAGCGGGGCCGGAAGCGCGCGGTGTTGTACATGGCCTCGACGTCGAGGGTCCGTGCGCCAACCGATCGCTCGGGCAGCGGCGCGTGCGAGTACTTGCCGTCACGGACCGCGACCATCCGACCGAATTGGCCGTCCGACAGCAGGTCGACGGCCACGTTGGCGAACGTGATGGCCACCATCTGGTCGAGCGCATCCGGATCGCCGGAGCGCAGGTCGTAGGTCAGGTCGGAGTGGACGGTCTCGACGCCCGTCCGGCGGTGCAGCTCATCGGCGAGAGCCTCGCCGACGTCCGCCTTGTGGCGATGCCCGTAGGCATCCGCCTCACCGACCTCGCGGAGCTCGCCGCCCTGCCAGATCGCGCCCTCGCTGGCGATGACGAACGAGTAGGCGGACGGGTTGAGGCGCCGATCGTCGGCGAGCAGGTCGGAGAGCGCGTCGAGGTCGAAGCGCACCTCGGGGATGACGCAGCGCGCGCTGGTGACGTAGGCGGCATACCAGGCCGTGTAGCCGGCATTTCGACCGAAGATGCGGAAGACGCCGATGCGCTCGTGGCTGCCGAGGGTGGTGCGCTGGCGGTTGATGAGCTCCTTGGCGCGGGTGACGGCGGTCGAGAAGCCGATGCAGTACTCCGTGCCGTGGACGTCGTTGTCCATCGTCTTCGGAATCGCGACCACCGGATACCCCTCGCGCCCCAGCCGCGCCGCGTAGCTGAGCGTGTCATCGCCGCCGATGACGACCAGGGCGTCCAGCGCGAGCCGCTCGAGGTTCTCGAGCACGAGTGGGGTGAGGTCGTAGCGGCCGCCATCGACCTCCAGGGATGCGATCCGCGCCGGGTCGAGGTGCTCCGGCAGCGCGCTGCGCCCCATCGACGACGGGCTGGTGCGCGAGGTGTGCAGCACCGTGCCGCCGGTACGGTCGATCACCCGCGTGCTGACACGATCGAGCGGGCGCAGGTAGCCGCCGCCGTCCTCACGGCTCGGGTCGACGTGCGTCAGGCCCTGCCAGCCTCGCCGGATGCCCATCGTCTGCCAGCCGACCTCGCTCGACCGGTAGACGACGCTCTTGATGACCGAATTGAGGCCCGGGACGTCGCCGCCACCGGTGAGGATGCCGATGCGTTTCATTGCTGTGCGAGCCATGCTGCCAGATTGGGCGCCGATTTGTGAACGAGGGCGATTTCTGGCACAATTGAGGACCGCACCCGGAGTCTCGCCCTGTGTCTTCGACCCCCACGCGCCAGCGTCGTTATGTGACGTGGCGGCTGCCAGATCGCCACTTCAGCAAGGTCCATCTCGTCGGCGAGCCCGGCCTGACCATCTGCGGACGCGCCCTGCCGCGCGCCACCGGTCAGCCGAAGGCCCCGATCCCCGACTCTGAGATGTGCCCGGACTGCGACCGCCAGGGCTGATTCGATCCGCATTCCATGACCACCTCACCGGCCGCCGATGACCTCGGCGGCCGGTCCGTTTCCGTCGCGCTTCCGATCCCCGCCGACGCGCTGGTCCTCCTGGTCGGGGTGGCGGCCAGCGGCAAGAGCACCTTCGCACAACGCCACTTCGCCACGACGGAGATCCTCTCCTCGGACGCCATGCGCGCGATGATCGCCGACGATCCCGGCGCCCAGGGCGCCACCGACGACGCCTTCGACCTGCTGCACCGCATCGTGGCCATGCGGCTGCGCCGCGGCCGGCTCACCGTGGTCGACGCCACCAATGTCGAGGAGTGGGCGCGCTCGGAGCTGCTCGGCATGGCGCGGCGTCATCGTCGGCCGGCCGTCGCGATCGTGCTGGACGTGCCACTCGAGGTTGCCCTGGAGCGGAACGCCGCGCGTGCGGCTCCTCGACCGCCGCCGGCCGCGCTGCGGCGGCAGCATCGCTGGCTGAGCGATTCGCTTCCATCGCTGGCCGATGAGGGCTTCGCGGCCGTCCACCACCTCCGATCGGTCGGCGGAGATCGACGGCGCCCGTGTCGAACGCACGTAGGCACACGAAGCGTCCCGAAGGAACAGGCGTCCGACCTCGGTGACCGAAGCCACCGTTGCCGGTACCGGAACCCTTGATGCAATCGCCTGATCCGGTATCGCTTGCCCCTTCGGGACGCCCTCAGTATTGCCGCCCGCCGAGACGAGACGCAATACCACTTATCCCCGAGTTTGGCGCCAGTCGCGGCGGCTATCCACAGGCCGTCCACGTCGGGGGCTAGACTCCGCCGATGCGCGCGCGAGAGCTTGGGATTCGGATCGGGCGCATGGAGCCCGGCCCGCTGAACGCGATCACCGACGTCGCGGGCGTGCGGGTCGGTCACACCACCCTGATCTCCGGTGAGGGGCCGCTGCGGCCGGGCGAGGGACCGGTGCGCACCGGGGTCACGGTCATCGTTCCGCACGACGGCGACATCTGGACCGAGCCCGTCTTCGCCGGGGCGCATCGGCTCAACGGCAACGGCGAGCTCACCGGGCTGGAGTGGATCCGCGAGGCGGGCATGCTCGCCGGAGCCATCGGCATCACCAACACCCACAGCGTGGGCGTCGTGCACGACGCGATCATCGAGGCGGCGGCGCGTGCGCACGCGTTGAGCGACGCGATCTGGGCACTGCCGGTGGCCGGCGAGACCTACGACGGGGCGCTGAATGACATCAACGGCTTCCACGTTCGCCCCGAGCATGTGCACGCGGCGCTGGCCGGCGCGAGCGGCGGCCGCGTCGATGAAGGCAACGTCGGGGGCGGCACCGGCATGATCTGCCACGAGTTCAAGGGCGGCATCGGGACCTCGTCGCGGCTGGCCGCCGAGTGGACGGTCGGGGTGCTCGTCCAGGCCAACTACGGCGCGCGCGAGCTGCTGCGGATCGACGGCGTGCCGGTCGGGGCCGCCATCACGCGTGACGAGGTGCCGTCACCGTGGGACCAGGTCGACGCGCTGAGCGCGCGTGGGGGCGCGGAAGGCGGGTCGATCATCGGCATCGTGGCGACCGATGCGCCGCTGCTTCCCCACCAGTGCGCGCGGCTGGCGCAGCGGGTCGGGATGGGCGTGGCGCGCATGGGCAGCTACGCCTCGCACGGGTCCGGCGACCTGTTCTGCGCCTTCGCCACCGGGAATCGCGACCTGTCGCGGAACGCCGGCGAGGACGATCCGCGCCCGACGGCCGCGCTGCGCATGGTGAGGGACGAGCAGATCAATCCGCTGCTCGAGGCGGTCGCCGAGGCCACCGAGGAGGCGATCGTCAATGCGCTCGTCGCCGCCGAGACGATGGTCGGCCGCGATGGGATCACGGCCCACGCGCTCGACCACGATCGGCTCCGGACGGTCATGCGCGAGCACGGGCGCCTGCTGGGTTAGGCGGGTGAGCCGTCCGTACGTCGCATGACGTAGTGGCGGATGGGCGCTTCGGCCGTCGCGCCGGCGCCCGCCGGGGACGACAGTGACGGCAACCCAACCTCCCTCCAGGCGAACGCCCCGATCGGTCCCGAGCCCGAGCGGGGCGTTTGTCGTCCCGGAACGAAGTTGCGGCGCGACCCACGCCCCTGGGCCGCGCCGCGCATCGTGTCAATGGATACCTCCGCGGCCGGCCAAACGTTCAACCGAAGTCAGGGCCGCGCGTCCTCGACCGGAACCGGGCGCCCGTCATCGCCGATCGCGACGAACACGAAGCTGCCGGAGGTTGCCAGCGTTCGCTCCCCGGTCGCCACGTCCTCGGCGAACATGTCGACGCCGACCGTGACCGAGGTTCGCCCGACGCGGGTCACGCGCGCCACCAGCTCCACCAGCTGGCCGGCGCGGACCGGGACCTTGAACTCGACCCGGTCGGAGGCGACCGTGACCATCGTGCGCCGGGCGCAGCGGGTGGCGGCCACCCATCCGGCATGGTCCATCAGCCCGAGGGCATGGCCGCCGAACAGGGTGCCGTGATGATTCGTGTGGTTCGGCATGACCAGCTCCGCCAGCCGAACCTCGGGATACTCGGTCATCGGTCCTGATGGTATCCGGCCCGCGGAGACCGATCTCGTCGTCCCGCCGTACACTTAGATGCATGTTCGGATTCGGCAAACCCAAAACGCTCCCTGCTGAGGCCGATGCGCTCCCCGGCCGCGCGCAGGCGCGTCCCCATCGCGGAGCGGCACTCTGATCAATGGCGCCAACGTGAAGCCGCCCGTACCCTGCCGGGCAGCGAGATCGCGGAGTTCGCCCTCGGCTGCTTCTGGGGCGAGGAGAAGCTGTTCTGGGAGCAGCCCGGCGTCATCGTCACCGCCGTGGGCTACGAGGGTGGCTTCACCCCGAACCCCACGTACGAGGAAGTCTGCAGCGGCAAGACCGGCCACGCCGAGACGGTCCGCGTCGTGTTCGACCCGTCGCGCATCACCTACGAGCAGCTGCTGAAGCTGTTCTGGGAAGCCCACGACCCGACGCAGGGCATGCGCCAGGGCAACGACGTCGGCACGCAGTACCGATCGGCCATCTTCACGCACACCGATGCGCAGGCGGCCGCCGCCAATGCGTCGCGCGAGATGTACCAGCGCGAGCTCACCAAGGCGGGCTATGGCGAGATCCAGACCGAGATCCGCCCGGCGCCGGAGTTCTACTTCGCCGAGGACTACCACCAGCAGTACCTCGCCAAGGTCCCGAACGGCTACTGCCCGGTGCACGCGACCGGCGTGAAGCTCAACGGACCCATCGTGACGATGGAGCAGGTCTGAGCGTTGCGGGTCGTCGTCACCGGCGGCAGTGGCAAGCTTGGGACGGGCGGTCGTCGATGAGCTGGCCACGCACGGGTGTGGACGTGGCGAACGTGGATGCGGCGCCGCCGACGGGATGCACGGAGCGCGTTCACCCGGACCGACCTGACCGACTTCGGGCAGGTGGTGGAGGCGTTCTCCCGCATCGACAGCCGTTACGACGCCGTCGATGCCGTCGTGCACCTCGCCGGCGATCCCCGGACCCGGCAACGCGACGAACGCGGCGACCGTTCGCCAACAACGTCGTCGGGACCTACAACGTCTTCGCCGCTGCTCGCGCGAACGGGATCCGGAACGTCGTGTGGGCTTCGAGCGAGACGGTCCTCGGCCTGCCTTTCGACGAGCCGCCTGCCCTACCTCCCGGTGGATCGAGGAGGTCGCCGTGGCGGCCCGGAAACCACGTATTCGCTCGGCAAGGTGCTGGACGAGGAGATGGCGCGCCAATTCTGCCGCTGGGACCCCGATCTGAAGATGATCGGCCTTCGATTCTCGAATGTGATGGAGCCGGCCGACTACGAGCAGTTCCCGGCCTGGAACGACGACCCGGCGATCCGCCAGTGGAACCTGTGGAGCTACATCGACGCGCGCGATGGCGCCCAGGCCGTGCGGCGGGCGCTCGAGCACGAGGCGGCGGGCATGGATGTCTTCATCATCGCGAACGCCGACACGGTCATGTCGCGGCCGAACGACGAGCTGGTGCGGATGGCATTTCCGGATGTGCCGATCCGCCGCCCGCTCGGCGAGCACGACACGCTGCTCTCGATCGAGAAGGCGCGGCGAGTCCTCGGCTACGCACCAGCGCACGGCTGGCGCACAACCTGAAGGCGGTCTGACGTCTCAGTCAGGTGATCGACGAGTGGCCGCCAAGAGCCACATGACGGTAACCAGCGCGACCAGCAGCAGCGCCATCACCAGCAGCGCGCTTCCGACTCCGAGCTCCACGTCCCACTACCTCCGGGCAGGATCGGACCCCCACTCGTTGCCGAAGGACACGGACGGCTCGAACAGCATACGCACGCGCGCAAGAGGGACGGTTCAGGGCGATGCCTGGCGGATCCGCTCGACGGCGTCGGCGAACGAGAGTCCGTCGAGCTGCGCGAGAACGCCCAGCTCATCCGCCCCCGCGCTGGCAATCCCCGCGTCGTTCCCGACCAACGCGCCGAATACGAGCAGGCGGTAATAGGCTTCGTCTCTCTGCTGCTCTGCGACCGACAGGCCCGCGGCGCGTGCCGACTCGCCCTTGTTTCGCAGGAGGAAGACTCCCTCGCTGCCGACGAGCGACGACGCGATCGAGCCGATCGAGTCGATGCCGTCGAAGAGCGGGATCTCGAGCGTCAGCTCGACCGCGTCGCGGTCGTTGACCCTTCCCGCGACGACCTCCTCGATCCGGATCGTGGCGGCCGCGTACTGCAGCGCCGTCTCGGCGGAAGCCCCGAACGTGCGGCCCGGTTGCAGCGCCGTCACCGTGCCCCGCACGACCACGTCCGCCGCACGAGTCATCTCGCGCAGCGATGCGTAGCGCTCGACCTCGAGCGCCTCCACCCGCGCGGTGCCGACCGCGGCCATGGTTCCGCGAGGAACGGCGACCAGCTTGATGCGACGGCTCGGCGGAGGCGCGACGTAGCGATAGGCGTTGATGTGGTCGATGTCGATCTGGTGGAGGTTGGGCGGGCCGTTCGGCGTATCGGCGTTCATGCAGGTCGCCGCCGACGGGCCGGCGCTCACCGGCGGATTGCCCCAGTGGCGGAGACCGACGGTGTGGCCCATCTCGTGGCAGGCAACGTGGTCTCGGCTGCCGTCGTCCTCGAAGAAGACGGCGTAGCGCGCATTGAGGTTGAAGTTGAGCTCCTGCCCGCGACACCAGCGGTCACCTTCCGAGTTGACGCCCTGCGGCGCATCGGTCGGGCAGTAGACCCAGGCGGCAGCGCCCACGTCGCCGTAGTCCTGCGAATAGGCGATCACATCGGTCGCGTCGGTCAGCTCGGTCGTCACCGACGCGATGAGGTCGGTCGCGTCATAGTCCTCCGCGATCGTATCGCGCAACGACGAGGCAAGCCCCTCGGTCAGGGTGGCGTCGAAGAAGACGCGGTGCCGAAGGTCGTTCGCCACGCTCGTGCATCTCGGCGGGAAGACGCCCGGACGGTCGCAGCGGAAGAGCGAGCCGATCGGCCGGCCGCCGTGGTGGCCGGCCGTCTCGCCGGCGATCCCGACGACGAAGCAGGATCGCCAGGAGCAGCGCGAGGCCGCGGGAAGGTCTGGATGCCATCGATTTGATCGTCAGTGGGACGCCTCCGCCTGTCAACCGCACCGCGTGACGGATCACTCCGCGGGTCGGACGACGACGAGCTGGTCAGCGGCGGACTCGGCGCCCCAGATCTCGCCCTCGCGGCCGAGCAGCTGGCGAACCTCGGCGGGCTGCGACTCGTGCTCGAAGCTGAGCCATTCCTCGGTCTCCGGGTCGAAGCGGAGGAGCGCGTTCGATCCGAAGTCGGTGACCCACACCGCATCCTGCTCGTCGACGTAGACCGCGTACGGCATCGGGTTCGTGCCCGGCAGCGTCCACTCCGTCCACGAGCCATCGGCCGGGTCGTACCTGGCCAGCGACCCCGCGAACCACTCGGTCACCCACAGCCGTCCATCGGAATCGGACCAGACTCGCCGCGCGCCGCCGCCCGGCGTCGGCGTGTCGATGACCTCGACCTGGCCGGTCGCTCGATCGATGGCGCCAAGGTAGCTGCCGGCCAGCGAGCTGAAGTAGACCTCACCCTCGGGCGTCGTCGCGATCCCGTAGGGTCCGGTCACCCGAGGAGCCGGGAACACGGTCGTCGCACCGGTCGCCGGATCGAGGCTGCCGTAGATGCCGTTCTGCCCGGTGAACCACAGGATGCCGTCGCCGTCGAACGTCGCGGTGTTCAGGTTGGCGTTCGGCACGTCGAGCGGATACACCGTCACCTGGTCCTGGTCGTCGACGCGCACGAGCGCGTTCAGCCCGCCGTCGGTGACCCATGCCGCCCCATCCGGCCCGGTGATCACGCCGTGCGGTGCCGATCCCGGGCCGAGGGGGATCTCGCGCACCTCGCCGCTTTCCGGGTCGAGCCAGCCGAGTTGGCCCGTGGCCTGGGCCGTGTACCAGACTCCACCGTCCGCCGCGGGCGCGACGTCGTGCGGGTGGCTCCCGGCCGGCACCGGGTAGGTCGTGAGCTCGAAGTTCAGAGCTTGAGCGGGTGTCGCCGATGGCGATGCGCTCGCGGGAGCGACGGTCGCGGTCGCCTCGTGACTCGGCGTCTCCAGCGCCGACGGAACGGACGATGGCGTTGGGTCCGATGGCTGCGCGGCGCAGCCCGCGAGCAGCAGGACGAGCGGCCAGCGAACGATCGAGACGACGTCAGCCACCCGGGAGCCTCGAGGATGACGCGCAGAAACTCGGCTCGGTCGCGGGCCGCCTGGGAGTCCCGCACGCCATGGTCGGCATCGTACGCATGCACCACCTTCGGGTCGCCCGCGGCTCCACCGAACTCGAGCCCGGTCATTGCCGCAATGAAGAAGTCGTTCCGCGCGAACTGGAAGCAGACCGGCCGCGGCGCGATCTCGCCGACGCGGGTGATCGGATCGAGCGGCGCCAGGTCGCGCAGGTAGTCGTGGCGATCACCGGCGATCGGCCAGAACGGCAGGAACCAGTCGCCCCAGCGTGGCGTGGCCGCGATCAGCACCACGGCGGCGATGCGTGCGTCCTCGGCGGCGAGCAGCGGTGCCGTGCATGGCGCCGAAGTCGTGGCCAACCAGGCCGATCCGCTTCGTGTCGACGTCGGGGCGGGCGGCAAGCAGATCGACGGCCGCTCGGTGGCGCGCGACCTCGGCGCGAATGCGCGCCGCATCGGCCACCGCGTCGGTTGGATCGCCGGCCCAGGGGAAGCGTCCCTGCGGCAGGAGCGAGACCACGCCGTGCTCGCGCGCCAAACCGACAGCCTCCTCCACGAACTGGGTCCTGTTGCCGTCCGGCGCCTGCGTGTCGAACCAGTGGAGGAAGAGGATCGCGGGGCCGCGGCCACCCTGGGTCGGCTCGACCAGGAATGCCTCGGCATCGTCCGCGACCCTCAGATCGTGGACCCGCGCGCCGTCGCGTTCGTCCGCGCGAGAGATGTCCGTCATCGGTGCAGCTCCGCTTTGGGCCTTCAGAGAACCTACGCCGATACCGTCGATCCGGTTCGGTGGCTGCACGAAAACGGCGGACACACGAAGTGTCCCGAAGGAACAGGCGTCCGACCTCGGTGACCGAAGCCACCGTTGCCGGTACCGGAACCCTTGATGCAATCGCCTGATCCGGTATCGCTTGCCCCTTCGGGACGCCCTCAGTATTGCCGCCCGCCGAGACGAGACGCAATACCACTTATCCCCGAGTTTGGCGCCAGTCGCGGCGGCTATCCACAGGCCGTCCACGTCGGGATGGACTGCGGCGGAATGTGATAAGCACAGACAACCATTACGTTTGACAGAATGGTTTCGGTAACCATAATGATCGAGATGACAGTCAGTCACGTGACGGCCAGCGACCGCGCGACCGAGATCATCGACGCGCTGGCGCCGCTGCTCGCCCACCACCGCCGCTCGTGGGCGGCACGATGCCAGGCGCACGGGCTGTCGATGATCGGATTCCAGGTCATCGCGCTGCTCGAGATGAACGGCGCGCTGCCGATGACCCGCCTTGCCGACGAGATCGGCGTGGCGCTTCCGAACGCGACCGGCATCGTCGGACGCCTCGAGGAGCGCGGCATCGTCGAGCGCACCCGCGACGCCGCGGATCGACGCCTCGTCCTGGTCGGACTCACCGACCAGGGCCGTCGGCTCATCGGCGAGATGGAGGCCGTGCGGCTCGAGCGCATGACCCGCCTGATCGCGACCCTCAACGCCGCGCAGCAGGAACGGCTGCTCGAGACCGTCCACGACCTCCGCATCGCTGCCACCCAGCTGCACGACCAGCCCGACGCACCGCCCCAGGAGCACCGCACCGCATGACACAGCCAATCGTCGACGTCGCCCCGGTCCAGATGGACCACCGCGCCAGGATGGAGATCCTGGGCGCAATCATGCTCACGATGTTCCTCTCGGCGCTCGACCAGACGATCGTTGGAACAGCGCTGCCGCGCATCGTGACCGATCTCGAATGGCAATGCGCTGTACGTCTGGGTGGTGACGGTCTATCTGCTCGCCGCGACGATCACCGGGCCGATCTACGGCAAGCTCTCCGACCTGTTCGGCCGGCGGCCGATCATGATGATCGGCGTCAGCCTCTTCCTCATCGGATCGCTGCTCTGTGGCCTGTCGCAGGAGATGTGGCAGCTCATCCTGTTCCGTGGCATCCAGGGCCTCGGCGCCGGCGCGATCTTCCCGATCTCGCTCGCGGTCATCGGCGACCTCTTCAGCCCGCGCGAGCGTGGCAGGTACCAGGGGCTGTTCGGAGGGGTCTTCGCGCTCGCGTCGATCATCGGTCCGGCGTTGGGCGGCTTCCTGACCGACTCGCTCAGCTGGCACTGGGTCTTCCTCGTCAACCTGCCGCTCGGGATCGTCGCCCTCTTCGTCCTGTGGCGGCTCCTGCCGCCGATTCGCCACCCGGAGCGGGTCATCTCGATCGACTACCTCGGCGCCGCCGTCTTCGCGGCCGCACTCATACCACTGCTGATCGGCCTGACGAACAAGCAGTTCAACGAGTGGACCGACCCGCTGGTGGGTGGGCTCATCGCGGTCGGGCTGCTGCTGAGCGCCGTATTCGTCTGGGTCGAGTCGCGGGCGGCCGAACCGATCCTGCCGCTCGAGCTGTTCCGCAACCGGACGGTGACCGGCAGCATCATCGGGACCTTCCTGATCACCTTCGGCTTCTTCGGCGCGATCATCTTCATTCCGCGCTGGTTCCAGTCCGTGCTCGGCTCGAGCGCGACGGAGTCCGGCTACCAGATGCTGCCCCTGATGGTCGGCGTCATCGGCAGCTCGATCGGCTCCGGACTGATCGTCGCCCGCACGGGCCGCTACAAGTGGATGACGGTCGGCGCCCTTGCGCTCTCGTCGATCGGCCTCTACTTCATGACCGGCATTCGTGCCGATACCCCCGTTGCCCTGGTCTGGCTCTGGATGTTCATCGCCGGGCTCGGCATCGGGCCGTCGTTCGCGATCTTCACGACGATCGTGCAGAGCGCGGTCGCACCCCGCATGCTCGGTGCCGCCACCAGCTCCCTCACCTTCTTCCGCCAGGTCGGCGGATCGGTCGGGCTGGCGATCGCCGGCACGATCTTCGGCAGCTCGTTCGGCACCGAGGTCCCGCGACAGCTCGCCTCGCACGGCGTGCCGCAGCCGATCATCGATGGCTTCGCCGCCGCCGGCGCGGACGGCCAGGCGAACCTGACCAACGTCGGGGTCGACCTCGGCCAGCAGATCCTGTCGTCGGTCCCGGAGGCGGCACGTACCGCCGTCGAGCCGTTCATCGGACAGATCGTGACAGCCATCCACCAGGCGTTCTCCGTCTCGATCGCCGCCACGATGTGGGTCGCCGTGTTCGCCGCCATCGCTGCGGCGGCGGTCGTGGCCGTGCTCGTCCCGGAGCTCGAGCTTCGTGGGCGGTCGGCGCCCGAGTCCGAGCAGGCGCCGGGGTCCCCCGTCCCGATCCCGGAGTAGCGGCTCGCGGTTCAGATGCCCTTGAGCGCTGAGATGCGGCGCCAGGACTCGTCGATCCGCGTCTCCGTGATGCGGCCGGTCCGGACGAGCGCCTCGACGATGTCGATGGTTCGCGAGGCGACGTCGGGCTCGTAGACGATCTGGTTGGCAATGACCAGCAGGTCGATTCCCGCCTCGATCGCCAATGCCACCGCCTCGTCGTAGCCGTACGCGTCGCTGATCGCTCGCATCTGCATGTCGTCGCTGAGGACGGCCCGATCGAAGCCGATGCGTTCGCGCAGGATCCCGGTGACCGTGGCCCTCGACAGGGTCGCCGGGTGATCGGGATCCAGGTTGGCGTTGAAGACGTGGGCGGTCAGCACCGCGTCAGGCAGCCCTCGCTCGACCAGCGCGGCGAAGGGCTCCAGCTCGACCTCCGTCCAGGTGTCGGTGACGTCGACCACGCCGAGATGGGTGTCGCCGGTCGAGCTCCCGTGCCCGGGAAAGTGCTTGAGCGTGCACGCCACGCCGGCGGCATGGTGGCCCTCGATGAAGGCAGCGGCCTGCGAGATGACGAGGTCCGGATCGGCGCCGTAGCTGCGATCCACCGCGGCGATGATCGGGTTGGTCGGGTTGACCGCGAGGTCGACGACCGGCGCCAGGTTCAGCGTGATGCCGGCCGCGACGAGCACGTCGGCCATCGCGCGTGCCTCGGCTTCGGTCACCGCCGGATCGTTGAGCCGGCCGAGCTCCGCCGCCGAGCGCGACGGCGGGAAGCCATACGTCTCGTCGAGCCTGGCCACCTGCCCGCCCTCCTGGTCGATCGCGACCGTCAGCGGCGCGACCGTGGACGCCTCCTTCAGTGCCTGAACCAGGGCGGCAAGCTGCTCCGGCGACTCGACGTTGCGAGGGCCGCCTGTCAGCTGGTCGCGGTCGAAGAGCACCACGCCGCCAATGGCCAGGGACGCGATCTGGCGCAGGGTCTCGTCTGCCTCGACCGCCGTGCGGCCGCGGAACCCCACCACCAGCATCCCCCCGATCTTCTCGCGCAGGGTGGGGCCTGGCTCCGAGGGAGACGGCATCACGGTCGGGCTCGGCGCCTGGGTCGGAAGCAGCGTTGGAGTGGCGCTCGGCGCGATGGATCGGATGGCCGCCGAGCAGGCCGCGAGGACCATCCCGGCGAGGCCGGCGACGGCGCCGGCCAGGAACTTCCGACGGGACAGCACCGCCAGATGGTACTCAGTGGGCGGCGAGGCGCTCGAGCGTGGACAGCCGAGGCGCTACCTGCGGGCGAGGGTCAGGCGAAGCTCGGGACGAGCAGCGTCGTCAGCAAGACGACGATGAGGAGCAGGACGGCAGCGATGCCCAGCTCCCAGTCGGAGATGGTGGATGCGCTGCTCGGGTCGCGGCGGAGCATTGTGATGCTCTCCAGAGGAGTTCGTGACAGTCACGCTACGCCTCGAACGTCATTGGGGGATCAAGCATGCGTCGCGCTCGCGCACTACGTCATTCCGCCGATCGTGCGACGAGCCTGCTCGACACGCTCCAGTCCACCGAAGCCGGTCTCCGCCACCGACGAGGCGACCGCCGTCCGGACGCGCTCCGCGACGCGGCCGCCGATGCGCCGTCCGATCCAGCCGGCGTGCAGGGAGAGCAGCGCGCCGATCACCGCGCTGGCGAGGACCGATGCGACCAGCAGGACGAGCGGCAACGGCAGTGGGCCGAGGATCGGCACCTCGACCGTGGAGACCGGCACCTGTCCCTGCGAGACGAAGAGGGTGACGTACCACGCGATCGCGAAGGCGAAGACGGCCCCGATCGCGAGCTGGACGGCGCCAACCAGCGGCCACAGGATCGATCCGCCGATGTGAAGGTCGGCGGCCGCCTCCCGGGCCACCGCGTCGAGCGCACGGCCCATCTCCTCCTCCAGCTCCGCCGCCCCGAGCGTCGCGACCAGTGGCCCGCGCGAGCTCGATGGAAGCGAGGCCGTGGCGTCGAGCAGCGCCGCATTCACCGGGTTCACGGCTCGACCGAGTGAGCCTCGGCGACGCCAGTCGCGGAGGTACGCGGCCGGATCGGCGTTCCGCCGGCTCTGGCCCGTCAGCCAGGCCAGGAGAGCGACGATCCGGCCGAGGAGCGAGCCGCCGGACCGACGGGCCCGGGCAAGGACCGCGAGCTGGACCTGGCGCGCCACGCCGGGCGGATCGACCAGGTCGAGCGCCCCCGCGACCGCGGCCCGGGTGGCAGCGGTGCGCATGCCAGCGTCGAGGAGCGGCCGGTAGGCGGCATCGGGCATGAGTCCAACCGCTCGGGCGAGTCTGTCACGCGCCTCGGAGGCATCGGTCTCGAGCTTTGCCGCCACCAGTGCCTTGGCGTCCGCCTCGGCCGCCAGCCCGGCACGGAACAGATCGATTCCATCGCCGGTCAACGCCGACACCACGTCGACGCGTGCGTCGTGAATGCCCGACTCCGCGAGGCGCCGCCGAAGGTCGTCGGCAAGCTCGGCGCGTTGCAGGTCCGTCAGCCGGTCCGACTTGTTCAGCACGAATCGCAGGCGGGCGGCGTGCGGCACCATGCCGCGAAGGTACGTGTGCAGCCGAGCGTCGTCGTACTTCTCGGGATCCAGCACCCAAGCCACCGCATCGATTCGCGGCAGGAGGGCATCCACGGTGGCGCGGTGCTCGGTGCGAACGCTGTCGACGTCGGGCAGGTCGAGGATCGCGACATCGGCGAGCGTCTCGTCGGCATGGGCCACCACGCGCCCGACGCCGAGCCAGGCGAGCAGCGGCGCCAGCTCGTCGCGTCGCGACTCCGCGACCCACGCGAGCGGCTGATCGGTGGTGGGCCGCACCGCCCGCACCGCGCTGACGGTCTGGCCGGCGAGCGCATTGAGCAGCGACGACTTCCCGACGCCGGTCCCGCCGGCCAGCGCCAGCACGTAGGCGGCGCCAACGAAGCCCGAGCGCTCACGCGCGCGCTCGAGCACCGATGCTGCCTGGCTCGCCTCGTCCACCAGCCCGATCTCGCGTGCCGCGGAGGCCGCGTCGCTCAGGCGATCGAGCGCGACTGCCAGCGTCATGCCGGGTCCATCCGGGAGGATCGCCGCGCGGCATCCCGCAGGAGCTCGGCGAGGTCGTCGTCCGAGGAGGAGCCGCCGAGCGCGCTCGCGTACCTGCCGCGCTCATCGGCAAAGGCGTTGTCGAGGATCCCGCCAAGCGAGTCGCGCGCCTGCGACACGAAGGCGGCGACGTTCGCCTCGCCGAAGATCGCTTCGAGCAGCTTCTGGTTCACGATTGCCGTGGCGGCGGTGATGCCGACCTCCGCGCCGGTCAGGCCGCCGGTGTGGACGAACACCGCCAGGATGGCGCTGGTCCCGACGGCGTTGACCCCGATGCTGGCGACCTGCGCCCAGCCCTTTCGCTGCTCCCCCATCGCCCGGATCTGCTCGCCGACGCCGGCCGCCCACGCCTCGAGGTCACTGGTCAGCCGCGCGGCGAGCTTCGGCGACGCGCCCCACAGCGCCGCCTCCTCGGCCAGCGCGACCGCGCCGTACCGGTCCTCGATCCAGGTGGTGGCCGTCCGGCGCGCCGCCGCGTCGGCATGCTGGACCGTGAGCGCGACGAGGTCGGCAAACGCCGCCTCGCGAACCTCGATGGCCGGCGCGGGCGGGCCGGGGCTGAAGAGCGAGCGAACGCCGGCAACGAGGCGGCCGATGCCGTGGGCCAGGATGCGAGCGACCTGCCCCGCACCGACGAACTCCTGCCACTGGCGGAGAACCTCCGCCCGCAGGAATGTGCCGCGGCCCAGCTCCCCGGCCAGGGCACGCCGTCGCTCACCGTAGGCACGTTCCGCGGCGTCGAGCAGCGCCATCGCCGCGGCGCGCTCATCGTCCACCTCGCGGGCGACCTCCTCGACGGCCGCTGGCAGTCCTTCGAGGGCGCCGGCCAGGCCGCGCCGCGCGAGCTCGCGGCGAACGACCTCGTCCCTGGTGAGACGGTCCAGCGCGTCGCGGATCGGGGCGATGGCCGCCACGCCGAGGGCATCCCGCGCGGGATCCAGGTCGCCCTCGGACACGGGTACGACCTCGAGACGTCCGAACGCCCCGGCGTCGTCCAGCTTCCCGCGCTCGAGCAGCTGCCGGTAGTCGGCCGCCACGGCCGCCGCGTCGCCGGCGTCGGGAGGGAGCCGGTTCAGCACCGCCAGCAGCGGAACGCCCCGCTGGCGAGCGCGATCGAGCACGGACCATGGCACCTGGTCGGCATAGCGCGTGGCGCTGGTCACGAAGATCACGAGATCGGCCGCCTCGAGCAGCTCCACGGCCAGCGCCCGGTTGGCGAGCTCGACGCTGTCGAAGTCGGGAGCATCCACGAGCACGAGTCCGCGGCGAGCCTCCGGGTCCACGCTGAGCGAGACCGCACCGCGGGCCACCATCCCCGGCAGCAGGTCCGCCCCGGCATCGTCGGGATGAACGACCGCCAGCGGACGGCGGGTGGTGGGTCGCAGCACCCCGGACGGGCTCATCGCTCGTCCGACGAGCCCGTTGAACAGGCTGGACTTGCCGCTGCCGGTCGATCCGAGGATGACGACGATGAGCGGAGCGCTTGCATCGCGTGCCCGGGGCAGGAGGAAGTCGACGACGTGGCGCCGCAGGCGCTCCGCGCGTGCGGCGCGGTTCGCGCCGGGTGCGGCCGCCACCCGCCGCTCGAGCGCCGAGGCGAGATCACGGAGGGCATCGGTGAGCATTGCTGGCCGCAGTGTGCACGGCGCGGGCCTGCTCCGCCGCCCGCCCGAAATTCAGCCGGCGGTTTCGGGCACTCGCGTGGCTGGCATGACCAACAGGTCGGGCCCCTCGGCCAGGGCCCAGCCCGCCAGCTCGCCGGATGCAATCACCGCGAAGCGGGCGCCCGCGACCACACGGGTCTCGGCCGTCGTCAACACCATCCGGTCGATCTCCGCATCGGTCAGCAGTCGACGCTGCACGACCCGTCCGTCCACGTCGAATCGGAAGGCGGTCCGCGGGCCGGAAGCGGGAATCAGGCTCACCTCCACCGGACGGGGCTCGATGGCGAGGATGCGACGCGCCACGAGCTCGGTCGGTGTGACCGCCGGATTTGCCTCGATCCATCCGCCCGCGAACTCCGTGTCCGCCAGGCGCAGGAAGGTACGGCCATCGAAGACCCGCCGGCGGTTGACCGTTACCGTGCGTCCCGCTGCGATCGCTTGGTCGCCGTCGAGTGACGGCCCGGTTGGGTCGAAGGTGTGCACCGCGTGCTCGACCGGCGGCAGCGTGATGCGCGCGCCGTCCGGAATCAGCGCCTCCTCGATCTGGCCGAGCGCATGCGCCCGACCGGATTCAACCACCCACCAGCCGCCGAGCGAGGCGTCGGTCAGTCGCAGCCAGGATCCGTCCCGGCCGTCGAGGCGCGCACGCTGATCGGCCAGGACCCATCGCCGATCCAGCACGTCAAGCACGCGGCGTTCTGCCAGGGACCCGTCCGCGTGGAATCGGAGCAGCTCATGCTGGCCCTTCTCCAGCACCACGGAGAGCTCGGACGAGAGTGGATCGGCATCGAGCGCGGTCGAGAAGCTCCATGTCTTGAGAGCCATCGACTGGCCTGCGGCGTCCCGGATCTCGTCCCCGGCCACGACCGCGTAGTGGCTGCTCAGGGCGAGCGGCGTTGCCGGCTGCAGCGTGACCATCTGCGTGGCGACGTCATAGGTGGCGGTCGTCGGGACGGCCACCCCGTCCGCGTCACGGAGCGAGAGCGAAGCTGCCGAGACCCCGCTCACGGGCTCGCTGAGCCGAAGCACGATTGGCGCCGCGGGATCCACGTCCGTCACCGGTGAGACGATCGTGGCGGTCGGCGCGGTCCGATCCCACGCGCGCAGGGGCGAGAGATCGGGGTCGCCGGCGAATGCGTACCAGTAGTTGGGGGGACCCTTGGCGTACTTGGAGCGGTGCAGCCAGATCGCCTGGCCGGCTGCGAACGGATGCGACTGGATGGTCAGCGCGGACGGAACGTACCGGTAGTCCGATGCGAATGCCGTGCCGAAGCTGCTCGCACGATCGCCGAGCAGACGGCCGAGGAGATCCGCGGCACCGTAGTCGAAGTCGGTGGCGAAGTAGGCGGAGCCGCCCATCGCGAAGACGCTGCGCGAGTAGTAGGCGACGCGCTGCGCCGCGTCGCCCGGCGTTGCCGCGGGATTGCCGCTCTCCGACGCGCCCGGCGCGTAACAGGTGTTCGAGTAGATCATCACGAAGCCGGGAGCGGGGCGTGCGTTGGCGACGATCCAGTCCTCACCGACGTACTCGACCTCACCATCAAGGCTGTCGCCGTGGGTTCCGTGCGCACGCGGGCCCTGCAGTCCCCAGCCGTTCTGCCGGGAGGTGTCGAGGCCGCCGTACGGGCTCGGATACCCGTAGCCGTGGCCGAAGTAGATGACGACGTTGGCGTCGGCAACCGCAGCGAGGACGTTGGCGGGCGTGGCGTTCGGCGAATAGGCGCGCGCCACGACGGCGCCCTGCTGCTCCGCGACGCTGGCGGCGGCATCGGCGAAGGCGAGGTAGGTTGGGGTCAGGTTGCCGACCGGTCCGACGATGATGGCGACCTTGGTCGGGGTAGCGGCGTGGGCGACGGCGGGAAGACCGACGAGGGCTGCGAGGCTCAGCGCGGCCAGCGCAGCACGAAACAGGCGAGGCAAGGTTGGACTCCGGTGGATGAGGGCTGGAGGGGCACGCCGGCTGGGCGGCCGTCCATGCGCCGTCACCGTACGGGTAGGGGGTCGTGCCTCCTATGGCCCTTGGGTGCGGTGGGGGTGGTACTTCCGGGGCGCCAACTGCGTAGGGCTCCGGCATCTGCCACGATGGGCGAGATGACCACCTCCGTCCGCAACGACCTCCGCAACGTCGCGATCATCGCGCACGTCGACCACGGCAAGACCACCTTGGTCGACGGCATGCTGCGGCAGACCGGGACCTTCCGTGCCAACGAGGCGGTGGTCGATCGCGTGCTCGACTCGGGAGACCTCGAGCGCGAGAAGGGCATCACGATCCTGGCCAAGCAGACGACGGTCGACTACGACGGCGTGCGGCTGAACATCGTCGATACGCCCGGCCATGCCGACTTCGGCGGCGAGGTCGAGCGTTCCCTGTTGATGGTCGACGCGGTCCTGCTGCTGGTGGATGCCGCCGAGGGCCCGCTTCCGCAGACGCGGTACGTCCTCCAGAAGGCGATGCAGCGGCATCTGCCGGTGATCGTGGCGCTGAACAAGATCGACCGTTCCGACGCGCGGCCGATGCAGGTGCTCGACGAGGTCTACGAGCTGTTCATCGATCTCGGCGCGGACGAGTTCCAGATCGAGTTTCCGGTGGTGTACACGAACGCCAAGGCCGGCACGGCGACGGCCGACCTGGCCCAGCCCGGCACCGACCTGCGCCCATTGCTCGACCTGCTGGTGAGCGTCACGCCGTCCCCGATCTTCGAGGAGGGCCATCCGCTCCAGCTCCTGGTCACGAACCTGTCGGCCAACGACTATGTCGGCCGCATGGCGGTCGGACGCATCCGTAACGGGTCCATCCGCGTCGGCCAGCGGGTGACGATCGTGCGCGAGGAGGCGGAGGACCCCGATGGGTCCGTCGAGCCCGGCCGCAGCATGACGCTCACCGGGACGGTGACGGCGCTCCAGACGGCGCACGGCATCGACCGCGTCGACATCACCGAGGCCGGGCCCGGCGACATCGTGTCGGTGGCCGGCCTGCCCGAGGTGACGATCGGCGACACGCTGACCGATCCGGACGACCCGCGGCCCCTGCCGCGGCTCGACGTGGATGCGCCGACGCTGCGGATGACATTCGGCGTCAACTCCTCGCCGATGGCGGGGCGCGACGGAACCCTCCTGACGTCGCGCCAGATCAAGGCACGGCTCGACCGCGAGGTGCTCGGCAACGTGGCCATCGAGGTTCACCCGACCGAGTCCGGCGAGACGTTCGAGGTCCGTGGCCGCGGCGAGCTGCAGCTGGCGATCCTGATCGAGCAGATGCGACGCGAGGGCTTCGAGCTGACCATCTCGCGGCCCGAGGTCATCCTGCACACCCAGGACGGCGAGACCCAGGAGCCGTACGAGCGCGCCACCATCGACATTCCGCCCGACTACATCGGCGTCGTGCAGCAGGCGCTCGCCGCCCGGAACGGCCGGCTCGAGCAGATGAGCACCGATGCCGACGGCCGGGTGCGCATGGAGTTCATCATCCCGACCCGCGGGCTCATCGGGTATCGCGGGCAGCTGCTCTCCGACACGCGCGGCACCGCGCTCCTGCACCAGATCGGCGAAGGGTACGGCCCGTGGTCGGGCGAGGTCGCGCATCGCACCAGCGGCGTGCTGGTCGCCGACCGCGCCGGAGAGTCGCGCGCCTACGCGCTCTCGTCGCTCGTCGAGCGCAGCGAGCTGTTCATCGGTCCGTCGACCGAGGTCTACGAGGGCATGGTCATCGGCGAGAACAGCCGCCCCGGCGACATGGACGTCAACCCGAACAAGTCGAAGGCGCTCTCGAAGATGCGCACGCAGGCCACCGATGGCGACTACCGCATTCACACGCCGCCGCGAGTGCTCACGCTCGAGTCGGCCATCGAGTTCATCGCCGCCGATGAGCTGGTCGAGGTCACGCCGACTGCCATCCGGCTGCGCAAGCGGCTGCTCTCGCAGCACGATCGCCGCCGCGCCGCGGGCGCGGCCTTCAAGGCCGGCGCCGCGACGTAGTCGCCGGGAATCAGCCGCCAGGCGGGCGGTAGTCGACGTTCACGTTCGAAGCGGCATCGAGCTCCTCGGGCGTGAGCAGGACGACCGTCCGGCTCTTCGACGTCCCGGTCGCGCCGACCGTCAGGACGGTCGCCGCCGCGGCCGCATGGCTCGGGAAGTCGGCGGTGATGTAGAAATCGTCGGTGCCGAAGCCGAAGTAGTACGACTCGAGGGTGCCTCCGGCGGACGCGATGACGGCCTTCGCGGCGTCCCGACGGCCGGAGCCGCCTTCTTTCAGGACGCCCTTTGCCCCCTCCTTGGTGTAGCTGCCGATGAACATGTACTTGGGCATCGCTCGGGTCCTCCGTCGTTGTTGGGTGGTCCGCGCAGGCTACTAAATTGGATCAGGTGCGTCCGAGCGCCCTCCGCCGAACGCGGCGCACATCTCGGCCAATTCCTCGACCGATGTGCCTGCCCCGACGCCGAGTGCCACCAGCACGCGTGCCTTCAGGGGGTCGAGCGTGCCGGAGAAGATGGCGCCGGCCTCCCACCACTGCGAGCTGCCGCCGGGAAACGCGTAGCCCGGCATCACCCGGCCGGACGGGCAGCGCGTGGTGAGCACCACCGGCGTGCCACCATCGATGAGCGGTCGTGCGAGCTCGAGGTATTCCGGCGGCGTATTGCCACCGCCCGCTGCCGCCACCACCAGGCCCGCGGGCGTCGGGACCCGGCAGGGAGGGTCGCGCGTCCAGGGCGACGCCCAGGATCGGCACCGGGAGTGACGCGCGTTCCGGAATGTGCGCCAGCCGAACCGGCGAGCGACGCCGAAGCAGGGTGACGCGGCCGTCGGCGACGAGGCCGACGCGGCCGGCATTCGGGCTCTGGAACGCGGCATGTGCGTGCGTGTGGGTCTTGCGGACGTCGTCGGCGCCATGAAGCTCGCCCGCCATGGCCACCACCACGCCCTGCTCCGCCATGAGCGGATCGGCGGCGGCGGCAACCGCATTTCGCAGGTTCTCGGGGCCGTCATACGCATCCTGCGACGCCGAGCGCATCGCGCCGACCACCACGATCGGCTTGGCCGGCAACGGCAGGAGATCCCACGCGAACGCGGTCTCCTCGATGACGTCGGTGCCCTGCACCACGACCACCCCGTCGATCTCGGGCTGCGCCAGGCGATCGGCGATGAGCCGGCCGATGTCGAGCACCTGGTCGAACGACAGGTGCGAGGCGGGCACCAGGCCCCAGTCGATCGGCTCGATCTCGGCGATCTCGGCCAGGCCCGGGACGGAGGCGAGCAGCTCGTCGCCGCGCATTGCCGGCAGGTTGCCGCCCGCTCCCGGGTCGTGCCGCATCGAGATGGTGCCGCCGGTGAACACGACGGCGACGCGCGCCATCGGGCAAGTATGCCGCCGCATTGAGCTGCGCGCCGGATGCCGTAAAGCAAATTTGCTAGGCTGGTCGGCAATGCCCAGAGCCATGATCGAGGCCGTCGGCCTCCACAAATCCTTCGGTGAGACGCATGCGTTGGCGGGTCTCGACTTCGATGCCGCCGAAGGAACGATCCTCTGCGTCCTCGGCCCCAACGGAGCGGGCAAGACGACCGCCGTCCGGGTCCTGACGACCCTGACGCGGCCGGATGCCGGCCATGCGACCGTCGCCGGCATCGACGTCATGAAGGACCCTGCGGCCGTTCGGGCGAAGATCGGCGTCGCGGGCCAGTACGCGGCCCTCGATGAGCTCCTCACCGGCCGCGAGAACCTTCAGATGGTGGGCCGCCTGTATCGACTCGACGGCCGTACCGCGCGGCGTCGCGCGGACGAGCTGATCGAGCATTTCGAGCTGAGCGACGCGGGCGACCGCACGGTGAAGACCTATTCCGGCGGCATGCGACGGCGCCTCGATCTCGGCGCCGCGCTGATGGCACAGCCACCCGTCATCTTCCTCGACGAGCCCACCACCGGCCTTGACCCGAAGGGCCGGCTCTCGATGTGGGATCTGATCGAGGGGCTGGCCAGCGGCGGGACGACGGTGCTCATGACGACGCAGTATCTCGAGGAGGCGGATCGGCTCGCGGACGACATCGCGGTCATCGACCACGGGCGCGTCATCGCGCGCGGCACCGCTCTCCAGCTGAAGCAGCAGGTCGGCGGGGAGCGCCTCGAGATCACCATCAGCGATAGCCCCTGGCTGGACGCGGCGCGACGGGTCCTCGAAGCCCTTGGCGAGGGACCGGCGTACGTCGATCCGGAGACGCGGCACGTGAGCGTGGCGGTCACCTCGCACGAGGGCGTGCTGACGCGCGCCATCCGCGAGCTCGATGCGGCCGACGTGCACGTGGATGACATCGGCTTCCGGCGGCCCACCCTCGACGAGGTGTTCCTGTCGCTCACCGGCCGTCCGGCCGAGGAGAAGGTCGAGGTCGAGGCGTGAGCGGCTTCGCCTGGTGGGTGCGCGACTCCTGGGAGATGATCAAGCGCAACCTCGTTCACATCAAGCGCACGCCCGAGCTGCTGCTCGACGTGACCCTGAGCCCGATCATGTTCGTGGTCCTCTTCACCTTCGTGTTCGGCGGTGCCATCGACGTCGGGAGCGAAGGCGGCGAGGATGCCTCCTACGTCAACTTCCTCATGGCCGGGATCTTCGTCCAGACCGTCGCCTTCGCCGGCGTGTTCACCGGCGTGCTGCTCGCGAACGACCTGCAGAAGGGGATGATCGACCGATTCCGGTCGCTGCCGATGTCGCAGTCCTCGGTGCTGACCGGGCGCACCCTGACCGATCTCATGCGCGCGGCGCTCGCCGTCGCGATCATGTGGGTGGTTGGCCTGCTCGTCGGGTTCCGTCCTGAGGGTGGGATCCAGGGGAACCTGACGGCCGTCTTCATCATGCTCCTCTTTGGCTTCGGGCTGTCGTGGTTCGGAGTCGCGATGGGCGCGTGGGTCCGCACTCCGGAGGCGCTCCAGGGCATCATCTTTGCCCTCATCTTCCCGCTCACCTTCGTCAGCAGTGCCTTCGTCCCGACCGACACGATGCCCGACTGGTTGCGGACCTTCGCGGAGAACCAGCCGATGACCCACGTGGTCAACGCCGTGCGCGACCTGACGCTCGGCACCGACCTCTATGACGCCGTGGTGCCGTCCATCCTGTGGTCGCTGGGCTTCCTGGTCGTCTTCTTCCCCATCGGAGTCTTGCTCTACAACCGGCGCACGACCCAGTAGCGCCTACGGGTGCCGCAGCGCCTCGGGCGCCGGTTGCCACAGCTCGAACCGGTTGCCCTCCGGATCCGACGCCCAGCCGAAGCGGCCGATGCCCTCCATGACCTGGACGTCGTCGTCGACCTCCACCCCGGCCTCGCGCAGCTGAGCCAGCATGGCGTCGAGGTCCGCCACCCGGAAGTTGATCATCCACGACTGGTCGCGCCGGCCAAAGTAGTCGGTGTCGGCCGGGAACGGTGCCCACACCGTCGGGCCCGCCTCCTGCCACCAGACCTCTTCGCTCTCGCTCGACATGGGGTTGATACCGAGGTGCTCGGCGTACCACTGCGCCAGGCCATCGGGATCGCGGGCGCGGAAGAATGCCCCACCGATGCCGGTCACGCGCTCACTGCCCATGATTCCCTCCTTCGCTGACCGCGGCTTCTACCATGGCGTGCATGGTATCGAGCGTCGTACGGCCGAATGCGCTGCTCCTCGCCGGAATCGGTCTTGTCGGCGGGCGTGCTGAGCGGGCTGTTCGGCGTGGGCGGCGGGATCGTGATGGTGCCGGCCATGGTGCTGCTGGCGGGGATGACCCAGCAGCGGGCGTCGGCAAGCTCGCTCGCGGCGATCGTACCGATCGCTGCGGTCGGTGCCCTGATCTTCGGCGGAGCCGACAGCGTCGACCTGCCGGCCGCAGCGATCCTGATCGTGGGATCGCTGATCGGGGTTCAGATAGGAGCGAGGCTCATGGCGCGCGTCGGCGACGATCGACTGCGCATCGGCTTTGCGATGCTGATGATCGCGATCGCCGTGACGATGCTCGTCACGTGACCCCGCTGGAGATCCTGGCACTCCTGGCGATCGGCCTGACCGCCGGTGCTGCTGGCGGGCCTGCTCGGCATCGGCGGCGGCGTGGTGATGGTGCCGGCCATGGTCCTGATCGTCGGCCTCGATCAGCACGTGGCACAGGGCACGTCGCTGCTCGTGATCATTCCGGCGGCCGCCTTCGGCTCGTTCACCCACTACCGCCACGGTCGGCTGGCGATCCGGGATGCGGCGGCGCTGGCGGTGGGCGGCGTGCTGGGCGCGGCCCTCGGCAGCGTCACGGCGCTGTCGCTCGACGACCAGCTGCTGCGGAAGCTCTTTGCGATCCTGATCCTGGCGGTGGCAGTCCGGCTGCTGATGACCCGGCGATCAGCGGTCGAGCCGGGCGAACCCGCGGCGACCTAGGTCGCTATTCCTCGGGCTCGTCCTGCTGCTGGCCGGGCGCATCGTCCTTGCCGTGGCCGTTGCCCATGATGGAGCCGATGCCCGGATGCACGCCGAGCTCGTGGGCGATCTGACCCCAACCCATACCCGGCTCGGCGTCGGTGCCATCGCGCATGGCGGCGATCTCCTCGACCCCCATCGCCAATTCGTCGGACCAGGCGAGCACGCGCACGGCCCCGCCGAGGCCGTATCGGCCGGCGAGATCGCCAAGCACGGCGTCGTCGACGGCGATCCCGCTGGCCTCGAGGCGCTCGGCGGCGTGGGCGAGCTCCTCGGCGGTCGGCGGAGTGTCGGCGTCATCCTGCGCTTCGGGCTCCTGGCTCGATGCCAGCTGGCCAGGTTGGCTGGGAGCGGCCGGCGTCCGATTGGCGAGCGCGCTGCCCACGGCCAGGAGAACCAGGACGGCGGCGGCCAGGATCGCGATGCGCGGTGTGCGGTTCATGTCGGCTTCTCCAGCTTGAGTCCTGAGCAGCTTAGGAAGCGTACCTTGCGAGGGCCCTTACGGGCCAGCCGCCGGCGGCGTTAGGCTTGTCAGCGTGCACCACGAATCCGGCTCCCCCGCCAACCAGGTTCGGCCGCTGTTGCGGGTACGCCAGGTACGGCAGTTCACTGACGAGCCGGTGGACGCAGACGCCATCGAAGCCATCGCCGATGCGGCTCGCTGGTCCGGCTCGAGCCGGAACTCGCAGCCGTGGCGGTTCGTGATCGTTCGCGAGGCGGCCGTGCTGCGCAGCATTGCCGAGGCCGGTCTGCCGCAGACGAGATCACTGGCCACCGCGACCGCCGCCATCGCCATCGCGGTCCCCGAGGAGCAGGGCAGCGCCGTCTCCCACGCGTTCGACGAGGGCCGCGCCGCGGAGCGGATGCTCATCGCCGCGTCGTTCCTCGAGCTCGGGGCCGGCATCGCGTGGGTGCGGACCGACATTCGGCCGGTCGTGACCGAGCTTCTCGGCCTCCCCGTGGATCGATTCGTGCGCACCATCATTGCGCTCGGCCATCCAACCGACGCGGCACGCGAGCCCAAGTCCGCTCCCGGCGAGGCGCGGCTCCCGCGCGCCGAGACCGTCTTCCACGAGCGGTACGGCGAGGGCTAGGGGTCGCGCTCCCAGGTACCGGTCTCGAGGTCCGCGGCACGCGCACCGTCCATGCACGCGTCGACGACCATCACGAAGCGCAGGTCATCGTCGCCGACGCCGTGTGCGTGGTAGGTGCCACGCGCGCCGGGACAGGCCGGGTCGTCGTCCAGGATCACCGTCCACCCCGAGCTGTCGAAGGTGCCCGACCAGCGATCACCGATGGCGTACGTCTCGCCCGTCAGCGTCAGGGTTTCCGTTGACTCGCCATCGGTGGCGGTGCGGGTGTACGAGCCGACCTCCCAATGGCGCCCGGTTCCCTCGGCCAGCTGCAGGCCCAGCCAGCGTCCGGCCGCACCGCCGACGAGCGCGACCACCGCGAGGGCGGCGGCCGCCGCGAGGACGCGACGCGAGGGTCTGACCGCCGCGACGCTGGCGACAACCATGACGGTTCCGAGCGCCAGGGCGACCGGCAGCAGGTACCACGGACCGAGCCGAACGGTCGACGCGTGCCCGGTCTGCGTGACCGGCCATGCGGATGCGCCGATGAGGCCGATGACGATGGCGGCGCCGCCGACGAGAACCCAGCCGGGCGGTCGGACCCGTCCAATGGCCGCAGCCGCCGCCAGCAGGCCGGTAGCCAGCGCCACGACGGACGCCGCCGCGGTCACCGGGATCGCGACCCCGCGCCAGGCGCTCAGGAAGATCTGCACGAGGCGGTAGCCCTCGCCGCGCAGCTCGCGCTGGTGGATGATCCAGCCCTGGACGAAGGAGAGGGCGAAGATCGCGAGCCCGGCGGCGGCAATCAGCCAGAGCCACCGGGTCCGCGTCACCGGCCGCCCTCGCGGGCGGCTCGGATCTGCGCCGCGTGATCGTGGCAATGCACGGCGTAGATGCGCAGCCAGTCGTCGACCGAGTAGGGACCGGACTCGGAATGCGTCCCGCTCCGCTCCCACTCGTCGGGGGTGAGCGCCTCGAGCATCTCGAGGCTCGCCGCGCGCACGGCGCGCAGCACCGCGAGCGACGAGCCGATCGGCCGGTCGTAATGCAGGCGCCGGGCGTACTCGGGCTCGTCGTACCCGATGATCGTCGGATCGTCCTCCGCGACGAGGCGCCGCAACCGAACGAAGGCGGTCGCCTCGGAGTCGGCGAGATGGTGGGCCACCTGGCGCGCTGACCAGCCGCCCTCCGGGCCGGGCCGGTCGAGCTCGGCATCGGTGATGCCCTCGAGCGATTGCTCGACGGCGGAGTAGCCATCGCGATAGCGGTCCAGCAGGTCGTGTCGGTCCATGGATCGGGTCCTCGTCAGTGCGTCAGGATCGGTCCACCAGGGTGGAATAGAGGTGCTCGAACGTTTCGTCGGGGTCGTCGGCCATGCCGCCGTGGATCGGGCCTGGCTGCACCGCCGTGCTGCGCGGCGTCGTCAGCCAGTGGAAGCGCTCGGACTGGGACATGTCGGCCAGCGGGCCACTGGCGACCTCGCCCGCGGCGATCTGCTCGATCAGCGCCAGCTGCCCGGCCAGGCCGTCCACGTCGGCGCTCGGCCGCAGCGCCCGGAGGCGTTCGGCATCGAGCGAGGTGCGCGCCCGCAGGAAGCGACGCGACCGGCAGAAGAGGACGAGCCCGGCGTTCACGAACTCCTCGCGCTCGATGTCCGGCACGATGCGCAGGACCGCATACGAGAACGGGCTACGCGACGGCATCGCGCTGAACCTCGCGGCGCATCCGCTCCGCGGCGTCGACCCAGGTGGGGCGCGCGTCGAGACGGCCGGCCAGGTAGCGGCGGTACGCGTTCCGCTCGTCGTCCGGGCCGGCGAAGCGGGCATCGTGCAGCCACTCGTCGGGGATCGCATCCACGATGCGTGCGATCGTCGATGGATCGAGACGAGGCGCCAGGCGCGCATCGGCGTCGGTGATCGAGGCGGCGAACGGGAGGAGGATGTGCTCGGCGATGCGGTCGAAGGGCCGTGCGGCGTGCGCGTCGGGCTCGTTCCAGGCGTGGTGGACGTACAGCGCCGAGCCGTGGTCGATCAGCCACGTCCGCCCATCGCCGACGACCAGGTTGGCGTTCCGTGGCGTGCGGTCGGGATTGATCGTCAGGTCGTCGAACCACACGACGTCGGCCGCCCACTCGGCACCCTCGGCCGGCGGACGCGTCATGTCGCTGGCAAGCGCGCCGGGCACGAACGCGAGGCCGATGTTCAGCCCGACCGACCAGCCCAGCAGGTCACGGATCTCGTCGTGCGACTCCGCCGCGGGCGATCTCCTCCGGCAGCGTCGCGAGCACGATCTCGGGCACCGGCAGGCCGAGCGCTCGACCGATCTCCCCCACCACCAGCTCGGCGATCAGCGCCTTCTCGCCGTGGCCGGCGCCCCGGAACTTGATGACGTACTCGCGCCCGTCATCGGCCTCGACGAGCGCCGGCAGCGAGCTTCCCTCGCGGAGCGGCGTGATGTATCGGGTGATGTCGACGGTGCGCAGCATTGCGCGCCGAGTGTAGCTAGCGCGATGGGGAAGGCGCTGATGACCCCTCGTTCGCCATGACGCCCATGGCCGAGACGACCGCGATGGCGAGGATGCCGAGCGCGATCCAGCTGATCGAGATCGAAAGCGTTGCTGCGACCGCGAGGTAGAGGCCGATGGCGACGATGGCTGCGGAGGTGACGGCGGCTGTGCGCATTGGTCAATTGAGCTCGTGCGAGGTTGGAGCTCAAGCCTCGGCGCCGCCCGCCGATCCGGCATCGTCCGAATTGCGTGCCGCCGGCTACGCCATTCGTCCGTCGGCATCGGCCAGGCGCTCGATCGCGAGCGCCGTGGCGGCCGTGATGCGCGCCAGCGTCTCGTAGTCGAGGGTGTCGGGCGTGTCGCTCGGCCGGTGGTAGTTCGGATTGCGGAAGTTGGCGGTGTTCGTGACCTGGATCGCCGGCAGCCCGGCGCGCCAGAAGTTGACGTGATCGCTGCGTGAGAAGTGACGGGCGGCCGGCACCGCCAGCAGCGCGGGGCCGACGAGCGGCAGGTCGAGCGGGTCGCGCAGCAGCAGGACGCGATCCGCACCGACGGTGGCAGCCAGGCAGCGCGCCCATTCGTGCACCAGCCTGACCGACGAGCGTCGGTAGATGGTCACCACCGTGTCGCCGGCCCGCTCCCTGGCATCGAGGCGGGCCGTCTGGCCGGGATACAGCCGGTCGATCCCGGCCGGGACCGCCTGGCGCCCCGGGCGTGGGTCCATGAAGCCGATCGGATCGAAGACGATGGCGCCCCGCACGCGGTAGTGGGCGCGGAGCCAGCGCACCAGGTAGCGGGAGCCGATGAGGCCGATCTCCTCGAAGTCGGGCGCGGCGAGGATGACCGTTCGGCGAAAGCTGCGGCCGGACAGCTGCGCCGCCAGCTCGATCAGGGCGGCAACGCCCGCTCCGTTGTCATCTGCACCGGGCGACCCGCGGACCGTGTCGTGGTGGGCCACGATCACGATCGCCTCGTCCGTCTCGCCGTCACCGATCGCCACCACGTTCGCGCCGTCGAGGCGAGGATACGTATTCCGCGGGTGGCGGCCACGCGAGCCCTCGACCGGATGGTCCATGTGCGCCTTCAGGTTGCGGAGCCGGAGGTGCTGGCGCCCGACCTGCCAGCCCGCGGCTCGCCAGGCATCGGCCAGGAGCGCATCGGTCCGTTCCATGGCCCTCGGCGCATTGATGCGATTGCGCGGAGCCGGCAGGGAGGTGACGAGCGCGCGCAGGCGTGCCGGATCGATCCGACCGACCCACGCGTCGGCGGCTCGCCGGAGGGCGGCGTCGGGCGGCGAGTAGTCGGGCTCGGCCGTGCCGGGCAGGGCGATCTTCACCGCGTCGAGGATAGCGGGCAGCGGGCACAATGCCCGCATGTCAGAGACGCTCCGTCCGACCCGCGTGTCAGAGCGCGCCGCGAGCTTCACCGAGTCGGTCATCCGCGAGATGACGCGCCACGCGGCCCAGCACGACGCGGTGAACCTCGCCCAGGGCTTTCCCGACTTTGCATGTCCGCCTGAGCTGAAGGAGGCGGCCAAGGCGGCAATCGACCGCGACGTCAACCAGTACGCCATCACCTGGGGCGCCCGCGACTTCCGCGAGGCGATCGCGGCCAAGACGGCTCGGTTCTACCCCGGGTGGCAGGTCGACCCGGAGACCGACCTCACCGTCACCTGCGGGGCGACCGAGGGGATGATCGCCGCCATGCTCGCCCTCGTCGATCCCGGCGAGGAGGTCATCGTCTTCGAGCCGTTCTACGAGAACTACGGCCCCGACGCCATCCTGTCCGGCGCCGTTCCGCGCTACGTCACCCTGCACGAGCCGGACTGGCGCATCGACCCGGACGAGCTTGCCGCGGCCTTCGGGCCGAGCACCCGCGCGATCATCCTGAACAGCCCGCACAACCCGACCGGCAAGGTCTTCTCACGGGTCGAGCTGGAGCTCATCGCGAGCCTGGCGCAGCAGCACGACGCGCTCGTCCTGACCGACGACATCTACGAGCACATCGTGTACGACGGCGAGCACGTCCCGATGGCGACCCTGCCGGGCATGGCCGAGCGCACGGTGGCGGTCAACTCGCTGTCGAAGACCTATTCCGTGACCGGCTGGCGCGTGGGCTGGGTGATCGCGCCCGCCCCGCTGACCTCGGCGATCCGCAAGGTCCACGACTTCCTGACCGTCGGCGCGGCCGCGCCGCTCCAGGCGGCCGGCGCAGTGGCGCTGGCGCTGCCCGACGCCTACTACGCCACGCTGGCCGACGACTACCGGCGCCGGCGCGACCTCCTGCTCCCCTCGCTCGAGGCGGCGGGACTGCGGCCGTTCGTGCCGGACGGCGCCTACTACGTGATGGTCGAGATCGGCGACGTCACCGACGAGGACGACGTCACCTTCGCGCGCCGGCTGACGGCCGATCCGGGCGTTGCCTCGGTCCCGGGCTCCTCGTTCTACTCGCGACCGGAGCTCGGGCGAACCAAGGTGCGCTTCGCGTTCCCGAAGCGCGATGAGACCCTGGCCGAGGCGGCTCGCCGCCTGCGGCGCATCCGCTGAGGATGGCCGCTGCGGAGCGCATCGAGAGCTTCGAGCTGGCGCCGGACGGGGTGGCGCTGCGGACGATGCGCTGGCAGCCGGCGGAGCCGGCGTGGGCGGCCCTGCTGCTGGTGCACGGGTTGGGCGAGCACGCCGGACGCTACGACCACGTCGGCCGGCAGATGGCCGCCGCCGGCATCGACGTCCACGCCTTCGACCTTCGGGGGTTCGGCGCCTCGAGCGGCCCGCGCGCCTACGTGGACCGCTGGTCGCTCTTCCACGACGATCTCCAGGCACGGCTGAGCGACGTGCGTGCGGCGAGCCACGGACTCCCCGTCGTGCTCTACGGCCACTCGATGGGCGGACTGATCGTCCTCGGCTATGTCCTGGCGACGATCCCTCGACCGCTCCCCGACCTCATGGTGCTCAGCTGTCCCGGGCTCGACTCGACCATCGCCGCCTGGAAGCAGGTCGCCGCACCGATCCTGGGACGCATCGCCCCGAAGCTCCGGGTCCCGAACGGATTCAGCGCCGGAAGCCTGTCGCGCGATCCGGAGGTGGATGCGCGCCTCGCCGTCGATCCGCTCGCCCTGCGGAGCTCCACCGCCCGGCTGGGCGCCGAGGCCTTCGCCGAGCAGGCTCGCGTCCGCGGGCTGCTCGCCAGCGGCGCACCGCTGCCCGTGCCGACCTACGTCGTGCACGGCAGCGATGATCCGATCGTGCCGGTCGGCGCCTCGGAGCCGGTGGCCAACGACCGACCGAACGTCACCCGACGGGTCTACCCCGGACTGCGGCACGAGACCCACAACGAGCCCGAGGGAGCAGCGGTCGTTGACGACACGATCGCCTGGATCCGGGCGGCCGCCCTCAGTCGTCGCTGACAGCCTCCGTCCGCAGCTGGTCGCGGTAGGCGATCACGGCTCCGAGCAGCAGGAGGTGCCACAGCGCGACCTCGATCGAGTCGAACTGGCGGATGTAGAACGAGATCAGGTCGCCCAGGGTCAGCGCGACCAGCAGCCCGAAGTAGGCAAGCGTCCAGCCGAGCCGATGGCGTCCGACGACGGTGATGAGCAACCCGCCAGCGACGAGCAGCGCGCCGGACACCCCCTCGACCAGCAGGTGCACGAGCTGGAAGCGGGTGTACGCCGGCATCAGCTGCGAGAAGTCGAAGTCAACTCCGACGCCGATGGCGACGAGCGCCACGATCTGGCCGACGCCGCTGACCAGGAGCGCGCCGATGAGCAGGATGCGGAGCCCTCGCCCGCCGAGCCAGCGGTCGCTCCGGGCGCGCCAACCCGCGCGCAGCCCACCGAACCGGTCGACCGGGTCGGGTGCCACGCGCAGGTCCTCGTCTTCCACGAAGGCGAGCAGGCTGGCTGCCAGGCGACGCTGCTCGGCGCGCGGCGCGCGGACGGCGGCGGCCGCCAATCGCTCGCGCAGGTCATCGCGCTCAACCCGCTGAAGATCGCCCTCCACGCTCTCCTCGAAGAGCTCGAGAGCGGTCAGCAGCTGGCTGCGTGGATCCGGATCGTCGGGGCGGCGGGCACGCAGCCAGACGAGGACGGCGATCAGGAAGGTGGCGTAGATGATCGGCGCCGCGGCCGGGTAGAAGTAGTCGTTTTCGGCGGAGATGAACTTGCCGACCTCGTCGATGAAGAGGCCGATGCCCACGCCGGCGAGCAGCGCCGAGGTCAGGTAGACGAACCGGCCCGCCAGCAGGATGGGCAGGATCGACGCCGCAAAGAGCGCGGCGCCGCCCCACAGCGCGTGGGCGATATGGAGGTCGCCGCCGCCAATCTGGGGGAATCCCGTGAGAGCCAGGAACCATCGCGTCACGATGACGGTGGCCGCGAACGACACGAGCGTGACGAGCAGGTAGCGCTCCGCGCCCTCGCGGCGCACCGGCCGCCTGATCCAGGGAAGGCGCTGCCGGCTGGGAGCGTCACGCACCTCCATCACGGAGCCTCGCGGAAGGTGATCTCACGCGTCACCGCATCGGCGGCGAGGAAGTCGAGCACGCGGACGGCCTCCGCCTCGACCTCCTTGCGGTCGCTGGCGGCCACGCCATCGAAGAGGGCGATGAGCAGCGTCGCGGAGTCTCCTTTCGCGTCGTGACGCCACGTGCCGCGAACGAAGCCGTCGACAAGGATCGACCCGCGCAACCAGCCGTCGGCGCCGAAGCGGCGGTCGATCACGCGGCTGCGGTCGTCATGCGACAGGACGAGGTTGTCGTACTCGGGCAGGAAGCGGACCGGCGCCGGGGTGTCGGGGTCCGGAAGCGGCCCGTCGGGGACGTCGAAGAGCTCGCGGCCGGCCTCGTCTCGAAACGTGCGCAGGCGCGGCCGAAGCCGCTCGAGCACCTCGCGCATGCCGGTCATCCAGCTCCAGATCTGGACGTCCTTCGCGGTCGCCGGGCCGAAGGCCGCCAGGTAGCGCAGCACGAGATCGTCGACCGACGGGTTCGCCTCCAGCGGCTGGCCCAGCCACTGCTCGATCGTGTCGAGGATTGGCCGTCCGCTCTTGCCCCACACGCCGCGCGGTGGGATCTGCACCAGGCCGACCAGGTAGCGGATGGCGTAGCCGAGGTTCGTGGCTTCGTGGTCAGGCCAGCGTTCATGCAGCCGCTTCCCGAGCTCGCCGATGGTGTGCGGGCGCTCGGCGAGCATTGCCCGTCCGGCGGCCACCACGTCGTCGACGTCCACTCCGGCCAGGGCACGGGCGAACGGGCTGTACCCCCACTGGCGTTCGACGACGGGCTGCAGGGTCGCGCGCAGCACGAGCGCGTCCCGCGCCGAGACCAGGTGGATCGTCGTCCGCAGCAGGGTGGTGGCCCGCACTGCGCGGCGCTCGGTGATCAGCGAGGCCAGCTCATCGGTCCGAAAGCCCTCGATCCGCGACCAGAGGCCCAGGTAGGGGTCAGTCGGCACCTGTGCCTGCATGCCGACCAGGCGTTCGATGACGTCGAGGGCGGGAAGCTCCTGGCGCTGAAGGAGGAGCTGTCGTGCGAGGAGGGCACGGTTCAGCGCCCGCTGGGTGAGGACCGCCGTCACGCGTCCGGCTGCCAGACGGCGTGGTCGTGGCCGAAGGCGACGCGATACGGCTGCAGGTCGAGCAGGCGCGGCAGCCACTCCGGATAGGACGGTGGGTCGGCGAAGCCCTCGAGGTCCAGCCGCCGCGCGGTTACGGCTCGCGCGAAGTCGGATGCCTGCCGAAAGGTCTGGCCGGCGAGCAGCAGCCGTCCGGCATCGGTCTCGATCGCCACCGCCTGGTGTCCCGGCGAGTGCCCGGGCGTCGGAATGATGTGGATGCCGGGCAGCGGCTCGTGCTCGCCCTCGCGCTCATCCCAAAGGCCACCGTCCAGGTCGATGTCCTCGGGCACCGTGTAATCCGGCGCGCGTGCCGCGGCGAGCTCGTCCGGCTGGACGAGGATGCGGGTTCCCCGGAAGTGGATGTTGCCCCCGGCGTGATCGGCGTGGAGGTGGCAGTTGATGATGAGGTCGACCTCGCTCGTGTCGACACCGATGTCGGAGAGCGCGTCGGTGATCGGCGTGCGGATGATGCGCAACGCTTGGACGTCGGCCGCCGGAAGGTGCTCGCCGATGCCCGTGTCGACCAGCACCGTCGCCTCGGGATGGCGAACCAGCCACGCATTCACGACAACCCGCTCGCCGGGGCAACGATTCGGGGGCCAGGAAACCGCCGACCAGGAGTCGGGTGACGATCGATCGCATGGCCAAATTATGGAGGCGAACCGAGCTCGGACGCCGAGACGCCCGCGGCGCTGATGCCGCGGGCGTCATGGATGGCGTTGCTCAGTCGTTCGTTCCGACACCGTGCCCGTCGCCACCGGGGTCCGCACCCGCCAGGATCGGCGGCAGGATGGCTGGAGTGCCCTGCGCCGGGTTGGCATGGTCACTGTGGTTGGCGGCCAGGAAGACGTCGTTGTCGAGCTGGACGTCACCGGCGGTGAGCGTGCCCGAATCGTCGACATCGAGGTAGAGGTCGGCGAATCCGCCGATCACTCGACCCGCGGCATTGGTTCCCTCGAAGGTCGGCGCGAACGTCACCGGGTCGAGCAGGACCACCACGTGCTGGCCGGCGTCAGCCTGCTTGCTTTCGTTGGTGCAGTGTGCGCCGAGCGCGGTGCCCGCCAGGGCGAGCGTGAGCAAGCCGGCCGTTCCGATGCTGATCAGCATTCGTCTCATGAGGTACCCCTTGTCGTGAAATGGACGCGAGCAGCCCGCCAATTCTAGGACGGCGGCGTGCGTCAGGGCTCGCGTGCAGGGGGCCTGCTCGAGCCGAGCGCCTCGCGGCAGGCAGCGACCGAGCCAAGCCAGGCCAGGAGCTCGGCGGCCGAGTCCTCCGCCGGCTTGATGCCGGTGTCGATCACGATGTCGGCGATCGACTCGTACAGGGGATCGCGCGCGGCGACCGTATCGCGAATCCATGATGCGCCGCCGCTCTCGAGCCAGGGACGGTGGTCGGCGCCGAAGGCGCGCGCCTCGATGGCCGCCGCGTCGGCTCGAAGCCAGACGACGATCCCTCCGGCGCGAAGGCGGTCACGGTTCGCGGACTCCAGGATGGTGCCGGCGGCCACGCCGATCACCGCGGGGGCCGGCGCCTCGATCCCGCGCGCCAGCGCCCCGGACTCCGCCTCGCGCATCTCCACCTCGCCGCGCTCGGCCAGGATCTGGCGCGCGGTCGCGCCGTGCGATTGGCGCACGAGCTCGTCGTTGTCGACATACGGCCAGCCGGTCGCCTCCGACACGAGCCGGCCGATCGTCGACTTCCCGCTCCCCATCATGCCGATGAGAAGGATGCGGCACGGGCCCTCGACGCTCATCGGCGCGTCACGAGCCCTGGGCCGGCTCGATCGTTGGTCGTGCCGCGCCTGCAGGGGGCGCGGGTGGATCCACGACTTCCAGGGTGTAGCCAGCAGAGAGGTGCTGGCGCAGCGCGGCCAGCGTCGAATCCACCTCGGCGCCGGGCGGGCCGGTCAACCGAAGCCAGGTCCGAGGAGGTGCGGCGTCAGGCTCAGCCGGCAACGGCTCGCTCCCGGCGCGGAGCGACTGGTCACGACGGAGCAGGCCGCCGTGGTAGATCGCCACGGCGCCCGCCACCAGCGCCACGCCGATCGGCAGGCTCAGCTCCGAGATCGCGTCGCCGGTCAGCGTCAGCCCGAAGAGGGTGCCGAAGATCCGATAGAGGATGAAGCCGATGCTGATGACTCCTGCGCCGATGCTCACGGCCAGGATGATGAGCAGCGTTGCCCAGCGTGTCGTGGACGAGGCCTCGCCGATGGGGTCGACCGCCCAGCGCAAGGTCGCTTCGCGCCAGCGCCAGATCCACGCAGCGATGCCGAGCACCGCGAACGGCGCGAACTGCGAGAGCTCCCGTCGCCAGGCGTCTCCGGCGACGAGGCGCTCCCCACCGAGCGCCGCGTCGATGAGGATGCCGATGAGCCAGGCCGTCGCGGTCGCCGCGAAGGCAAGGCCGACCAGCGACACGGGATACAGCTGCAGGCGATGCCCCGTCTCGATGCGCTCCGGCGATCCCGACGCTTCCGACTCGCCCTCCAGCCAGTGCGCATGGATCCACCACGCGATCCCGTACGGGATGGCGCTCAGGATCGGCAGGATGATGAGGCTGACGGTCTGGCCCGCCTCCTCGGTGTCGGACACCCCGAGCGCCGCTGCGAGCGCGTTGCCGAGGCCGTCGCCGATCAGGTAGATCGTTCCCGCGGCGGTCGCCATGAGGACGGCCACGAAGAAGGCCAGCCGCAGCCTCGCCGGGCGCTCACTGGCGCCCCGCCACCCGGGATCGAGCAGCAATCGGTTCGCGTACCACACGTGGCCCAGCCAGATTGCGCCGCCGACCGCAACGCCAGTGACCGCGCTCGCGAGTGGGAAGGCCCACCAGGGGCCCGAGCTCGAATCGATGAATGCGGGTGGCTCGTCCAGGATGATGCGGCCGAGCAGCTCGATGAAGCCGGTGACGCCGCTGAGCAGGAGGAAGAGGCCGGCGAACATGGCGACGTACAGGTAGGTGCGTGGCAGCCAGGCTCCGGCATCGGTCATCGGCCCGCGGGACCAGTCGCGCGTGCGCAGGAGCACGTGATAGCCCCATGCTGCCCCGGCCACGACGGCCAGGGCGAGGCTTCCGCCGATGCTGCGGGCGAAGGTCTCGGCACCGGCCAACGTCAGCACGATCGCCTCGAGCATGCCGGCAACGCCCGTCGCCATTGCCAGGAGCAGGGCGCCCATCGCCAGCGCGAAGTAGAGGCCACGCACGTCCGACGTTCGCTCGATCGATGCGTTCGGGCGGTCGGGGCGGACGCTCCGCTCGGCGACGAACCAGTGGATGAGCCACACCGGCAGCGAGACGGCGGTGACGGCCGATGCGAGCGTCAGCTGCTCGCGCGTCGCATCCTGGCCACCGAAGACGACCTCGCCCGTCGGGCCGAGGCCCAGCGCCTCGAACAGGACCGTGAGCAGCATCGTGACGCCGATGACCAGCGCCCCGAGGCTGATGCCGGAGAGGAGGTAGACGTAGAGGCGTCGTGCGGTCTGCATCGGTATGGCTCCTGGGCTTACTGGAATGCTTCGATGGGTGCCTGGTCGAGCCAGACGAGCGCCTGGTCGATCCGCCATTCGCCGTCCTCCCGGACGAGCCGGACCTCACGCGGCGATCGATAGGTGTCGCCGCTCAGCCCATCGCCGTAGAACTCCTCGACGATCAGGTGGAGCTGGACCCGATCTCCGGTGCCGGTCGTGCTGTCGAACAGGACGGTTCGATCGGGCTCGGCTTCGACACCCCACGAGTCCACCGCCCGTTGGTACGCCCCTCGGTCCATCTGCTCGCGCACGTCGGCCGAAAAGAAGGCATGCGCCGCGTCCAGGTCGCCCTCTTCGTAGGCGGCGAGATACGCCTGCAATGTGGCCTCCGGAGAGTCGGCGGGGAACTGGGCGGCCTCGCGACCGCCGGCAAGCAGGACCACGACGATCGTGACGACCGCGAGCGCAACGACGCCGAGCGCGACGTAGAGGAGCGATCGGCCGTTCGAGCCGGCGGAGCTGGGTTTGCCTTCGTTCATGCCGACACCCTAGCGATGCGGACTGCGGGAGGACTGCGGAACTCGAATCGCTACGATCACGCACATGTCCCCGACCGTGGCCGCTCGCCTCGCGTATGTCGCGCTGTACGGCGCGATCGGGGCGTCGTTCCCGTATCTCTCGGTCTTCTACGGATCGCGTGGCCTTGACCTCGCGACCATCGGGCTGCTGACCGCACTTGCCGCCGGCGCCGGGCTCGTTGCCGCGCCACTCTGGGGAGCCGTCGCCGATCGATTCGCCGGGACGAGGCCGGTGCTTTCGATCGCGGCCGTCCTTGCGGCCGCTCGGCGGGGTCGCGCTGGCGCTGGCTCACGGGCCGCTCGCGATCGCGGTCGCCGTCGTCGGCATGGCACTGGCGCACTCGGGGCTGGGCCCGACCCTCGACGCGCGCGCGCTCGAGACGGTTCGGGGCAACCGTGACCGCTATGGAGGCCTGCGCGCCTGGGGATCGGCATCGTTCATCGTGGTCGTGTGGGGGACCGGCGCGCTGATCGAGCGGGCCGGCGCTCACGAGCCTCTTCTTCGTCTACGTGGCCGCCGTCCTCGTCCTGGCGCTGGTGACGCTCCCGTTGCAGGGGGCCGTCAACGACATCAGGATGCCGCGCCTGACCGGCATCAGGGTCGTGCTGCGCCATCCGCCGCTCGCCCGCTTCCTGCTGGCCGGCCTGCTCGTCTGGTCGGCGTCGATGGGGATCAACTGGTACTTCTCCATCCACCTGCTCGGGCTCGGGGCGCCCGGCGCGCTCGTCGGTGCCGCCTGGGCAATCGGGGCGCTGGTCGAGATCCCGATCATGTACTTCTACCCGTGGCTGGCGGCCCGTGCGGGCACCGAGCGACTGCTCATCATCGGTGCGGCTGCGCTTGCGCTTCGAGCCCTGATGCTCGCACTCGTCAACGACCCGCTGCTGGCGACCTTGACGATGGTCCTGCACGGGATCGGCTTCGGGCTCGTGCTCGTCGGCGGCGTGACCTACGTCTCGCGCCACGCCCCGCCGGCCGTCGCGGCCACCGCCCAGGGAGTCCTGTCGGCAGTGGTCTTCAGCCTCGCGCTCATCATCGGCCCCACCGTTGGCTCGTTCATCGCCGCATCGTGGGGGGCCACCGCGATGTTCGCCGTCTCGTTCGTCGCCGGTGCCGTGGCCATACCGCTCCTCTGGCTGGCGATCGGCCGACCGGTCGGGGCCGGCGTAGTATCCGAGGCATGACTTCGATCGACACGGCGACGCCCGCCGCGGCGCGCTGGACCGTCGGAGCGCGGCCGGATCGTCGCCTGCGAGTCGGCATCGTTGGCTGCGGCGACGTTGCGCATCGACGGTACCTGCCCGCACTCGCGGGACTCGCAGATCGCCTCGAGATCGTCGCCTGCTGCGACGTCGACGGGGAGGCCGCCGCTCGGGCGGCCGCATCGGTCCGCGCGTGGTCGTCCGCCGTTGCTTCCACGAGCGACCTGGACGCACTGCTGACCGATCAGCGCCCGGACGCGATCTTCAACCTCACGCCGGCCCCGAGGCACGCGCCGATCACTCGCGCGGCGCTGGAGGCGGATGCCCACGTCTACAGCGAGAAGCCGATCGCCGATTCGATCGCAGAGGCCGATGCCCTCATCGCGCTCGCCGCGAGCCGGCAGCTGCTCCTGCTCTGTGCGCCGGCCAGCGCGATCAGCCGTCGCATCGGGTGGCTGCGCGAGATCGTCGAGTCGCGGCGGCTCGGTCGGCTCACCCTGGCGGTGGCCCATCACGCGGACCCCGGCCCCGTGGCGTGGCGCGAGTACACGGGCGATCCGACCGTCTTCTACCAGCCGGGGGTCGGCCCGCTTGTCGACCATGGCATCTATCGCCTCCATGAGCTGACGACGCTCATGGGGTCGGTGACACGGGTGCAGGCGATGGGGTCGATCGGCAATCCAACGCGCGTCGTGCGTGGCGGTCCTCGTTCCGGCGAGACGATCGCGGTGACGACGCCCGATCACGTGCTCATCAACCTCGAGTTCGAAGGCGGAGCGCTCGGGCAGGTGCTGGCCAGCTTCGGCACGCCATCGACGCGGGCTCCGTGGCTCGAGCTCCATTTCGAGCAGGGAACGATCAGCTTCCCGTCCGGTTCGCAATACGACCCGAACGGTCGCGCAGGCATCTACCTCGACGACGACGGTCCGCTCGGGCTCGAGGGCTGGGTCGACGACATCGGCCCACCGCCACCGCGCGAGGAGCTCGACCTCGTCGAGAGTGGGGCCGCGCATTTCGTGGCCGTCCTGCGCGGCGAGGAGCGCCCGGTGCTCAACGCGGAGCACGCGCGGCATGTCCTCGACATCATGCTGCGCGCGTACGACTCGATCGATGATGGCCGGTCACACGAGCTGACCACCACGGTGGACGGCGCCTGACGGTCACCAGTGGCCCATCCTCGTCGCCGGCTGGCGTGGCGGCTTGGCCGGCACTGATTCGGGAGTCGGGTGGTGCCGCGGTTCCGGCTGACCGGCTCGGCGTGCGGCCCCGGCCCGGTCGCGCGATTCGTCGGGACGCCGCTCGACCCGACCGCCACCGCTGGAGGGCCAGTCTGGTGGACGGTCGGGCCGGGTGCGACGGTTCATCGCGGGGTGATTCCCGACTGCGCTTCGCGCTGTGCCTCCCAGTCCAGGCCGGACCGAGTCACCGCGCCGGTGTCGCCGGACTGCTGGCGGCGCTGTGCCTCCCAGTCGACGCCCGACAGGGTCAGCGCTGAAACGTAGGTCGACTGCTGTGCGCGCTGGGTCTCCCATGCGTATCCGGACTGCATCAGTCCGAACTCGTGGGTGGACTGCTGGATGCGCTGCGCCTGCCACTCCTGGCCGGACTGGACCACGGCCGAACTGGTCACGTTGCCCAGCGTTCCGACATCGACGCGCGGAAGCGCGATCATGCCGAAAGCCACGATCAGCCCCAGCACCAGCGCTGCAGCCAGTGCGGCGGGGAAAAGAAAGGCAGCCTGCGGGATGGATCGCTCTGCCTGACGTGCCTGTGTCATCGGTTCGCTCCTTGATGGTGCCTGCCGGGCTCGGGCCGGCAGATCTGGAGCGAGCATCGGCAACCAGGCGGGCCAGCGAAATTCCGCGGACCCCTAGTTTTCTGTGCCGGCCACCCCCGCTGAATCCCGGAAATCGGCGTCCGAATCCCGGAACTGCCGCGTCAGCTCCGCCCGGGAGGCAACGCCCAGGGCCCGGTAGACGGCGGTCAGATGCGCCTCGACGGTGTGCACGCTCATGAAGAGGGCATCGGCGACCTGGCGGTTCGTATTCCCCGCAACCACCAGCTTTGCCACGTTGCGCTGCGTCGGCGTCAGGCCCGATGCCGTGTCCCGCTTGCCTCTCACCCGATTCAGCTCCTGCCGCGCCCGGTCCGCCCAGATTCGAGCGCCGAAGCGATTGAACTCCGCGAGCGCCTGGGTCAGCGACTCGACCGCTCGGGCGCGTTTTCGCGAGCGGCGATGGACCTCACCGAGCAGCAGGAGCGTTCGGGCGAGGCCCCATCGGTCATCAAGCGCCTGATAGCGTCCGACGGCTTCGGTCAATGGGCCGACGGCGTCCGCGGCACGACCATCCACCGCAAGCAGGAGACCGCGCAGGCGGCGCGCTTCCGCGAGATCGGGACGACGACCCAGCGCGACCGCCTCGGTCTCGAATTGGTCGAGCGCCCGGCTCGCGTCCTCGAGCCGATCCAGTGCGGCGAGCGCCTCGATGCCCCCCGACACGTACGCACTTGTCCATCGGCGACGGTGTCCGGAGCTGAATGAGGCGGCCGCGGCAGCCTCGAAGCGCTCGTTGGCGGCGGCCGGATTGCCAAGCGCCAGCTCGAGCTCCCCGAGGTCGGACATGACCAGGTCGTGTCCCTCGTTCCAGCTGGTCCGGGCGATCAGCCGAAGCGCCTCATCCCCCAGGCGCCGTGCCTCCGCCTCGTCTCCCGTCCTGGCGGCAACGTGGACCTTGGCGGTGAGCATGTGGGCGTACGACGTCCACTGGCCGGTGGCGCGGGTGAGCCGCTCGGCTCGATCCAGCCGATCGCGTGCCAGTCCGAGGTTCGCGTCACCGAAGTCCGCGCCGGCCAGGTTCGTGAGGATGAAGGGAAGGCTCGAGTAGTCGCCACTGTGCTCGGCGCGCTCCAGCAGGCGCTCGAGCCGCTCGCGGGACCCGACCTTGTCGCCTTCCGCCCACAGGATCAAGGCGAAGTCGAAGTCGGGATGGTCCATCGTGCGCATCTGTTTCGTCCAGGGCTCGAGCTCGGCGGCGCGCTCCATCAGATCTCGGCGGAGCCCGTGGCCCGTCGTGTACTGCCAGGTTGCGAAATGGCCGATGACAGCCGCCTCGATCTCAGGGTCGCCGAGCTCCTCGGCGAATCCCATGGCCTCGGAGATGTGCCGCGCGGCGGCTTCCCAGTTGCGCCCGGTGATGAAGCCGACCCCGGCGAGAGCGATCTTGATGTCGATCTGTTGGCGTACGTCGCCCCGTGCCTGGGGCAGTGCCTCCAGGTACAGGGACTCCGCGGCCTCCCAGTCGTCCATGTGGAGACGGACCTCGGCGAGCTGGCTGAGCACCGCGGCTCGGGTTGGCCCGTCTGGCTGCTCGCTGCAGCAGCCCCTCCAGCATCGGCCTCGCCCGACCCGCGTCTCCGGCGAGCAGCAGGTACCGCGCCGCCAGGAGAGACCGACGCACCGCCGCACCCTCGTCGTCGGGCGGGGTGAGTGCGGCCGCTCGCTCGGTGAGCTCGGCGGCCGCGTCCGGCGCACCGCGCTGGCGGGCGCGTTCGGCCGCCTGCTCGAGGGCGGCGGCCACGGCGGCGTCCGGCCCCTCGGCCGCCAGGGCCATGTGCTTCGCCCGCTCCTCCGGCTCGGCGACCAGCTCGGCGACGGTACGGTGCACCGCTCTCCGCCGGTCGACACCCGCCTCGGCATAGGCCTCTGCCGCCAGGAGTGGATGCGCGAACCGGAGGACCCCCGCTTCGACCCGCAGGACGCCGGCCTCCTCGGCCTCAGCCAGTCCCCGAGCTGCAACATCCGCCCCGACGGCCGTCTCGATCATGCCAACGGTCGGCTGGGAGAGGGCCGCGGCATGCAGGACCACGTCGGCCGCAGCCGGCGAGAGCGCCCCGATCCGATCCCGGATCAGCTCCGACAGGCTGTCCGGCAGCGGCAGGTCGCGCTGATCCGCCGTCTTGCCCCGACGCTGCATCGCGCGCGCGATCTCGATGGCGTAGAACGGGTTTCCGCCCGAGGTCCTGTGCAGCCGCTTGAGCGTGCTCGGTGGAAGGTCCATCTCGAGCACGTTGCCGAGGAGCCGCTCGAGCTCCGCGACGGAGAGGCCGCGAACGATCACGCGCTCGAGCCTGCCGTGCTCCATCGCACGGACCACGGGTGGCAGGGTCGAGGCGGATGCATCGACCGTTCGCTCGGCGGCGATCAACCGGATCGGCTCCTCCTCGAGGCGGCGGAGCGCGAACTCGAGGACCCCGGCAGACGACCCGTCCATCCACGGGATGTCGTCGATCGCCAGCAGGAGCGGGCCGCTTCCGATCGCCGCCCGAAGCAGTGCCAGGACGGCAAGCGAGACCGCGAGGGGCTCGGCGACGCCGTCCCCGCTCGCCCTGAGCAGCGCGGCGTCCAGCGCTCGTCGCTGGGGCTCCGGAAGGTCGGGCTCGAGCTCATCGACGAGCTCGCCGAACAGATCTGTCAGCGCGGCGAACGGGAGGCGGGCCTCGGCCTCGGTCGGGCGTGAGCCGATGACGCGGTAGCCGCGCGCCCGCGCGTCCGTCAGCGCGGCCTGCCAGATCGTGCTCTTGCCGATGCCGGCCTCACCGGTCAGGAGCAGTGCGCGCGCCTCGCTTGCCTCGTCGAGGAACCGGCCGACGATCTCGAGCTCCGCGTCGCGACCAACGATATCCACGGGCTGCTGCCCTCGTTTCACCCTCGGTGGGACAGCTCTTCGACCCACTCCTCGAGACGGGGCAGATGCTCCTGGACGTGCTCGGGGCCGGCCTTGCGAACCCAGTACGACGCGGCGGGGGTCAGCTCCCGCAGCTGTGCCCACGCGGCCAGGAGCTCGCCGTGGGCAGACGCGGCCTGGAGGTGCACCGTATCGAACGGGATGTCGCGCATCGCTGCCAGGTAGCGCTCGTTCTCAGCATCGATGTCGACCTCGCCCTCGCGGTACGTTCCGGCGGCGATCTGGCGCAGCATCTGGGCGCCCCGCGCCATCCAGGTCCCGATGTGCCCGACGGCGTCCTTCGCCGTCCAGCCCTCCGGGAAGTACCCGGGCACCTCCGCCATCTCCGGCGTGATGCGGTCGATCACGGCGTGAAGGCGGTGCCAGGATTCGGACTCGCCGGGGAGCTCTCGAGCGTCGGGTGCCATCGACACATGGTAGCCGAGCACCACGCGCAATCGACCTCCGGGCGGTGCCCGTTCTCTGCTCGAGCCCTAGCCGGCCCGACGGTCGCGGAGAAGCGTGAGGCCGACGAGCCTCGAGATCACGAAGGCCACGTACATGAGACCGGCCACCTGCTCGATCATCGAGATCGACCGGGCCTGCGCGACCACCGGCACGACGTCGGAGAGGCCGGTCGACGTCAGGGTCGTGAACGAGAGGAAGAGCAGCTCGAACCAGGTTCGCGGTGCATCCGGCTCGATGGCCGCGATGAACGAGCCCGGCCACACGACCTGGCACGCCATGTAGAGGTAGGCGAAGGCCCAGGCCACGACGGTGAAGGTCGCTCCCGTGGCGAACAGCTCGTCGGGCGTCACGAACCGGTCCTTGAACATGTACCGAATCAACCCGTAGGTCGTGTAGAAGTAGAAGGCCGCATGCAGGGCCGATGACCAGAGCAGGATCGTCTGGTCGGCCGGGTCGAGCGCTTCGAAGATGGTGAGGATGACTACCGGAATCCCGAGCAGGACCGATACCCAGGTCAGCGCCGGCGTCGTCCGCAGCGTCCAGACGGCCAGCACCAGGACGATGAGGCCGAACAGCGACAGTGCGGCCCGGCCGGCCGGCCCCTCCATGAACGGGTAGACGAGCACGCCGATCAGCTGGGCGGTCAGCAGCACCGCCGACGGGTGGTCCCGAGCGCCACGTACCCAGCCGGTCATCGTGCGCATGCTAGCCAAACGAAACGCCGGACCCGATCGGGATCCGGCGTCTCGTGATCGAGTCGGCGGTCAGCTCCCGAGATACGAACCGATGAACTCGTAGCTGTCCAGGTTGTCCACTCGCCACGAGTAGTCGGCGCCGTGGCAGGTTCCGCTGTTGCCCCACGAGACCACGGCGACCACCTGGTTCGTGTTGTTCACGAAGACCGGGCCACCGGAGTCACCGAAGCACGAGCCACCGCGACCGCCGGTGGCGCTCGGATTGTTCAGGGTGTGGAGGTTGCCGCCCTTCGACGCGTTTCCATTGAGCTCCACGATGCGCGATGTCGACTTGTAGCGCGTGTCGACCTCCAATGGCTTTGGCTGGACCGACTGGATGCCGTAGCCGACGGTCTCGACCAGCGCGCCGTTCTTGTTCTTGGCACTCGCCACCAGCGTCTCGGCGGTGCCGAGCGGCGCCAGCACGCCGTAGGTGGGGAGGCTCACCGGTGCGTTCAGCTCGACCACGCCGACGTCGAAGTTCACCGGGAAGGCCGCGAAGTCGTCGTAATCGGGGTGCGGGATCGCGATGCCCTTCGTGTATCCGTGCGCCGGGTCGTTGAGCCACGCGCTTCGTGCCGCATACAGCGCAGCCTCGGTCGGGTAGTCGGCGCGCGCGGGCCAGCCGGCCAGCGTGTCGGTGTCATCGAAGGTCACCCACACGTCGTTGCCGCCGCTCGTGCTCGGCCCGACGGCGCCGTTCGTTCCGACGCCCCAGGCGCAGTGGCCGGCGGTCAGGAAGGTATCGGCGTCGAGCAGCGTGCCGCTGCAGCTGAACCAGCCGGGTGAGCTGGGATCGAAGAAGATCATGAACCCGACGTACGGATGCTCACCCGCGTCGAGCTCGCCATACGTGATCGCGCCGACCGGTGCGGCCAGGGCGATGATCATCGCGACGGCACCGATCAGAGAAGCCTTGAGAGTCCTCACCTAATCCTCCAGGGCGGCCACGCACGGCCGTCACATGCAGCTCGGGGAGGCGAAAGGATACGCTTGACGGCGGATTCCCGCTGCGGATCTGCCCTACGCGACCGATCAGCTCCGTTCGCAGCTCGTGGCTCTCGTCGGGAAGACGTGCCTCGTACCAGATGCGATGCGCGCCACCCGGCAGGGGCAGCACATCCAGGTAGCGGACATCCGCCACGGCATCGTCGCCCACCTGCTCGAGCTCGCCCGGACGTCGACCCGTCAGCCGTGCGAGCCCGGTGCGCTCGAACCAGTTCTCCTCCTTCGACGCCCGGCCGTCATAGGCGGCGCGGCCATCGGCGAGGACGGCGGTCAGTCGGGCGCCGCGCTGGTCCCAGGTGCCGGGTCGCGGCGCCAGGACCGTGCCGTGCCAGTCCCACGCGACGCCATCCCGGCTGGTCGCGTAGGCCGTCGTCATGCGGTCCTCTTCGTCGGCCACGTCGAGCGGATGGCAGCAGATCCACGCCTGCCAGCCGCCATCGGCCGTGCGCTGGACGATCGGATCCTTGACCCCCGTCCACTGGTCGCCGGGGAAGACGGTGCGGGGCTCGGCGGTTGCGAGGTCCGCGGGATCATCCGCCTCGAGCAGGTCAATCCACCAATGCTTGCTGGGCGGCTTGGCTGCCGAGCAGACGTAGAGGCGCCAACGTCCGTCATCGGTCCTGACGATGGCCGGCCGTTCCATCGAAGCCGCATCGAAGCGGGCCTGGTCCAGGTGAGCGACCGTCGTGAGATGCTCGCCGTCGGGCGAGCGGGCGACGACGGTCGAGCCGCGGCCCGCGTGACCGGTGCGCACGCGGTAGGCGATCACGAAGCTGCCGTCGTCGTCGAGCGCCGCGCTGGAGGCACCGGCCCACCAGCCCACGCCGGATCCGGGGGCGGGCACGGCAACGACTGCCGCGGCGCTGCCGGGGAGCGGGATTCCCACCATGCGCCGGATGCTACGCGATCCGGCCGACCGTCGCAGCCCGAAGGTGTGAGGAATCGTGAAGGGCCCGGGGTGACCTGCAGCGGCCACGCCAAGCGCCAGGACGGCGGGAGCCGTCAGCGTTCAAGTGATCCGGGCCCTCACGGCACATTCTCCACCCGATGGCAACCATCCCATTGCCCGGCCATGTCGCTTGCCCGCACGGGTACGCTTGCGGCGATGTACTCAGTCCGGCGGTAGGACCGTGGCTCAGGGCCCCGCGCCCGACCGCAGCAGCGAGGAGTTCTGGCGGGATTTCCTCACGCGCGGCGATCCGAAGGAGCGGCGCGTCCGCGGCATCTTCAAGCGCCTCCCGCACGGTCCACGCTGCCAGATGTGCGCGGCCCCCTTCGCGGGCGCAGCCGCTCCGTTCATGCGAATGATCGGCAAGAGGCAGTCGGACAAGAACCCAACCATGTGCAACTCGTGCTTCCGGTTCATGTCCACGCATCACGGCGGCGCGGAGATCGAGTGCACCTTCCTGTTCGCCGACATCCGTGGCTCGACGACGCTGGCCGAGGGCATGTCGCCGGCAGACTTCCATCGGTTGCTCGACCGCTTCTATTCGACGGCATCGAACGTTGTCTTCGACCACGACGGCAGTGTCGACAAGTTCGTGGGCGATGAGGTCGTCGCGATGTTCTTCCCGCTCCTGACCGGCGAACGCCACGCGGCGAGGGCGGTTGAGGCGGCAGTGGCGCTCCTGCGAGCCACGGGCCACGAGGACCCGACCGGACCATGGGCACCACTCGGCGCCGGCGTCCATACCGGTCCGGCCTGGGTCGGCGCCGTCGGCGAAGGATCGCACACCGAGCTGACGGTACTCGGCGACACGGTGAACACGACCGCGCGGCTGGCGTCGGCGGCAGCAGCCGGCGAGATCCTCGTCACGAGCGAGGCCGCCGCGCTCGCCGGGCTGGATCCGACGCTGGAGCGACGCCCCCTTGACCTCAAGGGCAAGCAGCTCGCCACCATGGTCGTGAGCCTCTCGGATCCGTCCGCCCGGCTAGGACCCGGCCAGCCAGGTTTCGGTCCAGCGTCGCAGTCCGTCGAGCGCTGTCGGTGACGCTGCATAGCGGGGCTCCAGGTCGGCGAGCATGACTCGACCCGCCCACGCGTGGCAGGCGGCCGGAATCTCTCTCGCCTCGCGGCCGTACCCGTCCGCCCAGGCCTCCACCAGCTCATCCAGATGCGAGCGGATGCCCTCCGGCAACGAGGCAATCGACGGCTCGACCGTGAGCAGGCTGTGCGTTCGAGCAAGGTCGAGTGATGGGTGCCCGCGCCGCGCGTTGTCCCAGTCGATGATGCCGGAGATTCGGGAAGCTTCGTCCACGAGCAGGTTCAGCGGATGCCAGTCGAGATGGAGCAACGCGTCGCCGACCGGCAGGTCGGCAATGGCGCCTCCAGCCGCGAATGGGTGGACGCCGTCGTCGAGCACGTCGATGACCGCGGTCGGAGCGACGAGCCCGTGCAGGCGGCGTTGCATCTCGCCCATCAGACGTCCCCAGCGCCGCGTGCTCGTCGGATCGTCGACGAGCACCTCGTACAGCGAGCGACCGGGAAGCCACGACAGGAGCACGGCGTCGACCTCCGCGGTCGTGACCCGTCGAATCAGACGGGGAGCCGGCAGCCCCGCAGCCAGGGCAGTGGCCATGGCGGCCAGCCGAGCATCGGTGAGCGCGTCGAGGACGCGAGCCGCAGGACATAGGAGTCTCCCGCCGCACGAACCTTCCACGCCGAGCCGCTCGCGCCGCCGGCAGCGGGCTCGATGACGGCATCAGGGCCGAGGCCGAGGCGCCGCACGACGTCCGGGAGCATCGCCCGGAGCGTCACCGGCGTGGCTGGGTCAGCCGGCCCGCGCCGAGTCCATCTGCTCCACCCACTGGCGCCGCCACTCGGGAGCCTCGAATGGGCTCGCGAAGTAATCGGTCGCGCGGACGATCTTGCCGTCGGCATCGGCTTCGAGGATCGAGACGAGGCTGACGGGCGTGCCGTCGCCATAGTCGATGGTGCCCTCGACGATCCAGGCGTCTCCCGGCTTCACGATCCGCCGGAGGGTGAGACTCGGCGCCGTGCCGGTCGCTCCCTCGTAGTGCTGGTTGACGGCGAGGATGTTGTCGCGGCCGCGAATTCGCTCGCCGGACTGTGGCCACTCCTGGACCATCCCCTCCGAGCCCAGCTCAGCAAGCTGCCTCGACAGCTCCTGGATGTCGCCCGACGAATACAGGTCATGGAGCTTCTGCTCCAACGCGTCGTTGCCCATGAGACGCCTCCTTGCTCGGGATCGCGTGGCGGACCGCCAAACCGATCGGAGGCCGCGCGATGCTCAACCCAAGTGTGCTCCCGCGGCGTCGCGCCGTCGAGGGCGGAATCAGGTCTTTGCGCCGCCGGTGAAGGCGATCGTCTCGCCGGTCAGGTAGGTGTTCGCACCGGACGCCAGCCAGACCACCAGGCCGGCAATGTCGTCAGGCGTGGCCAGGCGACGGAGCGGGATCGAGCGCGACATCTTCTCTGCCCGCTCCTCCGGGATCGACGGCACGCCGTCCTTGACGGTCAGGATCTGCGTCGGCGCGACCGCGTTGACGAGGATGCCGTCCGGCCCGAGCTCCTTGGCAAGTGAGGCGGTGAAGCCGACCACGCCCGCCTTGGCGGCCGCGTAGTGCGACGCCTTGGCGACGCCGGCCAGCGCCGAGCGGGATGCGAAGCTCACGATGCGGCCCCACCCGCCGGCGCGCATGCCGGGGACGACGGCGCGGGAGACCCGGAAGGTGGCGGTCAGCATGTCCTCGATCATCGAGGTCCAGCTCTCGTCGCCGATCTCGGGCATCGGTTCGGCACGGTAGGCGGACGTGGCGTTGACGAGGACCGCCACCGGGCCGAGCTCGTCGGCAATGGTCGCGACCATCGCGTCGATGGCATCCGTCGAGCGCAGGTCCGCACCGACCACGATCGCGGTCCGGCCGGCCGACCGGATCTCGTCGGCCATCTCGTGCGCACGACCCCGTGCGGATGCGTCGCGGACGTGGAGCGCGACGGCCGAGCCCTCCGTCGCGAACGCGCGGGCGAGCGTCGGACCGACGCCACCCCCGGCGCCGGTGATCAGGACGACGCGGTGGGCAAGGTCGAGTTCCATCGGCAGAGCATAGGACGGCGGGCACCGGATCGGCTCCGCTAGCATTCACGCGGTGTCTGCGCCGCCGCCGCGACCGCGCGGCCCACGTGACCTGCTGACCGCCTTCGGCGGCGGGCTGTCCGCGAACTTCTGGCGGCTGTGGGCGTCGACGGCGGCGGCAAACCTGGCCGACGGCATCTCGCTGATCGCGATTCCGCTGATCGCCGTCGGGCTGACCAGATCCCCTGCCGAGATCGCCGGTGTCTCGATCGCAGCCCAGGTCCCGATGGTCCTGTTCGGCCTCGTCGCGGGCGGCCTGGCCGACCGGCTCGACCGTCGCTGGACGATGCTCGCCGTCCAGGTGCTGCGCGTTGCCGTCATCGGCGGCGTGGCCATCCTGGCGCTCGCCGGTGCGGTGACCATGCCGGTCCTCTACGTGGGCGCCTTCATCATCGGCGCCGGCGAGGCCTTCTTCGACACCAACGCGCAGTCGATCCTGCCCGCGCTGGTCGGCCGTGACCGGCTCGTGACGGCCAACGGCCGCCTCTTCGCGGCCGAGACGGTCATGAACTCCTTCGTCGGCCCGCCGGTCGGCGGGCTCCTGGTCGCGATCGCCGTGCCGCTTGCGCTGGCGGGGGCGGCGGCGGGCTTCGCCCTGGCCGCCATCGGCCTGCTCCTGCTTACCGGCAGCTTTCGGGCGGAACGGTCCGAGCCGAGCCGCCGGCTGGTGGTGGAGATCGGCGAGGGGATCGCCTACCTGCTGCGGCACCGGCTGCTGCTCACCCTGAGCGGAATGGTCGCGCTGGGGCGCCTCGGCTCCGCACCGTTCTTCGCGTTGCTCGCGCTCTACGCCGTTGCTCCCGGGCCGATGGGCCTGAGCGAGCCGGGCTACGGCCTGCTGTTGGTCACGTTCGGCGTCGGAAGCGTGGTCGGATCGGTCATCACCGGCCGCGCGGTGTCCCTGCTCGGACGTCCCGGCGTGCTCACCGTGGCGACGATCGTCTTCGGCCTCGGGATCCTGGTGCCGGCACTGACGAGCGATCCCCTCGTGGTCGGCGCCGGCTTCTTCGTTGCCGGGGTCGCCGTGATGGCGTGGAACGTCACCAACGTGTCGCTACGCCAATCGATCCTGCCGCAGCAGCTGATGGGGCGCGTTCACGCGACCCATCGGTTCATTGCCAACGGTGCCGGGCTGCTCGGCGCGGTGACGGCGGGTGCCGTGGGTGAGGCGTTCGGGCTGCAGGCCGCCTTCGCCATCGGTGCGGCGATCGTGCTGCTTGGCGTCCTCGGCCGCTTCGTCATCACCGATGACCGGATCCGCGCCGCGGAGTCCGCCGCGGACGCACCTGAAGGCCCGTCCGGCGATCAGTAGCCGTTCGCGCCGCCGTCGCTGTTGTTGTTGCACGCGGCCAGGAGCACGAGCATCAGCAGCCACGCGAGACGCAGCTGCTGCGGATGCGTGACGAGCCATCGAGACAGGTTGTCCATGCGGATCGTGAACCGCATCGTGCGTGCCAGCGTGGACCGGGCCTGGAAGCGGCCCGCGGTGTCCCGAATGCCGTACGTGAGGCCGGGCGCATCCCGTACGCTGTGGAGCCTCATCGAGGCGTGGCACCCGAGTCGTTCCGCAGGAGGTTCCGGTCACATGGACGTTCAACGCATCCAGCCATTCGCCCACCGGAGGCACCTCCGCGCCCCCGTCATGATCGCCACGGTCGCCCTGCTCCTGCTGAGCGCGTGCGGCGGGACCGGTACACCAAGCGCAGAAGGCGGGGACGGCGACGTCCCGAAGGTCTTCGGTGCCTTCGCCACCCAGATCGAGGAGCCGTGGGACGGCGTGATCCACAGCGCCCTCCAGGCCGAGGCCGACGACGGCCGCATCGAATACACCTACACCGATGACATCGGCTACGCCGGCGACATGGAGCGCGTGCTGCGCGAGACCGCCGAGCAGGACGCCCCGGACATCATCTTCGGCGACGCCTTCGGCAACGAGGAGGCGGTCCGAGCGGTGGCTGCCGATTACCCCGACATCGCCTTCGTCTTCGGCTCCGGCGGCGGTCAGGCGGAGCCGAACTTCAGCGTCTTCGACAACTGGATCCATGAGCCGGCCTACCTGGCCGGCATGATCGCCGGTGGCGTGACGCAGTCGAACGTGCTCGGCGTGGTGGGCGGCTACCCCGTGCCCGAGGTGAACCGCATCGTCAACGCCTTCATCGCCGGCGCGCAGTCCACGAACGAGGACGTCGACGTCAAGGTCACCTTCCTCAACAGCTGGTTCGACCCCGCCGCCGCCAAGGAGGCGGCCCTGGCGCAGGTCGGCTCGGGTGCCGACGTGCTCTTCGCGGAGCGCTTCGGCGTCATCGAGGCGGCCGCCGAGAACGACCTGGTGGCCGTCGGCAACATGAGCGACCAGAAGGAGCTGGCGCCCGGCAACGTCGTGACCAGCGTGACCTGGAACATGGCCCCGACGGTCGGGTACGTGATCGACCAGGTCATCGCGGGCTCCTACACGGCCCAGGACCTGAAGGACTTCTCGATGGTCGGCAAGGGCGGCGCCGCGCTGGCGCCGATCAACGCCGACGTGCCGGGCGGCATCCCGGAGGCGCTGGCCACGGAGGTCGCGGACAAGGAAGCCGCGATCAAGGCGGGCACCTTCCGTGTCGACATCAACGAGGGCACGCCTCCGGGCTCGACCATCCCCGACGCGTAGCCGGCGCCGGCAGTGACCGAGGGCGCGCCGGCGCTGGAGCTGCGCGGGATCACCAAGCGCTTCGGTGACCTCGTCGCCAACGACGCGATCGACTTCGACGTGCGGGCGGGCGAGGTGCACGCCCTGCTCGGCGAGAACGGGGCGGGCAAGACGACCGCCATGCGGATCGCCTACGGGCTGACGCTGGCGGACGCCGGCCAGGTCGTGGTCGAGGGCAACGTCCTGGCCATCCGGTCGCCGCACGACGCGATCGCCGCCGGCGTCGGGATGGTCACCCAGCACTTCGCGCTGGTGCGGCCGATGACCGTCGCGGAGAACCTGGTGCTCGGCCGTTCGAGCGGCCTGCGGCTCGACCTCGCGGCCGCGGGCCGACGCGCGGCGGACGCATCGGACCGATTCGGGATCCGCGTGGATCCATCGGCGCGCGTGGAGAACCTGTCGATCGGGCAGCAGCAGCGCGTCGAGATCCTCAAGGCGCTCTCTCGCGACTGCCGGATCCTGATCCTCGACGAGCCGACCGCGGTGCTCGTCCCCGACGAGGTCGAAGCGCTGTTCGCCACCCTGCGCTCGCTGGTGGCCGATGGGCTGGCCGTCGTCTTCATCAGCCACAAGCTGGCCGAGGTGCGCGCCATCAGCGACCGGGTCAGCGTCCTCCGCCGCGGCAGGCTGGTCGGGACCGTCGACGGCCAGACCGATGAGCGCGAGCTGGCCCGCATGATGGTCGGCCGGCCCAGCTTCGGCGTCGAGCGATCCGCCGATGCCGGCGCCCCCGCCGGCCGAGCCGATGCTCCGTATCCGCGGCCTGCACGCAGCCGGACCCCAGGGATTGCCCGCCGTCTCCGACGTGTCGCTCGAGGTCCGTGCCGGCGAGATCGTCGGAGTGGCGGGGTCTCGGGCAACGGCCAGACCGAGCTGGTCGAGGTGCTCTCCGGGATGCGGCGGCCGACGGGCGGATCGGTCGCCGTCGCCGATCTCGAGCTGGCCGGGGCCGATCCCGACCCGGATGATGAGCGCCGGCATCGGTCGCATCCCGGAGGACCGGCACGCGAGCCTGATCGGGGACCTGTCGGTCGCCTACAACCTGGTGCTCGAGCGGCTCGACGACTTCCGCCGCGGCGGACGGATCGACGAGCGGCGGGTCCGCGAGCACGCGACCGAGCTGATCGAGCGGTTCGACATCCGCGCCCGCCCCGACGATCCGGTGGCCACCCTGTCGGGCGGCAACATCCAGAAGGTGCTCCTGGCACGCGTCCTCTCGCGAGACCCGCGGGTGCTGGTCGTCTCCCAGCCCACGCGCGGCCTCGACGTCGGGGCCACCGAGTACGTCCGGTCACAGCTCCTCGCCCGTCGCGCCGAGGGGCGGCCATCCTGCTGGTGTCCGAGGACCTCGACGAGCTGCTCGTCCTGGCGGATCGGCTCGTCGTCCTGTACGAGGGCCGCATCGTCGGCGAGATGGCGGTCGCCGATGCGAACGTCGAGCAGCTCGGCATGCTGATGGCCGGCCGCGGAAGGGCCGCCTGATGCGCATCTCGATCTGGTCCACGCCGGTGCTCGTGGTCGCGGCCGTGCTGATCACGTTCGCCATCACGGCCGTGCCGATCCTCATCGCCGGCGCCAACCCGATCGAGGCGTACGCCGCGTTCGTCATCGTGCCGCTGACGTCGCCGTTCACCCTGCTCGAGGTGCTCGTCAGCGCCACGCCGATCATGCTCACCGGCGCGGCCGTGGCGATCGCCTTCCGTGCCGGGTACTGGAACATCGGCGCCGAGGGCCAGCTACTGCTCGGCGCGATCGGGGCAGCCGGCGTGGGCATCGTGGTCGGCGACCTGCCGCCGATCCTGGCACTGCCCGTCATGATCGCCGGCGGGGCGCTGGCCGGCGCGGCGTGGGCGCTGCTGCCGGCCCTGCTGCGCGTGCGGTTCGGGATCGACGAGGTGGTGACGACCCTGCTCCTCAACCCGGTCGCGCTCCTGCTCGTCAACGGCCTCCTCCACGGCCCGTGGCGCGACCCGGTCACCGGCTTTCCCGAGTCGCCCCGGATCGCGGCCTCGGCCGAGTTCCCGACGCTCATCGACCGGTCGCGGCTGCACCTCGGGTTCCTGCTTGCGCTGGCCGTGATCGTCGTCGCCTGGTACGTGCTCGCCCGCACACCCGCCGGCCTGCGGCTGCGGGCCGCGGGCCTGAGCCCGCACGGCGCCCGCTTCGCGGGCATCAACGTGTCGCGCACGCTGCTCGGCGCCGCGCTGGTGAGCGGCGCCATCGCCGGCATCGCGGGCGTGAGCGAGGTGGCCGGCATCCAGAACCGGCTGACCAGCGGCCTGTCGCCCGGCTACGGCTACACCGGGATCGTGGTCGCCACGCTGGGCACCCTCACCATGCCGGGCGTCGCGATCGCCGCCCTCTTCCTGGGCGACCTCACGGTCGGCGCCAGCTCGGCGGCACGATCGCTCGGGATCCCGTCCCAGCTCGGCGCGGTGGTGCAGGGCGTCCTGCTGCTGACCACGGTCGCGCTGCTGGCCCTGCGGCGCAATCGGCTCGGGCGCACCGCCGGCGGCGACGCGGGCTCCGTCGCCGGCGACGTCGCGGCAGAGGCGCAACCGGGATGAGCTTCCTGATCGACCTGCTGGCGGCCACGCTCCGGAACGCGACGCCGCTCGTGTACGGGACGGTCGGCGAGACCTACGCCGAGCGCAGCGGCGTCCTCAACCTGGGCATCGAGGGCACGATGTACGCGGGCGCCTTCGCCGGCTTCGCGACCGCCTGGGCGACCGGCTCGCCGCTCCTCGGCCTCGTTGCCGCCATCGTGGTCGGGATCGCCGCCGGGGCGGTGATGGCACTCATGACCGTGACCTTCGGCGCGAACCAGCATGTCTCGGGCATCGGCCTGACGATCGGCCTCATCGGCCTCTCCGAGTTCGCGAACCGGCTGATCTTCGCCGGCGGCGAGCTGCAGCAGCATCGAGCCGATGCCGATCGTGAACCCGTTCGGAGGCCTCGGCGAGATCGGCGCCATCTTCGACCAGTACGCGCTGACCTGGGTCGCCTTCCTGGTCGTGGTGCCGGCGGCGTGGTGGCTCCTGCAGCGCTCGAGCTTCGGCCTCGAGATCCGGGCCGTCGGCGAGAACCCCGAGGCGGCCGACGCGGCCGGGGTCAACGTCGCCCGCACGCGCTACCTGGCGCTCATGATCGGCGGCGCGCTGATGGCCATCGGCGGCGCGTTCATCACGCTGGCGCTGCTCGGCAGCTTCACGCTCGACATCATCGCCGGCCGTGGCTGGGTGTGCGTGGCGCTCGTCATCTTCGGCCGCTGGCGCATCGGTCGCGGCGTCATCGGCGCCCTGATCTTCTCGCTCATCTTCTCGCTCCAGTTCCGCCTCCGCATCCTGCCCGGCTTCGGCGAGCTGCCGTTCGAGCTGCTGCTGGCGCTCCCCTACCTCGTCGTCATCGGTGCGCTCGCGCTCTCCGGCCGCAACGTCGCCTATCCGGGTGCCTACCTCAAGCCATACCGCCGCAGCTGACCGACAGGAGGACCGATGGAGATCCACGACCGCGACCGCGCCGGGCTGCAGCACGCCATCGAGCAGGCCAGGATCGGCCGATCCGAGGGCGGCGTGCCGATCGGCGGCGCGCTGGTCGCCGACGACGGCACCGTCCTGGCCGTCGGCCACAACCGGCGCGTGCAGCAGAACAGCGCCATCCGCCACGGCGAGACCGATGCGCTCGAGAACGGCGGACGCCTGCCCGCCTCGGTCTACCGGCGCTCGACGATGTACACCACCCTGTCGCCATGCGACATGTGCACCGGCGCCATCCTGCTGTACGGCATCCCGCGCGTGGTGATGGGCGAGAACCGCACGTTCGTCGGCGGCGAGGACTACCTGCGCGCGCGGGGCGTGGAGGTCATCAACCTCGACTCGGCAGGAGTGCGTCGAGCTGATGAACGAGTTCATCGCCGCCCATCCGGAGATCTGGAACGAGGACATCGGCGAGGACTGAGCGCCAGGTCCGTCGTACGTCGAACGTCCCCCGCTGCTTGCGTCGGAAGCCGTGCGCTGCGCAGCGCTCGCAGAACGTCTTATTGGCAACGAAGCCACCAAGGCTTCTGCCCACTGAACATCCGAGGGACATCCGACAATGCGCTCGACCCGACTCTTCGCACCTGGCGCCGCACTCCTGGGGCTGACGATCATCCTCGCCGCGTGCGGCCAGGCCCCGGCGGATCCGGGATCGCCCAACCCATCACCAACCGAGGCTCCATCGCCGAGCGATGAGCCGTCGCCATCGGTCGCACCCACCCCGACGGAACAGCCGTCACCCGACCCGATCGAGGTCATCGAGTTCGAGCTGCCGATGATCGGGCGCTCGACCGCTGATGACGTCGAGGTCCACACGCTGCCCAGCGCCGACTCGCCATTGCTCATCGGCGAAGCCTTCCCCGACATGGATCGCGTCGAGGTCCGGCTCGCGGCCGATGAGCTCGTCGCCGTCTCGCTCGGCCCGGTGTTCTTCGAAGGGACGTCGTGGTACCAGGTCAGCGCCGTGGACGGCGGGGACAAGGCGTTCGCCTACGGCTGGGTCTCCGCCGAGTTCCTCGTCCGCGAAAGCGACGCGCCCGATGGAGGACCGCAGGTCGTGACGGTTCATGGCCTCGGCACCGGCACCGAGGTCAGCACGTCGGTTCCCGCGGGGACGCCGATCACCGTTGACTTCGCCGCTGCTCCCATGCCCGCCAGCGACAGCTGCGAGCTGGACGTGACCCTGATCCGGACCGATGGGCTCGGCGTCAACGTCGCCACGCAGACCGTCACCGAGCCCGTCGCGTTCCAGTTCGGGGCCAGCATCGAAGGCGGCGGCATGCAAGGCCTCTTCCAGGAGGAGGCCGGCGACGTCACCTTGCAGGTCGAGACCGACTGCAGTTACGCGGGATCGCTCACCCAACCGCCCTTCTGACCAACCCATCGTTCGACCAGGGGCCGGGTCTCCGCGAGGAGATCCGGCCCTTCGCTTACCCTGGAGCTAGACGGACCGCAGGATGTTGTGGACCGGGGTCGGGCGGCTGAAGCCCTTGAGCGCCAGGGGATCCACCTCCTCGGCCTCGAACTGATCCTCAACCGCGGCGAACAGTCGGTCGCTGACGAGGATCTGGCCGCCCGCTGCTGCCTCGCTCAGGCGCGAGGCGAGGATCACGACGTTGCCCACTGCCCCGTAGTCGTATCGGCCCTCGAAGCCGATGCGGCCCAGGGTTGCGTATCCGACGGCAATCCCGATCCCCAGGCCGAGGTCGTAGCCGGACCGATGCCAGCGCTCCGCGAGGGTGGCGAACCCGTCACGCATGGCGAGCGCCGCGCGGATCGCGTCGCTCCGGTGCTCGGGCTTGGGCACGGGATCGTTGAAGAAGACCATCAGCCCATCGCCCGCGAAGTGCTCGACCGTGCCGCCATGGGCCACCACCAGCTCGCCGACCATGCCGTGGTACTCGCGAAGCACGCCAAGCACCTCCTCCGGCTCGGCGGTCTCGGCGAAGGCGGTGAACCCGCGCAGGTCACAGAACAGCGCGGTGATCTCGCGCCGATGCCCGGTGAGAAGCGACTTGCCCTCGTCGCTCGACAGCATGCTCGCCACCTGGGGCGCGAAGCGCGCCAGCTCGGTGCGCTGCCGCTCCACGGTCTCGAACAGGCGCGCGTTCTCGATGGCCAGGGCGGCCTGGTCGGCGAATGTGCTGACGAGCCCGATCTCCCGCTCGCTGAATGCGCGGACCTCCTTTCGCCCGAGGCCGAATACACCGACCGGGAATCCATCTCGCAGCAGCGGGACCCCCAGCACCGTTCGGTAACCGTAGGTCTCCTGCAGCTCCTGCAGCGCGTACTCGGGGTCCGCGGTCGACGTCGATGACCTGGACTGGACGATGTTCGAGGAGCACCCGACCCGTCATGGTGCCCCGGTCCGCCACGTAGTCGATGGCCTCTTCAACCTCCCGATACGCCGCGTTGAAACCGAGGATCGCTGCGATGCGGTAGACGCCGCGCGCCGGATCGTGGCGGACGATGTTGCCGCTGTCGGCGTGGCACAGCGCCACGGCATTGGCGAGCACGGTATCGAGGACGTCCTGGAGGTCGAAGGTCGAGCGGCCCATCGCCTGGAGCACGTGGCCGACGGCAGCCTCGCGCTCGGCCGCCTCGTGCTTCTCCCCCATCAGCCGTGCGAGGCGCACGGCGACGCCGGTCTGCCCGGCAAAGACCGAGATCGTCGCGATCTCCTCGTCACCGAACGGGTGGACGCGGTTGCGCCCGAGGCCCACGACGCCGATGACGTCGCCGTCGATGATGATGGGCAGGCCCAGGATGGTCCGGTACCCGGACAGGCGCTGCCCCTCTCGCCAGCTGTACTCCGCGTCGGCCAGGACGTCGTGGATGTGCACCGGCGCTCGCTCGAGGGCCACGCGCCCCACGCCCGTTTCGGGACCGGCCGGGATCGGGTGCTCGCGTTCGTACTGGCTGACGTCGGCCGTCACCCCGCTGTCCGCCATCAGCCGGAACAGGTCGCCATCCCGCAGGTAGACGTAGCCGGTATCGGCCGCGCAGAGCTGTGCCGAGCGCTCCGCGATCTTCTCGAGGACCGGCGTGAGCTCGAAGCCACCGTGGATGATGGCATGCAGAACTTCGCCGATGGCGGCCAGCGACTCGGTGCTGCCATCGCGCGAGGTCGTCGATGTGCCGGAGGTGTGCTCGGGGAGAAGCGCTTCGGACACGCATGCTCCGTGGGGAGGGATCGAGCGCAACCTTAGCGCAGGCCACCGTCGGCGGTGAAGCCCGCGGATCGGCTGTCTCCGTGACATTCCCGCATACTCGACGAGATCAATCCCACGCAGGCAAGGCGGAGCGCTCGAGACCGATGGACTTCACCCAGATGCTGATCGATGACCTTCGCTCACACGGCGGCCAGGTAACGACGGGACCGATGGCCGGACGGCCGCTGATGATCCTCACCACCAAGGGTGCCAAAACCGGCGAGGATCGCGTGGCGGTCGTCACCTACACGCGCGACGGCGACCGCTACGTCATCGCCGCGTCGAAGAGCGGGGCGCCGACGAATCCCGACTGGTTCCACAACCTCCAGGCCAACCCCGAGGTCGGGGTCGAGGCCGGCGGCGAGAGCTTCACGGCGCACGCGACGGTCGCGAGCGGCGACGAGCGGGATCGGCTCTGGGAGCAGCACGCCGATGAGCGTCCCGAGTTCCGCGAGTATCCCAAGATCACCGACCGGGTCATCCCGATGATCGTGCTCGAGCGGATCGAATGAGCACGTGACGCTCTTCGAGCAGCTCGACTTCGTCTACATGCCGAGCCGCGACGTCGCCGGAGACATCCGTTACTTCACCGAGGTGCTGGGCGCCAAGCTGATCTTTGCGGTGGAGGGGATGGGCACCCGGGTCGCGATGGTCGAGCTCGTGGACCAGCCGCCGCGCCTGCTGCTCGCCGGCCACCTCGAAGGCGATCAGCCGGTGATGGTCTATCGCGTCGCCGATATCGCGAAGGCGATCGATGAGCTGAAGTCGCGCGGCTGGAAGCAGGGGCATCAGCTCGAGATTCCGCACGGCCCCGTCTGCACGTTCACGACCCCGGGCGGCCATCGGCTCGCGATCTATCAGCTCACCCGTCCCGAGGCAGGCGAGCACTTCGTGGGTCGCCGCGACTTCTGACCGATTGTCAGGCTCGTCATACTTCGGCGATGGCCAGCTACAAGGTGAACCGGCGGGCGGTGGCGCATTGCCGCAAGCTCATCGACGCGCGCCAGTACGTCCTCGACAGCGACTGGGGCGAGGCTCAGCCGACCGCCGACGAAGAGAACGCCTTCCTCGAGTCGCATCCGTGGACCGAGTACGCCGTCTGGTATCTCGGCCTGACCGAGGGCGCCACCGACGAGACCAAGGCACGCCACGCGTTCGTCTACGGTGATCTGCGCCGCGTTCACCGCACCGGGCTGATCGCCTGCCAGTACCGGGCGGCGGAGTGGCGCCACAAGGAGGTCGAGCTGGCCGCGCACCGGCTGCTGCAGCATCTCGACAGGGTGAGCGCGCCGAAGGGCTGACCGGCTGCAGGACCATCAGCTCTCAGATCGGAGTCAGCCCGTACCGGCCTCCAGGTCGGCGAGGCGAGCCTTGACGAGCTCCTCGAAGAGCGCGCTCGGCAGCGGGACATCGGGCGTGAAGTGGAGGCTCCCCTTCGTGCGCTCGTACCCCTCGAGCTCCGCTTCGTGCGCGGCCAGGAACGAATCGGTCAGCGGGTAGATGCTGAGGTGCTTCTTCCAGCCGGCGAACCAGAGCACGCCCTGGCCCTGGTGCTTGATGACCGGCATGCCATAGCCCATCGATTCCTCGGCATCCGGAACCAGCCGATGGAGCTCGGCGCGCACGCGTTCCAGCGCCTCCCGTTGATCGGCCGGCAGGTTGGCGAGATAGGCGTCGATCGGTGAGTCGGTCATGGAACCCTCGCCTTCTTTGGCCGAAGCGAGGCGACATGCGTGCAGGCGAGGTCGAAGTACGGCTTGAGCTCGGCCGTGCGGCCCAGGAGCGCCGCCGGGACGGCGACGTACTCCCGCATCACGTGCCCATGCTGCTCGACCAGCGTCGTGTCATACGCCTCGAGGAACGCGTCACGCTCCGCCTGCGGCAGTCGCAGGGCCAACGTGCCGTCGGGGGTGAGGAAGCTGAACATGTGGCCGTTGACGGACGTGTACGGCATCGTCTTGCCCTTTCGCTCGAGCCCAGGGCGCGTCGCCACGAGTTCTTCGTAGAGGCGAAGGGTCTCGTCGGAGATCATGCAGGCACAGCGTAGGGCAATCCTGCGGTGGGATACTCCCCTCACTCCGAGAACCAGGGGACTCCAGATGACCACTTCCGCCACCCGTCAGCGTGACCGGCTGCGCCAGAGCGTTGCGCCCTTCCTTTCGTTCTTCAGCGGGCCCTACTCCCGGCTGAACCGGGATCCGGACATCTCGAACTTCGCGGTCGGCAATCCCCAGGAGATGCCGCTGCCGAGCTACGTCGAGGCACTGCAGCGCAACCTCGAGCCCCAGGACAAGGACTGGTTCGCCTACAAGCTCTCGGAGCCGGCATCGCAGCGCACGGTGGCGGAGACGCTCACCGCGCGGACCGGGATGGCGTGGGATCCCGCCGACGTGGCGATGACGAACGGCGGCTTCGCCGCCATTGCCGTCGCCCTGCGGACGCTGGTCGAGCCGGGGGACGAGGTTCTCTTCCTGTCGCCGCCGTGGTTCTTCTACGAGATCCTCATCCTCGCGGTCGGCGGCGAGCCCGTACGACTCGCGCTGGAGGCGCCGGCGTTCGATCTCGACGTCGACCGCATCGCCGCCGCCATCGGTCCGCGCACGCGTGCCGTGCTGGTCAACAGCCCGCATAACCCGACCGGCCGCGTCTACCCGCCCGAGGTGCTCCAATCGCTTGCCGCCGCCCTGACCGATGCGTCCGCGCGCATCGGTCACCCCGTCTGGATCCTGTCGGACGAGCCGTACAACCGAATCGTGTTCGACGGTCGTACGGCGCACAGCGCGGCCGAGTTCTATCCGCACACGGTGATCACCTACTCGTACGGGAAGACGCTGCTGGCGCCCGGGCAGCGCATCGGCTTCCTGACCGTGCCGCCAACGCTGCCCGAACGCGCCGAGCTGCGGGACGAGATCTTCGTGCAGCAGATCGCCGCCGGCTACGCGTTCCCGAATGCGCTGCTGCAGCACGCGCTGGCCGATCTCGAGCGCCTCTCGATCGACATCGGGGCGCTGGAACGCCGTCGCGATCGGCTCGTCCCGGCGCTGCGCGAGATGGGCTACGACGCCTCCATGCCGGAGGGCACCTTCTACACGATGGCCCGCTCCCCCATCCCCGACGACGCGGCCTTTTCCGAGACGTTGGCTCGCCACAAGGTGCTCGTGCTGCCGGGAAGCGTCGTCGAGGTCCCCGGCTGGTTCCGCATCAGCCTGACCGCTTCCGACGACATGGTCGACGCGGCCATCCCGCGCTTCGCCGCCGCCCGCCAGGAGCAGATCGCCTAGACGGCGACGGGTATGGCTCAGCCGCTCTGCCGGAGCCGCTCGAGGCCGTCGAGGAGGAGGTCGAGCCCGAACGCAAAGTCCCCCTCCTCGTCGGGGCGACGCGGCTTGAGGTGCTGGTCCACGTGCTCGGCGAGGTAGGGCAGCTCCTCGCGATTGAGCGAACCGAGAAAGTCGCTCGCCTTTCGCGCGAGGTCCTCGCGGCTGCCGAGGTCCATGCCGACCTCCCACAGCGTGAACCCCATGATGTGGCTCTCCAGCGCGTGATAGCCGTGATCGGTCATCTCGGCCGAGAAGCCGGCCATTCGCAGGGTGCCCAGGATCGACTCCATGTATCGCAGCCTGGATGCGCTAACCCCCGAGGACGACAGCACCAGGCCGGCCGCCCATGGGTGCCGGACCAGGACCTCGTAGGCGGAGATCGCCATCCTGCGAAGCGCGGGCTTCCAGTCGTCTCCGGGTGACGGGAGCTCGATCTCGCCGATCACGATGTCGACGATGCCGTTGAGGATGTCGTCCTTCTTGGCCACGTAGTAGTACAGCGTCATCGCCTCGACGCCGAGCTCCTGCGCGAGCTTCCGCATGGTGAGCGAGCCGATGCCGGCCTCGTCGGCAAGCGCGATGGCAGCTTCGAGAACGCGCTCCCGGCTCAGTGCGGGTCGCGTCTCCTCGCGCGGTCTGGCCTGCGACGCCATCTGATGGCTCCTCTATTCGGGGCTTGACAGTCTTACGCTGTAAGACGTATCGTACACCCACTATCTTACACCGTACGAAATGGAGACCGATGAAAGCGTTCGTCAGCGACCGATACGGCTCGCCCGATGTCATGAAGCTCCGGGAGGTCGACAAGCCCGAGCTCACCGAGGAGGGCGCGCTCGTGCACCTTCGCGCGACGTCCGTCAATGCCTTTGACTGGCACATGCTGCGGGGGAAGCCCTACCTCGCCCGCCTGGGAGAGGGCTTCCGCACTCCGAAGACGACGGTCCTGGGCCTCGACGTCGCCGGGATCGTCGAGGCGGTGGGCGCGAACGTGACGCACATCAAGCCCGGCGACCGCGTGTTCGGCTCGCGGACCGGCGCATTCGCCGAGTACGTCTGCGGTCGCAGCATGGTGCCGATGCCGGCCGGCCTCACGTTCGAGCAGGCCGCTGCCGTACCCACCGCAGGGCAGACGGCGCTCGTCGGGGTTCGCGACAAGGGCGAGCTCAAGGCGGGCCAGCGCGTGCTGGTCAACGGCGCGGGCGGCGGCGTGGGTTCCTTCGCCGTGCAGATCGCCAAGGCACTCGGCGCCGACGTGACCGCCGTGACGAACACGAAGAACGTCGACATGGTCGGCGAGATCGGTGCGGACCAGGTCGTCGACTACACGCGCGAGGACTTCACGCGCGGCGGAGGGCGCTACGACCTCATCGTCGATGCCGGCGGGAACCGTCGGCTGTCGCACATGCGGCGCGTGCTGGCGCCCGAGGGAACCATCGTCCTCGTGGCACCCGGGCCGGGCAACTGGATCGGTCCCATCGTTCGCATCGTCGGGTCGGTCGTGACGACCCGCTTCGGACGCCAGAAGGTGCGCCCGTTCCTGGCCCCCGTCAGCAGGGAGAACCTGCTGGTCCTGAAGGAGCTCATCGAAGCCGGCAAGGTCAGGCCCGTCATCGACCGCACCTACCCGTTCAACCAGATTCCTGACGCCGTGCGCTATCTCGAAGGGGGCGGCGTACAGGGCAAGGTCGTCATCACCATGGACGAGACAGAGGGGAGTTGACCGACGTGCAGAGCCTGATGAACACCCACGTCCTGAGCCAGTTCGCCGCGGAGCGCGCGATGCAGCTTCGACGAACGGCGTTGCGTCGCGACCTTCCGCGGCGCCCATTGCGCAGAAGGCTCGGTGAGCAGCTCATGCGCCTGGGCGAGTGGGTTGCGGCCGAACCGGCGTTGCGACCGATCGCGGCCCGCTAGCCGGCGACCTCGTTGCGCAGCGTCCCGATCCCCTCGATCTCCGACTCGACGACGTCGCCTGCCGCCAGGAATCGCGGCGGCGTGCGGGCGAAGCCGACGCCCGATGGGGTCCCGGTGAGGATCACGTCGCCGGCCTCGAGGGTCAGTCCGCGCGACAGCTCCGCGATGATCCGCGTGACGCCGAAGTGGAGATCGCCGAGCGTGGCGGACTGGACCGTCTCGCCGTTGACGCGACAGGTGATCGCGCGTTGATAGGGACGGCCGAGCTCGTCGGGCGTGACGATCCACGGGCCGATCGGGCAGGTGCCGTCCAGGCTCTTGCCGCGGAACCACTGCCCTCCGTGCTCGCGCTGGACGTTCCGCGCCGAGACATCATTGGCGACCGTGAACCCGAGGACGTGATCGAGGGCCGTCCCCTTCCGGGATGTCGCGGCCCCCCGCACCGATGACGACGGCGAGCTCAACCTCCCAATCGAGCGACGGGGTCACGTCCGCGTGCAGCTCGATGGTGTCGAACGGCCCGATGACGGTTCCGCGTCGCCTTCGTGAAGAAGGTCGGGCGGTCCGGGATCTCCTGCGCGCCACTGGCCCCGCGCACCGCAGCGCCCTCGGCGAAGTGATCGACGTAGTTCCAGCCGACGCAGAAGAGGTTGCGGACCAGCGGCAGCACCGGCGCCACGAGCGACGCATCGGCGAGCGGGGTGCCAGACCCGGGCGACACCGCGCCGCTGGCGGCCAGGCGCGCTGCCTCGGGCGGCGTCGCGGCGTCGGGGATCGGGCGGATGTCGTCGCCCTCGACCACGCCGTATCGAATGCCGCCGGCGTCCCTGAATGCCGCCAGTCTCATCGCGTCTCCTCATCCTCGGTGGCCAGTGGCGACATCGTAGAGCTCGAGCCCGCTAGGCCGCCTGCGCGAGGACGAACTGAGCGGCCATGGCACTTGCATCGGCCGTTGAGAGACCCTGGTCGACGACCAGTGAGCGCCACGTCCAGAAGCCGACGACGTGACCCATCGCGGCTCGGAGCTGACGAGCCCGATCCCCCGCGCCCTCGTCCCCGAGCACGGCATCGACCATCCGTTCGTTGGTCGCCTGCCGTGCCCGTTGGTTGGAGGCCGGGGTGTACGCCGCGTCGCGGTAGATCGGATACAGGTCGTCGCCGTTCTCGCTGAACCAACCGTAGAGGTCGTCGAGCGCGCGCCGCACCCGCGCCTCGAACGAGGGAATGGCGCGCCAGCGGTCAGGATCGGGCGGCGGGTGGAGCGACCGCCAGTGGCCCATACACGCGCCGAACAGCTCGTCCTTCGAGGGGAAGTGGCGATACAGCGTCAGCCGGGTCACCCCGGCCTCGTCGGCCACGGCACTCATGGAGGTCGCCGAAGGGCCGATCGAGGTGTGAAGCCGCACGGCGGCCTCGGTGATGCGCTGCCGCGTCTGGTCGACCAGGTCGGCGCGCCTGCCCATTCGGTACTGGCGCGACTTCGGTGAACGGGTCTGTTCTTTCAACCTTGACAACTCCTGCGTCTCACAATCAGTATACGGCACTGTTCACCCGATACGCGAGGCAGATGCTCATGACCGTCCACGAAGCCATCTCGGCCGCAACCCTCAAGGTCGTCCAGCCCGGGGAAGGGCGTGCCGGCCGGCTCGGTCCAGGCGTCGGTGTCCACTTCAAGATCGACGGCGCCGATACCGGCGGGGCACTGTCCGTCGTGGAGCATCCGTTCGACGTCGGGGCCCTGGTGCGGCCGCACGTCCACACGCGCGAGGATGAGATCTCCATCGTGCTCGAGGGTGAGATCGGCTTCCGGTCGGAGGACCAGGAGGTCGTGCTGGGCGTCGGCGGCTACATCGTCAAGCCCCGGAACCAGGTGCACGCCATGTGGAACGCCGGCTCGACGCCCGCCCGCATGATCGAGATCATCTCGCCCGCCGGATTCGAGGGATTCTTCCGCGGCTTCGCCGACCTCAACGACGCCGGACCGATCGACCCTGCCGCGATCGCCGGACTGGCCGAGCAGTATCGGCCTCCCCTATGCCGATCCCGAGTGGCTGCCCGACATCATCGCGCGCTACGGGCTCACGCCACCGCCACCGCGGCCCAGGATCGGCTCAGAGGCTTGACGGCGGCGCCAGGAGGCACGCGCTGCCAGCGTCCCCTCGTCTCGAGTCAGGAATATACGGTTTCCCGTCCTCGGCCAAGCGGGGTGTATCTGACCAGATCGCTGCTTGTCGAGGTCGTCAGGCTGGACTTGCCTGCGAAGGACCGCCGCTGAACTTGACGTAGCGCACGACCGTCCGGAAACCCATGCGCTGGTAGAGGGACAGTCCCATCTCCGATGCCTGAAGAACGATGGTGTCCGCGCCCCACTCGCTGCCCGCATCCACGGCCGCCCACGTTGCAGCGGTTCCCACTCCCCTTCCGCGCGACTCCGGTCGCGTCCCGACGGCGTACACGCCTGCGACGTCGCCGGTGCGGATGGCGATCGAGATGCCGACGGGTCGCCCGTCAAGTCGCGCGTTGAAGACGCGGACGTCAGGATCGGCAGCGAAGGAAGCCGGAAGGTAGTCAGCCAGGCCCGGGACGAGCCCAGGCACGACCGTCACATCGGGAGGGAGAGCAGGCGACGCCGGGACCGGGTGGAGAACCATTCCTGGATATGGCACCCGGTTGATCGAGAGCCCGGATCCCACGACGACATCGGCAAGTTCGGGCGCAAGCGGCTCGGCGATCGAGACTTCGTACGGCAGTTCGCGCGAGCTGAGCCACTCGAGCGATTCTGTGAGCTCGCTCGCGGCAATGGGCAGCGTCACGATGCACCCGTTGAACGTCGGAATCATCAGGCCGGTCGCAAAGGTAAAGGCGCGGTCGTCCACATAGATCGCGCCCGCAGGACTGTGCTCGACGAGCTTCCGAAATGAACCGATGTAGCTGAGGTGCGCCGCGGCTACAAGCTCGGGCTCCGACTTCACAAGACGAGTATGGAGCCGGGATGAAGCGCCGCGGTCAGCTCATTGCCGCCGATTTCCCTAGCGGACCAATGCGGCGAGGGTCCTCTTTCCCTCCAGGCCACGCAGCTCGAACTCACCCAGGTCGGTGAATTCGAGGCCGGAACCGGCAAGGAGATCTCGCACGGTGCCGGACACGAGCACCTGGCCGGGCTCGGCGCGATCCAGGATTCGGGCCGCCGCATGGACGGTGATGCCGCGCACGTCGTCGCCCTGGAGCTCGACCTCGCCGGTGTGGACGCCGGCGCGGGCCATGAGCCCCTTCGCCGCGGCTGCGTCGAGCATCCCGGCAGCGCCTCGTACCGCGCGGGCAGGGCTGTCGAACATCACGAGGAACCCGTCGCCGGTCGTCTTGACCTCCCGGCCGCCGAAACGCTCGATCTGCTCCCGCGCGGCCTCGTTGTGCTCGGCCAGAAGCGCGCGCCAGCCACTGTCTCCCATGCGGGACAGCGTCTGGGTCGACGCGGTGAGATCGGTGAAGACGATGGTGGTGAACGTTCGCTCCGAGACTTCCGCCGGCGACTTCGCAAACAGCCGGCGGCCGGCGAAGTCGATGGAGATCCACGGCTCATCGCCGATGACCCACGCGTCGTGGCCGGGCGGCACCTCGAACACGTCGCCCTTGATCAGCTGGGTGCTGGCGCCTTCGTCCATCTCAACGCCGAGCGTGCCGGACATCACGTATCCGGTGTGATGAACCTCACAGGAGGCCGTCCCCACGATCGGCTTGACGTGCTCGGACCAGCGCCAGCCCGGCTCGAAGACGGTGCGGCCGATGACGGCCTCGCCCAGGTTGACGAGCTCGATGCTCGCCTTCTCGACCGTCCTGACCTCGTCGGGCTTGTCGAAGCGCTTGCGACGCAGTTGCACCCGGCAATCTTACGAGACGTAGGATGCGGCTAGATGAGACGCGACATGAGCCTGGCCGGGGTCGGCGCAGTTGCGTTCGCCGTTGCCACTGGTGGTCGGGTTCACCCTGCTCGGTCCAAAGGGCGGTCGCTACTCCGAGACCGAAATGGCGAGCTTCGTGGCGCAGCCTGCCGCTGGATTCATCATCTCGATCGGGCTGCTCGTCGTTTCGATCGGCGGGCTGATCCTGCTGATGGCATATCTGTCGGAGGCGTGGTTCGGCGTCGGTCGGCTGCGTCGCATCAGCTGGGCCGCCAGCGTCGTCGCGGCGGCCTCGTTCCTCATCGGCTGGGGGCTCTACCTCGCTCCCGTCAGCGCGATCGCCTCTGGCGGTCCGGCCACTGATCCGGGAGTGACCTACGTGTTCGTGAGCGCCGGCATGATCGTCCTCTTTGGGGTGGGCGGAATGGCGCTCGGTACTGCCCTCGTCATGCTCGCGGCGCGCGGCAATGCGAAGACCGCATGGATTCGCGCGTTGACCGGCCTCGCCGGGCTATCGGCCCTGTTCACCTTGCCATTTCTCGTCGCGTCGCGATGGTCGCCAAACCAATGGCTGCCGCCGCCGTTCTACCTGGTGATCCTGTGGGGCGTGGTCGTCGGGATCTGGCTCATCGTCTCGGCGCGCGGGACGGATTCAGCCGCCTGGGGTTTGACTCCTCACGTGATTGTCGAGCGTTGCGAAGGAATCCGGCGACGTGCTCGGCGTGAACCTTCAACTCGACCCCTGACGCGGCGGCGGCGTTGCGCATCGTGCCCAGGACCTGATCGCTGGGCTTCCCGTAGATCTCCCACCCGTCGGGCTGCAGGAATTCATAGGCCGCCGCCGATCTTTCGTCCGATCCCTCGAAGTGGAGATCCATCGACTCGGCATCGGCGAATACATGCACGGCGGTCATCTGGCTTCCGGCTGTGTCGACGTAGGTGAGGAAGACGAGGGTCCGCGGCTTCGCAGCCTCGAGGTCCGACGCAACTTCCCGCTGAAGCTGGCGGTAAGCGTCGAGCGCCCCTTCCCTGATCTGGAAGTGGCTGATGAAGACGATCGGGTCGGACACGATTGGCCTCCGTGCAGGGATCGCGGCTTAGGGGGACATGCTGGCATGAAGCCCGCATAACGGCCCCGGTGTCCCGGATTAGGATCCCCCAGTGAATCGTGCACGGCGTTCGGCAGCATCGGCGCAACTCGTTCTGATGGTTGCGCTCGCCTCATGCGCGACCGTCGGGACGCCGTCAGCGTCTGCACCGGCGCCGGCCGCGACCGCTTCGCCAACCGTTTCGTTACAGCCCACGATCACAGAATCCATCCAGCCCGTACCGACCGTCAGCGCAGATCCGTCGGCAGGGGCCGGCGCGGACTACAGCGCCAATTCAATGGTCCGAACGCTCGTGGCGGACGTCTCGCTGCGCGCGGAGCCCGGCATCGATTCGGAGCGACTCGGCACGCTGCCGTTGGGATCGCGATCCCTCGTGGTGGGCGCGCCACGGGAGGCCGACGGATACCTCTGGATCCAGATCGCAGGACCCGGGCTTCCGCCCGCCAGCGGCTGTGCGACCTCCTCGGGGGACGAGCTCACATGCCCCGCCTGGCTTGGCTGGGCAGCAACGGGAGATCCCGCGTCGGGCACCAAGTGGTTCGGTGACGATCCCAGCGCCTGCCCGGATCCGGGGGCGGATGCGCGCGCATTCATGATGCTCGGGGACTATGAGGCGATTCACTGCTATCGAGGACTGCAGATCACGTTCGTCGGCTGGCTCAGGCCGGCTCCCAGCACCACGGAACCACCGGCCTGCCCTACGAGCGGAGACGCAGTGGCGCGGTGGTTGTCGTGCCACGAGCGGAGTTGGGAGACTGCGTACGCGAACACGACCGAGGAGGTCTCCATCGAGCTCTTCGTGGACCCGGCGACGACGATCGAGATTCCTCGCGACGGCGGGTGGGTCAGCATCACCGGTCACATCGACGACGGCGCGGCACGCCGATGCCCCGAAGCCGCGGCCATCGGCGACGCGACCAGCCAGGCCAGGGCAGAGCTCGACTGCCGAACGCACCTTGTCGTGACCGGCCTGGCTGAGGCTGCCGCGCCGTGACCGGTCCGGAGCGACGCCCATTCCGATTCGGCCTGGCACTGGATGCCAGCGAAGGCAGGCGCGAACGGGTCGTCGAGACCGCAAAGCGCGCCGAGGCAGCCGGGGTCGACGTGCTGATGGCATCGGACCACCTGGGTAACTGGGCTGCGCTGCCGATCCTGCAGGCCGCCGCCGAGGTGACAAAGCTCCGCGTCGGCACCCTCGTGCTGAACAACGACCTGCGCCATCCGCCGGTCCTGGCGCAGGAACTGGCGACGGTCGACGCGATGACGGACGGGCGGCTCGAGATCGGCATCGGCGCCGGCTGGAACCGACCGGAGTACGAGGCCGCCGGACTGACCTTCGACCCGCCGCCGGAGCGGCTGCGCCGGATGCAGGCGTCGCTGCGGATGATCCGGCAGGCGCTGAGCGAGGGGCGAATCGACCACGAGGCCGATGACGCCTACCCCGCCATCCATCAGCGGGACCTGCCGACCTCGGTCCAGCGTCCGCACCCGCCCATCCTGGTCGGTGGCGGCGGGCCCAAGCTGCTTGCCTTCGCGGCTCGCGAGGCGGACATCATCGGCATCGATCCCCGCTCACTCCCCGGTGGCGGCGGCGACCCCGACGACATCACCGGTGCAGCGGTCGACCGCAAGGTCGGTTGGATCCGCGAGGCCGCCGGAGACCGATGGGCCGAGCTCGAGATCAACATCGCGCTGTGGCAGGTCGACCCCGACTTCCGTACGCGGAGTGGGCCTCCCCCACCTCGCGCCCGCGGCATCAGCGAGGAGGAGCTCCTGCTGAGCCCGCACTATCTCGTCGGCGACACGGAGGAGATGGTCGAGACCCTCCTCGCCCGACGGGAGCGATGGGGCGCCAGCTACGTGACCCTGCAGCAGGACCAGCTGGAGATCCTCCAGCCGGTCATCAGCCGCCTCGCGGGCTGAGCCGTCCCGGGACTCAGGCCTTCACGTCCTTCGCGGGCTGAGCGGCCGTGTCGCCGGCGTGGAGCTCTCGATGAAGCTCGGCGATGGCCTCGCGCCGCCGGCTCCAGCCGGAGCCGCCCTGGTGCCGCTTGACGCCACCCACCACGTTGCGAATCACGGCCATCGCGACCAGGATCCCGATCAGCTTGGGCAGCATGGACCCGATGGATCCGCCGCCACCCGGCCCATCGCTCGGGTAGAAGGTGCCCCGGATCGGCCTGCCGGAATCGGCCGGCTGGGACTGCCTGAACGTTGCGTGCATCGGTCATACCTCGGTTGTGGTGCGCCCCGCCCATCGGGCCGCTCGCTTCAGAGGCTGACGACCGATTGCGCTCAAACTGTGAATGCCAGATGGGCAACCTGTCACGAATCCAGCCGCTCGGCGACCTGGAGGCCGAAGCCACCGCCCGGTACCAGCGACATGGACTTGCGCGGCATGAGACCGGCCGCCACCTGCCACGCGCGCATCTCGTCGAAGGTCCAGAGCCCCGACTCGCTGGTCAGGGCGAAGTACAGGTCGAAGAAGGCTCCCTGCTGGCCTCCCTTGCCGGGAGCCGATGGGCGCAGGGCGTCGCCGATCACGAGGTAGCCGCCCGGCCGGAGTGCGCGTGCGGCCTTGGCCACGAGCTGACGGTTCGTCGCATCGTCGAAGTGGTGGACGAGGCTGAACATCATGATGAGGTCGTAGGCCGCCTCGCCCAGGTCATCGGTCAGCGCGTTGCCGGCCTTCAGGACGACCCGGTCACCCATGCCCTCGCGCTCCAGGAGTGGCGCCGCGTGCTCAACGGCGTCCGGCAGGTCGAGGACCGTCGCCCGCAGCTCCGGGTGCTTCCGGCAGAGAACCACCGAGAAGTAGCCGTGAGATCCACCGATGTCGAGCATCTCCCGAGCCTTCGCGGGCACGGGCACCCGCCGCGCGAGCCACGACGCAAGCGGATTGGCCTGTGCACGCATCCCACGCTGATAGGCGCCCCAGTCGTCGGTCGACATCGTGCCGTGGACGTCGAGCGGCCTGCCGTCCCTCACGAACGTCTCGAGCTGGTCGATCCAGCTCCATTCCAGCTCCTTCATCAGGATCACGTCACGGATCGAGCTTGGGGCATCGGCCAGCAGCCAGCGCCGGACATGGCCGGCCAGCGTGTAGGCGCCGTCGCGGTGGCGGAGATAGCGCATGGTGACCAGCACGTTCAGCAGCTTCTCGGTCGCGCGGGCGTCGGTGCCACAGGTCTCGGCAACCGCGGCTGCCGGCCGAGCACCATCGCGGAGCGCCTCGAAGACCCCGAGCTTGGTCGCCGTCACCACGGCGCGGGCATACACCGGCGCGTACGCCTCGAGCATCGCGACCGGCACCACGCCCGATGCGATGACGGCCGACTCGAGCGGGTTCTCCGCCATCAATCCCACGCGCATCGCGGCTCCTCCTCTCAGGGTGACTGCTTGCAGCAGCGGACGGAATTCTATCGCCGAGTCTCAGCGAGCAGCCGTGACGAGAGCGGTGCGTCTTGACAACGGGGCTTATCGTTGCGATCCAGTCGCGTGCCCCGCGGCATCTCGGCAGTCGTGCCCGTTGGAGACCAGTGGTGGATCCTCACGTGCGCGACCTGATCATCCTTTCGGCGACGACGCTGGTCTTCGTGCTGACCCTTTACATCCTGTCGCTCAGGGTCGCCCGCCAGCACGAGCTCGAGGCACAGCTCGACGACGCCAGGGCCGAGATCGCAGCACTCCGCACGCGCCTCGCCGATGCGACCCGCCCACCCACGCAGTTCGCTCGCATGCGCATGCGCGAGGTCGCCGTCAATCGGTTCGCCCGCCTGCGCCTGGCCGCGCCTCGGCGCGCCCGCATCGCCGAGACCGAAAGGGTTCGCGACCAGCTCACGCGCTACGGCAGGTAGGCCGCACTCTCGTCGAGCCAGTGCCGGTGCCGCCATTCGTCGATGACCGTCTGCGCCGGCTCGTCGGCGAGCGCCTCGGGCAGCGTCTGCCGCTGCATCTGGCTGAGCGCCTGCCGGAGCAGCTCCTCCAGCTCGTCCCACTGGTGTTCGGTCGGATATCGCGAGAGCGTCGGCGCAACAATAGAACGTATGTTCACTTTGCGAGTCTACGCCGCCCTCGGACGCATGCCAAGGCCCAATTCGATCGGGTCAGTGAAGCTGCCGAACCGATAATGGGCCGATGAAGCTCGCGCCGTCGCTGCACCGGGTTGGATCCGACCTCGTCAACACCTACCTCGTCGAGGAGGACGGCCAGCTCACGCTCATCGACGCCGGTGTGGCGGGCCAATGGAAGGATCTGCTGACCGAGCTCTCCCAGATGGGCCGCTCGATCGCGGACATCCGCGGCCTGGTGCTGACCCACGGCGATCCCGATCACGTCGGCTTCGCCGAACGGCTCCGTCGCGACCACGGCGTGCCCGTCTACGTCCACGAGGCTGACGCAGCATTCGCCCGCGGTGAGGACAAGAAGAGCGTCGGCATGGGACCGATGAAGATCGGGCCGATGCTGCGCTTCATGTGGTACGCCGGACGCAAAGGCGGCCTGCGCACGACGCCGATCAAGGAGGTCGAGACCGTCACCGATGGCGAGACGCTGCAGCTGCCCGGCAGCCCGCGGATCATCCACATCCCCGGCCACACTCCCGGCAGCGTGGCGATCCACGTGCCGTCGGTCGACGCGCTCTTCGTGGGCGACGCGCTGACCACCGGCCACGTGCTGACCGGCGCCATCGGGCCGGCCCCGGCACCGTTTACGATGGACCCGGCGAAGGCGCGGGAGTCACTCTCCCGGCTCGAGGCCATCCCCGCCACGTGGGTGCTTCCCGGCCATGGCGCCCCATGGAGCGGCGGCTCGTCCGAGGCGATCCGTCTCTACCGAGCCGCAGCGCACAGGCCGCCTGACGCAGACCCCTTCGATCGAGGAATCGACCACATTGGAATCGTTCAACCGGATCTTCGGCGTCCCCAAGCCGGTGATCGCCATGCTCCATCTGCCGGCGTTGCCGGGCCGGCCGCTCCACGATCGGTCTGAGGGCGTGACCGGTGCAGTCGACGGAGTCGCGCGCGACCTGGAGGCCCTCCAGGCTGCCGGGGTGGACGGGCTGCTGTTCTGCAACGAGGCCGACCTTCCCTACCAGCTCGAGGTCGGACACGAGATCAGCGCGGCGATGGCCTCGATCGTCGGCCAGCTGCGCTCAGCCGTGCGCGTGCCGTTCGGCGTGAACATCCTGTGGGACCCGATCGCGTCGCTGGCCGTCGCGCGTGCCACCGGTGCGCGCTTCATCCGAGAGGTCCTCACCGGCGTCTACGAGAGCGACCTGGGGATGATCGAGCCGCACATCGGGAACATCGCGGGCTACCGGTCCGCGATCGGTGGTGATGACATCGCACTGTTCGACAACATCGCGCCGGAGTTCGCCTCGGCCATTGGGTCGCGCGGCGTGGCGGAGCGCGCGAAGGCGGCGGCCTTCCTGCGCATGGACGCCATCCTCATCTCCGGCCCGGCCGCCGGGGTGCCGTTCGAGATGAGCGACCTGCGAATCGCGAAGGAAGCCGCACCGGAAGCCGCCATCATCGCCAATACCGGCGTTCGGGCGGATCGCATCGCGGAGATCTTCGAGGTCGCCGATGGCGTCATCGTCGGGACGAGCCTCAAGGTGGACGGCCATACCTGGAACCCGGTCGACCCGGACCGGGCGAATCGGCTGATGGAGGCCGCGCGCTCGGCGCGCTCATCAGTCTCGGCCTAGGAAGTGAGAACCTCTGCTGCCGCACGCAGACCGGAGCGAACCGCGCCGTCCATGTAGCCATTTGATACCGGAGACGTTTCTGCGCCCGCCCAGTGGATTCGCCCTATCGGCTCCGTGAGCGCTGAACCGTAGCCGGTCCATACGCCCGCCGCCGGCCGGCCCCCATAGCACCCGCGCGTGTACTCCTCCGCGGTCCAGTCGAGCTCGACGTAGTCGCGAATGTCACGGGCGCGCGGCCCGAAGAACCGAACCATGCAATCCACGACGGAGCGTCGCCGCGTGACGAGGTCGAGCTGGCCAAGCCGCCGGGCGTGCTCGGCCTCGGCGAACCCCATCAGTACGCCGCAACGCCCATCGGGTGGTGAGTTGTCGAACGTCGTCGCGATCGGGTCGTCGAAGCTGAGGACCTGGCCATTCAGACCCTCGGTGCGCCAGAACGGCTCGTCGTAGAGGAGCTGGACCTTGATCACGCGCCCCATCGGATATCGCTGCGTGAGCGTGTCCCGGCCGGACGGCAGCGACGGCCGGTACCGGAGCCGACCGGCCAGAGCGGGCGGAAGCGTGACGATGACGCGCCGGGCCTCCGTGACATCCCCGCCGTGGATGACCCGCGCCGCGTCCGCATCCTGCTCGATGGCATCGACAGGCGCATCGAGGATCACTCTGCCCGACCCGAGGCCGGCGGCCATCTGTTCGCAGATCCGGTGCGTCCCGCCGACGATTCGCGACTCCTGCGCACCCCCGGCTGTGGTGACCAGGTAGTCGAGAGAGCCGCCCGAACGGACGTAGAAAAGAAAGTGCAACAACGGCACCTCGTGGGTCTCGGCGGCGAACACGGCAGGCGTGAGAACCCGGAAATACGCCTGCGCAAGCGGGTCAGCGGTCGCCTCGGAAAGCCACGACTCCACGGTTCGCTGGTCGAGCGCCTCGGCCTCCGGGATTCGCCAGGGAGCATTGAGATCGACACGTTCGGCGAGCGCGCCGAGGGAGTCGGTCACACGGCCGATCTCACGGGCCGTTGAGTCGGGCAGCCCGATCGTCTCGTCGAGCCATTGCCGCCGCTGGCCGTCGAGCACGGTGAGGCCGGCGCCCTCGTCGTAGGTGGGGAAGGTCTCGAGCCCGAGCTCGCGGGTCAGCTGCAGAAGCTCGGTGTGGGCACCTCCCACCCATTGCCCGCCCATCTCCACCGAACAGCCGTTGGGGAAGGTATGGCCAACGGTACGCCCGCCGACTCGTTCGCGGGCCTCGAGCACAAGCACGTCCGCCTCCCCGGCGAGCGATCGCGCTGCTGAGAGCCCCGCCAGCCCGGCTCCCACCACGACCACATCGACGCGCCGCATTCGCCCGACATCTCCCGCGTGCTCTCAGCTCCCTCCCACTCGCCGATGATACCCACCGGGTGAGAGGCACCGAAAGGTACCGGTCTGCCGTAGTCACTCGTTCGATTTCCTCGACCGATGCCCGCCGCCAGACTCCGTGCATGACCCAGTTCGAGCTTCAGCTCGCCGCCCTCCGCCAGCGACGCCAGTCGACCGGCTTCGTCGCGTGGTTCCGCGGCCTGCGTCCCTTCGACCGCCGCTCCATCCGGGAGCCGGACGAACGTGATGACTACTGGATCAACGTCCAGCGGCGCCTCGCCGAGAGCGACACCGCCTCGATGAGGCGCTTCGAGCGCTAGCTCCAGCTCCCGAACGCGCCCGCTAGGATGGCGGCATCGAGAGTGATCTTCAGGAGCGCACGCGCGAGCTGGCCGAGGAGCTTGGAATTCCCGGCGTGGCCGTCGGCGTCTTCCACGACGAGCAGGAGCGTTACGCCTATCACGGCGTGACGAGCGTCGACAACCCGCTCCCCGTCGACGGCTCGACGCTCTTCCAGTTCGGCTCAACGGGCAAGACCTTCACGTCGACCGCGATGCTGCGGCTCGTGGAGCAGGGCCGCGTCGACCTCGATGCACCGGTCCGCACCTACGTTCCCGAGCTGCGGCTGCGCGACGAGCGCGCGGCGGAAACCGTCACCGTCCTCCAGCTGCTCAACCACACCGCGGGGTGGTCCGGGGACGACTTCACCGATACCGGCGAGGGCGACGACGCCCTGGCCCGCTACGTCGAGCACATGGCCGAGCTGGCGCAGGTCTCGCCGCCGGGACACATCGTCTCGTACAACAACACGTCGCTCTCCCTGGCCGGCCGGGTCATCGAGAAGGTCACGGGCCAATCGTACGAGCGGGCGGTCCGCGAGCTCGTCCTCGAGCCGGTCGGACTCAAGGACACCCTGTTCTTCCCGAACGACATCATGACGCGCCGATTCGTGGCCGGGCATCGACGCGAGGAGGACGGCACGCTGAAGGTCCTCCGTCCCTGGGCGATGGCGCGCAGTGGGAACGCGATGGGCGGCCTGTCAGCGACGGCGCCGGATCAGATCCGATGGGCGCGGTTCCACCTCGACCTCGGGCGCACCCACGACGCAACCCAGCTCCTCAGCCGGGAGCTCGTCAGTCGCATGCAGGAACCGACCGTCGAGTCGCTCGGCGCCTCCATCGGCGATGCGGTGGGAATCTCCTGGCTTCTGAGCGACATCGACGGCACGAAGATCGTTGCTCACGGCGGCGCGACGAATGGCCAGTACGCGGGCTTCACGATGGTGCCGGAGCATCGGTTTGCGGTCATCTCGCTCACGAACGTCGAGCCAAACGGTCCGCTCTTCAATCGGCGCATCAAGGAATGGGCGCTCGAGACCTTCCTGCAGCTCGTCGAGCCGGATCTCGTCCCCGAGCCACGCTCGGCCGATGGGCTGGCCGAATATGCCGGGCGCTACGCGGACAGCTCGATCGATCTACGACGTTACCGTCGATGGCGACCACCTGCGGAGCGTGTGGGAGCCGACCGCGGAGCTCATCGCCCAGCTGGGTGAGGACGCAGACTACCGCGAGCCGCCCGTCCCGACACGAATGCTTCCCGATTCGGATCGTTGGGTGGTGACCGAGGGCCCATCCGACGGCCAGCGCGGGTTCTTCACGCGGGACCCGGCCACGAACGCCATCACTGGCATGCATACCCACGGCCGCTTCATCCCCCGCGTGCCTGAAGTGACCGACACCCGCGAGGGCTCATGAGGTCCGCTCCGATGCTCACCCAGGCCGAGCCCGCCTGCCTCGTCATTGCCGACATCTCCGGCTACACCAGCTTCCTTGCCGGAGCGGAGCTCGACCATGCCCAGGACATCCTGGCCGACCTGATGAGCACGGTGGTCACGAACGTCCGGCCGATGTTCCGCCTGGCCAAGCTCGAAGGCGACGCGGCCTTTGTCTACGCGATCACCGAGAGCATCGACGGACCGCTGCTGCAGGACACGATCGAGCGCTGCTATTTCGCATTCCAGCGCCGGCTGCGTGACGTCCGCCAGGCCTCGAGCTGTGAATGCAACGCGTGCGTGCTCGTCCCGAAGCTCGACCTCAAGTTTGTCGCGCACCACGGCCAGGTCATCCGCCAGCGAATCGCGTCGTCCGAGGAGCTCGTCGGGAGCGACGTGATCGTCGCCCATCGCCTGCTGAAGAACAGCGTCGAAGAAGCGACCGGCATCGGTGCCTACGCGCTCTATACCGATGCCTGCGTCGGCGGCGATGGGCCTGACCGATCCGCGCGCGGCCGGGCATGGTCGAGCATCGCGAGACCTTCGATGGCGTCGGGGAGATCGGCAGCTGGGTGGTCGACCTCCATGCAGCGTGGACGGCCGAGCTCGCGCGTTCGCGGATCGTGATCGAAAGAAAGGGCGCGCTGCGGGTCTACGAGACGACGCTCGACGCGCCACCGGCCGTCGTCTGGGAGTACGTGACCTCGCCCGCACTCCGGCCGAAATGGCAGTACGGGGTGGAGGCGGTGCAGCAGGAATCCGGCCCGGTAGGCCGACGCGGCGTCGGGACGGTGAACCACTGCATCCACGGCAAGGACGCGATCATCGAAGAGGTCCTCGACTGGCAACCGAACGACTACGTGACGTACCGATCTCTGCTGCCGGCTCCCGGCGTCCCGAAGCTCGCCAACACCTTCGCATTCGAGGACCTCGGCGACGGCAGAACGCGGATGACGGCCGTCTTCGGCCGGCCGCGATCGGCGAAGGACAGGGCGATCGCAGAAGGCCTGGTGCCTCAGCTCGACGTCATGATCGAGCGCGGGCTCGCCTGCGCTGACCGCGCTGATTGCCGCGACCTCAGAGTCAGCAGCGAGTGCCGATGCTCCCGCCGAGCCGGACCTCCCGTCATCTCGCGGTCGAAACGTCAGCGAACCCGTGGGAGGGCCGAGCCAAGCACGATGATCTACCACGCCACGGATCACGCGTGGGAGATGGAGGACCGGGATCAGGGAGCCTGAGGCGAAAGCCGGCTGAGGTACCTGGCCATCAGCACTCCCCAGATCGGCAGGAGCACCAGCCACGCAAAGGCGCCGGCGTAAACGAGCATCCCCTCGCCACCGCTGATCAGGGTGCCGGCTCCGTACCAGACGAGGCCGATGCCCGTCACAATCCCGAACCAACGAAGCGCGCTCAGCCACGACCCGGCAAGCAGGTTCGCACCGGCGATCCAGAGCCCGATGACGATCAGCGCCACCGACTCGACGGCGTATGCACCCGTCGCCGGCGCGAAATAGTCGATGTCCACGACGCCGGCCACGAACAGCAGCTGCGTGACGCACCAGGCCGCGGCCGCCAGCCAGCCCGTCGCCTGGGCGACGAGCGCGAGCGGCGTCGGCGTCAGCCCGCCGAGCTCCCAGAACGCGAGCATCAGAAACGGGATCGCGGCGGTCATGACCACCAGCTCAAGGTCGTTGATCGTTCCGAACGGCTCCCCGATCCAGAAGAAGAGACCAAGGCTCACGAGCGCCAGCCCACCCGCGATGCCGACCACGTAGCCCGCGAGCGACGCCCGCCGCACGATGTCCCGCGTCGTTCCCATGTCACCTCCGCTACGCGTGCAGCATGCCGCGCCGAGTCAACCGCCTCGAGGCGGTCCGCGACCGCTGAGCTGTCACAAACGTCCCCGACGCTCCATGCATGGAGCAGCACCCTCGCCTCGTCAGCGTCAACGCCCGGTTCGCGGTGGCAGAGCTCGGCCTCGACGTCGACATCCGCCTCCGAGAGCTCGACGGCCGCTGGATCGCCGTCGCGGACTTCGGCGACGAGCCGGAGGTCGGCATCGGCGCGACCCCGCGTGATGCCCTCGCCGCGTCGCTGGCGACGCTCGGTACGCGCGCCGCCGCCGCGGTGATGGCCGATCCCCAGCTGTTCGGCCTCAGCGCCGCGATCCGCCAGCCGGCCTAGTCCGGTTCCTCGTTGGAGGGTGACAGCGTCGCGGTCAATGGTCGAGACTAGGCCGATGTCTCCGCGCTCGGCTGAGCCACGCACCGCGCTCGAGCGAGGCCGGGAGTCGTTCGACCGCCAGGCCTGGGCTGACGCCCACGCCCTGCTGTCCGAGGCGGACCGCGACGAGCCCGTCGGCCTCGAGGACCTGGAGCGGCTCGCGATCGCCGCCCACCTCATCGGCCGCTATGGCGAGAGCGCCGCGCTCTCGGTCCGTTCGTACCAGGACTCCATGCGCGCCGGTGATGTCGGTCGAGCCGCGCGCAGTGCGTTCTGGATCGCCGTCGAACACCTCGGCAACGGGGAGTTGGCCCCAGCCGCGGGCTGGCTCGCCAAGGCGGAGCGCCTCGTCGGTGCAGAGGACCGGGAGCGCGTCGAGGCCGGCTATCTGCTCGTGGCCGCCGCCGCGCGGAGCCTCGCGGAAGGCGAGCCGGCAATCGCACAGGCGACGTACGAAGAGGCGGCGGAGATCGGTGCGCGCTTCTCCGACCCGGACCTGGTGGTCCTGGCCAGGGTCGGAGTTGGTGAGGCCCTGATCGCACTCCACCAGACCGCGCGAGGCATCGGGCTGATGGACGAGGCCATGGCCTCCGTCACCGCCGGCGAGGTGTCGCCGGTCATGGCGGGCATCGTCTACTGCACCGTGATCGCGTCCTGCCAGCAAGTCTTCGATCTGCGCCGGGCACAGGAGTGGACGTCGGCGCTCGATCGGTGGTGCGCATCCCAGCCGCAGCTGGTGCAGTTCCGGGGGCAGTGCCTGCTGAATCGCGCGGTGCTCATGCAGTTCCACGGCGCGTGGCAGGATGCCGCCGCGGAGGCGCTTCGAGCGAGTGAGCGGCTGGCCGAACCCGAGGCCGATCCGTCGCTCGGCGAGGCGATCTACCAGACGGCCGAGCTCCACCGGCTGCGCGGCGAGGTTGTCGAGGCCGAAGATGGGTACCGCCGCGCGGACCAGCTCGGACGACGGCCGGAGCCGGGCCTGGCCCTCCTGCGACTGGCCCAGGGCCGGACCGATGTTGCCGCCGCGGCCATCCGGCGTGCCATCGACGAAGCCTGGAACATCTTCGACCGCCCCAGGCTGCTGGAGCCGATGGTCGACATCATGCTGGCCGCCGGCTCGACGACCGGAGCGCGAGCTGCGGCGGACGAGCTGTCGCAGATCGCGAGTGAATTCGGTGCGCCGCTGCTGGCGGCGATGGCCGCCCGGGCGGACGGAGCGGTGCTGCTCTCCGAGGGCAACGCCCAGGCCTCCCTCGCGGCGCTGCGCCAGGCGTGGACCGCGTGGCATTCCCTCGACGCGCCGTACGAGGCGGCGCGCGTACGGGTCCTGATCGGCCGCGCCTGCCGGCGAGCTCGGCGACGTCGATACGGCGGCGATGGAGCTCGACGCGGCACGTGACGTCTTCCGAGCAGCTGGGTGCCGCGCCGGATCTCGCGCGACTGGACGCCCTTGTCGACGCGCCAGTCGTCGGCCTCGGCTGACGGCCTGACTGCGCGAGAGGTCGAGGTGCTGCGCCTCGTTGCGGCCGGGAAGACGAACCGGGCGGTCGCCGCGGACCTCGTGATCAGCGAGAAGACCGTCGCTCGCCACCTGAGCAACATCTTCGACAAGCTCGGCGTGTCGTCCCGTGCCGCCGCCACGGCCTACGCCTACGAGCACGACCTCATCGGCCGGAGTGCATAGAACGACCCATCCCGCCGAGCGCCGAAAATGGAGTGTTCGGCCGATGCGCTCGTGACCGGCGATGCGCCACCGTCCTTGCGAAAGCAGCTCGAAGCGGAGGACGGACGTGCAGCAGGCTGATCGGTTCGAGACGGTGGTCATCGGCGGCGGACAGGCCGGACTGGCGGTGGGGTACCACCTGGCGAAGCTGGGACGCAATTTCGTCATCCTGGATGCGGGAGCGCGGGTCGGTGACGTGTGGCGAACCCGCTGGGAAGGGTTGCGCCTCTTCACGCCGGGCCGCCTCAACAACCTGCCGGGGATGCCGTTTCCGGCTGACCCGCACGCGTTTCCCACCAAGGACGAGGTTGCCGACTACCTCGAGGCATACGCCACGCGCATGCGGCTCCCCGTCCGGACCGGCGTCCGCGTCACCGGCGTGCGCGCGGCGGAGGACGGCCACGGCTTCCGGATCGCTGCAGAACACGGGGACTACGAGGCGGAGCAGGTCGTGGTCGCGACCGGCGCCTACGACCGACCTCGCATCCCGGACTTCGCCGGCGACCTCGATCCGGCGATCACGCAGCTCCACTCGAGCGAATTCCGGACGGTAACGCAGCTTCGCGACGGACCCGTCCTCGTCGTGGGCGCCAGCAACTCAGGGGCGGAGATCGCCCTGATGGCGGCGCGAGATCATCGCACCGTGCTGGTGGGTCGCGAGGTGGGCAAGATGCCATTCCGCCCGGAGGACCGGCTGGCTCGGTTGTTCGACACCTTCTTCTGGTTCTTCGTCAACCACATCGCCACCATGGACACCCCGATCGGTCGCAAGGTGCAGTCGGACATCCGCGATCACGGCCTTCCGCTCGACCGGGTTCGGCCGTCGGATCTCGCCGAAGCGGGCGTGACACGCGTCCACGCCCGAACGGTCGGCGTCGCAGGACGGGATGCCGTTGCTCGACAACGGCCAGGCCATCGAGGTCGCGAACGTGGTGTGGGCCACCGGCTTCCGGCCGGACCACACCTGGATCCACTTCCCGGTGACCGGCTCAGACGGCTGGCCGATGCAGACGCGCGGCGTCGCCACGACCGTGCCGGGGCTGTTCTTCATCGGCCTGCCGTTCATGTACGCGGGCGCTTCCGCCCTCCTGGGTGGCGTCGGCCGAGACGCCGCCTACCTCGTGGACCGCATGGCTGATCAGCGGAACGGATCGTCCTCGGCGCCGATGAGGCGCCACCCGGCATGACGTTCGACGAGTGGGAGATCGGTGCCGACGTGGCGGACAGTCCGATGATCACCTCACGGGCGGCCGAGGCACTCGAGTTGGCCGGCTTCGTCGACGGGCTAGACAGCTTCTTCAGCGGCGACGGGTTCCTGCTCTCCTGGGCAGTTCTGTTCGAGACTGTCGCGCAGGCCGAGGTTGCGTTCGACCTCTACGCAGCCGAGTTCGCCGATCCCGATGCGTACGGTTTCGACGCGGCTCCCGGCTCCGGACTGGGAGACGAAGGAATGTGCGATCAGGGCTTCGTGTCCGTGACCGGGGCGGAGGAGAGCATCTGCCTCTGGCGACTTGGCAACGCGGTCATGATCGCGGGCGGCGCGATGACGCCGGACGAGATCCGCGAGATCGCGGAGAGACGATCGCCGACGCGCGATCGTGACCGCTTCGGGCGGGTCTCTAGCCGCCGATGCGGACGTTCACGTTCACGCCGAGCAGCGGGAAGACGATGAACCACATGATGATCGGGACGATGAACAGGAGGATCCGGGCGACGCCACGGTCCGTCGGCGAGGCGTACGCCGCCGCCTTCTCCGAGAACGAGGCGAGGATGACCACCACGATCGCGACCAATCCGCCGATGATCACCCCGAAGAAGAGCATGCCGAGCACTCCGAAGACGATCGCAAGGCCACGCATCAGCCCGTCGCCCGCGACATCCGGCTGACCACGCAGCCTCCGCGCGTTCGCGGAGCCCATGGCCATCCCGACCACGATCGCGAACGGCCAGGCGAAGCCCGTGAACGGACTGACGATGCCGATCGATGCGGCGACGAGCAGGTGCACGCCCCAGCGGAGCGGCGCATAGGCGGTCGTTACTGGAGTGGTCGCAGTTTGCCCAGTCATGCCGAAAATGTCGCCCGTGCGCTACGTGCGGACATCCGGCAGTCGTCCCGCAGCGTCGTAAGTCATCCGCCGCATCGGCGCGTGATAGCGTCTGGCTCGCGATGAGCAAGACGACCGGGGACGAATCACGCGAGGGCGTCCCGCTGACGAACCTCGACCAGCCCCTGTTCGACGGCGCCGGCGCCACGAAGCGGGACCTGGTCGAGTACCTCGACGCCGTCCGGGATCGGATCCTCCCGGTGCTCGAGGACCGGCCGCTGTCGGTCATCCGCGTCCATCGCGGCCAGGAAGCCTTCATGCAGAAGAACGTGCCGAAGTACACGCCTGACTGGGTGCGCACGGTCAAGTGGTGGGCCGAGTCGTCGAAACGGGACGTCTCATACGCCCTGTGCAACGACCGCCGGACGCTGCTGTGGTTCGCCAACCAGCGGGCGATCGAATATCACCCCGCCCTGGTGCGCGTCGATCGGCCGGATCACATCACGCACCTGGTGCTCGACCTCGACCCGCCGGAAGCCGATGCGTTCGGGATGGCGGTTCGCGTCGCGCACGCGGTTCGCCAGGCACTGACCGATGTCGGACTCACCGGGGCGGTGAAGACCAGCGGCGCCAAGGGGCTGCACGTGTTCGTCCCGATCGACAACAAAGCATCGTTCGAGGACTCGGCCGCCGCGACCCGAGCCATCGCAGGACGAGCGGAGCGACTCGATCCGGACATCGCGACCACCGCGTTCGTCAAGGCGGAGCGCGGCGGGAAGGTCTTCGTCGACTCGACGCGGGTCGGCGGCGCCACCGTGATCGCCGCGTACAGCCCACGCGTCCGACCGGGCGTCCCCGTCTCCTTCCCCGTCGCCTGGGACGACCTCGACGACATCACGCCAGCCGACTTCACCGTCCACACCGCGCTCCAGCAGCTCGGCAACCGCGATCCGTGGCTCGACCACATGCCCGACCCGCAGCACCTGTCAGCCGGAGCTCATCGCGGAGGGCCACGCCATCCCGGTCGCGCGGGTTCAAGCGATGCACGAGGGCAAACGCCGCGCCCGCGCGGCTCGCAGGCGGATCGGCCGACTGACCTGTCAGACGCGGCACCTGCTCGGCGACGGCCGATTCGCGCTCCGCGATGCGTGCGGAATGTCTCGAGCTCGCCCTTGAAGCTGCCTTCGTACGAGCCGGCGGCGAACAGGCGACCCGTGACGGCGGAGATGAAGCCGCGCGTCCGGAACACCTGCGTCAGCCGGGTGCCGTTCGGGATCGGCTCGAATCGCGACGTCCGACTCGCCCTTCAGGATGAGGTTGCCGAACCTGGTTCGGACGTGGTGCGGCCGATCGACCTCGAGGATCTCGGTCGGGCTCTTCATCGGCCCGAAGCGGACGGTGTAGCGCGTGCCAGCCACATCGATCGGCCCGCTGACATCGGTCACCCGTGTGACGCCGCCCACCCACTCCTTCATGCGGTCGAGGTCCATCCACAGCGCGAAGACCTCGTCCGGTGAGGCCGCGATGTCGATGCTGATCCGGTGTTCCGCCATATCTCCGTGTCAGTGGATGGCGGGTCGCTGCTCCCGCGGCTGTCGGTCTGCCTCGGCATCGGCCTGGTCGATTGCTGAGCCGATGCTCTCGAGCACGAGATCGAGCTGGTCGTGTGCGGTGTTCAGGTTGTCCAGGATCCCCTGAGGGAAAGCCGAAGCCTCGACGTCATCGCGAATGGTCAGGAGGAGCCGATGCGCAACATTGACGAGGACTGAGACTTCGTTGAGGTCGTCTGCGACCACTGACAGTTCCATGCCGGCGCGTCCCTGCGATATGTGGTCAGCAGCCTAGCGCGCATCAGGTGCATGTCGGCGGCCAGCCGTTGGTATGCGGGCTGGAGCTCCTGCCAGCGCGCCCGCGCATCGCGCGAGGTTGCCGCCGGCGAGGTATGCGGCGAGGTCCTCGATGTGGATCTGGTCTCCGCGCCCCGTATGCGGCGATGTGCTCCAGGGGCACGCCGCGGTCGCTCGATGACCAGAATGGTCTGGTCGCCGTCGGCGGTGAGCGACACCTCGACAACGCCATCCGGTTGGTCTGGAGAGCTGGTCAGAATCTGCATCGCGGTGCGGGGGCTCGCACACCTCGACGCGGCCCGTGCCTTCCCATCCGCTGGCGAACCAGCGTGCGCGGAACTCACCGCCCAGGCGCAGATCGACCTTCCCCTCGACGCGCGGCAGCGGTGTTTCGAGACGCCGGGGATCGGTGAGGGCCGACCACAGGTCATCGACATCCGTCGGAAACGGTCTTCGAGACGCACGACGCCCGTCCCGTTGTCAGCTCGCAATGAGCCAAGCGTGCGCACGCTTCCAGGTGTGTTGGTCGTCATCGGGGACTCCTTCGCTCACGCTTGCCGCGTGTTATCTCGGTGTGCAGGGCATCCAGGCGGTGCTCCCACAGCGCCAGGTATCGACTCAGCCAGTCGTTGATCTCGGTAAGCGGATGCGGACGCAGTGTATAGACCCGCCGTTGCGCTTCCTGGCGAACCTCGACCAGGCCCGCTTCCCGCAGGACGCGCAGGTGCCGCGAGACGCCGGGACGGGCAATCGGCAGCATCGCTGCGAGCTCGCCGGCGGTTGCCGGCCCCTCGGCCAGGGCTTCCAGCATGGTCCGTCGGCTGTCGTCCGCGATTGCCCTGAGACTCGCTTCCACGGCCTATTTGTACCCGATCAGTTACGTACCCGTCAAGTTACACTACACGGCGTCGCTCCCTGCCTAGGCCCGGAGCTTCGACGCGTCCAGCCCGATGGATCGGCGAGTCGAGGCTCGTCGCTGCGCAGGAGGCGGATGACGACCATGACCCCGACCAGGGTGATGGCGGCGAAGATCACGAAGAAGGTCAGGTCGGCGCGGGACACCGCCAGCCAGGCGATGACGGCGGTCGGGATCGCCGCCGCGGCTGCGGCCCAGAGCACCGCCCAGATCGTCCACGTCTCCTGGGAGGATCGGCCGAAGAAGCGAGCCTCATCGGTCCTGATCACCGCGTGCCAGGTCGAAAGCAGCAGCGACCAGACGGTGAAGGCAACGATGGCGATGGCGGCCGCTCCCAACGCGCCCAACAGGGTGCCGCCCCAGCCGACGAACAGGTTCCCCACCAGCGGTAGCTTCGAGAGGAATCCGGTGATGGCGATGCCGATGGTCGGCAGATCGCTCGCCAGCGCGATCAGCGTCGCGACTGATGCGGCAAGCACCGCAACGCGCGCACAGGCAAGCGCGGTGACGCGGATCTCGCGCACGCCGGCGGCCTGCCGCAGGCGCGCCGGAATCGGTTCCGACCCGAGCGGACCCGCCTTCGTGACGCTCGAGGCGGCGAATGCGACGGCGCTGACGAACTCGGTCATGTTCGACCAGTACACCGAGTGGTCGAGGGCGGTGCTCGCCAGGTTCCTGATCCGGTAGCTGGCCACTCCGTCCACCTGCCTCGTGAAGAGGGGGCCGTTGGGCGCCGGATCGGCGGATGCCCAGAGGTCGACCCAGCTGATGCCCGGCAGCGCGGCCCGGACGTCGACGACGTCGTTGAGGATCAGGTCCTGTGCCTTCGCGTCGTTCGCCTCCGCGTACTTCGCCAGGAGCAGCTGGATGATGCCCACCGTCACGAAGCTGGCAACGATGGCCACCACGGCGAGGGCGGCCCTGTCCCACAGCTCCCCGAGGTCGCCACCGGCGCCGATCAGGGTGCCGACGGTGAAGTAGCCCACCACGCCGGCGATCAGGAGAAACAGGGTCGAAGCCGTGGCCAGGACGGCGAACAGGAACTGCCGAAAGCCGCCGACCCGCGTGTGGAGGCGATGGAGCGACTTCAGCTTCCGGAAGGCCTGCCCGAACGTGAAGAACATGGCGATCTGCGCTCGCTCCCCCTCCGGGCGCTGCGCGGTGCGGCGGATGGCCTGCCAGGCCACGGCGCTTCCCTGCGAGTGAGCCACCACCATGATCCGATCGCAGTTGCGGTCGAGCCACTCGATGTCCTGCCTGACGCGCTCCGCCATGGCGGCGAAGCGGACCGGGCTTCGGACGAACACGAGAAGGTCGCCGAAGCTCCCCGACAGGTTGCGGGCGAGGCCCTGGACGAAGCCCGAAATGACCGGGATCGGGATCAGGCTGAACAGCAGCAGCGCCAGCGCCAGCGGCGTGATCAGCGCCGCCACGACCGCCGCGATGATCACCAGGATCGCGAAGACCGCCTCGTCGATGAGCCATCGAAGCGGGCTGCGCCCGGGCCGGCGAAGCCGATGCTCCAGGCCGGCGGCCTGGGATGCGATCAGCCATGGCCCGACACCGATCGCCCACGCCACCAGCTCGCCCAACGTCGCCTGCCGGAACGCATCGGCCCACCACGACTCGGCCAGCAGCCACTTGTCGCCCGGCTCCGGGTCATCCTTCCGCCGGGTCAGGACGACGGTCGCGTTCGCTCTGCCCGATGCCGCCGGCGAGGTCGTCCCTGACGGCAGTCGCCTCCGGGCCCCGAAGCGTCGCGTCCCGCAGGCTGAACCGATCGTTGCCGAGCCACCTGCGCAGCCACTCGGTGAGCGCATCGCCCATCTGCGTGATGGTGTCGCCGCGCTCCTGCTGGCCCATGCCGTGGACGAAGAGAATGCCAAGCCGGTAGGTCTTCTCCGGAGGCGGCTCAGGCTCCGGGGCAACCAGCGTGTGCAGGGCGCTGTCGACCGCCAGCCCGACCTTCTGCCAGAGCGGTGCATCCTCACTCATGGGCCACCGACGCTAGCCCGCATGCCTGCCTGAGTCAACGGATATTGGACTTTGGAGCGCTGCGCCTCGACTCAGCCGAGCGCTTCGCTCACCGCATCGGGCATCGATAGCGTTGCGCCGGCGGCCCACGCCGCCTCGGCGTGCTCCGCTCCGAGCTGGGCGCGGGAAGTCGCCAAATGACGTTCGATCAGCTCGACCCAGAACGTCGGCAGCTGCAGGACCCCGAGCCTTCGGATGTTTGCATCCGCGGCCGAGGCGAGCCGCATGGCCCGCTGCGCATCCCCGTTTCCGGCGGCAGCCATCGCCATCCCCTGGAGCTCGTAGCAGGTCTCCACCTGGTCGCCGGACTGCCACGCCGCCTGCAGGCTGAGTCGATATCGACGTTCTGCCTCCGCGACGTCGCCCTCGAGGATGGCGCAATCAGCCAGGAAGTGCTGTGCGAAATGCTCGGACCAGCCATCTCCCAGTGCCTGCGAGGTAGCCAGTGCCTCAGGGCCGAGGCGTTTCACGGTCTCCACGTCGCCAACGGCGACCAGGACCTGGAGGAGTCCCAGCTGTGCCCGGTTGGTGAGCAGCGGATTCTCCTGCGATTCGATGGATCTCGAGACTTGCCTCCAGCCGGCTCCGCGCCGCGTCATTCTCCCCGGCGAAGAAGTGGCCCCAGCCGAGGTCGTAGAGGACGAGCCCGACCTCAACCTCGCGCCCGAGCTCTCGCCACGCCCGCATGGCGTCTTCGCCGAACCCTGTCGCCGCGACGATATCGCCATGCCACGCCGCGAGCTCCGTCGCGGCCGACAAGAGCCGCGCCCGCTCCTCCTCGGCATCGTCGGGCAGTCCCGCCAGCGCGGCATCCACGCGCGCGCGGCCCTCCACGAAGTCCGAGTGCACGTGCCAGAACCATCCGAGAGCGCCTGCCAGCCGGCCGAACCGGCTCGCGTCCTTCCCGCTGAGCCAATCCAGTGCCTGGCGAAGGTCGTCGTGGTCGAGCGCCAACAGATCCGCCATGGTCCCGGGATCGCGGTGGCGCCCGGCATAGGCGCGTTCGGCCAATTCCTCGAAGAAGGCCGCGTGACGATCGCGAAGGGCGTCGGCGTCCCCACGCTCCTCCAGGCGCTCGGCGGCATACTCTCGCACGATCGCCAGCAGCTCGAAGCGCTCGCCATCGCGGCGCACCAGGCTTCGATCGACGAGAGGGCCCAGGACGTCCAGCTCCGCGCCGCAGACGACCTCGGCGGCGTCGAGGCCGAACGGCCCGGCGAACACGCTCAAGCGGGCGAACAGCTCGCGCTCGGCATCGGTCAGGAGATCGTGGCTCCAGTCGAGCGTGGCGCGCAGCGTTCGGTGCCGTGCGGGCTGGTCGCGTGCTCCGCCGATGAGCAGCTTCAGCCGGTCGCTCAGCCGGTCCAGGATCGCCTCCGGCGAGAGCACGTTCATTCGCGCTGCGGCCAGCTCGATGGCAAGCGGCAGCCCATCCAGCCCTCGGCAGATCTGCTCGACCGCCCGGCGGCTGTCCGCGGTGAGCGCGAAGCTCGGGAGCACGGCAGTGGCCCGCGTCGTGAAGAGCGATACGGCGTCGTCAACGACCATCGGGTCCGCGGCCATCACATGCTCAACCGAGAGGCGCATCGGCTCCCGGCTGGTGAGCAGCATCCGCACGCCGGGGGCTGCGGCGAGGAGCTCCGCCAGCTGGGGAGCCGCTACCGCGACCTGCTCGACGTTGTCGACGACCAGCAGCAGCCGGCGCGGCGCAAGGTAGGCGGGCAGCGACTGGCCGGCGCCCTCGCTGATGCCCAGTGCTTCCGCAATCGCCGGCAGCACGAGCGATGCCTCGGTGATCGTGGCGAGGGGCACGTAGAACACGCCATCGTCAAAGTCGTCGAGCACGTCATGCGCGACCTGCAGCGCAAGCCGCGTCTTGCCCGATCCCCCGGCTCCGGTCAGCGTGACCATCCGCACGCCATCGCGTCGCAGCGTGGCGGCGATCTCCTCGAGCTCACGCTGCCGCCCGATCAGCGGTGTGGGCTGCATTGGAAGGTTGGTGGGCCGATTCTCGAGGCTGCGAAGTGGCGGGAACCGATCCGCCAGGCCATCGGCGGCAAGCTGGAAGAGGTGCTCGGGCGCCGCGAGGTCCTTGAGCCGATGCAGGCCGAGGTCGATCAGCCCGCTTGGCGCGTCCGCGTCACGGAGGAGCTCCGCGGCCGCGTTCGACAGGAGCACCTGCCCGCCATGCCCGGCGGCGCAGATTCGCGCGCCCCGGTGCACGCCGATGCCGACGTAGCCCTCTTCGGCCGTGATCGCCGCCGTGCTGTGGATTCCCATCCGCACGCGCAGCTCGCGGCCGTCCGGCCACTCGTGCGATGCCAGCATCCGCTGGATGTCGACGGCCGCGCCCGCGGCATCCGCCGCGCGTGGGAATGCCACGAAGAACGAGTCCCCCTGCGTGTCCACCTCCGTCCCACCGGCAGCGGCAACGGACTTGCGGACCAGCCCTCGGTATTCGTCGAGCACGGCGCCATACCGCTCCGAGCCGAGATCACGCAGCAGCCGGGTCGAGCCCTCGATGTCGGAGAAGAGAAGCGTGACTGTCCCGCTGGGACGCTCCGTCATGGGGGCGAGCGTAGCCCATCGCGTCGGACGTGATCGCTATCCTGCCCCGGTGGCTGGCATACCCCTGGACAGGGTCCCGAACTCCGCACGGACCGCGTGGCTCGCGCTTCGCGACGAGCTCCAGCACATCCTGGGTGATGAGCTCGTGGCGATGTGGGCGTACGGCGGGACGATGGCCGTCGACGACCCGGCGCACGCGGGCGACCTCGATACGTACGTCGTCATCTCGCGCCGGCCCGACGAGGCGACCACCGCAGCGATCGAGGCCGCGCAGGACGCGATCGCGAGCGCCCACGGCGTCGAATGGGATACGTGGTACGTGCTGGCTGATGCGGCGCGCGGCGCGGATCCTCCGCACCACGCCTGGCGCGACGAGCGGCGCGACACCTCATGGGCAGTGAATCGGGCGCACTGGCTCGCCGGGCGATACGCGAACCTCCACGGCCCCGAACCAGCCGACCTGGTCAAGGCTCCGACGTGGGAGGAGCTGGAGGGCGATCTCGACAGGGAGCTCGAGCACATGGAGCGCCACGTCGTGGAGGGCGACACCGATCCGTACGAGGCGACCTACGCGATGCTGAACGGCAGCCGCATCCTCCACTCGGTCGAGACCCATGACGTCGCCATCTCGAAACGCGCCGCCGGCGCCTGGGCGCTCGAGCACCTTCCCGACCGCTGGCACCCTGCGCTCAGCGGCCGCACTGCGCAACTACGATGGCCGACCAGCCGAAGGAGATGTCACGTTGCTGGCCGAGGAGATGGCTCCGTTCGTCGCATATGTCAGGGAGCACGTGCCGACTACCGACGACCGGCAGGCGGAAGCGTTGCCGCGCTGGTCGGGCTACTAGATGACGATCTACCGATCTGCCGAGGCGCAGGCGGGGATCGCCGACCTGTACCGGCGGGCGCGCGAGGCGCTGCCCTTCGCGACTTCCAGCCGCATGGTGGCCACGCGATTCGGCGAGACACACCTGCTCGAGGCTGGTCCTCCGGATGGTCAACCGATCGTCATCTTCGGTGGCGGCAACGTCGTCGGCCCGTTGACCCTGGGATGGTTCGCACCGCTCGCCCAGGGATTCCGGCTGGTATCACCGGACACGATCGGCCAGCCGGGTCTCAGCGCCGGGGTCCGCGTATCTGGCAGCGACGAGAGCCTCGGTCAGTGGGCACTCGACGTCATCGACGCCGCTGAGCTCCAGGCGCCCGCCGCCATCGGCGTGTCGTACGGCGCGGGCATCCTCCTGCGACTGGCCGAGCTTGCGCCCGAGCGCGTCTCGCGGGCCGCGCTCGTGGTGCCATCGGGCATGGTCGGCTCTCCCATGCCGGCGATGCTCCGCCTGGCGGCCTCATACGGCCTCTATCGCCTCCGACCATCTCGGGCGCGGGCGGCGTCGGTGACCGCGATGCTGGCCCACGGACCCGCCGATGACCTGATGGTCGAGTCGGTGGAGCGCTCGTTCGGCGGCACGAAGCTGGAGACCGAGATGCCGCGGCTCGCCCGACCCGGCGATCTCGCATCCTTCCGCAGCCCGGTGCTGGTCGTTGCCGCCGAACACGACCCGCTCTTCCCGCCCGCGCGAGTGCTGCCCGCGGCACGCACCCTCTTCCCGAACCTGGTCTCTGCGACCGTGCTGCTCGGGTCCGGCCACATCATGTCGCCCGATGCAGCGACGCGCCTGTCAGCCAGGCTGCAGGAGTTCTTCTCCGCGGGTTAGTCAGGCGTCGGCCGGCAGGATCCGAAACGGGCGGCTCCCAGGTCCGCGGATGGCCCGGAAGTGGCGCTCGTCAAGCGTGAGCAGGTCACGCACGCCGTATCGGGCAGCGAGGACCACGACCGACGCATCGGCCAGGCCGATCTCGAGCGCGGCGTACTTTGCGATCACCCGCTCGGCCGCCGTGATGTCCTCCGATTGGAAGCTCTCGAGCCGATACACCTCCGCGACCGACCTCGGACAGCAACGCCCGCTCGGCCGATTCGCCAACGCGCGTGGCGAGAAGGTAGTCGAGCTCCGCCAGCACGAACGGCGACAGCACCCAGGGCGGATCCGCCTCCCGCAGCGCCGCGACCGCGGCGGCATGATGGCGCTGGCTGGCATCGAGGGCCGCCAGCAGGCCACTCGTGTCGAGAATGATCACCGATCCCCGAAGCCCGCGAGCAGCTCATCCGCCCGCTCGGCGAGATCCGGCTGCCCGCTCTCGAACAGCGGCAGCCTCGGCTCCGCGATCCGATGCGTTCCGGTCACCAGCCCGACCCCCTCTCGGATCAGGTCCGCCTCGCTCCGCCCCGTCGACCGCGCCGCGCGACGGAGCGCGCGCTTCAGCTCATCGGGCAGGTAGACCGTTGTCTTCTCCATGCCACCCACGATACCATACATCGGGTGGCATTACTGCCACCCGCGAGCCAGCTCAGGGTCAGGCTCGCATCGCCCCGTCGCACCTGTTCACGAAGCGGGAAAGGTACGCATGGGGTACTGCACCACACCGCACCTGGGCGGTTCGGTGAGGTCGCGCAACTCGTGGCCCGACACCGGCAGTACGAGTTCTCCATAGGAACGACCCACCTGCAGATGCATGCTGCGACCCAGTTCCGGCCGTCGTCTGGTCTCTGAATCGCGGGATCCCGGGGTAATCATGCGGTGCCCCACCAAGCCATCTGTTCGTGTCCGCACGCCGAGCAGCGATCCTCACCCTTCGGACCAGATGACGGCCGGGTCAGCCTGATGGCGCTGGCTCGCATCGAGGGCCGCCAGCAGGCCACTCGTGTCGAGAATGATCACCGATCGCCGAAGCCTGCCAGAAGCTCATCCGCCCGCTCGGCAAGGTCCGGCTGCCCGCTTTCGAACAGCGGCAGCCTGGGTTCCGCGATCCGATGCGTTCCGGTCACCAGCCCGACCCCCTCTCGGATCAGGTCCGCTTCGCTCCGCCCCGTCGACCGCGCCGCGCGACGCAGCGCTCGCTTCAGCTCATCGGGCAGGTAGACCGTTGTCTTCTCCATGCCACCCACGATACCATACATCGGGTGGCACAGCTGCCACCTACGAGCCGCTCGGTCAAGCGCATCGCCCAGGCCGATACGGCTGCTCCAGGCAAGGCTATCGCTCCAGGAACCGTCGCATAGTGCCGCCCACACCGCCGCGGGTCGTCCCAGAACACGTTGTGCCCCGCATCCTCGACAAGCTCGAGGCGACCGTCGGGAAGGCGCTCGACGTAGCGGCGCCAGAGCTCCGAGGTGCCCGCCGGATCGGCCGTCCCGAACACCATCAGCGTCGGTTGCGCGAGGTCCGCCAGCGCGCGCCGCGTCGAGGTGGACACCGGGGCGAAAACCATCCCTTGTCGTGATCGCCTGCACCATGGCGCGCTCGTGGCGCATCGACGGCGTGTGGCGCTGGAAGTCCAGTCTCCAGGCCATGAAGTCCTGCATGCCGCCGCGCGCAAGGGTCGCGCCGTGTCCGAGCGCCTCCAGCTGCTTGTGGAGCATGCCCGGCCGCATCGGGGCCCGGACCATGACCGCGCCGATGGGCGACCGCAGCAGTTTGATGAACGCCGGCAGCGGGACCTCGGGGTTCGGCATGCCTCCGAGGAGCACGAGTGCGCCGATGCGATCCCCATCCGCGCGTGCCGCGTGGAGTGCCCAGATGCCGCCAATCGACTGGCCGACGATGTCGACCCGATCGAGGCCGAGCTCGTCGAGCACGCCCCGGATGATCGTCACCGCGACGTCACCGAGGTTGGTGCCTCGGTAGTCGATCGGCGAGCTCAGCCCCCAGCCCGGACGGTCGAGCACGACCGCGCGACGCCCGGGGAGCTCCCGGATCAGCGGTGCCCAGTACGCGCCGGTGCCGGCCGAACCGCCGATGAACACCACCGGGTCGCCTGTGCCGGTTTCCTGGACTCGGACCCTGACGCGCGGCTCCTGGAGCTCGACGAATCGCTCCGAGGGCTCGAGGCCGTACGCCGTCCAGAGCGCACGCTCAGCGTGGCGGAACCGATCTGCGGCGCCGGCTCCTGGCGCGGTCGTCTGCTGATCTGCGCTGACCATGTCTTCTCCTTCGTACGTGGGGACAACGCACCTCATTGTGAGCGCGAGCGTGCACAGGGCCAGACCAAAAAATGGACTGGTCATGCCGACGGCGAAGCGCGAGACTCTGGGTCGTGAAGTCGTACGGCCAGTACTGTCCCATCGCCAGGGCGGCCGAGATCCTCGCCACGCGCTGGACGCCGCTGATCCTGCGAAACCTGCTGCTCGGCGCGCGAACATTCAGCGAGATCGCGGACGGCGCGCCCGGCATCCCGCGCAGCCTCCTCGTCTCGCGCCTGCGCGAGCTCGAGCGGACCGGCGTCATCTCGCGGACGGCCAACCCAGCCGGCCGCGGGTCGGTCTACGTCCTGACCTCCGCTGGCGAAGACCTCCGCAACGTCATGTTGGCCCTCGGGACCTGGGGCGAACGCTGGATGGAGCTTGCCCCCGAGCACATCGATCCCGGCGTGGTGCTCAGCTCATGGGTGCGCTGGTACCTCGCCGTGGATCGGCTCCCGGATGAGCGGGTCGTGGTGCGGTTCGACTTCCCGGACCGGACGCGCAAGTCGAACCAGCTGTGGATCCTCTTCGACGGGGCTCGCAGCGAGGTGTGCCGCACCTTCCCCGGATACGCCGAGGACGTGATCGTCACCATCGGCTCGCGCACGCTCGCCGAATGGCACCTTGGTCGCCTCACGTGGGCCGATGCCCTCCACTCCGGTCAGCTCGAGATCTCCGGCGTCCCGCGCTTCGCCCGCGCCCTGCCGACCTGGAACCGCCTCAGCGGCTGGGCACACATGGACGACGTGCGCCCTATGCGGGCCGCGCCGTCGATGCCGGCCAGTACGTTGCGCGCTGTCGGACGGTTCACTGAGCGTCGAAAGGTACGCGTGGGGTACTGCACCACACCGCACCTGGGCGGTTCGGTGAGGTCGCGCAAATCGTGGCCCGACATCGGCAGTACGAGTTCTCCATAGGAACGACCCACCTGCAGATGCATGCTGGACCCAGTTCCGGCCGTCGTCTGGTCTCTGAATGGCGGGGATCCCGGGGTAATCATGCGGTGCCCCACCAAGCCATCTGCTCGTGTCCGCACGCCGAGCAGCGATCCTCACCCTTCGGGACCAGATGACGGCCGGGTCGTCGCACCGCGATCGCTTTACCCGGCCGCGGCGATGATCTCGCTGACGAGGCGCTCGGCGAGCGGGCGGACCGCTCCCTCGTCCCATGGATCGCCGTATCCGCCCGTGCGATAGAGGTCACGGGCGCGAGCCAGCATTGGTCGATCGGCCTCGGGCAGCCGTGACAGGACCCAGTCGGCGGCCTCGTCCTTGGAGCGGATCTCCCCTGTCGCGACCGTCGTCCAGATCCGCGCGAGCGTGAGGAGCACGTTGCGGGTGTCGTCGGCGAGGTCGGACATCAGTGATGGCAAGCCATCGAGCATGGCGCGCACGAGGTCGGCGCGCGGAACGGCGTCGAGAATTTCGGTCGCCGCCGGCCCGATGAGCGCGCGGCTGGTCTGCCGCACCATCGTGATCAGTACGGCGAGATCCGGGTTCTCGGCCGGCTCCGGCTCGACCGCGCCGGACAGCAACGCGTCGCGCAGCCATTCGCCGTACTGGAGCTCCATCCGCGCCGGGTAGCGCCAGGGACGGACCTCGGGCTGGGCGACGATCGTCACCTCGATCGGCCGCCATGCCGGCGGCCGGGTCTCTGCGACCCGAGATCGGCAGCAGGCCCTCGACGATCCGCGCCTTCTCGTCGGCCGTGAGCCTGCGATCGGTGACGACGAACAGGTCGAGGTCGCTGTCGGGGCGAAGACCACCGGCCACGGCCGAGCCATACAGGTAGAGCCCGACGATCTCCGCGTCCGCAAGCCCGCGACGGATGACGTCGACGGCGGCATCCGATTGCTCCTCGACCGCATCGACGACCACGTGTTAGGCGCCCTGCATCTCGGCGATCTGGATGAGGTTCCCGCAGGTGTCGTCGAAGACCGCGGTCGTCACGGGACCCATCGGCGTCGGCGGCTGCGTGAACTGCACGCCGAGGGCGCTGAGCCGATCGAACTCGGCCTGGACGTCGTCCACGGCGAAGGACGTGTACGGCAGGCCGTCCGCGACGAGCGCCTCCTTGAACGGCTTCGCGGCGGGGTGGGCATCGGGCTCGAGGAGGAGCTCGACGCCATCGGGAGCGTCGGGCGAGACGACGGTCAGCCATCGGGGTCCGCCGAGGTCGATATCGGTCTTCTTCACGAAGCCGAGGACATCGGTGTAGAAGGCGAGCGCCTTCGCCTGGTCGTCGACCAGGACGCTGGTGACATTGATCTTCATCGGTCTGGCTCCTTCTGCGGCAGCGGCCAGCGCTCCGCGATCTCGTGCAGCGGCGTGGTGTCGAGGTAGTGGAACTTGTATCGGCCCGAGCGCTCGGTCCGGACGAGGCCCGCCTCCTCGAGGACGTCGAGGTGCTGCGAGATCGCCTGCCTGGATGCGCCGATGCCGTGCTTCATGATCAGGCGGGTGCAGATCTCGAAGAGGGTCTGGCCGTCGCGATCGGCCAGCTCGTCCAGGATCGTGCGCCTCGTCGGATCCGCGAGCGCCTTGTAGAGGTCACCCACGCCCCGATCATAGGCAAGTCGTCACTTGCCTGTCAAGACGGCATCAACCGATCGGTGGACGCGGCGGTCGACCGAACGCGCCGCGGTTTCTGGCCGCTCCGCCGATGCCGTGGCGAGCGGACCGTTCGCGATGCTCGGGGCATGAACGTCATCGAAGTCACCGACCTACCAAGCGCTACGGCGGCCGCCCCGCCGTCGACGGCGTCTCGTTCGCGGTCGAGGAGGGCGAGATCTTCGGCATCCTCGGACCGAACGGCGCCGGCAAGACCACGACCGTCGAGTCGATCGCCGGCCTGCGCGACGCCCGACTCGGGCACGATCAGCGTCCTCGGGCTCGATCCCCGGCGGGACCGCGACCGACTGCGGACCGTCGTCGGCGTCCAGCTCCAGGAGAGCGAGCTGCCCGAGCGGATCACCGTCCGCGAGGCGCTCGACCTGTTCGCCTCGTTCTACGCCGACCCGGCCGACCCGCGCGAGCTGCATCGACGACCTCGGGCTCGACGACCAGCGCGACACCGCCTACCGCAACCTGTCGGGCGGCCAGAAGCAGCGCCTCTCGATCGCGCTTGCGCTCGTCGGGCGGCCGCAGGATCGCGATCCTCGACGAGCTCTCGACCGGGCTCGACCCGCAGGCGCGCCGCGAGACCTGGCAGCTCATCGAGTCGATCCGCGATCGCGGCGTGACCATCCTGCTCGTCACCCACCTCATGGAGGAGGCCGAGCGGCTGGCCGACCGGGTCGCCGTCTTCGGCGAGGGCGGCGTCATCGCGCTCGACACGCCGGCCGGCATCGTGTCGCATGGTCGACCCGGAGCAGCGCGCTGCGGTTCCGGCCGTCGGTCCCGATCGAGGACCGGCTGCTCACCGACCTGCCCGAGGTCACGCAGCGTCGAGCGCGCCGGGCCCGTCGTCGTCGTGACCGGCACGGGCAACCTCATCCACGCCGTCACGTCGGTCCTGGCGCGCCACCAGATCGTCGCCAACGACCTGCGCGTCGAGCAGGCGAACCTCGACGACGCCTTCATCGCCCTCACCGGCCGCCGGCTGGCCCGCACCGCAAGGAGCTGTCATGAACGAGATGCGGGCGCTCATCGTCACCGAGGCGAAGCTGCTGTTCCGCGAGCCCGATCACGTGGCTCGCGGCGATCGCCCTGCCGACGGTCATCCTCCTGATCTTCGGCGTCGATCTTCGGGCCGCCGAGCCCGATCCGGCGCTCGGCGGCCTGCGCTTCATCGACGTCTTCGTCCCGTCGCTGGTCGTGATCACCGTCGGGCACGCTCGGGCATCCAGACGCTGCCGATCCGCCTCGCGACCTACCGCGAGAAGGGCGTGCTGCGGCGGCTGTCGACGACGCCGGTCCACCCGCTCCGGCTGCTCGTGGCCCAGCTCGTCGATCTACATGGTCACCGCGGTCATCGCGCTGGTCCTGCTGGTCGTCGTCGCCACGTCGCCTTCGGCGTCCCGCTGCCGCGCCAGCCGCTCGACTACGTCGCGGCGTTCCTGCTCGGCATGGCGTCGCTGTTCGCGATCGGGCTGCTGGTCGCGGCGCGTCGCGCCGTCGTCCCGCGTCGGCGACGGCCGTCGCGATCCCGATGTTCTTCGTCGTGATGTTCCTCGGCGGGGTCTACCTGCCGCGGGTGCTACCTGCCGGACATCCTGGTCAAGATCGGCGACTTCACGCCGCCCGGCGTCCAGGGCCTCCAGGACGCGTGGCTCGGCACGGTGCCGCAGGTGGCGCCGCTGCTCGGGATGGGCCTGGTCACGCGTCGTCGTCGGGGTGCTCGCGCGTGCGGCTCTTCCGGTGGGAATGACGCGCCGTGCGGTCACCGCACGCGGCCGGTGGAGTAGCGTTCGGCCATGACGCCGTCGACGAAGCCGACGCTGGGAGCGGTTCGGCGACGCGCATGCTCGACTGGGGCGGGTACCTCCTGCTCGCCTTCGCGACGGTCCTGGGCGTCAGCGCCGGCGAGCCCGGACCCGGCCTGGCGGCTGACGACCCTCGCGATCGCGGCCGTCGCGGCCGCCTGGATCTTCGTGCTGCTACACGCGGCGGCCGGCCGCACAGCGACCACCGCCTTCGGCTCGACGTGTTCTTCGTCGGGCTGCTGGTGTTCGCGTCGATCCTGATGCTCCGCCAGCCGCTGTTCTTCATCTTCATGATCACCGGGTTCTTCTACGCCACGATCCTGCGGCCGCTGCCGCTCGCCGTCGTCGGCATCGCCGCGACGTCGATCCTCGTCAACACGCTCATCGCCGGCTTCCCGCAGAACGCCGGAGGCCTGGACCTTCTACCTCGCGATCATCGTCGTCCAGACGATCGCGATCAGCGCCGGGGCGGTCGTCGGCGAGAAGGTGACCGAGCAGAACGAGGAGCGCCGCGCAGGCGCTCGCCCGGCTCGAGGCGGCGCTCGAGGAGAACGCCGGCCTCCACGCCCAGCTGCTGACCCAGGCGCGCGAGGCGGGCGTGCTCGACGAGCGGCAGCGGATGGCGCGCGAGATCCACGACACGATCGCCCAGGGCCTGACCGGGATCATCACCCAGCTCGAGGCGGCCGACCAGGCGCGCGACCGGCCGGCCGACCGCGATCGCCACCTCGAGAACGCGAAGCGGCTGGCCCGCGAGAGCCTGGCCGAGGCCCGCCGGTCGGTCGAGGCGTCGATGCCCGGCGGCGCTCGAGTCGGGGACGCTGCCCGACGCCCTCGCCGACGTCGCCCGCGACTGGTCGGAGCTCAACGGGATCCCGGTCGACGTCACGATCACCGGCGAGGTCATCGCGCTCCATCCCGAGATCGAGGTCGCGCTCCTGCGGACCGCCCAGGAGGCGCTGGCCAACGTCGCGCAGGCACGCCGGCGCGACGCGCGCCGGGCTGACGCTGTCGTTCATGGGCGACGTCGTGACGCTCGACGTCCGCGACGACGGCGTCGGGTTCAGCGTCCCGGAGCGCGGACGCCGGCGCACGGGGCCGGCTTCGGCCTGACCGGGATGCGCCAGCGGGTCGCGCGGGTCGCGGGCTCGCTCGCGATCGAGTCGGAGCCGGGCGGCGGGACGGCGATCTCGGCGCGGGTCCCGGCGATCGCCGCCGGTCCGTCGGCGGCCGCCGCGCCGTGAGCCCGATCCGGCTGCTCATCGTCGACGACCATCCGGTCGTCCGCGACGGCCTGCGCGGGATGCTCGCCGGCGACCCGGACCTCGAGGTCGTCGGCGAGGCCGTCGGACGGCGCCGAGGCGCTGGCGATGGCCGAGGCGCTGCGGCCCGACGTCATCCTCATGGACCTGCGGATGCCGGGCCTCGGCGGCGTGGCCGCGATCCGGGAGCTCGGCGAGCGGGGAGCCGCCGGCGCGCGTCCTCGTCCTCACGACCTACGACACGGACAGCGACGTCGTCCCGGCGCTCGAGGCGGGCGCGACCGGCTACCTGCTCAAGGACGCGCCGCGCGAGGAGCTCGTCCGGGCGATCCGCGCCGCCGCCCGCGGCGAGGCCGTCCTCGCGCCGTCGGTCGCCACGCGGCTCGTCAGCCAGCTGCGCAGCGCCCGCCGCAGGACGCGCTCAGCGAGCGCGAGCTCGAGGTGCTGACGCTCATCGCCCAGGGCGAGACGAACCGCGGCGCGGCGGCCCAGCTGTTCATCTCCGAGGCGACCGTCAAGACGCACCTGCTCCACATCTACGCGAAGCTCGACGTCAACGACCGCGCCGCGGCCGTCGCCGCCGCCTACGAGCGGGGCCTCCTCGTCCCCCACCGGCTCGGGCGATCCGCCGTGAGCGACTGCCCTAAAGGTCGTCGATCATCGCGCGGACCCTTGGCTCGGCGTGGTTGCGAGTGACGGAGCAGACCGTGACCGAGCCGCCGAACGAGTAGCGCAGGTCGGGGTCAAAGGCGACGCGCGGCAGATCGGTAACGTGCCAGGTCACCTCGCGGACGTGCGGCATGTCCGGGTCGCCATCGGGGGCCCATCGGTATGGACCCGTGATCTCACCGATCGCGATCTCCGGCTGTCCCAGGAACGGCACGACCACCGGGTCGCCGATCTGCATCCGATGGCCGAAGGCCCACAGCTGGGCCGCCTGGGTGTTGACGTGACCCTCCGACCGTTCCGGGTGCGCCCCGCGGTACGCGGCCCGCAGCGCGTCACGATCCGGGTACTGCGACAAATCGCCGACCTCGCCCCACCCGATACCGATGACGGATCGGGCCCGAAACCGCTCCTCCCGGATGCCGCCACGCCCGCCCTTCACCACCCACAGGGTCACGTGCATGCACCTCGAATGGGCCGCGAGCGCCTTGTACCGGCGCAAAGCCAAGCCACGTAGCAACTGTATCGGTGTCAACGAATATGTCAGTAGTGATATATCGGCTGATGGGCGAACTCGGCCATGTACTCTGTTTTCGCGACCAGCTGAGCTACCGAGCCGCCAGCCGATGTCGCCGCGCGAGGATCACCCCCATGGCGGCGGTCGACTGGCAGGCCGTGGAAGCCGCGATCGGACGGCTGGAGGCGGACTGGACCGATGCGCTGGCCGAGTACTGCGCCATCCCCTCCGAGGGCGGCCACGCCGAGGACCTGGAGCGCGCCGCTGAGTGGACGAAGGAACGACTCGAGAAGATCGGCGCCACGACACGGGTGATCCGCGTGGACGGTGCGCCGCCGCTCGTCGTGGGCGAGATCGGTCCCAGCGACGCGCCGGTCATCAACCTCGTGCAGCACTACGACGTCCAGCCGGCCGGCGATCACTCGGAATGGACGACACCGCCCTACGCGCCCGAGATTCGGGACGGTCGTCTCTTCGCGCGAGGCGCGACGGACAACAAAGGCGAGGTGCTCGTGCGGATGTGGGCGCTCGATGCGCTGACGGCCGCCGGGGTGGAGCTGCCGTGCCGTGTGCGGTTCCTGGTCGAGGGCGAGGAGGAGACGGGCAGCGAGCACCTCGACGCGCTGCTCGACATGGATCAGGATCTACGCCGCGCCGACGCGGCGCTCGGTGAGGGCGGCGGGGTCGACGAGCAGGGCCGCCCGATCGTCGATTGCGGAGTGCGAGGCATCCTGATGGCGGAGCTCTACGTCCGGACGCTGACGAAGGAGGTCCACTCATCGGCCGCCACGCTGTTCCCGAATGCGGCGGCCCGCATGGCGGCAGCGCTTGCCACATTGGTCGGCCCTGACGGCGGGCCGACATGGTCGGGGCTCCAGACCGGCCGGCTGCCATTGACCGATGCAGCCCGCGACACCGCCCGCACCCAGCCGCTCGAATGGCTCGACGACTACCGCACAGAGTTCGGCGTCAGCCGATTCGTCGGCGGGGTGGACGGCCCCGATGCGCTCGAGGCGGACCTCGCGAATCCGACGCTCAACATCCAGGGTCTCTGGTCGGGCGAGACCGGCCCGGTCTCGCGCAACGTCGTGCCGGCGGAGGCGAAGGCCAGGCTCGACATCCGCCTCGTGCCGGACCAGGACCCCGACGCCATCCGTGCGGCGCTCCGTGAGCACCTCGACGCGAGCGGATTCGAGGACGTCCAGATCGCGCGGATCGAGGCAGCCGAACACCCCTACTGGAGCGACCTCACCGATCCGTTCGTCGACGCCGCGGCGGCGGCCGTCGAGGCCGCATTCGGACAGCCGGCGATCAGGAGCCAGTCGATGTCGGGCACCGCGCCGATGCACCAGGTGTGCGCCGCGCACCAGGTCCCGATGGTCTTCATCGGCGGCGGCGATCTGCACGCGCACGCCCATGCCCCGGACGAGTCGTATTCCATGGCGACCGGCGCCCGCGCCGCGCTCGCGTTTCTGCGCCTGCTCGACAGCTTCTCCCGGCTCCCGCGCCGCGTGGCGTCAGCCGAGGCCGCTCTCTGAGACCTTGGCCTTCGGAATCTCCTTCATCGGGTCGATGAACGGCATCGGCACGACCGTCGCCTCCTGCTCGCCATCGGGACAGCCGACCGTCACCTGAGTCCCGTTGGTCGCCAGCTCGATCGGCAGCCACGCGTAGCCGATGTTCTTCTCCAGCCGCGGTGACCAGAGGGCCGTCGTGACCTCGCCGACCGGCCGCCGTCGGCGTGGACCGGCCACTTCGTGAAGTTCATCTCCACTTCGTCGCCGCCGATCTCGACGCCGACGAGCTTGCGCTTGACGCCTTCGTCGCGGATCCGGCGCAGCGCCTCCTTGCCCTTGAACTCGAAGTCGCCGTCCAGGTTGCAGAGCCGTTCGAGGCCGACCTCGAACGGGTTGTTGGCGATCGTCATGTCGGCGCCCCAGTTCAGGATTCCGCCCTCGACGCGCCGGATGTCGACGGGTCCGGTGGGCCTGATGTCGAACGGCTTCCCCGCCTCCATGATCCGCTCCCACAGCTCGGTCCCGCGGCTGCCGTCGCGCAGGTAGACCTCGTACCCCACCTCGGCCGTCCATCCGGTGCGGGTCACGACCACCGGGATGCCGTCGAGCTCGAGCTCGCGGAACCAGTAGTACTTCAGCGACAGGATGTCGTCGCCGAAGAGCGCGGCCACCACGTCCCTGAGTGCGGCCCCTGGATCTGGACCGGCGAGACATCGGGCTCGGTGAGCTGGACGTCCCACCCCAGATCTGCTGCCAGGCCGGTGGCGTACAGCAGCGCGTCCGAGCTGGCGAGCGCGAACCAGAAGTGGTTCTCCCCCAGCCGCAGCATGACCGGGTCGTTGACGATCCCGCCGTCCGGCGCCGTGATCAGCGACGTACTTTCCCTGGCCCACCGCGCACTTCGACAGGTCGCGCGGCGTCAGGAGCTGCGCGAAGCGGAACCCATCCCGCCCCTGGACCTCGAGCTGTCGCTCGACCGCCACGTCCCACAGCGTGACGTGATGCAGCAGGTGCCAGTACTCCGCCTCGAAGTCGTCGAAGCTGATCGGGAAGAGCATGTGGTTGTAGACGGTGTAGCCGCGCGGCGAGTAGGCCTGCTCGGCCTCGAAGAACGGCGACTGCCGCAGGCGCGCCCCGCGCTGGACCAGGCTCATGTCAAAGGACATCTGCTCACCACACTCCGCTACGACCAGCCAAGAAGCGAGGCGGAGGACGCACATCGTCCCGGCCCCAAAAGGCGATTGGCCGATGCTACTCGGGCCAAGGCGCGCCGGTCTCCAAGGGCGCGCGCGTACTCCGCCAACCGGTCGTCGTCATGCCCACGGATCTGGGAGAGGAACGGGAAGTCGGCCGGTTCCACCGCCACGCGGGCAACCGGCCGCACGGCCACAAGGCTGGCCAGCTGGGGAATCCTCACTTCGAACTCGCCGAAGCGGAGCGGCGGCTGGAGCGTGAACGAGTCACCGGGCAGGACGTACACCGTGCCCGATCGCCACGGTCGGTTGGGCAACGCCGATCGGCTGATCGAAAACACGTACTGCGGCGGACTGACGTTCCCCGCGGCGTCGGCCAGGCGAACGCAGGCATTGGTGACCGATGTGACCCGATCCCGGTCCACGATCGCGAAGAACATCGCCCAGATGCCGTCGCCTGCCGCGTACACCGCCTTCTGATTGCCGAAGGCAGTCAGGTCGATTGCCTGGCGCGGCTCGAACACGTCGATGCCGGGATCACCGGAGCCGTGGAGGACGAATCCTCGGGCATCGGCGAGGTGACAGAGGAACTGCCACCTCAGCGCGGGCTCGACCTCGACCAGCGGGCGGTCGCCGGAGGCGATGGCGCGATCCCACGTCCGATCGAAGGACGCCCGCACGTCCGGCCCGGCTCGACCCCGGGACGCGACAGCCAGTAGTCGGGTAGCTCCACCGGGCTATCCGTCCGGCGTGGCGATAGCTATGACGCCTCGAATGACGCAGCAGGAGATGCCATCCGGCGACTGAGCCTCATACGAGCCAACCGCGATGATGGAGCCGTCTGGCGCGACCGCTGACGCACTCATGTTGACGGATCCCTCCGTGATCTGGCGATCCGGCAGCACTGGCTCCCAAGTATCGCCATTGGTGAGCTGCCACAGCGCTGGGTAGGCGCAGCACTCAACAACGAGAGACCCGGCGAGGAATGGTCCGTCCGACGTGGCGGTCAGGCTCGCGACGCCCCCATTCATCCCCACGGGGTAGGGGAGGACCTCTCGCCACTCGAGGCCATCAGCCGTTTCCCACATTACGTTGCCGACGGGTGCGCTATTGCCCATCTGGCTCGCGCTTACGGTAACGAGGTCGTCGCCGACCCGGACCAGGTCCAAGGCACCGAATTCCGCAGGCAGACTCTCCGCCGGCGTCTCGGTCCACGACCGTCCGTCGTCGGACGTGAACACGTGCGTGCCGCCGCCGAAGCAGTTTCCGCAGTACGGGTCCGGATCCCGCGCCAGGAGTACGACGGTCGAGTCCAGGGACGCAACGACGGCGCCGGCGCCGGGAAGGTCCACGTCCACTTGGCTCCAGGCGCGTCCGTCGGTTGACGACCAAACCACGCCGGTCTGGACGTCTCCCTCGTGGACGCCGACGGCGATCCAGCCTCCCGCGAATGCCGTCACGTCGAGCATGAACGAGCCGTCGAACGACGCGTCACTTGTCGCCGGCTCCCAGCTCATCCCGTCGGTCGAGATCCAGGCGGCGGCCGTCATGGTTGGTCCGTATCCGTCGTTGCCGACACCCCCGACCGCTACGAGCTGCTGGCCGTCGGTCGCGACCCGGAGGGCGCCGCCGTTCCCCGGCAGGCCAACCATCGTCGGGAACGGGCTCGCGTCTGCGCCATCGATTTGCGCGGACTCCCAGGTGCGACCGTCCGCGGACGTCCACGTTGCCGCGTATCGCGGCTCGCCGGAAGCGCCACCATCGTTACCGACGGCGACGAGGAGCGGGCCGAAGCGGACGACGTCGTTGAGGAAGGCCCCCTCGAGGCTGGCCTGGTCTGCGACCCATTCGACGCTCGCAATGCTCGATCCGTGGCTCACCAGCTCATCGATCGCCAGCGCCGGCGACGGGCTGGGTGTCGCCTCGACGGAAGGGGACGCGCTGGGCGATGCGGCGCTCGTCTGCTCCGTCGTCGGGCTCGGAGAGCCCGTGCTCGGTAATGGCGTCTCGCTTTGGCCAGTACAGGAAGCGATGATCATCAACACGGCAATCCAACTGACGCGGGCTCGGGCGGTCAAGTTCACGCCGGCCAGCATAGGTGCATTGGCCTACGGGATAACTGCGGCCGCCGTGGCTCTGGCCCATATCACCACAGAATTAGTTCGCCCCGGCCGACCTGCCGCAGGAGGCTTGGAAGAGAGAGCAGCGAGGCCGTAATTCTGTTAGTGCGATCGCACTATTGCAGACCCTATCGGTCGCACGTGGAACGATCTGCATGAATCGCTTCCCCACATCTCTATTCCTGCCTAGCATTGCCCCATGAGCGAGAAGCGAACGACTGCTCGGGCATTCCACGACGCCGAGGGAGTCGAGGACTGGCGGGTCCTGTTCTCTGGCGCCCACGCCTACTTCCGCGTCGGATCGTTCGCGGAAGCAGCAAGGTTTGTGGCCGCGATCGCCGAAGTTGCGGAGGTTGTGGGCCACTTCCCCGACGTGGACGTGCGACCCGAGGGAGTCACCGTCCGGACCGCCTCCGGGGAGTACGGAGCTCTGAGCCATCGTGATGTCGAGCTGGCACGCCAGATTTCGGCAGAAGCTCGGAAGTTGCGGATCGAGCCGGACCCCTCCCAGGTCCAGGTCGTGGGCATTGCGGTGGCACAGGATGCAGGCAGCGACGTAGGTCCGTTTTGGGCCGCAGCCCTCGGGTACAGGAGCCTTGGACCGAACGAAGACGTCGTCGATCGGCACCGACGTAACCCGCACGTGTCGTTCCAGGGCCTCCACCCTCCCAAGCCCGGGCGTGGCCGGACCCACATCGACGTCAGCGTGCCGGCCGATCAGGCCGAAGCAAGAGTCGCGGCAGCACTCGAAGCTGGCGGGCGCCTGGCGGACGGTACGCATGTGCCCCATTGGTGGACACTCGCGTCGCCCGAGAACCACGGTGTCGACATCGCGGCTTGGCCGGACTTCGAGGACAACGAGGAGGACTGAGCCATGGCGCCACCGATGGGCGAAGAGCTGGCGCCGGCACGCTACTCGTATCTCAGTGCGCTCACGTGCAGCGCGTGCGGGGAGACGACGGATCCGGATGCCGTCCAGGGGACGTGCCCCGCCTGTGGCCTGGTCCTGTTCGCGACCTACGACCTTGATGCCGTGCGTCGCGACATGCCGCAGCCGAGGTTCGATGGGCGGCCCTGGGACCTGTGGCGCTATCACGAGCTTCTCCCCGTCCGTGACCCCGCCCATGTGCACTCCCTCGGCGAAGGAGCGACTCCCCTCCTCGAGGTCCCGCAGGCGATGGCCGATGCCGTCGGCCTGACAGCCGGGCAGCTGCTCGTCAAGGACGAGGGCCGCAACCCGACCGGATCCTTCAAGGCACGCGGCATGGCCGTCGCCATCGCCCGAGCGGCCGAGCTCGGCATCCGCGAGGTCGCGCTCCCGTCCGCCGGCAACGCCGGAGCCGCCGCGGCAGCGTACGCGGCGGCCGCCGGCATCGGCTGCCACGTCGCGATGCCGCGCGATGTCCCGCAGATCAACCGCCTCGAGGCCGAGACCTACGGGGCGGAGGTCACCCTCGTCGACGGCCTCATCGATGTCGCCGGCCGGCTCGTCCGAGAACGGGCAGCGACCGAAGGCTGGTTCGACCTGTCGACCCTGCGCGAGCCGTATCGGGCCGAAGGCAAGAAGACGATGGCCTACGAGCTCGCGGAGGCCGGCGGATGGGGCGATGCCTGGTGCCCGGACGTCCTCGTCTTCCCGACCGGCGGCGGCACCGGCATCGTCGGGATGTGGAAGGCCTTCGCCGAGCTCGAGGAGCTGGGCTGGATCGGCGCGCGCCGCCCCAGGATGGTCGTCGTCCAGGCCGAGGGCTGCGCTCCCCTCGTCCGCGCCTTCGAGCAGGGCGCCGACCGAGCCGATCCGTGGGTCGATGCGCACACGATCGCCGCCGGCATCCGGGTGCCCTCAGGCATCGGTGACTACCTCGTGCTTCGCGCCCTCCGCGAGAGCGGCGGCACCGCCATCTCGGTGACCGACGACGAGATCCTCGCCGCCCAGAAGCTGCTCGCCGAGAAGGCCGGCATCTGGCCCGCCCTCGAAGGCGCCGCCACCGTTGCCGCGCTCCCCCATCTCACGAAGGCCGGCCTCATCGCCCGAACAGACCGAGTCGTCCTCTTCAACACGGCGATGGGCATCAAGTCCTAGTCGCCCGTTCTCTCCTCAGGCGTCAGCCGGCAAGATTGGCCGGACGATCGAAGAGCCCGGTCGCCGAAACGACCGGGCTCTTCCGCTGCAACGGTGACGCGTCAACCGCACCACGGATAGACGAACAGGCTGGCGTCGCCGGCCCGATGGTCGGCCAGCAGAACCGGGAACGGGATCGGGTCGGGCACGCCCGAGATGTCCGCCCCCGCTCGAACGGTGACGCCGAGGCTCACGGCCAGGGCGATCGGTACGCCGCCACGTGCCGCGTCGTCCAGGAGGCCGGCACCCTTGAGCGTCGCGATGCCAGCGCGCATGCATTCGGTGTCGGGCCGGGTTCCGGCAGCAGCCGTTCCGGCGATGGTCGTGACGGCCAGGGTGGCAGCGGCCAGGGAGAGTGCGATCTTCCGCTTCATGACAGGTCCCCTTCGTTATGGCATTCGTCTTGCTGTAGAGTGTTTGTACACTCTTAGGCCACGATCCTAGCGGCTCAACCCTAGCTGATGTCAAGTGTTTGTCCAAGGTTTGAAGGAGATGACCGGTGACTCAGGATTCCACTCAGCGAGACAACCTGGCCTCCGTCGCAAAGCTGCTCAAGCAGCTCGACATCTGCATGCTCACCACGCGAGCCGCGAACGGTGACCTGCACGGCAGACCGATGTCGAACAACGGCGAAGTCGAATTCGACGGCGACTCGTGGTTCTTCTCGTTCGAGGACAGCCGCAAGGTCCGGGAGATCGACGCCGATGCGCTGACCGAGATGGCGTTCATCGACACCCAAAACGGCACGTGGGTCAACGTCGAGGGCGAGGCGACCGTGGTCCGCGACGACCCGAAACGCAAGCGCGAGCTCTGGCAGGAGGACCTCGAGCGCTGGTTCTCTGAGGGACCGGATGACCCGAACGTCGTCCTGATCAAGGTGCGCGCAAGCCACATCGACGCTTGGGCCGGCGAGCACGAATACTCCTTCGACGTCGATCGTTGAGTGCGTCGGCCGCATCGGCGCGTGATTAGCCGGGAGCCCACCTCAACGAATGAGGACGACGTCGGGTCCTCCCTCGACCTCGGACCACGCCGCGTCCGCGGTCGCGACCGGGAATCCCACCCGGATGCCGAGCGCCATGCACAGCCGATCCGCGAGCGAGAGCGGAGTCCCCTGGCGCCAGAGATCGGCCGCAATCACGGCATCAGGTGCGCCCACGTCGACGACGGTCAACCCGAACGAGGCAAGCAGCCGGCCCACGATTTCGGGTGCGGCGCCATGCTGCCGGGCCTTCTGCAGCACCTCGGACCAGTTCGCCGCGCCGATGAGGCCCTCCATCAGCATCGGCTCCGCCTCGTCGGCTCCCGGCTCGTCCTGCAGCCAGGCCAGGACGACCGAAGCGTCGACCACCGAGGTCACGCGCCGCTCGACTCGCGGATCGCCTCGGCTCGGCGCTCTGCGATCAGCTCCTCGCGCATGCTTACGCCCACGTCGGCGAAGATCGAGCGCAGGCGCGCCTTGATCGCCGATCGCGGGACGAGCACGACCGCCTCGCCCTCGACGAGCGCGACGAGCTCGCTACCCTCCATGATTCCCAACCTGCGTCGGATGCCCGCCGGAATGACCACGCGACCCTTCGGTCCCACCGACACGACGACTGTGTCACTCATGTGTCGATTGTGCCACCCACCGTCAAGCCTGGCTGCTTCCCACACCCGTCCGGTCCAAAGTAGCATCGGATTGTGATGACGCCCACGTCTCCGCAGCTGAGCCGTCGTGCGTTCCTCGTCGACTTGGGCCGCGGGGCGTTCGCGATCGCCGTTGTCGGTCTCGCCGGTTGCACTCTAGGCGGGACGCCCAGACGCGATCCATCAACCGTGCCCGGTGAAGCGGCTTGGCAGCGACTGTCCCTCTACGGCGGTTTCGTTTCGGCGTACGTGCTCGTGCGGTCGGGCGAGGCCGCGGTCGTGGACGTCGGCGGACCGAACCCAGCCGCCGACCCCCCAGGGGCAAGGAGCCGACATCTTCGCCGCGCTCGAAGCCGTGGGGTTGGGCTGGGGGAACGTGGGGCACGTCATCCTCACCCATTGGCACCCGGACCACACGGGCAGCGCGGCTGCGGTCCTAGAGGCGGCACCCGACGCGCAGTGCTATGCGGGCGCCGAAGACATCCCGAACATAGAGGTCCCCCGGCCGCTTGTCCCGGTGGTAGACGGCGACAGCGTGTTCGGTCTGCGGATCGTGGCAACACCGGGCCACACGCCTGGCCACATCGCCGTCCTCGACGAGGCGCTCGGCGTGCTCGTCGTCGGCGACGCCCTGACGACGAACGATGGACGACCCACTTCGTATCCCATCGGGAGTACCGGGGACCCGGAAGAGGCCCGGCGCTCGGTAGCCAAGCTCGCGGCTCTGGACTTCGAGACCCTGTTCGTCGGTCACGGCGAGCCGATCCAGTCCGGAGCGGCCGAGCTCGTGAGGGAGTTCCTCGATGTGTGCCCCCTCGATCTCGACCTCGAGCCGCCCGCTGAAGCGGTCTGCCGGCATCCAATGGACCTACCGCATCAGTGAACCGTCGGCAGCAAATCACCGAGGATAGACCCAGCGGACCGGCTCCGGCCCGTCTGTTGGCGCAACGCTAGGTCGAATTGAGCGCTGCCCATTCGTCGTCTGGGTATCGCCCGAACCCATTGCCGCCGATACTGGAGCCAACGATGCCGCGCTTTCTTTTCTCCGTTCATATTCCCGTGACCGGTGCGCCCGACGGTCCGTCGGGCGACGTCGATCCATCCCAGATGATGGAGCGCATCGAGGATCTTCAGCGCCGGATGCGCGACGCCGATGCCCTCGTATCCAGCGTCCGCCTCGGCGGCGCCGACGAGGCTGTTGTGGTCGATGCGACCTCCGACGGCAGGGAGCCCACCGTCACGGATGGGCCCTACCTCGAGGCCAAGGAAATCATCGGCGGGTTCTACGTCGTGGAAGCCGATTCCCGCGACGCCGCCATTGGTTGGGCGACCGAGACATCTCGAGCGGTCGGGATGCCGATCGAGGTCCGCCCGTTCCTCGACCACCGCGACGAGTAGTAACCCGGAGACAGTCAGAACAGCGGGCGCGCCCCGACGGCCAAAGTCGAGCTATTGCGCTGCTGCGCCATGATGACCTCGTGTCCGCCATGCCTGAAGGGACCGTCAGCTTCCTCTTCAGCGACGTCGAAGGCTCCACCCAGCTCCTCGAGCGCCATGGCGCGGAGATGGGCGCCGCCCTTGCTCGCCATCACGAGGTCTTCGAGCGGACGGTGGCGGAGCCACGGGGGAGTGATCTTCGAGACGGTCGGCGACGCCGTGTACGCGGCCTTTGGCCGACCGCGCGAGGCAGCGGCGGCGGCCCTTGACGCCCACCGCGCCCTGGCTGACGAGCCGTGGGGACCGGTTCAGCGGGTCGCTGTGCGCATCGCACTCCATACCGGCCCTGTCGAGCGCCGCGGAGATCACTACTTCGGCGCAGCCCTCTTCCGCGCGGCGCGGCTCCAGGCGCTCGGATACGGCGAGCAAACGCTGGTCTCCGGCGTTACCGCACGGCTCCTGACCGATTGGCTGCCGGACGGCGCCTCATTGCGCGACCTCGGCACCCATCGGCTCAAGGACCTCGGCGAACCGGAGCACGTCTTCCAGCTGGAGCAGGCGGACCTGCGAGCCGAATTCCCTGCGCTCAAGAGCCTCGACTCCCACCCACACAATCTTCCGATCCGCTCTCGACCTTCATCGGCCGAGATGCCGAGCTCGCCGAGCTCGCCCGCCTGCTGGTCAGCGAGCGGCTGGTGACGCTCGTCGGGCCAGGCGGCATCGGCAAGACGCGGCTCGCGCTCCAATCCGCCGCCGACCACATCGACCACTTCGGTGAGGGGGTATTCCTCATCGACCTGGCGCCGTTGCGCGATCCGGAGTTCGTGGTCGGGGCGATCGGCGAGGCCCTGGGCATCCGTGAGGAACCCGGGAGACCGATCAGCGCGACGCTGGAGGAGCACCTGTCCGCGAGAACGACCCTGCTCGTGCTCGACAACCTCGAGCAGCTGCTCCCGGCTGCCGGACGCACGGTCGCCGACCTGCTCGCCCGATCGCCGGACCTGCGGATCCTCGCAACGAGTCGCGCTCCGCTCCGGATCCGTGGCGAGCGCGAGTACCGCGTGACGGGGCTCGACGTCGGCAGTTCCAACGAGCTGGATCCCGAGCCGCCTCCGGCGGTGGCGCTCTTCGTCGAGCGGGCCCGAGCGATCGGAGTGGACCTCGAGGTGAACCGAGAGGTCGGACCGATGCTCGCAGCCATCTGCGCGCGGCTCGACGGCTTACCGCTTGGGATCGAGCTTGCAGCCGCACGGCTGCGAGTCTTCAGCCTGACCCAGCTTCACGAGCGGCTGGCGAAGGTGCTCTCGCTCGGCGCCGGCGCAACGGATCTTCCCGAACGCCAGCAGACCCTCCGAGCCGCGATCGCCTGGACCGAGGAGCTGCTCCCGCCCGCTGAGCGCCGGTTCTTTGCCGGGCTCGGCGTCTTCGTCGGGGGCTTCACGCTCGACGCGGCAGAGGCTGTAGCCGGCGATGGGTCAAAGGTCGACGCCATCGACGCGGTGACCACGCTGGTGGAGCAGTCACTCATCCGTCGCCTCGACGGAGCGCAAGACGCACCACGCTACGGCATGCTCGAGATGATCAGGGAGTATGCCGCCGAGCGCCTCGAGGAGACCGGCGATGCCGACGGGTCTCGGGCGCGACTCGCCGCATACTTGGTCACGGTAGCTGAGGGCCTCGAGCCCGCACTGGTCGGGACGGGTCAGGAAGAGGCGCTGCAACGCCTCGATGCCGAGCTCGCGAACCTGCGACTCGCGCTCGCCTGGCTTCGCGACAAGCGTGACCCGAACGTTGCGGGTCTGGCGGCCGGGCTCGCTCGCTTCTGGAGCATGCGCGGCCTCCTGAGCGAGGGTCTCGGATGGATCCGGGAGGCGCGCGCAGTGGTCCCGGACGCCCAGCCCGATGTCCTAGCCCACCTGCTTCACGCCGAGGGATTGCTCTCCGGCGAACGGGGTGAGCTGAACGACGCGGTCGACCTCCTCTCGGAGGCGGCATCGCTCTACCGCGAGGTTGGGGATCGCGCAGCCCTCGGACGCGTCCTTGTCACCCTGTCTCATGCGGAGCAGATGCTCGGCAGACTGGACGACGCCGCCCGGACTGCGGCTGAGGCCGTGGACCTGGCACACGATCTTGGCGATCTCCGATCCGAAGCCTCCGCGACCGGAAACCTCGCGATCGTTGCTCTGAAGCAAGGGCGCGCCGACGACGCGCAGGCCGGGATCTCCCGGGCAGTGGACATGTTCAGGCGCGCCGGAGACATGCACGCCGTGGCCATCGGGCTAGGGAACCTGGGCAACATCGCTGGACAGAACGGCGATCTCGAGCGGTCTGCCGAGCTGCATCGGGAGGCGCTCGCCGCCGCAGTCCTTCTGAACAGCCCGGACCTCGAGGGCTGGGCGCGGACGAATCTCGCCGGTGCCATCTACCGGCGCGGAGATTGGGCGGATGCGGCTCCACTTGCCATCGAGGGCATCACGCAGCTCGTGGTGGCTGAGGCCGCGCTCGACGTCGTCCAGACCCTAGGGCTTGCAGCGCTGATCCTCGCCGCCGCAGGAGATACTCGCACCGCGATCACGGCCTGGAGCGCGGCCGAGGCGAATGCCGAACGCCTCGGGGTCACTCTCGAGCGCGATGGGACCGATGAGGCCGACATCCAGCGTGTGCGCGACGCGACGCAGCCGAGCGAATGGGATGAGTGCGCACGCATCGGGGCTGCGCTCGACTACAAAGAGGCCGCGGATCTGGTCGTGGGCCGCCTGCGCCCTCCCGATCTAATGCCGCCGTAGGTTGCGCTAACTCCCGCCTCGGAACACGGTGTCGCCGGGCGACAATCCTCACAGCCAGCCTCGATCACGCGCCACCCGCGCGGCCGCGACTCGGTTCGTGGCGCCGAGCTTGCCCATCGCCTCGGAGAGGTAGTTGCGTACCGTTCCCTCCGAGAGGGTGAGCCGATCGGCGATCGCGGCGTTGCCGAGGCCCTCGCCGGCGAGCCGCACGACCTGCCGCTCTCGCTCGGTGAGTGGATCGGGCTCACTCCATGCATCGGCGGCGAGCTCCGGGTCGATCGCCCGGCGGCCGGCATGGACGGCGCGAACCGCGTCCACGAGCTTCGTCACGGGTGCGTCCTTGAGCAGGTAACCCGCCGCACCCGCGTCGAGCGCCCGCCGCAGGTACCCGGCGCGCGCGAAGGTCGTCACGATCAGGACCCGCGTCGGGAGGCCTCGCCGCCGGATCTCGGCCGCCACCTCCAGCCCGGTCCGGCCCGGCATCTCGATGTCGGTGAGCAGCACGTCCGGCCCGAGCGCCGCGACGAGCCGCAATGCCTCGTCCCCGTCCGGTGCCGTCCCGACCACGTCGATGTCCTGCTCGAGCCCCAGCAGCGTTCCGAGCGCGCCGAGGACGAGCAGCTGGTCCTCGGCCAGGACGACGCGGATGCTCACGAGACCGGCACCCGAACCAGGACGCGCGTGCCAGCCGATCCGTCGACGGTCACCTCGCCCCCGACCGCCGAGATCCGCTCCCGCATGCCGGCCAGGCCCGAGCCCTCGGTTCCGTCGGTGCCGCGTCCGTCATCGGCCACCTCCAGCACGACGTCGGGACCGCGTGCGGACACCGCGATCGTGGCCCGCCCGGCGCCGGCATGCCGCACGACGTTGGTGACCGCCTCGCGCAGCGCGAGGGCCAGGGCGGACTCGCGGTCCGGATCGAGCGACGGCAGATCCGCTCGCTCGACGGTGACGGCAACATCGGCCGCGGCGAGTGCCCGCTCCGCACCTTCGATCTCCGCTGCCAACCCGCGAGCCCGGTAGCCCTGCACGGCGGCCCGCACCTCGCTGAGCGCCTCGCGGCCGATGCGCTCGATGTCGCCGATCTCGGCCGGCGGCCCGGTCCGGCTCGACGGCCACGAGCCGACCCGCCAGCTCCGCCTTGACGACGATCACCGACAGGGTATGGCCCAGCAGGTCATGGAGGTCGCGCGCGATTCGCTCACGCTCGCCGAGCGTGGCGAGCCGCTCGATCTCCTCGTCCGCGCGCACCAGACGACGCCTCGCACGGTCGCGTTCGGCTTCGAAGATGCTGGCTGTCCCGGTCACGATCGTGAAGATGAAGGCCGGCGCGAAGGCGGCGAGACGGATCGGCATCGGGATCGGCGAGACGATGACCATGAGACCGATGAGGCCCACCAGCCCGGCGATCACCGTGACGGCCCGGCGGACCGGTTCCAGCCAGGCGGCCGCGGCGGCGGCGTAGATCACGAAGACGCTCGCACCGCCGTTCACGAGTGAGCCGACGAACGCCAGGCCGGCCATGGCGCCGATGAGAAGCAGCTGCCGCCGCTGGTCGTGCGGCCGGAATGTCGCGAAGTAGATCGGCAGGAAGGCCGCGACGAGCGCGGCCGTGAGGACCCAGTCGATCGGTCCCGCGGTGGGGTCGAAGATGGGCTGGAAGAGGAGCGAGCCGAGGTAGACCAACCAGATGTAGCGGGTCCACCTCGTGCCGTCGGCCGGCTGCTCGCTCATGAGGTCCTCATCCGTAGGTCTTTCCCTCGTCACGCCGGAACCCCCACGCCGCGACGGCCAGGAAGGCCGCCGTGAACCCCGCGAGCGCAGCGAGGTGCAGAAGCGCGGAGCCTCCCTCGGACGCACCGAACGTGCCGAGCGCGAGCTGGGAGAAATGATACGGCGGCAGGAACGGGGCGACTGCCCGGACGGGGTCCGGCAGCTGCGTGATCGGGATCCACAGGCCGGCTGCGAACGCCATCGGCAGGTAGACCAGGTTCAGGACGGCGGGAGCCGAGTTGGGCCCGATGAGATACCCGAACGCCAGCCCCATCGCGGCGAACGGCAGGGCACCCGCGACGAGGACAAGCGCCAGTGCTGATCCATCGGATGGCCGGCATCTCGACGCCCCCGATGGTCGCGCCGAGCCCGAAGAGGGCCAGCACGATCAGCCCGGACACCGCGGTCGCCATCACGACCTTCCCCACGAAGTAGGCGAGCGGCGGCATCGGCGAGACGCGCTTCAGGCGCATCCAGCCCTGCCCGCGCTCGGTGGCGATCGACGCGCCGAAGCCGAAGAGGGCGGCGCCGATGACGCCGAAGGCGCCGTACGTCGCGAGCATGTAGGTCGTGACCCCCACGCCCCCGGCCGTCTCGTCGGCGAAGGTGATGCCGAAGATCACGTAGAACATCAGCGGGAAGACGAGCGTGCTGACGGCGAACATCGGCACGCGGATGAGCTTGAGGAACTCGTGGAACGCCTCGGTGCGGTAGATCCGGACCAGGCTCGGCCCGCGGCCCGGCTCGGGCCGGACGCGGGCATCGGTCAGGGCGGTCATGCAGCTGCCTCGCTTTCGGGTGTGTCGGTCGTCAGGGCCAGGAACGCCTCCTCGAGGCTCGGCTCGACGATGGTGAGGTTGGAGACGGAGGGATCGGCCGCCAGGAGGGCGCGAACGCGCCGGCTCGGCGGTCCCGACCAGCAGCTCGATCCAGTTGCGATCACGCGTGACGCGCTGGACGCCCGGGAATCGCTCGGCGGTGGCAACCGAGACCGAGCTCTCAGCCCGGATCCGGCGCCCCGGAACGAGCGACTTCACCTGGCTCGGCGTCCCCTCGGCGATGATGCGTCCGCGGTCCATCACCACGATGCGGTCCGCGAGCGCGTCGGCCTCCTCGAGGTAGTGGGTGGTGAGGACGACGCCACGGCCGGAGCCAGTCAGCGTCCGCAGTGTCGACCACAGCGAGCGCCGGATCTCCACGTCGAGGCCGGTCGTCGGCTCATCGAAGAAGACGAGCTCCGGGTTGCCGGCCAGCGCGATGCCGAAGAGGACGCGGCGCTGCTGGCCTCCGGAGAGATCGCCGAACAAGCGGCGCTCCAGCCCGTCCAGCCCGGCGGCCTCGACGATGTCGGCCATCGAGAGCGGATCGGGGTAGTACGCCCGAAACTCGGCGAGGAGCTCGCGGACCCGCAGCGTGTCGGGCACGCCGGACGCCTGCAGCATCACGCCGATGCGCTGCCGCGCTCGCAGGTCGCGTGGATCGCGGCCGAAGAGCGAGGCCGTCCCGGCAGTCGGGCGGGAGAGACCGGTGAGCATGCTGATGGAGGTGGTCTTGCCGGCGCCATTCGGCCCCAGCACGGCCAACAGCTCGCCCGACCGAACGGTCAGGTCGACGTCGCGAACGGCATCCACCGCCGCCGCACCGGAGCCGAATCGCTTCGACGCCCCGCGCAGCTCGGCAAGCACCGTCCGCTCGTCACGGGTAGGTGTGGTCGGAGTCGACCAGGTTTGAGTAGCCATGCCCCGACGATGCGGCCCCCAACCGGGCCACGGTAGTGTGCGAGATCACGAGCGCCGCATGACATTCATCACCCGCCGGCGCTGTGGGGCGAGCCCGATCGTCAGCCGCTCCCGAGATCATCGAAGCCATTGCCAAGATCCCCGGCCCGTAACCCACGTCAGCATCGGAACACGGTGTCGCCGTGCCACTCGAGGTATTCGGGCGATGGTGGCGGAGCTGCGGGTTCGCGACGAGCCAGTCGTAGCGCTTTACGAAGAGCCATCGGCGACCATCCACCCGCTTGGGGAGTTGGGGAGGAAGAGCTGGTTGGCAGCTCCCGATAGTGTCGATTTCGCTCCTCCCATCGCGCGGAAGCTGAGCAGATGACCGAGCGCAGAATGAGTGGACGCGGGTGGTAGCGTTCCTGACATTCGCGATAGTCGGCAGTCACTTGAAGAGGGGGCTGACCCATGTTCATGGAGTTGCGTTCGGTTTTGATCTGGCTCTTGGCCGCAGGAGGAGTCCTTGTGTTCGGCGCCTACATAGTCGCCGTGGGAACTGCCAGCCAAGGCAACCCACCTGCGCCCCCGGAGATTCGGCCTGCAGCGCTCGTGGACTTCGGAGTCGCAGCCGGGACTCTGTTGGCCACCAACCTAGGGGCCGTACTAGGCATCGCCGTGACCCCCGGAACGCGAGGGTCCTTCGCTCGATTGCGCGACGCGCAACAGGAGCCATGGGCGCAGCTCGGAGGCGCGGTCATCTATATCGCGCTGCTGGGGCTTGCCCTCTACTTCTACTGGCAGTCGGATTGGTCGGACAACGCGGCCGAAGTGTTGAAGACCTCCCTCGCGACCCTGATCCCGGCGTGCTGCTTGGAGCGATGACTGCTGTCTTTGGAGCCAAACCGTAGGGACCGTCCCAAGCGCACTCTCCGGCATGACTTTGAACTTAGTGTGACCTCGAGATACGGGCTCCATCGCAAACAAGTGGTTGCGGCCGGTGGTAGCCTCGGAAAGCAAGCCAGCTGCCCAAGCTTCGCTCAAGGGGAGTCGGATGACCCGTATGCCCGGCACGTCATGACCTCGCAGGAAGACCCATCCCAGACTCCTGCGACGACTGAAGACGACGACGGGAGCCGACGCGTCTGGTGGATCGTGTTGGGGGTCATTGCAATCGTCGTGATCTTGGGTGTCGTCTTGTTCGGAAATGACCCCGATGCTACGGGGGACGCGACGGCCACACCTGGTCCGAGCGAGTCGCAGCCAAGCGAGACGGTGGCCGCGCAGCCTTCAGAACCGCCAGCGTCGACCGCCCCGACCGTCCCTCCTTCGGCGATCGCCAGCTTGGAACCATCGCCGGCATTTGAGCCGATTCAACTAAGCGGGACTGGCAACGCGGTTCCGCGCTTTGAGATTCCGGCTGACTCGGCAGCGATCGCCACCATCGCCCACACCGGCGCGTCCAACTTTTCCGTCACGTCCCTTGGTGAGTCTGGAGAGGAACTGGATCTTCTGGTCAATGTCATCGGCAACTACGCTGGGACGGTGCTCTTCGACGAAGCCACCGGGTCACACTCAGTTGCGTTCGACGTCACCGCGGATGGCCCGTGGACGATCGAGATCAGGCCCGTCACGGACGCGTTTGAGTGGGATGGGGCGGAACCCCTCGCGGGGTCCGGAGACGACGTGGCCATCCTGGACCCCGCTTCTGAAGGGCTCAAGTCAACGACTATCACGCACGAAGGCGACGGAAACTTCGCCGTTTGGGCGTTTGGGCCAGAGCCCGATCTCCTCGTCAACGAGATCGGTGCCTTTTCGGGTGAAGTGCGAGTGCCCGCAGGGACATTCTTGTTCGAGATCACTGCGAACGGAGCTTGGACGATCAGCCCTCCACAGTGACCCGATCCATCG
>CAVWZA010000013.1:0-118177 GCA_963759405.1 uncultured Chloroflexia bacterium | reverse complement strand
GGAGTCGGTACGTGGCAGCCGTCTCAGCGAAGTTCAACACCTCACGCACCTGCGACCGTCGATCCGAGCCACTTCCTGCTGCATGCCAGCGCGCAATCGTGTCGGTCGTGAGAAGGCCGACCAGCCCGTCGCCTTCATAGACCGGCAGTTGCGAAAAGGCCCGCTCGAACATGCGGCGCATGACGGGGCCGATCGGTTCGCCCGCAGCGCACGTATCGACGACCTGGTCGCGGAAGAGTTCGACCAGCCTGGTGGAGCGGACCCGATGAGGCGGAACGGACGGGGCGCTCGCCAGGCTCATCTCTCGGACTCTCAGCAACGAATCCCATGATGCCCGGAGACGATCGCTCTTCAATGGCCGATGACCACCGATCCGCGGCCTGACCGCCGACGAGGCGGTCCACCTCCCGGCTGAGCTGGTCGCGATACCGCGCGACCGCCCGGTCCGCGACCGCCTCGAGTCGGGCGTCCGATCGCTCGACAGGTGTCGCGTCCGGTGCTCGATCCCCGGCCATGACCGCCATCAGCTCGGCAGGATCGGCTCCCATCGCAGCAGCCAGCGCGGTCAGCTGGCCGGTGTCGGGAGCGGAGTCGCCGTTGAACCACGAGTAGAGCGTGGCCCGGCTCACGCCGACCGATTGGCTGAGGCCCCGAATCCCGGAGCGATCTCGCCATCGGCTCCGGACGAAGGCCCCCAGGCGGCTGGCCCTGGAGCCGCCGCTCTTCGTGCTTGGCTGATTCGGTTGACCGTGAATCAGGCATGAGTGTCCAGATAACTTGACAGTAGTGTCTGAGCATTCTACCATCCCGATGAGCCCGAAAGCGGGCGACCTATCCAGAGCGCTGGAGAGTCCCGGCTCGATGAAGGCGCGGCAACCGGCCCATCAATTCCCTGATGGGCACGGTGCCAAGGCCGGGTTCGATAGGAGGAAACGGGAATGTCGAATGCCATCACGCCGCTCGCGCCATGCCGCAATGCCACCGAGGTGGGCGGCTGCCAGGGCGTCGTCCGCGAGCCCGGCGAGCTGTGTCGGACCTGCCAGGCCATCGAGGAGATGGTGGAGGCCATCTGGGCCGAACCCGGGCGTCGCTTCTACCTGCGGCTGGAGCCCGAGCACACCCACTGAATTCGCGACTCACGAGGTGTCGCGACCGTGCGGCACCGTGACGCTGCCCTTCCCAATGTCCCGAAAGGAACCCTGCATGACCCTGACCGTCCTCTCCGACCAGCACCTCGTCCGTGCCCTCGAGCCCGACGAGCGTCACCTCCTCCTCAAGCTCACCGCCCCCAAGGCACGACGGCGCCGCGGCGAGAAGGCCGCAGCCCGGCCGGCGGTCAACGTCTGCTTCGTCCTCGACCGATCCGGGTCCATGGCCGGCGAGAAGATCGCCCTCGCCCGATACGCGGTCGAGCGTGCCCTCCAGGGCCTGACCCCCCGCGACCGGTTCTCCGTCGTGGTCTACGACGATCAGGTCGACCTGCTGGTCGGCAGCCAGAAGGCCACCAAGGACGCCAAGCACAAGGCCCTCGTCCGCCTGCAGGCGGTGGACGCCCGGGGCTCGACCGACCTCCATGGCGGATGGGCCAAGGGCGCCGAGGCCGTGAAGCACCGCCTCGACGCCGACGGCGTGAACCGCATCCTCCTCATGACCGATGGTCTGGCGAACGTCGGCGTGACCGATGCGCCCGCGCTGACCGCCTTCGCGGCCGACCTGCGCGCATCCGGTGTGCCCACGTCCACCTTCGGCGTGGGCGCCGACTTCGACGAGACGCTGCTCCAGGCCATCGCCGATGCCGGAGGCGGCCACTTCTACTACATCTCGCACCCGAACCAGATCCCGGACTTCATCACCAGCGAGCTGGGGGAGCTGCTGGAGACCGTGGCGCGGGGCGTGGAGATCGACGTCAAGCACGACCCGGTGCTCGGGATCGAGCCGCTGTCGCCGATCGTGGCCAAGGCAGCCGTGCCGGGCGAGCTGAAGATCCTCGTCGGCGACCTGGTCGCCGGGCAGGACGTGGAGCTCGTCCTGCGGGTCGCCTTTCCGCCGGCTGCGGCAGTCGGCATGAGGGCCTCGGCCTTCTTCACGGTCAGCGACGCTCGACCAGGTCCTCAAGGCCGATGGCGCCTCGATCGACTGGGAGTCCGCGGACGCGGTCGCCGTGGCGGCCGAGAAGCCGAACGCCGAGGTCGTCAAGGCCGTGGCTCGCCTGAACGCAGCGGCCGCCCGCCAGGAGGCCGTGCGCCTGAACCGCGCCGGCGACTACGGCGCGGCGACGCAGATGCTCCGGGTCGCGCACGAGAGCGTGCAGCTCGTTCGCCTGGCCGACGAGTCCATGCGCGGTCTGGCCGAGGAGCTCACCGCCGAGGCCGCGCTGCTGAGCTCGCCCACCAGCGAGGCGCAGCGCAAGTCGGTCCACTTCCGCGGCGCGAATGTCGCCCGGTCCCGCGACGCGGAGGGCCGTGCCCGCCGCAACCGGCCTGAGCCGAGCTCCCGCCTCCACAGGAAGGACAGACCGATGACCACGTCCAAGCCCGTCATGATTCGGCAGGGTGACGTCCTGCTCGTTCCGGTGGACGAGATCCCCACCGAGTCCCGGCGCCAGCGTCGTCGCGGCCGCATCGTGCTGGCCGAAGGCGAGGCCACCGGGCACGCGCATGCCATTCTCGAGCGGGACGCCGAGACGTTCACCACCGCGGACGGCAGCCGCTACCTGCTCACGAAGTCGCGCGCTCAGCTGATTCACGAGGAGCACGCGCCGCTCGAAGTCGCGCCCGGCGCCTACCGCGTGATCATCCAGCGCGAGTACGTGCCCCCGACTGTCCTGGGTTCGCGCTCGGGCTGGCGAAGGGTGGCGGACTGATGGCGACCATCGACTGGGCCGAGGTCCATCGCTCCACGAAGCCGGCGAACAAGCCGGTCGCGGAGCGTGCGATTCGGGAGCTGTATCGGTTGCGAGGACTGAAGCGCCCAGCCGTCATCTGGGTCGCGTCGCCGGCGGAGGGTGTCGAGATCTGCAGGGACCCGAAGACGCCTCCGGCCATCACGAGCGAGCACCCTCGGCTGACGAGCAGCTTCCTGCACTCCTTCTTCCGCCTCGATTTCGAGGCCCTGGCGGACCCCTTCTGGATCCCACCTGCCCGAGCGGACGGCCTGCGCGATCGGGTCTCTCGACAGCTCGCCGAGATGTCGCCCCCGGCCCGCGTTGGCGCCGCCGACGGCACGCGGTGGCTGCTCCGGCGCGCGCTCGGCGAACACATCGTGCCCGGCGGGAACTTCGACCGACCGTGGACCTCCCGGGTGCGTTCTGCGGCCGCGGGCATCCAGGCGATGCAGCTCGGTCAGTTCGATGGCCTGCTGGCTGCCGCCGGCTACGTCGGCCAGCAACGTGGCCGGGCGGCCTCTGTGCGCGCGGTCCTGGGCATCCACGGACCTGCAGATCGTGGAGCGCAACATTGACCTCGCGACGTCCGCGGGACCCTGGTGGGCACGCCGTGGCCTCGCAATCGTTTCCGAGCGACCCAAGGTGGCGTCATTCGACGACCGGGGCCGCCTTCACTCAACAGACGGGCCGGCGCTCCGATATCGCGACGGATTCGAGGTATGGGCCATCGCCGGCGTGTCCGTCCCGGCTCGGATCGTCTACCGACCCGAGTCCATCACGGTCGATGACATCCAGGCCGAGCCGAACCAGGAGGTCCGTCGATCGATGATCGAGCAATTCGGCCCGGGTCGCTACATGCGGGCACGGGGAGCATCCGTCGTGAATCGCGACCGATTCGGCACCCTGTGGAGATGGACCGATCGCATTTCGTGGCGATCGGAGACCGAATCGGCGGTCGAAGTGGTGAACACGACGCCGGAGCCGGATGGGACCCGGCGCCGCTACTTCCTGTGGGTGCCACCCACGGTCATGACTGCTCACGAAGGGTGGCATGGACCTTTGGGCTGACGGCCGAGGAATACGCCCCGCGGAGCCAGTCGTGACCCGCCAGGTGGAAGGCGAACGCGCTGGCCACGACCGTGAGGCGACGTGTGACCACCCTCAGCCCACACCGGTGACTGCCACCGTCAACGCTCGCGGACTGATGCCGGTGATCGTGGTCGTGGCCTTGCTGGCCGGGGCAGTGGGCGCACTGCTCAACAGGGGAGTGCGCTCATGACCGAAGCAGAGCGGGCGTTGCAGCACATGCGGGAGCATGGCTGCAGCATCGTCCACTACGACGGCCCGTGCGAGTGGAAGAACGACGGCCAGCGCTTCCAAGCCGAGGTCATGCAGGAGGCTGATCGTCATCTACTTCCGCGACGTGTACGTGCCACCGCCCGACGACATGGTGCACTGATGGCCGAGCCGATGCTCGGGTGCATCACTGCCGGGTACGGGCTGCACCGTCTGCGACCGAACTGACGATGTTCTGAGATCGATCAGCATGCGACTGCTGAGCTGGTTCTTCGACCTCGTCATCATCGGGGGGTACCTTGCCGTGGCCTTCGTCCTGGGCTCCGCACTCATGGTTCTTGCACCCCTGGCGCTTGCCGTCTTGGTCGTGGTGGTCGCGATGATCCAGGAGCGGTTCAGCGAATGAAGCGCCCAACGGAGTAGGGCTAGGTGTCGTCGGTCTGGCTTGAGGTCGGCAGGGAACGAATCGCGAGCGAACAGCGGTCTTGTGCGCGCCCGCGGGCTTGTCCGGGAACTGAACGGGCCACGATGAGCATTTCGTCGCCAGCCATGAGCCCTTTGGTGCCCTAGGTCGGCGCTCGACGAGGGGCTACAGTTCGAGCCATGGGCAACTTGTTTTCGATTGGGCATGGCGGGCATCGCGTGAGCCGCCTACTCGAGCTCCTGAGCGACCCCGATATTGAATCTATGGACGTGGTCGGCTCCTTACCCTCGCTCTCCCACCGAGTTGACCTTCCGATTCTTCGCGAGACCCTTCGGCCAACAGGGTCGAATACCTGCACATCCGGAGCTCGTGGACCCCGAAGGCCGACCGTACTACGTGAGGACGGCCACGTCCTATATGCGCGTCTGGCTGCGTCAGCTGACTTCCGCGATGTCTTTGGCGACTGCTGACCGGCGCAAAGCAATACCGCGTGGCAGTTCTTTGCACGGGAAGATCCGGTCAGCTTCGACCGCTGGCGCTGATGTTCGGGCAGTGGAGCTAGCCGGCCACGCCATGCAACACCTCCGCGGTGATGGCCGCATTGAAAGCCACCGCGACGTGCTCCTCGGGGACGAAGCGCATCATCAAGAGCGATATCAATGCAGCTGATCGGATGGCTGACGACCAATGGGGCTCGACGAAGCCAATAGACCGGCCCGGTAGATGAGTGCTCTATTCACGATTGGTGCGTACGGATATGACGCCGACGAGTTCGTGAAGACCCTTAGGCAGTCGGGTCTAGACCACCTTCTTGACGTGCGCAGGCGCCGAGGTATCGAAGCAGCCTCCACTCATGGCGAACGCTGTCGTGTTCAGGGCGCCTGTCCGACGAACGAATCGGGTATATCCACCGTAAGGCATTGCGCCGACACAAGAGATTCGAGAGGTCCAGCAGACCGTCGACGAAGAGCGCGGAGTGAGGAAGCGGCAGCGGCCGGAGTTGAGCGAAGAGACTTCGCGCAGGCGTACTTCCGGGGGATTCTCGAGCCGCTAGATGCCACTCAGACTGCAACCTGGCTTCGAAGGTCAGGCACCGCCCCTGCGCTCTTCTGCGTTGAGAGATGGCCGGCCGCATGCCACCGGAGTCTCGTTACAGAGTGGCTACGAGGGATGGCCTCATGTACAAGATCATCACCTGACCGCATCCCGGTCCTATCGTCGAGCGTTCACCGATGCGGGCGGACTCTGCATCGGCGGTGACAGACGACGCCCAATGGCTTCGATCCAGCCGGAAGTCGGTCACGCCCATCCCGAGAACGCGCAGTACCAGATTGCGGACGTCTGGGAAGCTCCACTGGCGCCGATTCCTGATCTTCGACCACCCCATGTCGGGATATGCGCCTAGTCGGGCAAGGGCGACAAGCTGACCGGATTGCCGATATGGGCGCGTGGCTGATGGACGGTGTCGACGTGGACCGGCTCAGCCGCTTCCTGTTCGATGACGCAATCCGGAGGAAGGGCGGGAAGGGCATTCTGGGCGCAGCGGTCATTCCCGGCCGCCGTTTCGGCTTCGATCCCGGTCGCGAATTGGTGGAAGGTGTTGGGAGACCGCGAGCACGCCAAAGCCCGATTACGGCGGCGCAGAGTGGCGTTCTCGTATGCCGGTGCGCGGAGGACCCTCCACCTCTCCAGGTCCTTTCCGCGTCTCGTTGGCGAGATGGTCGTCCCCGCCGGACAGCGACCACGCGGAGGCATGTTCGCCCAGGTATCTGGATGGTTCCACCTGCCGCTTGGTCGTGCGAGACGCCCGGGACGACGTCGCCCGCCGAGCGGCGAAACGTGGTGTGAGGTCGGCTGACCCAGCCGGTGGAAGCGCCATCCGCAACCCTGCGCTCGCGTACATTGCTGCGATGACAGTCTGGACCAGCGACAACAACCCGATACGGGTCATCGAGCGGCGTCTGCATGATTCGCACAACCTCCCGGAGTTTCGGCGATGTTCCGGCGCCTGGTCGAGGAAGTATTCGGCTCGAGCGGCACGTCGGGATGAAGTCGGCGGGGGAGGACCGGCTGGCAGCCGCGCTCGAGAAGGCGCTGAAGCCGCCGTGGGCGATCTACCGCAACGTCGCGTGGCTCGAGAAGCGGCCGGGCGACGAGCCCGCCGATGGCGAGGCGGACCTCGTCCTGGCCCACCCCGACCTCGGCGTCATGGTGATCGAGGTCAAGGGCGGGCGCGTGCAGCGCATCGGCGGCCGATGGGAGTCGGTCGACGGCTCGGGGAACGGCCAACCGGATCAAGGACCCGTTCGCGCAGGTCACGCGGCGAGATGCACGGGCTGCGGCGCGTGTGCGAGGAGCTGCCGGCCTGGCCGCTCGGTCGGGTGCGATTCGCCCGCGCGGTCGGCCTGCCGGACTGCGCCTATGACCGATCCATGACGCCGGACGGGCCGCGCGAGATCGTGATCGACCACGACGACCTGGCCCGCGTCGGGCGAGCGGGTCGCGCGAGATCTTCGACTGGTGGAGCGCGCTCGGGCGACGCATCGGCCGACGGTGGTGCGCCGGGCGCCATCGGCATGAACGCGCTCCATGAGCTGCTCGGCGCGCGACCTCGAGATCGCGTCGCCGCTGGCGGCCGGCGTGGCGAGCGCCGAGGCACAGATCGTCACGCTGACCGAGCGCCAGTTCACGATCCTCGACATGCTCAACGCGCAGCGGCGGGCGGTGATCCTGGGCGTGGCCGGGTCGGGCAAGACGCTCCTCGCCGCCGAGAAGGCGCGGCGCCTGGCGGCCCAGGGCTTCGAGGTGCTGCTGACCTGCTTCAACCGGCCGCTCGCCGAGTACCTCGCCGCCACCATCGGCCGGCTCGATCGGGTCACGGTCAGCACGTTCCATCGGCTGGCGGAGAAGTTCGGGCAGGAGGCGGGGCTCATCGGTCCCGATCCCGCCCACGACACGCCGTACTTCGACGGCCTGCCGGACGTCCTCGACCGGGCCCTGCGCACGGTGCCGGAGCCTCGGTTCGACGCGATCGTGGTCGACGAGGGCCAGGACCTCGACCAGGAGTGGTGGCTGCCGCTGCTCGACCTGCTGCGCGATCCCGCGAGCGGGGATCGTCTACGTCTTCGGCGACGCCAACCAGGATCTCTACCACGCCCGCGAGCCCGACGAGCTCGGCGTCGTGATGCCGGAGTCGCCGCCGGTCTTCTACCTCAACGAGAACCGGCGCACGCACGAAGGCCATCCACGACTTCGCCATGCGCTTCTCCGCGGACCGATGCGCAGGCGCCCGCACCGATCGCGATCGGCCCGGACGGCCGCCCGGTCGAGATCTTCACCTACGCCGATGGAGACGCCGATGCCTGCCGCAAGGTGCTGGGCACCGTGCTGCGACGGATCATCGACGCCGGCAAGCGTGGCTCGCCTCCGACGTGGTCGTCCTGACGCCTCGGTCGAATCGGTCTCGTCGTGGCTGATGGATGCGTCCGGGACGCCGGTCGAGGCGTGGCCGTATCGGCTCATGCCCGAGTACGGGCCGGAGGGCGCGGTGCTGCCGCAGCCCACGAAGGGCAACGAGGTGCGCGTGGCGACGATCCATCGGTACAAGGGGCTCGAGTCGCCGGTCGTCGTGCTGGCCGAGATCGACGGCCGGGTGGACGACGCGGACCTGGCGCCGCTGCTCTACGTCGGCGCCACCCGGGCACGAGTCGCATCTGGTGGTTGTGTGCTCCGAGGCAGTGGCACCTCGACTCACTTGAGCGTTGGCTGGTCCGTCACATCGACGCGCCGTCAACGGTGCGTGATTGGCTTCTCACTCGACCTTCTTCGCCTCGGCTGCCTGCCATCTCGCGCGTCCAGCTCGATCGCGGCCCTCCGTCACGTCCTGCACCCGGACGTCGGCGACTTCGGCGATCGCCTTCTGCGTCAGCACACCCCGATAGCCGCTGAACCCGAGCGGCGCTTCGCGTGCCCGGAGCTCGAGCAGCTTCCGGACGACCCGGGCCTTCGGAACGTCGCTCCCCGCCATGTCAGCCTCCTCCTCATTCCGTCTTGAGACGGACCGGTCAACCGGGCTTGGGTCGAGCACGGTTTGCATGTCGTCATCTCGGAGAGGACGGTCCCCAGTCGCGATCCGGATACTGCCTCAGAAGCTCTGCCAGCTCGTCGCGAGTCAGAGAACGACCTTGCTCGGCGCGACTGCGCTCCTCAGCGGTCGCGATGAATGCGGCGGCGCGGGAAGGACTCTTGGGAGTGGCGACGATGGCCGTCTTCTTGTTCGTCAGTTCGCACGACTCGACACGGCTGGTAGCCAGCTTCCAGGGCGGCCTCCGTCGGCCACCACCTGCCTTTCTCGTCCTGCTCGTACAGGCCGATACCGTCTGGCGCATGCGCGGGGCCAGCCCAGTCCTTGGCGGGCTTGCCCCCCGCATCGACCCGGCGCAAGCCGGCACCGTCGGGCTGGCCGCGGTCGATTTCGAATCTGTTGCCGCGCCAGTAGCGCAGTCCATCGGGGGCGTCCCAGTAGCGGTTGGCTGATTGGTAGCCGCGGAAATACGCCCTGAAGCTGTCGGGATTCCTCGCCAGCAGCATGGAGCTGAGGACATTCCACGCCCACTCGGGGCCTTTCTTCCAGATCGTGTACTCATGCCGCATCAGCGGGCAGAGCTGCGCCGTCCAGGGCAGGGCTTGGATGGCGTCGAGGACGTCGTGCGTCCGCCCGTCCGGGCCTCGTACCGTGCGAGCGTCGACGATGACATAGCCGGTCGGCATGCTGCACTCCCGTCGCCTGCAGGCTAACGGCATTCTAAGGTCAGCAGTAATTGGCAGTCAGGCGGTCAGGCTTGACGAGACGTCCAGCTCCACGATTGCACCTGCGACGAATGATGTATAATTCATACATCGTGAAGCGGACCCAGATCTACCTCGACGAGCGCCAGGCGGAGGAGCTGAGCCGGCATGCGGCGGCTCGAGGGACGACCGCTTCGAAGATGATCCGCGAGGCGATCGACCAGTACCTGGCGGATCCGGACGATGCGGCTGACCGCCTCGCCCGCTACCGGGCCGCGCTGGACTCCGCCTTCGGCGTTGCGCCTTACCTGGGCGATGGGACGGACTACGTGGAGGCACTGCGCGCCGCGGATCGAGCGCGAGAGCGAGAGCTGGACGAGCGGCAGGGTCGGTGATCGTCCTCGACACGACCGTGCTGATCGATGTGCTGCGGGGGCATCGGCCGGCGCTTGACTACCTGCGCTCCCTGGACGAGCCACCCGCCTGTTCCGAGGTCACCCGTGTCGAGGTGTTGCGCGGACTTCGCCACCGCGAGCGCGATGCGGCGGAGGGACTGATGCGAGCCATGCGCTGGAGCGCCGTCGATGAGCAGATCGCGCGTCGCGCCGGGGCGCTCGGCCGCGCATGGCGGCGGAGTCACTCCCTGGCCACGACAGACCTGATCATCGCCGCGACCGCCCAGGAGCTCGGCGGTGAGCTTGCGACTTCCAACACCAGGCACTTTCCGATGTTCCCCGGTCTCGCGCCTCCCTATCGGTGACGCGTTGCGGTCAGGCGGTCAGGCTGGATGCGGCGTCCGGCTCCACGACGGCGAGCTGCGCCTCGAGCTCCTTGACGCTGCGGAGGACGCCGCCGCGCAGCAGGTCGAGTGCATCGGACACCTCGCGCGCGGTCGAGCCGATGGCCGTCAGCTTCGTCTTCAGCCCGCGCACGCAGTCGACCTGGCGGGTGAGGTCCTCGAGCGAGCGCGTGATCGCCTCCGCGTCGAGCTGCATCGGCGCGTCGCGCAGCGTCAGGAGGGCCAGGATGCGCGCCGTGCGGTAGGCAGCCTCGAGCGCGACGGCGTCATCGGTCAGTGGGTCGTACGTGGCGTACACGTCGGCTCCGACGAGCGCCAGCGGCGTCACCGAGGTCGGTGCCGAATGCGGGGTGAAGACGGCCAGCGCGATCGCCGCCGAGCGGTTGGCTCGTGCCTCGGCCAGCTCGGTCGCCATGCGGCCGATGGGCATCGAGCGGTCCTTCGCCTCGACCACGATGCGCAGCGTCTTCCCGCGCGTCCGCGTCGGGTCGATGGTGATGACGAGGTCGCCCTTCTTGCTCCGCATGGCGTCTCCGCCCTCGGTGCCGGTCGGCTCGAGCAGGTCGCCGAGCCCGCGCGCCATGGCCCCCAGCCGCTCCTCGAGCGCGTCCTCGAAGTCGGCGCCCTTGGCGGTTCCCCGGGCGCGCTCCTCGGCGCGGGCACGCTTCGCCTCCTCGAGCGCGGTGATGCGCTCCGACAGGCGCCGGAACTCGTCCGTGACCTCGCCGCGGAACTGGTGGAGCGGGGAGCCCTCGCGGGTCGGGTCGAGCAGGTGCGCCAGGCGCGACCCGTCACCGTCGAAGTACTTGCCGAGGATCTCGTTCAGCTTGCCGAGCGCGCTCTCGCGCTGGTTCTCGTCGAACAGGTCGCGGGTGATGCGCCGCAGCTGCCCGTCGTCGCCCAGGAAGCGCTCGAGGGTCCGGGGCAGGCGGCCGTCCCCATCGGCGAAGTTCTCGCGCAGGGTGGTCGCCAGCGCCTCCGCCGCTCGCTTCTGGGTCGCCTCCATCCGGTCGGTGAGGCGCTCGAACTCGGCCTTCACGACATCGGCGCTCAGGCTGACCCCCGCGTTCGCCAGCGTCAGCAGGCCGATGCGGATCGCCCGCTCGGCCAGCGCCGGCCGGTCCGCCTCCGGCGTCTCGCTCACGAAGGCGGCGAGTGCCGCATCGGTGAGGCGAAGCTCGTCGATGTCGATGGTGTCGCGGGTGACCGTGATGCGTGCCTGCGTCATGGGTGAAGCGTCCCAAGGCGTTGTGACAGCTGTGTGTCGCGTTGGCGTGGGGGATAGGAGCGTCGATTTTGCATGGTGTATGACATCGTCATACACCCACGTGGCAGCGTAACGCAACCCCGATCAGCGGCGGAGTAGACGCGGCGCGCACTCTCGATGCCCTTGAGCTGGTGCTCGCCGCGATCCGCGAGCGAGATGCCCGACCCCTCGACGAGGTCGCGCGTGGTCTGGCTCACCAGGACCTCGCCGGGCTCGGCCAGCGACAGGATGCGCGACGCGATGTGAACGGCAATCCCTCGTGGGCCTGTCCGCGTGCGCTCGACCTCGCCGGTGTGGATGCCGACGCGGATCTCGATGTCGAGGTCGCGCAGCGCGTCGCGGATGGCGAGGCCGCAGCGAATGGCGCGCGCCGGGCCGTCGAACGGGCGAGGAACCCGTCGCCGGCGGTGTCGACCTCCGTCCCGCCGAACCGCGGCAGCTCGGATCGCACGACGTCGTGATGCCGCTCGAGCAGGCGCGCCCAGGCGGCATCGCCAAGGTGACTGCACGCGCTCGCGTCGACCCGACGATGTCGGTGAAGGCCACGGTGGCCAGGACGCGGTCGGCCAGCGCCGCCGGACGAACGCCGGTGAGGAACTCCTCGACCGGGTCGAGCATCTGATCGGAGTCGACCCAGGGAACGTGGACGTCGCCTGAGAGCTCGATGAACCGCGCGCCCGGAATCTGCTCCGCCATGTAGCGGCCCTCGTCGGCCCGGGAATCGCGGTCGCCGGTGCGGTGGAGGACGAGCGTCGGGCAGCGGATGGCCGGAAGGATGTCGCGGATGTCGACCTGCGAGTTCATGAGGATCAGGTCGCGCGCCGCGGCAGGGGAAAGCGACGCGCGCGCCGTCCGCTTGAACCACGCGGCATCGCATCGTCCTGCGCCCGTCGCACATCGTCGCCATGTCGACGTCCTCGCCCCAGTTCGCCTCCAGCGCATTGGCGGTCGCAACGCGCTCCTCCCAGGTCGGCGCCCACGGGTAGTCATCGGTCCGGATGCGCTTCGCGTAGCTGCCGTAGATGACGAGGCGCGCGTGCGCTCCGGGTAGGTGGCGGCGAAGAGCGCGCACATCGGTCCGCCCTCCGAGTAGCCGAAGAGGGCAGCTTCGGTACTGCCGGCGGCATCCATCACGACCCGGACGTCGTCCATGCGGGTCTCGAGGTCCGGCAGGCCGACGGTCCGGTCGGAAAGGCCGGTCCCGCGCTTGTCGAAGCGAATGAGGCGGGCGAAAGAGCCGAGCCGGTCGAAGAAGGCGCGCGATGTCCGGATGCTCCCAGTCGAGCTCGAGGTGGCTGAAGAAGCCGGGCACGAGGACCAGGTCGATCGGGCCGTCTCCAGTGACCTGGTACGCGATGTTCACATCGCCGCTGCGGGCGTACGAGATGGATCGGCTCATCGCCTCGATCATAGAGGGCGCTCCGTGTTGGTCGAGGATCTGCCATAGCATGGGCGGATGACCAGCGGATTTCCTCCGGCTTCACTGTCGGGTTCAAGACGTCGCCCCAGGCCGCGACCTGGGCGCAGCTCGATGAGACCTGGGCTGCCGCCGGTGAGCTGGACGTTTTCGTGGCGGGGTGGCTGAACGACCACCTGACCGACATGACCGATGCCGGCGGGCCGAGCCAGGAGGCGCTCACCCTTCTCGCCACGCTGGTGCATCGGGTGCCCGGCAAGTGGGTCGGGCACGCCGTCCTGTCGAACACGTTCCGCCACCCGGCGGTGCTGGCCAAGGCGGCGACCGTGCTCGACCACGCGACGGGCGGTCGGTTCGTCCTTGGCCTCGGTGCCGGCTGGCACGTGTTCGAGCACCGCACCTTCGGCATCCCGCTGCCACCGATCGGCGAGCGGATCGATCGGCTCGAGTCTGCGGTCGAGGTGATCACGGCCCTCTTCTCGCCCGACGCTGCCTCACCGCCGGGCATCACCCGGCCCGATCGGTTCTACCCGCTCGAGGACGCGACCAACGTACCGCCGCCGCTCACGCCGGGCGGGCCGCCGATCTTCCTGGGCGGCCAGGGCAAGCGCGGGATCGCACTGGCCGGTCGGGCGGCGGACGGCTGGCATCTGCCCGGCGTCAACGCCGGCGACAAGCGCTACTTCGCGGCGAAGCGCGACGAGCTGCTCGGCGCGCTGGAGGCCGCCGGCCGTTCCGCCGAGGACTTCACGTGGGTCGGGCAGGTGCACGTCGGCGCATCGGCGGAGGATCGAAAGCGCGCGCTCGAGGAGAGCCGGGCGCTTCGGGCCGTCGGAGCGACCCACATCGTGCTCGGCATGCCACCCAGCCGCGGCCCGGACGGCCTGCGCGTCATCGCACACGAGGTCGCCGAGCCGCTCCTGGGCGAGTCCTGAAGTCACAGCCGGCGGAAAGACCAGACTGCGCTATTCCCCGAGCGATCGCGCCGTGCCGACGAACAGGACCTGGACCTGATCTCCGTCGCGGAGTCCGCGTCCGCCGAAGGCGACAATGGTGTCGTCGATCGCCGCGATCGACTCCGAGCCGGTTCGTGCGTCCAACACATCGCCTTCCTCCCATGAAGCGCCATCGCCGGACGTCCATGTCAGCGTCACGTCACCGGCATTCACGAACGCCAGGTATCCGGATGACAGCTCTACGACCCGCCCACTGCAGCCTGACGGGGTGAAATCGGTGCCCGGATCCACCGATACGTCCGTCGGCAGGACGCCGGCGCCCCATTCCTCGCCATCCTCCGTGCGCCATGCGATCGGCTGCCCGTCCGTGTCGAGTCCCACTGCGAAGAACGCATCGCTCGTCGCTGTGACGGAGCACAGCGTCATCGCCCGCATCGGGTGCCGCGCGAGATGTCCATGTCGTCCCGTCGTCGGACGACCAGACCGCTGGCTTCGAGTCCCCCGCCATGAAGTCGGACGGCACATCCCAGATCTCACCGACCGCGATGAACTGACCATCACGCCATGCCACCGATCGGAATCCGATGGGGTTGTCCACCGAGATCTCGTCGCCAACCCGCTGCCAGCTCGTGTCGAGTTTCCATACGCCAATGTCGCTCCGTGAGCGGGTAGCCCGCGTGGGTCACGGCGAATATGGCCTCGTCGCTCGTGGCGACGGCCCGGAAGGCGCCGCCATTGAAGATCGGGCTCTCGGACTCGATCACCTGCCAGTCCTGCCCGTCCGTCCACCGCCACCCAACGGCGCGAATATTGTCATTAAAGAACTCCGTGGCACCGAGCGAGTACAGGGTGTCGTGGAGTCGGACCATCGCGTCCAAGGTGCGCCGATCGCACAAAGGGAAGGCAGATCGGCTCGGCTGGATCACATTCCGCTCTCGGACGGCGCAGGCACCGCATGCCGTTCCCACGAGCTCCCGTCATTCGACGTCCACGCGGATCGTTCCTGCGCCCCGGCTGACACAGCGACGAATCGATCACGGTCTGCCACCACCGAACCGATCGGCTGCTCAAACGCCTGTTCCGTCCAGGACACAGTCGGCGCGCTGGCAGCCATCGCCGATGGTGGGGAATCGTTCGCTGATGGGTGGGGCGTTCCGCTCTGGCTCGGTGCCGGGGTGGACATGCGCAGTGCTCGACTGCTCCGGCGAGGCCGTCGCATCGGTGGCCGCGTCGCACGCGACGAATAGGACTGTGGCGCCAAGCGCCAACGGGGCGAGGCAGATTCGGAGAGAAATCATACGGCCATCCTGATTGACGGCTCCTACGGTCCGACTGCGGCGCGACCCATCTCTCATTCGACGAGACCATCCCATGATCAGCGAGGCCCGCCGTAGTGGCGCCGTAGGGGTGACCCTTCATGGTTCCGCCCAACAACCGACGGCCACACAAACGCGGAGGGTGATCCTTTGGGACGGCTGCTCAACGCGCTCGTGATCCTCGCGCTCCTTGCCGGCATCGGCTACACCGCCTACGTCGGATACGAGGGCTCACGCCAGGCGGTCAACGTCGATGAGGCCCGCGACCACGACTGCCGCACGCCGGACGTCCTCCTCGGCTGGACCTACGAGGCCATCAACTACGACGTCGCCGACGACCAGGCGTTGAAGGACGCCAACCCGGACATGACGAATTGCGCGACGCAGGGGACGCGCCGCAGGCGACGCGCTCGTCAGCGCCGACGGGGAGACCCGGCTCGCCGGCTGGTACGTGCCGGCGGCGAATGGGATCGGCCCGGAAGGACCGACGATCGTCCTCGTCCACGGCTTCGCGGCGAACAAGTCCGACATCCTGCCCTACGCCGCCGGCCTCCACGACTCCTTCAACCTCGTCGCGTTCGACCTCCGCAACGGCGGCCGATCCACCGGGACCCAGACGACGTACGGCGTGCGCGAGCAGGACGACCTGCACGCGGTCATCGACTGGGTCGAGCGTGAGAAGGGAGCCGACCTGGATCGGCGTGCTCGGCAACTCGATGGGGGCCGCGACCGCCATCACCGAGGCCCGGTCCGATCCGCGCGTGCGCGCGCTGGCCCTCGACTCGATGCACACCCGCCTCGCCTACCAGTTCGAACAGCGCCTCCAGCATGCCGGCCATCCGCCGTACCCGGGCACGTGGGCGATCTTCATCGGCGCCTTCCTGCGCACCGGCGGCCTCGACCTCGGCAGCGCGGACCCGGCCGATGCGATCGCCGACCTGGGCGGGCGCCCGCTGCTCATCACCCACGGCACCGCCGATAACGAGAACCTGCCGGAACGCACGGAGCAATTCGTCGCCGATGCGACAGCCGCCGGCCTCCCGGTCGAGCTCCACTGGTGCGAGGGTGCCGGCCACGGGCTCGTCGACGACGTCTGCCCGGACGATTACGCGGCCTGGGTTCGCGACTTCTTCACCGCAGCCGTTGCGGCCGCGCAGTGATCACGACCGCGACCGCGTCGCGGCGCTCCTTGCGGTCCTCGCCGTGATGCTCGCCGCATGCGCCGGTGACCCCGCGACCACCCAGGATCCGCAGGCCACGAGTGCCGGCTTCGACCGCAGCATCTCAGTCGCCCTCGCCCTCGTTGTCTGGGCAGCCGACGCCGACAGCCATCAGAAGCGGCCGGTCCGCCGACGATCGCCTGGGAGCCGGCCGAGGCGTTCGAGGGGCGAGTCACCGAGGCGTATGCCGACGGTGATACGTGGATCGCCGGTGGCTTCGTGGACGGTCCCGCGGCTGGACCTCGCCCGACGCCCGGACATGGGTTCGGTCTGACGTCGAGAATCAACAGCCCGAGTGAAGATCTTCGGTGGTCCCCAGCTGGGTCCGATGGCTCGCCTCGGCGACAGCCTGCTTTCGTTTGGCACCATGATCGGGTGCTGCGACGGCCGAGGCGTGTATGGCTGGCGCTCAGCCGACGGCGCGAGCTGGGAGGCCATCGAATCGACGAGTCCGCTCTTCGAGCAGGGCTACTTCGTGCGGGACATCGCGGTGGGGGATGAGACCTTGGTGGCCGTGGAGATCCAGTACCCGGTGCTCGCCGGACGGTTCTGGACCTGGACCGAGGCGACCAGCTGGATCGAGACGACACCGGGCGCAGCCAGCGGCACGTTCTCCGGGATCGACCCCAGCGACGTCGTCTGGTCCCAGGACCGCTTCGTTGCCGTGGGCGTGCGCGGGAGTGGCGGGGATAGCGTGCCGGCCGGCACGTCCTGGATATCGACCGATGGGCGGACGTGGGAGGAGGCCGTGCCCACTCCCGGACATGGAAGGTATCCGCCTGTTGGCCGTAGCACCGCTCCCCGACGGTGGCTTCGTGGCGATCGGCGCGGAGGAACCAGGGTCGAGCCCCCGCACATCGGCGGCGTTCACCTCCCCCGATGGGCTCTCATGGACCGCAGTGCCGGAACCGTTTCCCGACTCGGCCTTCGGCTTTCAGGCCGACCTGGTAGAAGTGCCAGGTGGACTCGTGGCGTTCAGCGGCACCGACGCATGGGTAACCGGCGACGGGCTCAATTGGACCAGCTGCAGGGTCGCTTGACGCTCCTTTCGTGGCGGCTGCCGCCATGGACGACGAGATCGTGGTGTTCACCGCCGACTTTGAGCACAGCGTGTGGGGGATCCAGCGGGGCATCATCGACCACTGACGCGAGCGCCAACGTCTAGGATTCAGCGCCAATGACCGAGAGTGAGCGCGAGTCGATCACGCGCGGGTTCCTGTTCGCCGACCTGCGTGGATACACCGACTTCGTCGAGTCGCACGGCGCCGTGGCCGCAGCCTCGCTGCTGAGCCGGTACCGCGCGCTGGCCCGCGAGGCGATCGGACGCTTCGGTGGCGCCGAGATCAAGACCGAGGGCGACAGCTTCTACGTGGTCTTCGGCTCGGTCAGCGGTGCGGTGCGCTGCGGCCTCGCCCTGGTCGCCGAGGCCGCCGCCGCATCGGGCGAGCATCCCGAGGAGCCGATCCGGGTCGGCGTCGGCATCCATGCCGGCGAGACGGTCGAGCTCGACGACGGGTACGTCGGGTCGGCGGTGAACATCGCGGCGCGGCTCTGCGCCCAGGCCGGGCCGGGCGAGGTCATCGTCAGCGAGACCGTGCGCGCGCTGACGCGCACGGTGCTGCCGGTCACGTTCAAGCCGAGGGGTCGACGTCAGCTCAAGGGCATCTCCGAGCCGATCGAGCTGTTCGCCGTCGTGCCGGCCGGTCCGGGCATCGATGCCTGGGCGGCGCACGGGCGTCGGCGTGTCTCGCGGCGCGGGCGCCGGGCGATCCTCGCGGCAGGAGCCGTCGCCGTGATCGCGGCGATCGGCGCCGGCGCCTGGGTGCTGCGGGGACCCACCGGCATCCCGGCCGGCGAGTGGACCATCGGGCTCGACATGCCGTTGAGCGGTGGCTTCGCGGGCGGCGGCATCGCCGTACGGAATGCGGTGCAGCTCGCGATCGACGAGGCGAACGAGGACGGGGTCGCCGACGGCGTCCAGCTCGTCCTGCAGCCCTACGACCATGCCGGCGACGGGGAAGACGGTCCCGATCCCGACGCTTGGCGCCGCCAACGCCACGGCGATGGTGGCTGACGACCGCACCATCGCCATGATCGGCCCGTACAGCTCGAATGTCGCGATCGACCGAGATCCCGATCACGAACGAGGCCGGCCTGCTCCAGTGCAGCCCATCGACCACCGATCCGAGCCTCACCAAGCCCGCCTTCGGCGCCCTCGAGCTGCGTGCCGCCCAGCCGGACCGCATCAACTTCGTCCGCCTCTCGCCGTCGGATGACAACCAGATGCGCGGCCTGGCGGCGTACGCGACCCACGACCTGGGTGCCGAGTCAGCGCTCGTCATCGTCGGTGAACCGGACTTCACCCTGTGGGCCGATGCCTTCGAGGCGTCCTTCACGGACCTCGGCGGTCGGGTCGTTCGATCAGTCCACGAGCCGGGCGACGACCCGAGCGCAACGCTCGCGCCGCTTGCTGGACGGCGAGGGCTTCGACGCCGTGTTCTACGGCGGGTTCGACCCGGCGCCCGCTGCCGAGCTGCGCCTGGCGATGGCGGCGAGCGGGCTCGGTGCCACGCCGTTCCTGACCGGAGACGCGCTTCTCGCACCGGGAGCCGACCCGGAGTCGTACCTCGCTCAGGCGGGCGAGGCCGCGGTCGGATCGTATGCGTCGCACAGCTCCATCGGCCCGTACCGAGCGAGCTTCGTCGACGCCTACCGGGCTCGCTTCGGCGAGGAGCCCGACGAGTACGCGGCGGCGGCGCATGCCTGCGCGGAGGTGATCATCCAGTCACTGCGCGCGATCGCCGCGTCGGGGGCGTCGGCGGAGGATCTCCGCGAGGCCGTGCGCGCCCACGCGGTCGATCCGACGCATCGGTTCGAGACGGTCCTCGGGACGGTTGGCTTCGACGCCAACGGTGACTCGATCCAGCAGTTCGTCACCCTGTACCGCGTCGACCCGCCAGGCGGCCGAGGGCGCCGGCGACTGGGTGGTCGTCAAGCAGCAGGACTACGGCGTCGCGTCCGAGTGAAGGCTCGCGTTCTTGCGTACGTTTCGTACAATGCGTACATGAGCGAGCGGCGGATCAGCGAGGCGCGTGAATCCTTCTCCACCACCATCAATCGGGTCGCCTTTGGAGGGCGAGCGGGTGGTCCTCACCCGGCACGGCCGGCGCGTGGCTGCCGTGGTGCCGATCGATGACCTCGAGCTCATCGAGGCAATCGAGGACGCGCGCGACCTGGACGACGTGCGAGCTGCCATGGCCGATCCGGCGAACCGTGAACGCATCGGCTGGGACGAGCTGAAGGCGCAGCTCGGCCTGTAGGGCGGCGGGCTCGTGTACGCCGTCGAGTTCCTGCCATCGGCGGCAAAGACGTTGGCGAACCTGGAGGTTGCCGTTCGGCGCCGGATCGCGCGGCGGATCGATCGGCTGGCGGCGGAGCCTCGAGGGGGCGGGGCCATCCTGCTCCGTGGAGCCGATGACGTGTGGCGCGCCCGAGTTGGTGACTACCGAATCCTGTATCGGGTGGAGGACGAGCGGCTGGTCATCCTCGTGATCCGGATTGGACATCGCCGCGACGTGTACCGGTGACCGTCTTGGGTCAGGACTCGCGGGGACGGAAGCCGACCTTCTTGGTCGACGGCGGGGCTTCCACCTCGAGTCCGACGTCCTCGAGCACGACGTCCCAGTGCGCGTCCAGGATCTGGAAGCGGCGCCGCTCCTCCGCCCGGTAGCGGTCGAGGTCCGGGAAGAGGCGTGCCGCTATCTCGTCGTCGGAGTGCGACTCGACGGCGGCCCAGTCGCGATAGGTGATCGTGACGAGGTAGTGCCAGTCGGCGGCACCATCACCGTGGAGGCGTGGACGGTACGCGCGCACATCGGTGAAGCGGCCGGACTCCAGCTGGTCGCGCAGGATCGGCCAGTGGTTGCGCCGGAAGAGCTCGATGAACTCCTCGGCGTGGCCCCAGTGGACCCGGTAGTACGAGGCGATGGTCACCGGTGCGGTGCCGCTCGGCGTGGTCACGGCGTCGGCTCGACGAGCCCGTCCCATGACCAGCGCGGGATTCGCAGGCCGTCCGGGACGTCATCGGCGGAGTCGTGGTAGCGGGACATGGTCGTGGTGGTCGCCCAGGCGAAGTAGTCGTGAAGCACCTGGCGCAGCCGGTCGTCATCGGCGAGGCCGACGTCCACGAGCGCCTGATCGAAGCAGGCGATCGCGCGCCGATCCATCTCCTCGTGCTCGCCGTTGCCGCTGTGCATGCGGACGACCGACGTCTCGTCGCCGAAGGCGTCTGAGTAGGCCGCCGGACCACCGATCGCCTCCGCCCAGTACGCGGCGAGCCGTTCGGTGTGCTGCGGATGGAATCCGTGGCTGAACGCGTGGCTCACCACCTCATCGGCCATCACCCGGGCATGCCACGCACCGGCCAGGCGGCGGAGGCCGTCCATCCCGCCCGCGGCATCGAAGACCGACCCATCCATGCGCCAAGGATCGCACACGCTCTTGGGCCGATTTCGTTGCAGTGGTGGGCCCGATGCGCGCATGATCGGCCGGCGGGCGGGAACGAGACGGAGGATCGCTGAACGTGGGACGCATCGAGTGGGCGAGCGCGGCTCGCATCCTGGGATGGGTGATCGGGATCGGCCTGCTTCGATCGGGACGGTCATCCGGCTGGCCCTGTCGTTCGAGGTGTTCGGGCTGCCCGACGATGCCGCCCGACGCCGACTTCGTCGACCGGATCCTGAACGATCTACGAATTCCAGACGAGCCTGTGGCCGATCGAGTTCACATCGTTCGTCGCCTTCGCGATTGGCTTCGCCGCCCTGGCGATGCTCGGACCGGTGCTCGGCCGGCTGGCATCTGACGACGATGCGCGCGGCGGGCTCGTCATGGTCGCGTTCCTGGGGCTGGGCGGCCTCGGCCTGGCGTCGCAGCTGCTCCAGATCGGTAGCATTGCCGTTCCTCACCAGCCCGGAGCTGTGCGAGTGCGGGCTGCGCGAGCACGAGATCATGGCCCGCGAGGTGGTCATCAACACGCTCTTCGGCGTGCAGCTCTGGCTGGTCGTCGGCGCTCTCGTGCTGGCGGCTCCGGGCGTGTTGCTCGCCGGATCGCTCGGCGCCGATGCCGGCATGCCGCCCGCCTGGCGCTGGCTGTCGTCCTGATCGCACTGGCGTCGATCGTGCTCGCGGTGCTCGCGGTGCTGGAGGCGTTCCCGTTTGACCAGTACCTCCTTGGCCTGACCGCCGGCATCCTCGTCCCGATCTGGGCGATCTGGCTGGCGATGCGGGCGCGAGACGTCTTCGGGGATGAGGCGCGCGGCTACGCTCTAGGCATGCGGATCGCGGACCTGAAGCCCGGCTGGGATGTCGTCACCAACGATGACCATCGGTTCGGCACGATCCTGGAAGTCGGCCAGCACTACGTGAAGGTCGACGGGGGCTTCTTCTCGGGCGATCTCTACGTCCCGGCCTCGGCGATCGCGAACGTCGAGAGCGAGAAGGTGCACCTCAACCTCGCACATGACGAGATCGACCGGATGGCATGGCACCAGCCGCCCCGCTCGCCCGACGACCTGCAGACGACCCGCGAACCCGATAACGAACGCGACATCTGACCGGACGGCATGGAATCGCCCGGGAGCGTCGGAGCGCCCGATTCACGGCTCTTCACGGGGCCGTTCATTGCGCTCGCGATCGCGGACCTGGCCTATTTCACCTCGGCCGGGGTGCTGATCCTGGCCACGCCGCTCTTTGCGCGCGGGCCGTTGGGTGCCGATCCGGTTGGCATCGGCATCGCGGTCGGCGCATTCAGCGTCACGGCGCTCGTCTTTCGGCCGTGGAGCGGGCGCGAGTCGGATCGACGAGGACGGCGTCCGCTGCTGATCGCCGGAGCGACCCTCGCGGCCGCGGCCATCCTGGCGCACCTCGTGGTCACCGACCTGGTGGTGCTCGTCGTCCTGCGCCTGGTCCTCGGCGTGGCGGAGGCGCTCTTCTTCGTGGCCGGCTTCGCGATGCTGGCGGACCTCGCGCCGCGTGGCCGCGAGGGCGAGGCGCTCAGCTTCAACTCGCTGGCGCTGTACCTGGGCATCGCGTTCGGCCCGCTGCTCGGCGAGACCCTGCACGGCATCGGTGGCTTTCCGCTCGTCTGGATCGGCGCAGCGGCGCTGGCCGGGCTGGCGGCGCTGCTCTCACTCCGGCTGCCGATGACCCGGCCACCTTCCGACGTCCAGCCGGGACCGATGGTCTTCATCCACCGCGGTGTCCTTCGGCCATCGGCCGGGCTCTTCACGGGCGTTGCGGCGGTCGCGGGCTTCCTGGCCTTCGTCGCCATCTACGGCCGGGACGACCTGGCGATGTCGAACACGGGTCCGGTCCTTCTCGTCTACGGACTCATCGTGGTCGGGTGCCGGATCATCTTCGCGAAGCTCCCCGATCGGGTGGCGCCATTCAAGCTGGCATCGGCCGCCCTCGCGTTGATCGCCGCCGGGATGGCCGTGACCGGGCTGGTGACCACGGTGCCGGGCCTCTTCGTCGGTGCCGCGATGCTGGGGTTCGGCATCGCCTTCGTGACGCCCGCCTTCTTCGCCGCCATCGCGCGTGGGCTGGATCCGTCGGAGCGTGGCGCCGCATTCGGCACCGTCAGCATCTTCCTGGACCTCGCATTCGGCGGCGGGCCGGTGGTGCTCGGCCTGATCGTTGGCGCGGCGAGCATCCCCACCGCGTTCCTGGTGACTGCCCTCGTCCCGGCGACCGGTGCAGTCCTGACGGCCGTCGCGGCGCGGCGCCAGGAGGCGCTCGCCAGCCCGTGACGTGCGGAACGGCCGCCGGAGTGACCCGACGGCCGTTCGAGGGGTGGAGGCGAGCGCTAGGGGAGCTCGAGGTAGCCGAGGACCTGTGCCCCCTGCTTGAAGGCGATGCCGTTGGCCTCCTCGATGCCGAGCAGCTCGGCATTCGCCATGTCCCAGCTTTCCCCGTCGTTCGGGGTGTTGAGCACCTCGAGCATCGGGGTCTCGAAGGTGGGCGCCGTGATGTCGCTGACCGAGGTGGCCAGGTAGACCTTGCCGTCGGTGTCCAGGAAGAGGACGCCGTTCACGAGCGTCGGGAGATCCCCGCTTGGCCCGTTGTCCAGCGCTTCCTGGATGGTGCCGCCCGGCCCGGAGAACGCTCCTTCGAAGACGGTGATCGTGCCGGCGACTTCGCGCTCCTCATCGGCGGGCGATTCGCGACGGCTCGACCGACGGCTCGACCGACGGCTCGACCGATGGAGAAGCCGGCTCCGTTGGCGACGGCGCCTCTGAGACCGGGCTACCGCTGGTCGTGCCGCAGGCCGCCAGGACGATCACGAGGATCGAGAGGGCGAGGATGGATCGGAAGGGAAGAGTCATTGAATGTCGGTTCCTTCGTGGGCGACGCTTGGTTTGGCCGCCGTCTGGGGGCATCCTCCGGGGAGGGAGGGCTGGAGCCATCGGCCATCTGTCGCAGGCCGATACAGGGCAATGAGGCGTAAATCCGAGCACGAATCTAAAGTAGAGGACTCCCGTCTCGCCCCGAGCCTTTAGGACTCGTGCGGTCACTCCCGACGGTTCCGTTGCATCGTGGGCGTACGATCGAGTTCGACGCCGATCGGCGCCCACGACGTGCACTGCCCGCGCCGCGCATGTCCGCTCCACCCGGAGCCTGGGGAGAAAGCCGATGCCGAGTACGGCTCATCCACGTCTGACGCGCAGCGTCTGCGCGATCCATCCTTCTGGCGCTGTTTGCGCTCCTGCTCCTCGCGGCTCCCGCGTCCGCGGCGCCGCCTCAGCTCGAGGTCTGGCACCGCCTGAACCCCGCTGCCGGCGGACAGGACGCCGAGCACGAGCAGCTGCTATGCCTGCCGGGCGTTCAGTGGAACTGCCGATACGACAAGGCGCCGGATCCCGGGTACTTCACTGGGACCGCACGATCGCGATGTTCCATGGGCGCGACATCACCGGGGACCTCGAGTGCCCCGAGCCTGGTTCGAGAGCCTGTGACCCGAGCTTCACGGCGATCGCCGGAGTGGCGAACTTCAGCCTTGCCGGTGGCGGCGCGTTCCGCACCTTCCAGGTGCTGGTCTTCACCGATGGCAGCGGCGGGATCGCCCCGCTCTACATCTGGTGGGTCGACAGCGAGTTCGCCTGTCCGTGGTATGGCTCGTTCGAGGATGCGGTCGCAGCCAACCCGGATGGATCGGCGGACGACTGCTTCTTCGCCCTGACCACGAGGGCGGCCGTCCGAGGGTCGGCCGCCCCCAATCGCCCTCAGGGCGCGACGACGCCGTAGAGCTGCACCTCGCGGTAGACGACGCCGTTGGCCTCCTGGAGGCCGAGCAGCTCGGCGTTCGCCATGTCCCACTCGCCCTCGGTCTCCGTGTAGTGCGCGACCTCGAGGATCGGGTCGCCGAAGGTCGGCGTGGCCGGATCGGTGACTGAATCGGCCAGGTAGATGGTGCCGTCACTGCCCTTGAAGAGGACGCCGTTGACGAGCATCGGCTCCGTCATGCCCATGGTGAGCGCCTCGGCGACGCTGCTGCCGGGGCCGCCGACGGCCCCTCCCTCGACGACCGAGATGGTGCCGGCAGTCTCGACCGATGCCTCGAGCGACTCGGACGGAGCCGTTGACGAATCGGCGATGCGCGGCGGCGCGTGTCGAGCGTCTCGCCCACATTCTGGAAGGTCGTCGACACGATTTCGCCGCATGCGGTCAGCAGCATCGCCACGGTCGCGAAGTGGACAGCCCCGGTCACCCGTCGTCCTTGCATCTGATTGCCCCTCCCTGGCGGCACTTGGGCGGCCGCGGTCCGTCCATTGTGCCGCCCTTTGAGGTCGCAGGTCTTCAGGGGCCGACGTTGACGATCGTGTCGCCGCCGAACACGTAGGGCTCGGCGACCTGGAACGTATCGGCTCGCTTGTTCCATGCCTCGAAGCGGGGATCCTGGTCGTGGGCGTGGTGGCCCTCATCGGTCGCGAAGATGGCGACCACCAGGAACTGCACCGCCCCGGCAGTTTTCTTGGTGCTGATGTCCAGCCGCGTCAGGGTCGCCATCACCAGCAGCCCGCGCGAATGGAGGTCGGCCCAGATCGGCGCCTCCTCCGCTCGGAACCCCCGTTCGAATTCCTCCGCTTGACCGATGTCCACGTTGAGCACGATGCCGATGGTCTGCACGCCCGCCTCCTCGTTCGCGATGAGCTTCTCGTGCGATCGTAGGCCGCCGGAGGCGGCTAAGGTGTCGGCATGAACGGATCACTCCTCCACGATGCCTTCGCCCACCACGCGTGGGCGACCCTGCAAGTCATGGACGCGTGCGAGGCGCTGAGCCGCGAACAGCTCGAGGCAGACGCGCCGGGCACCTACGGTCCGATCCTTGACACGCTGCGCCACATCGTGGCGTCCGACAGCCGGTACCTCTTCCGGCTCGGCGGCGAGCGCCATGCGCCGATCGAGGACGCCGAGCGGGACACGATGGACCTCCCGGAGCTTAGGGCGGCGTTCGAGCGCAACGCCGCCGCGTGGCCGACAGTCCTCGCGGAGGACCCGGATCCAGATGAGTTCATCGAGGTTCGCAAGGAGGATGGCTCCGGCTTTCGCGCAGCGAAGGGGATTCGCCTCGCCCAGGTCGTGCATCACGGCACGGACCATCGCAGCCAGATCTGCACGGCGCTCACCTCAATGGGCATCGAGCCGCCCGAGATTGGCGTTTGGGAGTACGCCGCCACGGTTGGCCGCGCTGTAGACGTGCCGATCGGCTCTTAGCCGGCGGGCATCATTCTCTGCTGAACCGATCGGGCAGTCTCGCGATAGAGACTGTGTGAGAGCGTCGTCTGCCCTGGCCATCGTCGGGTTGGTTCTCGGCTCCTGCGCCGCGGACACGACGACCGAGGCACCGCCGGTTCCGAGCGCCAGCCCTCGGCACCTGCATCGGCAAGTGCGTCACCCTCCGGCCCGGAGTAGCCGACTGTGGTCCGCCGGCGTGCCTCGACGCGAAGATGGTCTACGCCGATGCCCTCGGGCGGCTGTTGCTCGTGAACTGTGTCGACCAGTTCGACCTGGAAAGCGTCGAGCAGGTCTGGGCGTGGGACGGCGGCGCCTGGGAGCTCCTGGACGACGGTGGGCCGCCGGCGAACGTCGTCACGGGCATGGGCTGGGACGACGACCGCGACGTCCTGGTCCGATACGGCGGGATCCCGCTTCCGAGCCAGGAGTGCAGCCCGGAGACATGGGAGTGGGACACCTCCGAGTGGCGCCTGGTCGACGCCGAGGCGCCGGAGCCGTGCGATCACATCGAGCTCGCGTTTGACGCATCGGCGGGGAGGATGCTCCTGGTCGGCGGTGGGCAAGCGCGGAACCTCTCCTCCGGGACCTGGGCCTGGGATGGCAACGCCTGGAGCCAGCTCACCGATGAGGGCCCGGCCCCGCGCGCGCACCACGGATTCGTGTACGACGGCTCGCACGAGCAGGCGTTCCTCTACGGCGGCTACGACGGGCTCGCGGTGTTCGACGACCTGTGGTCGTGGGACGGATCGGCCTGGGAGGAGCTGACCATTCCCGGTGACGGCCCCGGCCCGCGCTCGCATCACGGACTGGCCGTGAGTCCGGCTGGCCTGTTGCTGTTCGGCGGAGCGACCGAGACATCGACGTTCGACTCGCTCGTCGACGAGACCTGGTTCCTGACCGATGGCCGCTGGTCGCTGCTGGACGGCCCAGGCCCGTCGACCCGCGGCATGCCCGCGCTCGGCTACGACCCCGATCGCGACGTCTTCGTCCTGTACGGCGGCTTCACGCCCGATGGGAGTCCGCTCTCGGACACCTGGGAGTGGGATGGCGCCTGGAGCTGCGTCGCCGGCTGCTGACCAGCGCCGCAATGCCGGCGGATAAGATCGGAGGATGCGTGCGCTCCTGAGCCGCCTGCTCGCAGTCGGCGTCCGCCCGGACGACGACGAGGACACGCGGCTCCGCAAGTTCCTGCTGCTCGTGGCCGTCCTCACCATTGCGCCGCTTTCGGTGCTGTGGGGGCTCCTGTACTGGCAGGTTGGGGCCACCGTTCCGGCGCTCATTCCATGGGCATACGCCGCGATCTCAGTCATCGGCGTGGTCGTCTTCGCCGCCACGGGGCGGTACGCATGGTTTGCGCTGTGCCAGTTCGCTCCGTACGTGACCCTACCGTTCGTCCTCATGTGGACCTTGGGCGGGCCGGTGCCCGGCAGCGCGGTCGCGCTGTGGGCAGGGCTGGCGCCCATCGTCGCCCTGATGCTGGGCCATCGTCGGTTGGCCGCGTTCCTGGCCGTGAGTTATGCCGCCCTGATCCTGGCCAGCGTGGTCGTGCCCGCTCCGGTGGGGGCGACCGTCCCGGCGGCGGTGCAGGACGTGTTCTTCATCCTCAACCTGGCGGGCGTCCCGCTGGTTGCCTGGCTCCTGGTGAGAGTCTTTGCCGGTGGCCGCGAGGGCGCCCTCTCCTCGGTGCGCTCGATGATCAGCCGCTACCTTCCGGCGGAGGTCGTTGCCGCGCTGACCGCGGATCCTCGACGGCTGGAGCTGGGCGGCGAGATCGCGGAGGTCACGGTCATGTTCGCCGATCTGGGCGGCTACTCCACCTACGCCGAGACGCGCTCGCCCGCCGAGGTGGTCGCGCTGCTGAATCGGTACTTCGCCCTGTCGCTGCCGGCGATCCTCGAGGAGGGCGGCACACCGGTTCAGCTTCCGGGCGACGCGGTCGTGGCGGTGTTCGGCGCGCCAACGCCCCGTGCCGACCACGCGAACCGCGCGTGCCGCGCCGCCCTGGCGATCCTGGAGCGCACCGCGCCGCTTGCCTCGGGGCCGACCGGAGGTCCGCGGTTCCACATCGGCATCAACTCCGGTCCGGCGCTGGTGGGTAACATCGGCAGCGAGGACTACCGCAACTTCGCGGCAATCGGTGACACGACGAACGTGGCTGCCAGGCTGCAGAGCGAGGCGAAGGCCGGGGAGATCGTGCTGGGACCGGAGACGGCGCGGCTCCTCGACGGTTCACTCCCGCTTACGGCGCTCGGACCGGTTCGGGTGAAGGGACGCTCACAACCGGTCCAGGCCTTCACGACTCGAGCGGAATGAGCGGCGAAGCGCGCGCGAATGATGGATGCGGCAAAATCAGCCGATGGGGAATGACATGACGAACGGCAATCCAACCGCCGACTGGGGCGCGATCCAGGTGCGTGGTGCGCGCGAGAACAACCTGCGCGACATCAGCCTCGACATCCCGAAGCGAAGGCTGACGGTCTTCACCGGCGTGTCCGGGTCGGGGAAGAGCTCGCTCGTGTTCGAGACGATCGCGGCGGAGTCTCGGCGCCTCATCAACGAGACGTACACCGCGTTCGTGCAGGGCTTCATCGGCAGCCAAGCCCGGCCGGACGTCGACTCGCTCGAGAACCTGACGGCGGCGATCATCGTGGACCAGGAGCGGATGGGCGCCAACGCGCGCTCGACCGTCGGCACGGCGACCGACACCTACGACATGCTCCGCGTCATCTTCAGCCGCCTCGGGCAGCCGCACATCGGTCCGTCGAGCGCGTTCAGCTTCAACGTTCCGGCGGGGACCATCAGCGGCGAGATCACGCTCGAGCGCGGCCGTTCCGAGACGGAAGCCGCGCGAGATCACGATCGCCGGCGGCATGTGCGCCGAGTGCGAGGGGCTGGGGCGAGTCTCGGACGTCGACATCGACGCGCTCGTCGACCCCGACAAGTCGCTCAACGAGGGCGCCATCACGTTCCCGAACTTCCAGGTCGGCAGCTGGTACCACCGCATCTTCGTCGACTCCGGCTTCTTCGATAACGACAAGCCGTTTCGCGACTTCACCGATGCCGAGCGGGAGCGCCTCCTCTACGGCCCCGAGGCGAAGGTCAAGACCGAGATGGTCAACCTCACCTACGAGGGGCTCGTCGACAAGATCCGCAGCAGGTATCTCATCAAGGATCCCGACACGCTCCAGCCGAGCATCCGCGCCGCCGTCGAGCGCATCGCGACCTTCAAGGACTGCCCGTCCTGCGACGGCACCCGGCTGAACGCGGCCGCGCGCTCCTCGCTGATCGACGGGCGCAACATCGCCGAATGCGCCGCCATGCAGATCAGCGACCTCGCCATCTTCCTGCGCGGCATCGAGGACCCGGGGGTCGCGCCGATCGTCGACGCGTTGCGAGAGACGCTCGACTCGATGGTCCACATCGGTCTCGGCTACCTGAGCCTGGATCGCGAGTCGTCCACGCTGTCGGGTGGCGAGGCGCAGCGCACGAAGATGGTCCGGCATCTCGGCTCCAGCCTCACCGATGTGACCTACGTCTTCGACGAGCCGACGATCGGCCTCCATGCCCACGACGTGGAGCAGATGAACGGGCTGCTCCAGCGGCTGCGCGACAAGGGCAACACGGTCCTGGTGGTCGAGCACGAGCCGGAGGTCATCCGGATCGCCGATCACGTGGTCGACATGGGTCCCGGCGCCGGCTCGCACGGCGGCGAGATCGTGTACGAGGGCCCGTTCGGCGGGCTCGGCGCGTCCGGAACGCTCACCGGGCAGCACCTCGAGGAGCAGCAGGAGGTGAAGGGATCGGTGCGGAAGCCAACCGGCTCGATTCCGATCCGCAACGCGCGGCTGCACAACCTCCAGGACGTCTCGGTCGACGTCCCGACCGGCGTGCTGGTCGCCGTCACCGGCGTGGCCGGCTCCGGCAAGAGCTCGCTCATCCACGGCTGCCTGCCGCGGAAGGATCCATCGGTCACGGTCGTCGATCAGTCCGCCATCCGCGGCTCGCGCCGCTCCAACCCGGCCACCTACACCGGCATCCTGGACCCGATCCGCAAGGCGTTCGCATCGGCCAATGGGGTCAAGCCGGCGCTGTTCAGCGCCAACTCGGAGGGCGCCTGCCCGAACTGCAAGGGCCTCGGCCTGATCTACACCGATCTCGCCTTCATGGCCGGCGTCGTCAGCGTCTGCGAGGTGTGCGAGGGTCGCCGCTTCACCGATGAGGTGCTCGGCTACCAGCTGCGCGGCCGCAACATCAGCGAGGTGCTTGGCATGTCGGTGGAGGAGGCGCAGGCGTTCTTCACCGAGAAGCCGGTGCGCGTCATGCTCGACCGCCTGGCCGATGTGGGCCTGGGCTACATCTCGTTGGGGCAGATGCTCAACACGCTGTCGGGCGGGGAGCGGCAGCGGCTGAAGCTGGCGATCGAGATGAGCGGGGACGCGGCGGTCTACGTGCTCGACGAGCCGACCTCCGGCCTCCACATGCACGACGTCGACAACCTGATCGGCCTGCTCGATCGGCTGGTGGACAGCGGTAAGACCGTGATCGTGATCGAGCACAACCTCGACGTGGTGGCTCGCGCCGATTGGGTGATCGACCTCGGGCCGGGCGCCGGCCACGACGGCGGCAAGGTCATCTTCGAGGGTCCACCGGCGGAGCTGGCCCAGGCCGCCACGACGCTGACCGGAGAGCACCTCCGACGCCGCCTGGAGTCAGGCGTTCCGGTCGACTAACGACGCACTCGAATCGGCCACCGATCCGAGTCGTCACGACTACACGACTGCCATGACTGCCAGCGGGAGCTCTCGGTTTGACACCTGGACGATCGACGACGCCCGGTCCGGACTGGAAGCCGGAGAGAGCTGACCTGATGCGTCAGTCGTCCCGGCCGCTGAGCCGCCCAGGGTTTCGAGTTCGACGTCCGTCTCGCACGCTCGGCCGGAGCCATCGCGGAATCGCGGCCTCGCCGGGCAGGGGACCAGCCTGTTCCTCGCCCTCGCTGAGCAGGTTCGGGTTCACCGGCGGGATCAGGTCGCGCATCGGCGGAAGCGGAGTAACGCGCATCTCGGGTGGTGCCGGTGCCGCTGCCGCCGCCGCAGCCGCCACCGCGGGTGCCAACGTCATCCGGACCGGGCCCTCGTCGGTGTCCCTTCGCCGGCGGACGAGGAAGACGAAGAACGCGAGGCCGGCAGCCGTGGCCGCGAAGTAGGCGATCAGCGTACCGAACAGCGGCACCTCGAAGCCGATCGAGGCGAATCCCAACGCCGCGCCTGAGCCGGACTGGACGCCAGACCAGGACCCTCGGTTCGCCTCGAGCGGTCCGATCAGGTGCGCCTGCGTCGGGCTGGGTCCCGTCGGCGATGCGGCCTCCGGAGTCGGCGACGGCGTCGGGCTGGCGGTGTCCGTCGGGGTGGCCTTCGGGCTTGGCGATGGGGTTGCGGGCGGTGGTGGAGGGGGGACGGGAGCGGGCGCCGCTGGGGGTGGGACCGGTGCCGGTGCCGGCGTCGGCTGCGAGACGGGGGCCGGGACGGGAGCGGGAGTCGGAGGCGGAGGCGGAGGCGGCGCCGTGGTTGGAGCGCTGATGACGACCGCCGCGGGACGAACCGCCGTGAAGACCGCGGTCTTCTCGCCGTTCCCGCTGCCGCTCGTTGCGGTGAACGAGTAGGCATGCGAACCGGCGGCGAGCGTGACCGTCTTCGAGTAGGTGACGCCCGCCGTGAAGTTCGATCCGGATCGCGACATCGCGAATGTTCCGGCACCGGCGACCGTGACCACCATCACGCTCGGGGGACACCCGGCGGAGTCGGCGTAGACGACGCTGAAGGTGATGGTCGTGCTGGGGGTCCCCGAACCGGGATTCGCACGGCCGTTCGAGAGCGTGATCTCGTGCGATGCGCCATTGCAGCTGGCAGCCTGAACCGGCGACCCTGCGGGCAGCAGCACGGCGACGGTCGCAGTAAGAGCGAACAGCAGTCGTTTCATGGGTGGTCTCGAACGCACCGTACCGCCGCCCTCACCTCCGCCCGATGGCCCGGAAGTCCTGCCGCGCGGCAGGACCTATCGCGCCTTACGAGCGGGAGACCCGGCACCTACGCTGCAGGCGTTCCGACGGCGCTCATCTGGTCCGCCGTCCAGGTCCGGTGAAGGAAGCGGCGTGGTTATGGCCAAAGTGCCTGATCGGCCTGATCCCGCGAAGCGCCAGGAAGCTGCCCTCGGCCAACTCCGTGGGTCCGTGCTGTGGGGAATGGGGCTCTTCTTCGCGATGGCCATGGCGGTCGTTGCCGTGGCGGTTTCGTTCGGCCCCAGTGATGCACCCGCTGCCAGTGCGCCTCGGCCTGGTGGCGCTGATCCTCCCGCTGGGCATGGCTGCGGTGACCCGGCGCATCCTCGGCCCGGCAGGGGACCTCCAGAAGCTCTCCGACCAGCTGCGCACCCTCTACTCCCAGGCGCGCCTGGATGCGCTTCTCGACCCGATCAGCGGTCTCGGGAATCACCGCGCGTTCCAGGAGGAGCTCCACCGACAGATCGAGGATGCGGGCCGCAACGGACATCCGGTGGCGCTGGCCATCGTTGACCTCGACGACCTCAAGCGCGTGAACGACGAGCACGGCCACGCCGGTGGCGATCAGCTCCTGGCCTCCATGGGACGACTGCTGGTCGGCGCCAGCCGCGCCACGGATCGGGCATTTCGGATCGGTGGCGACGAGTTCGCGCTGATCCTTCCCCACGCCGATGCCGACGACGCTCACGCCGTGATCCGGCGCGTGCTCTCATCGGCGCTCTCGGGGGAAGCGACCATCGGCCGCTCCTTCTCCTTCTCGGGCGGGGTCTCCGCCTTTCCCTCGCCGAGCCAGGATGGTCGACGCCTTCTCCGCAACGCCGATGCGGCGCTCTACTGGGCGAAGCGGCACGGCCGCACCGACGTCCAGGTCTACGATCCCGAGCGCCACGGCGTGTCGGATGACACTCGCTCGACGCCGGAGCTCGCCCAGGCCATCGACCAGGTCACCGGTCAGGGCGCGCTGGTGCCCGTCTTCCAGCCGATCTTCGATCTCACCACCGGCGTGCCGATCGGCTTCGAGGGCCTCGTCAGGCCGGGTGAGGGCGCGGACTTCCGCGATGCGACGGCCCTCTTCACCGCGGCGGAGGTCGCCGATCGCACGGTCGAGCTCGACATCCTCGCCATCGACATCATCGCCGCGGCGGTCGGCACCGACCTTGGCGACGCCTACCTGAGCGTGAACCTCTCCCCGCGCACGCTGGAGGCCGATCAGTTCCGCGTGAGCGAGCTCATTGCGGTCCTCGGTCGCAACGGCCTGACCCCCGATCGGGTCGTCCTCGAGCTGACCGAGCGCGAGGCGATCGAGGACATGGAGCGGCTTCGCGAGAACCTCCACGCGTGCCGCACGGCGGGATTCCGGATCGCGGCCGACGACGTCGGCGCCGGAAACGCCGGCCTGCGCCTGCTCAGCGAGATCGACTTCGACATCGTGAAGATCGACCTGTCGCTCGTGCAGGGCGGCGTGCTGCGCGACTCGGCGCTCGCGGTGCTGACCGCCATCCAGGACATCGCGGCGCGCGCCGATGCCACCGTCATCGCCGAGGGGATCGAGACCGTCGACCAGCTCGACGTGATCAAGGAGGTCGGCATCTCGCACGGGCAGGGCTACCTCCTGGCCAACCCGGCGCCGGAGCTCCAGTCCGAGACGATCGGCATCGACACGCTGGTCGACAGCCACCGGGCACGCCGCCTCTCCCTGCTCGGCAGCTGGGGCTCGACCGCCGGCGGCTGATCCTGACCCAGCGGCCGCCTTGCGGGCGCGGCGGACAATGACCGGGCATGGACCCGCAACGCCCGACCGACGCAGAACCCTCCCAGACCGATGCGACGCGGATGGGGAATGCCGGCCTCAAGGGAGGCTCGAGGGTGCGGCGGCTGCGCCGCTTCTGGCGCAGGATTCCGAGCGCGCCACGCTGCAAGATGTGCAACTCGCCATTCGGAGGGCCCGGCGGGCCGGTCATGCGCCTGATCGGCAAGGGGCGCTGGGCGGGCAACTCCGATTACTGCGCCGGCTGCTTCAAGCAGCTCTATCGGCGGCGCGAGGGGGCGGAGATCGAGTGCACGCTCCTCTTCGCCGACATCCGCGGCTCGACGAAGCTGGCCGAGTCGATGCGCGCGACCGAATTCCGCGCGCTGCTCGATCGGTTCTACCGGACGGCCGCGGAGGTGCTCATCGAGCACGAGGCGATCGTCGACAAGTTCGCGGGCGACGAGGTCATCGGCATCTTCATCCCGGCGATGGCGGGCGAGGAGCACGCGAGCCAGGCGATCGACGCCGGCCTGGCGCTGCTGCGCGCCACCGGCCACGACACCGATGCGCCCTGGGCGCCGATCGGGATCGGCATCAACACCGGCGAGGCCTTCGTCGGGGTCGTGGGAACGGAGGACCACGTCGAGTTCACCGCCCTCGGGGACAACGTGAACGTCACCGCTCGCCTGGCCTCGGCCGCTGCGGGCGGCGAGATCCTGGTCACCGATGCGACCGCGCGTGCCGCGGGCTCGGACTCGACCGATCGGCTCGAGCGCCGGCGTCTCGACCTGCGCGGCAAGTCCGAGGCGACCGACGTCTTCGTGCTCACGCTGGCGGGAGTTGCTGCACGATAGTCCACCCATTCGTCCCACCGCGCCCACTCATTCGACGGCGGGCCGTCGCGGCGCCACAATAGCGCCGCGCCAGCGGTGTGAGGAACGTCGCTGGCCTGCGTATCGCTAGGAGGTCGTCGCAATTCCCGAGCGCAATCAAGCGAGCCGTGGTCCCCGGCCGTCCGGACGCGTCGGCGCGCCCGCTGGCACGGCGGCGACATCTCTGCCGCGCTCTTCCGCATCGCGGAGGCGGCGAGCGGGGCGACGGACATGGCCTCCCTCTACCCGGCGATCCGCGAGATCCTCGGCGAGGTCATGTACGCCGACAACTTCTCGGTGGCGCTCTACGACCGCGATCGAAAGCGGATCAGGCACCCGTTCGTCGCCGGGCGCGGCTCTCCCGGCCGCCGCGGAACGGATGCCTGGCAGCCGTACGATCCCCGCACAGGCCGGCGATCTGACCGCGTATGTTCTCCGCGCGACGCGTCCGCAGTGGTTCACCCAGCAGCGCATCGCGAAGCTTGTCGCGGACGGCAAGGTGAGCGTCGACGGGCCGTCAGCCGGTCGAGTGCGATCGGCGCGCCGCTCACGTCCGACGGCCGCACCATCGGCGCCGTCGAGGCGAAGAGCTTCCGCAAGGACCGACGCTACGCGTCCCGGGATCTGCAGCTCCTGGCATTCGCCGGCCAGCAGCTCGGAATGGCGTTCACCCGGCTCAGCGCGGTCGAGGAAGTGCGCCAGCGGAACGCCGAGCTGTCGCTCGTCAACGAGGTCGGCGCGGCGCTGGCGAAGCAGCTCGACTTCGGCGCGATCATCGAGCTCATCGGCGAGCGGATTCGCTCGATGTTCGAGGTGCAGACCGGCTACATCGCGCTGTTCGACCCGGCGGATAACGTCATCTCGTTTCCTTACACCATCGAACTCGGGAAGCGCGAGTCGTCCCCGCCCACCCCGCTTGGTCCGGGCCTGACCTCGCGAGGTCATCACCAGCGGACGGCCGCTGCGCATGAACACCGGTGCCGAGTCGGATGAGCACGGCGCCCTGATCGTGGGCGTCGGACGCGGCCGAGTCGTGGCTGGGGGTGCCGATCCTGGCTGGGGATCGCGTGCTCGGCGTCATCGCCCTGGAGCGCATGGAGCAGTACGGATTCACCGAGTCGGACGAGCGTCTGCTGGGCACCCTCGCATCCAGCGCCGGGGCGGCGCTGGAGAGCGTCCGCCTCTTTGACGAGACGAAGCAGCTGCTCAAGGAGACCGAGGAGCGAAACGCCGAGCTGGCGGTGATCAACAGCGTTCAGCAGGGGCTGGCGTCGAAGCTCGAGTTCCAGGCGATCATCGATCTCGTCGGGGAGCACATCACGGAGATCTTCGACGCGCAGGCGACACTCGTTTCGCTGTACGACCCCAAAACCGAGGAGATCGACCACCGCTACCTCATGGAGCGCGGAGAGCGGCTCCACCTTGACCGGCCGGTGCCGATCGATCGGTTTCGCAGGCGGGTGGTGGAGACGCGCCAGCCCTGGCTGATCAACCAGGACTACCACCGCATCGCGATTGAAATGGGCGAGGAGCCCATCCTCGAGGGCGAGGAGCCCAAGTCCCTGCTCTTCGTGCCGATGATCGCCGGCGACGCCGTCACCGGCGTGATCAGCCTCCAGAACCTGGACGTCGAGAACGCGTTCACGGAAGCCGATGCGCGCCTGCTGCAGACGCTCGCCAACGCGATGAGCATCACGCTCGAGAACGCTCGCCTGTTCGACGAGACCCAGCGGCTGCTGGCCGAGACCGATGAGCGCGCAGCCGAGCTGGCGGTCATCAACAGCGTCCAGGAGGGCCTGGCCGCCAACCTCGACATGCAGGCGATGTACGACCTCGTCGGGGACAAGATCGCCGAGATCTTCGATGCCCAGGTGCGTGGCGATCTCAATCGTACGACGAAGCCGCGGGCGTCGTTCATGAGCCCGTACACGATCGAACGCGGTGTGCGGCTGCCGGAGGACCCGTTCCCGTTGGGCGGTGGGTTCAGCGGCCATGTGCTCGAGACGCGCCAGCCGCTGCTCGTCAATGCCGATCCAGCGGGGTGGCAAGCCGAACACGGCATCGACGTCGTCGCCGTGGGCGAGATGCCGATGTCCGTCCTCTTTGCGTCCCGCTCGTCGTCGCCGACGTCGGTCCGCGGCGTGATCACGCTCCAGAACCTCGACCACGAGTACGCGTTCTCGGACTCGGACGTGCGGCTGTTGACCACGCTCGCCGTCGAGCCTGGCCGTCGCGCTCGAGAACGCGCGGCTCTTCGACGAGACGAAGCGGCTGCTGACCGAGACCGATGAGCGCGCCGCCGAGCTGGCGGTGATCAACAGCGTCCAGCAGGCGCTGGCTGCCAACCTCGACATGCAGGCGATGTATGAGCTGGTGGGGGACAAGATCCGCGACATCTTCGATGCCCAGGCGGCGGATATCGCAATCTATGACCTCGATGCCGGGGTCGTGCACTACCCGTACGGCATCGAGCGTGGCGTGCGATATCCCGACGAGCCGACACCCCTCGGTGGGATCAACAGGTACCTCCTCGACGAGCGCAAGGCAATCTTCGTGAACCAGGACTTCGCGGGCTGGCTGGCGGCTCGCGGTATCGAAGCGAAGGTGCTGCAGGGGGACTCGGCGCTATCGGTCCTGTTCGTCCCGCTCATCGTCGGCGACGAAGTCCGCGGCAGGATCTCGCTCCAGAACGTTGATCGCGAGGACGCCTTCTCTGACTCGGACCTGCGCTTGCTGAGCACGCTCGCGTCGAGCCTGGCAGTGGCGCTCGAGAACGCGCGCCTCTTCGACGAGACGAAGCGGCTGCTGACGGAGACCGATGAGCGCGCCGCCGAGCTTGCGGTCATCAACAGCGTTCAGCAGGCGCTCGCTGCCAACCTCGACATGCAGGCGATGTACGAGCTGGTCGGCGAGAAGATCCGCGACATCTTCGACGCGCAGGTAGTCGATATCGGGATCTATCGACTTCGACGCCGGGTTGATCCACTACCCGTACACGATCGAACGCGGCGTCCGATTTCCCGACGAGCCGACCCCCTTGGCTCGTGCGCGATGAGCACAGGAGGTCCTGCGAGACCGGTCAGCCGCGTCATGATCAACGATGTCCTCGCCTGGGATGGCTGGCGAGCGCGGCGCCAAGACCCCGGTCCTGCAGGGAGAACCGTCGCTGTCCGTGCTCTTCGGCTCCGCTCATCGGTCGGCGACGAGGTCCGCGGACGGATCTCCCTCCAGAACCTCGATCGGAGCGACGCATTCACCGATGGTGACCTTCGCCTCCTGAGCACCCTCGCCTCGAGCCTGGCGGTCGCGCTCGAGAATGCGCGGCTGTTCGACGAGACGAAGCGACTCCTGGCCGAGACCGATGAGCGCGCCGCCGAGCTGGCGGTCATCAACAGCATCCAGCAGGGGCTGGCTGCCAAGCTCGACATGCAATCGATGTACGACCTGGTCGGCGAACAAGATCCAGCGAGATCTTCGACGCGCAAGGTGGTCGGGATCGACATCTATGACATCGGCGACCGGCCTCGTCGCATTTCCCATACACCATCGAGCGCGGCGTCCGATTTACCGGACGAACCGATCCCGCTCATCGGCTTCCGCAAGGTCGCGCTCGAGATCCAGGGCAGCCCCTGCTCGTCAACGAGTGACCTGGAGCGCATGGCCGCTGAGGCCGCGGCCAGCCGGCGGTCATCCAGGGCGAGATGGCGATGTCCGTGCCGTCTTCGTGCCGCTCATCGTCGGGGACGAGGTCCGCGGCCGCATCTGCTCCAGAACGTGGACCACGAGGATGCGTTCTCGGACTCGGACCTCCGGCTCCTGAGCACGCTCGCCTCGAGCCTGGCCGTGGCCCTCGAGAACGCGCGCCTCTTCGACGAGACGAAGCGCCTGCTGGCCGAGACCGATGAGCGCGCCGCCGAGCTCGCGGTCGTCAACAGCGTCCAGCGCGGCCTGGCCGAGAACCTCGACATGCAGTCGATGTACGAGCTCGTCGGCGAGAAGATCCGCGAGATCTTCGACGCCCAGGTCGTCACAGTCGCGGTCTACGACCAGGATGCCGGCACCATGCGGGCTCCGTACGCGATCGAGCGCGGCGTGCGCTTCTCGGACTGGGAGGTCGACGCGACCGTTATCCGGAATCGCCCAACGGTTGATCAGCACTCGCGAGCCGATCGTCGTGAACGAGGGCTGGGCGGAATTCGCTCGACGCAAATGGTCTCAGCGGCGTGGCCATCGTCGGAGAACCGCCGAAGTCCGTGGTCTTCGCCCCCCTCGTGGCCGGCGATCAAGTGCGCGGGGCGATGTCGATCCAGAACGTCGATCGCGAGCACGCGTTCAGCGAATCGGACGTGCGCGTGCTCACCACCCTGGCAGCGAGCCTGAGCGTCGCGCTCGAGAACGCGCGGCTCTTCGACGAGACCCGCCGGCTGCTGGCGGAAACCGATCGGCGCGCGGCGGAGCTGGCGATCATCAACAGCGTCCAGGAGGGCCTCGCCGCACAGCTCGACGTGCAGGCCATGTACGAGCTCGTCGGGGAGCGGGCGAGGGATGTCTTCGACACCCACGTCGTCGACATCTCCATCTTCGACCGTGAGGCGGGTCTCATGCGATTCCCGTTCACCGTCGAGCGGGGCAAACGCGAGACCACGGATCCTCGGCCGCTGATGGGATTCCGCAAGCACGTCGTCGAGACCCGCCAGCCGATGCTCATCACGCACGACCTGCGCGCCGTCGGAACGCCGCTCGGTCAACCGAATCAACTCCACGGCGAGCCGGCCCTGTCCGCCATCTTCGCGCCGCTGCTCGTCGGCGAGGATGTGCTGGGAGTCATCTCGCTCCAGAACCTCGACCGCGAATACGCGTTCGACGAGCGGGATGTCTCCCTGCTCACGACCATCGCCGCGAGCCTCGCCGTGGCGATCGAGAACGCGCGCCTCTACGGCGAAACGCGGCGCCGCGGTGACGAGATGGCCGCGCTCGCCGACGTCGGTCGCGAGATGTCGGCCACCCTGGAGCTCTCGGTCGTGCTGGAGCTGATCGCGGATCGGGCGCAAACCCTGCTGAACGGCGACACCAGCGCGGTCTTCCTCCCGGAGGACGACGGCGAGAACTATCGGGCCGTCGTCGCGCTGGGTGATATCGCCGAAGCCGTCCGTGCCGACGTCGTCGAGCGCGGCAAGGGGATCCTGGGGGACGTGCTGAACACCGGCCAGGCGGAAGTCATCAACAACACGTCCACGGATTCGCGGGCCATCACGATCCCGGGAACGGAGGACGAGGACGAGGACGACCGGTTGATGGCGGCGCCCCTCATCGCCCGGGGCCGCGTCGCCGGAATCATGGCCGTCTGGCGCTCGGAGAACCAGGACGACTTCACCGCCGCCGATCTGAGCTTCCTCGTCGGCCTGGCGGGGCAGGCCGCGATCGCGATCGAGAACGCCCGGCTCTTCAGTGAGGGCCAGGAGGCTCGTGCCTCGGCAGAGCAGGCGAACGAGGCGAAGAGCAGCTTCCTGGCGGCGATGAGCCACGAGATCCGCACGCCGCTCAACGCGATCATCGGCATGAGCGGGCTTCTGCTCGACACGCCGCTCGACGGCGAGCAGGGCGAGTTCGCGGAGACGATCCGCACGTCCGGCGACGCGCTGCTGACGATCATCAATGACGTCCTCGATTTCTCGAAGATCGAGGCCGGCCGCGTGGATCTCGAGGCGCGGCCCTTCATCCTTCGCGAGGCGGTGGAGGCCTCGCTGGACATCCTGGCCCCCGCGGCCGCCGCGAAGGGTCTGGAGCTGGTCTACACCATCGACGACGACCTGCCGGTGACGCTGGTCGGCGACCAGGGCCGGCTCCGCCAGATGATCCTCAACCTGCTCTCGAACGCCGTGAAGTTCACCGCTGCCGGCGAGGTGGTCGTGACGGTCTCGGGATCGCAGGTCGAGCGGCGCGGGCGGCGTGGCCTGGGTCGGTGGGAGATTCGAATCGACGTCCGGGACACCGGGGTCGGCATCCCCGCCGACGCCATGGGCAAGCTCTTCCAGTCGTTCAGCCAGGTGGACGCCTCGATCGCCCGCCGGTACGGCGGCACCGGCCTCGGCCTCGCGATCAGTCGACGGTTGGCTGAGCTGATGGATGGCTCACTGACCGCCGACAGCACCGGCGTGGCGGGCGAGGGAAGCATCTTCCATCTCGTCGTCCAGATGCCGGTGGGCGCCGCCGACGCCGTGGCCCCCAGCCGGCCCCTGCGCGTCGCGTCCGACCTGGGCGGCAAGTCCGTGCTGGTGCTGGACGACAACGCGACGAATCGGCGGATCCTGGTCGCGCAGACCGCCCGCTGGGGCATGGTCCCGACCGCGACCGGTTCGCCGCTCGAGGCGCTCGAGTGGCTGGCCCGGGGCGATCGATTCGATGTCGCGCTGGTCGACCTGGTGATGCCCGACGTCGACGGTCTCGAGTTCGCGGGGCGCGTCGCGAAGACCGGCAACGGAGCGAGCGGCTCCACGATGCCGGTCGTCATCCTCTCCTCGATCGGCCTTCGCGACCGGGAGGGTCCCGGCGTGGCGGCGTGGTTGGCGAAGCCGGTCAAGCCCTCCGCACTGCACGACACCCTCGCCAACGTGCTGCTCGGGACGGAAACAGAGGTCGCGGCCGCCGCGAGCCAGCCGGCGGGCGCATCGCTTGGCGAGCGCCATCCGCTGCGGATCCTCCTGGCGGAGGACAACCTGGTCAACCAGAAGCTCGCCCTGCGCCTCCTGGCCCAGCTGTCGTACAAGGCGGATGTGGTCGGGGATGGGCTCCAGGCCATCAGCGCCCTGGAGGACGACGGCTACGACGTGGTCCTGATGGACGTCCAGATGCCCGAGCTCGACGGCATCAGCGCGACCCGGCGGATCCGCTCGCAATGGCCTGACCGGCCGCTCTGGATCGTGGCGATGACGGCGAACGCGATGGCCGGGGACCGCGAGGCATGCCTGGCGGCGGGGATGAACGATTACATCAGCAAGCCGATTCGGCCCCCGGAGCTGGCGGCGGCCCTCCAGGCGGCACCGCAGCGGGGAGCCGGCGGTGAGAACGGCGCGCGCCGTGGCAAGAAGCGAAAGGAGCGATCCCGTGCCCGATCCTGATCAGGGCCAGCCGCCGGTGCTCGACGAGGCCACCCTCGCCGAGCTGAGCGCATCGGTCGAGGGGGATCGGGCGTTCGTGGTCGAGCTCATCAACGCCTATCTCGCCGACGGGGGCGCGCAGGTCGATGCCATCGAAGCAGCCGTCGCAGCCGACGACGCAGAAGCGCTCGTGCGTCCGGCGCACACCCTGAAGTCGAGCAGCGCCACCGTCGGCGCGCTACGGCTGGCTGCGGCCTCGCGGGAGCTGGAGATGGCCGGTCGCTCCGGCTCAATCGGGTCCGGCTCCGCCGCGACATTGCGGTCGGACTGGGACGCGGCCGTGGCCGCCCTCGGGGCGTGGGTTGCCGCAGAGGAAGCCCGATGAGCGAGGCGGGGATCGCGCTGGTCGTCGACGACAGCCGCGTCAACCGTCTCGTCCTGGTACGGCAGCTCGCCGCGCTGGGGCTGGAGGCTCTCGAGGCCGAGAACGGAGCCGAGGCCCTCGAGCAGCTGCGAGCCACGCCGACCGCGATCGATCTCGTCCTGCTCGACGTCCTCATGCCGGAGCTCGACGGCTACGAGACCCTCGCGGCGATGAAGGCCGACGAGTCGATCCGGCACATCCCGGTGATCATCGTCTCGGGGGTGGAGGAGCAGGACAGCGTGGTGCGCTGCATCGAGCTGGGCGCCACCGACTACCTCACCAAGCCGATCAACGCGAGCATCCTCCGCGCCCGCATCAACGCGTCGCTGGCCGCCAAGCGGCTGCGCGATCTCGAGCTCGAGTACATGGAGCGGCAGGCGCGGCTCATGCAGACGATCGAGCGCCAGAAGACGGAGCTCAGCCGCTTCCTGTCGCCGCAGATCGCGTCCCTCATCTCGTCCGAGGACGGGGAGCTGCTGCTCTCCGGCCATCGGCGACAGATCACGGCCGCCTTCTGCGACCTGCGTGGCTTCACCTCGTTCGCCGAGCAGGCCGATCCCGAGGAGCTGTTCGGGGTCCTCGCCGAGTACCACCGCATGATGGGTGCGGCGATCATCGAGCACGGCGGCACGCTGGAGCACTTCGCCGGCGACGGGGTCATGATCTTCTTCAACGACCCACTGCCCCAGGAGGACCACGTCGAGCGCGCCGTGCGCATGGCGATCGAGATGCGGGATCGATTCCAGTCGCTGCAGGACGGGTGGCGCAAGCGCGGCTACGAGCTCGGCTTCGGGGTCGGGATCGCGACCGGATACGCCACCCTGGGGCGCATCGGGTTCGAGGGCCGGTACGACTACGGGGCCATCGGGAACGTCGTGATCCTCGCCTCACGACTGAGCAGCCAGGCGGCCGAGAACCAGATTCTGCTCAGCCAGCGAGCGCATGCCATGGTGGAGGGGTGGTGGACGCTGAGTCGGTCGGCGAGCTGACCCTCAAGGGCTTCAGCCGGCCCGTGCCGGCCAGCAACGTGGTCGGCGTCCACTAGCGCGAACTTTTCTCTACATCCGATTCTCGCTCCACTAGCGCAACGGAGGCCATCGGTGAACTGCCCGGCCTGCGGGACCGAGAACGAGCAAGGCAGAAAGTTCTGCGGGGAGTGCGGAACGCTCCTGGCGGCCGCGTGTCCCGCGTGCGGGGCGACGAACGCGCCCGGCGTGAAGTTCTGCGGGGAATGCGGCACGGACCTGCGGGCAGGGGCGCCGGCGAGCTGCCTCCGAGGCCGCGGAAGCACCGACCGCCGAGCGGCGCCTCGTCTCCATTCTCTTCGCCGACCTCGTCGGGTTCACGACGCTGTCGGAGTCGCGCGACGCCGAGGCGGTGCGCGAGCTCCTGAACCGGTACTTCGAGACCGCCACGCAGATCATCGGCTCCTATGGCGGGACCGTGGAGAAGTTCATCGGCGATGCCGTGATGGCGGTGTGGGGCGCGCCGACGGCGTTCGAGGACGACGCGGAGCGTGCCGTGCGCAGCGCGCTCGACCTGGTGGCCGCCGTCCAGGCCATCGGCACGGAGATCGGCGCGGACCTGCTGCTGCGGGCCGGCGTCCTCACCGGCGAAGCCGCCGTCACCCTCGGCGCCGCGAACCAGGGCATGGTGGCCGGCGACCTCGTCAATACCGCCTCGCGCCTCCAATCCGTGGCGCCGCCGGGAACGGTGCTGGTGGGTGAGTCGACGATGCAGGCCGCCTCGGGAGCCATCGCGTTCGAGCCTGCGGGCGATCAGCTCCTGAAGGGCAAGGCGGCGCCGGTCCCCGCCTTCCGCGCCCTCCGGGTGGTCGCGCGCCGAGGCGGCGCCGGCCGCAACGAGCAGCTCGAGGCGCCGTTCGTCGGGCGCGGTCCGGAGCTGCGGATGCTCAAGGACTTCCACGTCGCGACGGGCGCCGAGCGACGTCCGCGGCTGGTCTCGATCGTCGGCCAGGGGGGCATCGGCAAGAGCCGCCTGGTCTGGGAGTTCCAGAAGTACATGGACGGCGTGACCGAGGTCGTCTACTGGCACCAGGGCCGCTCACCGGCCTACGGCGAGGGAATCAGCTTCTGGGCGCTGGCGGAGATGGTTCGCGGGCGTGCGGCCATCACCGAGGCGGACGATCCATCGGCGGCGCGGGCGAAGGTGGCCGCCATGCTCGACGAGTGGGTCACCGACGAGACCGAGCGCCGCTGGATGGAGCCCCGCCTCCTCCAGCTGCTGGGCCTCGAGGCCACGGACGTCGATGAGCGGCCGGATCGCGAGTCGCTCTTCGCCGCCTGGCGGGTCTTCTTCGAGCGCGTTGCCGATCGGGGCGTCGTGGTCCTCGTCTTCGAGGACCTGCAATGGGCCGATGACGGCCTGCTCGACTTCATCGATCACATCCTCGAATGGTCGCGCGATCGACCGATCTACCTCATCAGCCTCGCACGACCCGAGCTCCTCGACCGACGCTCGGATTGGGGCGCCGGGCGGCGCAACTTCACCTCGCTGGTGCTCGAGCCGCTGGAGCCCGATCAGATGCGCGAGCTCCTGGCGGGGCTCGTTCCCGGCCTGCCGGCCCAGGTTCTCGAGCGCGTCCTCGAACGGGCGGAGGGGATCCCGCTGTACGCCGTCGAGACCGTTCGCATGCTGCTGAGCGAAGGGCTCGTGGCGCTGGAGGGCGGGGTCTACCGGCCGACCGGCGATCTCTCCGAGCTGTCGGTGCCCGCCTCGCTGCACGCCCTCATCGCCTCACGGCTCGACGGGCTCGACCCGGCGGACCGCTCGCTGCTGCAGGCGGCATCGGTCATCGGCAAGACGTTCACCGTCGATGGGCTCTCAGCGGTCAGCGGCCAGGCGCCCGAGGAAGTCCTCACGCGGCTGCGCGCGCTGGTGCGGCGCGAGATGCTCACGCTCGACGCGGATCCGCGCTCGCCCGAGCAGGGCCAGTACGGCTTCGTGCAGGGACTCATCCGCGAGGTGGCGTACGGCACGCTCGCGAAGCGCGACCGGCGGCGGCTGCACGTCGCGGCGGCTCGCTACTTCGAGGCGCTCGACGACGAGGGGATCGCCGGGGCGCTGGCCGAGCATTACGTTGCGGCCTACAAGGCACAACCCGACGGGCCCGAAGGGGAAGCGGTCGCGGCCCAGGCGCGCGTCGCGCTGCGCGGTGCCGCTGAGCGGGCGCGGTCGCTCGGCTCGTTCGTCCAGGCCACCCGATTCCTGGAACAGGCGCTGGAGGTGACGACCGACCCTCGGGAGCAGGCGCAGCTTCATGCTGCCGCCGGAGACGCTGGGCTCTATGCGGGGTATGTCGCGGAGCCAATCGCGCACACGGCCAAGGCGCTCGAGCTGTTCCGGGAGGTGGGCGATCGGTCAGAGGTGATGGACGCGATCGTCGGGCACGCGCTGGCGATCACGGCCGAGGGCCGCATTGCCGACGCCGCCGACATCCTGGAGCCCGCACGGGCCGAGTACGGCGACCTCGCCGAGACGCGCGAGTACGTCAAGCTCAGCGCCGAGCTTGCGCGCTGCTACCTGCTGCTGAGCCGTGCCGACGACGCCGTGCGGGCCGTCGATGCCATCCTCCCGACCGCCGAGCGGCTCGAGCTCACCCGCGAAACGCTCGAGCTCGTGGTCACCCGCGGGCCAGGCCTGGCGAGCATCGGGCGCCTGCGCGAGGGGATCATCACCCTGATCGGTGCCGTGTCTGCGGCATCGGCGTACGGGTTCTACGACGTCGAGCTTCGTGCGCGCGTCAACCTCAGCTATGCGGCCGCCGCCGAGGACCCGCAGCTTGCCTACCGGACAGCCCGCGACGGGCTCGACCTCGTGCGCAAGCTGGGCATGCGCGGGTACGCCTCGTACATGATGGGCAACGCGACCGAGCTCGCCATGCGCATGGGAGACTGGGATTGGGCGATCGCCGAGCTCGAGGAGGCCGTGGCCGCGAGCGACATCGACAACGCCGCGCGAATGCGACACGCCGAGATCCTGGGTCTGCGGGGCGAGGATGTCGAGTCCGAGCTCCAGGCCCTGACCGAGCGCGTCGAGAAGATGACGGAGCTGCAGGCACAGGCCTCGGTGATGGAGGTGCGTGCTCTCGTCGCGCTGGCTCGAGGCGAATTCACGGTAGCCCTTGATCTTGCGCGACGCGCGTACACGATCAACCTCGCCCCGGACGCCACGGCACCGCAGACGGCGATTCGAGCGGCGTCATGGCTCGGCGACGCGGCCGCCGTCGCAGATTCGCTTGGGGTCCTCGAAGGATATCCCGGTCGGGTCGACCGCCGCGATCCGACGGGAGGGTCAGGCCGCGCTCGCGGCACTCCAGGGCCGCCGAGGCGAAGCCCTCGCGGAGTTCCTCGACGCCGTCCGCCGCTGGCGAGAGCTCGGGCTCGAGTTCGAGGCTGCCGTGTGCGGCCTCAGCCTTGTGACCATGCTGGGTCCGTCGGACCCGGAGGCGCGCGCCGCCGCGGCCGATGCCGGGGCGATATTCGAGCGGCTCGGAGCCCAGCCTCTCGTGACGCTGCTCGAGAAGGCCATGCGCTCGGCGCCACCGGTCGCGGATCCGCGTCCCGCGTCGGCGCGCGCGGAAGGGGCGAGCGTCAAGGCCTCGGACTAGCCGCATCGAGGCACGCAGCCTTAGGGAGCGGCGTTCCCCAGGAACATGACGCGCGTGACGTCGACGAGCGTCCCGTCGCGCACGTGGGCGATGAATCGGGGTCCCCCGAGAGGACCGACCCGTGGGTCCATGTCGGGCGGCGGCATCTCGACGTTTGCGGCGATGGCCGAATCGGCGCATCCGGCAAGCCCGCAGAGGCGAACCTGCCCTTCCGCGCGATCGGCGACCAGCTCGCCCTCGAGGAGGATCCAATCTTCGGGAGCGGCTTCGACTGCGGCGGTCGGCGAGTCCCAGACCTCCCAGCCGTCGAAGGTGTGGAAGACAACCGGGTCCTCCGCAGGGAGGCACCAGTCGCGCTCATGCTCCGGCGGACCGATCACGGGCCCGTCGCGCGTCGGCGCGGGCCTCGGCGCTCCGAGGAACACGCGGCTGCTCTGGACGGTGACCTCCCACGATGCGAGCCCGGCCGGCGCCGGACCGCCGATGTTGGCGCCGGACTCGTCCCACCTATTCCCGTGGCTCACGTCCTCGAGACCCCGCGCGGTGGGGCACCACCACATCAGCTTCCCCAGGTTGAACGGCACGTGGGTGTCGAAGCCGGAGAGCACGTCGACCGTGCCATCCTCGTGGCCGATCACCCACACGGGCGTCCCATCGGCGAGGTAGTCGGCGCGCGCCTGTCCGGCCGGCGGCCGCGCGAGGCTGAACCCGGTGTCCGGTTCGGGCTCCCGCAGGAGATTCGCGCCGACCACCACGATGCCGATCGCGACGACCAGGCCGATGAGCAGCCCGCGCACCGATGAAGAAGCGCTTCACGCGGCGCCCTTGGCGAGTGACGCCTCGACGGAGCCGACCATGGCGGCCGCCGCCTGGTCGTCGGTGAGTCCGCCCCGCGTGGTCAGCGCCTGCCACGTGCCGAACTCGAGAGCCGTGCTCGCCAGTGCGCGCGTTCGCGCCCCGCGCCCGCCCCGCACCCGCATCCATGGCCCCAGCACCGTGGCCCAGACTCGCCCCAGGTGATCCTGGTACTCGCTCGAACCCGCCGCGAGCTCAGGCATGACCGGCAGGTCGCGCAGGATGTTGCCGATCATCCGCTCATTGGCGCGGTAGTACGCATACATCTCACCGAGCGCCACCCGCAGACGAACGATGCCGTCGCCGATGGACTCCCACGGCGCAGGCTGCGGCAGGCCGGTCACCTCCATTCCGTGGGCCGTGCACGCGCGGATCAGGCTCACGATTTCGGGGAAGTGGCGGTACACGGTATGCCGCTGCACGCCGGCCCGTTCGGCGATGGCGCTGATCGTCGCCTGCGCGGGACCGACGGTTGCATGAAGCTCGAACGCCGCGCGCGTGATGCGGTCACGCGTCTCGTCCATCGTCTCCCGTCGCCGCTGCAGGCGGTACGGCCGCGGACGGGAACGTTTCATCGGCTCCTTGATTTCATCGCCCATTCGTGTGCACTGAACCCTTGACGGATTGACATCGCGGCGTCATGGTACAGCACTGTGCCGCGAAATTAGACGGCACCCATCCCACCGGAGGATCACATGAGCGCTCCAGGCCTGACTCCGACGACCTTCGCCCACGGGACCGATGACGGCGAGCGCCTGTGGCTGCTCGGCGGGCTCTACACCTTCAAGGCAACCGGCGACGAAACCGGCGACGCCTACACGCTCTTCCAGGTCCGCGGCCCAGGTGGCCTGGCGACGCCGATGCACCGACATGAGCACGAGGAAGAAGGCTTCTACGTCGCGGAGGGCAAGGTGACCGTCTTCACCGAAGGGATCGAACGTCAGCTTGGCCCCGGCGGCTTCGCGTTTGTTCCCCGCGGTTCGGCGCACGGCTTCCGCCTCGACTCGGATCAGGCGACGCTGCTGCTGTTGATCAGCCCGGGCAACGCAGGCCACGAATCGATGTTCCGCGAGATGGGCGAGCCCGCGACTCAGCCCGTGCTGCCTGCTCCATCCTCGCAAGCCGTCGATCCGGCGCTGTTGGCCGCAATCGCGGAGCGGCACGGAACGATCATCGTGGGGCCGCCACCCGGCAGCTGACCTGCGTCGCGATCTCTAGGCTGCGGATCCTCCGACGAGCTGCAGGAGCTCGGTACCGTACATCGCCACCTTGCGCTGGCCGATGCCGGGCACGCCCAGGAGCTGCGTCTCGTCCGCCGGCCTCCGTGCGGCGATGGCGGCGAGGGTCTTGTTGTCGGCCACCACGTACGCGGGAACGCCATCGGCCCTGGCGCGCTCGCGACGCCAGTCGATCAGCCGCGCGAGGAGCGGCTCGTCCGCCTCGGTGAGCTCGGCGATCGCGATCGGCGTCGCGGCCGTGGAGCGGGGACGAGCGACGGCGTTCGGCCGCAGCTCGGCGATGAATCGTGACGGCCGCGCCCGAACCGCGGAACCCTTGGGGCCGATGCGATTGGCCGCCCAGGACAGGACGAGATGCCGACGGGCGCGCGTGATGCCGACGTAGAGCAGCCGCCGTTCCTCGGCCAGCGCGGCGGGATCGGAGGCCGACTGCCGGATCGGCAGGGTGCCCTCCTCGAGCATCGGCAGGAAGACGGCGTCCCACTCGAGGCCCTTGGCACGATGCAAGGTCGAAAGGGTGACGCCCTCGCCGGCGGCATCGGCCTCGGCCGCGTCGCGTCGGGCCAGCTCGGCGAGGAAGTCGGTCACCGTCGCGTCCGGCTGATCCTGCTCGAGCGATCGTGCCATCGCCAGCAAGGTGCCCAGCGCCGCATGCCGGTCCCGCGCCTCGGCGCCCGGGCCGGCGGGGGACGCCTCGTCGAAGCCGAGCTCGGTGCGCCATCGGGCCGCGACGATGCGCGAGAGGCGCCCGGTTGCGTCGGTCCTCGAGCGCCGCGCGTGCGGCGCGCACGTCCGGGCGGGCGAAGAAACGAACGCCGCGCACGGTGAACGGGATGCCGGCGCCGGTGAGCGCGGCCTCCAGCGGCACGAGCTGCGCGTTCGTTCGCACCAGGATCGCGATTTCGGTCGCCGTCACGCCGTCCGCGGTCAACGCCCGGATCGCCGCCACGATCGCGGCCAGCTCGCCGTCCGCATCGGCGTGCGCCACCAGCTCCGGCTCGGGTCCGTCAGCACCAGCGGCGCGGAGCTCTCGACCGGGAATCAGCCGGTTGGCGAGCGACAGCACCTGCGGCGTGCTGCGGTAGTTCTGGCTGAGGCGAACGACGCGGGTATCGGCGTATCGGTCCGCGAAGGTGGTCAGGTGGTCGCTGCTGGCACCGGTGAAGCTGTAGATCGTCTGATCCGGGTCGCCGACCACGCACAGGTCGCGCCGATCGCCAAGCCACAGCCGCAGCAGGTCCTCCTGGAGCAGGTTCGTGTCCTGGTACTCGTCGACGCTGAACCACGCGTAGCGCTTGCGCACCAGGCCGATCGCCTCCTCGTCGCTCTCGTAGAGCTCGACGGCCAGCGTCAGCATGTCCTCGAAGTCGATCCGGTTGCTCCGCACCTTGGCCGCCTCGTATCGGCGCCACAGATTGATGAACACGTCCTTCGGGACGGGCGGCTCGCGCTCCGGCGCGTAGCTCTCCGGGCGCTGGCGGCGAACCTTGGCCCACTCGATCTCATCGGCGAGGTCCTTCGCCGGCGTGAACTTGTAGCCACCCGGCAGCTGTCGCGCGAGCGGAATCAGGATCGCGAGCTTGGAGTCCAGGACCTCGGGCAGGTCCTGTCCGTGGACGAGGGGCCAGTAGTAGGCCAGCTGGCGCCTGGCGGCGGCATGGAAGGTCGATGCCTGCACCTGCGGGAGGCCGAGCGCGTTGAGGCGGTGGCGCATCTCGGTCGCGGCCTTCTCGGTGAAGGTCACGATCAGCGCTCGCTTCGGGTCGAGAGCGCCCGTTGCGACGGCGTATGCGGCTCGATGGCTGATGACGCGCGTCTTGCCGGTTCCGGCGCCGGCCAGGATGACGACCGGCCCGGTCGTCGCCTGGGCCGCCTCGCGTTGCTCGTCGTTGAGGGAGGCCAGGATGGCGTCGGGATCCATTGGCTGGATGGTACCGGCCACGGCTTATCGGGTCGTTACGACTCCTCCGGCGCCGGGAACAGGACGCCAAGGTCCGCCTGATGGCGCGGGATCGATCCGAATGTTGCGACGGCCAGGACGGCGAAGACGAGCACGCCGCCCCCAAGCCCGATCCACACCGCGAGCTCACCGGAGACGCCCATGATCAGGCCGAGGACCGCCGCCAACACACCACCCACCATCGCGACGATGAGGGCAATCATCCCCCCGGAGGTGGTCATTGCATAGAGAAACAAGCCTGGACCGCTGCCAGGCCCCGTGCCGTAGGCGCTGATGACGGATGCGACGTCGTCGTGCGTGGGGGTCGTGAAGTAGCGCTCCGTGATCGGCGCGATCTGCGTGTAGGCGTGGCGGATGCGTGCCATGCCATGGACCGCCCGAAGGTCGTCCACGTTCGCACCATTGATGCGCCCGTATGTCGCAAGGCCGATGACGAGGTCGAACCCGAGCACGACGGCCGCGATCGTCAGGAACTGGGTGCCGAAGCTCATGCCCTGTGCCAGCAGCGCGAGCGCCACGAAGGACATCGACAGGAACGTCAGGAACATCCCGCCGCGAATGAATGCCTCGTTGTAGGCGAGACCACGGGCGGAGAGCAGGCTCCAGTGCTCGGTGCTCAAGATCGTGATCGCGCGCGGGTCATCCAGGGACGTGATCGGCGTGACGGGAACGGTGGTGATGGGTTGCTCGGTCGACATCGGCCTCTCCTTGCATGGGGCGCCATACGCGCGACGCCGATTGTGCGTCTCGCGGGCGACTCAATCGGTCACGAATCTGCGCGACGCGATCAGTACGATGGCCTCGAAGTGGCGCCCCATCCAAGCGCCGCAACCATGCACGAGGTCCAAGCCATGACATTCGAGCGCATGCCAGGGCCCGCCGGCGCGGAACCGGCGCCTCCCGCCATTGCCGGCGCCGACGGCGGAGGATCTCCGGTCGCGCTGCGCCTGCAGGTCCTGGCAACCGAACACTGGGGGCTGCTGGCGACCCGGTCGCTGGCGTGGAACGAGTCGTTCACCCGCGCCGGCATGTTCCTGACGACGCTCTCCGGCGCGATCGTTGCGCTGGCGCTCGTCGCCCAGGCGACGGAGTTCGGGGGCGAGTTCGTCCTGTTCGCACTCGTCATCCTGCCGGTGGTGCTGTTCATCGGCATCACGACGTTCCTCCGCATGGGTTCGTCGAACTACTACGACGCGCTCTGCGTGGTCGGCATGAACCGCATTCGCCACGCGTACCTGCAGATCACCCCGGAAGTCGAGCCGTATCTCGTCATGGGCACCCACGACGACGAAGAGAGCGTCGGCCTCTCGATGGGTACGCCGCCGGCAACCAACCTCGTCGTCGACATCATCGTCTCCACGCCGTTCGTGGTGTGCGTGATCAACTCGGTCATCGGGGGCGTGATTGCCACGCTCGTGGCACGACAGCTGGGTCTCGCCACGCCGGTGGTCATCGTGTCCGCGATCGCCGCCGTCGCGCTGGTGTTCGGGCGGCAGACGCTGTTCGCCACGCGCGGCTATCGCCGCAGCGGTGGCCAGCTTCAAGCCCAAGTTCCCGGCGCCGGCGCCCGCTGGACCGGACGGCGGTTGACTCCGACAGTCCGGATCCCTCGCGGGTTTGCGCGCTGGTGCACGTAACGGCCAATCATTGGCCGAAACTTGCGCCCACAGGTACGGAGCAGCCACGGAAGTCTCTCGTGCCTGGCTGTTGCGTGCACGCACGGGCACATTCAGCCACTGAGTGGCCGTTCGTTACCTCAGGAGGCAAACCGCTCCACGCTTGGGACACGTGTAACCGATCTCGTTACGAATTGCGTCGCGGCGTCCCAAGCCAAGGGCCGCTGAAAGCACGGGCACGCGACTTGCTTGATTTGAGAGGGAACGCCCATCCGATTTCGACGGAGGAAACGCGGGCCGAGGGGCGCTCAGGGGGGCGGCCTGCTCGGCCCGCGTTACGGAATGCGCCTTGGGTAGGATCGGGCGGTGACGTTTGCCGACGGGTGGACCTGCCGAGCCTGCTGGAAGCCGAACCGCGGCCGGGATCCGATCTGCCTTCGCTGCGAGACTCCTCGAGACGCCGATGCGGCCGAGGTCGAGGAACGGCGTGCTGCGGCGGCGGCTCGCGCCGAGCAGCCCGAGGCGGTGCCCGACATCGTGGTCGCGCTGCCGGTGGTCATCTTCCGCTCCTTCGCCCGCGTCTGGCTGCGCAGCGGCTTCTTCTTCCTCGCGCTTCCGCTGCTCCTCGCCTTCGGCGGCGTGACCGATCTCGTCACGTTGCTGTTCACCGGCGGTTTCGGCGCCGGCCTGATCGCCATCGGCTTCATTGCCGGGGAGGTGGCCGATGGGATGCGCGATCGGGAGGTCTGGGCCTTCCTCCTGGGCGTCGGAATCTCCATCGTTGCGACGGTCGGATCGGTCCTGGCCTTCTCGATTTTCATGCCCGGGCTCGTGAACCCGACCGCCATCCGCTGGGTGAGCGCGATCGTGTTCGGTGGTGCTGCGGTAGCGGCAATCGCCGGGCTGGTGATGATGTTCACCCACCGGGATCGCTCGTCATGAGCGGCGGCACCGCGCTTGCACGAGGCTGCATCCAGCTGCCCTGCTGCTCGCATCCGGGTCAATCGTCTCGACGCGAGCGGCATCCGAAGCCTGAAGCCGAGCCCGGTCGGAGCGTGGCCGAGTGCTCCTCGAGCGCCTCGAGCCGCAGCTCGCCACGACAGCGAGGTCAGGCTGGCGTTCGCTCAGGCGCGAACCGAGCCTGGCCGAGTAGGGCTGGCCGCAGCATGAGCCAGCCGTGGACGTCGTGGGAGCGTCAGCTCCTCGACCTCGACGACGCGTTCGTACAGGAGGACGTTGCGAGCGGTTGCCGTCTCGAGGTAGGCGGGAACGCCATCGCGGGTGCATCGCTCGAGCACGGGCTGCATGAGCGCGGTCCCGACGCCCTCGCCCTGCCGATCGGGCTCCACGCCGAGCGCCGACAGGTAGAAGTGGCCCTGCGGCGCGTGATGGCGATGGCGCTCCTCGAGCGCACCGATCGCGTTCGTCACCAGGCGCAGGCGGCGCCAACCGGCAAGGCGCGCGATCGACGGCGTCATGCGCAGGCTGTCGATGAATGAGGGCCCGTGGTGGCCCGGTGGAATCCAGAGCGCGACGCCGGCGTAGTCATCGGTCGTGTACGTCTCGACGAGGCCGGCGGATCCGAATCGCAGGATGCCGCTCCAGCCGTCCTGCATCCGCTGGCTGCGTTCGGGCGCATCGCCCGCAAGGAACGAGTAGAACGGGTCATGCGCGAAGGCCCGGGCGAGCGTGGCGGCCAGCTCGGGGATCTCCTGGCGGGTCGCGCGTCGAACGCCGCTCGACATCGGGCGCCTATGTTCGCAGGTCGATCCGCCGATTCGGCGGCTCCGGCTCGGGGCCGATCTCGACCAGGGTCCAGCCGGGCAGGGGATCCCGCCGGGAGCCCTCGGCGCTGAGCACCTCGGCGGCGCGGCGGAACAGGAGGCGAGCGGCCTTCTGCTGCGCGGCGGGGAGATCGTCAACGAGCGCGTCCAGCCGCCGCTCGATCAGCCGCGTGGCCACTGCCGGCAGCATTCCTTCGCGGTCTCGACGCACGAGCGCCTCGGCGTCGGTGATCCCTTCGCGCTCGAGGGCACCGATCAGCTTGCGGACGCCGGCCGCGTCAGCCTTCGGAAGTTGATCGATCCAGGTCGGCGGGGGTGGTGGCGGCGGCTCCTCGCGTTTGGCCGGCTTCGCCGCCTTCTTCGGTGCGGCGCGCGGGCGTCCCGCGGGCTTCGACGCGCGGGCGTCGGGAAGTGCGGCCCGAATCGCCTTCAGCGTGGCGAAGGGCCCCTGGATCAGCTCCTGCCCGAACTCGTTCGTCTGTTCGGAGTCGACCAGGAACCAGCCGACGTCAGCCTCACGAACCTCGAAGCGGTCGTCGGTCGTGCGATACGTACCGGCCTGCTGGCGGACGAGCTTGTCGGGGTCCGCGGTCGCATCGGTCTTGCTGGTAGCGTTCGCCCGTGCAGCCTTTGCCATGTCGTCAAGCCTAGCGCCTCATTTTGGAGACCCGCATGAACGATCTCGCCGATCTCGAGCACATCCCGCCGATCCAGGTCTTCCCCGGGGTGCGCGTGCGCCGCGTGCAGGGTGAGCTCGTGACCCTTGCGGTGGTGGAGCTGGATCCGCTGGCGGTCGTGCCGGAGCACCGCCACCCGAGCGAGCAGCACGGCATGGTGATCACCGGCCAGATGGACTTCCGGATCGGCGACGAGCGCCGCACGCTCGGGCCGGGTGGCACGTGGCGGATCCGTTCGGACGTTCCTCACGAGGCGCATGCCGGGCCGCAGGGGGCCGTGGTGATCGACGTCTTCGCGCCGATCCGCGCCGACTGGGACGCCCTGCCAACGCTGGAGCCGACCGCGCCGATCTGGCCCGCTCGGGATTGACGAGGGGCGCCATCTGGCGCACGGTGGCAACCTGTGCGCCCGAGCGTGAGGCGCCACTGATTTCGACGGAGGACGCTTCAGATGGTCCGTGGCGCGCGCTACGCATTCGTCGCCCTGGCATGGGCGTTCGTGGCGGGGGTGGTCCTGCAGGTCTTCTTCATCGGCCTGGGGCTGTTCGCGGGGTCGGAGAACCTGGAGCTCCACGTCACCTTCGGATGGATCCTGCACCTGTTCCCGATCCTGATCCTGCTGGCTGCCGCGCTGGCGCGGGCCGGACGGACGCGGATCCTGCAGGCGACGGCACTGGCGGTGACGGTCTTCATCGTGCCGATCCTGGCGACGCTTCGAGCCGATACGCCGGTGGTCGGCGGCGTTCCACCCGGTGGGAGCGCTGCTCGCCTTCTGGCTGGCGATCGTTGTTGCGCGCGGGGCGACGAGCCTCGTCCGGGCGAGCGACGCCGATCGCGCCCGCAGCGGTCGCACCGATCGGAGGCTGAACGGCGCCGATGGAGGACCGAGAACCCGCCGACTGCTGCGGACCCGCTGCCGATCCGCGCGTCGCGCGTCGCTTCGATCGCTCGTGGAGCGACTGGGATGATGCGGACGGCTTTCCGGAGATGGTCGACGTCTCGGCACAGCTCCTCGACCTGCTGCGCGACGCGCCGCTCGTGCGCCCCACGGTGCTCGAGATCGGCTCCGGCACCGGCGGCGTGAGCGTCGCGCTGCTGGAGATGGGGGCGAGCCGGGTGAAGGGCGTCGATCTGTCGCCGGCAAGCGTCGATCTCGCGCGTCGCAGGGCCGCTGCCGCGGGATTCGCGGAGCAGGCAACCTTCGAGGTGGGACAGGGCGCCGCCGTCCGCGACGAGCCACACGATTGGGTCATCCTCGACCGCGTGCTGTGCTGCGACGGGCATCCGGACCGAATGCTCGACGCCGTCGTCGGCGCCGCGCAGAAGCGGGTCGCGCTCTCGGTTCCCGGAGTCGCGCGGCTGGCGCGGGATGCTGAACCGACCGATGTGGGCGGCCGAGTACGCCTGGGACCTGTTCACGGGCGGCTGTCGCGGCTACGTCCATGACCTGCGCCATATCGAGCGGCGCCTGGGCGCAGCGGGATTCCGCCCGACGGCCGCCGGCCGCGTCGGCCTCTGGCACGTGGGGGTCTACGACCGCCCCTGACCCGATCGGCCGTATCCTTGGGGCATGTCGCTCTATCGGCTCGAGGAGGATCCGCAGCTCGAGGCGCCGACCCTGGTGGCCGCGCTCGAGGGCTGGGTCGACGCCGGCGCCTCGGGCACGACGGCCGCCGGACAGCTGTCGCAGGATGGCACCCTGGTCGCCACCTTCGACGCCGATGCCATCTACGACTTCCGCGCCCGCCGCCCGACGCTCGACATCGTCGACGGGCGGCCGATGAGCCTCACCTGGGCCGAGCTGCGCCTGACCGCCTCACGAGTCGGCGATCGGGACCTGCTCGTGCTCAGCGGCCCTGAACCGGACTATCGCTGGCGTGAGCTGGCGACGGACGTCGTCGAGCTCGCGAAGCGGCTGGGCGTCGTCAGCTGGGCGAGCCTCGGCGCCATTCCGGCCGCGGTGCCGCACACGCGACCGGTGCCGATCCTGGCCACCGCATCGGCTCCGGGCCTGCTGCCCGACGGGATTCGGCAGGGCCCCGATGGGCTGCTCCGCGTCCCGGCGGCGCTGCTCTCGGTGCTGGAGCTCACGGCGTCGGCATCGGGGATTCCGGCCGTGGGCTTCTTCGCCCAGGTGCCGCATTACGTGAACGCGAGCTACCCGAGCGCCTCGATCGCGCTGCTCACCGCCCTCGGCCGCCACCTGGGAATCGAGGTGCCGATCGGCACGCTTGCGACCCGCGCGCTGGAGCGTCGCAGCATGCTCGACGCAGCCGCCGCTTCCGACGAGGACACGAAGGCGCACGTCGAGCGCCTGGAGCTCCTCGCCGACGAGTCGCGGCTACCGGAGGGCGACGAGCTCATCGCCGATATCGAGCGCTTCCTCCGCGAGGGCGGCCCGGACGACGAGCCCGACGAGGGGGGCGGGTCCCGGCTCCACTGAGCGGCTCGTTCAGTGTCGCGGAAGTCGGCGGCCGGTGGCGGGATGCATCGGTCCTGGCCGCGCGACTCGCGCGAAGCCGTCGGCGCGACGGCTGCATCGCCCAGATGACGCCGTTTGCGGATCGGCCGGATGGCGCCGAGGACTCGGTTGGCTCAGCGACCGAGGAGCTGCTCGATTCGTAGGAGTGCATAGCGGCTCAACTGGAGGAAGCCGGCATAGACCAGCGCCCTCCGGTGCGTCGGCGGGACGCCGTCCGGCACGGAGATCACGGATAGCCGGCCGCGCGGCGCCGATGAGCCGAAGGCATACGCCGGGAAGGACCGCATCAAGGTTGTGCTCGGCCATCACGCGATCGATGCCCTGGGTCCGCGTGAGGTCCAGGCACAGAGCGCGCCGCCACGTAGCGGCATCGGTCAGATCGCCTGACAGCGCCTCGCTGATCTCGAAGATCTCCTGGCCGAAGAACTTCATCTCCTCCTCGCAATGCGCGTTGTTGAAGGCGATGAGGTCGGCAAGCGTCCGCATGCGCGTGTCTCGCGGTGAAGCTCAGTCCCGACAGGTAGGCCGCGATGTCCCCCTTGAACTCGTACAGCAGCACGGTGAACTCGGCATCGAACCAGGCGAACGTGTCGCCGGTGTCGACCGGATCGACGATCTCGGCGCCGGCATCGGCCATGCCGCGATCGCCTTCTCGACGACTCGGCGTTGATCTGCGGCAGTGCGAAGTACTCCGGCAGGAACTGGCGGCGCTCGATCCCGATGCGCAGCCCCTCGAGAGCTCGGGTTGAGGAAGGCCGTGTAGTCGGCTGGCAGCGGCTGGCCAGCCACCGGTCCGAACGGCGAGCGCATGACGTTCAGCATGATCGCGGCGTCGGTCACCGTTCGCGTCATCGGTCCGGCGGAGTCCTGGCTGTGGGCGATCGGGATGATTCCGCCCTGGCTGATGAGCCCGATCGTTGGCTTGAGGCCGACGATCCCGTTGTTGCCGGCCGGGCACACGATGGATCCATCGGTCTCGCTGCCAACTGCCGCGGCGCACATGTTGACCGCCGGCGCGACGCCGGAGCCAGAGCTCGATCCGCACGGATCGAAGCCGAGCAGATACGGGTCGTGCGTGAACCCGCCGCGGCCGCTCCAGCCGTTCAGGTAGTTCGTGGCGAAAGTGAAGTCCGGTGGCGGGAAGCCGCGGAAGTTCGCCCACTCGCTCAGGTTCGTCTTGCCCAGGATCACGGCGCCCGCGTTCGCGCAGGTTCGCGACCAGCGGCGCGTCTCCGGCGACCCGCGTCCCGACCAGGGCCAGCGAGCCGGCGGTGGTCTGCATCGCATCGTCGGTGGCGATGTTGTCCTTGAGCAGCACCGGGATGCCGTGGAGCGGGCCGACGCGTCATGCCGCGCCCTCCGCTCAGCGTCACGTCGCGCGCGTCCCGATCGCCTCCGGGATTCGTCTCGATCAGGCGCCGGGCATCGTCTTGAGGCGGCGATCCGGCGGGGTAGGTTCGTATCGGCTCACATCGAGCCCTACCGCGGCACCCATCAGTGCCGAGCTCGGGATCGAGCGCTCGATCCAGGGTGGCGGATTCCATGGCCCCGAATGGAGTCGCGCGCGAGCACTCTCAGCCGATGCCGGCAAGCGCTCCGCCTAGCGAGCACCGGCGACGATGCGCCGCAGCCGGACCTCGTCAAGCGCCCGTTCAGCCGGCGTCGAAGCGGATTCCGCGCGCTCGGTTGCTCGCTCTCATCGACAGGGTGGCTACGCCTCACGGCGCATGGGACGGTTTCGCCACTGACCGGACGCGATTCGCTCGGAGGGGCGGGCGACCAGGAACCGATCGCGCGTCATTGCCTCCCATCGATCGCGGTCAGCTACGCCTCCGGTTGGGGCGTTCAGTCGACGAGCGGGTCAGCCCTTCTTTTTCTTGCCACCGGCTGCGACGGGCGCCGGGTGGTCGAGGATCTCGTCGATCGCGCGCCGCGCCTGGAAGGCGGAGCGGTACGAATTCTGTGCGCGCGGAGCGTCGGCGTCGGCGCGGATGTACCAGCTGCGCTCGCCGGCACCGTATGAGATCTCGTACCCGCGGTGCTCCTCAGCGGGACGCGCGGCGTCGTTCGCGAGCATGATCGTGGCCTCGCGCGCGGTCTTGGGGCGGCAGGTCGCGCAGCGTGACTCGAACAGTCCATGCTGGCAGCGGCGGCATGAGGCGCAATGCTGCTCCTCGAACCCGTGGATGCATCGGTCGGTCTTCATTGCCGCCTTCTCTGTGTGTGGGTTACTAGCGTACACCCAATCGATGTGGTACATTTCGCACACGTGTTCGATTGGCGCACCGGTCTGCGCCGCTTCCTTCATCCGAAGTCCGATCCGAATTCACCATCTGCCCTGACCGGGCCCCGCGTCTGCGGGAGGGCCTCGTCAGGAGCTATCTCACCTTGTCGTTCTCTACCCTCGGGCTTCAGCCCGACCTGCTCCGCGCTGTCGCGCGCCAGGGATACACCGAACCAACTCCGGTCCAGCGCGAGGCGATTCCACTCGTCCTCGCCGGCCGTGACCTGCTCGCCGGCGCCCAGACCGGCACCGGCAAGACGGCCGCCTTCGTGCTGCCGATCCTCCAGCGGCCTCGCGGCCCGCCCGGCGCGCCACCGCGGCATCCGGGTCCTCATCCTCGCGCCGACGCGCGAGCTGGCCATGCAGGTCGAGGAGTCGGTCCGCACCTACTCCGGCGGCAGCGTCCGCTCGACCGCCATCTACGGCGGCGTCGGGTTCGGCGGCCAGGTCGGCGCGCTGCGCCGCGGCGTCGAGATCGTCGTCGCCACGCCCGGCCGCCTGCTCGACCACACGCGCCAGGGCACCATCGATCTGCGCTCGGTCGAGGTCCTCGTGCTCGACGAGGCCGATCGGATGCTCGACATGGGCTTCATCCGCGACATCCGCCAGGTGCTTGCGCTCCTGCCGGATCGCCGCCAGAACCTTCTCTTCAGCGCCACCTTCTCCCGGGAGATCCGCTCCCTGGCCGACGGGCTGCTCGACCAGCCGGCATCGGTCCAGGTCACGCCCGAGAACACGGCGGTCGATCTCGTCGAGCAGGTCGTCTACCGCGTCGATCGCGAGCGCAAGCGCGAGCTGCTGACCCACCTGGTGCGCACCCGCCAGATCGACCAGGCGCTCGTCTTCACCCGCACCAAGCACGGCGCCAACCGTCTCGCCGAGCAGCTCACCCGCGACGGGATCGCCGCGGCCGCCATTCACGGCAACAAGTCCCAGTCGCAGCGCATCCGCGCGCTGGCCGACTTCAAGGCCGGGCGTGTCCTGCTGCTGGTTGCGACCGAGGTCGCCGCGCGTGGCCTCGACATCGAGGCGCTGCCGCACGTCGTCAACTTCGAGCTGCCGATGGTGCCGAACGACTACGTGCATCGCATCGGCCGCACCGGCCGCGCCGGCGTCACCGGCACCGCCGTCTCGCTCGTGTGCGTGGACGAGGCGCCGCTGCTGCGCGACATCGAGCGGTTGCTGGGCGGGCCGATCCCGTCACAGGTGATCGCGGGATTCGAGCCGAACGCCAACCTCCGCGCCGAGCCGATTCGACTCCGAACCGGCCAGCACGGCGGCCAGCGCCGCAACGCTCCGGCACCGCGTCACGAGTCCGGCGACCGCGGCCGCGTCCGCTTCGGCGCCGGCCGGCGCCGCCAGCCACGTCGTGCGGCGGGCAGCTACTCGCGGTAGGCGCAGCGCCGGCAACCGCGCCGCTTGCCTGATCGGCGAGCGGCGGGTAGGCTGCGCACATCGTGACCGAGATTCGACGCAGCACCTGCATCACCTGCACCTGTAGCTGTCGCTAGGCGGGAAGAGCTCAGCTCCCCGCCTCATCGGCGATCGACTCGGTCCGCCGGCTCCTGAGGCCCTCCTTCCCGCCAACTCTTGCCCTCCTTCCTGACTTCCTGCCTGCCTCCATTCCTCGGAGCCTGACCAATGACCGTCCGCACCCGCACCGCACATCCGTACCGCGACATCGACGTCATCGATGCCCGCGCCCCCCGCTTCAACCAGGCGACCGTCGGCATCGTGTCGCTCGTTGCCGTCCTCACCGGCTGGTGGCTCCTGCTCGGGCTGCTCGCCGTCCAGCTCGGCATCGGGCTGCGCTTCGGCCGTCGCTACTGTCTGGCCTGTGTCGCGTACTTCGAGCTCGTTCAGCCGCGCTTCGGCGAGGGCGAGATCGAGGACTCACGGCCGCCCAGGTTCGCGAACCAGGTCGGCTTCGTCGTGCTCGGCTCGGCGACCATCGCCCACGCGCTCGGCTTCACGATCATCGGGAACAGCCTCGGCCTGATCGTGGCCGGGCTGGCGCTGCTGGCGGCGACCACCGGATTCTGCGTCGGCTGCGAGATGTACCGCATCGGCGCGCAGCTGCGTGGCATTCGTCATCGCGAGATCGACCGGGTCGAGCTCGCCGAGCTGGGCGAGCCGCGGGGGACCGGTGCCGGCGACGAGCTGGTCGTGGCCTTCAGCCATCCACTCTGCACCGAGTGCCGAACCGTCCTCGGTGAGCTGGAGGCGGGGTCGGAGCGCTGGGTGAGTGTCGACGTGCGCGATCGCCCCGACCTCGCGCGCAAGTACGGCGTCGCGCTGGTGCCGACCCTGGTCCGTGTCGCGGCCGACGGCCGCGTGCTGAACCAGTTCGCCGGCTGAGCGGGTCGGCGACCGTCAGATGACGGGCGGGCGCTCCGGCTCGACGGTCGCGTCGTTCTTCATCACCGCGTCGACCTCGGTGTCCGACTCGAGGTTCAACGGTGCGCCCTCGGTGCGGGGGCCCTCGGTCGGCGGCTCGGACCAGTCGCCCTCGGTGACCTCCGCCGCGGTGAGCGAGATTCCGATCTCCTTGAGCTCCGGCCGAACGTGCGCCAGCGTCGCTGCGGGCAGGTAGTGCTGCGTGGTGTTGATCAGGCCGGTCTTCACCAGGATGTAGCGATCGGTCGTCTCCTCGACGCTGCCGACTCCCTGGTCATCGGCACTCTTGACCGACCACCCCTTCTCGACGCCGTGAATGTCATTTGTCGTCATGACCCGCCAATCCAGCACGTCGCGTGCCGCATCATGGATCGATGACCGATGAGCTGACGCTCCGCCTGGCCGATCCGGACCGCGATGCCGAGGCCGTCGCCTCGATCTATCGCCCGGCCGTGGAGAGCTCCGCGGCGACCTTCGAGGAGGTGGCGCCCGACGCGGGCGAGATGGCGGACCGCATGCGCCGCATCCTGACCGCCACGCCGTGGCTCGTCGCCGAGAGCCGGACGGGCCTGGCCGGCTACGCCTACGCCGCCCCGCACCGCGAACGCGCCGGGTACCGGTGGTCGGTGGACGTGTCGGCGTACGTGCATCCCGACTGGCAGGGGCGGCGCGTTGGTCGGGCCCTGTACGACCGGTTGCTGGCGCTCCTCTTGGCCCAGGGCTTCGTCAACGTCTACGCCGGCATCGCGCTGCCGAATCCGGCGAGCGTGGCGCTCCACGAGTCGATCGGCATGCGGCGCATCGGCGTCTACGAGCGGGTCGGGTACAAGTTCGGCGCCTGGCACGACGTGGCCTGGTACGGCATGCGGATCGCCGACCCTGTGGGACAGCCCGCCGAGCCGATCCCGCTGCCGGAGCTGCCGGCAAGGCCTTGACTCTCCACCTACCCGAGACCGCATCCTGCGTGCAATGGACGAGCTGCTGACCATCGGGCGATTCGCGCGGCTGAGCGGGCTGAGCATCGGCGCATTGCGGCACTATCACGAGCTCGGCCTGCTCGTGCCGGCTCGCGTCGACCCGGAGACCGTCGTATCGCTCGTACGCGGCCTCCCAGCTGGACGATGCTCGGCTCATCGCGCCGGCTGCGTGAGCTCGACCTTGCGCTGCCCGAGATTCGGGCGGTGATCGCAGCCGATCCGGAGTCGCGCCGCCGCGCTCCTGGCGGCGCATCGGTCCCGGCTGACGGCGCTGCTGGCGCGGACCCAGCGACAGATCCACTGGCTCAACCAGGCCATCGACCACGAGGAACCGATCATGACTACCGCGACCTCCCGCCACCCTCGACGCCGCCGCCCACCGGCAGCTGGCCGTCGACCTGTTCAACCACGTCTGGACGCTGCTCGAGGATCCCCGACCGCACGCCGCCCAGGACGACGAGATGCTCCATGCCGCCCACGCGTCTCGACATCACTGGGGCGAGGTCGGCGACGCCGGAGAACCTGGGCCGCGGCGAATGGCAGTGCTCCCGCGTGTACGCGATCCTCGGGCGGGCCGAGCCGGCGCTGTGGCATGCGAGCCGCTACCTGGCGCTGTGCGAGGAGCACGGGATCGCCGACTGGGACCTCGCGTTCGCCCACGAGGCGATCGCCCGCGCGCTGAGCGTCGCCGGTGACCGCGACGGCGCGCGAGCCGAGGTCGCCCGCGCGCGCGAGCTGGCGGACGGAGATCGCCGAGGACGAGGATCGCGAGCTGCTGCTCAGCGACCTTCAGACGATCGAGGAGCAGGATGGACGCTGAGGCCCTGGCGCGCGAGGTCGACGAGCTCGCCGGAAGCACCGGGTTCTCCGGAGTCGTCCGGGTCGACGGCGCCGACGGGCTGCTGTTCGAGTCGGCCCATGGCTTTGCGAACCGGACCCATGCGATCGGCAACACGACGAGCACCCGGTTCGCAATCGCCAGCGGCACAAAGACCCTGACCGCGCTCGCCGTGGTGAGCCTCATCGAGGACGGCGTGATCTCCCTGTCGACCACCGCGCGGTCGCTGCTCGGGGCGGACCTGCCGCTCATCGCCGACGACGTGACGGTCGAGCACCTCTTGACGCATCGGTCGGGAATCGGCGATTACCTCGACGAGGAGGCCCACCCCGACGTCGACGAGTATGTGCTGCCCACTCCGGTCCACCAGCTTGACACCGCGGAGTCGTACCTGGCCGTCCTGGGAGGCCACCCCACGGCGTTTCCCGCCGGCGAGCGATTCGTCTACAACAACGGTGGCTACGTGGTGCTTGCCATCCTGGCTGAGCGCGCCGCCGGCACGCCGTACCACGAGCTCGTGCTGGAGCGGGTCTGCCGCCGTGCCGGCATGCAGCACACCGACTTCCCGCGCTCCGACGAGCCGGCGACGGACGTGGCGCGGGGCTATCTCGGTGTCCCGGCACGAGAGAACGTTCTCCACCTGCCCGTGCGGGGCGTCGGTGACGGTGGCATTACGTCGACGACCGCCGACATCCACGCCCTGTGGGACGCGTTCTACGCCGGGCGGATCGTGTCCCCGGACTGGGTTCGCGAGATGGTCCGGCCGCGTGGCGCCCACCCCGACGGCGGGGAACGGTACGGAATCGGTTTCTGGCTCCACGCCACGGGCGACGCCGTCATCCTCGAGGGCATGGACGCCGGCATCTCGTTTCGGTCGGTACGCCATCCCGCAGCGCAGGTGACGCACACGGTCATCTCCAACACGAGCGAGGGCGCCTGGCCGATCACGAAGGTCCTCGAGCAGTCCATCGGCTGACGACCAGGATCTCTCGTGGACTCCGCGGGCGGATCGGCCTAGGCTGAGCCGCACGATGAGCATCATCCGCTACTCGCGATGGGACGGCAGCCAGCAGCTGCCGGCCTTCGACGCGGATGACGTGCTCGACGCCCTCTCCGACGACATCCTTGCCGAGGGCGACGTCAGCCGGGCACTCCAGCGGCTCATGCAGCGCGGGCTGCGCGGCACGCGAGGCGGGGACATCCCGGGCCTCCGCAAGATCATGGAGCGCCTGCGCGCCCAGCGGCAGGCGGAGCTCGAGCGGGCGAACCTCGACGGGGTGCTCGACGATGTGAATCGGCGGCTCGAGGAGATCCTGGAGACGGAGCGGCAGGGAATCGCGGAGCGGGTCAAGGCTGCCGAGCAGCGCGCCCTCGACGCGCCGCCGGGAGCCGACCAGGACGCCGCGCGCATGGCGGAGCAGGTCATGCGGCGCACGGCGCGCCAGCGTGAGTTTCGGCTGGATGCCCTGCCCCCGAACCTGGCCGGTCGCCTCCACGGGCTCCGGGACTACGAGTTCATGGACGACGCGGCGCGCAACGCCTTCAGCGAGCTGACCGACGAGCTGCGCCAGCAGATGCTCCAGACCTACTTCCAGGGGCTCAAGGAGGGTGTCGAGCGCGTCACGCCCGAGGACCTTGCCGGCATTCGCGCGATGGTGCGCGACCTCAACGCGCTGCTGGAGAAGCACGCCACCGGCGCCGATACGACCGACGACTTCGCGAGCTTCATGGCGCAGCACGGGCAGTACTTCCCGCCCGGGATCGCCAACGTCGACGAGCTGATCGAGCACCTGCACCGGCAGGCCTCGCAGATGGCGTCGCTGCTCAACAGCATGTCGCCCGAGATGCGGGACGAGCTGCGCTCGATGATGGACGACCTGCTCCGCGACGATCGGCTCCAGATCGACATGGCCCGCCTGGCCGGCAACCTCCAGATGGCTCGCCCCGACCTCCCCTTCGGCGAGCCGTACGGGTTCGAGGGCGATGAGCCGATGGGCCTGGCCGATGCGATGGCCGCCATCGACCGCCAGCAGCAGTTCGACGCGATGGAGGAGGCGCTCGGCGCCGCCCGCGATCCGGACGCGCTCGAGCGGGTCGACGCCGATGCGCTGCGCGACCTCGCCGGCGACGACGCGATCGACGACCTGGAGCAGCTGCAGGAGCTCACCCGCGCCCTGAGCGAGGCCGGCTACCTCGAACGTGACGGCGGCCGGCTCGAGCTCACGCCGCGGGCCGCACGCAAGCTCGGCATGCGGGCCCTGACCGACATCTTCAGCCGGCTGCGCCGCGAGGGATTCGGCGGCCACGCCATCCCGCGCGCCGGCCGCGGTGGCGAGCCGACCGAGGAGACGAAGCGCTACGAGTTCGGTGACCCGTTCGCGGTCGACATCAACCGCACCCTCTTCAACGCCATGGCACGCGGCGGAGCCGGCACGCCCGTCATCATCGGCCCGGACGACTTCGAGGTCTCGCGCTCGGAGGAGACGACGGTCTCCTCGACGGTGCTCCTGCTCGACATGAGCCGCTCGATGCTGCTGCGCGGCTGCTCATCGGCGGCCAAGAAGGTCGCCATGGCGCTGCACACCCTCATCCACACGAAGTACCCGCGCGATCGGCTGTTCGTGGTCGGGTTCGCGTACTACGCGCGCCAGCTGAAGCCGGAATCGATCCCGACGCTGTCGCCGTACGAGTTCGAGTACGGGACGAACCTGCAGCACGCGCTGATCATCGCCCGGCAGCTGCTCGGCCGATCACACGGCGGGAACAAGGAGATCGTGGTCATCACCGATGGCGAGCCGACGGCGCACATCGACAACGGCCAGGTCGAGTTCGCCTACCCGCCGACGCTGCGCACGGTGCAGTCGACGCTGCGCGAGGTTGGCCGATGCACTCGCGAGGGGATCGTCATCAACACGTTCATGCTCGAGCGGTCGCGCTACCTGTCCGAGTTCGTCGACCTGATGTCGCGCATCAACCGCGGGCGTGCGTTCTACGTGGAGCCGGAGCACCTGGGCGAGTACGTCCTCGTCGACTACGTCAACAAGAAGACGAAGCGAGTGGCGTAACGCCGCTCTGACCCGCCGACCACGGCGTCAAGCGCGGCTTCACGACTCACGCTGCACGACGACCTCTGTGCTGCGATCAGCGACTCGTGCTGCGCTCGTTGCCGCGCTTGAAGTTGCCGGTGGCGCGGGCCATCAGCTGCTGGGCGGCAGGCGGCTCGGCGCCGCTGATGCGGGCGGTGAACTTCTCGGCGGCCTTTCCGCGCAGGAGCGTGACCGGCGCATCGTGATAGCGGATGACGATGGCGCCATCGGCGCGGGTGAGCCAGCTGAACGGCTCGTTGGCGAGTGGATCGGGCGCCGGCATCCCGGAACCATAGCGCCGGGTGGCAGAATCGAGAACCATGAAGATCGGTGTCCAGCTTCCCGAGGTCGAGCGCGTCGTGCGCTGGCCCGAGCTGCGCGAGATGGCGGTGACCGCCGAGCGCATCGGTCTCGACTCGATCTGGGTCGGCGACCACCTGCTCTACCGCGGCGATGGCAGTCCCGCGCGTGGCCCGTGGGAGGCGTGGTCGACCCTGGCGGCGCTCGCCGCGGTGACCGAGCGTGTCGAGATCGGCCCGCTGGTGGCGTCGACCAGCTTCCACAACCCGGCGATGCTGGCCAAGAAGGCGGCGACGATCGACGAGATCAGCGGTGGCCGCCTCATCCTCGGCCTGGGCGCCGGCTGGAACGAAGTCGAGTACGCCGCGTACGGGTACCCGTTCGACCATCGCGTCAGCCGCTTCGAAGAGGCGTTCACCATCGTTCGGCGGCTGCTGACCACCGGCCGCTGCGACTTCCACGGCACCTACTTCCAGCTCGACGACTGCGAGCTGCTGCCGCGCGGCCCGCGCCCGGATGGGCCGCCGCTCATGATCGGGTCGATCGGCGAACGGATGCTGCACATCACCCTGCCGCACGTCGCCGCATGGAACGCCTGGTACCAGTGGTTCGGGAACAGCGTGGAGGGGTACCTGCCCCTCCGCGACCAGGTCGACGCGATCTGCCGCGAGGTCGGGCGCGACCCGGCCGAGGTCGAGCGCACGGTCGCGGTCCTGGTCGGATTCCCAGGCGCGGTGGGGCGCAGCTCCGCGGTGGCGGAGGAGAACTTCGAGCCGATCGACGGCGATCCGGCGACGCTCGTTCCTGCGCTGCGGGCCTTCGCCGATGCGGGCGTGGGGCACGTCCAGCTCGTGCTCGACCCGATCACGGTCGAGAGCATCGTCGCCCTCCAGCCGACCGTTGGCGCGCTCGGCGGCTGATACCATCCGCCGCATGGATCCGAGCGCCGACGCGACCCCCGCGAGCCTGGCGCTCGGCCGATCCGGCCGCCTCGAAGCGGCGGCGCTCGAGGCCGGCGGCGACCATGCCGTGCTCGTCCGGGAGATCGGCGGCGATGCGCGCAATCGCGCCCTGCTGACGACCGACAAGCTGGCCGACCGGCGAGCGGCTGGTCGTCATGCCGCTCGACGAGGAGGTCGAAGTCAGGGTCGACGGTGACGCGCTGGCCGTCTGGCTCGGCAGCGGCCTGCTCGGCGACGTGCCGCGCCAGCAGCACGCGATCGCGCAGGAGGACGTCCCGCCGTGGGCGATCGTGATCGGCGGAGCGCTGCTGATCGCCATGCTCGGCTTCGCGGTCATCGGCTCGGCCGTCGTCTTCACCTGGCTGACGAGGGCGCTCGCGTGAGCGAGAAGGGTGGACAGATCGAGGTTCCCGCCAGCGGGCTGGCGGCGATGCGGATCGGTGTCGAGTTCGGTGGCACCGCGGATTTCGCGGACTCGTTCGAGCGCGCGCTGGCGCGCGGTGGCGAGCAGGGCGCCACGCTCGTCGCGGTGCTCGATCGCGGTGACCTGAGCATCCACCTGCCGCGCATCGATGGCCCCTGCTGGAACTCGGTACCGCTGTTCCACCTGCATCGCGGTGAGCAGCCGACGCCGGAGGATTGGGCGACCACGAGCGGCATCCTGGAGAAGCTGGAGCGGTATCGCTAACCGATGCGGATCTACCTCTCGGTCGACATGGAGGGACTGGCGGGCGTCGCTCATCCGCACCAGGTCGTGTTCGGGCTGAACGGGATCGACCGCACCGACTACGACCGCAGCCGCGCGCTGATGGCGGGGGAGACCAATGCCGCCATCGAGGCCGCATTCCAGCACGGAGCTGACGAGGTCGTCGTCAATGACAGCCACTGGCAGATGCGGAACCTGCGCGCGGAGGACCTGCATGCCCGTGCGCGCCTCATCATCGGCGACAAGCCGTTCAGCATGACGCAGGGGATCGGCGGGATCGGGGACGGGGCGTTCGATGGTGCCGCGTTCATCGGCTATCACGCGGGCGCCGGCCACCCGACCGGGGTGATCGCCCACACCTACTCGTCGGTCACGGTGCTCGAGATCCGGGCCAACGGCGTGCCGCACAACGAGGCCGGGCTCAATGCGATCCGGCTCGGCCATCACGGGGTGCCGGTGATGCTGGTTGCCGGCGATGACGCCCTGGCCACCGAGGTCGAGGCGCTCCTTCCGTGGGCGGAGCGGGTGATCGTCAAGCGCGCCCTCGGCTCGAACGTCGCCGATTCGCTCGCGCCCGCCGATGCGCAGCAGGCCATCCGCGAGGGGATGGCGCTGGCCCTGGGCCGCCTGGGCGAGATGCGCCTCTACGAGCCGGCACTCCCGATCGCCGGCGAGATCGACTTTCGCCTGCCGGCCATGGCCGACTACGCCTGCGTGGTGCCCGGCATCGAGCGAGTCGGCCCGCGAACGGTCGGCTTCAACGCCGAGGACGGCGAGGCCTACTACCGCACCTGCCTGGTGCTCACCCGGCTGGCAACCATTCCGGCGGCGTAGGCGAGACGCCGATGGAGGACGAGGAGCGACGCCGGCTGCGGGAGCTGATGGCCCGCTTCGCGACCGGCGTCAGCGTGGTCGCCGCCCGCCATGGGCCATTGCTTGCCGGCATGACCGCCAACGCCATCGCCAGCATCAGCATCGATCCGCCGATCCTGATGGCGAGCATCGCCGTCAAGGCTGAGACGCACGGCGCGATCATCGGCAGCCACTCGTTCAGCGTCAGCGTCCTTGCCGATGACCAGCAGGCGCTGGCCGAGTGCTTCGCGCAGCCCACCACGGCCAACAAGCTCAAGCGCTTCTGCGACGCGGCCTGGCACGAGGCGGAGACCGGCTCGCCGATCCTCGAGGGAGCGCTGGCCTACTTCGACTGCCGGCTCACCGAGCGCCATCCCGGCGGCGACCACACGCTCTTCCTCGGCGAGATCGTGGCCGCCGGCTATCGTGAGGACGCGGCGCCACTGATCTGGTACGGCTCGCGCTACCGCGGGCTCGGCGATGCCGAGGGCGTCCCGATGAGCGAGCTCAACCGCTGACGCCGAGCGTGGATCACTCGCCGCGGGCGCGACTCCGATCCCCGAGGATCTGGCGCGCCGCCAGGCGACCCGGCGCTCCCATCACGCAGCCGCCCGGGTGGGTGCCCGAGCCGCACTGGTAGTAGCCGGCGATCGGGGTCCGGTACTGGGACCAGCCGGGCGCCGGGCGGAAGAAGAACATCTGCGGCGCCAGGAACTCGCCGGCGAAGATGTTTCCCTCCGACAGGCCGACGGTGCGCTCGATGTCGAGCGGGGTCTGCACCTCGCGGTGCAGGACGAGGTCCCCGAAGCCGGGGAAGAAGCTCTCCAGGGTCGCCTGCACCCGGTCGGCCATCGGCTCGCGCTCGGCATCCCAGTCGCTTTCGCGCAGCTGGTACGGGGTGTACTGGACGAAGCAGGACAGGACGTGCTTGCCGGGCGGGGCCATGTCCGGGTCGATGGTCGACTGGATGGCGCAGTCGATGTAGGGATGCTCGCTGTACCAGCCGTACTTGGCGTCGTCGAAGGCGTGCTCCAGGTAGTCGATCGACGGACCGATGTTCAGGAATCCGCGGTAGAGGTCCGGGCTCGCGCCGAGCACCGGGTGCGACGGCAGCGCATCCAGCGCGAAGTTCACCTTGGAGCTGACACCCTGGAACTTCATGCGGCGGATGTCCTCCACCAGGTCGTCCGGCATCTCGCGCGGGTCGACGAGCTCGAGGAACGTGCGCCGCGGGTCGAGCGCGCTGACCACCACGTCGGCGCCGATCTCGGTGCCGTCCGCCAGCGCCACGCCGGTCGCCTCGCCGTCGCGGGTCAGCACGCGCTCGACGGGCGACTCGGTCCGGATCTCGGCGCCGAACGACTCCGCCGCGCGGGCAAGGACCTGCGTGAAGCCGCCGTTGCCGCCCTTGTGGAAGGCCCACGTGCCGAACTCGCCGTCGTGCTCGCCCAGGGAGTGGAAGAGCAGCACCAGCCCGGATCCCTGCGAACGCGGGCCGACCTTGGAGCCGATGATCGACGACGAGGCCAGGTACCCCTTCAGCAGGGTGGACTCGAAGTAGTCGTCGAGGAAGTCGGCGGCGCTGCCGGTGAGCAGCCGCACCGCGTTGTGCAGCGTCCGCTTGTCCAGGCTGCGCAGCCGCGACCCGACGGCCGCGAGCGCGAGCAGCTCCTCCGGGTCATCGCTGAACAGGTCCGGCGGAACGGTGTCGAGCAGCGGCTTGATGGCCTGGCAGACGCGGTCCAGGTCGTGGCTGTACTGCTCGTAGGCGTCGGCGTCGTGTGGCGAGATGCGGGCGATCTCGCGCAGCGTCTCGTCGTGGTCGCGGTTGAAGCGCAGGTACTCGCCGTCCTCGCCGGGAGCGAAGCGGGTCGACATCAGCAGCGGCATGAAGCCGTGCTTGGGCAGCTCCAGCTCCTGGATGATCTGCGGCCGCAGCAGGGAGAGGGCGTAGCTGAACGTCGTGAACCAGTAGCCCGGATGCAGCTCCTCGGTGATCGCCGCGCCGCCGACGAGGTGGCGGCGCTCCAGGACGAGCGTCTTCAGCCCGCCCCTGGCCAGGTAGGCGCCGTTGACCAGGCCGTTGTGGCCGCCGCCGACCACGATCGCGTCGTATCGGTCCATCAGGCGGTCTTGCGCTCCGGGTTGTACAGGGGCAGGCGCGCGACGTGCGCCGCCACCTGCTCGTAGTGGTGGTCCACGGTGAACTCCAGGAAGACCCGACTGCCGGGCTTGGCGAGGTCGGGTCGCACCCGCGCGAGCGCGATGTGCCGCTGCAGCACCGGCGAGTACATGATGCTGGTTGCGTAGCCGACCCGTGACCGATCGGCGTCGTAGACCATCCAGTCCTCGTGAACCGGTCGATGGTCCTTGGGGGGAATCAGTCCCACCTCGCTGTAGGCCCGCTCGTAGTCCTCCCAGTCGACCACCAGCCCCACCATCCGCCAGCGTGACGTCTTCTCGGCCCGCTCGCGTTCCAGCGCCCGGCGTCCGATGAAGGGCCGGTCGTCGTCCTCCAGCCCCTTGAACATCCAGGCCCAGCCGAGCTCGAGCGGCGTGGACCGATGCGCGTCGTTGAACGCGAACCGGCTGGAGCCGAAGTCCGCGCCCAGGAGCAGCAGGCCGGCCTCGATGCGCAGCATGTACAGGGCGCCCATGCCGTATGGCAGCACCCCGTACCCGTCGGCGGCATCCCAGACCGCATCCCAGACGGTCGTCGCGTCGGGTGTGTCGACCCAGATCTCGTAGCCGAGGTCGCCGGTGTAGCCGGTCCTGCTGACGGTTACCGGCCGCCCGCCGATGGTGCCCGACGTGATCCCGAAGAAGGGCAGCTCGGTCACCGATGGAACCAGGCGCGTCAGCAGGTCGCGCGAGCGAGGTCCCTGCACCGCAATCGCGCCGATGTCCAGGCTGACCTCCTCGATCGTGACGGCCAGGCGTCCGACGCGGTCGGCGAACCAGGCGAAGTTTGGCTCGGCTGAGGTCAGCAGGAACTCGTCAGGCCCGCGGTGCTGGATCACGCCGTCCTCGAGGACGAAGCCGCGCTCGTCCAGCCAGGTCGTGTACTGGGCATTCCAGGGCGGGCAGCGCCGGATGTCGCGTGCCAGCATGCCGGACAGGAAGCGCTCGGCGTCACGGCCGGCGATGCGGTACTTGTACAGCGGCGAGGTGTCGAAGATGCCCGCACTGTTGCGGACGGCGAAGTACTCGAACTTGTCCGACGCCTGGTAGCGGGTCACCACCACGTGTCCCGACCAGTGCTGCCACAGGCCGGTCTCGTTGAGCGCGCTGGTTCGTTCATGGAAGGGCGTCGTGCGGATCATCCGAGCGAGAGGATACCGGCTGGCGGCGCCATGGTGGCACGCGAGAAGCTTCGGCTCATGCTCCAACGCGACCCTCGTTCGGCGTCAGCGTTTATATCGTTGGTGATATATCCGATGACAGCGCGCGGAGCCGCACGAGGCGTCCGTCTTCGTCTTCAGCCGGAGGGCGCGGTCGCCAGCTGGCCCTCGACGGCCGACACGAAGTCGCTGAAGTCGAACGGCTTGCGGATGACCGGCGCGAGCGCCGAGAGACGATCCGCCTCTTCGTCGTCGATCGCGGTCACGAACAGCACCGGGATGTCACGGTATTGCGGTCGCTCGCGCAACGAGTGAAGGATCGTCGAGCCGAACTCGTCCGGCAGCCGCTGGTCGAGGACGAGGAGGTCCGGGCTGCCACCGCCCTCGACGAGCGCGACGTACAGGTCCTCGGCATTGCCGTATCCGCGGGTCTCGTATCCGAGCTCGCCGAGGACGGCCATCATCGCCGTGCGGATCAGGGGCTCGTCATCGACGACCCAGACGGATTGCGCCACGCCTCTCTCCTTCTCTCACGCCCCGATCGCCGCCAGCGACTCGGCGATGGCGCCCAGCGCCATCTCGACCTCATTATCGGTCGTCACCAGCGGCGGAATGATGCGCACCGCCTGTCCGTGCGTCCCACAGGTGAGTAGCAGCACGTTTCTTGCCATGGCCTCGGCCAGCAGGCCCTTCGCCAGGTCCGGGCGTGGTGCGAGGCCCTCGGGATCGGCGAACTCGATGGCCAGCATCAGTCCTCGCCCGCGAACCTCGGCAACGTGCGGATGGCCCGCCGCCGCCTGCGCGCAGGGCGGTCAGCATCCGCTCACCGACGTGCTCCGCACGCTCGGCCAGCCGCTCGTCATCCACGACGTCGAGCGTTGCCAGCGCCGCGGCGCAGGCAACCGCGTTGCCGCCGTAGGTGCCGCCGTGCGACCCGGGCGCCAGACGATCGAGAAGCTCGCGCGGGGCCAGGATTCCGGACAGCGGCAGGCCCGAGGCGATCCCCTTGGCCATGATCACGATGTCCGGCGTCGCATCGGTCCATTCGGTTGCGAAGAATCGGCCGGTCCGCGCGTAGCCGGACTGCACTTCGTCGACGGCGAGCAGGATCCCGTGGCGGTCGGCCAGCTCGCGCAATGCGGGCAGGAAGCCGTCGGGCGGCACGACATAGCCACCCTCGCCGAGCACGGGCTCGACCACGAACGCGGCCACGTCATCCGGCGCCACGCGTCGTCGTGAACAGCTCGTCGATGGCGGCCATGGTGGCGGCCAGCGCCGCATCGGCGCCGCCCATGCGCAGCGGGTAGGGATACGGGGCGAAGTGGATGCCCCCGACCAGCGGATCGAAGTGGGCCCGGTACTTGACGCTCGAGCTGGTCAGCGACATGGCGCCGTGGGTGCGGCCGTGGAACCCGCCGCGGAACGCGATGAACGATGGCCGGTGGGTCGCGAACTTCGCCAGCTTCATGGCGGCCTCGACCGCCTCGGCACCCGAGTTCGAAAGGAAGAGCCCGTAGTCGACGCCGGGCCGCGGATTCGGGAAGCGCCGCGGAAGGCGGTCGTGAAGCTCGAGGCCCGGCTGGTGGTAGACGATGTTCTGCTGGAGATGGATGCCGCGCGCCGCCTGTTCGCTGATCGCCGCCACCACGCGCGGGTGAGCGTGGCCGGTGTTGGTGACGCCGATGCCGCACGTGTAATCGAGGTAGCGGGTCCCGTCGATGGTCTCGATCCAGGAGCCGGAGGCACGCTCGACCACGAGGTCGGTGTAGCGCGCCCAGACCGGCGGGATGCCCGCACGCAGCGCGGACCAGTCGGTCAGAAGGTCGGTGGCGTGTTGATCCATAGCAATCTGGTCTCCCCACCGGCGTCGTTGCGCCAGCGATGTGGCAGCGTGGAGGGGAAGCTCAGCGCATCTCCCGCACGGGTGAGCTGGTAGGTCTCGGCCTCGCCGACCCATACGGTCAGCGCGCCGGAAAGCAGGTACAGGAATTCCTCCCCGGCGTGCGCATAGGCGCCGTCGCTGGTGGCACCGGCCGCGAGCACGAACAGCTGCGGCTCCAGCTGGCTCGTCCCGCGGGCGAGCTGCTCGATCCGGACCGAGTCGCCGCCGACACGCAGCACCGGGCGCTCGTCCGGCCGGCATGAGCCGGTCCAGCGATGCCGTCTCGGGGCCGGCGAACAGGCCGGCGAGGGTCGTTCCGTAGGCTGCTGTCAGGCGCTGCAGGGTCGCGACGCTGGCCCCCGAGACGCCGCGCTCCAGCGACGAGATGAAGCTGACGGAGAGGTTGGAGGCCTCGGCCGCGTCGCGGAGGCTGAGTCCCTGCGCCTGGCGCAGGCGGCGAAGGAGCCGTCCATCCACCCGTCGCTCACCGTCGTGCGCACTTGCGACCCGCGCGCGCAGGAACCGGCGGATCCCCGGCGCGTTGAGCTGGTCGACCTGGCGCAGGCGTCGCACGCTCCGCAGCTGCTCGAGGTCGGCCTCGGTGTAGAGCCGATAGCGTCCGTTGCTCCTCCGGGGACGGACGAGCCCCTGCCGCTCCCACAGACGAAGCGCCGATGCGGAGACGCCCACGCGGCGGGCCGCCTCGCCGATCAGGTAGCTCATGCGGGCACCTCCACCGGCTTGGCAACCACGGCGCGCCGCTGGCTCCAGAGCTGGACGAGGATGAATGCGACCGCGACCAGGAGGATGAGCGTGCCGAGGACGTTGACCTCGGGCGGGATGCCGAGCCGGCTCACGCCGAAGACCCACAGCGGGAAGGTCTGCGTATGGCCGGCTGAGAACAGCGTGATGACGTAATCGTCGATCGACAGCGCGAAGGCGAGCAGCCCCGCCGCGAGGATGCCCGGGAAGATGATGGGGAAGGTGATCTTCCAGAAGGTCGTCCGGCCATCGGCATAGAGATCCATGCCGGCCTCCTCCAGGGACCGGTCGAAGCCGGCCAGGCGAGCGCGAACGGTGACCACCACGAAGCTGATGTTGAACATGATGTGGGCGGCCAGGATCGTGAAGAACCCACGCTCGACCCCAAGGCTCACCCACAGCGTCAGCAGCGAAGCGCCCAGGATGATCTCGGGCGCCGTGATGGGGATGAAGATGAGCAGGTTCATTGCCGCGCGGCCGCGGAACTCGTAACGGGTCAGCGCCAGTCCGATCATCGTGCCGAAGGCCGTGGCAAAGATCGTCGAGACGGCGGCGACCGCGATGCTCACGATCATCGGGTCGGTGACCTGCGAGCGACCCCAGAGATCGACGTAGTTGCGAAGGGTGAACCCCTGCCAGGTGATGTTCTGCCGTCCCGCGGGGTCGTTGAAGCTGAAGACGATCATCACGGCGATCGGCGCGAAGAGGAAGGCGACGACAAGCCCCGTGAAGATCGGCAGCACTCCCGGCCATCGGAAGCGCCGTCGAGGGCCTCGGGGAGCTGCGGCGGTGGACGTCGTCATCGTCGCATCACCCCATCAGCCGTTCGCTGCCGATCACGCGCGTGTAGACCGCGACCAGGAGCATCACCACCGCGACCAGCACGAATCCGAGCGCGGCCGCGGCGGGGTAATCGAGGCTGTCGAGGAACTTCCGCTGGATGATGTTGCCGACCATGAACACCTGGGGGTTCCCGGCGCCGATCACCTCCGCCGTGATGAAGTCGCCGACGGCGGGGATGAAGGTGAGCAGGGACCCCGCCACGACGCCCGGCAGGGAGAGCACGAACGTCACGCGCCAGAACGCCTGCGCTCTGGTCGCGTACAGGTCGGTCGCCGCCTCGATCAGCCGCCGGTCGATCTTCTCGATCGCCACGTAGAGGGGCAGGATCATGAACGGGAGGAAGTTGTACGTCAGTCCGAAGATCACCGAGGCCGGCGTGGCAAGGAAATGGAAGTCCGGGGGCAGCAGGCCGATGTCCTTGAGTGTCCCGAACACCATGCCGTTGTCGGACAGGACCATCCGCCAGTTCAGCGTTCGGATGACGAAGCTGACGAAGAACGGAAGCACGACCACCAGCAGCAGCGCGTTCTTCAGTCGCCCGCCCCGGAAGGCGATCGTGTAGGCCACCGGATAGCCGATGGCGAGCGTGATCAGGGTTGCCGCCAGCGCAAAGACCGCGGACCGGACGTAGAGCTCCCAGTACTGGCCGATGACCTCGGGATAGATGCCGAAGTTCCAGGTGAGCTGGTAGCCGGTGTCGAAGGTTCCCTCCTGGAGCGAGATCACCAGCATGACGGCCATCGGCACGGCGAAGAAGACGACCAGCCACGCTCCGCCGGGCAGCAGCAGGAGGAATGGAGCCAGCCTGCGGCTCATCGAGCGCGCTCAGATCGCCGTGGATGGTGGTGTGGTCGGCTCAGCCAGACGTCACGCGCCGAGGACCGGCTCGAAGAGGGCGTTCCACTCCGCCTCCTCGTCCTCGGTCAGCTGCTTGTCCGTGTAGGTGTTGGCCGTCTGATCGTCGGTCGGCACGACCGTCGGCGCGAGCGCCTCGTACAGGTCGGCCGTCTCGGCGTCGTCCTCGGCTCGCGCCGTCTCCGCATCGGCCGCGATCCGTTCGTCGACGCCCTTCACCGGGGTGAAGTAGCCCACGTACTCCGACAGCGTGGTCGCGGCCACCGGGTCGTACCAGTAGTTGAGCAGCTTGTGGGCGTTCTCCAGGTTGGCCCCGCCCTTGGGGATGACGAGGTTGTCGTTCCAGCGCATGCCGCCCGACTCGGGGACGATGAACACCACCTTGTCGTTGTCGTACAGGTTCATCTGGCTGATGTCCCCGGACCAGGCCACGCTGATCGCGAGGTCCCCGGCCGCGAGCGCGTCGTAATACTCGTTTCCGTAGAAGCCGCGGAAGTGGCCGTCCGGCACGCCCAGCAGCTTGTCCTGAGCTCGCTGCACGTCGTCGACGGTGGCGTTCGCCGGCTCGACGCCGAGGGACAGCAGCGTGAGCCCGAACATGTCGCGCATGTCGCTGAAGCCGCCGGCCCTCCCGGAGAACGCCGGGTCGAGCAGATCGTCGAAGGTGGTGACCTCGCGGCCCGTCATCTCCGGGTCGTACGCGATGCCGGTGATGCCGCCCTGCCACCAGACGCTGTACTTGTTGTCCGGGTCGAACCAGAGGCCCTTGGCGTAGTCGGCCACGTTGGCGGTCCAGTTGGGGAGCTTGGAGTGGTCGAGCTCCTCCAGCCAGCCGAGGCGAGCCATGCGCTCGACCACCCAGCCGCCGGGAGACATCACGTCCCATCCGGTGTTGTTGCCCGCCCGAAGGTCGGGAGCGTACTGGGCGAGGAAATCCGCATTGTCGAGGAGTCCTTCGTCGTACTCGACTTCGATTCCCGTCTGCTCGGTGAACGCCTCGATGCTCGGGTAGCTGGTCTCATCCTCGGAGATGTCGATGTAGGCGGGCCAGTTCAGCCATGCCAGCTTGCTGCCGTCGCCGCCCGACCCGCCCGGCCCGGGCGCGCAGGCGGCCAGCAATCCGGGCAGGGTGAAGAGCGCGCCGACCGCCAGCCCGCCCTTCCCGGCACGACCCATGAAGGTTCGACGACTGATCGGGTCCCGCCGCATGAGCCGGTCAATGCTGAGCTCGATCTGACTGCGGCGCTCCAGGTCACTCATCGGTCACTCCTTCCGTGGGTGCATGCGGGTCTGGGGCTGCATGCTGAGCCGGATCTCGGATGACAAACGTGTGCTGCGGCTTCCAGGTCAGTCTGACCCGCTGGCCATCTCGAAGGACCTCCCCCGCGCCGCTCGTCTCGATGTTCTGTGCATAGACGGTCAGCTTGTGACCGTCCTTCGTCTCGACGATGTATTGGGTGCTGACGCCGATGTACGACGCGTCGAACACGACACCCTCGATCGCGTTCGCGTCACCGGACGCGGGCTCGGACTGCCCATCGGCAATGGGCAGCACGCGCAGCTTCTCTGGACGGACGCCGATTCGCACGCGGGCCGCTCCGTTCACACCCGCGGACGGGGCGCGCAGCGTGGTGCCATCGGCCAGTCGGAGCTCGACACCGCGATCGTCCCTGCCGGTCACCTCGGCGTCGAGCAGATTGCTGACGCCAAGGAACCCCGCCACGAACTCGGTCCGCGGGCGCTCGTAGAGCTCCTCCGGCGCGCCGAGCTGCTCGATCTTTCCCTGCCGCATCACGGCGATGCGATCCGACATCGTCATCGCCTCCTCCTGGTCGTGCGTCACGAAGATGAAGGTGATGCCGATCTCGCTCTGGATCCCCTTGAGCTCAACCTGCATCTGCTTGCGGAGCTTGAGGTCGAGCGCACCGAGCGGTTCGTCGAGGAGGAGCACGCGGGGATGGTTGATGAGCGCGCGGGCAAGGGCAATGCGCTGCTGCTGGCCGCCGGAGAGCTGCGTCGGCTTGCGCTCCTCGTATCCGGGGAGCTCCACCAGCTTGAGCATGGCGGCGACCTGGCCGCGGACCTCGCCGCTCGGGACCTTGCGCCTTCGCAGGCCGAACGCGATGTTCTCGAAGACCGAGAGGTGGGGGAAGAGTGCGTAGTTCTGGAACACCGTGTTCGTGTCCCGTTTGAATGGCGGCAGGCCGGTCACATCCTGGTCGCCCAGGTAGACGGTGCCGTCCGTGACCTCCTCGAAGCCGCCGATCATCCGCAGCGTGGTGGTCTTGCCACAGCCGGACGGTCCCAGGAGGGAGAAGAACTCACCCTGGTTGATATCGAGCGAGAGGTCATCGACGGCGGTGAAGTCGCCGAAGCGCTTCGTAACGCGATCGAGTCGGACATCGACGACGGGAGTGTCGGGCACGCGCCAACCTTGTCGCATTGCTGTAAGGAGCGGAGTATAGATTTCGCCGCGTCGTGCCTGTCAAGAAAGGCGCCGCCTGGCGTGCAACTTCGAGGGTGGGTCATGCGTCATTACGGCATTCAACGCTCACCTCTGCGGGGGTATCCGACACCGATGGCGAAGCTCAATCATCAAAAGCGGCATCGACCGCGTCCGATCACCACCCGGATCAGGCGCGTGAACCTGCAACGGGCCGAGGAGCGGCGCAGCCAGCGCGAAGTCGATCGGTGGCGCCGCACCACCTGAACCGGCCTCCTCTCCACGAATGACGACCCGACCGAACGAGCGGCCGGGTCGTTCGCTTGTACACTCGCGGAGCCCGAGTCCCCGAACCCACAGCGGAGCGCACGAATCCGATGGACTTCGCCCTGTCCCCGCAGCACGAGGAGATCCGCCGCACCGTGCGCGACTTCGCCGAGAAGCGGATCGCGCCGGCGGCCGATGAGATGGAGCGGAAGGGCGAGTTCCCGACCGAGATCATCCGCGAAGCGGCGTCGCTGGGGCTCCTGGGCGTGCCATATCCGGAGGAGATCGGTGGGACCGGTCTGGACTCGCTCGCCTACGCGATCACCGTCGAGGAGCTCTCGCGCGTGTCGGGCAGTGTCGGGATCATCGTCAGCGCCCACACCAGCCTCGGCTGCAATCCGATCTGGCTTGCCGGAACCGACGAGCAGAAGGAGCGCTACCTGCGGCCGATGGCCTCCGGCGAGGTGATCGGCGCCTACGGGCTCACCGAGCCGGGCGCGGGGAGCGACTCGCGCGGCACGCGGACCCGGGCCCATCGGGATGGCGAGGACTGGATCCTCAACGGCGGGAAGCGGTTCATCACCAACGCCGGCGTGGCGGGCACCTACATCGTCACCGCCGTCACCGACCGCGAGGCCGGGACCGGCAAGATCAGCGCCTTCATCGTGGAAGCCGATGCGCCCGGCTTCAGCATCGGACGCATGGAGGAGAAGATGGGCCTCCATGCCAGCAACACCGGCGAGCTGATCTTCGAGGACTGTCGAGTCCCCGCGGGAAACCTGCTCGGCGCCGAGGGCGAGGGCGACAAGCTCTTCCTCAAGACCCTGGACGGTGGCCGCATCGGCATCGGCGCCATGGCGCTCGGCCTGGCGCAGGCGGCCTACGAGGCCGCATCGGCCTACGCGAAGGAGCGGCGGCAGTTCGACCGGCCGATCGGCTCGTTCCAGGGCGTCGCGTTCAAGATTGCCGACATGGCCACCGAGATCGATGCCGCTCGCCTGATGGTCTACCGCGCCGCCTGGCTGAAGGACCGCCACGAGCCGTATTCGACCCAGTCGGCGATGGCCAAGCTCTTCGCGTCGGAGGTCGCCTTCCGCGCGACCAACGCCGCCGTCCAGGTCCACGGCGGGTACGGCTACATCACCGAGTACCGCGTCGAGCGCTACCTGCGCGACGCGAAGCTGACCGAGATCGGTGAGGGAACCAGCGAGATCCAGCGCATGGTGATCGCTCGCAACCTCCTCGGCCTGCGCGCGATGTAGACCCGGCATGGTGGGCTCCGGAGGGCAGCTCAGCCGCGGGGCGATCGTCGTCGCCATCGTCGTTGTCGGCGCCGGGCTCCGACCCGCTGCCGTGGCCGCAGTCGAGGACTCGACGCAGGTCCTGCCGGGCATCACGGTGAGCGCGCTGACGGTCGACCTCGATGGCGACGGCGATCGGGAGATCGTGCGTCTCACCCAGGAGGGGGCGGGGCCGGACCATGACGTCGACGCCTGGGGGTACGACGGCACGGGCTGGTCGATGATCGGATCGGCAGAATTGTCGCGCGGCGGCGAGTACCAGGAAGCGCTCTCCTCGGGTGGCGACGCGGTTGGGCTCCTCAGCCTGCGGCTCTCGGGCCATGACCGAGTCCTGGCGCTGTCGGCCGCGCTGGTGCCCGGCGACCCGAACGGGGCGACCTGCTGCATGACGATCTGGGAGCTTCGGCTGACCGGCGACGAGCTCGAGCTCCGGCGGCTCCAGGACGTCGATAGCGGCGCCCAGTCCATCTGGGCCGCGGACGTTGACGGCGACGGGTCGGACGACCTGGTACTGCACGAGGGCCGCTACGCCGAAACCGAGGAGGAGCAGTCGGCCACGGTGCAGGTGCTGCGCTGGACCGGGACAGCGTTCGAACCGACCTTCGACCTGACGGATCGCCAGCTGTTGAACGGCATCACGGTCGGCAACACCGACGGCGTTGCGGGCGCGGACCTGCTGTTCGGACCCGAAGGCGACGGGACGATCCGGCGGCTGGCGTGGGCGGGCGATCAGATGCGGCTCAGCGAGGCGCAGGTTAGCCCCTGTGGGGGATGCATGGATCGTCGGCGTCGCCGATGGCGCGATCGTCTTCTCGCTCGGCTCCAGGCCAACCGTCGTGCGCTGGCCTCGCGGGAGCGCCGCCGCGATCGTCGAGCGGTCCAAAAGTGTTGCTCGTGGTGGAATCGCACTCGTTGGTGACGGCTCCGACGCGCTCGTCCTGGACCTGCGCGACACCTCGTTCACACCAGGGGCATCGTCGACGGTCGCGGTCCACGATCTGGGTCTGCGGCCGCTCGGCGAGGTCAGCCTCGACCCGGGGTCGGAGGTCATGCAGCGCGTCGCCAATCTCCAGGGCGGCCGCTCGAGCCGCAGCATCTATCCATACGGCGGACCGATCCCGGGCGGCCTCCCCGACGGCCGAGCGGCGTGGGTCTGGAACGGCATCGTGATCCAGCCGGGAGGCAGCGATGGCTACGTGGCGCAGCCGATCGCATCGATGAACGGCGTTCAGCCCATCGGCCTGGCCGGACCGGACGATTCCTGGGTGGCGCTCGGCACCAACTACAGCCCTCCGCCGGGGATGGCCTACTTGACCTGGGGAGGAATCACGCCGGAATCGGGCCGCATGGTGGTAACGCCGGTGGAGCAGCTCCTGCGGCCTGATGATCAGGCAACCGACGTGACGGTTGAGCTCGTCGATGCGGTCGAGATCGGGCGCGACGGCGAGGTCGCAACGCTCGCGGCCGAGGGGGATGGATACCAGGTTGCGATCACGGCACCTGAGGGTTCCTTCGCCATCGTGGTGAATGGCCTGGTCGTCGACGAGCGGGAGGTGGGCGACGAGCCTCTCATCCTCGACATCACTCCCGCGCGCCGGGGCAAGGAGGACGAGAACCAGACGTTCGATGCGGTGCTCCTGGTCGTGACGCCCTGGGGACAGGGGATCACCGAGCAGTGGGCAGGTACGTTCATCCGAGAGCTGCCAGAGATCGGCGTTACTGCATCGACCGATGCGATGGCCCTCAGCGCCACGCTCGCCGGCCGTGCCAGCCCGGGCAGCATGGTCGATGCCGATGGCGTGACGATCGAGACCGATGCCGACGGTCGCTTCTCCGCGTCCATCGAGGCGCCGGTCTGGCCGAGCCGGGTGGTCGTGACCGCCCGGGATCCGCTCGGCCATGAGACGGCGACGGTGGTCGAGGTCCTCGGCGTGGTCGACTACCGCGGCCTGCCCTGGGCGGCCATCCTGGTCGCGATCACGCTCCTCGCCGGCGCCGTGCTCTACGTGCGCACTCCTCGCCGCCGTGGAGCGTCGCTTCCGGCGGGGGATGCGCGGCTGGAGGAGCTCGAGCTCGACGCGGTCGACGGCAGCGAAACCACCGGCCGCTGAATCGGCTACATTTGTCTTCCGATCGGTCGCGTGGCGATCGAGCGTTTCCCTTCGCAGACGAGGTCCTCGGTCCCATGAGCAGCCGCATCGACGAGCTCGACGCCATCGTGCGTCAGTTCGACCTCAATGAGCACCCCTTCTACACCGAGTGGCGAGCTGGCACGTTGCCGATCGAGCGCCTTGCCGAGTACGCGGATGAGTGGGCGCCCTTCATCTCGGTCGTCGACCAGGGATGGGACCGGATCGGCTATCCGGGGTACGCCGCCGAGGAGCGCGAGCACGACGCGCTCTGGTCGACATTCCGTGCCGCGCTCGGCGCGACGGGTGAGATGCGCCGCCCGCAGTCCCGGACGCTGCTCGCGGTTGGTGAGCAGGCATTTGCATCGGTCCCGGAGTCGCTCGGCGCGCTCTACAGCTTCGAGATCCAGCAGCCGGTCACCGCGTCGAGCAAGCTGGCGGGCCTGCGCGAGCACTATGCCGGCACGGTCGACGCGGACGCCCAGCAGTACTTCGTCGAGCACGCGGTCGAGACCGACGAACCCGCCATGCTGGCATTGCTGATCGACGGCCTGTCCGACGGCGAGTTCGCTCGCGCCAAGACGGCCTGCGCCATCTTCAGCGCCGCCGCGTGGGGCGCCCTGGACGGGGTCTACTACACCGACTAGCCGCGGCGGTTGCTGAACTCGACCGACCAGCGCCAGGCGGACCCGTCCTCCGCGTTCCACCACGCGGTGAGGACGCCGGCCTCGCCGCCGGGCAGGATGACGATGGCGCCGCGGTCGGCGTCGGTCGGCCACCGATCCTCGCGCGTCACCGTCGCGCCGTCGAGCACGAGTCGCGTCATCGGGAGGTAGGCGCCCGACCGCTCCAGCGCCTCGCCGCGGGCGATCACCTGGTCATCGCCCTGGCGAACCGTGACCGACACCCGGATGCGGGACCGCGTGCGCCCACACCACCTCGACCGGATCGATCCGGGCGCGCGCGACCGGTAGCCCGTTGGCCGCCGCGTCCGGGTACCAGAGCTCCCACGTCTGGAGATCGGCGATCGCCATGGATCACTCCTCGATGCTGGGACCTGCCCATGGTAGGCGGCTGCTCATGCGCGGCGAGCCGCAACCGCCACGAACGGATCCAGCGAGGTCGGGTCGGCCAATGACTCGCGCGAGGCGGCAACCTCGGGTGGCGTGCCGGTGAGGATGCGCTTCACGGGCACCTCGAGCTTCTTTCCGGACAGCGTGCGCGGAATGCTCGGGACGGCCAGGATCTCGTCGGGCACGTGGCGCGGCGAGAGCGCCGTGCGCAGCTCGCCCGACGATTCGCTTCCGCAGCTCGTCGTCGAGACGCGCGTCGGGAGCCAGGGCAACGAACAGCAGCAGGCGATCCTCCGCGTCGTCGAGGTGAACGACCAGGGAGTCCAGCACCTCCGGGATCGACTCCGCCACCGCGTAGAACTCGGCCGTCCCGATTCGCACCCCGCCGCGATTCAGCGTCGCGTCCGACCGGCCGCTGATCACGCACGATCCTCGTTCGGTGAACGTGACCCAGTCCCCGTGGCGCCAGACTCCGGGAAATTCGTCGAAGTAGGCCGCGCGGTACCGCTCGCCGGTTGGGTCGTTCCAGAACGAGACCGGCATCGACGGCATCGGGGCGGTCAGCACGAGCTCACCCTGCTCGCCGACGAGCGGCCGGCCATCGGGCGAGTACGCCTCGACGCCGCAGCCGAGGTGGCGGCACGAGAGCTCACCCTCCCAGACCGGCACCAGCGGCGATGCCCCCACGAAGGCGGTGCACACGTCGGTGCCGCCGGAGACGCTCTGGAGGTGGACGGTCGGGGAGATCGCGTCGTAGACGTACCGGAAACCGTCGACGGGCAGCGGCGAACCGGTCGAGCCGATGCCCCGGAGGCGCGAGAGGTCGGCGGTATCGCCCGGGCGCAGACCGTCCTTGCGGCAGGCCATGAGGAACGGAGCCGAGGTGCCGAAGTAGGTCACCCGCTCCTCGTCGGCCATCCGCCACAGCGCCGAAAGGTCAGGATGGGCCGGTGAGCCGTCGTAGAGCACGATCGTGGCGTCCACGGCCAGCCCGGAGACCAGGTAGTTCCACATCATCCAGCCGGTGGTGCTGAACCAGAAGAACCGATCGGCGGCCCGAGATCGTGGTGCAGTGCGTGGATCTTGAGGTGCTCGAGCAGGATGCCGCCATGGCCGTGGACGATCGGCTTCGGCAGCCCGGTGGTGCCGGAGCTGTAGAGCACGAAGAGCGGATGGTCGAACGGGACCGGTTCGAATGCCGGCTCCGCGGGCAGGGCGACCAGATCGGCCCAGGGCGTCACGTCCGGGATGCGATCGGTCGAGGGTTGCAGGTAGGGAACGAGGACGGTCGCCGACAGGCTGGGAAGCGCGGCGCGAATGGCGGCCACCTCGTCGGTCCGGTCGACCGTCACGGTCACCATAGCGGTAGCCGTCGATCGTCAGCAGCACCTTCGGCTCGATCTGGCTGAACCGATCGACGACGCTGCGGGTCCCGAACTCCGGCGCGCAGCTCGACCAGATCGCGCCGAGCGACGCGGTCGCCAGGAGCGCGACCACCGCCTCCGGCACGTTCGGCAGGTAGGCCGCCACCCGATCGCCACGACCGACGCCGAGCCGAACGAGGCCGGCGCGCGCGCGGGCGACCGCCTCACGCAGCTCGTCCGCCGTCAGCGATTGTCGGTCGCGCGTCTGCGACCGCGCGACGAGCACGGTGTCGTCGTCGCGGCGCTGGGCCAGGCGCAGGCAGTGCTCGGCCCAGTTCAGCCGCGCGTCGGGGAACCAGCGGGCGCCGGGCATGGACGCATCGGCCAGGGCGGGCCCCGGATCGGTCGACGAACGAACGTCGAAGTGCTCCCAGACCGATGACCAGAAGCCGGCGAGGTCGTCGATCGACCAGCGATGCAGGTCGTCGTACCCCGTCGAAGGCGAGGCCACGCTTCGCGCTCGAGCCAGGACAGGTAGGCGCCGATGCGTGTCCGCTCGCGTACATCGGGGGGTGGCGTCCACAACACCCTCGGATCGGCCATCTGCCGATCATGCCAGAGCCGGCGGTATCCTCATGCGACCGATGCTCCTGCCCGCCGCCCTCCTGGCCCTCTTCCTGGCGCGCGTCGCTGCCCGGGGCGGCGCAGGGCACCGCGATCGCCGCGGTGCCGGACGAGCCTGGCGTGGTCGTCCTCCCCGATGCCCCGATCCTGCAGTCGGTGGCCGCCGACGTCGATGGCGATGGGCGGCGCGAGGTGGTCCGCCTGGTCGTCGGCGCCGGAGATGCCGTCCTTGCCGAGGTCTGGGGGCAGAGCACGCAGGGCTGGCAGCTTCGCGGCGATCCGGTGGAAGTCGTGCCACCCTCGCGCGTCGGACTCCGGATCGACCGGGTCTACCAGGAGACCCCGGTGCGGCTCCTGGTTCGACACGTCGCCGGCGTCGAGCGCGTCACGGTGGCAAGCCAACCGCACTTCGAGGAGATCGACGTCGGCGAGCCGTGCTGCCTGATCCTCCACGACCTCGCCATCGCTGATGGTGTGGCGCTGCGGCGGCCGGTGTCCGGCCCGAGCGACTTCGCCGATGTGATCACCGTCATCGACTTTGACGGCGATGGGACCGATGAGCTGCTCTCGACCGAGTCGTTGCCAACGGCGGGCCAGATCGAGTTCGCGATCGAGGCACGCGTCCACCGCTGGGTCGACGGTGCCTTCGCTCCGCCCACCGAGACGCGGCTCCCATTCGGATCCGGCGACTCGCCGTTTCGGCTCGGCGACAGCGACGGCCTTCCCGGTGACGAGGCCGCGATCCTGTCGACCATCGGCCCGCCGGGAATCTTCCGGATCCGCCTGACCGAGGGCGATCGGCTCATCCAGGAAGCCGGTCGGATCGTCGCCGACCAGGCCGTTGCCGTGCCGCTCGAGGGCGGCCGGGGCATCGCCGTCGTCGGTCCGGTGGTCGGCCTCATGGTCGCTGAATGGCCCCCGGGCGAAGTCGTGTCGGCGGCGTCGGCGGATTCTCTGGTCACGGGTGCCACGATCGTTGGCACCGTGGCCGTCAACGGGCAGGCGAGGCTGGTCGTGAACCAGCCGGCCACCGGCGCGGTCCATCTTCTGGGCCTGCCGGACCTGCTGCCGCCGCAGGGCGTCACCATCACGCGCAGCCCGGCCGCCGCTGTCCTCGCCGACGCGCCGTTGGCACCATTCAGCGGTCCGCTGCCGGGTGGCGGCACCGACGGGGAGCCGGCCATCATCCACGCCGGGCGCCTCATCCCGTCGCTCGCCGACGACGGTCCGTCCGGCACATCGCTGGTTGCCACGCTCGCCGGCGCCGAGCCGCTCGGGCTGGTGGGGGACCACGACCTGATCGTGCTCAATCACGGGCCGGTGGGGCGCCGCAACCCGAGCGCCGACGGAGGCACGCTGGTTGCGCCATCCGTGCTCGACCAGGCGTGGACGAGCATCGCGCCGCTCGAGCTGATCCGACAGCCCGAACCCGACGATGCCCTCGAGCCGACGCTCCGCGGGGCGGTCCGCCTCGACGCGCGGAACGGCATCGCGGTCGGCGCCGGCGGGTTCGTTGCCGAAGTGAGCGCTCCGCCCGGCTCGCGCGTGGTGGTTGGCGACTTCGACCCGTCGGTTGTGCGGACCCCCATCGTCGTGCCCGATACGGGCAGGGTCGATGCCCCGTTCATCCCGCCGACGGTGGCGACGGAGAATCCGCGCTACCAGGCCACCCTGCTGGTGGTGACACCGGCGGGTCACGCGCAGCTCGCGCGCTGGGACGTGCGCGTCCTGACCGAGGCACCGCCGGTCGAGCTGAGCGTCTCCACCCCCGTCGGCTCGAGCGCGGTCGTGATCGGCGGCCGGACCAGTCCCGGCGCCACCATGCGCGTCGACGGGCGGACCGTCGATGTCGATGCGGCCGGTCGCTTTGCGGCCGCGGTCGACCTGCCGCCGTGGCCGACCGATGTCACGGTCGAAGTGAGCGACCAGGTCGGGAACGCGGCGCGCCACGTCGTGAGCGGCGTCGGCCTGTTCGACTATCGCGCCCTGCCGTGGGCGGCGATCACGGTCGCCCTCGTGGCAGTCGCCGGCGTCGCCCTCCTCCTTCGCGTGCCGCGCTCGAGCCCGCTCCCGCGTCCCGCGGACGACGATGCCGCCCTCGAGGAGCTCGAGCCGGACTGATCAGCCCTGCCGGCGACGCCGTGCGAGCCGCTCGGCCAGCGTCTCGCCGCCTGGCTCGGGCTGCGCGGTCGGCGGCGCCGCGGCCGCGGGCGTCGGTGCTGCGGGCGTCGGTGCTGCGGGGGCGACGCGCGCGGACCGGCGTGCGGCCGGGGGAGGAGACGGTGCCGGCTGGAGGTCCGGTGCTTCTGGGGTGGCGGGGGATACCACGCGCTCCGCGCGGCGGGCGCTGCGCTCCTTTGCCGCTCGCAGCTCGGCGAGGCCGGGAACGGCCTCCGGTTCCGCGCGGCCCATCCCGACGCGTCGCGCCGTCCACGCGCGGGCTCGCCGCAGGTCGGCGCGACTGAGCGCCACGCGGCGCACGCCGACGTCGAGGGGAACGAGCGCGATCGCCAGCAGGAGCAGCCACGGCCAGATCGGGGTCGGGAATGCGCTGGCCTCGATGTCGTGCGTCCAGACGGTCCGTCGGGGCCTCCTCGTCGGCCAGCGCGAGCTCGCGGCCCCCTCCGGCGGCGGCGTAGGTGGCGAGGGCATCGGCGTCGATGCCGAGGCGCCGGTACTCCTCGGCGGCCGGCGACACGATTCCGAGCGTGCGGCTGGCGGCATCGGTCCCGCTCTCATCCTCGAACGTCTGGGCCACCCGCACCAGGTAGGCTCCCTGCTGGTCGGCCCGAACCGTCCCGGCATAGCGCCCCGGTCCCACCTGCTCGAGCAGGGTCTGGGTCGGCTCGAGATCCGGCGAGACGAGGCGCAGCACCGTCCGATAGAAGTTGCGCGGACCGGCCTCGTCGTCGAACGAGGTCACCTCGACGTTGAGGTCGCCGTCCTCGCCGGGGCTGAACCGCACGTCGATGCCCTCGGCATCCTGCGGCGGCAGCGTCCAGGCAACCAGCTGGGCCGTCAGGGTGCCGAACTCCGGCGTTCCGATCCAGGGGGTCGCCCACTGCTGCCGCGCGTCCGAGGTCCACGCCACCGCGCGTCCCAGGCCGTACTGCCATTGCGCCAGCAGCGGGTCCTCGCGGGCGGTCAGCAACGATACGGTGGCGCTGCCCTTTGCCGTGGTGGCGTTGTAGCCGAGCAGCTGGGGCAGGCGGCCGGCGTCGAGGCCGTCGAGGATCTCGGATGACGCCGATGGGATCGGCTGGAAGGTCTCCTCCACGACCTGCTCGCCGGCGGTGCGGATCGTCTCGCGCAGGAAGATGTCGGGGATGGTGGTGGCATCGGCCGCCTCGTAGTAGCGGCCGCCGGACTCCTCGGCCAGGCGCCGCAGGATCTGCGCCGAGCCGCCTCCGGTGCCGATGGTGGAGAGGGTGATGCCGGCGGCCTGCATATCGGCCAGAAGATCGTCGTAGGCGCCATGGGTCGACCAACCGTCCGTGATCAGGATGATGTGGCGCAGGGTGGCCGGGTTGTTGACGAGGTCGTCGTAGGCGGCCTTGAGCCCGGCGTAGATGTTGGTGTTGCCGTCGGCGGGGAAGCCGATGCCGGCCTGCAGCGCACCGAAGTCGATCGGCGCGGTGCGCACCGCCCAGTGCGCGTTCTGGTCGAAGGCCACGACGCCGAGCTGATCCGTCGGCGCGAGCGCCTCGGCTGCGCGCAGGATCGCCTCCCGCGCCACGTCCACCTTCTCGAATCCGCGCGAGCCCGATGGGTTGGCGGTGTCCCGCGAGTCGCCGGTGCAGTGGCAGTCCGCCATGCTGCCCGACTTGTCGACCACCGCGACCATCGCAACGTCGGGCGAGCGCTCGCGATCGCGCACCGTCATGTAGACCGGCAGCGTCTCCTCCATCGGAGTGTCCAGGTAGCCCCCGGCGCCGAAGCTGTGGCGGCCGCCGAGCATGACGAGTCCCTTGCCCAGGTCGCGGACGTACACCTGGAGCGAGGCCATGGTCGTATCCCCGAGCTCCGATGCCTCGACGTTGTCGAGGACGACCGCGTCGTAGCCGGCGAGCGTGGCGAGCGACGACGGCACGCCGCTCGACGGCACGACCGTCACCTCCAGGCTGCCCTCGCCGAGGGAGGCGACGAGATCGGCGGCACGTTCCGCATCGTCGGTGGCGACCAGGACCTGGGGCTCGCCGGTCACGAGGACGTAGGCATCGGCGGCATTGTTCTCGGCGAAGCGGTCATCGGTCGCCTCGATCACCGCGCGGAAGACGTGGAATCCGGGCTCTTCGGCCGTAACCGCGAACGGGATGGTGGTGACGCCCGGCTCGAGCTCCAGCTCCCGGGTGGCGACCGTGGCGCCGTCGGCGAGCAGCCGCAGGGTGGCGCCGGTGGTGATCGTCGAGCGCAGCCGCACGACGAGGTCGATCGTCTCGCCGACCCGCGCGCCCGGCGGAGCGTCGACCGCGTCCACGAGCACCTCGGCCGCGGACTCGTCTGCCGGCGTCACGGCGTCGAGCCGGATGCCGCGCGCGGAGGCGGCGGCGATGGCGTCCTCGGCCTCGCCCGACGTATCGTTGCCGTCCGAGAGCAGCACGATCCGCTGCTGGGTCCCGTTCGGGAAGATGGCAGCGGCCAGGCGCACGGCGGCTGCGACGTCGGTGGCGCCGACCACGGGTTGCGATGCCGGGTCGGAGAGCTCGTCGAGCTCCGACGGCAGGCGGTCGACCAGCGCGTTGCCGCCGAATACGACCATCCCGGCGGTGTCGCCCTCCGGCATCTCGCGGACGCTGTCTCGCGCCCAGGCGACCAGGTCCTCACGGGTCGCGTCGAGCATCGAGGCGGACGCATCGAGGAGATAGACGACGCTGAGCCGATCGGATGGCAACGCCAGACGCATGCCGGCGAGCGCCAGGACCAGGCACGCGACCAGGACGAGCCGGATGACCAGCGAGGCAACCCGCCGGCCCATCGGCAGCGTGCGCGAGGCAGCCACCCAGGCGACCACCACGATGCCGACCGCCGGCACGGCGAGCCAGAGCCAGACCGGATCCGAGAATGCGACGGGAAGGCTCACCGCGTTCGACCGCCGAGCGGCTGCGGCCGCCGCCCGAGGGCGCGCCGGAGGCTGCGTCGGGTGGGACGATGGAAGAGGAGCCATTCGACCGCCAGCAGCGCAAGGCCGGCCAGCGCGAGCGGCCACCACCACTCGGCACGGCTCGGCTGCGAGGCCGGCTCGTCGTTGGCCGTGACCCGCCCCATCTCGATGATTCGCTGCGGGTCGCCGGGCGCGACGTCCGACTCATCGGGGCTGAACAGGTTGATCGCCGTCTTCCCGAGCGTGGTGCCGTCGAGCTCGGGGACCTCGCTCACCGCACGGACCTCGCGCAAACCGACGAATGCGGCGCCGGGAATCGTCAGCCGTCCGCCGACGGCCGTGAGCTCGAGCCCAGCGTCCGTGGTTCCGGGAACGGCCAGCAGGCCGGTGTTCTCAACGGCGACACGCTCGATGCGGGGATCCACCGCAACGCTCACCGACTCGCCGAGCGCCATCGAGGACGGCAGAATGCCCTCCGCCTCCGGCAGCAGCACCTCGGTCAGGTTGCTCATCAGCAGCGGGAAGGCGACCTGCAGCGGGAGGTCCGACTCACCGAGGTCGAAGCCGATGAGCCCGACCCGGTGGCCGCCGACCTCGCCAACGGCGACCAGTGGATTGCCGCGTGGCGTCTCGACCACGGCGCGCATGCCGTCGACCAGCGACAGCTCGCGAGCTCGACCGATGTGGACGGTGGTGAGATCGACGAAGCGCAGGAGCGGCTCGTCCGGATCGGTGCGGTCGATGGCCGGATTCTCGACGCGACCCTCGACCGTGCCGAAGGATCCATCCGCGTCCGGGTCGAGGTAGAGGGCCGGGAGCTCGGGTGGGTCGTCCGGCACCACGCCGTCGAAGACCAGGAAGCCATACGGCGTGCCCGCCTCCTCCGCGTCGGCAACGGCGTCCTCGTAGCCGTCGGCGTCGACCGCGTACAGCTCGAGACGGGGGAGCAGCGCGAGGGCGTTCTCGAGATACGCATTGCCGGCGCCCACCAGCAGCGTGCGGGTCGTCTCGTCGGCCGGCACCACCGCGAAGGCGCGGTCGTCGGTCAGCAGCGCATCGGATCCGGCCAGCCGCGCCTCGACGACGGTGGCGGCGGCCGGCACGGTGCTGACGAGCGCCTCGGAGCGCTGGCCCGGCGGGATCGTCAGCTCGCGCGCATCCACCAGTTCGCCATCGGCGTAGACCTCGAGCCGCCGGGTCGCCTCGACGGACGACGGGTTCGACACGGCGACGAACAGGTCGAGCTGTGCGCCGCCGGCGCTGCGCAGGGCGGAGAGGGCGGCGATCGCCTGATTCGCATCGGTTGAGCCGATGCGCTCGACGAGGACGGGCGCTCCGACACCGACATCGGGCAGCTCATCGCCCGCGGCATCGGTCACGACCACGACCGTCGAGTCGGCATCGCGCTGGGCGAGCGCGGACGAGAGCGCGAAGGCGTCGGTCAGGTCGCCGGGCAGCTGGGTTGCCGTGATCCCGTCGATCGCCTCGAGTGCCGCGGCGGTGTCATCGGTCTCGCTGACGAGGACGTTCGCGGTGTCGGCAGCGGCCACGACGGTGATCCGACCACCGACCGGCAGCCGTTCCACCACGTCGCGAGCGCGCTCGCGGGCGAGCGCCATGCGGTCCTCGTCGTCGGTGCTGGTCGCCATCGATGCGCTCGTGTCGACGATCAGGACGACGTTCGCCGCGAGGTCGGACTCGACGGTGCTGAACGGTCGGGCAGCGGCCGCTACCACGATGGCGGCGATCAGCAGCTGCACGAGCAGCAGCCAGCTGAAGCGCAGCCTCTGCCACGGCGCATTGGCCTCGACGTCGCGGATGAGCTGCTGCCACAGGAACGTGGAACCGACCGGGACGTCCCGGCGCCGCAGCCGCAGCATGTAGAACGCCACGATGATCGGCAGGGCGATCAGGCCGATGAGGGCCAGCGGCGCGATCACCGGGGCATCACTCGACGACCCGGCGACGTCGGAGGACGTCGAACAGGAGGTCCGACAGGTCGAGGTCCGACGGCACCTGCACGTAGGCGCCGCCACGCCGGCTCACGAACGCGGCGATCTCGTCCTGCCACTCCGCGAGACGCGTCCGGTAACGCTCGACGAGGTCGTCGTCACCGGAGACCTCGACGGCATGGCCGGTCTCGTTGTCGACCAGGCGCGCGTCCGGCGGGACCTGCGGCTCGAGCTCGTCGGGTGCCAGCATGTGGAGGACCGAGAGCTGGCAGCGGGTGCCGGCCAGGTCACGCAGCGCATCGAGGTAGCCGGGATCCATGAGGTCGCTGATCAGCAGCATCGGTCCTCGCCCGCGGATCCGACTCGCGTAGTCGCGCGCGGCCGCCGCCAGCCCGGTCAGGCGCTCGGGCCGTGGCTCGGAGAGGAATCGGAACAGCTCGAGCGCGCGTCGCTTGCCGCGCATCGGCCGCATCCCGGTCGCGGCGCCGTCACCCAGGAACGCGACGCTGACGCGATCCATGCTCGCCAGTCCGAGGTAGCCGAGGGCGGCGGCCGCCCGGCGAGCGGCATCGAGCTTGTTCGGCTCCCCGTAGTCCATTGAGCGGGAGGCGTCGACCAGCAGGTGGACGGTGACGTCCTCCTCCTCGACGAAGAGCTTCACGAACAGCTTCTCGAGCCGGGCGTAGGCGTTCCAGTCGAGCTGCCGCAGGTCGTCGCCGACGGTGTAGTTGCGATAGTCGGCGAACTCGACGCTCTGCCCGCGGCGCACGCTGCGGCGCTCGCCCTTCATGCGGCCGGCGGTCATCCGTCGCGAGGCGAGCTCAAGCTGTTCGAGGCGGCGAAGGAACGTCTCGTCGAACAGGACGGCTCGCTCGGCCGTGGTCATCGGCCGAGCTACTCGGCAGGTTCGGTGGGCGTCTCGGCGATGATCGCGCGCACGACCGAATCGGTGCTGATTCCCTCGGCCTCTCCCTCGAAGTTGAGGATGACCCGATGCCGCAGCGCCGGCGGCGCAACCGCCTGCACGTCGCCATACGCGACGTTGAAGCGACCGTCGAGCAGGGCGTGGATCTTCGCGCCGAGGACCATCGCCTGCGCGCCTCGCGGCGACGCCCCGTAGCGGACGTAGCTCTTGACGATCTCCGGCACGCGCTCAGTGTCGGGGTGCGTGGCGCGGAGGATGCGGATGGCGTAGGCCATGACGTGCGAGGCGATCGGCACGTCGCGGGCGACCCGCTGCATGGCCAGCACATCGGCCCCGGTGGCGGCCTTGCCGACCTGCGGCTGCTCGGTGCCGGTCGTGCGATCCATGATCGCGATCAGGTCCTCCTCGGACGGGAACGGGACGTCGATCTTGAAGAAGAACCGATCCAGCTGCGCCTCGGGCAGGGGATAGGTGCCCTCCATCTCGAGGGGGTTCTGCGTGGCAAGCACGAAGAACGGCTCCGAGAGGGTGTACTGCTGCTTGGCGACCGTGACGCGATGCTCCTGCATCGCCTCGAGCAGCGCCGACTGCGTCTTCGGGGTCGCGCGGTTGATCTCGTCGGCCAGCACGAGGTTGCTGAAGATCGGGCCCTGCTGGAAGCGGAAGCGCCGCTCGCCGCCCTCTTCCACGATGATGTTCGTGCCGACGATGTCGGCCGGCATCAGGTCCGGCGTGAACTGGATGCGAGAGAAGCCCAGGTCGAGCGCCTCGGCCATCGTGCGCACCAGCATCGTCTTGCCGAGTCCCGGCACGCCCTCGAGCAGGGCGTGCGAGCCGGCGATCAGGCTGATGAGGGTCTGCCGCACGAGCTGATGCTGTCCGACGATGAAGCCTCCCACCTCGGACTCGATGCGCGTTGCCATCTCGGCGAAGCGCTCGGGTGAGATCATTTCGCTGCTCGGCGCGGTCGTGGTCGAGGTTGGCTCGGTCATGGGTTGGTCACTCACTCCGTGGGTTCGAGGCGGGAGAAGTAGTCGCGCACGAAGTCCTTCAGCGTGATCGGCACCTGCTGCCGGTCGAGCGCGGACTGCGCGTAGTCGTTGAACAGATCGAAGACCGATGCGTACGGCACCACGCTGTCGTTGTTGAAGCCGACGCCCGACCCGCTGCCGGTCTGGTCGGTCCCCCCGTTGCCGCCGCTGCCGGCGATGAAGTCGGGATCGCCGGGCCGTCCGAATCGGTCGAAGTCGGAGAGGACGCTGCCCTCGTCGTCGGTGGTCGAATCCTGGTTTCCGGAGCTTGGCCCGTTGAAACCGCCCGTGCGCAGGCCGCCGCCGGGGATGCGACGCACGGTCGTGCCGCCACCGCCGCCGAGCTGTCCTCCCGATCCCGGATTGGAGCCGGGCTGCCCACCGGGTTGGCTACCTGGCTGACCCCCCGGCTGGCCGCCAGGCTGGCCACCGGGCTGGCCGGACGAGCCGGGCTGTCCGGACGAACCCGGCTGCCCGGAAGCAGCCGGGCTGGCCCGATCCGCCGGGCTGACCGGATGCGCCGGGCTGGCCCGATCCGCCGGGCTGACCGGATGCGCCGGGCTGGCCCGAGCCACCAGGCTGACCTGACGAGCCCGGCTGGCCGGTCGAAGATCCGGTTGGTTGGCCGGCACGCGCCACCTGGCGGGCGCCCTCCTGCAGCGCTGACTGCGAACGTGCCACATCGCGCTGGAGCTGGCGGTCTCGGGCGGCCTCGCGGAAGGCGTCGGCCGCCCGTTCGAGCGCCTCGGCGGCGGCCTGGCGGTCCTGCTGGCTCTCGGTCCGCGCCGCCCTGTCGAGCGCGTCGGCGGCCTCGGCAACGGCTCGAGCCGCCGCGGGCTGCGATGCGGCGCCGGCCTGGGCGGCCTGTCGCAGCTCGTCGGCACGGGCCGAGGCCTCCTCCGGAGTCAGCTCGTCGGTTCTGTCGGCCAGCTCCTCGAGGTCGCGGGCGGCCTCCTCGGGCTCGCCGTCCGGGTTGGCCTCCTCGTCGCCGGTCGCCGCCTGCGACGTTGCGCGCGCCAGCTGCGTCAGGGCGGCGTCCTGCTCGGATGCCTGGGGATCGGTCATGCGCGAGAGCTGCTCCTGGACCGATCCGATCCGTGCCAGCGTCGCCTCGCGGTCGTCGCCCTGCTCGCGAAGCTGGCGCGCGAGCTCACGAAGCTGGCGTTCGAGCTCCTCTCGGCGCGGGTCGGGGTTATCGACATTCTCCTCGCCGACCTCGTCCGCCACGTCCTCGATCCGCTCAGCCACCCGCTCGGCCGCTTCGCGCGCCGCGCGCCGCTGCTGGAGGAGATCGTCCTGTGGATTCGGCCACGCGACGAGGAGGAGGGTCATCGCGATCCCGGCGCCGGCGACGATCAGCGGCCGTTGCGCCAGCCGCGGCCGAAACGCCAGCCGCAGGTCGACCTCGTTCAGCCGTGCCCTGGCATCGGCCAGCTGTCGCGCCTCGAGCGGATCCTCCGTCTCGTGGGCAGCAAGCTCGAGCGCCGTGCCGAGGCGCTGACGCATGCCGAGCTCCTCGTCCGCGCGGCGCGCGGCCTCGACGAGCGAGGGACGGCGGCGCCAGGCGTCGACGAGCCAGACGACCAGCGCGATGCCGCCGACGCCGGCCTGGATCCACGGGGCAACCTCCAGCGGGAAGGCGCGGGCAAGCAGCTGGATGGCCGCCACGGCGAGCACAGCCGCGGCGATGACCAGCAGTCCGGATCGCACCGCACGGCGCCACCAGAGGCGCCGACGCAGGCGACGCAGCCTGGCGAGGGCGTCAGGGCCCAGACGCTCGGCGATCGCGACCGCCACCGAACGGTCGGTCACGGCTCCGGGTCCTCGACCAGATCCTGGACGACCGGCGCGCCCTCATCGGCGGCGACTCCGGTGCCCGCCGCCGCCGCAGATCGGCGCAAGCGCCTCGGCCGCCGCAATGCCCAGCGCATGCCGGCCGGCACCACGAGCCGCGTCGCCGCGAACGTCAGGAGGCCGGCGAAGATCACGAAGGTGATGACCACTCGCGGCCACCAGTACCCGGAGCTGGCACTCGCATCGTTGGCGACCGGGTTTCCGAAGTCGTCGACCGGCTGGCAGACGTCGCCCACGCACTCGACCTGGCCGCTATTGAAGCCGACGGCGTCGCCGCGCAGCTGCGCGAGCATCGCGCTGATCCCGCCGAACCCGCCCGGTTCCGTATTGGCGACGACATCGAGCATCGCGATGCCCGGATTGACGTACATGAGCTGCTCGGGTGCCCGTTGCGTCGGTCCGATGAACCCGCTGTTCTCGTCCTGGTTGATGACGACGCTCCAGAAGATGAAGAGCATGGTCGTCCCCAGGGTCAGCGCCAGGACGCTGATGTAGGTGAGCACGGTCGCTGCCTGCGTGCGCTTGAGCAGGGCCGAGAAGAAGAGGCCGATGGAGCCGAGCAACAATGCGGTTGCCAGCAAGACGATCTGCTGACGAACGATGTCTTCGACCGATGCGCCGCCATACATGAGCACGATGGCAGTGATCGGCACCGCGGCCACGATCATGAGCACCACGAAGGCGAGGGCGGCCACGAGCTTGCCGATCACGATCGCGCCGGGGCGCATCGGCGTGCTGATGAGGAGGTCCAGCGTCTGCTTCTCGCGCTCCATGCTGATCTGGCCCGAGGTGAAGGCGGGAGCGATGAAGCAGATCAGGATGAGCTGGAAGATGGAGAGGAGGGTGAAGATCGACTGGCCGATGAGGGCGGATGCGTTCGCCTGGCCGCCGCCTCCGAAGCCGCCGCCGGTGATCCCGCGCGCGTTCGGCGCAACGACCACGTAGACGCCGTAGGTGATCAGCGCCAGGATGCCCAGGTAGACGGTGAGCACGATGAAGGCCCGTCGGCCGCGCATCCGCGAGCGGAGCTCCTTGACCATGATCGTGACGACCGAGGCGCCGAACTCGCGGACGGCGGAGGGGCGAGGAGGGCGGACCGCGGCGGCGTCGAATGCCGTCATGCCACGGCCTCCTCTTCGATCTGGCCGGTCACCTGCAGGAAGATCTCCTCGAGATCGCTCGTCGCCTGGCTGAACCCGACGACGCGGTGGCCGGCGGCCACCATCGAACGGAGCAGGTCGGCCTGCGCATCGGGCGTCCCATCGAAGGACGCCTCGATCCGCACGGCGCCATCGGCATTGCTCGTCCCTCCGAGGACGTCGGCGATGCGTGGATCGGTTTCCAGCCAGTCACGCGCGGCGGCCACCGCTGCGTCGTCGCCGAGCAGGTCGATGCGCAGGAGCGCGGTTGCTCGAAGGGAGCGCTCGATGTCGTGGATGCTCCCCGAGCGCAGCACGCGGCCGCGATCGATGATCGCCACGCCGGTGCACATCTCGCCGAGCTCGGGGAGGATGTGGCTGCTGACCAGGATCGTCTTGCCCATCGACCTCAGCTCTCGCAGGATCTCGCGCATCTCGACCCGCGCGCGAGGGTCGAGCCCCGATGCGGGCTCGTCGAGGATGAGCAGCGCCGGATCGTGGACAAGCGTGTGCGCAAGGCACAGCCGCTGCCGCATTCCGCGCGACAGGGTCTCGACGTAGCTGTCGCGACGATCGGCCAGCCCCACGATCTCGAGCAGCTCGCCGATCATCGTCGGGCGGCGGTTCGCCGGCACGCCGTAGCAGCGGGCGAAGAAGTCCAGGTACTCCCAGACCCGGAGGTCGTCGTAGACACCGTAGAAGTCGGGCATGTAGCCGATGCGCCGACGAACCTCGATCGGATCGGCATCGACCGGGATGCCGGTCACGTACGCCTCGCCCGCCGTCTGCGCCAGCAGGGTGGCCAGGATCTTCATCATCGTCGTCTTCCCGGCGCCGTTCGGCCCCACCAGGCCGAAGATCTCACCGGGACCGACGACGAGGTCGACGCCGGCGACGGCGAGCTGGTCGCCGTAGCGCTTGACGAGGCCGCGGGTCTCCACGACCGGTGTGGCGGGCATCATTCGCTGATCACCCCCGCCGCCCTGGCGCTCACGAAGATGCTCGCCTGGCCGAAGTTGGGATTCGTCTCGACGCCGGTGACGCGCACTTCGATGCGCCCGGTCCCGCTGATTGCCGAGCCCGGATCGTCGATGTCGAACGAGCTCTGCTGGCTGATGTCGCCGAGGAGGTTCCATGCTCCGCTCGTCGGGATCGCGCACCTCGAGCGTGAACCCCTCGGGCCAGAACCCGCCGAATCCCCCCTGATCGCCGAGGACCATCGACGGGTCGGGGCCGACCAGGATCTCGAGCTCTGAGACGGCCATGTCGGTCGCGTCGAGCGGGAGCGAGATGCTGTAGATCACCGAGCCGTCGCCCAGGATCACCGACCCCGGGCCCGCCGTTCGTGGCATCGCCCTCGGTCGACAGCACGGCAACCGACATCTGCGGGGGATCGATGTCCACCTCACCGGGTCCGAGCGTCGGCCGAACACTGACGACCTCCACTGCCTGTGCGTAGCGCTGTGCATCCAGGTCGTCGACGAGGACCGGGACCGGGCCGGGCTCATCCCGCCAGCCGATCACGAATGGCCCGCGCGACGCGCTCGGGCCCAGGTCGACGCCGGGCATCATGCCGCCGAAGCCGACGAGGGCATCGATCACCTGGCGCCGGACCAGGATCTCCCGCTGCCCATCGTCGCCGCTGTCGAAGCCGCCGAAGCCGTACACCTGGTCGGACGCGGATGATCCGTTGAAGTTCGTCGAATCGAACGTGAACTCGGCGCTCTCGCCAGGCGCCAGCTCGTCGTCGATCATGTCGCCGCCGCTGCTGCTGACGTACGCGACGTCCTGGACCGGCAGGGTGCCCTCGTTGGTCACGCTGCCGATCTGCTCGCCGCCCTCGTTGCGCCACGTGACGACCAGGACCGGGTCGTGCTCGACGATGGCGTCTGCACGGACGGCTTCGAAGCCGAAGACGCCGATCGACAGTCCGCGCACGTGCGACGGGTCGCCCTGCTCGATCACGACGTCGGACGCGGTCACCGGCCTGCCGTCGAATCCCGTGGTGCCCAGCCGTGACATCAGGGCGTCCTCCTCGACGGTGAGGTCGTAGGTCGATCGGTCGGGGGAGAAGATGCCGGCGTAGCTCTCGATCGTCGCCGCGCCGCCGGTGCCGGCGGACCGAATCAGCGAGATCTGGTTGACGATCACCTCGTTGCCCTTCATCGAGTTGCCGATCCCGAACGAGCAGGCGGTGAAGACGACAACGAGCAAGGGGGCGGTCACCCACGCAAGCTCTCGTCGATCCATCCGCCGCAGGACGACGTAGCTGATGGGACCGATGAGGAGGATGTACGCCACGATGACGACCAGCAGCAGCTCGGCCGGTGGGACCTCGAGAGACGGGAGATTGCTGAGCGCCGTCGCCATCGCGTTCTGGGTCTCCTCCGGCGCGAAGCCGCCGAAGAACTGCTCAAGCGCCCCGTTGGTCGGCAGCATTCGCGCCCAGAGCCGCGGAGAGCCTTCCCAGCCCCGGTAGGCGTCGGTTGCGAGATCGGTACCGACGAGGATGACGCGGCCCGCACCAACGGTCCGCATCGACGCCAGGAGCGTCCCATCATCGGTCCGGATCAGGCCACGCGCGCCGTCGCGCAGCGTTCCGGTCGATACGGTGGCCGATTCGACCGCCGTCCCTTCGGCGCCTGCCCATGACGCGAGCGCCACCTGCTCGACGTCGTCCACTGCCGTCAACCCATCGACCGGGAGCATCTCGGCGAAGCCTGCCGTACGCGCCTGCCAGTCCGCCCCGCCGACGATGACGAGCTGTCCGCCGTTCGCGACCCAACGCTCGATGCTGCGGCGTTGCGCTTCAGTGAGGCCCGAGCTGTCATCGGCCCACACGATGGCCGACAGCCCTTCGAGCGGCTCGGAGCGCTCCGGCAGGTCGGCAAGCGTCAGCGAGAGCGGCGCCGGAACTCCGATCCCGTCTCCGGTGCTCAGCTGCGGACGCAGGGTTCCCGCACCGTCGCCCACGATCGCGAACTGGCTGGAAGCCTGCTCCAGGACGCGGGTCTCGACGATCGCCTTGACCGTTCCGTTCGGCTCCTGGAACTGGATGGTGACCTGTCGCTGGAATGCTTCGGGCTGGAGGTAGAGCGTCACCTCCTTGCGCGCGCCGGCAGGCATCTCGACAAAGCGCTGCACGGAGCCCGACTCGGTGGCGGCGGCCAGCGTGCCCTCGGTTGGCTCCCCGTCGTTGACGAGCGTCACCGCGATGCCCATCCAGCCTCCGACCGCGTAGCGGCCGCCGAGCAGCCCACGCGCCTCGATCTGGATGGAGCTTGCCGCGCGCACCGGGATGGCTGGCAGGAGGAGCGCGACGAGCAGAAGCGCGAGCCCGGCGACGGGCAGCGCCCATCCGCGTGCTCCTGAACCTGCTGTCCGGTTGATCATGTTCCTCTCGGTGCGGTCGGGTCGCCGGGGCGCTGGCCACCGGTAGACGCTCCGGGCCGCGCCCGAGTTGCACGGCTCGCGCGGTGGGCCGAGTGTACGGGAGGCGGAGCGGCCGATGTAGAGTGCGGATTGCCGCCCATGCAAGCACCTTCCTCCGACGGTCGCGACGAGCTCAGGCGTCACCTTGAGAACCAGATGCGCGCACAGGAGCGTCAGCTCGTCTGGGTGCGCCTCGGCATGGTGCTGGTCGCTGCCGTCTTCCTGCTCATCCTCGAGCCGGACCTCGCTTCCCGCCCCATCCTGTTCGTGCTGCTTGGCGTGGTGGCGCTCTCCACGCTCGCCATTCCGTGGCTGCTGACCAGGTTCCCCGCCCGGGAAGTGGGGATCGTCAGCACCGCGCTCGACATGGCGGCGGTGACGGTGGCCGTCTACTTCGCCGGCGATACGATCGACGCCCACCTCTTCTACGGGCTCGTCATCCTGGGCACCGCGCTGCGATTTGGGCTCGGTGCCTCCGTATGGTCCTCGGTGGTGATGAGCGGCCTCTATGTCGCCGTCGTGCTGATCGCGCCCGGCGACGAGGCCATCCGCGCTGAGCTCCCGGTGCGCGTGGCGTACCTGGTGGGCATCGGCGTGGTGGCGGGACTCTTCAGCCGCATCGTCATCCAGCGAGCGATGGAGAACGCTCGTCTTCAGCAGAGGCTCGCCGAGGACGAGCGCGACCGCGAGCTCGTCCTGGAGCGCGAGCTGCTCAGCCGGCTCGGGCGAGACTTCGCTGCGTCGCTCGACCGCGAGACCACGACCCGCGGCCATTGCCGGCGGCGCGGCCACCATGCTCGGAGACGCCACCCTGGTCGCCATGATCGACGACGCCGAGCGTCGTCTGCTGCCGGTGGCGAGCGGCGGAACGGACGAGGGACTGGCCGCGCGCTGGCAGGTCCACGTCGCGGAGCGCCGGCCCCGCATCGGCGAGGGGATCATCGGCGGCGTGGCGGCGACGGCCGGCTCCGTCGACGGGAGCCGTGAGGGAGCCGTCCCGGGCGACCCGGATGGCCTGGTCGCGCTCGAACTGGGGTGGGTCCTGGCCGTACCGATCCTGGCCGGCGGACGCCTGCTTGGCGTGCTGGCCTGCGCCGGCCGCGAGGGCTCGTCGCCGAGTGAGCGCATCCGGCGCCTGGCCGAGGCGATCGCCGAGCGCGCCGGACCGGCGCTCCAGAACGCGCAGCTGTGGTCCGACCTCCAGGAGCGCATGACCCGCGAGCAGGCAGCACAACGGATCAAGGATGACTTCCTCTCGATCGTCAGCCATGAGCTGCGGACGCCGCTGACGAGCATCCAGGGCTATTCGCAGCTCCTCGAGGCTCGGCTCCGGACCGACCGCGACGGCGAGAGCAAGGAGATGGCGCACCTGCGCGTCATCCGCTCGCAGGTCGGACGGATGCGCCGCCTGGTGGACGACCTGCTCGACGTCAGCCGGATCGATCGGCGCGGCGGCGTCAGCATCGAGACCATCGACTTCGACCTCGCCGCGCTGGTGCGCGAGGCCGTCGCTCGCGTGAAGCGCGAGAACCGCGAGCGCGAGATGGCGCTGTCGGCGCCCGAGGCACTCGGCGTGCACGCCGACCGGGACCGGATCGACCAGGTCCTCAGCAACCTGCTCGAGAACGCCGTGAAGTACTCGCCGGACGGTGGGCCGATCGCCGTCACGGTCGAGCGGCGCGGTGGGGAGGTCGAGGTGCGGGTCGCCGATGCCGGCGTCGGGATCCCGGTGGAGCACCGCGAGAACGTCTTCGAGCGCTTCTACCAGGCCGATGACGAGGCCGGCCGCCGCCGCTTCGGAGGGCTCGGCCTCGGGCTCTACATCAGCCGCGCCATCATCGATGCGCACGGCGGTCGTATCTGGGCCGCCGCGAACGCGGAGGCCGATCATGGATCCGTGTTCGGCTTCCGGATCCCGCGGGTGGCCATGCCGCTGACGCCGGTCAGCGTCGCGCCGACCGGCGAGCCGCCACCGTTCGTGGTGCGCAACCGCGACGGCTGATGCGCGAGCGCCTCGCCGAGCTCGCGGCACGTCACGGGCTCGAGCTCGTCGGCGTGACCGATGCGGGGCCCCTCCCCGAGGCGCGCGAGCACATGGAGGCGAGCGTTGCCGCCGGGCGCATGGCGCGCATGGACTGGATGGGCGGTGACCGGCCGCGGCTGGCGACCGATCCGCAGGCCCTCGATCCCGCGGCGAGATCCGTCATCGTCGTCGCCGCCCCGTATGCGGGCACCGACCGAGCCGGCTGGGATCCTCGACCGGATTCCCTGCGACAGGCCCTGGCGCCGGTGCTGGGGGCATCGCCGGCGACGCCCGCCGGGCGCATCGCCCGCTACGCGCTTGGCACCGACTACCACGTCGCCCTGCGGGATCGGCTCGAGGCGCTGGCCGACGACCTGCGAAGCGAGGGACTGCCGGCCGGCGACGTCGCTTACGTCGACGACCGGCCGCTCGCCGAGCGCGCGCTGGCGGCCCGCGCCGGCATGGGCTGGATCGGCAAGAACGCCAACCTGCTGACGCACGCACGCGCCGGCTCGTGGGTCTTCCTCGGCGCCTTGCTCACGTCGGCCGAGCTGCCGGCGGACGAGCCGATCCGCACGACCTGCGGCTCCTGCACGCGCTGCCTTTCCGGCTGCCCGACCGGCGCCATCGTGGCGCCGCAGACGATCGACGCGCGACGCTGCATCAGCTACCTGACCATCGAGCACCCCGGCGTACTGAGCCCGTGGGAGGCGGACGCCATCGGCGACTGGATCTTCGGCTGCGACGTCTGCCAGGAGGTCTGTCCGGTGAACGCGGATGCGGACGATGCCGGCCCCCTGCTCGTGCCGCTGCTGCCGCTGATCGAGTGGCTCCTGCCAATGGGTGGCCGGGCATTCGCGCGGGCGGTGGGCACGTCGGCCCTCACCCGGGCCGGGCGTCATCGGCTGCTGCGCAACGCGATCGCCGCGCTGGGCAACGCCGGCGAGCTGTCGCCGCGAGGCGTCTGCGCTGCTCGAGCGTGCTCGGAACGACCGCCGTGCCGAGGTCCGTGAGCAGGCCGAGCGCGCCCTCAGCGCCGCTGTCGCTAGGCCGCCGTCTATCCTGTCGCACCATGCCCCGCGTCTCGCCGTTCGCCGGCCTTCACTATTCCCACGCGCGGTTCGGCAGTCCGACCGTGCCAGCGCGCGTGCGCCTGGCCGATGACGGCGTCGCGCCTCCCGCCCAGCTCGCCGACGTCACCGACGTCGTCTGTCCGCCGTACGACGTCATCGACGACGCCGACGCGCCGTGAGCTGCTTGACCGGCACGATCGGAACGCGGTGCGGCTCGAGTACAGCGCCGCGCCGGACCCGTACGCGGCAGCGGCAGCGACACTCGACGCCTGGGTCGCGGACGGAACGCTGGAACGGCGCGCCGAGCCGGCGCTCTACTCCTACCGGCACGCGACGGCATCGGCACCCGACGAGCCGACCGTGGAAGGGCTCGTGGTCCGCGTCATGCTCGAGCCCTGGGGCGGCGGCATTCGCCCGCACGAGCACACCATGCCGGGTCCGAAGGCGGATCGGCTTGCCCTGCTCGGCGCAACGCGGACGCAGCTGAGCCCGATCCTGGCGGTGTACTTCGACGCGTCGCAGCCTGCTCAGTGGCTCGATCGGGCCGCGTGGCGACGAATGGCGGGCGCGCGACGAGGACGGGCTGATCCACCAGCTGTGCGCCTTCGAGCCCGACGGCGGCGTGCTCGACGACCTTGCTCGCCAGACGCTGTTCGTCGCCGACGGACACCATCGGTACGAGACCGCCCTGGCCTACCAGGCCGAGGTGCGTGCCGACGCTCGTTGGGCAGATGCCGGCCCCGGTGAGCTGGCGGCCGACTGGACGATGATGATGGTCGTCAACGCCGAGCTCAGCGAGCTCCAGATCCTGCCGACGCACCGCATCCTCCTCGATGCCGATCTCGAAGCGCTTCGGGAACTGGCGGCCGGCGACGACCCCCTCTTCACCTCGATCCCGCTGGCGCCGGACGCGCTGGCAGCAGCCCTCCAGGAGCGCGGCTCCGCCGCTGAGCCCGCCTTCGGCCTGCTGCTGCCCGGCGGGGAGGGTTACCTGCTCGTCGGCGATCCCGACGGCCTGGCCGAGCGGCTGCGTCGCGAACGGATGAGCGGTCCGGCGCGCGGACTGGACCTCGCGGCGCTCCACGTGGCGGTGCTGGAGGATCGGCTCGGGATCTCGGCCGACGATCTCGCCGGCGGGAAGCGCCTCGCCTACACTAGGGACGAGGCCGAGGCCCGGCGGCGCGTGGCGACCGGCGACGCGAAGGCCGCCATCCTCGTCCGACCGACCCGGCTCGACCAGCTCGCCGACGTCGCGACCGCCGGGGACGTGATGCCGCAGAAGTCGACCTACTTCTATCCCAAGCTGTTGACCGGCATGGTCTTCAACCCCCTGGAGGACTGACGAGCCACCGATGGTGCAGGCGATCAAGCGCGACGAGGTCTTCATCGAGCCCGAGGGCATCCACGTCGAGACTCACCAGCCCGAGCGGCGCTCGCGCAAGCCACCGCTTGCTGCTGGTGCACGGTGCCCTGACCGGATCGTGGCTCTGGACCGAGATTGCCGCCTATCTTGCCGAGCGCGGCTGGGAGGCGCACGCGGTCAACCTGCGCGGCCACTTCACGAGCGACGTCGCCGATCTCGACGAGACGACGATGCGCGACTACGCGGACGACATCGGCGTCGCGCTGCGCCAGATCGGCCGGCCGGCCGTCCTCATCGGGTGGGGGATCGGCGCGCTGGCCGCGATGCTCCATGCCGAGCGACATCCGGTGCTGGGGCTTGTGCTGCTGGCTCCCTCGCCCCCGGCGGCGGCGTTGCCGCGCCGGCCGGACGAGTACGAGCTGCGTGCCGTCCCCGCCATCTACGACGCCGCGTGGTGGGGCTGGACCGGGTCGCGCGACGAGCTTCGTGAGCGCATGCCGGACATGGAGGACGACGAGCTCGAGAAGATGAGCGAGCTGCTCGCGGGCGCGCACGAGTCCGGTCGGGCCCGGCGCGAGCGCATGCAGGGCGTGCCCATCGACGCCGCACGCCTTTCGGAGCTGCCGAGCCTGGTCATCGGCGCCGGCCTCGACGAGGTGATCCATCCCGACCGAGGCGCGGCGCACGGCAGACCTGCTCGGCGCCAGCTACGAGTACTTCCCGTCCGCGAGCCACTTCGGGCTGGTGATGGGGGCGCGGACCTGGCCCGAGGTCGCGCAGAGCGTGCTCGGCTGGCTCGAGGAGCACCGCCACGCCATGACGGCCGCGTCCGCGGCGCATCACGCCGGTCGGCGCCCGCCGCTGAGCGTCGCGCGTTTGCTCGGCATCGGGGTGCTTGGTAGACTCGGCCGCGTCCTCAGCGACCCGTGCCGCATTCGTCTAGAGGCCTAGGACACCGCCCTCTCAAGGCGGAGATCACCGGTTCGAATCCGGTATGCGGTACCAGCTACTCATCGTCAGGCCCGATCTGCGCTCGGATCGGGCCTCTTCGTGCCCGTCCACCGTTGTCTGGTCCCTTATCTGGTCCCCTATGCGCCGAGCGCCTTCCGATCCCAGATGTGGCGATCCGCCACCCGGACGGGCTGCGTCGGCCGAGGCGCTCTTTCGCCTCTGCATGACCTGCGGGCGGACAAGCCTCACACCGGAGCGGCTCGCTTGTCCCTCCGCGAGATTCAGATAGGAGCGGAGTCGTGGAAGTCAGTGAATCCTTGCCCTTGCCCAGTCCGAAGTCGATAGGGCGAGATCGCCGGGCCACTCAAGCCCATCGCGTTCGAGAAGGCCGAAGACCTAGTGGCCGCCTCCGCCGGCTTGACGGTCGGGAAGGCTGCGCTCCCTTCCCCGGCGCCCGCGGCACGTTCGTCGGGCGGCGCCCCGGCATCCGACGGCACGCTGCTCGGCTCGGTGTCGGCCAGGCTGAAGATCGGCCTCGACACCGTGAAAGAGACCTACCACGAACAGGCTGTCGGTAGGACGCCTTCGGTTAGCCGCCCCGCATGATCAACACCGAGCGGCGGGCATGGATGAGGACGTTGCGCGCCACGCTGCCGAGGAGGATCCGCTCAATGCCAGCTAGCCCACGCGAACCCGTGACGATGAGGTCCGAACCGTGATCCTCAGCCGCGGCCAAGATCTCATGGGCAGGATCCCCCTTCCTGACGTGGGCGGTGGCCGGGATCCCGATTGACGTCAGGCTCTGGGCCATCGCGTCAGCATCCGCCCGGGCCTTCTCAGCCGACTCGGCGCGCATCGCGGCGAGGCGATCGTCGCCAAGGGTGTACAGGCTCACCATCAGCTCGAAAGCGGGATCGTCGGGGACCGAGACGGCGATCGCGTCGGCCTGGCTCCCGCGGAAGACGTCCCAGTCACCAAGCCGCTCGGGGATGGCGTCCGCAGTCGCGGAGCCGTCGGTCGCCACTAGCAGGCGCGACACCGTAGTGCCGCGCGCCACCAGAACCGGGCATGCCGCATGTGTCGCGACCTCGGTCGCAACGGATCCGAGGAGCATCGAGGCCAGCTGGCCACGCCCGCGCGAGCCGGTAACGATGAGCTCCCCTCCGATCTGGGCGGCTAGATCGTTGATGGCGTCCGCGGCGCGGCCGCGGATCACGTGCCGCTCGACCTTCCTCCCGCCGTCGACCAGTGGCTCGGCGTTCGTCCGCAGCTCGTCGTGGAACTGGTCGCGGATGGCATCCTCGACGTCACCAACCCAGTCCATGGTCGAGCCGACGCCGCCGGTCCAATCCATCGGCACCTGGTAGGCGGCGACAAGATGGACGACCGTCGCGGCCGGCCATGGAAGGCTGCGGACGAGGTCTCGGGCGACCAGCGACGGCGCTGATCCGTCTAGCGCGAGCAGGACCTTCATGCGGACATCTCCATCGGCGCTGTCGTCGACTGACATCGGTCATCGCAACCTTGTTCCGCCGCCGGGGCGGTGACGACGGCCGTCCGGCCCGCAGCGTGCGTGCCGAAAGTCCCGATTGCTCCACCTGCTTGAGTTGGTCGCGCCAGGATGTCGCGCGGTCAGGTGACGTCGCGCCCGCTTGCGAGGACGGGCGCCGAGACAGTGCAGTCCGGTCGATCCGGTCCGATCAGTCCCATTGGCCCTCGTGAAGCCTCGCACGTCACCGCAGGATCGTGCTATGGCAATCGGGAGTCGAGGAGTGGTCGGGCGGGAATGGCGTCGTCTCCGACGAGCGTTGCGTTGCGGCGCCTGGTGATCTACCTCCTCCTGCTCTGGATACTGTGGAGCGGAGCCGCATGACCGCGACATCCGCACCGCAGTCGCTTGAGTCGGGACGGCTCGATCCATGGCGCCTGGACGTCGCCAGCGTGGCGCACGCCCTCGGTACCGACCGAGCCGCCGGGCTTGGTGCAGCGGAGGCGGAGGCCCGGCTGGCACGCATCGGCCCCAACGTGCTGCGCGCGAAGGCGGTCAAACCTGCCTGGCGGCTCTTCCTCGAGCAATTCACCAACGCCATGATCCTGGTGCTCATCGCGGCGGCCGGCATCACGGCCGCTCATCGGCGACCTCAAGGACACCGTCGTGATCCTCGCCATCGTCGCCCTCAACGATCGTCGCTTCGTCCAGGAGTACCGCGCCGAGCAGGCGATGGACGCGCTCAAGCCATGACCAGCCCGTCGGCCCGAGTGTGCGCGGACCGCGAGACGACGCTGGTGCCGCGCGGAGCTCGTGCCCGGGCGACCTGTGCGGCTCGAGGCGGGCGACATCGTGACCGCCGACCTGCGCCTCGTCGAGGCGCCGCTCTGCATCGACGAGGCCGCCGCTGACGGCGAGTCCGAGCCCGCGGCAAGACGACGGAGCCGCTCCGGATGTCGCCGAGCGCTGTCGCCGACCAGCGCAACATGGCCTTTAGTGGGACGGCGGTGACCTACGGACGCGGCTGCGGATCGTGGTCGCGACCGGGATGGGACGGCCCTCGGCCGCGTCGCCGAGCTCCTGCGGAGCATGCGAGGACGCAGACGCCCCTCCAGCGCCGGCTCGTCGTCGCTCGGGCAAGCGGCTCGCCGTCGCTGCGCTGGTGGTCTGCGTCGTCGTGTTCGTCGACCGGCGTCGGCGCGCGGCGAGTCGGTCCGAGGAGATGTTCCTGACCGCGGTCAGCCTGGCCGTGGCGGCGATCCCGGAGGGGCTGCCGGCGGTCGTCACCATCGCGCTCGCCCTCGGGCGCGGCGGATGGCCGCAGCGTCGGCGCCTCGTCCGGCAAGCTCGCCGGCGGTCGAGACGCTCGGCTCGGTCACCGTGATCTGCACCGACAAGACCGGCACCCTCACCGAGAACCGGATGCTGCGTCGAGCGGGTCTGGACGCCCGGCGGCGAGTACCGCGTCACCGGCGACGGCTACTGCCCCGGATGGCAGCGTTCGAGCGCCGGATCCGAGCGACGACCCGTCGCTCGATCGTCTGCTGCGCGTGGCCGCCGCCTGCAACGATGCGGCGCTGCATGCCCCGCCGCGTCGCGGCGACCCGCTGGACCATCACCGGCGACCCGACCGAGGCGCGCCCTGCTGGCGCTCGCCGCAAAGCGGGGGATCGACCGCACGCGACCTCGACGGCGAGCCTGCCCCCGCGTCGGAGGAGCTGACCTTCGACTCCGCAGCGCCGGCGGATGGCGACCCTCCACGCCGATCGGGCGATCAGCATCTGGGTGGCCGTCAAGGGCGCGCTCGAGGCGCTCGGCCCACTGCTCGATCGCGCCGATGCCGAGACCCGCGAGCAGGCCGCAGCATGTGGCCGCGGCAGTACGCCGCCGACGGCTATCGCGTGCTCGCGTTCGCGGAGCGTCAGCTCGCCGACGCTGCCGGCGACTCGACGAGGCCGAGCACGAGCTGCGCCTGGTCGGGATCGTCGGCATGGCCGACCCGCCCGGGCGGCATCGCGGCCGCTCGATCGCGGCCTGCCGCGCCGCCGGGCATCACGCCCGGTGATGATCACCGGCGATCATCCGCTCACCGCCGCCGCCATCGCGCGGCGCATCGGCGTCCTGGAGGACGGGACACGAGACGCTCACCGGGCGCCGAGCTCGAGGCGCTCGACGACGCTGCCTTCGACGCCATGGTCGCCGACGTCGGCCGTCTACGCGCGCACGAACCCGGAGCAGAAGCTGCGCATCGTCGATGCCTGGCAGCGCGCGGGGCGCCGTGGTGGCGATGACCGGCGACGGCGTCAACGACGCGCCCGCGCTGAAGCGCGCCGACATCGGCGTCGCCATGGGCATCACCGGGACCGAGGTCAGCAAGGAAGCCGCCGACATGGTCCTCGCGGACGACGACTTCGCGACGATCGTGGCCGCCGTCGGGAAGGGCGGCGCATCTACGACAACATCCGCCGCTTCGTGCGCTACCTGCTGACCACGAACTCGGCCGAGATCTGGGTCATGGCCCTGGCGCCGTTCCTCGGGCTGCCGCTCCCGCTCGTGGCGGTCCAGATCCTGTGGATCAACCTCGTCACCGACGGCCTGCCGGCGCTCGCGCTGGGCGTGGAGCCGGCCGAGCCTGACGCCATGCGCCGACCGCCGCGACCGCCGACCGAGTCGATCCTCGGCGCGGGGGCTGTGGCAGCACGCGATCTGGGTCGGGCCTGTTCATGGCCGGCGTGACCCTGGCGGTCCAGGCGTTGCCATCGGACCAGGACTGGCCGTGGCAGACCATGGTCTTCACGACCCTGGCCTTGCTCCAGCTCGGTAACGCCCTCGCGATTCGGTCAGAGCGAGAGAGCTTCTTCCGGCTCGGTCTGCGCTCGAACGTGCCGCTGACGATTGCGGTGGCCCTCACCCTCCTCTTGCAGCTCGCCCTCATCTACGTTGCGCCACTTCAGCCAGTCTTCGAGACGGAGCCGCTCACCGCGGCCCAGCTCATCATCGTCTTGGGGGCATCGACGCTCGGGTTCGCTGCCGTGGAGGTGGAGAAAGCGGTCAGGCGAAGCCGCGTGCGACGCAGCAGCCCCGGTGGTCGGCAGGCATGACGCTAGACGTCGTACTTTTCGGCAGTGCTTCCGTCGAGCGCATGCCGAGAGTGTCGCGAGAACATCGCGTGCGGATAGGTTTACCGACAAAGGAGGTCCATCAAGTGCTTGATCTATTCGGCTGGGACGTCTGAATGAGCGTACGCGGCGATTCTGCTCGCGGCCGGCGCCATCCTATTCGGCGTAGTCGTCCATTTCATCGGTGACGTCACCACCGGCTGGGAGGGCCCGTTGGCAGCCGTCGCCGCCCTCATCGGCGGCAACATCGGCAGCGAGGCGCTCGGAACGTTCAGTACCTGGGGATATGCCTTCGAAGGCCTCTATGTGCTGCCGGCGCTCATTGGCGGCGTGGTGCTCGGCTTCGTGGTCGACGCCATCATTCGCTACTTCACCCAAGGGTCGTACGTGCATCACGCACAGCCGATCTGACAGGACCGGCGGGATGGAAGGCGCTCACTGCGAACAGCGCGGCTCCCATCTCCACCCCCGGCAGGCCAGCGGCCACGGACTGAGGCCCCCGGCTGGCGGTCGGTGGGAGGAGCTCCTGGCGCGGACCTTCGGGGAGGCATGGGAGCGGTACGCGGCCCGCGTGCCGGCCTGGCTGCCGGGCCCATCCCATCGGTCGGGGGGGGTGGTGCTAGCCGAGACGGCTGACGCCAATGGTGCGTCCGTTCAGCTAGGGGGAGCCGCGCCGCCAGGCGCTGGCTTGAGATCAAGATGACCACCACCCGGGATCCACGCGCATCGCAACCCGCCTCAGTCACCGCGCGGGTGCGCATCTTCATCGCTCGGGAGCAGGAGGTGGTCTTCGACTACTTCGCCGACCTGCGGAACGAGCCGCAGTACAACCGGGCAGGTCTCTGGAATCCGCAAGACTTCGCCCGGGCCGATCGGGCAAAACACCACCTTCGAGGGATTGCATGTTGGCCTCGGGCCAGTCACCTGGCGACTATCGGAGTACGAACGGCCGACGCACGTCTCATCGAGGGTGGCGTCGGTCAGGGCGCCTACCGCTGGACGAGCGACTTTTGAGCCCGCTGAAGGCGGCACGTGGATGACCGGCGTAATGGAGTGGCAGCCGCCTCCTCGCTGGCGGCCCCTCCGACGATTGCTGGGGGTCATCCTGCAGTTCAACGCGCGTCGCTCGTTCCGCCGTATGGCTCAGGTGCTCCAGCGCGACGGATCGCCGACAGAGTGAAGCGTGCCCCGTCGGCGAAATCGGATACGTTGCCGTGAAGCACGCAAAAGCGACTATCGCGATCGGCGTCCAAGCCCGGCCCCGCGCCGCAGCGACGCGCTGGATGTGCACTCGTATGCCATCCCGCCCGGCGCGAGACGCCCGGCGGGCGCGATCGAGCGCCACTTGCGTCTGTTCAAATGAGTCCGTGTCCAGAACGTATCCGGCTCGATGACCCTTTGTGAAGGGAAGCGGTTCCCGCTGTTCCGAACTTCCCCGATTCGCGCCTGGTCGGCGGTGCAGGCAAGGCCGCCGATGGTGCGCTCGACCATGGCGTCGCTCGGTCCGGGTCAGGGCCGGGCGGGCGCCGCCGCGGAGGCCGGTTGTTCGGCTGGTGGCGTGCTGTCGCCGATGGAGGCGTACAGGTCCTCCTCCTGCGCCTGATGCAAGCGAAGGATCGCTTCCAGACCGTACAGGAGGCGTTGGAGATCCGTCCGATCATCGCGGCTCGGGCCGTCTGGCGGGAGGTCGCGGACCAGGCGATCGAGCAGTCTCGCGAGTCGGAAGATCTCCTGATGCGTCCGGTGCATCGACCCCGTCGCGTCGTCGGAGCCCATGGCGGTGGCGAGCATCGGGTAGATTGTCCGGTCCTCCAGCTCCTCGTGTGGCAGCAGATCAACCGACACGAACAGGCGGATCTCCTCGAGGGCGACCGCCGCGGCAGCAGCAGACATGCCGTCGAGGATATCCGCCGTGCCGCGGATCCGGGCGATGGACGGTTCGAGTTCGATATGCGCGGCGCGCAGGTGTGCGCTTGTCTCGGTCCAGCCGGCGATCCGGGTCGGGACCTCAACACCACCTCGCAGAGCGCGGAGCGCATTGAGGATCACGATGACATCGATTGCCTCCTGGAGAATCGCCCCGGCGACGACCGGAAGGAACCCGAGCGCCGCGGCAGCCATCGCGACGATCGACATCCCCATCCCGAGGACGACGCTCTGGACGGCGATCGAGCGCGCTCGTCGAGCGATCTGGACCGCTTCGGTCAGGCGATCGAGTCGGTCCACCGTGATGACGATGTCGGCTGCCTCGGAGGAGGCGCTCGCGCCCCTGGCCCCCATCGCCACGCCAACATCGGCGAGGGCCAGGGCGGGTGCGTCGTTGAGCCCGTCGCCGATCATCACGATCGGCCCCGAAGCGACCGACCGCTCGGCGTGGACGGCGTCGACCTTCTCCGACGGAACCCGGTCGGCGAGGACCGCGTCGACGCCGATGGCCGACCCGATGATGTCGGCGACTGCAGCGTTGTCGCCGGTGACCATCACGATGCGTGTGAAGCCGATCCGCCTTAGCGAGCGGATCGCCCGCGGGGTCTCGGGGCGGAGCGGATCGTCCAGGATCAGCGCACCGCGGACCTCATCGTCGATCCGAACGAAGGCGCACGTCGAACCCTCGATCGCGGCACGGCGCCGGACGTCGCGTATCCATCGCGGCAGTCCGCCTTCGCCAGCACAGAAGTCCGCCGTCCCTACCGCGACCCGCCGGCCGTCAACGAGTCCGGTCACCCCGGCGCCAGGGGTCTCGACGACGTCGTCCGGCATGGTCAGCTCTAGTCCCCGTTCCCGCGCCCCATGGACGATCGAACCGGCGAGCACGTGCGGCGACAGCTGTTCGACCGAGGCCGCCAGCCGGAGGACCTCGCTTTGATCGATGGCCCCGGGCTCCGTGGCTGGACCAACGTCGACCGTGGCCAACTTCGGCCGGCCAGCAGTGAGCGTTCCGGTCTTATCGAACAGCATGACCCGGGCTCGTGCGAGGGTCTCGAGCGCACCACCGCCCTTGACGATCACGCCTCGCCGCGCGGCGCGTGAGATCCCTGCGACGATCGCGATCGGCGCGGCGAGCAGGAGCGGGCACGGCGTCGCGACGACCAGGACGGCGAGGCCGCGGACGGGGTCGCCGGACACGAGCCATGCTGCTGTGGAGATGGCCAAGGTGAACGGGACGAAGATGAGCGCGTACCGGTCTGCGAGTCGGACGAATGGCGCCTTGCTGTGCTGTGCCTCCTGGACGAGACGGACGATCCCTGCGTACGAACTGTCGCCGGCGGTTGCTGTCGCACGGAGATCGAACGACGAGCCGGCATTGACCGTCCCGGAGGAAACCGGGTCGCCTTCCTCGCGGGTGACCTGACGGGACTCGCCGGTTAGTGCGGACTCGTCGAGAACGGCCGGGCTCCCGACGACCATCCCATCGACCGGCACGACCTCGCCGGGGCGGATGGCAAGCAGGTCGCCTGGGGCGACGGCCTCGATGGGGGTCGTCTCGAGTCGGTCATCGACGTATCGCTGGACGTCTCGCGGCGCCCGTCCGAGCAGGGCGGTCAGTTCTCGGTGTGCGCGACCCTGGGCATAGCTCTCCAACGCCTCGCCTGTGGCCAGCATGACGCCGATGACCCCAGCGGCGAACGGCTCGCCGAGCAGGAGCGCACCGACGATGGCCAGGATCGCGATGAGGTCGACACCGAGCTCGCCTTGCGCGAGATCGCGGAGGATCGCCCATGCAAGCCGAACGGCCACCACGACCGCAGGGATCGTCCAGGCGACGTCGGCCGCTTCGTCGTTTCCGGCCCACGTGAGCGCCAGCCCGGCCAGGAGACCCACGACGGTCATCGGCAGGGTCGCGCGGTCGACAAGATGACGGGCCAGGTCGATCGGCTTCGTCGGTGCGTCGGTGGCCCCGTGCGGGGGCGTGACAACACGTGGGGCGGTGGCGCTCATAGATCAAGTCTACGGCCGGGTTCCGCTGTACACCCCCGGCTGCATGACCCCATCGGCGGGGCCATCGGGCCCTATCCCGACTCGCCGCGTAGCTGGCTGGCGAGGAAGTGTCTGCCTGGCGAGGAAGGATTCGAACCTTCGATCTCCTGATCCAGAGTCACGGTCGAAACGCCGGGCATTGTCCGCCAGTCGATCACGATGCCGTCGAGGTAGGCCTGGGCGGTGTCGGTGATCTCGGGCAGATACGCGTAGCCGAGGAGGGCTCCGCCGCTCGTCGAGTAGACGTTGAGGGCGTTATCGCCACCCTGCTTCAGCGCACGCTTCATCTCGTGCTCGGCGCCTGCCGACTGGGACCGGTACCAGACGGCGTTGTTGGTGCGGGTGACGCCGGAGAGCGAGAACGTGAAGCCGGTGGCCGCCCCACCCTCGCCGCCGCTGAAGCCACGGTTGATCGCGCTGATCTGGGTGCGGATCTGCGTATCGGTGACGGCGCCCGCCGTGCCGTCCGTCACGACGTGCCAGTACACCGGGACGGTCACCGAGAAGTTGCTCGGTGCTCGGCCCTTGGCTTCCTTCGGGAGGTCGCGAACGGCTTCGCCCGTGTCCCTGTCGCGGACGAGAGCCTGGCCGTCGACCCCGCCGCGGGCTTCGGCGGCCGACCCTGCGCCAGCGGCCGCGATCTCCTCAGAGAGCACGCCCATCCGGGCACGCCGCTCGCCGTGGGCGACGCCGTGGCCGGGCCGGCCAGCGAAAGGGACAGGGCGGCCAACGCAACCAACGTCGGCGCACGACGTACGAAGCTCATCACGCGGTCCTCCCACTCACATGGCGGCCGTTTCCGCCGCCCGCTCCCGTGCTCGGCCGAATGTACGCCGATTGGCGCGCGACGACCGCCGGCGACGACAACGTGTTGCTCAGTGCGCCGGGCGAGTGGGTGCGGAGGATCCCGGCTGGGTCAGGCCGTGGTCTCCTGGGCAACCTTGCCCTGCTGGAGAATCCGGATCGGGTTGCCAAACGGGTCGCGGAGGCCCATGTCGGTGCCATAGAAGTGGTCGGTCGGCTCCTGGGTGAAGTCGGTCACGCCACGATCCTTGAGGGTCTCGTACAGGCCGCGTGCGTCATCGGTGATGAACACGAGGCCACCCAGGGCTCCCTTGGTGATGAGCTCGCGCAGCTGTGCCGCGGTCGCTTCGTCGTGCAGCGGCGGGCCGGGCTGCTCCAGCGAGACCTCGATGTCGGGCTGGCCGGGAACGCGGATCGTCAGCCACCGGTAGTCGCCCTGGCGCACGTCGTTGCCCTTCTCGAGGCCGAGCTTGTCGACGTAGAAGGCGAGTGCCTCCTCCTTGTCCAGGACGTAGATCGATGCGACGTTGAGTCTGGTGATCATCTTGTGTGCTCCTTGGTGTCTCGATGCGGACGACCTCACCCTAGGGCGCCGCGCGCTGCATTTGCTTCTCCAAAACTGCTTGATTGGCTCATCTGGCTGGCCGCGACCCGCGGTCGCATCGCCGCCAGCTGCACGCAATGGGGCGCGACGATCGGCCCATGCCCCCGGCGATAGGCCGACGGCGCCTCGCCGACGATCTCTCGAAACGTGCGGCTGAACGTTCCCAGGCTGGTGAAGCCGACGTCGAGGCAGACGTCGGTGACACTGCGATCCGTCTCGCGCAGCAGGAACATCGAGCGTTCCACTCGCCGTCGCTGCAGGTAGCGATGCGGCGTTTCTCCGAAGACGCCGCGGAAGGTGCGGATGAAGTGCGCCTCGGAGACGTGAGCCACGGCGGCCACGGCGCGCACGTTCAGCGGTTCGGCGTAGGCCCGATCCATGGCGTCCCTGGCGCGCAGCAGGCGTCGGTTCAGGTCCTCTGCTTCGCGGCTCATTCACCAACGCTAGCGCC
>CAVWZA010000012.1:0-48277 GCA_963759405.1 uncultured Chloroflexia bacterium | reverse complement strand
ACGGCCGCAGGAAGGCATCCAGTAACGTTGCTCTAGGCCGTGGTCTCCTGGGCAACCTTGCCCTGCTGGAGAATCCGGATCGGGTTGCCAAACGGGTCGCGGAGGCCCATGTCGGTGCCATAGAAGTGGTCCGTTGGCTCCTGGGTGAAGTCGGTCACGCCGCGGTCCTTGAGGGTCTCGTACAGGCCGCGTGCGTCATCGGTGATGAACACGAGGCCACCCAGGGCTCCCTTGGTGATGAGCTCGCGCAGCTGTGCCGCGGTCGCTTCGTCGTGCAGCGGCGGGCCGGGCTGCTCCAGCGAGACCTCGATGTCGGGCTGGCCGGGAACGCGGATCGTCAGCCAGCGGTAGTCGCCCTGGCGCACGTCGTTGCCCTTCTCGAGGCCGAGCTTGTCGACGTAGAAGGCGAGTGCCTCCTCCTTGTCCAGGACGTAGATCGATGCGACGTTGAGTCTGGTGATCATCTCGTGTGCTCCTTGGTGTCTCGATGCGGACGACCTCACCCTAGGGCGCCGCGCGCTGCATTTGCTTCTCCAAAACTGCTTGATCGGCTCATCTGGCTGGCCGCGACCCGCGGTCGCATCGCCGCCAGCTGCACGCAATGGGGCGCGACGATCGGCCCATGCCCCCGGCGGTAGACCGACGGCGCCTCGCCGACGATCTCTCGAAACGTGCGGCTGAACGTTCCCAGGCTGGTGAAGCCGACGTCGAGGCAGACGTCGGTGACACTGCGATCCGTCTCGCGCAGCAGGAACATCGAGCGCTCCACTCGCCGTCGCTGCAGGTAGCGATGCGGCGTTTCGCCGAAGACGCCGCGGAAGGTGCGGATGAAGTGCGCCTCGGAGACGTGGGCCACCGCGGCCACGGCGCGCACGTTGAGCGGTTCGGCGTAGGCCCGATCCATGGCGTCCCTGGCGCGCAGCAGGCGTCGGTTCAGGTCCTCGGCTTCGCGGCTCATCCACCAACGCTAGCGCCATCCACGTGGATGTGCCCGGCCACGCTGCCCGCGGACATCGCTTGACATCACCGTGCGGCAGATCCTATGGTAGTTCAACCAATCGGTTGAATATCGGTGGAGATGGGCAGACATGGTTGATGTCGCGACGACCTTTCAGGCGTTCGGCGATCCGACTCGACGAGCGATCGTCGATCGGCTCGTCGGCGGCGACGCGACCGTGAACGAGCTCGCACGCCAGTTCCCGATCTCTCTCCAGGCGGTATCGAAGCACATCAAGGTGCTCGAGGCCGCCGGCGTCGTATCGCGGCGGAAGGAGGGGCAGACGCGTCCCGTCCACCTCGAACCGGCCGCCATCGAGCGGACCGCGCAATGGCTGGAGGCGCATCGACAGCGCCTCGAGGCGAAGTACGAGCGGCTCGACCAGCTGCTCGAAAGAACGAAAGGTTCGACATGACCAACCAGCGGACAGTCACGATCAATGCCGGGGAGCAGACCATCGCGTTCTCGCGCGAGTTCGAGGCACCGGCAGCCCGGGTGTTCGAGGCCCATACGGATGCAACCCTCGTGGAGCAATGGATCGGACCGCGCGGTACGCAGCTGACGATGCGCTCCTGGGACGCCCGAACCGGCGGCAGCTGGAGCTACATCGTCGCCGGCCTCGGCGGCGAGTGGGCATTCCATGGGTCGTTCCACGAGGTCGCTGCGCCGAGCCGCCTGGTGCAGACGTTCGAGTTCGAAGGGACCCCCGAGCACCCCAGCCTCGAGATCTTCACCTTCGCCGATATCGGCGACGGGCGAAGTCGCATCGACGGGCTGTCCGTCTTCCCGTCAGTCGAGGACCGCGATGCCATGCTGGACCTCGACAGCGGCAGGGACGAGGACTTCGAGCGCCTCGACGAGCTGCTTGCGGCCGGCGTCGCCGCCTGACGATCCTGCCAGGCGAGGATCAGCCGAAGGTGCAGTCGACGGTGACCTTGTCGAGGGCGCTCTTGAGCATCGCCAGCTCCTGATCGTCGAGCTGTGCGACGAAGAGCTGCGTGACGCCGCGCGCGTGAACCGGCGCCGTCTCGGCCAGGCGGGACACGCCGGCATCGGTCAGGCACACGACGACGCCGCGGGCGTCCGCTGCGGAGTTCGCGCGTCGAACGAGGCCTTCTTCGACCAGCCGGGCGACCCGCCGCGTCATGCCGGAGCGCGAGATGAGCGCGCGATCCGCCAGCTCCGACATGCGCAGCTCGCCGTCGGCGAGCGCGAGCTGGGCAAGCACGTCGAAGTCGGCCAGGGCAAGGCCGGTCTCCCGCTCGAGATCGGTCTCGAGCCGGCGCACGAGGGTCGCGTGCGACCGCAGCAGCGAGGTCCAAGCCTCCCGCCCATTGCGGCTCGGCAGCTCTTCCGTCACCAGCCTCTCCAGGAGCTCCGCGACATCGGTCTTCACAGGTACTTGCATCTGCAACCAACTAGGCGTAGGGTAATTGCAGTTGCAAGTATACCAGCGCAGCAGTCCCGGAAGGAACCCTCAATTGATTACCGAAGTACGCCCCGACCTCGATCGGTCGATCACACGTCGATTTGCCACAACGCCCGATGACGACCGCGTGAAGCGGACCGCGGCCGCCCTCGAATCGAACGGCATCACCGTGTTTCGGGCTGCCGACGTCGCGGAAGCCAGGCAGCTCATCCTGGACCTCATCCCCGATGGCGCCCAGGTTCATCACGGCGCTTCGCAGTCGCTCGAGATCGCGGGCGTGACGGCCGAGATCGAGAACTCCGGTCGCTACGATCCGATCCGGCCCCGGATCTGGAGCATGGACCGCGCGACCCAGGCCGATGAGATCCGCCGCCTCTCGGCATCGCCCGAGGTGATGCTCGGCAGCGTCCACGCGGTCACCGAGACCGGATCGCTGATCACGGCGTCGATGGGCGGCAGCCAGCTCGGGCCGTATGCCGCCGGTGCCGGACGGGTCATCCTCCTGGTGGGCACCCAGAAGATCGTGTCCGACCTCGAGGAAGGGCTTCGTCGCATCGACGAGTACGCCTTCCCGCTCGAGGACGCCCGTGCCCAGGCCGCGTACGGCATCCACAGCGGCGTGAACAAGATCCTGATCATCAACCGCGAGATCGCACCCGGCCGCATCACCGTCGTCCTCGTCGACGAGGTCCTCGGGTTCTAGCCGAGGAACGGCCTTGGGAGTAGCGTGTACTTCCCACCACGAATCTCAACGCGTCCAGCGGAGGTTGCGAACCGTGCTCCCCATCGATGAGATCCGCCTGCTTCATCGACACGGCGACGAGTGGCACGAGATGCGGCCCGCGCATCATGACCCGGAGGACCACGACATCGAGCGCCAGCTGGTGAAGGGCGGGCGCGTGTTCCGATGCACCAGCTGTGACGCGGAGTTCGGCGTCGCGGATGTCGAGGCCGAGGACGAGACCGCCCCCTAGGTTGATTCGGCCATCCGGCTGACCACCCGGGCCTCATCGAGCCCTGGCGCGCGATCGGGCAATCCGGCGCGAGCCGGCATACGGAGGAAACGTCATGGCGCTGCGTGAGGTCATCGTTGGCTCTCGGGTCGGTCTGCACGCCCGACCGGCCGCCCTGTTCGTGAAGGCGGTGGCGGAGCAGCCGGTGAAGATCACGATCCGCAAGGGCGATGGCGCGCCGGTCGATGCCCGGAGCATCCTCCGCGTGCTGGCGCTCGGAGCGAAGAACGGCGACACCGTGATCCTCGAGGCCGATGGCGAGGGCGCCGACGAGGCCCTGGAGGCCGTCGCAACCGTGGTCGCCGAAGACCACGACGATCCGGCCTGAGGCCCGTGACGAGCACCGAACCGGCAACGTCCGCAACGTCGCCTGCGAAGCCACTCCAGGGCATCGGCGTCTGCCCCGGCACCGCCGCGGGGCCGGTCGCCTTGATGGGACCGCGCCCGCAGCTGCCGGAGGAGCGACCGACTGCCGCCGATGCGGATGCCGAGGCTGACGCGGCCATGGCCGCCCTCATCCTGACCGCCGAGGACCTCGAGCGTCGGGCCGCCGCGACCGCCATCCCCGGCGCCGCGGAGGTCATGGAGGCGACCGCCATGATCGCCCGCGACCCTTCGCTCGAGGAGGCGATCCGATCGGCAGCCGCCGATGGCCAGCCTGCGGCCTGGGCAGTCGACCGGGCAATCGACACCTTCCGGACCATGCTGCTCGAGCTCGGCGGCTACATGGCCGAGCGCGTCGGGGACCTCGACGACGTCCGCGACCGGACCGTCGCCCGGCTGCTCGAGCAACCGATGCCCGGGCTGCCCGAGCGCGACGCTCCCTTCGTCCTGGTCGCGGACGACCTCGCGCCGGCCGACACCGTGACGCTGAACCCGGAGAAGGTGCTCGCGCTCGTCACCGTCAGGGGCGGCCCGACGAGCCACACCGCCATCCTCGCCAGGGCGTTGGGGCTCCCGGCCGTCGTCGCCTGTTCCGGGGCGGCGACGTTGCGCGAGGGCCAGCTGGTCGAGGTCGACGGGGAGAGCGGGCGGGTCCGTGTCGGGGTCACCCCGGACGAGGCCAGCGAGACCAACCGCCGCGAGGCAGAGCGTCGTGCCGCGCGAGCGGCCAGCCGTGGCCCGGGACGTACCTCAGATGGCCATGCGGTTGCGCTGCTCCTCAACATCGGCGATGCCGCCGGGGCCGCGTCGGTCGCGACGGTCGATGCCGAGGGCGTCGGCCTCTTCCGCACCGAGTTCCTCTACCTCGACCGGCAGGATGCGCCGTCGGTCGATGAGCAGGTCGCCATCTATACCGGCGTGTTCGAGGCGATGGCGGGGCAGAAGATCGTGGTCCGGACGCTCGACGCCGGGGCCGACAAGCCCCTCCCGTTCCTCAACCAGGAGGGCGAGCCAAACCCGGCGCTCGGGGTCCGCGGCCTGCGAACCGCGCGCCGCTCACCGCAGGTGCTCGTCGATCAGCTCGCCGCGTTGGCTCAGGCGCAGCAGGCGACGGGCGCCGTCGTCTGGGTCATGGCGCCCATGATCGCCACCGCCGCCGAGACGAAATGGTTCACCGACCTCGCGCGCGAGCACGGCCTGCCGATTGCCGGGGCCATGGTCGAGATCCCGGCAGCGGCGCTTCGGGCGTCGGAGCTCCTCGAGCATGCCGACTTCCTGAGCATCGGGACCAACGACCTCGCGCAGTACACGCTCGCGGCGGACCGCATGGCCGGCGAGCTGGCGGATCTGCTCGACCCGTGGCAGCCCGCGCTGCTCGACCTGATCCGCATCACGGCCGAGGCCGGGAACGCGGCGGGCAAGTCGGTTGGTGTCTGCGGGGAGGCCGCTGCCTCGCCGGCGCTGGCGAAGGTCCTCGTCGGGCTTGGCGTCACGAGCCTGTCGATGGCGGCCTCCGCCGTCGCCGATGTTCGGGATGCCCTCGCCGCGGTCACGCTCGCCGAATGCCGCGCGCTGGCGGCCGACGCGCTGGCCGGCCGGCGCCCAACCTGAGGGTGCCTCGCTAGAGGTTCATCGGGTGCGCCAGATGCCGACCGCCTCGAACCGCATCGGCACGTCCACCAGGATCAGCTCGCTCGGCTGCGTCGCTCGGATGGTCAGGTCGGGTTGATCGGTGACCTTGGCCGCATCGCCGGTCGCGACCTCCTGGCCGTCGAACGTCGCGCCGCCCTCGATGAGGTAGGCATACGCGCCCCGCCCGTCGCCGATGGCGTGGACCACCTCGGTCCCCGGCTCGAGCGAAGCGACGTGGACCGATGCGTCCTGGTGGACGGTGACGACATCGTCGCCGTCAGGGCCGATCACCCTGAGCAGGCGGTTGGTGCGATCGTCCTTCGTGAAGATCCGCTGCTCGACCGCCGGCGGCAGGTCGGCCTGATCGGGAAGGATCCAGATCTGGATGAAGCGCATCGGCTCATCGGCCGAGGCGTTCGCCTCGGAGTGAAGCGCGCCCGATCCGAGCGTCATGCGCTGGACGGAGCCGGCAGGCAGCGGCCCGTACGCGCCGCCGACGTTGTCGTGGTGCCCGAAGCTGCCTTCGACGACGTAGGTCAGCCCCTCCACGTCGCGATGCGGGTGAAGCGGCCAGACGGCGCCGGCGATCAGGCGATCGTCGTTGAAGACGCGCATGGCCCCGAACGAGTCGTTCTCGGGGTCGCGGTACTGGTCGAAGCTGAAATGCCACCGAGCACGAAACCAACCGCCCTCGGTGTCGAAGATCTCGCGGTCGCGGCGGATGGTGATCACGGGCGGTCAGCTCCACAAAGGCTTTGTCGGGGGTGGGGGACGGTATCGTCTCACGCCCGTTCGGCAGAGATCTCCACCGGCGGCAGGGGCCCGTTTCGAAGTTGTGGAGAAGTTGGTGGACATACCCCTTCCGGTCCGGCGCCGGCAAGCCTACGATCGCCGCCGGTCCTTATTCAGTCGCTCAGGGCCGATCGTTCGGACTCATCCATCTCAACCACCGGAACCCTGGGAGGGTGCCATCGCATGACGCAGCGACCGTCTCTGCCTGGAGCCGCCACGCGGCTCGGGCCGGCGGGGGAGCCACCGCCCCCCGACGTGGTCTCATTCATCCGTTTCTGCCATCACCGCCGCGGGGTGGGCTGGCCTGAGCTCTACGACGAGATGTGCGGGGTGGCCGCTCGCAGGGAGTTCCAGGGCTGGGACCACGCCGATCTCGCGTCGCGAGGCCTCACGTTCTCGCTCTTCGAGATGCCGCGTCTGGCCGGCTGGGTGCGCGCAGTGATCGAGGCGGCCGCCGAGGAGCGCGAGATCGCCGCTTCCCGTCTCGAACACCACGTGGCGGTCGCCTAGCAAGGCCCACGCCCTCGCGAATGTCATGAGCCCCGGTCCGTGCTCGGCGGATCGGGGCTTCTTTCGTGCATTGCCGCGGGCGGCGCGGCGCTCGATCAGTACGTGTGGCGGCGCGCCATCTCCCGCTCGATCATGCGTTCCATGACCATGTACTTCTCGATCCGCCGGCGGAGCTCGTTCGCCTCCGGGGTGTAGAGGTGGACGAACTGCTGCAGCTCGAGGCTCAGCTTGCGACTGAACATCCGGGCATGGTCCAGGTTCCTGCGCAGGAGGACCTGGTCCATCCGCCGCAGATGCTCCTCGTTGAGCAGGTCCTCGTCCCGCAGCAGCTCCTGATCGGCGTCAATCTGGGTGCGCTGGAGCTGGACCGGCGTGATGAGTGGTTCGTCCGACATCTCGCGCCGAAGTCTACCCGCTGATCGCTGCCGTATGCTCTCGGCGGTCCCCGTAGCTCAGTGGACAGAGCAACCGCCTTCTAAGCGGAAGGTCGCAGGTTCGAATCCTGCCGGGGACGCCACGCGTTCCGCCCACGTCACGTCCGAGCCGAGGAGCGTCATGACCACCCACGATTCGCACGTTGCGGAAGCCCCGGCGCTTGCCGAGCACAGCGCCCGACGCGCCGCATCGGCCTCGCTTCGGCTGGCCGACTCGATCACCGCGTTCTCAGGCTCGATGCGGTTCGTTGCCCTGCACGTGATCTGGTTCGGAGCCTGGATCCTGCTCAATCTCACGGTCCTGCACTTCGATCCATTCCCGTTCGGGCTGCTGACCATGGTCGTCAGCCTCGAGGCGATCTTCCTGTCCACCTTCGTGCTGATCAGCCAGAACCGGTACGAGGAGCGACAGCACATGGTGGTCGATCACCACTACCGCGAGACGCGGCTGCTCGAGGACCTGCTGCGGGAGAACACCCGGCTCACCGAGGAGATCCACCGCGTGACGGCGGAGCCCCGGCCCACAGGGGAGCGACTGAAGTGACGAGCAGCGATCCGTGGCGGAAGGCACCGGCCGAACTGGTGGCACGCTTCCACGAGGCCGTGGCGGGGATCGAGGGGGTCGAGGTCCGCCCGATGTTCGGTTATCCGGCGGCGTTCGTCGGCGGGAACCTGACCGCCGGCCTGCACCAGGAGAACGTCATGGTGCGATTGCCCGAAGCCGAGCGCGAGGAGCGGCTCGCCGACGGCTGGTCGCCCTTCTCGCCGATGCCCGGGCGCCCGATGCGTGAGTACGTTGCCATGCCACCAGAGGTGGCCGGTGACGTCACGGCCATGCGCCACTGGATCGAGCGAGCGGCGGTCTACGTGCGCACGCTCCCGCCGAAGGCGCCGAAGAAGCCGAAGCGAGCCTAGGCCTCTCCGGCGGCCGCCTTCTCCAGCAGTTTGAGGCTCGCGCCGATCCCATCCTCCGCGCCGACGCGGACGGCGAGGCCGCTCGCCTTCTCGCGCATGGTCTGGTCGGCGGCAGCAGCCAGCACCGCCTCTGCCAGCGATTGGGCGTCGAGCCGCTCGAGCGCGATCGGCCTGGGTGCCACGCCGAGCTTGTTGAGCCGATCCGCCCAGTAGGCCTGGTCGCCGACGTGCGGCACGACCACCGACGGGATGCCGGCGGCTGCCACCGCGTGCGAGGTGCCGGCGCCGCCATGGTGGACGGCGAGCGCGGCTCGCGGCAGGAGCGCGCGATGGTCGACCATGCCGGCCCGCAGCAGGCCCGGCGACGCGTCAGGAGCGTCGACCGGACCCTGGACGATGACCCGGCGGCCCGCCTCGAGCAGCCGGTCGATCGCGTGGCGCAGCTCACCGGGCGGAATGCCGCGCATCGATCCGAAGGAGATCGCGATTGGGGCCGCGCCATCGGCCAGAAAGTCCTCGACATCGTCGGGGAGAGCCACCGGCGACGATCGATCGAACCACCCGCCGGTCACCGTCGTTCCGGGAGGCAGATCCGGCGGGACGACGATGAGTGACGGCGAGCATCCGACCAGGTGCAGGAGCGGCGATCGCGCCCGGAACAGCGGCAGGCCGCGTTGGGCGCTGCCGCTGCGAGCGAGCAGATCGTCCAGCGGCCGGCCGGTGCGCGACAGCGCACGGTCGAGTGCCCACCACGCCACCCGGTTCAGTGGCCCGAGGTTCGGCATGCCGGCGGGCGGCGCGCTGCTCGTCGGCAGGAGGACCGGGTCGAACACCGCGGAGGCCCAACGCAGGCCGGCGTCGAGCACCGCGGCGTGCGCGAGGGCGTGGATCCCGTGAAGGAGGACGATGTCGTGGCCGGGCAGGAGCTCGCGCAGCCGCCGGAGGTGGGCCGCGCCGTCCTCGAGATGGAAGTCGCGCAGGATGGCAACCTGCTCCATCGGCCCTCGGCCGGCCGCGCGTGCCGCGACCTCGTCGATCCGCGCCGGATCGGCGTGCGGTCCGGCGACCTCGACGCGCACCCCCGACTGGGCGAGCGCCGCCGCGTGCACCGGCCAGGTGACGGCCGTCACCTCGTGGCCGCGTTCGACGAGCGCACGTGCGAGCGTGGCGAACGGCAGGACGTCGCCGATCGTCCCGACCGTTGCCAGGGCGATCCGCATCAGATGGCGCTGATCCGCCTCGGCGCGGTTCGCGGGCCGTAGCGGGGAGGGACGATTCGGCTGACCTCCAGCAGGCGCTGCACACGACCGCGCTGGCCGCGGTAGGGCTCGAGGAGCTCCAGCATGCGGGTGTCGTCGGCCCGTGGCTCGCCGGCGAGGGCCCAGGCGACCACGCTTGGGAGGTGATAGTCGCCGACGCTGACGGCATCGGGGTCGCCGAACGCCGTACGCACGACCTCGGCCGCCGTCCACGGCCCGATACCGACCAGAGACGTGAGGCGGAGCGTCGCCTCGGCGGATGTTGCGGACGACTCCAGCCAGGCCGCCCGTGCCGCCGCCCGACGGAGGACCTCCGCACGACGACGTTCGAGGCCGATCGGGTGATAGGCGTGATAGGGCAGGCTCGCGAGCCGGGCCGGATCCGGCGGCAGGAGGAGGCCACCGGGCCCGGGCGCGGGCTCGCCGTGGACCCGAAGCAGTGCCGCGTAGGCTCGGAAGGCCTCGGTGCCGGTGATCTTCTGCTCGAACACCGACGGCACCAGCGCGTGGAGCACGCGACGGGTGCGCGGAAGCCGGAGGCCGGCGTGACGACGTTGGAGCTCGCGCACGATCGGGTGGTGAGCGATCAGCCGGTTCGGCTCATCGTCCTCGCCGATCAGGGCGGGAACGTCGTCGAGCAGGCGCCCCGCGCCATCACCCCAGGCCTGGGCCTCGACCGTCGAGCCGCGTAGACGCACGCGAACCGCGGCCGCGCCGTCCGTGGTGCGCGCGGCCAGCCAGGCCTCGTCGCGGAGCAGTCGCACCGTCCGATCGCCGAGGCCGTGGCGCAGCGGCCACAGGGTGCGACCGAGATCGAGCGGGCCGCGCAGCGTGATGCTGCGCTCCATCATCGGCGCATCGAGAGCAGGATCGGTGTCGGACCGGATTGGGCCGCCTCGAGCTCGGCGCGGGTTCGGATCCCTCGGTAGCCTTCGGCCACGATGAGCTGGGCGCAGACCTCGCCGAGGCTTGCTCCCGGGCCCGCCAGCAGGATCACCTCGGGCGCGTACTCGCGGAGCGCGACCCGAAGGCTGCGCGCGAAGTCGTAGGTGCTGACCGGCTGCTCACGGATGGTGTGGTTCGCCAGCTCCGCCGGATCGGTCGACCACGGTGTGAAGCGGACGCCGCGCCCATCGACCAGCGTCACATTCGGAGCCGACCAGGTGAGGTCCGCCGAGGCGTTCCGCAGCGCGTTCCGCGGCCTCGGCACGCAGGGGGATGTGCCACGCCTCCTGCATCGCGGCGCGGAACGGGAAGCGCCTGGTACCGATCTCGACGACTGGCAGATCGGCCGCGACCCCGTCGATGCCACCGCCCGTGCCGCTGAGGACACTGAAGGCACCGAGCTCGAGCGAGCGGTGCACGCCATCGGTCTGTCGGGCCAGCACCGCCTCGAGCGCCGAGGTGCGATCCGGATCGGGCCGCCACTCCGAGTCCGTCAACGCGTAGATCAGCTGGCCACCGGGATCGTCCTCCGCGATCGGTTCTTCTGCCAGCAGCGCCATGGTTTGAACCAGCCGAAATGCGTCGTCGAACTCCAGGGCGCCGGAGGCGGCAAGGGCGGTGTACCAGCCCGTGGAGCTCGCCACCACCACCACGACCTCGTGGTCGCCCGCGATCCGCTCCGCGTCCAGGAGGCCCGACAGGAACGTGAGCGGAGACGCGTTGGCCGAGCGAAGGTGAACGCCGGGATCGAACCCTGCCGCTCCGTCGAGGTCGGAGAGCGCCGGAAGGTCGTATTCGCGGCGCAGCTGATCCGCTCGGCGGACCCATGGATGTGTGGGTGGCAGAGAGTGGAGCGAGGCCGGCCCGTACGAGCCCCGCGCCGGGAAGGCGACCGCGGCGCGCGTCACGACCGCGCACCCGCCGCGTGGCGTCTTCGGCGCTTCACGGCGGCGACCGAGGTGGCCACGATCTGGTCCACGCCGACGAGCACGGCCGACGTCGCGGGTCCCAGCGGAACGAAGGAGTCGACGGCTCGAATCGACGCGAGCCGGCGCCCGATCCGCTGCTCGGCGAGGTCGGCGATGATCGCGTCGGCGACCCCCGCGCCGGTCGCGCGGCACTCGTCGACCACGACGACCGTCCCGACATCGGTGGCGTGCGAGCGGATGGCATCGGTTGGGAGCGGGTTCAGCCAGCGAAGGTCCAGGACGCGCGCGCGCAGGTCGTGGAGCTCGGCGAGGCGTTTTGCCGCCTGGAGGCTCAGGCGCAGGCCATTCGCGTAGCTGACCAGGAGCACGTCGGCTTCCTCCTCGGTCGCGCCGTACAGCCCCACGGCGCCGGGCAGCAGCGATTCGGGCGGGGCCGGGTAGTCGGTCAGCCAGCCTCCGTCGCCGTCCGCGTGCAGATCCTTCTCGTGATAGAGGGCGATCGGCTCCAGGAAGATGACGACGCGGCCATCCTCGATCGCCATGGCCACCGCACCGCGGAACATGCGCGCCGCATCGTCGCCGCGCGCCGGCGAGGCGATCACGACGCCGGGGATGTCACGCAGGGCGCCGATCGAGTTGTCGTTGTGGAAGTGCCCGCCGAAGCCCTTCTGGTAGGCCAGCCCGGCAACGCGCACCACCATCGGATTCCGGAACTGGCCGGAGCTGAAGAACTGGAGCGTCGCGGCCTCGCCTCGAATCTGGTCGAGCGCGTTGTGAATGTAGGCGAGGTACTGGATCTCCGGGACGGGAAGGAGGCCGATGTGGGCCGCTCCCTGGGCGATGCCGAGGATGCTCGTCTCATCGAGGATGGTGTCGAACACGCGCGCCTGGCCGAACCGCTTCTGCAGGCCGTTCGTGACGTTATAGACGCCGCCCTTGCGCCCGACGTCCTCGCCGAAGATGAGCAGCTCGGGGCGACGGAGCAGCTCGTCTGCCAACGCGGCGTTCATCGCGCCGGCCAGCGTGCGGCTGGTGGGTGCGCTGGCCGCCTCGGGCAGGATGGGGCCGAACGACGCGGCCCGCTCGTCGGGCGTGGCGACCGGGACCGCGGCACGCACGGCCACGCGCTCGGGGTGGTCGGGAGCCAGCGGCGCGACCACCTCCTCGGTCGTCTGCAGCCGCGGCCGGCGGGTCGCCTCCTCGGCCACGGCGAGCACCCGGTGGCGCGTCTCGCGCACAAGGTCCCTGAGCATCTCGGGGTCCGCGGCTCCCGACTCCAACAGTCGGCGCGCGTTTCGCAGGAGCGGGTCGCGCGCCTCGACGGCCTCGATCTCGGCGAGCGGGCGGTAGGTCTGCTCGGCGTCGCTGCCGGCGTGGCCCCACAGACGCACGGTTCGAAGGTGGAGGAACGCGGGCCGCCTGGTCTGACGCACGTGCTCGATGGCCGTGCCGACGGCGCTCCAGACCTCGTCGATCTCACCGTCCGCCAGGAAATACGCCAGGTGCGGCTGCGCTCCGAACGTGTCAGAGATCCAGCCCTGGGGGGTGGGCACGCTGATGCCGGTCTCGTTGTCCTCGCAGATCAGCAGCAGTGGCATCGGCAGCCCCAGCCGCGCCGCATAGCGGGCGGTGTTGATGGCCGACAGCGCGGTCGCGTGGTTCGCGCTTGCGTCGCCGAACGAGCAGGCGACGATGGCGTCGGCGGGCAGGCCGTTCGCCACGCCGAGGCGCTTCGCCCGCGACAGGCTGAACGCGAGGCCCATCGCCTTCGGAAGATGACTCGCGATGGTGCTCGTCTGCGGCGGCACCCAGAGCGCCTGGCTGCCCCACACCTTGTGACGGCCCTGGCTGATCGGATCCTCGCTCGAGGCGACCACGCCGAGCAGGGTGTCGAGGATCGGCGTGCTCCCCGGCAGCTGGCGAGCGCGCGCCATCATGAAGGCGCCCGACCGATAGTGCAGGAATGTCGGATCGTCGATCCGCAGCCTGGCCCCGACGAGCGCATTGTTCTCGTGCCCAGCCGAGCCGATGGTGTAGAAGCTGCGGTTCGTCTTCTTCAGCTCGCGCGACGCGACGTCAAGCTGGCGCGAGGCGAGCTGGTCCTCGAACAGGGCAAGTGCCCGCGCGACCGTGAGCTCGGAACCTTGGTGGAGCGGGGCATCGGCGGCCAGCCGGTGCGGCGCCGGCCGCGCCGTTTCGAGATAGCTGTCAAGCCCTTGCTCGACGATGGCGACGCGATCCCAGGTCATGCGGCGATAGGTGACTCGCTGGCTTCCGGGCGGGGGAGCCATTCTAGCGCCGCCACGGGCTTCAGCGCCGCACTGGGAAGTCTCCTCCACCCGTCACGGCAGCGACCGCGCTGGCCAGGACGAGCTGGGCGGCGGCGGCCAGGACCGGGGACCAGACCAGGGGGTGGTGGAGCAGGCGGCGGATCATGGCGATCTCCTCGTGCGACCGGCGCGGCCGCGCGGATCCGGTGCCGCGCGATCTGCGCACCGGTGGCATGAGACGCCACCCGGCATTACCGCACGCTTACCACCCGCTTACTGGTGTCGGTGCACGGCCTACCCGCCGGCCGAGATGAGCACGATGCCAAGCAGGGCGAGCGCGACGCCGACCTGGCCCAGGCGCGGCAGATGTTCGCCGAGGACGAAGCGCGCCAGGATCATGGTGACGATCGGATACAGCCCGGTGAGGGCGGCCGCGAGGCCGATCGGGATCGCGTCGCGGGCGACGACGTACAACGCGTTGCCGCCCACGTCGAAGAGGCCTGACGCGACGACGATGCGGAACGGGAAACCACGGCGCTCGAATCGGCCGATGGCGGCGGCCCCCGTCAGGGTCGCGGACATCGCGCGGCTGAACACCAGTGCCCAGAGTGGATCGCCGCCGCGCGCCGCCAGGTCGAGGAGCACGTACCACGTGCCGAATCCGATGGCGGCGGCCCCGGCGAGCAGGAGCGCGCGACGCCCGATCTCGTCGCGCGACGCGCCGCTCGCCGCGGCGGCGGCCAGCGCGGTGCATGCGACACCGGCGAGCTGCAGCGGCGCAATGGACGCGCCCACGGCAGCGCCGACGATGAGGGGAATGAGCAGCGAGCCCGCGCCGCTCAGGGATGCGACGATCCCCATCGACCCCAATGACATCCCGCGATACAGGGCGGCAAGGCCGACCGCCCCCGCCACGCCGGCCGCCAGGCCGAGGAGCACGGCTTCGAGATCCGGGACCGGCGGGCGGAGCACGAGCAGCCCGATGAGCAGGGCGACAAGACCGGTCGCGTGCGCGCCGGCAACCACGATGAGCGCTCCGGCGCGCCGCGCGGCGACCGCTCCGGCGAAGTCGCCGGCACCGAACGAGAGCGCGGAGAGGACGCCGGCGGCGATTCCGGAGGGTGGCATCGGCACCTCGTTGCGGGCAGCGGCTGGGTGTCCGCGACTCTACCGCAATCCGCGGCGAACTCGGCCGAATCCCGTGCCCGCGGCGCCCAGAGAGCACGGATCCCGTCGTTCTCGCCGAAGACGCTGGCGGAATGCGCGTGATCGGCGCTTGACACCTGAAGGCCGCAAACTCGATAGTGCGGGCGGTACCGAACGGCCGGTTCCATGCGCCGACCGAGCGGCGCGGCAGGCCGTTCGACGCGAGGTGCGGTGGCGATCGAGTCGGATCCGGCGATCGGAGCGACGCCGACGACCCAGGGCACGGACCCGGCCATCAGGCTCGAAGGCGTCGTGAAGCGCTTCGGCGAGGTGGTCGCCGTCGACGGCATCGATCTCGACATCGCCGACGGCGAATTCTTCAGCATGCTCGGCCCGTCAGGGTCGGGGAAGACGACGACCCTGCGCATGATCGCGGGCTTCGAGGAGCCGACCGAAGGTCACATTCGCCTCCACGGCCGAGACATTACGGGCGTCCCCCCATTCGATCGGGACGTCAATACCGTCTTCCAGGACTATGCCCTCTTCCCTCACATGAGCGTGGGCGACAACATCGGCTACGGGCTGGTCGTCAGCGGCGTGCCCGGTGGTGAGCGACGAACCCGCGTCGCCGATGCGATGCGCATGGTTCGCCTCGAGGGCTACGAGGCACGGCGCCCCGCGCAGCTCTCCGGCGGCCAGCGTCAGCGTGTGGCCCTGGCGCGCGCCCTCGTGAACCGGCCAAAGGTGCTCCTCCTCGACGAGCCGCTCGGCGCGCTCGACCTCAAGCTCCGCGAGGAGATGCAGATCGAGCTCAAGGCGATCCAGGCCCAGGTCGGCATCACCTTCGTGTACGTCACCCATGACCAGGAGGAGGCGCTCACCATGAGCAATCGCCTGGCCGTCTTCAACCAGGGGAGGATCGAGCAGGTCGGTTCGCCGGCCGACGTCTACGAGCATCCGGCCACCACGTTCGTGGCCGGTTTCGTGGGCACGTCGAACCTGCTGACCGGCGAGACGGCTCGAGCCGTGATCGGCACCGACGGCACCTTCACCATTCGGCCGGAGAAGCTGCGGCTTGCCGAACCCGCCGTGCAGCCGGACGACGACGAGGGATCGGCGCTCGGCACGATCCGCGAAATCGTCTATCTGGGGCCTGACACCCGCTACATCGTGGCGCTCGACACGGGCAGCGAGCTTGTCGTCACGCAGCAGAACCTGCAGACATCGTCGATGGAGGCGCTGACCGCCCAGGGCCGAGCCGTCCGGCTCGTCTGGAAGCGCCGCCACGTACTGAGCCTTGCGCACAGCGAGGAATTGGGGGCACCGGAGGAAGAACCTACATGAGACACCTGCGCGTTCCAGCCGTGTTTGCCACGTTCGCGGTCCTGCTTGCCTCCTGCGGAGGCGACGGATCCGGCGAGATGCTCACCGAGCTCGGTGATGGCGAGGGCGAGCTGAACCTCATCATCTGGGCCGGTTACGCCGAGGACGGATCGGCGTATCCCGAGTTCGACTGGGTCACGCCGTTCGAGGAGGAGACAGGCTGTATCGTCAACGCCCAAACGATGGCCGACTCCGCCACCGGCGTCCGAATGCTGCAGTCCGGTGAGTTCGACGGCGGGTCGTTCTCCGGCAACGCGACGGACCGGCTCATGGCCGCGGGCGATGTCGCACCGGTCAACGTCGAGCTTCTGTCGAACTACGAGAACGTGTTCGACGGCCTGAAGCTCCAGCCTCACAACTCGCTGGACGGCCAGCCCTACGGTGTGCCACACGGCCGCGGGCCGAATCTCCTCATGTGGAACACGGACGAGGTGGAGGCCCAGACCACCTGGGACGGCATCTGGGAGAACGCTGCCGACTACGAGGGCCACCTGACCATCTTCGACTCGCCGGACTTCATCGCCGATGCGGCTCTGCACCTGATGGCGACCCAGCCGGACCTCGGCATCGCGAATCCCTATCAGCTCACCCAGGAGCAGTTCGACGCTGCGATCGCGCTCCTCGAGGAGCTCTTCACGCACGGCCCGCAGTTCTGGGATGGGGCGACCTTCGCCGACCAGGTCACCGCCTTCCTGGCCGGCGACATCACGATCGGCACGACCTGGCAGTACCAGGTGAACAGCCTCGTCCTCGAGGAGGCGCCGGTCGAGGCCATCAAGCCCGCCGAGGGGACGACCGGTTGGTCGGACACCTGGATGATCGCCACGGAGGCGGAGCATCCGAACTGCATGTACATGTGGATGGACCACATGATGTCGGCCGAGGCCAATGGTCAGGCGACGGTGTACTTCGGCGAGGCACCGACCAGCCAGGAGGCATGCGACTACGCGGAGACGATCGCTCCGGGCCACTGCGAGCAGACCCACGCGACCGATGAGGCGTACTACGAGGACGTCTGGTACTGGAGCACCGCGCGCGAGGACTGCGCGGACGAGGATGCCGACACAACATGCGTCGACTACGACGCCTGGGTCGAGGCATGGACCACGCTTCGCGGTAGCTGATCAACGGCCCGCGACAGGATCGAGACCGATGCGCTCCCCGGGGAGTCCGCTCGTCGGGGAGCGCTAGTCTTCTTGCATGGCTGCTGACGCCCCGGCCGTGAGGCCGGACGCGGTGCCGGGCCTTGCCCGACGGGTGGCGAGCTGGCTGCACGCGCGGCCACGCGCCCGCCTGTGGCTTCTCCTTGCGGTGCCGCTCGCCTGGCTGGTCGTCGTCTACCTGGGCTCCCTTGCCATCCTCCTGCTCAACGCCTTCTGGACGACCGACGCGTTCACCGGCAGGGTCAACCCCTTCGACTGGTCGCTGGAGGCCTTCGAGCAGATCATCGGCAACGACGTGTATCGGACCATCGCGCTCCGCACCGTGGGCATGGCCGCCCTCGTGACCGTGACCGACGCGCTGCTCGCATTCCCGATCGCGTACTACATGGCCCGGATGGCGAGCCCTCGCACCCGTAGCCTGCTGGTCGTGGCCGTCCTCATGCCGCTCTGGGCCTCGTACCTCGTGAAGATCTTCGCCTGGCGCACGATCTTCCAGGGCAACGGGATCCTGTCGTGGGTGTTGGCGCCGTTCGGGCTCGATGGCCCCGGCAACGATGAGATCGCGAATTCCTGGATCGTGTTCAGCTACCTCTGGCTGCCGTACATGATCCTGCCGATCTACGCCGGCCTCGAGCGTGTCCCTGGCTCGCTGCTGGAGGCGTCGGCCGATCTCGGCGCACGATCGTGGGGGACGTTCCGGCGCGTTGTCCTGCCGCTCGTGTTCCCGTCCGTGGTGGCGGGGTCGATCTTCACGTTCTCGCTGACCCTCGGCGACTACATCGTGCCGGGCCTCGTGAGCGACGCCAAGTTCATCGGCAACGTGATCTACGACAACTCCGCCCTCGGCAACTTCCCGATCGCGGCGGCCTACTCGATCGTGCCGATCGTGATCATGCTCGTGTACCTCGTCATCGCCCGGCGGCTCGGGGCGTTCGACTCGCTGTGATGGCCACGTCGGATGACTGAGTCGCGTTGGGTCCGGATCGCCCTCCGGGTCCTCACCTGGGCCACCATCGGCTTTCTCTACCTGCCGCTCGTCATCGTCGCCATCAATGCCTTCAATGTGAGCGGCTTCATGGCGTGGCCACCCGCCGGCTTCTCGCTGCGCTGGTTCGAGGAGGCGCTCGACAACCCGACCATCCTCCAGGCGTTCGGCACCTCGATCCTGGCGGCGCTGGGTGCCGTCGCCATCGCCCTCGTGCTCGGCACCCTGGCCGCGATGGCCGTGCAGCGCTACTCGTTCTTCGGTCGCGAGTCCGTGAGCTTCCTGCTGGTGCTGCCAATCGCGCTGCCCGGCGTGCTCACCGGGATCGCGCTGAGCTCGACCTTCCACACGATCGGCGTCGGGTTCGGGCTGCTCACGGTCGTGGTCGGGCACGCGACGTTCTGCGTCGTGATCGCCTACAACAACGTCATCGCCCGCCTGCGCCGCCTGCCGCGGTCGCCGGAGGAAGCCTCCGCCGACCTCGGGGCCGACACCTGGATCACCTTCCGCCGGATCACGATGCCGGGGATGCGGACCGCACTGCTGTCCGGCGCGCTGCTGGCCTTCGCCCTCTCCTTCGACGAGGTCATCGTGACCGTCTTCACGGCCGGGGCGGCCACGGAGACGATACCGCTTTGGGTCCTTTCCGCCATGCAGCGGCCGACCCAGCTGCCGGTGGTCAACGTCGTGGCGCTCGTCCTCGTCCTGCTCTCCGTCATCCCCGTGTATCTCGCCCAGCGGATCGCCGGCGACGCGACCGGCGGGGGCAGGTACTGACCCCATCGGGGGATGCGCGCCGCTTGTCAGCGCGGGGTACCCTTGCGCCACGTCCGGCTACCGAGCGCCGGATCTCGAGGGGAGTGATCGCTGCCGTGTCCGCCTCCATTCGACCCGCTGACGGGACGCCCGCCTGGCGAATCGCCGTCATCGGTGCCGTGGGCATCCTTGCCGTCGCGATCGGCATCGCGGCCGGAAGCTTCCTGCTGAACACGCGTTCGGCTGCCGTTGGCGCCAGCGCCGCCTACGTTCCCGCCGACGCGCCGTTCTTCGTCGAGATGCGGCTCGAGCCGTCTGCGGAGCAGGACGCCGCCCTTCGCGAGCTGCTCGGACGCTTCCCGCCGATCGAGGGCGTCGATCTCGACCAGCCCCTCTACACGCAGATGGTCGAGCGGATCGACGAGATGCTGGCGGCCGAAGGGGTCGGCGTCAGCTGGGCCGATGACGTCGCGCCCTGGTTCGACGGTCACGTCGCGGTCGCGGTGACCGAGGTGCCCGCGTCCGCCATGCAGCTGCCCACCGATCCGATGGCCATGCCGGAGGTCCCGCCGACGGTCGTGCTGCTCGGTGTGACCGATGCCGCCGCCGCCGAGGCCGGCATCGGGCGCATCCTGGCCGAGGCCGGCGATGCCGGCGCGACCTTCACCGAGACCGAGCACGCCGGCGTCACCATTCGCAGCGTCGAGGGCGCCGAGGCCGGGGCGTACGCCCTGACCGATGACCAGCTCGTCATCGGCTCGGACGCCGATGCGGTCGCGACCGCGCTCGACACCCACGCGGCCGGGACCGGCACGCTGGCCGAGGTCGCCGAGATGACGCGCCTGACAGAGCGCCTTCCCACCGACTGGCTCGTGTTCATGACCTACGACCTGACGGGTCTCATGGCTCAGGCGCTGGCGCAGGGCGCCAGTGCGTCGCCGGAGATCGCGGCCGCCCTCGATTCGCTTCTCGAGCAGCAGTCGATGCGAGGCGCGATGGCCGTGTCGGCCTCCGGCGACCGCGTGCTGCTCGACGCGGCCACCGATCCGCCGACGGGTCCGTTCGCGATCGAGAATGCCGACCGCGGCCTCGCGGACGAGGTGCCGGCCGACACGCTCTACTACAGCGAGGCGAGCAACCTGGGAGCGACCCTCGCGGCCGTCATCGAGCCGATGAAGCAGGCGGTGAGCACGACGCCGGACGGCGAGGAGCAGATCAGGACGGCCGAGGGGGCCATTGGCGCCGATCTCGAAGAGCTGGTGCGCTGGATCGACGATGGGGCGATCGCCATCGGCTACGACGGCAGCCAACCGTACGGCGGCATGGTGCTCGTGCCGAACGACGTCGCCGCGGCGGAGCGACGGCTCGGGCAGCTCGCCACCTTCGCCGGTCTCGGCGCGCTGGATCCAACGAGCGGCGTCACGGTCGACGAGGAGGAGGTCGGCGGCGTGACGGTGACGACGATCACCTGGGATGATCCGAATGCGGATCCGGCGATGATGCTGCCGGCGCCCACCAGCCTCGTCGTCGAGTATGCCGTCACCGACGATCGGGCCCTCATCGGCATCGGCGACGTCTTCGTGCGACGGGTCCTTGCCCTCGACGAGGCCGATTCCCTCGCCGCGGAGCCGCGCTACGCCGATGCGATCGCCGAGCTCGGCGGCAGCGAGAATGCCGGAGTCGCCTGGCTCGACCTGGCCGGCACGCGCGAGGCGATCGAGTCGGCGCTGGGCCCGTCATTGGATGCGGCCGATGCCGCGAGCTACGAGACCGAGATTCGACCCTGGCTGCTGCCGCTCGACCGGCTCGTGAGCGTCACGCGGGTCGACGGAGACGTCCTGATCCAGCGGGCCGCGCTGCTCTTCGAGTGATCCCCGAGCCGCTGCAGCCGTTTCCCGACGGGCGCGGCGGGGAGGCTGGGGTGGCGGCGGCGCGCGAGCGCCTGCAGGACGCCGGCGTTCGGCCCCACGCCTGGAGCAACGGTCCGGGAGATCGGTACGCCGCGCACGAGCACGCGACCACGAAGCTCCTCATCTGCGCGGAAGGTTCGATCACCTTCCTGATCGGGGCGGACGAGCGCCCGGTCGACGCTCGAGGCGGGCGATGGATTCGTCCTCCCGGCCGGCGTCCGGCACGCGGCCGTCGTCGGCCCGCACGGCTGCACCTGCCTCGAGGGCCATCGGCCCTGATCTCGGGTCAGCGCGGCTTCAGCCGGCCGGCCGCGTCACGGGCCTCCTTCTCGAACGGATTGTCCTGGTACCAGCGCTTGCCCGCGCGACGCAGCCGGAGCGAGTGTGCGAAGTAGACGAGCGGGAAGGCGACACCATGTCGCGACCACTGCCGAACGTGCGCGAGCTCGTGCGCCAGCTCGGCGTCGTTCAGCTTCCGCCACGCGAAGATGCGGCTGCCGATGGTGATCGCCAGCCAGTCGGTGAGTACGAGCGCGCCGACGCGGCGGAGCCACGGCACCACGTGCAGCCGGTGAGGCGTCACCGATCCGATCGCTCGAGCAGCAGGTCGCGGCGGTCTCCCCAGTGCTCAAGGAAGCGATAGAAGTTGCGCTTGCTGAGCCGATCGCGCTCCGCCTCGGGCAGCGACAGGAAGCCACGGTGCTCGTGCCTGACCACGGGCAGCGCCTCGGTGCGGATCGCCCGCCAACCGGCGTCGCGAACGGCGAAGCTGAAGTCGAGATCGGCGTTGCGGTAGAAGCGGAAGCGCCGGTCGAAGCCGCCGACCGTGCGCAGGGCGGCCCGCCGCACCGCGAGGCAGTAGCCCTCGACCGCGTCGACCTCGCCTGCCGGCGCATCGGCGAACTGGCGGCCGTCGCCGCTGGTGACGCCCCAGCCACCGGCAAGGCCGACGGCAGGGTCGTCGAACGCGCCGAGGAGCGGCGCGAGGAAGTCGCCGGTCGGCTCGATGGACGTGTCGAGCAGGACCGTCACCTCGCCCAGCGAGCGCCGCATGCCGAGCGTCCGGGAGTCGGCCCAGCCGAGACGCTCGCTCGTGCGCAGCACCGTGGGCTCGACGCCCAGCGCGATCGCGGTGATCGGCTCGAGCTCGAAGCTCGGTGCGTTGGCGACGACGACGAGCTCCCAGCTCACCGAGGGAGGGTGCGCGGCGAGCCCCTCGAACAGGCGTCGGAGGTCGTCGGGATGGTCCTCCGCCACGACCTGGACCGATGCCGCAACCGTTGCGGGCTGATCGAGCACGGACGCCAGGTCATCGGGGTTGGCATACCCGGTGGCGGTCGGCTCGGCGGGCAGCAAGGGGCGGAGGGTGGAGCCGCGAGGACCGTCCTGGATCTCCCAGCCAAGGGCGGCGATCCGATCGCGGAGGGCATCGGCGCGGTCCCAGTCGCGTGACGCGCGTGCTTCGGTCCGCTCGTCGAGCAGGCTCCGGATCTCCGCCGGGGCACGATCGTCACGATTCATCGCCAGAAGTACTCCTGCGCCGGATCGAACGTACCGGGTGGGCCGAGGGCACCGCAACCTTACTATCCGATCACGAGCCGAACCCACCGCACCTGCCCGGTGCGAGCGGCCGGGCGGAGTGCCCAAACAAGAGGAACCAGTACCACCAATGATGACGAACGAGGTCGGGAAGCTTCTCACGGCGGCCGAGGTCGCCGAGATGCTGCACCTGCACGTCAACACCGTCAAGCGACTTGGCGACCGCGGCGAGCTCCCGTTCTTCCGGGTCTGCAAGCGCGGTGACCGTCGGTTCCGCTATGACGACGTCCTGGAGTTCCTGCACCGGGTCAAGTAGCGAACTCCGCAATTCATGCTCCCGGCTCGTCCGGGGCGACCCCTGCCAGGGGTTCTGCAACGACCGCCGAGGTGCCAATTCTCGGCGGTCGTTCGCATATGTGCATAATCGCAGGCCGATGAACGACCAATCACCGCTGCCCATCGACGAGGGTCGGCGCCTGCTCGACTCCGGGGACCCCGAGGCCGCGATCCGCGTCCTCGAGCCGTTGACCCGCCATCCGGACCCCGAGGTTGCCGGCGAAGCGTTGGTGCTCACCGGGACCGCGCGCTACCGGATCGACGACGAGGCCGGCGCGCTGACCGCGTGGAGAGCGGCCGGCAATGCCGGCGGCAGCAGCGCCTGGCTCGGCTGGCGGAGCGCGGCCGAGCAGGCCGTCCGCGATGGGAACCTCGAGGACGCGATCGCGGCGTATCGCGAGGCCGATCGGCGAGCGCCGGCCGCGGAACGTGGCGCGATCGCCAACCGGATCGCCTGGCTCCTGAAGGAGACGGGCCATGACTTCGAGTCTCGGCGCCAGTTCAACCGCGCCCGCGGCGCCTACGCGACATACACCGGCTACGTCACGATCGGCATCATCGGCATCTGCATCGGCCTCTTCGCGGTCGACGTGTTCCTGAGCAACGGCGCCACGCTTGGAGGAGGGATGTTCGGTGGGTCCGTCGGCCCGCTCGGAGCGCAGAACCTGATCAACGCCTCCGCTGTCGCGCAGGGCGAGTGGTGGCGCATCTTCACGAGCGCCTTCTTTCACCTCGGCGCCATCCACCTGGCCTTCAACATGTATGTGCTCTACCTGTACGGCCAGATCGCCGAGCGCATGTACGGGAGGATCGAGTTCCTCGCGATCTATCTGCTGTGCGCCGCCGGCGGTTCCGTGCTCACCATCCTGGTCGACCCGGATCAGTCCGCGGTCGGTGCGTCGGGGGCCATCTTCGGCGTGGTCGGGCTGCTCTTCGTCGTGTCTCGCCGCCACCACGCGGTGCTCGGTGGCCAGGCGCGCACCATGGTGGCGGGGATCGGCAGCTACCTCGTCTTCCTGCTCGTCTTCACCTTCATCGTCCCGAACATCAGCTGGACCGGCCACCTCGGTGGCCTGATCGTCGGAGCCACCCTGGGCTTCTTCCTGCCGCCAACCGGCGTCGAGACGATGGCGGGCATGTGGCGCGCGCCGTCCGGCGAGCGGCTCAAGGGTGGCATGCCGGGATGGATGCGCGCGGTGGTGTACGCCGGCGTCGCGATGCTGCTCGTCGTGGGCTCGTATGTCGCGGTCGGCCGATTCCTCGGTTGACCGATCGAGCGGCGCACGCCTAGGATGCCCGTCCAAACAGAAGATCGGCGTCGACCGGGACGACTACCCGATGGACCGGACCAGTGCAGCGAGCCGGGATGGTGAGAGCCGGCATGGGCCGCATCGGCGAATGGACCCGCGAGCCTCGCTCCGAATGGTGGATGCGCATTCATCGGTAGGCGGCGACGGATCGGCTCTCCGTTAGAGCGGGCCGAGCAAGTGTGGGCCGGCTGACCGGCCCGAACGAGTGTGGCACCGCGGATACGCCTCCGTCTCTCGAGATGGAGGCGTTCGTGTTGTTCGAGCCAGGAAGGACCGATGGCGTCTGAGATTCCGGACCCCGGCGAGCATCGCCCGGCCGTTCGCGCGGCCGTCGAGCTGGTGGCGGCCGGCGCCGTGCTGCCCGCGCCGCTTGCCGAGGCGGCCATGGACGAGCTGATGGACGGGTCGGCACCGGCAACGCAGGTCGCCGCGCTGCTGGCGATGCTCCGGGCGCGTGGCGAGACGCCCGAGGAGCTTGCCGCCTTCGCGCGCGTGATGCGCGCTCGGGCGGTGCGCGTGGTGGCGCCGGACGGGGCGATCGACCTGTGCGGAACCGGGGCCGACGGCGCCGGCACCTTCAACATCTCGACCCTGGCCGCGTTCGTCGTCGCGGGTGCCGGCGTGCCGGTCGCCAAGCACGGAAACCGGGCGGTCACCAGCCGATGCGGCTCCGCCGACATCATCGAGGCACTCGGAATCGCGCTCGATCCGGGGCCCGATGCGGTCGCGCGGCGCATCGGCGAGATCGGCTTCGGCTTCATCTTCGCGCCGTCCTACCACCCGGCCATGAAGCACGCCATGCCGATTCGGCGCGAGCTCCCAATGCGCACCGCGTTCAACCTGCTCGGCCCGATCAGCTCGCCGGCCGGTGTTCGACGCCAGCTGCTGGGCGTTGCGGAGGAACGGCTGTTGCCACTCCTCGCCGGCGCGCTGGCGCGCCTCGACACGGACCGCGCGCTGGTGGTGCACTCGGGCGATGGGCTCGACGAGCTGTCGTTGGCCGGCCCGAATCGGGCCATGCTGGTCGAGGGCCGGATGGTCGGGGAGATCGAGATCGACCCGGCCGAGCTTGGCCTGCGGCGCGCGCCGCGGAGCGCATTCGTCGGCGGAGATGCTCAGCTCAACAGCGCGATCGCCATGAGCGTGCTCGGCGGCGAGCCGGGTGCGGCGCGCGACGTGGTGCTGCTGAATGCCGGCGCTGCGCTCTACGTGGCCGGGCGGGCCACCGACATATCCGAGGGCATCGGCATGGCGACCGACGCGATCGACTCCGGTGCGGCGGCCGGCGTCGTCGAGGCCTCGGCGCAGTTCGCGGACGCCTGAACCGATGCCGTCAAGCGTTCTCGACGACCTGCTCGCCGCCGCGCACCGCCGTTCGCGCGCCGATGCGCGCATCTCGTCGCTCTCGGAGCTCCGGCGCGAGGTGGGTCGGATGCCGCCCGCCCGTCGGTTCGAGGCAACCTTGCGGACGGCTGACCGGATCTCGATCGTCGCCGAGGCAAAGCGCGCGTCGCCATCCGCCGGCGCCCTCGGCCTGGGAGCGGGCTCCGCTGCCGTCGCGGGTCTCGCGCGGGGGTACGCCGATGCCGGGGTCGCCGCACTCTCGATCCTGACCGAGCCGACCCGGTTCGGCGGCAGCGACGACGACCTGGTGGCTGCGTCACGCGTTGGGCCGCCGGTGCTGCGCAAGGACTTCGTGGTTGACCGCTACGGCGTGTGGCAGGCGCGCGCGCTCGGCGCCGACGCGATCCTGCTCATCGTCCGCGCCCTGGGCGACGACCTGCTGCGGCAGCTGATCGCCGAAGCCGGCGAGGCCGGGCTCGATGCGCTCGTCGAGGTCCACGGCTCCGACGAGCTCGATCGCGCGCTCGACGCCGACGCGACGCTGATCGGCGTCAACGCCCGCGACCTCTCGACCCTGGCCGTCGACCACGAGGCGTCGCTCCCGCTGCTGCGGCGCGCGAGCGACTCGGGTGCGACCGTCGTTGCCGAGAGCGGGATCACCGGCGGCGCGGACGTGAAGCGAGCGGCCGAGGCAGGTGCGGCCGCCGTCCTGGTCGGGACCAGCCTGCTGCGGAGCGCCGATCCGGCGGCCGCCGCGGCGAAGCTCGTCCGGGCGGCACCTCGACGGACCCCGTCACCCTCGCTTCCACACCCGGCGCGCGCGTCGGTGAAGGCGTGCGGGATGCGCACCGAGGCCGGCGTCCGCGCCGCCGTCGCGGCCGACGCCGACTTCATCGGATTCGTGCTGGACGCGCGCTCCCGGCGCGCAGTGAGCGTCGAGCGCGCTGCCGCGCTGATGAACGGGCTTGCCGGGCCGACGCCGGTGCTCGTCTTTCGCGATCCCACCGGCGAAGACGTGGCGACGGCGCTCGCGGCGACCGGCGCGACCGGCATCCAGCTCGCGGGTCTCGAGGGACCACCGGCCTGGCTTTCCGCCATCCAGCCGCGTCCGCGGACCCTGATCGGGGTCATCCACGCACCGACCTCGGTGCGCTCGGCGCTCTGCACCGCCGAGGCCTGGGTGGCGGCCGGCGCGACGCACCTGCTGCTGGAAGGCGCCGCCCGCGCGGACGGCGGAGGATCCGGATCCGGGGCGCCCGTCGCCCTCGCGCGCCGGCTTGGCCGGATCGTGCCGGTCGGCCTGGCGGGCGGCCTCCGGCCCGAGAACGTCGCGGCCTCGGTGCGCTCGGCGCGCCCGTCGCTGGTCGACGCCGCCAGCGGGCTCGAGCGCGACGGCACGGGCGATCCGGGACGCATCGGCGCGTTCGTGCGAAACGCGCGGCGGGAGCCGGCCGGGGGCGATCGGGTGGACCGCGGCGGGCGCTTCGGACGCTACGGCGGACGGTTCGTCCCCGAGACGCTGATCCCGGCGCTCGAGGACCTCGAGGCGGCGTGGAAGGCCGCCAGGCGCGATCCGGGCTACCGCGGCGAGCTGCGCCGGCTTCATCGCGACTTCATCGGTCGACCGACCCCGATCTTCCCGGTCCCGGCAGCGGCACTGGCGGCGCGCGGCGGAGGGGGCGCATCGGTCTGGCTCAAGCGAGAGGACCTCGCCCACACCGGCGCGCACAAGATCAACAACGCGGTCGGCCAGGCGCTGCTGGCGCGGCGAATGGGGAAGCCGCGCGTGATCGCCGAGACGGGTGCCGGACAGCATGGCGTTGCCACCGCCACCGCCTGCGCGCTGCTCGGCCTCGAGTGCGTCGTGTACATGGGCACCACCGACATCGAGCGCCAGGCTCCGAACGTCCAGCGCATGGGGATGCTGGGCGCCGAGGTGCGGCCGGTGGCAACCGGCAACGGGACGCTCCGAGATGCACTGAACGAGGCGCTGCGCGACTGGGTCGCCAACGTGGAGGACACCTTCTACGTCCTCGGCTCCGCCGCCGGGCCGCATCCCTACCCGGAGATGGTCGCGTCGCTCCAGGAAGTGATCGGACGCGAGGCACGGGCACAGATGATGAAGGCGATTGGACGCGTGCCCGATGCGGTCGTCGCCTGCGTGGGCGGCGGCAGCAACGCAATCGGCATCATGCGGCCGTTCATCGATACGGCGGCCCGGCTCATCGGCGTGGAGGCAGGCGGTCGCGGCGACGCCCTCGGCGACAACGCGGCCTCGCTGGGACTCGGTGCGCCGGGCGTCCTGCACGGCGCGTTCACCATGCTGACCCAGGACGCTGCCGGGCAGGTCGTCGAGCCACACTCGGTCAGCGCCGGCCTCGACTACCCGGGCGTCGGGCCGCAGCTGGCGGCGCTGGCCGAGGCCGGACGGCTCGAGGTGCGGCGCGCGACCGACGCCGAGGCGCTCGAGGCGACCCAATGGCTCGCGCGCACCTGCGGGATCATCCCCGCCCTCGAGTCGGCGCACGCCATGGCGGCCGTGCTGGCCATGCTGCCCGACCTGCCGGCCGACGCGCACCTGCTGGTCAACCTCTCCGGACGCGGCGACAAGGACCTCGGCATCCTCGAGCGCGAGCTGGCCGCCCCGTGAACGGCCCGGAGCGCGTCCGCCGGGCCTTCGACGCGGCCGCGGCGGAGGACCGCACCGCGCTGATCGCCTACGTGCTCGCCGGCTATCCGACCGAGGCCGATGGCCTGGCGGCCGCCGAGGCGGCGCTGGCCGGAGGCGCCGACATCCTGGAGGTGGGGGTGCCGTTCAGCGATCCTCTCGCCGATGGGCCGACCATCGCCGACGCGGGCCGGGTGGCGCTCGCCGCCGGCGGGGGACTCCCATCGGCGGAGCGGCTGGTCGCCGCGCTGCGCAAGCGCGGGCACGATGAACCGATCCTCGTGATGAGCTATCTGAATCCGCTCCTCGCGGCGGGCGAGCACGAGACGCTGCTGGCGCTCCGCGCGGCAGGCGCCGACGGGCTGATCGTGCCGGACCTGCCGGCGGATGCCTCACCGCGGCTGGAGCGACTTGCCGCGTCAGTCGGGCTTGCGATCTCGTTCCTGGTGGCGCCGAACACGCCACCCGACCGCATCGAGCGGGCCATCGAGGCGTCGACCGCGTTCCTGTACGTCGTTCCCCTGTTCGGAGTGACCGGTGCGCGCGACGCCGTGGCATCGGGGGCGTACGAGCTGATCGCATCGGTACGGGCTCGCGCCGCGGGGCGGGTCCCGGTGGCCGCCGGCTTCGGGCTGAGCAGTCCGGACCAGGTCGCCGGACTGGCCCCCGCCGCGGACGGGCTGATCATCGGTTCGGCGCTGGTTGCGGCGATGCGCGATGGGGGAGCGCCGGCGCTGGGTGCGCTCGTGCGCGACCTCGCCGGGGCCACGATGCTGGCCAAGGCGCGTCGATGATGGCCGGATGCGTACCGTGAGCGCCCGCAGGCACGCAATCTGCGACCAGGGAGACCTTCATGTGCTTTGACACCGACGCCCGACCCCCGCTGCCGCCCATCCGCGGCTCCGCGCTCGACGCGCGCGACCTGACCCTGACCAGCCGCGACGGCACCGACTTCGCGGCATACGCCGCCACGCCCGAGACCCCGTCCGGCGCCGGCATCGTCATCATTCCGGACGTCCGCGGGCTGCATCCGTTCTACGAGGAGCTCACGCTCCGGTTCGCCGAGGCGGGCGTCAACGCCGTGGCGCTCGACCCGTATGCGCGTACCGCCGGCAGCGAGAAGCGGGGCGAGGGCTTCGAGTACGAGCCGCACGTGCTCCAGCTGGAACCCGGGACGGTCGACGACGACGTCGCCGCGGCTGCGGCGCATGTGCGCGACAGTGTCGAGCGGTTGTACACGGTCGGATTCTGTCTCGGCGGTCGGATCAGCCTGCTCCAGGCGGCGACCGGACTCGGGCTCTCGGGCGTCATCGGCGTCTATCCGTGGCCGGTCGGTCCCCACCGCTCCGGCCTCCCCGCGCCGGCCGACGAGGCGCCGCGCTTCGGCTGTCCGGTACTGACCATCTACGGCGGAGCCGATGCGGGCATCCCGGCCGAACAGCGGGACGCCTTCGACCGTGCACTGGAGGGCGCCGCCGTCGAGCACCGCTCGGTGGTGTACGAGGACGCCCCGCATTCGTTCTTCGACCGAAAGTCCGCCGACCACGCCGACGCCAGCGCCGACGCCTGGCGTCAGATGCTCGCGTTCATGGCGATCCCCGTCTGAGCACGGCGACGCCCGCCACGGCGGGCCACCGTGACGGGCGTCTGGGTCGCAGTGCGGTGCGTCAGGCCCCGACGGCGGTCTGCTCGCGCGTCGCGTTGCGCTGCTCGGAGGGTCGGACCGGACGCAGGTACAGCGTCAGCACGACCACCACGTAGGTCAGCCAGGCGATGAAGGTGATCCATTCCGGCGTGCTCGTGTAGCCGAACATCGCACGAAGGATCGAGCCGACGACGCCCAGACCACCGTCGGCGGCCTCGTGCGGGAGGATCGCGCTGATGTCGAACGCGGTGCTCGTGCCGATGGTGATCCAGCCGGCCTCGATGAACTCATGGATGCCGTGCGAGAGCAGGCCGGCGGCGATGAAGATCAGCGCGATGCCGGTCCACTGGAAGAACGTCCGCAGGTTGATGACGCGCGCCCCGCGGTAGAGCCCGTACCCGATGCCGACGGCGATGACGAGGCCGACGAGCGCGCCGATGAGTGTGCTCATCGCCTCCGTGCCCGCGGCCGTTGCCTGGCCCATCAGGAAGAGGGCGGTCTCGATGCCCTCGCGGATGACCGCCGTGAAGGCCAGTGCCGCGAGGCCGAAGATGCCGCCGTTGGCGAGCGCGCGGTCCACGCCCGCGTGAAGCTCACCCTTGATGTTGGCCGCGGTCCGGCGCATCCAGAACAGCATCCACGTCACCACCGCCGCGGCGATGATCATGAGGAAGCCCTCGAAGATCTGCTCCGCCGGCTCCTCGAAGCCGCCGACCGTGTTGAACAACACGAGCCCGATGACCACGCTCAGCACGATGGCGGCGCCGGCGCCCACCCAGATCATGCCGAAGTAGCGTTGGTTCCCGGTCTTCGCCAGGTACGCGAGGATGATGCTGACGATGAGCGCCGCCTCGACGCCTTCGCGCAGGCCGGTGAGCAGGCCGGTGGTGAAGAATCCGAGATCCAATGCCGTCTCCCATCAAGGTGGCGCGTGTCGCTTGGTGCATGGCGCCGACGGGGAGTAAGGCTACCCTTACCTCATTCGTTCGTCAAACCGAATCACCGACGGATCCGTCGGGATTGGTCATCGGTCTAGAATCTGGCGCGTCCCGCCCATCCCCACGGAGAACCGATGATCGACTTTTCGCTGACCGATGCGCAGCGCGAGGTGCAGCGCACGGCGCGCGCCTTCGCCGAGCGCGAGATCCTGCCGCGCATCCAGGAGCTTGACGCGGCCGCCCAGTACGACCGCGGCATCTACGAGAGGATGGGCGCCGCCGGCCTGCTTGGCCTGCCGATCCCCGAGCAGTACGGCGGGGCCGGCATGGACTACATCGCCTTCGCGCTGCTGTGCGAGGAGATGGAGCGCGCCGACACCGCATTCCGGGTCATCCTCTCGGTCCACACCGGCCTGAATTCGCTGACGCTGCTCCAGTGGGGGAACGAGGAGCAGAAGCAGCGCTACCTGGTGCCGCAGGCGCGCGGCGAGCAGCTCGCAACGTTCGGACTGACCGAGCCGGGGGTCGGATCGGATGCGGCCAACCTGGCGACGACCGCGCGTCGCGATGGCGATCGCTACATCCTGAACGGCCGCAAGATCTGGATCAGCCTCGGCGACACCGCCGACAATATCCTCGTCTTCGCCAACGTCGATCGCTCGAAGGGCCACAAGGGGATCACCGCCTTCATCGTCGAGCGCTCCTTCCCGGGCTTCAGCAGCGAGTCGCTGCACGGCAAGCTGGGGGTCCGCGCCGGCAACACCGGCATCGTCACCTTCAGCGACTGCGAGGTTCCGGCGGCGAACCGGGTCGGCGAGGAGGGCGAGGGCTTCACGATCGCGATGAGCGCCATCGACCAGGGCCGCTACACGGTCGCGGCCGGATCGGTCGGGCTGGCGCAGGCGTGCCTCGACGCATCGGTGAAGTACGCGCACGAGCGCAAGGCCTTCGGCTCCGAGATCGGCCAGCACCAGCTGGTCAAGCAGATGATCTCGAAGATGTATGCCGGGATCGAGGCGGGGCGCCTGCTCGTCTTCAAGGCGGGTTGGAAGAAGAACGGCGGCGAGCGCAACACGCGCGAGACCGGCCTGGCCAAGTGGTTCACCACCGATCACGCGGTGGCCTCGGCGCTGGATGCGATCCAGATCCACGGCGCCTACGGCTACTCGAACGAGTATCCGGTGGAGCGCTACCTGCGCAACGCCAAGGGATCGGTCATCTACGAGGGAACCAGCCAGATCCACACGCTCATGCAGGCGGACTACGTGCTCGGCTACCGCAAGGACAAGCCGCTCCGCATGCCACAGCCCGCCTACGAAGGCGAGATGTAGGTCGTGAGCCGCACCATCGAGCTGATCGCCGGGCTGCTGCTGATCGTCGTCGGCATCGTGGTCCTGGCCAGCGAGCCGCTGATCGACTTCATCCGCGGAATCGGTGTCGGCGACGACGTCCTGCGCTGGTGGCCGCTCCTCATCATCGGCCTCTCGCTCTTCTTCCTCATCCCCGGCTTCTTCGGCGGCCCCAGCCGGCGGCTGCGGGCCGGAATGGTGATCCCCGGCGCCATCCTGGCCGGCGTGGGCGGCGCGCTCCTGTACACCAGCCTCACCGACCGCTGGGAGGCGTGGGCCTACCTGTGGAGCGTCCTCCCGTTCAGCTTCGGGCTCGGGATGTACGCGGCCGGCTGGATCGCCGATGCGCCGGCGTTCAAGTGGATCGGCGCGGGGATCGCGATCGGCGGCGTCGTCGCCTACCTCGTCTTTGCGACCGCATTCGGCGGCGAGGCCTTCCGGCTGATCGCCGCGATCGGAATCCTTGCCCTCGGCCTGGCGCTGACCGTGGGCGGGCTGGCGGATCGGCTCAGCCGGAAGTCGCCCGCGCGCTAGGACTGCGCCCGGCTGCCGACTCCCGCAGGTGGCGATCGAACCAGGCGAGGATCCGCTCCATGCGGTCGATCCTTCGGTCGGGCCGCCCGGAATTCTTCATCTCATGGTGCTCCTCGGGATAGAGCACGAACTCGACCTCCCGGCCGAGCACCTTGAGTGCCGTGAACAGCTGCTCGTTGTCCGCCGGCGGGCAGATCCGATCCTCCTCCGCCTGGAGCATGAGCAGCGGCGTCCTGATCTGCGCGGCGTTGCGCAGTGGCGACGACCGCCAGAGCGCGCGCATCCCACGCTCGGTCAGCGGGTCGGCGAGGCCGGCCCGGCGGTTGTAGTGGACCCCGAAGTAGGAGTTGGCCCAGGTGCTGACCTGGTTGGACACGCCATTCTCGGCTGACGCAGCCGCGAATCGATCCGTGACGCCGATGAGCCATTGGGTCAGGAACCCGCCGTACGAGAGCCCCATCACCGCCAGACGCCTCGGGTCGGCAAGGCCCCGCTCGACGAGGGCGTCGACCGACGCGAGGGCATCCTCGGCATCCACGGTGCCCCATCGGGCCGAGAGCGCGCGCACCCAGCCCGCGCCGAAGGTGGTGGAGCCGCGGATGTTCGGCATGAGGACGCGATAGCCTGCCGCGCACAGCGACATCGCGTCGAGCGTGCCACCCGGTCCCCATGACCCGGTCGGGCCGCCATGGACGTGGAGGACGGTGGGCAGGCGGCGTTTGCCGGCACCGGCCGGCGAGGCGAGCCAGGCGTGGATGGGGCCGGCCGGGCCGTCGACCTCGAGCTCCGAGAGCTCGACGGTCGGGAAGCGCCGCTGCCAGCCCGACCCTTCACGCGTGATGGCCCGCAGTGACCCGTTCTCCACGGCATGCACCTCGCCAGAACGCCCGTCGATGGCTGCGCTGACGGCGACGCGACCGGCGGCGACCTCGATGCCCGAGCAGGCGATTCGGCTGGTGGGGTCGGTGAGCGGAGCCGTGCTGCCGTCCAGGTCGACCCGGTAGGGAACGTTCCGACCTCGGTCGCCGATCACGACGCCGAGCGAGGCGTCGTCGAGCCAGACCGGGCCCGGCGCCTCCTCGGCCATCATCAGGTCGCACCATGCCCAGTCGCCCGCCGGCCGGTCGAGCGCCACGGTGAGCGGCCTCGGCCGCCCCGCGGGCAGATCCATGACCCACACGGCCGGCGACACCTCGTCCGGCGGGTCGTCCACGTCGGTGCCGATGAACGCCAGGCGACGGCCGTCGGGCGAGAATGCCGGCCAGTCCGCGTCGCCGGCCAGGCTCGCCAGCTCGCGGATCCGAGGGCGCGCGGCATCCGTCCCCACCGACCACAGCTGGAGGCGCGGATGGATGTTGGCGTCGGGACCCCGATCCGCGCTGAACGCGATTCGGCGACCGTCGGGAGCCCACGCGGGGTTGGTGACGTCGAAGTCGCCGCTCGTCAGCTGGCGCGGCTTCGAGCCCTCGCGCGCCGCCACCACCCAGAGGTGGGCGCGGCGTCCGACGTGGCCGGTCTCGTCGTCGCGGAAGTCGAGGCGGGTCAGTCGCCGAGCGAGCGGCGTTCGTCCCTTCGGGCCCTCGGGACCGATCACGAATCGATGGTCGCCCGACTGGCCGATGAGCGCCAGCCGCAGACCATCGGGGCTCCAATGGACGCTGGAGACGCCATGCTTCAGCCTCGTCAGCTGCCATGCCTCGCCCCCGTCGAGCGGGAGGATCCACGCCTGGGCCGCCGCATCGTCGTTACCCACCGGAGAGCGGACGAAGGCCACGCTGCCTCCGTCCGGCGAGATGGCCGGCGACCCGTCGCGCACCGGCCCGCGGGTCAGCTGCCGCGCGCGGCCTCCTCGGTAGGGCCGCGTCCAGAGATGTGACTGATAGGCGTCGCCCGCGACGCGCCGCAGCGCGTAGACGACCGCCTCGCCGTTCGGGCTGAGGCGGAACGATTCGAGGGCGACCTGGGCGCGCACCAGGGCGCGGGGTGTGGCATCGGTCATGACGATGGAGTATGCCCAGCCGTTCGGGCGCGGTTGCGCGGAATCCGCAAGGCGACCAGAAACGTTGACCGGATTCCGTGGGATGTGCCATCCTCGGTCGGTCGAAGCGGCCGTCCCGCCCCGGGCACCCACGCGCCGCTGATGCTTGGAGGTACTGGGACGGTGCGACGCCTTCGTTCAACTCCCGCCATGCTTGCCTCGTTTGGCCTGCTCATCTCCGCCTGCACCGGCGTGCAGCAAAACCCAAGCGCCAGCGAGACCGAGGTTGCCGGGCCGTCGGGGGGTGGGACCGCCACCGGCGGCACGGTGCGCATCGGCACGGGCGGCTACCCGGACAGCCTGAATCCCGGCAACGGCCTCCTCGCCGAGTCGTACACCCTGTATGAGCTCGTGTTCGACACGCCGATCGCGGTCAACTCGAGCGGCGAATACGTGCCGGAGCTGGCGACCGAATGGTCGGCCAGCGAGGACGGCCTGACCTGGACGATGACGATCGTCGACGGCGCAACGTTCCACGACGGCGAACCGCTCACCGCCGAGGACGTCGCGTTCTCGATTCAGCTCTACAAGGACACCGAGGACTTCCCGTTCCTGCCGTCGTACGCGAGCAGCTTCGAGACGATCGAGGCGACCGACGCCACGACGGTCACCCTGACGACCCTCGAGCCGCTCGGGAACTTCGAGGCGAACATGGCCTTCATCTATGTGCTGCCGAAGCACATCTGGGAGGCCGAGGCGGATCCGGTGGCCTTCGAGAACGAGGAGATGATCGGTTCCGGACGCCTTCAAGCTCGTGGAGGCGGTCCAGAACGAATCGGTCGAGCTTGCAGCGAACACGGACTACTGGGCGACCCCGCCCAACATCGACGGCGTCATCTTCCAGAAGTTCGACAACGCGGACGCGCGCATCACGGCCCTGACGACCGGCGACATCGACGCGATCAACGAGTTCCCGGCGACGGCGGTGAGCGCGCTCCAGAACACCGAGAACGTCGAAGTGCACCTCGCCGACGTCGCAGCCGGCGGCAGCCTGCGCGACATCATCCTCAACGTCGTCGCCGACGACCAGTGCCCGGCGGAGGACGGAGTCTGCTCCGGCCATCCGGCGCTCAAGGACATCGCGGTGCGGCAGGCCCTGGCGCACGCCGTCGACAAGCAGCAGATCATCGACGTGGCCACGCTCGGCACGGCGGCGCCCGGCCTCTCGATGGTTCCGCCCGGCCTCGGTGACTACTACGCGTCGGAGGTGGAGGACTACGCGTACGACGTGGACGCTGCCAATGCCCTCCTCGACGACGCGGGCTACGAGGACAGCGACGGAGACGGCGTCCGCGAGTGCCTGGCCGACCAGGACTGCGAGACGGGAGATCTGACCTTCCGATTCAACTACGCCGATGACATCGATACCGCGCCGCGCGAGGCGGAGCTGCTCCAGGGCATGTGGGAGCAGATCGGTGTGGCGATCCAGATCCAGGGGCTCGACGCGGACACGCTGACCAGCGTCTGCTGCCCGGCCTTCGACTACGACATCATGCTCTGGGGCTGGGGCTCGGATCCGGATCCGGCCTTCCTGCTCGGCGTTGCGCTGTGCAGCGAGATCGATTCCGGCTTCAGCGAGACCGGCTACTGCGATCCGGCGTACGACGAGCTCTACGACCAGCAGGCGATCGAGCTCGACCACGATGCGCGCGTCGACCAGATCCACGAGATGCAGCAGATGCTGATCGATGATGTGCCCTACATCATCCCGTACTACTCGCAGGAGATCGAGGCCTGGCGAACGGACACGTTCACCGGCTGGATTGCCGATGACCCGACGCTGGGCCTCGAGGATCCGTCCTCGCTCAGCGTCCTCCGACCGGCGGAATAGGCCAGTCGCGCGCCGGGCGTCGTGGTGACGCTCGGCGCGACGTGCCCGTGATGCGGTCAGAGCGCCATCCGCGCAGGGCTGTCGGATGAGCGGACGCGGCGGTTACCTCCTGCGCAAGTTCGCCTGGGCGCTGGTCACGGTCGCGGTCGTGCTCACGTTCAACTTCCTGCTGTTCCGGGTGCTGCCGGGTGATCCCGCCAAGTCCGGCCTTCACGATCCTCGACTCAACCCGGCGGCCGTCCAGGCGCTGCGCGTCCGCTTCGGGACCGACAAGCCGATCCTGATCGATCTCGACGGCGGGAACCCGCTCGACACCCAGTTCACGGCCTACCTCGGTGCGCTGAGCCGCGGCGACCTGGGAACGAGCTATGCGTTCCGGGACAGGTCAGTCGCCGAGCTCATCTGGCAGGCACTCATCAACACGCTGTGGCTGGTGCTACCGGCACAGTTGCTGGCCATCCTGTTCGGATCGATCCTTGGCCTGGTCGCGGCGTGGCGTCGAGGCCGTCCCGTCGACGTCGCGGCGCTCACCTTCAGCCTCTTCATGTGGTCGCTGCCGACCTTCTTCCTCGGCATCATCCTGCTCGTCGCGGGTGCCAATTGGCTGGGCCTGCCGACCTCGGGTCGCATCACGGTGGGTGCCCACTTCGAGACCTTCATCGAGCAGGCGGTCGACATCGGAAGTCACCTCCTGCTGCCGACCCTGACGCTGACCCTGGTGCTGCTCGGCGAGTACATGCTGATCATGCGCAGCAGCGTGCTCGACGTCTTCGGTGAGGACTACATCATCACCGCTCGCGCCAAGGGTCTCTCGAACTACGGGGTCATTCGCCACCACGCGCTCCGCAACGCGATGCTGCCCATGGTGACGCTGATCGCGCTCAACCTGGGCTTCACCGTGTCGGGCGCGATCCAGGTGGAGGCGGTCTTCTCCTGGCCGGGACTCGGTGCGCTCGCCGTCCAGGCCGTCGCCGACCGCGACTATCCGGTGCTGCAGGGCGCGTTCCTGGTCATCGCCCTCTCCGTCGTCGTCGCCAATCTCATTGCCGAGCTCGTCTACGGAGTGCTCGATCCACGCGTGAGCGAGGACTGAGCCGATGACTGCGCTGCTCGAAGTCACCGCGCCGACCACCGCCACGACGCCGCGCCGTGCCTGGCGGTCGTTCCTGCGACACCGCATGGGCGTCATCGGCATGGCGATGGTTGGAATCGCGCTGCTGGTGGCCGTGTTCGCGCCGCTCCTCGCACCGTACGACCCGTACGAGCCGGTGCGGGTGAGCATCCTCGACATCTACCAGCCGCCATCGGCGGAGCACCCGCTCGGAACCGACGACGGTGGAAAGGACGTGCTCTCCGCGCTCATCTACGGTGCGCGGGTCAGCTTGTTGGTTGGGTTCGCGGCTGCGACGATCGCGCTGATCATCGGCGGCACGGCCGGGATCGTCGCCGGCTACCGCGGGGGTTGGCTCGGCTCGCTGCTGATGCGGATCACCGACTTCTTCCTCGTCATCCCGGACCTGGCGCTGCAGATCGTGCTCGTCGCGATCATCGGTCCTTCGCTGGGCACCATCATCCTCGTGATCGGCGTGCTGGGCTGGACCACCACCGCGCGGCTCGTCCGTTCACAGACGCTGACCGTGCGGGAGCGGAAGTTCGTCATGCGCGCTCGCGCGATCGGCGCCGCGGACTTCCACATCCTTCGGCGCCACATCATGCCGGCCGTGCTTCCGCTCATGCTCGCCAACATGGTGCTGGTCATCAGCCTGGCGATCCTGTCCGAATCGACGCTGGCCTTCCTGGGGCTCGGCGATCCGACCGTCATCAGCTGGGGCCAGATGCTGAACTTCGCCTTCGAACGCGGAGCGGTCTCGGCTGGAGCGTGGTGGGCGCTCATCCCGCCCGGGCTGGCGATCGTGTGGGTCGTGCTCGGGACGACCCTGATCGGCACCGCCCTCGAGGACGCGCTGAATCCTCGCCTGAAGCGACACCACCTCGAGGCGGCCGGGACCGACGTGGCCCGCGACCGCGTGGTGCCGTTGGTCGACACGGCGCGCGCGGCGGACGAGACCGCGCCGATCCTGCGGGTCCGGGACCTTTCGGTCGAGTTCGACGCGCCCGGAGGTCCGCTGCGAGCGGTCGACGGCGTCAGCTTCGATCTCCACCGCGGCGAGACGCTCGGCCTGGTGGGCGAGTCGGGCTGTGGCAAGACGACGACGGTGCTCGGCATCATGCGTCTGCTGCCGCCCGGCGGCCGCATCGTCTCGGGGAGCGTGTGGTTCGACGGCGAGGACCTGCTGGGCCTGGACGGCACGGCCCTGCGCGCATTCCGCTGGACGCGGCTGTCGCTCGTCTTCCAGGGTGCGATGAACGCGCTGAATCCGGTGCGGACGGTGGGCGACCAGATCTCGGAGGCGGTCCGCCTGCACGCACCGGGCACCAGCAAATCCGAGGGTGCGCGGCGCGCCGAGGAGCTCCTCGAGCGGGTCGGGATCGGCAGGCGTCGAGCGAAGGAGTATCCCCACACGTACTCAGGCGGGATGCGGCAGCGCGCGATGATCGCGCTGGCGCTCGCGTGCGACCCCGACGTCATCGTCGCCGACGAGCCGACGACCGCACTCGACGTGATGATCCAGGCGCAGATCCTCGAGCTGCTCAAAGGCATCGCCCGCGACTTCGGAATGGCCATCATCCTCGTCACCCACGACCTCGGCGTCGTGGCGCAGGTGTGTGATCGGATCGTGGTCATGTACGGCGGCGGCGTGGCCGAGGAGAACGAAGCCGCCCGCCTCTTCCGCTCGCCGCAGCATCCCTACACGCAGCAGCTGCTCCAGTCCTTCCCGGACCTCGCGCACCCGGATCGTCCGCTGCGGGGCATCCCCGGGGCGCCCCCGCGGCTGGACGCCATGCCGCCCGGCTGCCGGTTCCAGCCGCGCTGCCCGCACGCGTTCGAGCGATGTCCGCTCGAGCGGCCGCCCGACTACGCGACCGAGGGCGGTCGCGCGGCCTGCTTCCTCCTCGACCCGGCGGAGCCACGGTCATGACCGATGCGCTCCTCCGCGTGGAGGATCTCGCAATGGAGTTTCCCGCCCCCACCTCGTTCGGCGACTGGCTTCGTCGCCGGCCGGCACCGGCCGTGCGCGCCGTGGATGGGATCTCGTTCGAGCTCCGCGCCGGCGAGGTGCTCGCGCTCGTCGGCGAGTCGGGATGCGGGAAGACGACGACCGGCAACCTGCTCATGGGCCTCCTGACGCCGAGCGGCGGCCGCGTGGTGCTCGACGGCGAGGAGGTCGGCAGCCTCTCCGGCAAGGGCCTGCGGCGCCTGCGGCGGCGGGTCCAGATGGTCTTCCAGGACCCCTACGAGTCGCTGAACCCGCGGATGACGGTGGGGGAGATCGTGGCCGAACCACTGCGCGTGCACCGCGTCGCGCAATCGCCCGACGAGCTTCGCACGCGGGTGACCCGCGCGATGACGCAGGCAGGGCTGGGCCCCGTCGATGCCTACCTGCATCGGTATCCCTTCGAGCTGTCCGGCGGGCAGCGCCAGCGCGTCGTCGTCGCCGCGGCCCTGGCGCTCGAGCCCTCACTGCTGGTTGCGGACGAGCCGGTCAGCATGCTCGACGTCAGCATCCGTGCCGAGATCCTCAACCTGCTCTCCGGACTCGCGCGGAAGGAGGGGATCGGCATCGTCATGATCACCCACGACCTGTCCACGGTCGCCGCGTACGCGGATCGGATCGCCGTGATGTACCTCGGGCGGATCGTGGAGCACGGTCCGACCCGTGACGTGCTCGCCAATCCGCGCCATCCGTACGCGCAGGCGCTCCTCTCCGTGGTGCCGGTACCGGATCCGGAGATGCGGCGGAAGCCGGTCATCCTGCGCGGCGAGACCCCCGATCCGTCGCGGATCCCGTCCGGATGTCGCTTCCACCCACGCTGCCCGTTCGCGTTCGACCGATGTCCGGTGGTCGATCCGCCGCTGTTCGACGTCGGGCCGCAACACCAGGCGGCCTGCCTCCTCGTCGAGGACCCGGACCCGACGCCGAACGCCTGAGCGTCAGCCGGGAAGCAGCCGGCCGACGACCGTGAATGCCGTGGCGGCTCCGGCCCCCAGGGCCGGCAGGAACCGCACCAGGCGCGAGCGCACCCGCGCCACGACGGCCGCAACGACGGCAGCGAACGCCGCCCCGGACAGCCCTGCCACCGATGCCACGAAGGCATGGGCAAGGCTCGGCGATGCGACGCCCACCTGGCGCTCCCCGGCCATCACCACGCCGAGGATGATGACCACCAGCGCGGCGAACAGGCCGGCACCAAGTGTTGCGGTCGCGGCCCTGGCCGCACCGACCTGCGTAGCGCCGGTGGCCGCCGCTCCAGCCGCGAGCGCGATGGCGACGAGATAGGTGGCCGGCAGGGCAGCGTTCGCCGCGCTCGGTGGCGCGATGACGAACCAGGCCAGCGCGATGAGCGGCCCCGCCAGCATGCCGAAGGCCGCAACCCAGGTCAGTGGACGCGTCCAATCCTCCGGGTCCTCCGGGGGAACGACCTCGCCGAGGCGGACGCTGATCGGGACAAGGTCGTCGTCCGGGTCCCCGGTCATGCCGCCGTCGTGCTGCCCGCCGCCACGGGCGCAGCCGCCAGGCGCAGCCCGAGAATGCGGGCTCCGAGCTCGCGGACCATCCAGCCGGCCTGTGCGGCGACGTCGCGGTCGCCCGCGCTGAGCGCGAGCCTGGCGAGCGCCTCGAGCTCGGGGAGGGCAGCCGGCGTGTCGAGGTCGTCGTTCATGGCGGCCAGGAATCTCGCGCGGTGGTCGGCCACGACCCGCGCGAGGCCTCCGGCGTCAGCCCGCGCCGGATCGGCGGGGGAGAGCTCCTCGGCGTGCAGGGAGGCCGCGCGCAGGAGGGCAGCGGCATCTGCCGAGGCGCCGAGATCGTCCGCGCTGAAGTGGACCTCCGAGCGGTAGTGGCGCGAGACGAGGAAGTGGCGGATCGCGTCCCCGGAGTAGCTGCGCAGGAGGTCCCGCACCAGCACCAGGTTGCCAAGCGACTTGCTCATCTTCTCGTCGTCGAAGTACAGCATGCCGGCGTGCGTCCACCACTCGACGAATGGCCGGTCGCCGGTGGCACCCTCCGACTGCGCCAGCTCCGACTCGTGATGCGGGAAGATCAGGTCCGCGCCGCCGCCGTGGATCTCGAAGCGGCTGCCGAGGTAGGCCATCGACATCGCCGAGCACTCGATGTGCCATCCCGGCCGGCCGGGACCGTACGGCGACTCCCAGGCCGGCTCGTCGGCAAGGGAGCGCTGCCACAGCACGAAGTCGAGCGGGTCGCGCTTGCCCGGCATGTCGGGGACGTTGCCGCGTTCGTTGGCGACCGGCAGCATCTCGTCGGGGGTGAGCTTCGAGAGCTGTCCGTAGGACGGATCGGCGGCGACGCTGAAGTAGACGTTGCCCTCGGCCGCGTACGCGAGCCCGTTCGCCACCAGCTTCGCGATCAGGTCGAGCATCTGCGGCACGTGCTGCGTCGCGCGCGGGAGATGGTCGGGTGGCAGCCAGTTCAGCGCCGCCATCTCGGTCAGGAAGGTGGTGACGTTGCGGTTGCCGAGCGCGAGATAGTCCTCACCGGTCTCCCGGGCCTTGCGCAGCATGTCGTCGTCGACATCGGTCAGGTTCTGGACGTAGACGACGTCATGGCCGAGGTACTCGAGATACCGATGCAGCACGTCGAAGCTGACGTAGGTGAATGCGTGGCCCAGGTGGCCCGTGTCGTACGGGGTCACGCCACAGACGTAGAGCCCGACGCGGTCGCGGCCGGCGATCGGCGCGAAGGGATGCAGACCGCCCCGGCGGGCGTCGTGAAGGCGGAGGGTCACGCTGCGGATTCTAAAGCGGGACTCGAATCGGCGCGGAGGGCTGGACGGGACCGATAGAATCGCTCGACCGATGGGGAGTCTGCTGCCGGTTCACCAACCGTATCGGAGTCCGAGCATGGAAGTCCTGAAGTGGTTGCTCTTCTTCGCGATCACGATGTTCCTCATGGTGGCGGCCATCTTCTTCCTGGCGGGCCGTCCGCTGCCGATTCCGCGCTTCTAGCGGATCACCACAGGTCGGGCTTCGTGCTCATCAGGAACCCGATGACGCCGATGACGCCGGCCATGCCGTACGCGATGTATCGCTGGCGACGCACACGGCTCCGCCATGTCGCGTCGTCGGCCGAGCTGGAGCCGAGCCCGATCAGCCGCCGCAGGTTCGGCCGCCCAATGAACGCGGCAACCACCAGGTTGATCGCGTAGAGCGCGAGCGCGACCAGCAGCCAGGGCTGGGCGAGCAGCTCCGGACCGAGGATCCAGAGCATTGCCGACCCCGTGATCGCCAGCCCGGCCGCGATGATCAGGGTGCCGGTGCCCTGCATCGCCATCAGGATTCGGGTCACGGTCCCCGGCCGCCCGTCGCCGCGCCGCAGCACGAACGGCAGCAGCACGGTCGGCAGGAGGAGCGCCACGGCAAGGATGATGTGCGTGACGAGGAGAATCGGGAACCAGTTCATCGGTCCCGATGCTAGCGCAGGTGGCGCCTCCGACGATGTTCGGCCCCCGGCCGACGCCTACCGCCCCTTCGTGAACCCGCGGTGAACGCCCAGCCGCCGAAGCAGCGTCGGGATGTTGATCGCCCAACCGACCCCGAGCGGGCGATCAGTGAAGACCTTCGGCGAGCGCGGGTTCCAGTAGGCGGAGCGGAGCTGCTCCAGGGAAGGGATACGGAAGTCGTACGGCACGAAGCCGAGCAGCTTGCCGTGCCAGGTGCGTTCAGCAGGCGGCTTGCGCATCTCGGTGTAGACGGCGCCCGCCACGGCACCGAACGCGGCCATGCGGAGCAGCGACATCAGTGCGCCCAGCTCGCTGCGCGCGGTGTCTGTTCGGCGTGTGACCTCGTCGCGAACGTTGTCGATCATGGATCCTCCTTAGGCGGCGCTTCTCGCAAGCGGTGTGCCGGGCAGCGCTCCAAGTAGACTCTAGCGCCAGCACCGATGACGACCGCCCACGCCCTTCCCTTCCTCGACGGCGACCGGATCCGCGGAGCCGTGCCGATGACCGAGCTGCTCGACGCGGTCGAGGCAGCGTACCGGGACGTCGCCGCCGGCCGCGATCGCTCGCCGCTGCGCTCGCACGTCGAGCTGTCGGATGGTGCGCTCCTCCTCATGCCCGGTGTGCGTGAGGGTGGCGCCGGGGCCAGCGTGAAGCTCGTCACGGTCATGCCGCGCAACGCGGAGCGCGGCCTGCCGACCATCCAGGCCCTCGTCGTGTGGTTCGACGCCGCCACCGGGCGACCGCTGGCGCTGCTCGACGGAGCGGCGGTGACCGCCATGCGCACCGGTGCCGCATCCGGGGTCGGCAGCCGGCTGCTGGCGCGCACCGACGCCGAGACGCTGACCGTCATCGGCGCGGGCGGCCAGGCCGAGTGGCAGATCCGGGCGGTGCTTGCCGCCCGGCCGATCCGTCGGGTGCTCGTGTACGCGCGCGACGCCGAGCGCCGCGAAGCCTTCGCGGCCGCGGATGGCGGATGCCACCGGCGTGGAGGTCGCCGCCGCGGCTGATCCCGAGTCGGCCGTGCGCGAGGCGGACATCGTGTGCTGCGCGACCACCTCGCGCGAGCCGGTCTTCGAGGCCGCGTGGCTTCGACCGGGGACGCACGTGAACGGGATCGGCGCGTTCAATCTCGGCATGATCGAGCTTCCGCCCGAGCTGTTCGGCATCGCCTCCGTGGTCGCCGTCGACGCGCGCGAGGCCGCGCTGGCAGAGGCCGGCGACGTGGTTGCCGGGATCGAGCGCGGATTCGTCGGCACCGAGGATCTCGTGGAGATCGGCAGCGTCGACCGCTCGTGGGCCGCCGCGCGCGACCCGAGCGCCATCACGGTCTTCAAGTCGGTCGGCCTGGCCATCCAGGACGTGGCGGCAGCGGAGCTCATCACCGCGCGCCTCCTGGATCGGTCCTCGGAGGGCTAGCTTCCGAAGCCGATGGCGGTCGGGAGGATCGTCAGCGCACGCTCGACCAGGTAGCGCATGACGAGGAGCCGCAGCGTGGCGCGCATCGTTGCCGGAGCCGCCGGCTGCGACCGACGGGCCGATGCATCCACGTTCCGCTCGAACCTGACGACCGCGTGGTCACCCATCAATGCGATGTCAACGGTTGCGGCGACCACGGGTGGTGGCGCGCCGGCGGCCGTCACCTCGATGCTCGCGGGGCCGGCGGCGACGACGATCGGCTCGGGATCGGGAGGCGGTGGCGGTGGTGGCGCGGAGAGGCCGACCTGACCACCGCCCGGCATCACGATGGGCGCCGGAGCCGGGGTCGGGACCGGCGTGGCTGGTGGTGGCGTCGGGATCGGGGCGGGGACCGGCGTGGGCGCGGCGCTCGATGGGTTGGTGGGCGCCGGCGTCGGGCTCGGGGCGGGCGTTGGGGTCGGCGCGGGGGTCGGAGCCGGCGTGGCCGGTGGCGGGGCTGGCGGCGGGGCCGCGCTGACCGCGACGCCCGGGTAGTAGATCGCCATGATCTGGGCGGCGCTCTTGCCCGCGAGGCCGCATGCCTGGGTGCCCCACTGGAACATCTGCCAGCCGTTGGCGCCTGCGCCGCACGCCTCGTTTGGCTGGCCGGCGTTGTAATACGTCGGGAAGATGCGTCCGCCCTTGTGTGCCAACGTCCCCCAGGTCGCGTCCACCGCGGCCGCCATGGCCGCATACGTCGGTCGGCTGGGGTCGTAGTGCTGATCGCGGGTCGAGTCGAAGACGTCGAAGCACGTGCCGCCGGCGTTCTGGTACCCGCGCCAGTGGATGACCTGGTACCAGGCGTAGTTCTTCACGGCCAGGGCACCGGAACGGAGCGACTCCGTGGTCCACGAGCTGATCCACTCGCGCGAGAGGACGTTCTTCAGGTACGTCCGGAAGTCGACCGTGTCGACGGCACCGCTGGCCGTGCGGTAGACGCGAATGGTCGACGGCGGGACCGTCTCGGACCGATAGGTGCCGCACTCGCCTGCCGCGGAGATCGGCGGCGGCGTTGCGACGGGGGCAAGGAGAGCGGCAAGGGCGATCGCGGCGAGCGCGGTCGCCACGCGGGGGGATCGGTGCATGGGGTCAGCACCCTATCGAGGCACTAACTACACCGCACCCCACCAAAAGTACTAATCAGCTCCGTTCCCGGGCCGCTCAGCGACGAGTTTCGCGCTCAATCGGCCCAGCGATGCACCCGTTCGCGCACGGTGTCGAAGCCGAGCTCCTCGCAGAGGGCTACGAACTGCGCGCGCGGCACGCCATGCCAGGCGAGGTCGTCCAGGCTGTCGGTCACGGCGATGTCCGCGTCGCGATTGAGGGTCGCGAGGCGCCGGAAGAGGATCGCGCTCGCCCGCTCCTGCTCGAGCGTGGCGGCCAGCCGTGATGCGTTCCGCAGCGGGACCTCCCAGTCGAGCGCTGAGGCCGGGATCGCATCCAGGTGCTTCCAGCGCGCAAGCACGGCGGCCGCGCTCTTTGCCCCCCAGCCGGGCAGGCCCGGGAAGCCATCGCTGCTGTCGCCGACCAGCGCGAGGTAGTCCGGGATGCTCGCCGGTTCGATTCCGAACTTCCCGATGATCCCGGCCTCGTCGTAGGTGATGCGACGCATCCGGTCGCGGAGGACGACGCGGGTCCCGTCGACGAGCTGCCCGAGGTCCTTGTCGACCGAGCAGATGATGACCTGCTCGATCTTCGGGCCGGCGCCGAAGCGCTCGACAGCGGCGGCGATCGCGTCATCGGCCTCGTCCTCGACCATCGCCCATACCGGCATGCCGAGTGCGGAGAGCGCTCGCTCGGCGTCGCGGAACTGCGCGAGAAGGTCGGGATCCATGCCGGCGCTCGACTTGTAGCCCGGATACAGGTCGTTGCGCCACGACTCGATGACGTAGTCGGTCGCCGCCCCGATATGGGTCACGTCGGGCTCGCGGAGGAGCGAGAGCATCGAGTCGATGAGGCCCTGCACGGCGTTCACCGGCCGCCCGTCGGGGGCTCGGCGCGGTGGCCGCGAGTAGTAGGCGCGGAAGAGCTCGAACGTTGCGTCGACGAGGTGGAGCTTCATCGGTCGCCAGGAGGATACCGGGTGGTAAGACTTCAGTAAGCGGCTGGTAATCGGCGACGTTCATGATGGGGGGCAGTGAGGGGGCGGCGCGGAGAGCGTGCCCTGCACCGCCGGTCACGGTCCCGGCCGTGGTCGGCGGTCCACGTCGCCCCCTCCATTCGCCTGGCGCAGTATCTGCTGCCGTATGGACTGATGGCCCGAGCTCATCATGAAACAGAGGGCCCCATGCGTAGATTCGCGCTCCCAACGCTCGCACTCGTCCTGTCCGCCGTGGTGGCTGGATCGGCTTCCGCTGCTGTCTTTCCCGATCAGCTGGACCTACCGGACGGATTCATGCCGGAGGGCATCGCCACCGGCCAAGGCCACACCTTCTACGCCGGCTCGCTTGCGGGCGCCGGCATCGTTCGCGGCGACTACCGAACGGGCGAAACCGAGCCGCTCGTCACCGAGGGCGGCCCGTTCGTCGGAATGAAGGTCGATGCAGACAACCGCCTGTGGGTCGCCGGTGGCCCGGCCGGGTCCGGCTACGTCTTCGATGCCGATTCGGGCGCCGCGCTTGCGACCTTCCACTTCACCGCCGAGGCCAGCTTCGTCAACGACGTCGTCGTGACCGACGAGGCGGCATGGTTCACCGATTCGTTCCGCGGCGTGATCTACCGTGTGGATCTCGGCACGAGCGCGGTCAGCGAGGTGGACCTCACTGACGTCGCGCCGGCCGAGCCGAACGTCTTCCGGCTCAACGGCATCGATGCCACGCCGAACGGCGAGACGCTCATTGCCGTGAACTCGACCGACGGCGAGCTGTACCGCATCGATGCGTCGACACTCGACGTGAGCACAATCGACCTGGGCGGGGACAGCCTCAACGCCGACGGCATCCTGCTGCAGGGCCACACCCTGTACGCGGTCCGCAACCAGGGGAACGTGGCAGTCGTGGCGCTTGCGCCAGACCTGTCGAGCGGGACGATCGTCGGCCAGCTGACGGGGAACCTCGATGTGCCGACGACCGTGGCGCGCTTCGGGTCGTCCCTCTACGTCGTCAACGCCCGCTTCCGGCCGCAGGGCACGCCACCTCCGATCGAGTTCTGGGTGACGCGACTGGATCGGTAGGGCGCCAGCGACGGTCCGTCCGGCTCGCGCCGGACGCGACCTTGACAGACGCGACGGCCGAAGCAGACGATGGCCCTCCGCCAGAGGAGAGACCCATGCGTCGCGTCGCGCTCGTCCGATCCTTGCTGCTCGGCATCCTCAGCCTCTTCGCGTTCGTTGCCCCCGCCGCGGCCGGGGACTTCCGGGGCTCCAACACCGTGACCGTTGGCGAGGGAGAAACGATCGACGACGACCTGTATGTCGGTGCCGGGACGGTGTCGATTGGTGGCACGGTCGAGGGTGACGCGACGATCGCCGCAGGAACGGTCACCGTCACGGGGACCGTGAACGGCTCGCTGAACGTGGGTGGTGGATCGGTCGACGTGCTCGGCGAGGTGACCGGCGCCGTGCGGGTGTCCGGCGGAACCGTCCGGATCGCCGGCAGCGTCGGACGCGACGTCGTCGTATTCGGCGGGATGGTCACGATCGATCCCGATGCCGAGGTCGGCGGCGACGTGGCCGGCGGGGTGGGGACGCTCACTGTCGGTGGCACGATCGGTGGCGACGTCCTCGCCGGCGCGGGGACGCTGCGAGTGACCGGCACGATCGACGGCGGCATCGAGGCCGCGGTTGGCGAGCTGATCATCGAGGGCGACGCCTCGGTTGGCGGTGACGTCACCTACACGTCGGAGCGGGAGGCGCAGA
>CAVWZA010000011.1:0-87557 GCA_963759405.1 uncultured Chloroflexia bacterium | reverse complement strand
CCCATCGTCGTGGTCGCGGCGCATTATCGGATCGCAGACGAGGCAGCCGCGATCGGCGCCCGAGCCTGGCTGCACAAGCCGGTCAGCATCGACCTCCTGCTGCGGGTGGTCGGTCAGATCTATGCCGAGAGGACCCACGGAGGAAGCTCATGACCGAGGCACCAGAGTCCTTCCCCGGCCAGGCCGATCTCGAGATGGTGCTCCTGCACGCCGCCGATGCGATCACGGTCCATGGCCTCCGACGGAACGCTGGTGTTCGCGAACCTCGCAGCCGCACGCACCCTCGGCTTCGACTCGCCGGAGGCCCTGCTCGCGACGCCGATCCGGGAGGTGATGAGCCACTTCGATCTGCTCGACGAGGCAGGACAGCCCGCTCCCCCTCGACCAGCTCCCCAGCCGGCGCGCGCTCGCCGGACAGTCGGGTCCGCCGAGCGTCGTCCGCTTCCGCGACGTCGCGACCGGCGACGACCATTGGTCCCTCGCGCAGGCAATGCCGATCCTCGACGAGGCGGGCGCAGTCCGGCTCGTGATCAACACCTTCCAGGACGTCAGCCAGCTGAAGCGCAGTGAGCAGCAGCTGCGTCTGCTCGCCGACGCCGGGGCGGTGCTCGGCCGATCGGTCGACTATCAGCAGGCGCTCCAGGAGCTGGCCGATCTGTTGGTCGGCACCATCGCCGACTGGTGCGTCGTCGACGTCATCGAACCGAACCAGCCCGTGACGCGCGTCGCGGTTGCCCACTCGGATTCGGCGAAGCTCGGGCTCGCGGAGGAGATCCAGCGCCGCTACCCGACCGACCCGAACGCTCCCGGCGGCGTGCATGACGTCATGCGGACGGGCAACCCGACCGTCATCACCGAGGTGTCCGAGGAGGTGATGCGTGCGGCAGCGCGTGACGACGAGCATTTCCGGCTGCTCAAGGAGGCCGGCATCGAGTCCGCCGTCATCGTGCCGCTCCGCGCCCGCGGCGAGGTGTTCGGTGCACTGACCCTGGTCGGCTCATCCGCCCTGCACCGCTTCACCGATGCGGACCTGCCGCTGATCGAAGAGCTCGCCGGACGAGCGGCGACCGCGGTCGACAATGCCCGACTGCTGCACGAGGCGAACGAGGCCATTCGGATGCGGGACGACTTCCTCGCCATGGCGTCGCACGACATGCGGACGCCACTGGCGGTGATCCTTGCGAACCTCCAGCTGGCCCGCCGCCGCCTTGTCGGTCAGGAAGCGGCGCACCCCGAGGCGGTCCAGAACCTGGACGCCGCCGAGCGGACGACGCACAAGCTCACCGGGCTGGTGGGCGAGCTGATGGACATCAGCATCCTGCGCAGCGGCCAGCAGCTGCCGCTGAACCGGGAGCCGGTCGACCTGGCGGCCGTGGCGGACGGCACGGCGGACGAGTACCGGCGCCTCAGCGCGGAGTACGAGATCCACACCCAGCTCGAGGAGGGCGTCGTCGGCAACTGGGACGCGACCCGTATCGAGCGGGTGCTGCGCAACCTCATTGACAACGCGCTGAAGTACAGCCCGGATGGGGGCAGGATCGAGGTCGTGGTCAGATCCGAGGACGGCTGGGCCGTGGCTGAGGTGACCGACCACGGGGTCGGGATCCCGGAGGACGAACTGCCACTGCTGTTCGAGAAGTTCCATCGCGGTTCGAACACGCGCGAGCTGCGCGGGACCGGGCTGGGCCTGGCCGGCTCGCGAGCCGTGGTGCAGCAGCTGGGTGGCACGATCGATGTCCGCAGCCGCCTCGGCGAAGGGTCGACCTTCGCGCTGCGCCTGCCGCGATAGGACGAGCCAGCCCTCGAGGGACCGGCTCGTCCCCGTCGGCGCTAGAAGACCCGGTTCGAGATCTCGGCCGGCGCGAGCAGCAGCTTCTTGAGCTCCTCGTCGACCTTCAGCAGCGTGACCGATGCGCCCGCCATCTCCAGCGAGGTGCAGTACTCGTTCACGTAGCTGCGGAACACGGAGATCCCCTTCTCCTCGAGCTTGGCGTGGGCGATGCCGTAGAGGAGGTAGAGCTCGCTGATCGGCGTGCCGCCCAGGCCGTTCACCATGAGCGCCACCTCGTCGCCCGACGAGAACGGAAGGTCCGGCACGATCGCATCGAGCAGGATGTCGACGATCTCGTTGGCCGACACGAGCTTCGTGCGTTGCCGTCCGGGCTCGCCATGGATGCCGATCCCGACCTCCATCTCGTCGTCGCCGATCTCGAACAGCGGTGTGCCACGCACGGGCGGGGTGCACGAGCTGAGCGCGATGCCCATGGTGCGCACGTTGGCGATGACGTTCTCGCCGATGCGAACGAGCTCGTCGAGCTCGGCCCCACTCTCCGAGGCGGCTCCCACGGCCTTGATGACGAAGAAGTTGCCGGCGACGCCGCGACGGCCGACGGTCCAGGTCGAGTCCTTCACCGCGACGTCGTCGTTGACGAGGAGCGTGCCGATCTTCATGCCGTCGGCCTCGCACATCTCCTTGCCCATCTCCCACGCCGTCCGGTCGCCGGTGTAGTTGTTGACGATGTGGAGGATCCCCTTCGGAGAATTGAGCAGCTTCGAGGTCTCGTACACGAACTCGACCGGCGGGCCCGCGAAGACATCGCCCGGGCACGCACCATCGAGCATGCCGGGTCCGACGATCATCGTGTGCGCCGGCTCATGGCCGGAACCCGATCCCTGGATGATCGAGACTTTGTCGTCCTTCGGCATGTCGGCCCGATAGATGAGGTTGTACTTCGGCTCGTACTTGAGGGCGCCACCGCTCGCGAGCTGGATACCGGTCAGCATCTCGGGTACGAACTGACGGGGGTCGTTGACGAACTTCTTCACGCCTGGGCCTCCTGTCGATGACTGTCGCGCCAAGCGGCGCTGATCGCCTGGAGAATCTCGCCGACTGCGGTCGCACCAGCGTCGACCGAAGCCCGGCTGCGCTCTCCGGTGTACGCGGCGCGTCCGCGCATTGCGAGCATCCCCATCGTGTCCTCCGCGGCCTTCGTCGCCACGTCGGCTGCACGCTGGACGGCGGCGACGCCGCCGTCGTCGATCGGGCTCCGGAAGCTCTCCTCGAGGCTGTCCACGGCCGGCACCAGCGCGTCGAGCAGGGTCTTGTCGCCCAGCGACGCCTCACCGCGCTGCATGATCCCGCCGATCGCGGCCCGCAGGACGGCGATGAGCTCGTCCGGCGTCAGCGTCGCCCGGTCCCCCGCCTCGGCCCCCGCCCGCATGAATGCGGTCCCCCAGATCGGCCCGCTCACGCCGCCGACCTTGCTCGCGATCACGAACCCGATCTTCTTGAGCAGCGAGCCCACGCTCGTCCGGTCGAACGTGTCGTAGTCGCTCTGGACCACCTCGAACCCGTTCCGGAGCGAGTAGCCGAAGTCGCCGTCTCCGGCCACCGCGTCGAGCTGTGCGAAGTGGTCCGCGTTGTCGACGATCGTCGTCGCCATCGTCGTGATGACGAGGTCGACGTCGCCGAGCGCAGGCTGTTCCATTCGAACCTCCTCGGGGTCACGATGCGAGGCATCGCGCCAGATCCGCCAGGGTGATGTAGTCGCCCGGCTGCGCGGCGCCGCGGTTCGCGATCACCCGCGTCCGCTCGCCGCCGGGGTCGCCGAGCGACGTGACCACCAGAATCGCTTCGCTGTCGTCTTCGTCCTCCGTATAGCCGTTGACAGTCATCACGCATCGCAGGCCCGCACCGGACGCGGCGAGGAGCCCGTTCCGCGAGTCCTCGATGACGAGGATCTCTGACGCGGACAGCCCCAGCCGTTCGAGGGCGAGCAGGTAGATGTCGGGCGCGGGCTTCTTGCTGGCCACGACGTCGCCGGCCAGGAGCAGGTCGAACCGGTCGGCACGCTCGGGACCGGCGGCCTGCTCGAGGATCGCGCGGACCGAGGGCTCCGCCGAGGTCGACGCGACGGCCAGCCGCCAGCCTGCGTCCTGGGCCTCGCCAATGATCCTCCGGATCCCCGGCCGGGCCGGCAGCGCGCCCGATGCCACCAGCTCGGTGTAGATCTCCGTCTTGCGACGGTGCCACGACGCGAGCTCCTCCGCCTGTCCGTCGGGGTCGGTGGGGAGCCCGTTGGCGCGGACGAAGTCGGGCGTCAGCTCGCTGGCCATGCGCTCCTTGCCTCCGGCGATCTGCAGCTTCTCTCCGTACCGCTCCTCGGACCACTCGATCGGCAGCCCGAACTCCCGAAAGGTCTGGTTGAAGGCCGGGCGGTGGCCGTCGCGCTCCGTATCGGCGAGGACGCCGTCGCAGTCGAACACGATGGCGCTCACCACGCCGTCCCGTCGCTCCCGAACAGCCGAATGTGCTCGCGCGCCATCTCCATGACCGCCTCCCGCTGCCGGACGAACAGTGACGGTGGGTCGTAGTGGCCGGCGTGCTCGGTCATGTAGTCGTAGCCCGACTGCATGAACCGGATCTTGAGCGCGGTCGAGATGTTGACCTTGGCGCAGCCGCGCCCGATGAGGTCGCTGAACTGCTCCGGCGTCATGCCCGTGCCGCCGTGCAGCGCGACGGGAATCCCGGTGGCCTCGACGATATCGGTCACCCGCTGGCTGTCGAGCTGCGGCGCCGTGCGGTACATCCCGTGCGCATTGCCGATGGCCGGCGCGAAGACGTCGACGCCGGTCGAGGTGATGAAGTCGATCGCAGTCTCGAGCGTCTGCTCGCCGGTCGGATCCTCCTCGTCGCCAACGTCCTCGACCCGCTTGAATCCCTCGATCTCGCCCTCCACGAGCGCGCCGTAGCGCTTCGCCTCCTCGACGACTTCGATGCTCTCGCGGGCGTTCTCCTCGACGCTCAGCTTCGACCCGTCGAAGAGGACCGAGTTCCAGCCCTTCGCGAGGCACATGCTGATCACCGCCCGATCCGGGCAGTGGTCGAGATGGAGCGCGACGGGCACGGTGATGCGCTCGGTCATGGCCGACCACATGGCGAACAGCACGTCGGCGCCCGCCGCCTCCACCGTCTTCACCGACGTCTGCACGATCAGCGGCGAGCGGAGCTCCTCGGCCGCCGCCAGGACGGCCTCCATCGTCAGGTCGTTCACCACGTTGATGGCCGCCACGCCGTAGCGGTCCGCGAACGCCCGCTGGATGATCTCCCGCGTTGGAACGACGGGCACTACGCACCTCCTCCGTGGACCACTCCGAGATCGAGGACCGCGCGCGCGTTGTCCTCGTCCACGATGAGTACGTCAACGATCCCCGCCCGCAGCACGCCCAGGATCGCCCGCGGCTTCTCGGGCCCGCTCACGACTGCCATCACGGTCGGAATGCGCCGCAGGTCGTCGACCGACAGCGCCACCAGCCGGCGGCTGTGGGGAGCCGCGATGAGCGTTCCTCGCTCGTCCACGTAGTTGCCGAGCACGTCGCCGACCGCTCCCTGCTCGCGCAGGCGAGCGATCTCGTCGAGCGACAGGCAACCGTTGCGCACCATTGTGCAGGCGTCATCGGTGCCGCCGATGCCGACGAGGGCCAGATCCGCCGCGCGTGCCAGGGCGAGGGCCTGCGCCACAGCCTCCTGCTCGAGCAGCCCGTCACGGACGTGCGGGCTCTCGACATACGCCGGGGCGTAGAGGCTCGCGCCGCGGCCGCCGCTCTTCTCCGCGAGGGCCCGGCAGATCTCGTTCGGGTTGGTCGGCGTGTCGACCAGGGCCGATCCGCCCATCGCGCTCGCGAACGTGCAGGCGATGGTTGCGCTCGGCCGAAAGAACCGCGGAATCGCACCGGTGTCGCGGCCGTGGCTGACCGCCACCACGGCGCCGTCGCTCAGCCGCCGCTCGAGGTAGCCGGCCGCGCTCCGAGCGACCCCATCGCGCTGGGATTCGGGATCAGGGCGCCGGGGGCTGACGATCGCATCGGTCAGGCCGAACGCTCGAACGAGGCGCGCCTCGAGGTCGAGGTCGAGTCCGAGCGGACCCTCGATATGGATATCGACGACGCCCGAGGAGCGCGCCCGCTCCAGCAGGCGCTGCACCTTCGGGCGGGAGAGCCGGAACTCCTCCGCGATCTGGCCCTGGGTGCGGCCGTCCATGTACGAGCGATGAGCGATCCGGGCCAGCAGCTCGTGCTCATCCCACGCGAGCTCTTCGGGCAACTCGGTCTCCGATGCTGGGTGAGCAGTTGCTCACGGCTGGGCAGATGCTCAAATGTAGCAGACGGGAACGGTGGCGGGAAGCAAGAACGCCGGCCCATCGGGGCCGGCGTTCGTGGGGCGTGGCGGAGGCCTGTCGATTACTTGACCTCGACGGTCGCGCCGGCCTCGGCCAGCTTCTCCTTTGCCGCTTCGGCCTCCTCCTTGGTGACGCCCTCCTTCACCGCCTTGGGGGCGGCGTCGACGAGGTCCTTCGCCTCCTTGAGGCCGAGGCCCGTGAGCTCGCGCACGGCCTTGATCACGAGGATCTTGTTCGCGCCAACCTCGGTGAGGAGGGCCTCGAACTCGGTCTGCTCCTCGGCCGCGGCCGGGGCGGCGCCATCGCCACCCGCGGGCGCGCCGGCAGCAGCAGCCACCGGGGCGGCGGCGGTCACGCCATACCGCTCCTCGAACGCCTTGACCAGCTCACTCAGCTCGAGGACGGTCATCGTGTCGATCGCCTCGAGGATCTGGTCCTTGTCCAGGGTCTTGGTCGCCATCGGTATCGGTTCTCCTGTTCTTTGGTCGAGGCGGCCGTCAGGCCGCGGTCTCTGTCTGTCGCTTCTTGTCGGCCACCGCGCTCAGCACACCGACCAGGTTGCGGAGGTTCGCGCCGAGCACGCCGGCCATGCCGGCGATCGGTCCGGCCATACCGCCGGCGATCTTGCCGAGCAGCACCTCGCGTGACGGCAGCGTCGCCAGGCGCGCCAGCTGCGACGCGTCGATGGCCGTGCTGCCGAGCATCCCGCCGCGCAGCGAGACGCCGACGCGGGAATAGGGTCGGAAGGCATCTGCCAGCGCCTTCGCCATGGCCGCCTCGTCGCCGGCGATGGTTGCCAGCGCGGTCGGACCGCTGAGCATCGGCTTGAGGTCGGTGCGGTCCGCCTCGTCGGCGGCGATCTTCAGCAGCCGGTTCTTGGCGATGTGGAGCTCGCACGCCGCTCTCGCGCAGCGTCCTTCGCACGGCCTGCATGTCCGAGACCTTCAGGCCACGGTAATCGGCCACGGCGATGGCCGAGCTGTTGCGGAGCAGCTCCGCGAGGTCCGTGACGGCCTGGCGTTTCGTGTCGGTCGGCATCGGTGGTTCCTGGTCTCCTCCCTGGCATGCAAAACGGCGGTCCCGTGCACGCGCGACACGAGAACCGCCGTCGATCAGCAAGTTCGTCTTCGTGCCTGCGCGTGCCGCGGCGTCCCTGCGCCGCCGATTGGTCCGGGGCTCTCACCCGGTACACATCGCGGTCTACGGCTTCTTCGGTTGAGAGCGCATCCTAGCCGATGCGCCCGGATTCGTCTCTCAGGCGCTCGCTGCGGCGAGTGCCGAGGGGATGTCGATCCGCACGCCGGGTCCCATGGTGGGGGCCAGCGTGAGGGTTCGCATGTAGGTGCCCTTGGCGCCCGATGGCTTCGCGCGCTGCACCGCGTCGACGAGCGCCGCGACGTTGGCGGCCAGCTGAGCGGGCGCAAAGCTCGCCTTGCCGACCGGCACGTGCACGATCCCGGCACGGTCAACCTTGTACTCGACGCGTCCGGACTTGATCTCGCCGACGGCGCGCTCGATGTCGAACGTGACGGTGCCCGACTTCGGATTCGGCATCAGGCCGCGCGGCCCGAGCTTCTTTCCGAGGCGGCCGACGACGCCCATCATGTCCGGCGTGGCGATCGCCACGTCGAACTCGAACCAGCCGTCGTCGATCTTCTTGACGAGGTCGTCGCCACCGACGTCATCGGCACCGGCGCGCAGCGCCTCCTGGGCCTTCTCGCCCTGTGCGAAGACGATCACCCGGACGGTGCGCCCCGTGCCGTGCGGCAGGACCACCGTGCCGCGAACGAGCTGGTCCGCGTGGCGCGGGTCGACCCCGAGGCGGAGATGGAGCTCGACGGTCCCGTCGAAGGCGCTGATCGACAGCTTCGGCAGCAGCTCGCAGGCCTCGCCGATGTCGTATCGGCGCTCCGGCTCGACCAGCCTGGCGGCCTCGGCGTACTTCTTTCCGTGTCTCGGCATGTCAGGCCACCTCGATGCCCATCGAGCGGGCGGTGCCCTCGATGATCTTCATTGCGTGCTCGACATCGTTCGCGTTGAGGTCGGGCATCTTCATCTCGGCGATCTCGCGAACCTGGGCTCGCGTGACGCGACCGACCTTCTCCTTGTTCGGGATCGAGCTGCCCGCCTCGACGCCGGCAGCCCGCTTGAGGAGCGCGGCGGCCAACGGTGCCTTCGTGACGAAGGTGAAGCTGCGGTCCTCGAAGACCGTGATCTCGGCCGGGACGACGTAGCCGCGCAGGTCGGCGGTCCGCTCGTTGAAGGCCTTGATGAACTCCATGATGTTGATGCCGTGCTGGCCGAGGGCCGGCCCGACCGGTGGGGCGGCGGTGGCGGCGCCGGCCGGCGCCTGCACCTTGAGCATCGCCCTGATCTTCTTTGCCATCTGAACTCCTCTCGAGGTTCAAGCGGGGCCGATTCGCCCCTCCCTCTGGTGGTGCGGCGGCGCCCCACATTGGAGCCGGGCCGCCATCGGTTCGTATCGGTCCTAGAGCTTCTCGATCTGCAGGAAGTCGAGCTCGACCGGCGTCTCGCGGCCGAAGATGCTGACGAGCACCTTGACCTTGTTGCGCTCCGGGTTGACCTCGTCGACGGTGCCGATGAACTCCGCGAATGGACCGTCCTTGACGCGCACGCTCTGGCCCTTGCTGTACTGGACCTTGAACTTCGGCGTCTCGACCCCCATCTGCTTGAGGATCTTCTTGACCTCGTTCTCGTCCAGCGGCAACGGCCGGTTGCCGGATCCGACGAAGCTGGTCACGCCCGGCGTGTTGCGCACCACGTACCAGCTCTCGTCGCTCATCGCCATCTCCACCAGCACGTAGCCGGGGAAGACCTTGCGGTTCACGGTCTGGCGCTGGCCGTTGCGAATCTCGATCTCTTCTTCCATCGGGACCAGGACCTGGTAGATCTGGTCCTCCACGCCCATCGACTCGATGCGGTGCTCGAGATTCGTCTTGACCTTGTTCTCGTAGCCCGAGTAGGTGTGGATCACGTACCACTGCTTCTTCGTGCGGTCCGCATCCGGCATGTCGCCCGGGCGCGGCGCCTCGCGGGAGAGGCGTGCGGCCTCGCGCGCCTCGTTGCGGGTCTCGTTCACTGAGGTCGTTTCATCGGCCATCTAGATCACCTGGTCCACGAGCGTGTTGAAGATTCGGTCGAGCACGTAGATGTACACGCCAATGGCCACCGAGACCGCCAGGACCAGCAGGGTCAGGCGGATCACGGTCTCGCGAGTCGGCCAGGCGACCTTCTTCAGCTCGGCCCAGCTCTCGACCAGATAGCGGCGTAAGCCGGTCAACACGATCGGTTTGTACTTCCTGCTACGGCGTGATGATGTGTGGGGACGGCCCGGTGCTGGCAGGGGCGACAGGACTCGAACCTGCAACCGCTGGTTTTGGAGACCAGTGCTCTACCAATTGAGCTACACCCCTCCGGACGCGGTCACTACTTCGTCTCCCGGTGCAGCTGATGCTGCCGACAGCGCGGACAGAACTTGTTCAGCTCCATCCGGCCCGGGTCGTTCCTCTTGTTCTTCCGCGTGCTGTACGTGCGTTCCTTGCAGACGGTGCACGCCAACGCGATCACGGGTCGATTCTCGGCCTTGGCCACTGGTTCTCAATCCTCGTCATCCGCACCGGTGACGGCCACGCTGAAATAGGGCCGGGCAACCAGGGGAAGCCCGGTGATTCTACTGCAGGATCGCGCGTTCGAGTCAACGAGCGCCATGCTCCTCAGCCGGCCGCGTGCTCCTCCTGGTCGCGCCGCCGCAGCACGATCCGGGTGAACGGCAGGCGCACGTCGCTGAAGACCTCGATGCTCGCCAGGAACCCGAGGAAGATGAGGACCACGCCAAGCAGCTCACCGATGAAGAACGACCAGGTGATGCCGAACCGGTTCAGGCCGCTCGTCCAGCCGGGAATGAAGCCACCGATCGCGATCAGGATCGTCGCCGGCACGCGCGAGTTCAGCGTTCCGGCGCGGAACGCCCGCCACGACGCCGGGATCGACGCCACGAAGTTCACGACCACGGCAGCGGCCCGGCCGATGCCACCGATGATCGGGACGTCGGTCGTGACGCGCATGACGCGCGTCTTCGGCATGAAGATGTACGCCGAGTAGACGGCGCCGAAGACGAGCGCGAAGGCGCCGACGATGTTGAATGGCGGGGTCATGATCCGCAGGTCCGCCGGCATCGCCGAACCGACCGGGATGCCGATGGCGTCGACGGCGAATCCGGGCGCCGCGATCGGCACCGTGAGCGTTGCCCAGGTGACGGCGATCGATGCGAGACCGAGGATCGCCGCCGTGACATGGCCGTTCCAGCGGCGCGCGAAGCGAGTCGTCAGGGCGACCGCGATCGCGCTGGCCAGCGACGCGCCCACCACGAGCAGCACGGCGATGTCGGATGCGGCCGTCCCTTCGCGCGCGTACTTCACCGACGTCAGGAAGCTGAACAGCGCGGCCAGTGCGAACGACGCCGCGACGAAGTAGCCGAATCGGGTTCGGTTGAGGAGGTAGACGGTCCCCAGGCCAAGGTACGCGGCGACACCGAAGGCGCCGACCAGGTACCACGTGCGGTAGAGCGGCTCGCTCCAGCCGAACGCGCTGCCGAGGAACTCAGTGCCGGCGCTGATCCCGTACCACAGCAGGCCGATCGTCCACACCAGCTGATACGGCTGGCGCCGTCGGAGCCACTGGTCGGCGACGAGCGCGGCGAACGCGAACGACAGCACCGAGCTCAGGAACGGAAGGACGACGTTCAGGTCCACGAGACCGACCACCTCCGGGAGCCATCACGACCGGGCGCTTCGACGAAGAATGGAGCCCACGTCCGGGCTCGAACCGGAGACCTCTTCCTTACCAAGGAAGTGCTCTGCCAACTGAGCTACGTGGGCACGCGTCGATGCGTCACCCGCGGTCAACGGGCGCCTGCAGTTTCGCAGGATGGACCGATCCTCGACAACCATCGGTCAACCTGTGGAAATCTATGACCTGAACCGAGGATCTGCCGGCCGGAGGTATTCGGATGGAAAGGATGGTGGGCAGGGAGGGAATCGAACCCCCACAGTCGAAGACGGCTGATCTACAGTCAGCGGAGCTCACCACCTGCTCAACCTGCCCCTGTCTCGGGCGCCGACGCATGGTGGTCGCCGACGGTGGCCGATCGTATCAGACCGATGCGGTCCCCTCAACCGATCCTAGGGTTGCGCGTTCGCGGGCATCGCGGTGTCCGGAAGCAGGATTGGCTGATCCGGTGGCGGCGTCGTCCCGCCCGATGTGGGCGGTTGCGTTCCGGAAGGCGAGGTCGGAGCGCCGGGAGTCGTGAACGTCGCGCTGGGCGGCGGGCGGATGATGAAGCACGCCGGACCGGCCTTGCGTTGGCTCCCCTGCGAGGCGGTTGGGCTGCCCGTCGTCTTGACGTAGTTGCAGTACTGGCCGCCGACCGGGGCGTTGGTTGGCACGGCCAGCGTCAAGCTGAGCACGAAGGACTGGTTGCTGGGAACGAACGAGACGATGTACTTCAGGGCGGCGACGTCGTTGATGTAGGCGCAGTCGAGGATGGTGAACTCCTTGCCAACGTTGCCGGCATTCACCGGATAGCTGATCTCGAAGATCGCCGTACCGCCGGGATACATGGTTCCGCCGACGAGGCGCATGTCGGTGTTGCCGTCGTTCGACGGCAGGACGCCCGTGCAGCCGTTCGTGCCCGGCTGCAGGATGACCTCCGCGCCGCCTGCCGAGACTGGCGCAACGAGCACGGACGCCGCCATCACGGCGACCGTCACGAACGTCGCTGCCCGAAGGCTCCACATGCGAGTCACGGATTCATCTTCGGGGGCGGAGGCCGAATACATCCCCACCCGTTTGTACCGTGACGGCGCGTACTCTCAGCCGAACATCGGCGCGCCCAGGCGCGCGACTGGCGGAGTTGTCGTCAGGACATGGAGCCGAGGGTGGGAGTCGAACCCACAACCGCCGGTTTACAAAACCGATGCTCTGCCATTGAGCTACCTCGGCGCCGAGCGATCATAGCCGCGTGGGCAGTGTCAGGCTCCGGGCGCTCGATACTGCACGGCCTGCGCCTGCTGAAGTGCTTCCATGGTCTCTTCGACGGTCAGCAGGACGGTCGTCTCGAAGGAGCTCAACGCGCCACCGCCACCGATCGCGATGGCGACCGCGGCCATCGACACGTTGTCCGGCGCCTCCCACAGGCTCAGGCCGTCGTGCGCGCCGAATGCGTACCAGAAGCCATGAAGCTTCCCGCCGACCGACTCGATGTAGCTTCGCGCCGCATCACGACGGTCCTCGGGATTGTTCACCAAACGCGCCCACGTCTCGGGCGTGTAGCTGAAGCGCGACAGGTAGAGCGGCATCGGTTCACCTCCGAGTGGCGGGCACCCCCACCGGCCCAGTTAACCACTACGGGGACGCGCGCGTCGGACAGACGCCACCCGCGCCGCGACGGCCAGGGGATCAGTGAGTGCGGCGGCTGTCCGGGAGGCGCAGGTGTCGCTGAACCAGGACCTGGCGGCGGATGTTCGCCACGCGCCTCGGCAGCGGGAAGAGCGCGCCGACCACGCTTGCGGTCATCGGGTCGGCCAAGCGCCGGAGGCGACGAGACGGTCGAGGACGAGCGATGAGTTGCGTCATGCGCGCCAAGGCATGCATACGGCGTGCCTGAATTGCGGTTCAGCCCGCGCGCTGGCGCACAACCTCGAAGAGCAGGAGCGCGCCGGCCGTCGATGCGTTGAGGCTCGCCACGCGGCCGGCCATCGGGAAGCTGACGAGCAGGTCGCACCGGCGGCGGGTGGCACCGGACAGCCCGCTCCCCTCGCTTCCGACGACGATCGCCAGCGGCCCGGTCAGCTCGCTCGTCCACGCCGATTCGGGCGCGTCCTGATCGGCGGCCACCAGGCGGAGGCCCGCGGACTTGAGCTCGTGGATGGCCTCGCCGATGGTCGGCAGCCGGCCGATGAGGAGGTGCTCGCTGGCGCCGGCGCTGGCCTTGACCGCCGCGGCGCTCAGCGGCGCCGCCCCGCGCTCGGGAAAGACGACGCCGTCCACGCCGGCGGCCTCGGCCGACCGAAGGAGCGTCCCGAAGTTGGTCGGATCCTGCAGATGCTCGAGGACCAGGATCAACGGATCGCGGCCGCCTTCGCGCGCGTGGGCCAGCATCTCGCCGACCTCGGCCCAGCGGCGCTCCCCCACCTCGAGCAGGACGCCCTGGTGGCCGTCGAAGCCGGCGATGCGCGTCATCTGGTCCGCGGGCACGCGGTCGATCGGCAGCCTGATGCGCCGCGCGGCGTCGGTGATCGCGCGCAGCTCGGGTGCCGGCTTGGCGGTGGCCGACAGGATGAGCCGATGCGCCTCGCGACCCGCCACCAACGCCTCAGCCACCGGCCGCCGCCCCCCGATCCACTCCGTCATTCGGCGGGCTCGACGGCGGCGACCGCCCAGGCGGCGATTCCTTCGTCGCCGGCGAAACCGAGCCCGTCGGAGGTCGTTCCCTTGATCGACACCGCCTCGGGCTGGACCCTCAGCAGGTCCGCAATTCGCGCGACGAGCTCGTCGCGGCGCGAGGCGACCACGGGCCGCGCCGCGGCAACGACCACGTCCACCCCGGTGGGTCGCCAGCCATGGTCGCCAAGCCGGGTCACCGCCGTGGCCAGCAGATCCGCCGAATCGGCTCCCTCCCATGCCGCCTCGCCGGACGGGAAGAGCGTCCCGACGTCGCCCAGCCGGGCGGCGCCGAGCAGCGCGTCGATCAGCGCGTGAAGCACAGCGTCGCCGTCGGAGTGGCCGACCGGGCCGCGTGGCTCCTCGTCCCAGGTCAGCCCACCAAGCCGCATCGGGCGTCCTTCGGAGAGTCGATGGGCGTCGAAGCCAACGCCAACTCGCCCGCCGGGCGGCAGCTCGATCGCCGTCAATGCGGCAACGCGTTCCGCCAGGATGGCGCGCATCGGGGCGATGTCGGCGGGCTCCGTCAGCTTTCGGTTGGCAGGATCTCCCGGGACGGTGTGGACCGGCACCCCCGCGGCAGCGAGCGCGCCGGCGTCATCGGTGACCGGCCGCCCCCAGGCGTGCGACTCCTCGATCGCGGCGCGGAGGGCGCCGAGGCGCGCGGCCTGCGGCGTCTGCGCGGCCGCCACTTCCTCACGTTCGACCGGCGCCACGACTCGGCCACCCCTGACCCGTTTGAGTGAGTCGACGATCGGCACGACCGGCACGACGGCCCGCTCCGGCCCCTCGCCCGCCGCGGCCACGATCGTCTGGATCAGCTCGGCGCTGACGGCCGGCCGCGCGGCGTCGTGGACCAGGACGAGGGTCCCGTCATCGTGACCCGCCCCGGTCAGCGCCCAGAGACCGGCGATCACCGAGTCGGCACGCGCATCGCCACCGGCAACGATGAGGCAGCGATCATCGGCGGCTTCCGGGAGCGCCGCGGCGAATCGGTCGATGCCATCGGGCGGGACCATGATGGCGATCCGAACCAGGCCGGGAGTGGCGAGCAGAGCGTCGAATGCCCAGCGCCACGTGGGACGGCCCCAGAAATCGGCCCACAGCTTGTCGCTGCCCATTCGCTGGCTGCCCCCCGCCGCAACGAGGATGGCGGCGAACGGAGCGGTCGACGACATCGGCCGGGACGCCTCAGCCGGCGTCGGTTCGGGGCTGCGCGAAGATCATTCGCCCGGCGACCGTCTGAAGCACCCGGGTCACCGTGATGGGGACGTCGGTGTTGAGGTAGCGGAGCCCACCCTCCACCACGATCATCGTCCCGTCGTCCAGGTAGCCGACCCCCTGCCCGGCCTCCTTGCCCTCCTGGATGATGCGCACGCTCATCTCCTCGCCCGGGTGGAGCACCGCCTTGACGGCATTCGCCAGCTCGTTGACGTTGAGGACCCTGATCCCCTGGAGATCGGCGACGCGGTTCAGGTTGTAGTCGTTGGTCAGGATGGCGGCGTCATGGTCGCGCGCGTAGGCCATGAGCTTGGCATCGACTTCGGCGACCTCCGGGTAGGTGGCCTCGCTGATCTCGACGGTGGAGACCGGATCCTTCTGCAGGGCCGAGAGCATCTCGAGCCCGCGGCGGCCGCGGTTGCGCCGCATGGTGTCGGGCGAGTCGGCGATGCGCTGGAGCTCGTCCAGCACGAAGCGCGGCACGACCAGCGTCCCGAGCACGAACCCGGTCCGGGCGATGTCGACGATTCGGCCATCGATGACGGCGCTGGTATCGACCACCACCCGATTCGTTGCCCCTCTTCCCCGGGCGCCAGGAAGCAGGCTGCCGAACGCGCCGAGCAGGACCTCGCGCTTGTACCAGGTAGCAGCCAGCATCAGCGCCGCAAGCAGCAGCGAGACGATCGGTGGGCCCACCGAGCCGATGACGCCGCCGAGCTGCGAGATCGGCACGCCGATGAGGACGCCCATCAGCAGCCCGACCACGACCGCCGCGACGCCCAGGGCGAACTCACCGGCTCCGGCATCGCTGAGCGTCTCGACCGCGCGACGCACCGGATAGATGGTGATGTAGGGAATGGCGAGGTACCCGAAGAGCAGCGTGGCCGCCACGAAGGCGGTCAGGAACGCCGGGCGGTTTGCCTCCACGATCAGGTCGCCGGCACGCTGAAGCAGTGCGAGACCGAGCGCAAAGCCGATGAGGGTGCCCAGCAGGGCACCCGCGAAGTGGATGATGCGAATCATGTGTTGATCAGTCCGGGATGAATGAGAAGGTGCGCCGCCGGGATGAACCAGATAATTGAGCCGATGACGACGCGCCCGCACCTCGCGGGGCGGCCAAGACTAGCACGCGACCCCTGGAGCGTCCATGTGGGAGCCCGATGGATCAGCGCTCGAGGGTCGCCTCCAGCGCCTCGCGAATATCGGACGCCACGACCAGGCCCGACGCCTCGGCCCGCCGGCTGCGTTCCGCGCGACTGGCCGGTGACGAGGCGGTCGAATCCCAGGCGTGTCGCCTCCAGCAAGCGGCGCTCAGCGCGTACCGCGGCTCTCAGGCGGCCCGATAGCGCAACCTCGCCGGCGAGGACGGTCCCCCGACGAACCGGACGTTCCCGCAGGCTCGACGCGAGCGCGGTGGCGATCGCGAGGTCGGCCGCCGGCTCATCGATCCGCAGGCCGCCCGCCACGTTCACGTAGACATCGTGGCCGCTCAGGTTCAGTCCGGCATGGCGAGCGAGCACGGCGATCAGCATCAGCACCCGGTTGACGTCGATCCCGGTGGTGGCCCGGCGCGGCGAGCCATAGCTGGCCGCGGCTGACAGGGCCTGGATCTCGACCGCGAGCGGGCGGGTGCCCTCGAGCGCGATCGTCACCGCCGACCCGGCCGTCGGCGTCTCGTCCGACTCGAGGAAGAACCGGCTGGCGTCGTCCACCTCGGCCAGGCCATCGCCCCGCATCTCGAGCACCCCGACCTCGTCGGTCGAGCCGAACCGGTTCTTTGCGGCGCGCAGCAGGCGGGTCGAGCCGAGCCGCTCGCCCTCCAGGTAGATGACGGCATCGACCAGGTGCTCGAGCGTCCGCGGCCCGGCCACCGTCCCCTCCTTCGTCACGTGGCCGACCAGCGCGATGCACGTCTGCCCCGCCTTCGCCACCTCAGCGAGGCGCGCCGCGACCTCGCGCACCTGCCCGACGCTGCCCGCCGGCCCGCTCAGCTCCGGGCTGGTGAGGGTCTGCACGCTGTCGACGACGGCGAGTGCAGGCGACACGCTCTCGATCGCCGCCACCGCGCTCTCAAGGTCGGTGGTCGTCGCCAGGTCGAGCCCATCCACGACGCCGCCGATCCGCTCCGCGCGGCCGCGCACCTGCGCCGCCGACTCCTCGGCCGTCAGGTACAGGGCGCTCCGTCCGCCGGCCGCGATCCGCGCGGCGAGCTGGAGCAGCAGGGTCGACTTTCCGATCCCCGGGTCGCCGCCGATGAGGATGATGGAGCCGGGCACGAATCCCCCTCCGAGCACCCGATCGACCTCACCGATCCCCGACGGCAGACGCGAGGCCTCGGCGCTGGTGATGCTCCCGATCGGCGCGACCTCGGCGCTTCCGGCGATCGCCCGCGTCGCCGAGAGCGCACGGCCGGACCGGGGCGCCGCGATGGTCTCGACGAGGGTATTCCACGCGCCGCATGCCGGACACTGCCCCGCCCACTTCGGCGAGGCGCCGCCGCACTGCTGGCAGAGGTAGGTCGTCCTGACGGCTGGCACGCTGCTCCGGAGGTGGCGTCGGTGATCGGCGCCGATCGTGGCGCGCGACTCCTTACCGGCCCCTTATCGGCGGCTTATCGACCGGCCTTGGCCGGCTGTCGCTTGGGGGTCCCGCCTCGCTCGATCGTCAGCGTCCCGTCGGATCCGACGTCGACGACGACCGTGTCGCCGGCCGCGAAGCTCGCCTGAAGCATTCGCTCCGCGAGCGCATCCTCGATCTGGTTCTGGATCTCGCGTCGCAGCGGCCGCGCACCGTACGCCTGGTCGTAGCCCTTGGTGATGATCGCGTCCTTGGCTGCATCGGTCACCACGAGCTCCATCTCCTGCCCTGCGAGCTGCTCCTTGACCCTCGCCAGGAGCAGATCGACGATCTCGCGGATCTCCTCGCGCGACAGCTGTCGGAAGACGACGGTCGCATCGATGCGGTTCAGGAACTCCGGGCGGAAGGTGTTCTTGAGCTCGCTGAGCACCTTGTCCTTCATGCGGTCGTAGTCGGCCGCCGCCACGGTCGCCTCGCTGCCGCCGGCGCGGAAGCCGATCGACGAGTCCTTCGCCAGCTCGTGCGCGCCGATGTTGCTGGTCATGATGATGACCGTGTTGCGGAAGTCGACGCGGCGACCCTTGGCATCGGTCAGGTGCCCGTCCTCCAGGATCTGGAGGAGGATGTTGAACACCTCGGGATGCGCCTTCTCGATCTCGTCGAGCAGGACGACGCTGTAGCTCTTGCGGCGCACCGCCTCGGTCAGCTGGCCGCCCTCGTCGTAGCCGACGTAGCCGGGCGGGGCACCGACCAGGCGCGACACGTTGTGGCGCTCCATGAACTCGCTCATGTCGATCTTCACCAGCGCGTCCTCCGAGCCGAACATGAACTCGGCGAGCGCCTTTGCCAGCTCGGTCTTGCCGACGCCGGTGGGGCCCATGAAGATGAATGAGCCGATCGGCCGCTTGGGGTCCTTCAGGCCGGCGCGGGCGCGACGGACCGCGCGGCTGATCGTGACGATCGCCTCCTGCTGGCCGATGACCCGGTTGTGGAGCGCGTCCTCCATGTGCAGCAGCCGCTCGGACTCCTCGGCGCTGATGCGGATGACGGGGATCCCGGTCCACATGCTGACGACCTGGGCGATGTCCTCGTCGGTGACGACCGGCGTCTCCTTGCCCTGCTCCTCGTGCCACGTGGCCTTGAGCTGCTCGACGTGCTCCTTGCCCTGGGCCTCCTCGTCCCGCAGGCGGGCCGCGGCCTCGTAGTCCTGGCCGGCGATCGCCTCGTCCTTGCGGACGGTGACCTCGTCGAGCGCGACCTGGGCCGCCTTGATCTCCGGCGGAGCCGATGCGTTGCGCAGGCGCACGCGCGACCCGGCCTCGTCGATCAGGTCGATGGCCTTGTCGGGCAGCGCGCGGTCAGCGACGTAACGAACGCTCAGGTCGACGGCGGCCTTGACCGCCTCGTCGCTGATCTTGACCTTGTGGTGCTCCTCGAACCGCTCGCGGATGCCGAACAGGATGGCGATCGCCTCGTCGACCGTTGGCTCGTCCACCATCACCGGCTGGAAGCGCCGCTCGAGCGCCGAATCCTTCTCGATGTACTTGCGGTACTCGTCGAGGGTTGTGGCGCCGATGCACTGCAGCTCGCCACGCGCAAGCGGCGGCTTCAGGATGTTTGCCGCGTCGATGGCGCCTTCGGCGGCACCCGCGCCGACCAACGTGTGAAGCTCGTCGATGAAGAGGACGCTGTCGCTGCTCGCGCGCAGCTCCTCGATGATCTTCTTGAGCCGCTCCTCGAACTCGCCGCGGTACTTCGTGCCGGCAACCAGCGAGCCGATGTCCAGCGTGAGGACGCGCTTGTCCATCAGGGTCTCGGGGACGTCGCCCGCCACGATCCGATGCGCGAGGCCTTCCGCGATGGCCGTCTTGCCGACGCCGGGCTCGCCGATGAGGGCGGGATTGTTCTTGCGCCGTCGCGACAGGATCTGGATGACCCGCTCGATCTCCTTCTCGCGGCCGATCACCGGGTCGAGGGCGCCGGAGCGTGCCGCCTCGGTCAGGTTGATGCCGAGCTGGTCGAGGGTCGGTGTCTTGCTCGGCCGCTTGGTCTCCTGGGTCGGGGCGGTGCTGCTCGACTGGCTCAGGACGTGGATCACCTGGTGGCGCACCTTGTCGAGGTTGACGCCCAGGCTCTCCAGCACGCCGGCGGCGATGCCCTCGCCCTCGCGGACCAGCCCGAGGAGGAGGTGCTCGGTACCGATGTAGTTATGGCCCAGCCGCCGCGCCTCGTCGATGGCAAGCTCGATGACCCGCTTGGCGCGCGGCGTCAGCCCGACCTCACCGACGACCGGTCGGTCGCCACGGCCGATGATGAATTCCACGGCGGTCCTGACCTTGGAGAGCTCGACGTTCATGTTCTCGAGCACGCGCGCGGCGACGCCCTCGCCCTCGCGAACGAGGCCGAGGAGCAGGTGCTCGGTACCGATGTAGTTGTGGTTGAAGCGCTGGGCCTCATCCTGCGCGAGGGTGAGGACCTTGCGCGCCCGGTCGGTGAACTTGTCGAATCGGTCCATGGGTCGCCGGCTCTCGTGGTTCGGTCTTGGGTCTGAGTGTACGGCACCCGTGCCGCGCGCTGCTTCGGCAGCCCGCCGCGTGCCGGTCCTGCAGTCAATACGGGGGACGGCGACGTTTCGCTCATCGTTCCCTCGAATGACCGAGGAGCGAGCCCTTCGTTCGGGCCCGCTCCTCGGATCGCGTCGTCGGCCGGCTGGTCCGGCCACGTCGGTCGGTCAGGCTTTCGCCTTCTCCGATTTTGGCTTGGCCTCGGCGGCCTCAGGCTCCGCTGCCTCGTCGGCGACGACCTGGCCATTGCTCTGCTCCGCAGCCTCGACCGGGACGGCCGCAAGATCGTCGTCCTCGGTGGCTTGCTCCGCTGCTGCCGGCTCCTCGGTGGCCGGCTCCTCGGCAGCTGCCGGGGCCGGCTCTTCGGCTGCAGCAGGCTCTTCGGCCGCCGGCTCTTCGGCAACCGCCGGCTCTTCGGCGACTGCCGGCTCTTCGGCGCGGTCCTCGGCGACTGCCGGCTCTTCGGCAACTGCCGGCGTCGGCTCTTCCGCCGCGGGCTCGTCGGCTGCGGCCGCGGGCGGCTCAGCAGCTGCGGCCGGCGTGGATGTCCGGAATTGCTCGAGCAGGCCCGACTCGGCGAAGGCGGCGGCCATCGTGTTGTCGATTCCGCCCTCGGGCTCGGCCGTGGCGTCCTCTGGCCGATACTCGAATCGGTCTCTGCGCTGCGTGGTGCTGCGCTCGCGTCGCGGTCGTTCCTCGCGCGGCGCCGGCGCGGCGCGATCCTCGGCCTGCTTCAGGCTGAGGCCCAGGCGGTGGCGCTCCGAGTCGAGGCTGATGATCCGCAGCTTGACCTGCTGACCCTCCTGCACGACGTCGCCGGGATGGGCCACGCGCTGGTGCGACAGCTCGCTGATGTGAATGAGGCCCTCGAGGCCTTCCTCCACGCGCACGAACGCACCGAAGTTGACGAGCTTCGTGACGGTGCCGTCGATGACATCGCCGATCTTGTACTTGGCGACCGACTCCTGCCAGGGATCCGGCTGGAGGCGCCGGATCGAGAGGCTGATTCGACCGCGCTCGTGATTGATGTCGATGACCTCGGCCTCGACCTCGTCGCCGATCTGGTGCGCGGTCTCGGGATTGTTGACCTTGTTCCACGAGAGCTCGCTCTTGTGGACGAGGCCGTCGATGCCTCCCAGGTCGACGAAGACGCCGAACGGGGCGATCGAACGCACCACGCCGGTGACGCGCTGGCCGGTCTCGAGGCTGCTGAACAGCTCGTCGCGCTTCTCGCGGCGCTCTTCGTACAGTGCGACCTTCTCCGACAGGATCAGGCGGTTCGCCTTGCGGTTGACCTCGAGGATCTTGAGTCGCAGCGTGCGGCCGACGAACGGCTGGAGCTTCTCGGCGATCTCCTGCGCAGCGTCACGTGGCTGCTCGTCGCGCGGGCGACGCGGGAAGTCGACGATCTGGCTGATCGGTACGAAGCCTCGCACGCCGAGGTCGACGATCAGGCCGCCCTTGTTGTGATCGATGACGCGAGCTTCGACGATCTCTCCGGCGTCGAAGCGCTCCTGCATCGCGCGCCACTTGCGCTCGAGGCCGGCGCGACGCAGCGACAGGACCGCGTGGCCTTCCGGCGATTCGGGCTGGAGCACGTAGACGAGGACCTCGTCACCGACGGTCAGCTCCGGGCGGCTCTCGTCGCCGTCGCGCGGACCGCGGCGGTTCATGAGCTCGCGATTGCTGACCACTCCTTCGCTCTTGCCACCGAAGTCGACCAGGATCTCGTCGGGGTCGATCCGAACGACCGTTCCCTCGACGACGTCGCCGTGCTTGAGGCTCTTGACCTCGTTGTCGGGATGGTCGAGCAGCTCGGCCATCGTCATCGACTCGTTCGTCGGAGCTACCGGCTCGGGCTCGTCGGCGACGGCGGCTGCCGGCTCGGGCTCGGACGCGGGCTCATCGGCGACGGCAGCTGCCGGCTCGGGCTCCTGGGCCGGCTCGTCGGCCACGGCGGCAGCGGGCTCGGGCTCGTCGGAAGCGGCAGTCGGCTCGGGCTCGGATGCTGGCTCGTCGGCGACGGCGGCTGCCGGCTCGGGCTCCGGGGCGCGGCTCCTCGGCCACGGCGGCCGCGGGCTCAGGCTCGATCGGGTCCGCAGCTTCGGTGACCGCGGATGTCCCCTCGTCGGCAGCATCGGCGTCGATTGCCGCCGCGGCGTCCGCGCCCTCCGACGCATCGGCCTGCTCCTCGATGGCAGGCTCGTCGGCGGCGGTCACCGGCGCCTCCGGCTCAGGATCCTCGGTTGCGCGCGGCGGCTCGTTCGTCTCTTGGGTCAAGTGTTCAATACGCTCCTGTCAGTTAGTCCGTGGCAACAGATGACGCCCTCCCGCGGAGGGCGTCCATCACCGGTCGATGCTGTCAGGTGCGTCCTGGTGGTCTCAAATGAAACGACTCGGTGCTCCTTTGCGCCTGCCGATGAATCGACGCGCTCACACGCGATTATGGGGTTGTCTGCCACACGGCCCGAAGAGCATACCATACGGTCAAATGCCCCCCTCCCGCCGTGCCTGAGCTTCCGGATCTGACGGTCGTCGCCGAAGAGCTGGTCCGACGGGTGGCCACCCGAACGGTGCTCGAGGCAACGGCCCCCACCCCGATTCTGCTGCGCGCGACGCCCGAAGAGGTGTCGTCATTGGCCGGAGCGACCATCGGCGAAACCCGCCGACGCGGGAAGTTCCTGCTCGTGCCGTTCCAGCGAGCGGACGGTCAGCAGCGGATCCTCGCCGCGAACGCGATGCTGGCCGGCCGGTTCTGGCTCGTGCCGACTCGCGAGCGGGTGCGGGCACGGACGGGCCTCCGCCTCCGCCTGGACGGCGCAGAGGACCTGCGCTACGTCGACCGCGAGATGCTTGGCAAGCTCTACCTCGTGGCACCCGATCGGCTGGAAGACATTCCGGGATGGGCCGAGATGGGTCCCGATGCGGACGATCCGGAGCTGACCCTCGACCAGTTCCGACAGCGCATTCGCCGCCACCCCGGCGAGCTCAAGCCGCTGCTCCGCAACAGCCGATTCGTTGCCGGCATCGGCAATGCCTACAGTGACGAGATCCTGTGGGAGGCACGGCTTGCGCCATTCCGTCGCCGCAGCACACTGAAGCCGGACGACATCGACCGCCTCTATCACGCCATGCGCACGGTCCTGGCCGATGCGGTCGAGCGGCTCCGCGTGCTCGTCCCACCCGACATCCAGACCCAGCACCGCGAGTTCCTCAAGGTGCACCTGCGGGGCGGCGAACCGTGTCCCGCGCTGTGGCCGGGAGCTGCGCCAGATCGGTGGCCGCGAGGCGACCACGTTCTGCCGGGGATGCCAGCCTCCGCTGTGATCGGCGCCCTCAGGGAATGACGAGCACCTGGCCGATGGTGATCTCGTCGGGGTCCTCGATCCCGTTCGCGGACTGCAGCGCTGCCGCCGTGGTCCCGAATTGCTGGGCGATGGCCGCGAGCGTGTCCCCCTGCTGCACGACGTAGGTCTGCTGCGCCGGTGGTGGAGGAGGCGCCGCCGTCGGGGCAGTGGTGGGTGCCGGCGTCGCCGTCGGCGTGGGTGACGGGCTTGGCGAGGCGGTCGGAGTTGGCGTCGGCGACGGCGTCGCCGTCGGCGTCGCACTGGCGGCCTGCGAGGCGGTCGGCGCCGGCGAGCTCGAGGACGCAGGGCCCGGGGCGCCGAGCCCGTCGACAAATCCGCTTGCTACCGCCACGCCACCGATGCCGAGTGCCACGCCCGCCGCTCCGATTGCGAGGAGCGGCCCGGTCGGAGCTCGGCGCGCCCGGCCCGCGATGCCGCGCCAGGCCGGGTCCGGCGCCAGGACCATCCGCGTCGAGACGAGGCCATCGATCATTCCGGAGCGGGCGGGCCGCAGGCCGCCGTTGCGGGTCGCGTGCGCCAGGTAGCGCTCACATCGCTCGTGATCGACCGTCAGGCAGACGCGCGCCTGCTGCTGTCGGTCGAGCGCAATGGGGGGTTCGTCGGCATGGCAGCGGTGGCCTGCGTCGACGCCATCGATCGCCGACCGCCGATCTCCCTGCAGCCCGAGCAGCGGGCAGACGCGATCCACGTCACGCAGGATACCAACAGCCCCGCCGGCGAAACCGACGGGGCTGACGTATGAAATATCCCGGCGACGACCTATTTTCCCAGGGGGTTGCCCCCCGAGTATCTTCGGCGCTGGAGAGCTTAACTTCCGTGTTCGGGATGGGAACGGGTGGTTCCTCTCCGCTAGCGTCACCGGGATAGATCTTCAAATGTCGACCTTCGCCCCATCAGGGCGCGTCGAAGGATGGAAGCAACGATCGTCGTGGATACGGGCGGCGGCGCCGCCCTTTCCGAACGCGATCCAGCAGCGTGCTAGTCGCGTGAACTAGGTCAAGCCCTCGACCATTAGTACCTGCTTCGCTCAACGCATTGCTGCGCTTACACGTGCGGCCTATCAAACAGCTAGTCTCGCTGCGGTCTTACCTGGTTAACCCAGTGGGGAACCTCATCTTGAGGCGAGCTTCGCACTTAGATGCTTTCAGTGCTTATCCCAACCGAACATACCTACCCAGCAATGCCATTGGCATGACAACTGGTACAACATTGGTTCGTCCACTCCGGTCCTCTCGTACTAGGAGCAGCTCCTCTCAAGTTCCCTACGCCCACGGCGGATAGAGACCGAACTGTCTCACGACGTTCTGAACCCAGCTCGCGTACCGCTTTAATTGGCGAACAGCCAAACCCTTGGGACGTACTTCCGCCCCAGGATGCGACGAGCCGACATCGAGGTGCCAAACAGGGCCGTCGATATGAACTCTTGGGCCCTATAAGCCTGTTATCCCCGGGGTAGCTTTTATCCGTTGAGTGATACCCCTTCCACTCGGAGGTACCAGATCACTAAGCCCGACTTTCGTCTCTGCTCGACTTGTAGGTCTCGCAGTCAAGCACCCTTATGCCTTTGCACTCTACGGCTGGTTTCCATTCAGCCTGAGGGTACCTTTGGGCGCCTCCGTTACACTTTAGGAGGCGACCGCCCCAGTCAAACTGCCCACCTGACACTGTCCAGCGCCCGGATAACGGGTCGCGGTTAGAGCCGAAATACAACAAGGGTGGTATTTCAACGGTGACTCCACCGAGGCTAGCGCCCCAGCTTCAACGTCTCCCACCTATCCTACACATGCTGAACCTCAGTCCAATATCAAGCTACAGTAAAGCTCCACGGGGTCTTTTTGCCCTGCCGCGGGTAACCTGCATCTTCACAGGTATTTCAATTTCGCCGGATCCCTCGTTGAGACAGCGCCCAGATCGTTACGCCATTCGTGCGGGTCGGAACTTACCCGACAAGGAATTTCGCTACCTTAGTACCGTTATAGTTACGGCAGCCGTTTACCGGGGCTTCAATTCAGAGCTTGCACCCCTCCTCTTAACCTTCCGGCACTGGGCAGGCGTCAGCCCCTATACGTCAGCTTTCGCTTTAGCAGAGACCTGTGTTTTTGCTAAACAGTCGCCTGGGCCGTTTCACTGCGGCCTCGATCAGTCCATCGCACAAGGCGAAGACTGCGAGGCACCCCTTCTCCCGAAGTTACGGGGTCAATTTGCCGAGTTCCTTAACGAGGGTTCTTCCGATCGCCTTGGTATGCTCTACCCGTCTACCTGCGTCGGTTTGCGGTACGGACGCCTTTGATCTCGCTAGACGCTTTTCTTGCAGGATCGGCTCAGTCGAATCAGCTTTCGCCTTTCATTCGCTTCTCGGAGTTAATGAGAGGACGGATTTTCCTGTCCTCTCCCCCTACCAGCTTAGACGCACATAGCCAAAGTGCGCTCAACCTACCGTTCCCGGTCACGCCCTTGCTCCCGCGATCGCTTCTCACCGGCTGCCTCGACAGCAAAGCTGCCTCAGCGCACCGGCGTCCACGACCGTGGCACCTTGCGGTGCAAACGATCTCTGGCGGTATCGGAATATCAACCGATTGTCCATCGCCTACGGCTTTCGCCCTCGGCTTAGGCCCGACTAACCCTGAGCGGATTAACCTTCCTCAGGAAACCTTAGACATACGGCGTGCACGTTTCTCACGTGCATTTCGCTACTCATGCCGGCATTCGCACTTCCGCCCACTCCAGCCGTCCTCACGGTCGACCTTCACTGCTGACGGAACGCTCCCCTACCACTGCACGCTGGCCCGAAGGCCTGGCGACGATCCGAAGCTTCGGTATCAGACTTGAGCCCCGTTGGATCTTCGGCGCGGAATCACTTGACCAGTGAGCTATTACGCACTCTTTAAATGATGGCTGCTTCTAAGCCAACATCCTGGTTGTCTGAGCAACTCCACATCCTTCCCCACTTAGTCTGAATTTTGGGACCTTAGCTGTCGGTCTGGACTGTTTTCCTTTTGACCACGAAGCTTAGCCCTCGCAGTCTGACTCCCGGGGTATGGAATCGTGGGATTCGGAGTTTGATTGGGTTTGGTAAGCGGGAAGCCCCCTAGCCCATTCAGTGCTCTACCCTCACGACTGAACCCCCGAGGCTAGCCCTAAAGCTATTTCGGGGAGAACCAGCTATCTCCGAGTTCGATTGGCATTTCACCTCTACCCACAGGTCATCCCCTAGCTTTTCAACGCTAGTGAGTTCGGTCCTCCACGGGACATTACTCCCGCTTCAACCTGCCCATGGGTAGCTCACTCGGTTTCGGGTCTACCCGCTGCGACTGTGACGCCCTATTCAGACTCGCTTTCGCTACGGCTCCGTCCTTCACGGACTTAACCTTGCCACAGACCGGGTAACTCGCCGGCTCATTCTTCAAAAGGCACGCCATCAGGCTACCCGCCGGCCGAAGCCTGCGGGCAACACCCTCTGACTGCTTGTAAGCACGCGGTTTCAGGTACTGTTTCACTCCCCTCCCGGGGTGCTTTTCACCTTTCCCTCACGGTACTGGTTCGCTATCGGTCGCCAAGAGTATTTAGCCTTAGACGGTGGTCCGCCCGGGTTCCCACATGAAGAGACCTTCCACGTGGTACTCAGGGACACGTCCGGGAGTCGGATCGCTTTCGCTTACGGGGCTATCACCCACTATGGCGGGCCTTTCCAGGCCGCTTCTGCTAGCGAACCGATTTGTAACTCCCTGCGGGAATCGCAGCTCCCGCTGGACGGCCCTACAACACCGCGACTGCAACGGCTGCGACCTATCACGCAGCCACGGTTTGGGCTTCTCCGCTTTCGCTCGCCACTACTAACGGAATGTTCTCTGTTCCTCGAGGTACTTAGATGTTTCAGTTCCCTCGGTGTCCTCGTCACGGTCTATGTATTCAACCGTGCGTCCCAGGGCATTACCCCTGGGGGGTTTCCCCATTCGGATATCTCCGGATCAACGCTTGCTCGCAACTCCCCGAAGCATTTCGCTGCCTGCCACGTCCTTCGTCGGCTCTTGGCGCCAAGGCATCCACCGCATGCTCTTAGTAGCTTGACCTACAGCGTTCACGCGGCTAGCACGGTGCTGGCCGTCGCAACGTCGCGGTCGCGTCGGAATCTCCTCGACGAAATCGATGCTTCCACTCTTCGATTGATAAGGTCGCGCACTCGCAGAACGAGTGCTCGCCGCGTCGGCTCGTGCGATTGGGCCCGCCGGTCGGCACATGCCGTCCGGTCGACGCCAGGCGACGAAACGTCACGGCGTCAGCGATTGTGTCCGCTGACCGGTGGGCGCCACGAGCGTCGCGCGCACCGGTCAGGAGACGAATCAATGTGGGCTTGTCACAACGAACGCGAGGAGGACCAGAGGGGGTCTCCCCGCGAGAGCCGAGTTACTGTATCACCCTGCTCGAGGGTGGTCAACAAAGGGCCGCGGACGGTGGATCCGCTACAAAATTCGCCGTCCCGAGGCGGTCCCGGCGACCCTCGATTCAGCGCATGTTGCCGTTTTGACCGATCGCCATCCGGCCAGGCTGCGGCCAGTAGGTCAGGCCGTGCGGATTGGCGCCGGTCGCGATCGTGGTGATCACCTCGCCGGTCGCGGTGTCGATGACCGACACGGATCCGTGATATCGGTTCGAGGCCCACAGTTGGCTGCCGTCGGGGTTGAGCACCATCTCGTCGGGCGAGCCGCCCACGGCCCACGTCTCGACGACGTCGTTGGTGGCCAGGTCCATGACCGAGATGGTGCCGGCGGCGCGGTTGGCCACGTACATGAGCGTCGTGTCGCGGCTGAACTCGATGCCGTGCGTGCCCTCGCCCGTCGGGATGAACTCGAGGAGCTCCCACTCCTCGGCGTCGACGACCTGGATGCCGCCCAACCCCTCGTTGGTCACGTAGAAGACGCTCCCGTCCGGGGAGAGGCGCACGTCGCGCGGCAGGCTTCCGATCTCGACCGATCCGGCCAGGGTCATCGTCCTCGGTGTCGATGAAGGCCAGGTAGCCGCTGTATTCGGCGCTGATGGCGAGATAGCGGCCGTCCGCGGTCAGGTCGGCATCGTCGGCACCGGTCCACGGCACCTGCACGAACGCGAGGACCTCCCAGGTCTCCGGATCGAAGAAGGTGACGCCGTTGTCCTCGATGTCCTCGATCGAGATGTAGTCGGTGACGACCATGGCCTTCTCGCCGTCGAGCGTGTAGTAGACCGCGTACGGGAAGAGCGGCAGCTCGATGGTCTCCGTCGGCTGGGAGGTCATCGGGTCGATCACGGTCAGCGTGCCGCCATTCATGTTGCTGACGATCAGGTCCTCGAGGCCCCAGTCGGGGGTGATGTGCTCGGGCGCGTCACCGACCGCGAACCGATCGACCACCTCGAAGGTCGCCGGATCGATCACCGTGACGTCGTCGGACTCCTCGTTCGGCACGTACACCCGTTCCGGGACACCGGCCGCCCTCGGATCGATCTCGCCGCTGACCGTGGCGGCGTACACGCCTCCGGTCGGCTCAGGGGTCGGGGTCGGCTCAACGCTGGGCGATGCCGAGACCGACGGGCTCGAGCTCGGAACCGCTGCAGCACTCGTGGCGGCGGCGCTCGCCGAGGTCGACTGGCTCGGCGCCGGCGTCGAGCAGGCCGCCAGGAGAAGACAACCCGCGAGGACGGTCGCGCATCGGCGGAGGCCGAGGCTCAACGCATGTTGCCGTTGTGGCCCAGGCTGATGGTGCCCGGCTGCGGCCAGTAGGTCAGCCCGTGCGGGTTGCCGCCGGTCGCGATGTTGGCCAGCTGCTCGCCCGTCTCGGGGTCGAAGACGGTGACCGTGCCGTGGAAGCGGTTGGAGATCCACAGCTGGCTGCCGTCCGGCGAGACGGTGGCCATGTCCGGCGAGCCGCCGCCCTCCCACGTGTCCACGACCGTGTTGGTGGCGAGGTCGATGACCGAGATCGTGTTCTCGAGGCGGTTCGTCACGAACAGCCGGCTCGCGTCGCGGCTGAAGGCGAAGGCGTGGGCGCCGTTCGAGGTCGGAATGAAGGCGACCGCCTCCATCTTCTCGGCGTCGATGACGTCGACCCCGTGCGTGCCCTGGTTGGCGACGTAGAAGACGTCGCCGCCCGGACCCAGCCGAATGTCGAGCGGCGAGCCGCCGACGTCCACCGAGCCGAGGATCTCGAGGGTGGTGGTGTCGATCTTGACGACGGCTCCGGCGCTCTCGGTGGTCACCATCAGGTAGCTGCCATCGGCGGAGAAGTCGAGATGGTTGACGCCCGGCCACGGAACCTGGACGAACTTGATGAGCTCCCAGGTCTCGCGATCGTAGAAATAGAGGCCGTTATCGGCGACCATGTCGATGCCGAGATAGTCGGCCACGATGATCGCCTTGGACCCGTCGGGGGTGAAGAACACGTTGTAGGGGAACGGGACCTGCATCGTGTCGGTCACCTCCTCGGTCTCCGGATCGATGACCGTCAGCGATGCCCCGTTCATGTTGCTGACGTACAGCTTGGAGAAGTCCCAGTCCGGAGAGATGTGCTCCGGCGCGGCACCCGCCGCAAAGCGACCGACGATCTCGAAGGTCTCCGGATCGATGACGGCGACGTCGTTCGACCCCTCGTTCGGCACATACACCCGAGGCGGCAGATCCGCCACGCGCGGATCGAGCACGCCGCTCGCCGGGCCGGCATAGATGCCGCCGACGGCCGGTTCGCTCGGGCTCGGCGCCTCGGTCGGCGACGGGACGGCGCTCGCGCTCTCGGCCGGCACGTCGCTTGCCGTCGCGGGCGCGCTGACGCTTGGAGCGGCGACCGATGCGCGACGCCCCCGGCGACTCGGCGGACGTGGAACAGGCGCCGAGCAAGGCGCCTGCGAGGAGCAGCACGATGGGCGTGCGGCGGCGATTCATTGGCGAGAGTATAGGCAAGAGGACCCCCTGGCGGCGGTGGTGGTGGAGATGAGGGGACTCGAACCCCTGACCCCCTCCTTGCAAAGGAGGTGCTCTCCCAGCTGAGCTACATCCCCACGGGCGGGGGCATCGTATCCGGCACCGGGGCACCGGTCAAAGCGGCTCAGCGGAAGACGACGGTTCGGTCGCCGTGCAGCAGCACCCGGTGCTCGACGTGCCAGCGCACCGACCTGGCCAGGGCGACGCACTCGACGTCCCGCCCGACGCGGGCCAGCTCCGCCACGCTGTGGGCGTGATCGACGCGGGCGACCTCCTGCTCGATGATCGGTCCCTCGTCGAGCTGCTCGGTCACGTAATGCGCCGTCGCGCCGATCAGCTTCACGCCACGGGCGTGCGCCTGCGCGTAGGGGCGCGCGCCCTTGAACGACGGCAGGAACGAATGGTGGATGTTGATGGCGCGGCCGGCGAGTTCGCGGCAGGCCGCCGGCCCCAGCACCTGCATGTAGCGCGCGAGCACCACGAGCTCGACCTCGAGCGAGCGCGCCAGCTCCAGCAGCGCGGCGTCGCGCGCCTCCGCCGGGGCGTCGACGCCCGGCAGCAGGTGGTACGGAACGCCGTAGCCGGCGGCGAGCGCCTCGAAGTCGCGGTAGGTCGACGCGACGGCCACGATCTCGCCGGCGATCGCGCCGCTCTGCCAGCGGTAGAGCAGGTCGTTCAGGCAATGGCCCTCGCGGGAGACCGCCACCAGGATGCGCGGCCGGTGGCCGGCGTCGTTCAGCTCCCAGCGCATCGCGTAGGTCTCGGCCAGCGGCGTGATCGCCCGGCGCCAGCTTTCGAGCGTGCCCTCCGCCTCGTCGGCGAAGTGGACGCGCATGAAGAAGACGGACTCGTCCGGGTCGCCGAACTGCTGGCTGTCGAGGATGTTGCCGCCGCCCTCCGCGATGGCCCGCGCCACGGCGTAGACGATGCCGCGCCGGTCGGGGCAGGACAGGGTCAGGATCAGCTCTCGGTCGGTCACGGCGTGCCTACGGCGGCGTGAGACGGCGCTTCGGCTCGGGCGGCAGCTCCTCGCCGGCCGGCCAGCCCACCTCGCGCACCACGCAGATCGGCGTCTGCTCGCGCGCCTGGCCGAGCGGGTTGTCGGCGAAGAGGCGCTCCACGAATCGCCGGTCGACGCCGGGGCTCGCACCGAGCACCGCGCAGCCGGCGTCGTTCGCATCGATGATCGCCACCGGCGCGCCGATGGCGGCGGCCAGTGCTCGCGCCGCGCCGTCCGGATCCCGCGGGCCGAGCGTGGCGGCCTGGTTGTAGGGCGGGATCGTGTAGCTGGTCGGGCCGTCGATCGCCTTCGCCTGCGGTCCGGCGACGCGGTAGAACACGCCGTGCACGCCAAACGGCTTCGTGACTGCCGAGGCCGCCGCGGCGAGCAGGATGCGCGGCGCACCGACCTCGCGGATGGCGAGCTCCATCGTCTCGGCCGAGCCGAGCCCGATGCCGTAGCCGGGACGCGTGACGAAGCGCTCGAGGAACCGCGCAAGGCGACCGGCGCGGATGTCCTTGATCGGGTACGCGCGGCCCTGCGTGATGGCCACCATGCGCTCGCTGACGGCAACGAGGCGGACGTCGTCGGCGAGCGATCCGACGTAGCGGGTGATCACGGCCGCGGCGTCGTCGTCCGCAGTGACGAGGTGGGTTCGAACCGGATGGCGGGCATACACGACGCCACCGAGTGAGGCGTGCAGCGCGCGTCCCTCGTTCGGGGCGTCGAGGACTCCCATCGGCCGCTCGTCGGTCATCGGCGCTGTGGCGGCCGGATCTGAGGACACGCCGCACTCCAAAGGTCGAGGGAGGTGAGGTGGTGGGCGTTTCTGGACTCGAACCAGAGACCTCTGCCTTATCAGGGCAGTGCTCTAACCAGCTGAGCTAAACGCCCCTCGGGAGCGCGCATCGTAGCAGCCGCCCCCGGCGGGTCGCAACCGACCACCGGTGCGACTTGTTGCGCGCGCTATCCTGCGATGACGCACTACCCCGAGGAGATCGAGATGTTACCGCCCACTGGCGACCAGGTCGAAAACGACCGGGCCCGGAAGGATGCACGCTTCCTGGGGGAGGAGGCGGCCGACGACTACGTCGAAGAGACCGCGGGCCACGATCCCGACGCCGCCTACGACGCCGAGCAGGCGGGCGTCCGTTCCAGCACCGTCGGCACGGTCCTCGCGCTCATCGGCGGGATCATCGTCCTGCTCATTGCTGCCGTCCTGTTCTACAACTTCTTCGTCTCACGGCTGTAGACGTCGACTTCGCCCGGAACTGAGCCGGACGCGAAGAAGCCGCCCCACTGGGACGGCTTCCCAATGGAACGGCTTCATGGTGGCCTACGACGGCTGAAGAGTGACAGGAATCCGCGTTATCAGCGGGAATCAGGTCGAGTGTTCGAGGGCGGTTCAGCTCATTCACCGATGCTCCCTCGAGCATCGGTCCTTTCGGCGAGCTGGCCGATCGACCTGGGATCGGTGGATCCGGCGAACCGGCTCCACGTTTCTCCCTAGAAAGGAGGTGATCCAGCCGCACCTTCCGGTACGGCTACCTTGTTACGACTTCGTCCCAATCACCAATCCCACCTTCGACGGCTGCCTCCTTGCGGTTGGCCCACCGGCTTCGGGTGTTATCGGCTTTCATGACGTGACGGGCGGTGTGTACAAGGCCCGGGAACATATTCACCGCAGTGTGCTGACCTGCGGTTACTAGCAACTCCGGCTTCATGCAGGCGAGTTGCAGCCTGCAATCCGAACTGAGACCGGCTTTGAGGGATTAGCTCCACCTCGCGGTTTGGCAACCCGTTGTACCGGCCATTGTAGCGTGTGTGTAGCCCAGGACATAAGGGCCATGCTGACTTGGCGTCATCCCCACCTTCCTCCGAGTTTCTCTCGGCAGTCTGGCATGAGAGATACAACATGCCACGGGGGTTGCGCTCGTTGCGGGACTTAACCCAACATCTCACGACACGAGCTGACGACAGCCATGCAACACCTGCATGACGGTCCCTTGCGGGAGGACGACGTTTCCGCCGTTTTCCGCCACATGTCAAGTCCTGGTAAGGTTCTTCGCGTTGCGACGAATTAAACCACACGCTCCGCTGCTTGTGCGGGCCCCCGTCAATTCCTTTGAGTTTTAGCCTTGCGGCCGTACTCCCCAGGCGGAACACTTAATGCGTTAGCTACGGCACAGCCGGGGTCGATACCGACTACGCCTAGTGTTCATCGTTTACGGCTAGGACTACCGGGGTATCTAATCCCGTTCGCTCCCCTAGCTTTCGCGCCTCAGCGTCAAGAATGGGCCAGGTAGTCGCCTTCGCCACTGGTGTTCCTCCCGATATCTACGCATTTCACCACTACACCGGGAATTCCACTACCCTCTCCCACCTTCAAGCCGATCAGTTTCCGATGCAGTTTCCCAGTTAAGCCGGGAGATTTCACATCGGACTTGACCAGCCGCCTGCGCGCTCTTTACGCCCAGTAAATCCGGACAACGCTTGCGACCTACGTATTACCGCGGCTGCTGGCACGTAGTTAGCCGTCGCTTATTCCTCAGGTACCGTCTTGGATCTTCCCTGAGAAAAGAGGTTTACGACCCGAGAGCCTTCATCCCTCACGCGGAGTTGCTGCCTCAGACTTTCGTCCATTGGGCAAAATTCCCGACTGCTGCCTCCCGTAGGAGTCTGGGCCGTTCTCAGTCCCAGTCTGGCTGATCATCCTCTCAGACCAGCTACCGATCGTCGCCTTGGTGAGCCGTTACCCCACCAACTAGCTAATCGGACGCAGGCCCCTCCGGAAGCGAATTGCTCCTTTAGACGGCGAATCGAATCGCCGACCACATGCGGTATTAGCCACCCTTTCGGGCAGTTATTCCCCACTTCCGGGTAGGTCACCTACGCGTTACTCAGCCGTCCGCCACTAGGTAACCATCGAGCAAGCCCGATGGCACCTCGTTCGACTTGCATGTCTCATGCACCCCGCCAGCGTTTGTCCTGAGCCAGGATCAAACTCTCCGTACAAAACGAAACCAGTGGTCTTGTCCCCAGAGACTTCTCATAGGACTGCTCCACCGGTTAAGAGTTCGACGTTGTCCCGCTGACTCGTGTGGATTCCTGTCACTCTTCAGCTGGTAAGCCACGTTGCCCCACCCGTTCGACACGGGGTCGGCTTCGTTCGATTCGAGTACTCCTCTAAGGGTGAACTCGCGATGGTCACGCTGCGCGTCCGAGTGGACGCCGTTCGTGGGTCATCGGCCGGCTTCGGCCGGCGCGAACTCGGACTATAGATCAGTGAGGTCCGTAGCGTCAAGCGAGCTCGGCGTTCATCGCTCCATGGCGCGGCGGCCCTGGAGCGAGCGGATCAGGGTCACGTCGTCGGCGTACTCGAGGTCGCCCCCGACGGGCAACCCACGAGCGATGCGCGTGACGCTGGGAACGTGGGCGGTGAGGAGGTCGGCGAGGTACATGGCGGTCGCCTCACCCTCCAGGTTGGGATTGGTGGCCAGGATGACCTCGTCGATGCCGCCCGCGGTCACGCGAACGAGCAGCTCGCGCGTGCGCAGGCGCTCGGGGCCGATGCCGTCGATCGGGCTGATCGCTCCATGCAGTACGTGGTAGCGGCCGCGGAACTCGCCGGTGCGCTCGATGGCCAGCACGTCGAGCGGCTCCTCGACGACGCAGATGCGCGCGGCATCTCGCCGCGGATCGTCGCAGATGTCGCAGGGGTCGACGCCGGTCTCGGTGATGTTGCAGCACACGCTGCAGTAGGCGACGTCCTCCTTGATCGAGACGAGCGCGGCGGCCAGCGAGCGCGCGTCGTCGGTCGACGCCCGCAGGACGTGATAGGTGAGGCGCTGGGCGGTCTTCGTCCCGATGCCGGGGAGCTTGCTGAACTCCTCGATCAGGCGGGCGACCGGCGCGATGAGCCCGGCCATCTCCCCCTAGCCGATGCCGGGCAAGCCCGGCATCCCCGGAATCCCCATCCCGCCGGCGATCTTGCCCATCCGCTCGCGCTCCAGCTCCTTGCTGCGGGAGATCGCCTCGTTGACGGCCGTCATCACGAGGTCCTGGAGCATCTCGACCTCGTCGGGATCGACCGCCGATGGATCGATCTCCACGCTCCGCACCTCCTGGGCGCCGGTGATCACGAGCCGCACGGCACCGCCACCGGCCGTGGCCTCCAGGGTGGTTTCCGCGAGCTCCTGCTGCGCCTGCGCCATCTGCGCCTGCATCTGTTGCGCCATCTTGGCGATCTGGCCGATGTTCACGAAGGCTGGTCCTCGTTGTGGGTGGGAAGGTGAGCGCCGCGCATCAACGCACCTCGGGTGCGTCGACGAGCTCGCCGCCGGTGATCTTGAGTACGCCCTCGAGGAGGGCCTGCGCCTCCGGATCGTCGGGTGTCGCGCCGATCGCCTGCTCGACGGTGAGCGGCTCGAGCTCGAGGTTGGTGGCGACGCATTCGATGGCGAACGACCCGCCGAACGTCTCCGCGAGCACGCGTTCGATCGCCCCGGCACGCTGTGAAATGAGGGTGCGCATGAAGTCGCGGCCCTCCGGGAAGCCGAGCGTGAGCCTCGCGCCGTCGAGGGCGATCGGCCGGCACTCCTTGAGCAGGGGCTTGATGACCGGGTTGGCGCGATCGACCACCTCCGCCCAGCGAGCGCGGATGTCGGCCACGGCAAGCGGACCGGACGGGGCCGACGCAATTGGTTCGGCTTTCGGCTGTGGCGTCGCAGCCTTCGGTGGGATTGGCGGCGGGGAGGGCTTCGCGCGGGCAGGCTCCGGCGCCGGGATGGCAGCCGCGGGTGCGGCGCGCTCCGGCTGGGGCGCGATGGCCGCGGGGGGTGTGCCATCGGCCGGCGGCTCCACGCTGAGGAGCTCGAGCATGAGGCGCGCGCGACCCTCACGGGCTCCGGCGCCGGCCGCCTCGGCCAGGGTGCGCAGGATGGTCGCGAGGCGGCGAGCGGCCGGTGGATCGGACGCGGAGGCGAGCAATCGCCGGCGTGCCTCCTCCTCGGCCTGCGCGGCCACCTGCGCCATGTCGCGACCGGCATCGGCCAGCTCGCTGACGCGATCCAGGGCGCCGGGGGCATCGGCGGCGACGTAGGCGTCCACCAGCGCCGCGACCGTGCTGTCGTCGGCCAGGCCGACGGCTTCGCGAACGTCCGCGGCGGTCAGGCGAGACGGGGCGAAGGCGAGGACCTGGTCGAGCAGCGACTCGGCGTCGCGCATGCCGCCGTCGGCCAGGCGCGCGATCAGGCTGAGCGCGTCGTCATCGACCTCGGCACCCTCCGCGGCGCAGATGCGCGTCAGCTTGCCGACGATGGTCGCATCGGTCATGCGCCGGAAGTCGTGGCGCTGGGTTCGGCTGATGATGGTGGCCGGCACCTTGTGCGTGTCGGTGGTGGCCAGGATGAAGACGACGTGGTCCGGGGGCTCCTCGATGAGCTTGAGCAGCGCGTTGAACGCGTGCGTGCTCAGCATGTGGACCTCGTCGATGATGTACACCCGCCGGCGCAGCTCCGAGGGTGCCGTGAGCGCGCGCATGACGAGGTCGCGGGCGTCCTCCACGTTGCCGTGGCTGGCGGCGTCGATCTCGATCACGTCCAGCGCCCGGCCCTCGCGGATCGAGACGCACGCGGCGCACGCGTCACACGGCTCGCCGTCCTCGCCGAGGGCCGTGCAGTTGATCGCCTTGGCCAGGATGCGGGCGGTGGACGTCTTCCCGGTCCCGCGCGGGCCGACGAAGAGATAGGCGTGTGCCAGCCGGTCGCCGGTCACCGCCCGTCGCAGGGTGGTGACGATCGGGTCCTGGCCGACCAGCTCGGCGAATCGCTGCGCGCGGAAGCGCCGGTAGAGGGCGCGCTGGGCGACGTCGGGGGCGGCTTCGGAGATCGTGGGCATCGGCTGGGCTGGGGGCATATCGGGCCCTACCGTACACCGATTCGAAGGGATGGAGAGAGGTCGTGCACCCGGTGTCGATCAGCACCAGCTCGCACTCACCCACGCGCCCGGCTCCAGCCAGGTTCTCCCGCGGCACCCGAAGGCGATCGCTTACCGCTGCTTCCTTCCGGACCTGACGGGGTTCACGGACCTCCGCTGCGCGGGACCCGACTCTCAACGTCGGACGCGGTGGTGGTGGGCGAACGGTGCTGCCCTCGACCGGGAGTTCAGCTCCGCTATAGCGGATTGCGGATACAGGGCACCGCTAGTTCCCCGCCTAGCACGACCGGCCGCGATGGTAGGCCAGGGGTGTTGATCGGTCAATCGAGGTGTGGCGGAGAGGGAGGGATTCGAACCCTCGACGGGTTGCCCCGAACGGCATTTCCAGTGCCGCGCCATAGGCCTCTAGGCGACCTCTCCGCGGAAGGAGGCGATGGCGGAGAGGGAGGGATTCGAACCCTCGGTGCTATTCGCACACCGCTTTTCGAGAGCGGCACCTTAAACCACTCGGACACCTCTCCGTGGCGGAGTCTAGCGCACTCCCCCGCCCCGGACCACGACCGGGATCAGACCGATGCGGAGGCCGGAGACAGGCGTCGCGCCTCGCTCTCGCGGACGCCGGAGACGACCGAGATCTGGTGCAATGCGGTGTCGCGCGCCAGGTTGATGACGCCGCCGGCCGCACCGCGCTCCGGATCCGGCACCGCGAAGACGAGCGCTCGCACCCGGGCCTCGACGAGAGCGCCGACGCACATCGCGCACGGCTCGTGAGTCGTGAAGATGGTCGCTTCAGCCAGGCGCCGCGTTCCCAGCTTGCGCGCGGCTGCCTGCACGGTGAGAAGGACCGCGTGGGCCGTCGGATCCTCGCCGAGCGCGACGCGCTGGTGGTCGCGGGCGATCATCGCGTCGTCGATGACGGCGACCGCGCCGACCGGCTCCTCGCCTTCCTCGGCACCCCGCTTCGCCTCGGCGATCGCCTCGGCCATGTAGAGCTCGTAGTTCATCGGTCCGCCTCTCGCTCGGGCGCCACGGAATCGGTGGCCCGGCTAGGCGCGGAGTCTAGCAGAGGCCGGTACGAATCCTGCACTCGCCGCCTAGGCGTTTGACCCACATGCATCCCCGCGAGACCACCCCATGAACCTTGTCCGCAACCCCCGCCTTCGATCCGGCACCTCGTTCCTTGCCCTCGCCGGGATCCTCGTGCTCAGCCTGAACGTCCCGATCCCGTCGCTGCCCGACAGCGGCCGCCAGGCCGTCCTGCGCGAGGTCAGCGAGCGCCTCCCCGGCTGGACCGTCGAGCGGCTCGAGCGGTCCTGGGAGGGCGCTTACTCCGTGGTCACCTGGTGCGCCGGGCGAGAGATGGGCTTCCAGTTCGTCCCCGGCCACGGCCTGCCGGTTGGGTCCGCCTGGCTCCAGCCCAATGACTCCGCCGCGCGCGACCGGCTCCGCAACGTATCGGACAACTGGCGCTACCTGGTCTGGTACGGCGACCCGGCGATGATGAACACGCTCTCGTGCCACGAAGAGATCGCCGGCAGCGAGCAGATCTCGATGGAGTCCCGCCGCCCCCACGACTGACACGGGCACGCCATCGGGTTCGATAGCATACGGATGGTGGAGCGCGGCCACGCGTTCGGCACACCTTCGTCACATCGAGCAGGAGCTGCGTGATCGACCGATCGACTGCCCGTGTCACCGCCGCGTGGACACGCGTCGACACGGTTGCCCTGCTGGCCATCGTGATCGGTGCCGCGCTGATGCGGTTCGTGAGCCTCGGGCGGCCGGTGGAGCTCGTCTTCGACGAGATCTTCTACGCGCGCGACGCCTGCTGGTACGTGTTCGGCTCCGAGAGCGTGTGCGGCATCAACGACCTCGCCAGCCGGGCACATCCGCCCCTTGGCAAGTGGCTGATCGGCTCGGGCATTGCCGCCTTCGGCTACGAGCCGTTCGGATGGCGCGTGGCGGTCGCGGCTGGCCGGAACGCTCACCGTCGCCCTGGTCTACTTCCTGGCCTGGCGGCTCCTGCGCGGGCGTCGCACCAGGCCGTGGCGCGACGGTCGGGGCCATCGCCGCCTCGGGGCTGCTGGCGGTCGACTTCCTCCACCTCGTGCACTCGCGGGTCGGCATGCTCGACGCGTTCATCACCCTGTTCGTCGATCGGCGCCGTGACCTTCGTGGTCCTCGACCGGGATCGGGACCGGGAGCGGCCGGACCGCCCGTGGTGGTGGCGCCTCGCGCTCGGCCGGCCGTGGCTCCTGCTGGCCGGCGCTTGCCTTGGTGCGGCAACGGCAACGAAGTGGTCGGGCGCCTACGTCGCGCCGGCCGTGATCGGGCTGGTCGTCGCCTGGGCGATCGCCGATCAGCGGCGACGGGTGCCGGACGCCGGATGGTGGCCGACGTTCACCGGCTGCCTTCCGGCGCGAGGCGCTGCCGACGATCGTGATGCTCGGGATCGTGCCGCTGGTGGTCTACGTCGCCAGCTACACCGGGACGCATGCCCGGCGCCATCCTGGCGCTGCCCTGGCAGACCGGATCGGTCTGGCGCGGCATCTGGGATCACCAGCAGGCGATGCTCGACTTCCACACCACCCTCGGCGGCGATCACCCCTACCAGTCGCCCCCGTGGTCGTGGCCGCTCCTGCGCCGGCCGGTCGCCTACTGGTTCAGCGACGAGGATGGCGTATCGAGAGATCCTGGCGCTCGGCAACCCGCTGGTCTGGTGGCCGGGGCTGGTGGCGCTGGTCGTGCTCGCGGTCGCCTGGTGGCGGGCCCGGTGGCCGCTGGATGGGCCCGAGCCGGTCATCCTCGGCGCGGCGATCTCGACCTTCCTGCCGTGGCTGGTGCTCTCGGGCGACCGCAGCCAGACCTTCCTGTGGTACTTCCTGCCGACCGTCCCGTTCCTGGGCCTGGCGCTCGGCGTGCTCGCCGCATGGGCGTGGCAACGGATGGCCGGACGAGTCGCGGTGGTGGCCTACGCGCTCCTCGTCCTGGCGAGCTTCGCGTTCTACGTTCCGGTGCTGACTGCCCTGCCGCTGGAGCCAGATGCGTGGCGGATGCGCATCCTGTTCGCCGACTGCGAGCGCCCCGACGGCGCCACCCAGCCTCGCCCGACGACTCGATCGAGCGAGGGCGTGCCGCCCGACGGCTGGTGCTGGATCTGAGGGAGTTGGCGTGCCCGAGAGGACTCGAACCTCCGACCTTTAGGTCCGCAACCTAACGCTCTATCCACTGAGCTACGGGCACCCGTGACGATCACGCGCGGATCGGTGGCGGAGAGGGAGGGATTCGAACCCTCGGAAGAGGTTTACCCCCTTCAACGGTTTAGCAAACCGCCGCACTAGGCCACTATGCGACCTCTCCGTCGGGCATTCTACGCATTATCGCCGATGATACCGCCGATGGGGCGGAACTCTCCCGCCGCCGATGTAGCATGGACCCGTCCCTGGACGATCCACCGTCCTCGGCCGACCATACCCAAGTCCGAGAGCGTTCCGAGATGCCCCCAACCCGCCTGCCGATCATCGGCTCCCCGCTGGCCCAGACGCCCCTCGAGGGCGTGCTTCGGGCAGCGCTGGCCGAGGCCGGGACGCCGCTCGAGATCGAGCGCTGGGAGCGCCGACCGCACCAGCTGGCCGATGCGCTGCGCGAGATCCGCGACGACGACGCCTTCGCCGGCGCGCTCATCGCGTCGCCGCACAAGGAGAAGGCTCCCCCGCTCTCCGATGCGCTCTCCGACGACGCCCGGCTCAGCGGGGCCGTCAACGTCTTCGTCCGCGTCGACGGGCGCCTGCGCGGCCACAACACCGATGCCGACGGCATCCGGGCCGGCCTCGCCTCGATCCTGCCGCGAGTCAAGGGCAAGTGGCCGCGCAACGCGGTCGTGCTCGGTGCCGGCGGCGGCGCGCGGGCGGTCGTGGCCGTCCTCATCGGCTCCGGCTTCCAGCACATCGCCGTGCTGAACCGACACCTGCACCGGGCCGAGGCGCTGGTGGCCCACTTCTCCCGGACCGCGCGACACCTGGAGCTTCGCGCACGACCGTGGCACGACGCGATCATCGAGGCGGAGCTGGCGCGAGCCGAGCTGCTGGTCAACGCAAGCGGCATCGGCGTCGAGGAGGGCGAGTCGCCGATCCCCGCCGACCTCCTGCCGCCCGACAGGTTCGTGCTCGACCTCGTCCTGAACCGGGCCGCCACGCCCCTGATGGAGCAGGCGAAGGCCGAGGGCGGCACCGTCGCGAACGGCCAGGCCGCCTTCCTGCGCGCCAGCTCGGAGACCGTCAGGCTGCTGACCGGCAGCGCGCCGGGCGCCGGAGACGCTGCGCATCGGCGCTTGCCACCGAGCTCGGCATTCCGGAGGAGGCGCTGGCCGTCGTCGGCGACTGACCTCCGCGGGCCTGATCAGAGAGCGGCGAGGGCCAGTGCCACCGCTTCGTCCGTGCTGAGCCGCCGCCCCTCCGCCCAGGCCGATTCGAGCGTCGGCCCGTCGAGGCGCTCGCGGACCGTTGCGACCGCCGCCTCGTACTCGGCGCGTTCGTACGGGAGCATCGGGGCCTCGGCCGCTTCCCGAGTCGCCTCGGCGGCGGCGAGGAGTCGGGCGGCGCTCACGTGGTCGTCCCGCGTCAGCGCCACGAACGCGACCGACTCCAGCTGGTTGGCGATCGCACCGCGGTTGCCCGCGTGCTGCCATCCGTGCAGCGTCTCGCGATAGACGGCGACGGCCTCGTCGATCGCCCCGTTGAGACGAAGCGCATGTGCCAGGTCGCTGCGGGCGACGAGGACGAGGCCGCTGTCGCCGACCTGCGAGTAGCCGTCGATTGCCATCGCGAACCAGCGCCGCGCATCCGCGAGGCGCCCGCCGAATCCGTCGACGCGCCCGCGGCTGAGGGCCGTGAAGGCGATCGCCTCCGGGTTGCCCGACCGCTCGGCGGCCACCGTCGCGGTGGCCAGGCGAGCCGCGGCGGCTTCCTGGTCGCCGCGCTCGACCTCCCATTGCGACAGCCCGGACTCGATGAAGGCGATGGACGACCACGCGCCGATCGACTCGGCGAGGCGAACCGCTTCCTCCGACCACTCCGCTACGCCCTCCACCTCCCCGGTGAAGATGGTCGTGATGGCCATCGCGGTCAGCGCCTCCCCGAGGGTCCGCGCGTCGTCCACCTGGCGCGCGATCTCGAGGCCCTCCCGTGCCCAGGGGAGGCCGATCGAAGCGCTCCCCGCCATCCAGGATGCGTTGGCGGCGGCCGCCAGCGTGCGCGCCACGAGCATCGCGCGCTCCGCTGTCCGCCGCGGGATCCGGTGGTCGCATCGATCGGGCCAGCTCGGCAGCCCTGCGCAGGTGGTCGAGCCCTTCGGCCAGCGATCGGGCGCGCCAGTAGAGCGACAGCGCCACGCACAGTCGGAGGGCGGCGGCCGGATCCTCGTCGAATGCCCAGTCGATGGCCGCGCGCAGGTTGTCGGCATCGGCGTCCAGCCTGGTGAGCCAGGCCGCCAGGTCCCGGCCGATGAGCTCCGGCTCGGCCTCGAGCGCGAGCCGCAGGAAGAAGGCGAGGTGGCGGTTGCGCAGCTCGGTCGTCTCATCGGCGGCGACCAGCCTGTCACGCGCGTACTGTCGAATCGTCTCCAGCAGGTGGTAGCGCGTCGAGCCGCCGCGGTCGACCACCACGAGCGAGCGTCCGACCAGGCGACCCAGCGCGTCGAGCGTGTCGAGCGAAGGGTCGCCGCCGGGCGCGGCCTCATCGGGAAGCCGGGCAACCTCGGCCGCCGCCTCGAGCGTGCACCCTCCGGCGAACACGGAGAGGCGCCGGAGCAGCCGCCGCTCGTCGTCGGTGAGCAGGTCCCAGCTCCAGTCGATCAACGCCTGGAGGGTCTGCTGCCGCGGCAAGCGCCGTCCGCCGCCCGCCGGTGAGCAGGCGGAAACGATCTCCGAGCCGCATCGCGATCTCCTGCACCGACAGGAGCGGCACGCGGGCGGCCGCCAGCTCGATGGCCAGCGGAATGCCGTCCAGCCGCCGGCAGATCTCGACCACCGCCGGCGCATCCGCAGGCGTCAGCGCGAATGACGGCAGCACCGCGGTCGCACGCTCCACGAACAGGCGAACGGCCTCGGCGTCGCGCACCTCCTCGAACGACGCCCCTCGCCCGCCGTGCTCGTCCAGCTCGAGCGCCTCATCCGGCAGCTCGAGCGACGGCACCTGGTAGACGTGCTCACCCGTGACGCCCAGCGCCTCCCGGCTGGTGGCGACGACCGAGACGCCCGAAGAGCCGGCGAGCACCTGCTCCGCGAGATCGGCGCAGGTGGCGATCAGGTGCTCGCAGTTGTCGAGCAGGATGAGCAGCGACTTCGTCCGCAGGAAGTCGCCGACGGTGTCCATCAACGGTCGACCCGGCTCCTCGCGGATGCCGAGGCCTCGCGCGACGGCCTGGACGATCAGCTCGGGATCGGTGATCGGCGCCAGCTCGACCAGCCACACGCCATCCGCCTGCTCGCCACCAGCTCGGCGGAGGCCTGGAGCATCAGCCTGGTCTTTCCGGTCCCGCCGGTGCCGATGACGGTGACGAGCCGATGCGCCCTGGCCAGCTCCTGGAGCTCGCCCAGCTCGCGCTCGCGCCCGACGAACGAGGTCAGCTGCGCGGGGAGATTGGTGCGGCTGCTGTCGAGGGTTCGCAGGGCCGGGAAGTCGTCGGCAAGGCCACCAACGACCAGCTGGAAGATGCGTTCGGGAACGGTGAGGTCCTTGAGCCGATGCGGGCCGAGGTCGCGGACGGTCACGCCATCGGGCAGGTCGCGGCGGACGAGCGCGTGGGTGGACTCCGAGAGGAGCACCTGGCCGCCGTAGCCGGCGGCGGCGATGCGCGCGGCGCGATGCACGTCGAAGCCGACGTAGCCATCGGCCCCGGTGGTCGCCTGTCCGGTGTGCAGGCCCATCCGTACGCGCACCGGATGGCCATCCGGCCAGGGTTCGGCGGCGAGGGCGAGCTGGCCGGCCGCGGCGGCGGCGACCGCATCGGTGGCGCTCGGGAAGGCGACGAAGAAGGAGTCGCCCTCGGTCCCCACCTCGACGCCGGCGCGGAACGCATCGCGGAGCAGCGCCTGGTGCCGCTCGAGCACGGCGCCATAACCGGGACCCAGCGCCTGCACGAGGCCGGTGGACCCCTCGATATCGGTGAAGAGGAACGTCACCGTTCCCTGCGGCAGGATTGCCATGACCGCTCCGCTCGGATGCGTAGACTCTCTCGACCGATGTTCTACACCCACGGCTGGGTCCACGTGATCGCCGGCTGCATGTTCTGCGGCAAGACCGACGAGATGCTCCGCCTCCTGCGGCGCTTCTCGATCGCCGGTCGCCGGGTCCTGCTCGTCAAGCCGCGCCTGGATACGCGGACCGATCGCGTGACCGTCGTCTCGCGCTCCGGCGCCCAGCACCACGCCATCACGGTCGACGACTCGTCCGAGATCGAGGCGGCCGTGGCCGAGGCCGACATCGTGGCCATCGAGGAGGCGCAGTTCTTCGACGAGCGCCTCCCCGAGGTGGTGGAGCGGCTGGCGGAGCTCGGCAAGCAGGTGGTTGCGACCGGGCTCGACCGCGACTTCCGCGGGATCCCGTTCGGCACGATGCCCCGCCTGCTCGCCCTGGCCGACCAGGTCACCAAGCTGACCGCGATCTGCATGGTGTGCGGGGAGCCGGCGACGCGAACGCAGCGGCTGATCGGCGGCCAGCCGGCCGGTGCCGATTCGCCGCTGATCGTCATCGGCGGGATGGGCGACGAAACGTACGAGGCGCGCTGCCGCCTCCACCACGAGGTGCCCGGGCTCGGGGCCTGATTCCGGCACGGTCCCTGCATTGCGGCCACCCTCGTTGAGAGATGCGGGTCCGAGCCCGTGTGGCGAGGATCCGAGCGCACCGGCATGCTGCCCGAACGGGGGAAGGAACGATGCATCAGGTGATGATTTGGTGTCCGTTCAGCGGGGACCTCGTGCCCACGGGGCTCGCGGTCACGAGCCTGGAGAAGCTCGATCAGGCCGAGTATCTGCTGATCGATTGCCTCGAATGCGGCGAGGACCACCTCTGGGAGCCGTCACAGGCCACGCTCGCCGGACCGGTCCTGGTGGCGTCCTCGCAATGGGCGTGGTGACGTAGACCGTCACTCGGTGGCGGAGGGGGTGGGATTCGAACCCACGGTGGGCTTGCACCCACGGCGGTTTTCAAGACCGCTGCATTCGTCCACTCTGCCACCCCTCCGCGCGGGCGCCATGGTATCGCGTCGCGGATCTGACGCCGAAATCGTGGCGCGGCGGCGAGGTCAGGGACCGATGCGCTCGAGGCCGCCGAAGTACGGGCGCAGCACCTCGGGGATCGCGACGCTGCCGTCGGGCTGCTGGTGGGTCTCCAGGAGCGCCGCGACGGTGCGCGGCAGCGCCAGCGCGGAGCCGTTCAGGGTGTGGACCAGCTCCGGCTTGGCGCCCGGCTCCGGCCGATGGCGGATCGCCATCCGCCGTGCCTGGTAGTCGCGGAAGTTGCTGACGCTGCTGACCTCGAGCCAGCGCTCGGCACCCGGCGCCCAGACCTCCAGGTCGTACTTCCTGGCGTTCACGAAGCCGAGCTCGCGGGTGGCCATCAGCTGGACGCGATAGGCGAGGCCGAGCCGTCGCAGGAGCCCCTCGGCGCGCTCGGTCATGAGCTCCAGCTCGGCCTCCGAGTCGCTCGGGCGCACGAAGCTCACCATCTCGACCTTGTCGAACTGATGAACCCGCAGGATCCCGCGCGTGTCCCGGCCGGCGGCACCCGCTTCGCGCCGGAACGACGCCGAGTACGCGGCGTAGCGGATCGGGAGCGCCGCGGCGTCCAGGATCTCGTCGCGGTGGAGGTTGGTGACCGGCACCTCGGCGGTCGGGATCAGGTAGAGGTCGTCGCGGGTGACGACGTACATCTGGTCTTCCTTGTCCGGGATCTGCCCGGTGCCGCGCGCCGAATCGGCGTTCACGAGCACCGGTGGCCAGACCTCGGTCATCCCGTTCTCGCGGGTGTGGACGTCCAGGAACCAGCTGATCAGCGCGCGCTGCAGGTTCGATCCGGCACCGAGATAGACCGGAAACCCGGAGCCGGTGATCTTGGCGCCACGCGCGTTGTCGATCAGCCCGAGCTGCTCCGCGATCTCCCAGTGCGGGCGCCGATCCTCCCGTGGCAGCGGCTCGCCCCACGTGCGAACCGTGACGTTCGCCTCCTCACCGCCAACCGGCACGTCGGGATCCGCCGGGTTCGGGATGCGCAGCATCGCGTCGTCGAGCTCGGCCTGGACGGTGACCAGTTCGGCGTCGATGGCCGCGATGCGCTCCGCGACGCGCGTCGAGGCCGCCTTGAGCTCCGCCACCTCGTCGCCGTTCGGATCGGCGCCGGCGCGAACGGCGTCGCCGACCTTGCGGCTCGCCTCGTTGCGCTCGGCCTTGAGCGTGTCACCCTCGGCCAGCAGGTCGCGGCGCCGCCCATCCAGCTCCAGTGCCCGTTCGACGACCCCGGGATCCTCGCCCTTGTCGGCGGTCGCGCGACGGAGGAGGTCGGGTTCGTCGCGCAGCCGCTGGAGGCCGACGCTCACGCCTCCACCCCGACCTCAGCCGCCTCGCGCAGGCGCCGGATCACGAATTCGCGGTCGAGCGCCGCCAGCAGCCATCCGGCGCGCGGACCCGACGGACGACCCAGAAAGGCGACGTAGATCGCAATGAACGCGCGCCCGGCCGGCAGGCCGAGCGCCGTGGCGGTGGCAAAGATGGCGGCCTGGACGGTCTCGCCGTCCCAGTCCCCCGCCTCCACGGCCGTCGCCAGCTCCTCGAGGAAGGCGCGTTGAGCCTCGTCGAGATCTCCGGCGGCCTCCGGCAGCGCGTCACGCTGCACGGTCAATCGGGCGCGCTCCGGCGCGTAGGACTCCAGCCAGGCCCGAGCCGCCCGCGCGGCGCTCGTCGACGATCTCGAGCTCGCGCGTGGTCAACGGCGCACCCTTCTCGGCTGTCACGCGCTCCACCACGTCGACGCCGGGAATCTGCTCGAGCAGCGCCAGGTGGCTGAAGGCGGGGCGGTACACGGCCGCCTCGGCGGCAACGTCCGCATCGGGCTCGACCAGGCTCATGGCGAAGACGCGCTCGTGGTCGGGCGGCAGCTCGCCACGGACCTCACGGCCGGCGGTGGCGGCGGCGAGGCGGTCGGACTCGTCGAAGAGGCGCGGGATGGCATCGGTCCCGTCGGGGTCGAACTCGATGGCGGTGTTCGGCTTCGGGCGCAGGAAGAGGAGGCGCAGCTGCTCCGGCGGGATCACCTCCGCGATCCGCTGCGCGGAGGCGCCGAGGCCCTTGGAGGTCGACATCTTCCTGCCGCCGATGTTGAGGAACTCGTAGGGCACGTTGCGCGGGGGCTCGTTGCCGAACACCTCGCGGGCGATGGCGTCCGAGCGGTCTCGCGAGCCGCCGGCGGTGGAGAGGTCCTTGCCGGCCGGCTCGATCGTGACGCCGAACAGATCCCATTTGGCCGGCCAGTCGACGTTGTACGGCAGCTTTCCGCGGCCCCCGAAGGGCGAGACGTCACCGCTGTGGCCGCACCCGGTCGCCCACGTCACCAGGTCGGCGCGGCACTCGTAGTGCACGCGCTCGCCGTCCCAGCCGGTGACGATGGTGGTGCCGATGCGGCCGCAGTTCTCGCAGATCACGAAGAGCGGATGCCAATCGTCGGGATGTCGGACGTTCGCCACGCGGACGTAGATCTCGCGGATCGTCGCGGCGGCGTCGAGCGCGGTGCGGATGTATCGGTCCATGGCGCCGGACCCGTAGATCTCGCTCATCCAGTAGTAGGTGTCGGGCCGGATGCCCAGGCCGTCGAAGGTGTCGATGAAGACCTGCGCGAAGTGGCGCGCGTACGACGGGTGGCAGTCGCCGGCCGGATCCGGAACGTGCGAAAGCGGCACGCCCATGGAGCGCTCGATGGCATCCGGCGTCAGGAGCGCCTGGGCATCCATCGGATCGAGGTCGTCGACCCCGTAGCGCAGCTCGACCGGCACCTCGGCGCCGCGGAGGGCGCGGACGATGGTGTCGACCACCACGGGGCCACGCAGGCTGCCGACGTGGACGGTGCCGGAGGGAGTCTTCGAGTCGTTGACGACCTGCGGGCCGACTGACGACGCGGCGATCTCGTCAGCCCAGAACACGGTCGTCAGCCGATGCGAACGAGGGTGTACTCGATCGGGCCGGACGGCGCCTGGACCACCACCTTGTCGCCCTTCTTGCGGCCCATCAGGGCGACGCCGACCGGCGACTCGTTGCTGATCCGGCCGTCACGCGGTGCCGCCTCGGCCGATCCGACGATGGTGAATGTCTCCTCGCCATCGTGGCCCTTGATGACGACCTTCGAGCCGATCCCGACGCTGTCGCCATTCGCCTTCTCGATGACCGCGGCGTTGCGCAGCTGCAGCTCGAGCGTGGCGATGCGGCCCTCCAGGAACGACTGCTCCTGCTTGGCGTCCTCGTATTCGGCGTTCTCGGAGAGGTCGCCGTCGAGCTTCGCCTCGTGGATGCGTGCCGCGACGCGCGGTCGGTCGACGGTGACGAGCTCCTGAAGCTCCGCCTTGAGCTTCGCCAGCCCTTCGGCGGTGAGGTAGACAGGCTTGGTATTCATGACGGCCCCCTCGCCCTCCTGCGGATCCTCTCCCGAGACCCGTCTCATCGTGGGGTTTGACGAGACGAGATTCCGCTGCTCCGATAACAAAAAACGCTCCAGGCCCCGCCCCTGTCTGGATACCAGTGGCGGCGTCTCCTGAAGCTGGCCGTACCCCCAATCCAAGGATGTGGGCCAGGCGTCCCCGGCGGTGCCGATGACCGCGCGATTGTAGGGCCGGCCGAGCGTGAAGTCAAAGGCTACGTGATCAATGGCCGACCATGACGAGCACGACGATCAACGCCGCGAAACCGACCCGGTAGAGGCTGAAGACGGTCAGCGACCGGCTCCGCAGCCAGTCGAGCAGGAAGCGGATGGCCACCAGGCCTGAGATCGCTGCGACGGCGAACCCAACGCCGATCGCCAGCCACTCGACGCCGCTGTGCGTCTCGGTCAACAGCTTGCGGGAGCCGTACAGCCCAGCCCCGAGGGTGATCGGTGTCGCCAGCAGGAAGCTGAAGCGCGCGGCCGCCTCCCGGTTCATCCCCAGGGCGCGCGCGGCGGTGATCGTCGCTCCCGATCGACTCACGCCGGGGAAGAGCGCGAGCGCCTGGGCCACGCCGATCGCCAGTGCCGTCGGTGTCGCCACGTCGCTGAGCCCACGTCGCTGGCTCCCGAACCGATCGGCCAGCCACATGCCGAGCGCGCCCACCACCAGGAAGCCGGCGATCGCGAGGCGTGCGGCGTCGTCGTCCGCGTGGAAGGTGTCCTCGATGAGTCCCTCCAGCCCGAAGCCGATGAGGGCCGCGGGAATGGTGGCGACGATGAGCAGCCATGCGATGCGACGGTCGGGGTCGTCGCCGACGCGGCGCTCGCGAATGCTCGCCAGCCAGGCGCCGGCATAGCGGATCCAGTCCCGCGCGAAGTAGACGAGCAGCGCGACGAGGGTTCCCAGGTGCAGGAAGACGTCGAACGCCAGGCTGCCGATCAGCCCATTGGTCTCCCAGCCGAAGATCCAGGGCGCGAGCTCGAGATGCGCCGATGAGCTGACCGGGATGAACTCGGTCAGGCCCTGGAGGAGCCCGATGAGCGCGGCCTGGAGGACGACGTCCATCAGTTGGGCAGCCTCGCCGGGTATATCCGTGGATACGCGGCGAGGCCTCCTGTCTCTACCGGATGAACAGCGGGGCGAGCACCAGCGTGATCGTGGCAAGCAGCTTCACGAGGACGTGGAGCGACGGGCCGGCGGTGTCCTTGAATGGATCGCCGACCGTGTCGCCGACGACGGCCGCGGCATGGGCGTCCGAGCCCTTGCCGAGCACGTTGCCGTCAGCGTCCTTCAGCTCACCCGACTCGATGTACTTCTTGGCGTTGTCCCACGCCCCGCCGCCGTTGTTGAGGACGGTGGCGAGCATGACGCCGGCGATGGTGCCGACCATCAGCAAGCCGGCCACGGCCTCGTGGCCGAGCAGCAGGCCGACGATGATCGGGGTGGCCACCGCCACGCGTGCCCGGCAGGATCATCTGCCGCAGTGCGGCTCGCGTCGTGATGTCGACCACGCGCGCGTAGTCGGGACGCTGGGTGTAGTCCATGATCCCGGGCATCTCGCGGAACTGGCGCCGGACCTCGACGATGATCGCCTGCGCGGCCGTGCCGACGGCGCGGATCGCGAGGCTGCTGAAGAAGTACACGAGCATGGCGCCGATCAGGGCCGCGATGAAGACGTTGACGTTGGCGAGGTCGACCGACTCGAGCAGCGTCCCCGCCTCCCGCAGCCCCGCGTCGATCTGGCGCTGCAGGATGAGGTTGACCTTGTCGATGTAGGCGCTGAACAGCAGGAAGGCCGCCAGCGAGGCCGAGCGCGATCGCGTAGCCCTTGGTGAGCGCCTTGGTCGTGTTGCCGACCGCGTCGAGCCGGTCGGTGATCTCGCGCGCCTTCTCGTCGGCGTGGCTGAACTGGGCGATGCCGCCGGCGTTGTCGGTGATCGGTCCGAAGGTGTCCATGGCCAGGATGTAGGCCGTGGTCATGAGCATGCCCATCGTCGCCACCGCGGTGCCGAAGATGCCGCCGACGCCGGCCTCGACGTCCGGGATCCCGGCGAGCGCCTGCTCGCCGAGGAAGTAGCTGGCGAACAGCGCGATGCCGATGGTGATGGCGGTGACGGCGGTCGTCTCGAAGCCGACCGCGGTGCCGCTGATGATGTTCGTGGCGGGACCGGTCTTGCTGGCCTCGGCGATCTCGCGCACGGGCCGGAACGAGCCGGCGGTGTAGTACTGGGTGATGTAGACGAAGGCGACGCTGGTCGCCAGCCCGACCACGCCGGCGCCGAAGAACCAGATCCACGACGGCAGGCCGTTGGCGCCGGTCGTACCGACCGTCTGCATCATCTGCCAGGTCACGAACGCGAGCGCCGCGACCGACAGGATGCGTGGTGGCCCAGTAGCCGCGGTTGAGGATGTTCATCGGGTTCTCGTCCTCGCGGCCGCGAACGAAGAACATGGCGACGATCGTGGCCAGCAGGCCGAACCCGCGGACGACGAGCGGGAAGAAGATCCACGCCTCGGGATTCGGCCAGCCGAGCTCGGTCGGCGATGCCGCCACACGGCGACGCCCAGGATCATGGCGCCGATGTTCTCGGCGGCCGTCGACTCGAAGAGGTCGGCGCCACGACCGGCGCAGTCGCCGACGTTGTCGCCGACGAGGTCGGCGACGACGCGCCGCGTTGCGCGGGTCGTCCTCGGGGATGCCCGCCTCGACCTTGCCGACGAGGTCGGCGCCGACGTCGGCCGCCTTGGTGTAGATGCCGCCGCCGAGCTGGGCGAAGAGCGCCACGAAGCTGGCGCCGAAGCCGAAGCCGACGATCAGGAAGGGCGCCTGCTCCGGGTTCGTGAAGCCGCCGAAGGCGGCGAAGATGCCGCACACGCCCAGCAGCGAGAGCGCCACGACCAGGAAGCCCGAGACGGCGCCGCCGCGCATCGCGACCTGCACCGCTCGCACGAGGCTGTGCTGCGCCGCCGCGGCGGTGCGGAGGTTGGCCTGGACGCTGATGCACATGCCGATGATCCCGGACGCCATCGAGCACGCCGCGCCGACCAGGAACGCGATCCCGGTCGTGATGCCGAGCTCGAGCCCGATGGATGTCGGTGTCGGCGACCTCGGCGACCCTCGACGACGCGCGATGACGATGCCGATCACGCACAGCGCCGCCGAGGGCGAGCAGGCCGATGGTCCGGTACTGGCGACGGATGAAGGCGACGGCGCCCTCGCAGATCGTCCCGGCGATGTCGACGCATCGCCGGCGGTGCCGGTGTCGGCGCGCAGGACGTCCCGGGCGAGGTAGAGGGCGAAGGCGATCGCGGCAAGACCGGCGATCGGGATCACCCAGATGATGGGCTGGAGCTCCATGGATCCTCCGAGTGCGGCCGGCGCCCACGGGACAGCGAGCGCGATCACGGCCGGGGTTGACTGCACACGAAACGCCGGCGGGAGGATCTCGTTCACGTGCCCCGCCAGCGAAGGCGGGCGGATTCTAGCACGGACCGGCCGGCCGGATCGGTCAGGGGAGCCAGCGCGGGTGCCAGCCGTCGTTGGCCAGCACGTCCCGCGCGTTTCCGCCCAGCTCGACGCGCTCGATCCTCCCCTCCTCCGGATCCGAATCGAGGACGACCACCACCATGGCGTCCTCGCCGGGGGCGAACGCGGCGCCACCGATGCGCTCGCCGGCGAGCGCGGCCGGGACCCTTCCCGGCTCCGCGTCGTCGTCGGTGATGAGCAGCGATCCGTCGGCGCGCAGGTACGCGATCCGGCCGTCGCCCGAGACGGCCTCTGCGATCACGCCATCACCGAAGCCGGTCTCCTGCACCGCGTTTCCGGGTCGCCGCAGCACGCCGACGGTGGCGCCGCCCCGTCCCGGTTCGAGCGGCCCGACGGGCGCCGTCAGCGGGGAGGGCTCGGACGCCTCGTCGACAGGGTTGCCGGTGAGCAGGACCGCCGACCCGTCGGGGAGCCAGAGCGGGGGTGCCTGCGCGTCGTAGTCGACCCGGGTCACGGTGTCGGTGGTCAGCTCCACGATGCCCACGACACCGGTCGCGTCGACGAAGGCGAGCGCCTCGCCGTCGGGAGCGTAGCGCGGCGCCCGCAGCCATTCCGGCGCCGCTCCCGACTCGCCGGATGCGATCGGTGTGGGCGTCGGGATCGCGTCCGCCGGGATCTCGATCCGTGTCGGATCGCCGGGGATCGGTCGTTCCCAGATGCCCATGCCGCTGCCCGTCGTCGCGTCGGCGCGGGCGAAGGCGAGCCGCTGGCCGTTGGGCGCGTAGGTCGGGTCGAACTCGAGGAAGCCCTCCTCGGTCAGGACCCGCCGGTTCGAGCCGTCGGCATCCACCATCACCAGGCGGTGTCCATCACCGACCACGAAGGAGTTGCCGTCCGGCGACACCGCGTAATCCAGCACCGCGGTCAGCTCCGCCGAGAGCTGATGCGCGGCCGTGCCGTCGACGTTCATCGCCCAGAGATTCGGGACTCCGGCCCGATCGGTCAGGAACGTGATCTGGTTCGACAGCGTGGTGTGCGGGGCGCCGGTGGTGAAGGTCCACGACACCGGCTCCGCCAGCCCGCCGCCGCCCGCGCCGGTGACGCCCGGTGCCAGCACGACCTCGAAGGTCGTGTTCGCCGGCAGCGGACCCGATGGCGTGAAGCGCAGCACACGGCCGTCTTCGGCGTCGGCCGGCTCATTGCCCAGCTCATCGACCAGGTCGACCGAGCCGGCGACGGTGGGGGTGAGCGTGAGCACATCGTCCGACAGCGAGTCGGGATCGATCGCTCGGTCGAAGAAGACCGCGATCGGCGAGGTCTGGGCGATCCCATCGGTCCCGTCGGACGGCACCAGCAGCGAGAGGTCGAGCCCGGGCGCGAGCGTCGTGAAGCTGAGGTCGACGGGCGCGTCGAGGGCGACGCCGGACACGTCGAATGCGTCCTCGCCGATCTCCACGCGATAGTCGGTCTCCGGCTGCAGGGGCTCGGTCGGCAGGATCTCGAGCAGCTGGCCGCTCCAGCGAACCTCGTGGGCGAACGAGGGCCGCAGGCGGAGCGCCGCCTCCACCGACGCGGTGTCCATCAGGGTGGAGAAGCGCAGCTCGATCGGCGCCTCGAGCGCGACGTCTGTCGATCCATCGGCCGGCTCCGTCTCCACGACCTCGGGGGGACCCGTCGTGGAAAAGTCGAATGGCGGCGGCGGATCGGTCATCCGGTTGCCGGCAAGGTCCTCGACGCTGGGGGCGATCGAGACGGTGTACGACGTGGCCAACGAGAGCGGCTCGCTCGGCGTGTAGATCATGACGGCGCCGCTCCAGCTGACCGTGCCCTCCACGGACGGATCGATCGAGAGCGCCGCGACCGCGCTCGCCTGCTCGACGGGCTCGGTGAAGGTCACCTCGATGCTCGTGGTCGTCAGCCCGAGCGTGGGCTCGTCCGGCAGGGTCTGGGTCAGCGCCACCTCGACCACGGTCGGGGGGCGGCCGTCGACGGTGCTGGCGAGATAGAGGACGCCAGCGAGGACGATGGCGCCGATGCCGACGACGGCAAGTGATCGCAGGACGACGGCGCGCATGGCGCTGCGACCCCGGTGCCGGTCAGCGATGCCGGAGGCGCGCTGGGAGGATCTGGAGCTCGTCGCGGTATTTGGCGACGGTGCGCCGGGCCAGCGCGATTCCCTCCGCCGCCAGCGCGTCAGCGATCTCCTGATCCGAATACGGGTGCTGGGTGTCCTCGGCCTCGATCATCCGCTTGATCTGGTCCTTGATCCCGAGGGAGGCGGTGAAGAAGTGGCTGAACGGCACCACCTCGCCGGTCGGGAGCATCACGTACTTCTCGGCGGTGGCGCGGCTGACCGTCGACTCGTGCATGCCGATCAGCTCGCCGACCTCGGCCCGCGTCAGCGGCACGAGGTGCTGCACGCCGTGGAGCAGGTACTCGTGCTGCCGCTCGACGAGGCACTCGGCGATGCGCTGGACCGTGGCGCGGCGCCGGTTGATGTTGTCGATGAAGAACTTCGCCCGCCCGACGTACTGTCGCACGTGCTCCTTCTCGTTCTCGGTCGTCTCGGCGCTGCGCAGCTTCGAGCTGAGGCTCGAGTAGATCGGGGCGACCCGGAGGCTGAAGCGGCGGGATTCGACCACCTCGACGGACAGCTCGCCATCGACGCCGCGGATGAGGACGTCGGGGCGGATGATCGGCCGCGACGCGTCCGCGCTGATCGCCGCCGTGAAGGCCGCCGTCGGGTACGGGTTCAGGTTGCTCTTGACGAACTCCCAGACCGCCACGACCTCTCGCTGGGTGGCGCCGACGGCCGCCGCGACCTCGCGGAACCGCCGCTCCCCGAGATCGGCGAGGTGCTCGCCGATCACGACCTCCGCGTGCGCCGGGACCTCCATCTCATCCTGCTCTCGCAGGTACTCGACCTGGGCGAGCAGCGACTCGGTGATCGATCTCGACCCGATCCCGATCGGCTCGAGGCCCTTCATGGCCGCAAGCACCTGTCGGACATCGGCGGTCGAGGTGCCGGTGGCGGCGGCGATCTCCGCATCGCTATCGGTCAGGAAGCCGTTCGAGTCGAGCGCGCCGATCACGTGGTCGGCCACCGGATGCAGATGGTGGGGCAGCAGCGCGTGCAGGTTCCAGGTCAGGTGATCCTCGAGCGTGAAGCCGGCCTCGGCCCGGGCGATCGGATCGAACTCGTCATCCTCGTCGCGCAGGCGGGTCGCTCCGTCGCCGGGCAGGTCGTCCGCGCTGAGGCGCATTTCGTCGCCGTCCGCCTCGGTCTTGCGCGGCATGCATTCGGCGCAGTAATTGCCGCTCACGGGCCGCCCGCAGATCGGGCAGCTCGGTAGCTCGTCCATCTCGAGCGCAGGGTTCTCGTCGAGCTCCTGGGCGATCGCCTCCTGCAGCTCGACCGAGCTCATCTGCAGGATGTAGTTCGCGGCGATCTGCTTCGGGGTCACCTTCGCCTGCATGACCGGCTGAAGCTGCTGGCTGAGCTCGATCGACAATGAAACCTCGCGAACCTGGGAGTTGATTGGTGGCGAGCCCGGATTATAGGGGTTGACCGTGCCAGGCTCCGTCAAGGCTCATGTCGCCGGCGCGTTCAGGCGGCGCACGACCGGCGTGCCACCGCCGAGGGTGATCAGGTTGTAGGCGCCCGGGTCCTGCACGAGCCGATCGCGATACTCGCGCATCGGCCAACCGAGAAGGTGGCAGAGCCGGAGCCGATTGACGTGGTTGTGCGCGACCACGATCGCGCATCTCGCGCGGTCCGCCGCGAGCCACTGCTCAACGGGAGCCAGGGCGGCGAAGGCACGCTCCGCCACGTCCTGGCCGCTCTCACCGTCGGGACAGCTGGTGAGAAAGGGGTCCGCCTCCCAGGCTGCGCGCAGCTCGGGATCGCGCTGCCGGCACTCCTCCGGGCTGAGGCCATCCCACGCGCCATAGTCGATCTCGACCAGGCCGGCTTCCACCTCGATCCGGCTCTCGTCGAGCTCGAGCGCCGCCGCGATGGCCGCGGCAGTCTGCCCGCAGCGCAGTGCCGGGCTGCTCAGCAGACGCATCTCGTCATGGGGCAGCTCCGCGAGCTCCGCGGCCAATGTCCCGCCCAGCCGTCGCGCCAGGTCGAAGCCGGCATCGGAGAGGGGCAGGTCGCTTCGCCGGCCGAGATTGCGCCCCGCCGCCGAGGCCGCGGTGGTCGCGTGGCGCACGAGGATGAGGCTGCCCATGAGGTGCCCGAGTGTACCCGCTCGCTTGCGCTATCCTGTCCCCGCTCGCCCTCCTCCCCGCACCCAGGCTCGATGACCTACCTCCCCGACGACACCGAATCCGACGGCGCGCCCGCGAACAGCGAGCGCGCCGGTTCGCGACGCGCCCTGGGCTGCGCCTTCGAGATCGTCGAAACGCTCGTCCTGACGCTGCTGATCTACCTGGTGATCCACAACTTCGTGGCGCAGCCGTTCGAAGTCCAGCAGAGCTCGATGTTCCCGACCATCGTCGACGGCGAGTACATCCTCATCGACAAGCTCACCCCGCGCTTCGGCGGCTACGACTACGGCGATGTCGTCGTCTTCAACCCGCCGGCGGGCTCAGGGCTCGACGTGCAGGGAATCCCCTTCATCAAGCGCATCATCGGCATGCCGGGCGACACGGTGAGCCTGGAGAATGGCCGCGTCTTCATCACGCGCCCGGGCGAGAGCCCGGTGCGGATCGAGGAGCCCTACGTCGTGACCGAGGCCGATGGCTCGACGGCCCCCACCATCTGCCCGCGCGAAGACTGCCCGCAGAGCTGGATCGTCGGCGACGAGGAGTTCTTCGTGATGGGCGACAACCGCCCGTCGAGCCAGGACTCGCGGGTCTTCGGACCGATCGACGAGGACACCATCCTCGGCCGCGCCTGGCTGCGCTACTTCCCGCTCGAGCGGATCGGGCTGATCGAGCGACCGGAGTACCCGGCGCTCGACACCGGGACGGCCGACCAGGGGCCGTGATCGCCGGTCAGGCTCGGGCAGGCTCCTCGGCCACGATCCACTCGTCCACCGCCCGGTCGTAGTCGACCAGCGCATCCGACCCGAACCAGAGCGCCAGCTCCGCCTCCGCCGTCTCCGGCGCGTCCGATGCGTGGATCAGGTTCCGCAGTCCGCTGACGCCGAGGTCGCCGCGGATCGTCCCCGGCTCTGCCTCGTTCGGCATCGTCTTGCCGACCATCCTGCGAACGACGGCGATGGCGTCCGGGCCCTCGAGCGCGACGGCGGCCACCGGCCCGGAGGTGATGAACGCGACCAGCCCGTCGTAGAAGTGCTTCCCGGCATGGACGGCGTAGTGCTCCTCCGCCATCGCGCCGGGGCACCGTCAACAGGCGCAGCCCGACGACCTTGAGGCCCTTGCGCTCGAATCGCCCGACGATCTCGCCGATGAGTCCGCGCTGGACGGCATCGGGCTTGGCCAGTACGAGGGTGCGCTGCATGACGACGAGACTCCTGATGGAAGGCGGCCGAGTCAGCTCCGGCGATCGGCGGCGCGGTCGTAGGCCTGGTCCGCCTCGACGCGGCGCCCCGCGGCGCGGAGCAGGTCGCCGTAGAGTAGCAGACGCTCCTGGGTCGGCTGGCCACCCAGCGTGGGCTCCAGGATCGCGACCCCGTCGCCGGCGAGCGTGCGGTCCAGCCGGACGGCGATCGACATCTCGGTGTCGCCACGGGCCAGGTCGCCGGCCACGTAGGCCACCCGCGCCTCCTCGAGACGTCCCCGCGCGGCAGCCAGTCGGGCGTCGCCTTCCTCGGGGTCGGTCTCGGCCGAATCGTCGGTCGCGGGCGGTCCCCAGGGAGGCCTGGGTGGGCGCGCCGGCTGCGGCCGAAGGTCTGCCGGGAGAGGCCAGGAAAGGCGTCCCGAGACGCCCGCGCGGAGCTCGTGAGCCTCGTCGATCCCGATCGCGGCGACCACCCGCTCCAGCGCTCCGATCGCGCGATCGGGCTCACCGGCCGCTGCCAGCGCCTCCGCCTCGATGAGCATCACCATCGGCAGCCGCCGCTGCGGGCTGCTCGGGCGCATGGCTTCCAGTACGAATCGCGCCGCAACGAGCCGACCCTGGCGCCAGAGGGACTCGGCGAGGAGGGCGCGGAGCGCGTCGAGCTCGTCGTCGGCAACCGGCCCATCGGCCTCGCGGTAGGCGATCCGCGCGCGCACCGTCCCCTCCGCCAGCGCCGGCTGCCCGGCGTCGAGCTGCGCGCGCGCAAGCGTCAGCTCGTCGGGGAGGATGTCGATGACGTGCTCGTCGTCGGCGGCCTCGGCCTCGGCCGGGGCCTCCTCGCCCGTCCTCCGGCTCCGGCGCGTCGGCAGGCTCGGGCTCGGCGGTCACCGTCGCATCGCTCGCTCGAAGCGGGCGCGCGAGCGGAATGGCCCCAGGATGGCGAGGCGGGCAGCCGTGGGCGCGAGGTAGCGCTGCGCCACGCGCAGCAGGTCGTCGATCGTCACGGCCTCGAGCCGCTCGATGACCTCGTCGACGGTGAGGATGCGGGGAAGGAGCGCCTCCCCGGTACCGATCCAGCCGGCCACGGCGCCGGAGTCCTCCATTCGCAGCTCCAGCCGTCCGCGGGTGTAGGCGCGGGCGCGACTCAGCTCGGAATCGGCGACGGGCTCGGTGCAGATCCGTTCCAGCTGGTCGAGGATCGCACGGACGACGCGCTCGGCGTCGACGGGGTCGAATCCCGCATGTACGCCGAAGCTGCCAACGTCCGCGTATGACGCGCTGAAGGTGGAGACGTCGTAGACCAGCGAGCGACGCTCCCGAAGGTCCAGGAAGAGGCGGCTTCCCATGCCGTCGCCGAGGATGGCGCCGAGCAGGTCGAGCGCCCAGCGATCCGGGTCATTGCGAGCGACCCCGGGCATCCCGAGGCAGAGGTTGCCCTGGCTCAGGCGCCGGTACGAGACCCGCAGCGAGCCCGCGTGGGACGGGATCGGGGGCGTCACGGCCAGCGTCGTCGGGCCCGCGTCGGTCGGGCCGTCGGCCGGGCCTTCCTGCTTCCAGCCGGCGCTGGCACGCACCACCTCGTCGTGATCGATGCGCACCGGCCACGGCGAGCACCATCCCCCGCATGCGATACGCGGCCCGCCAGTGTTCGACGACCGCCCGGTGCGTCGCTCGGCGCACCGAACCGATGGTGCCCGCGATCTCCCGGCCGAGCGGATGACCCGCGTAGAGCATCTCGTCGAAGAGCGTGAAGATGTGGTCGGAGGGCGAGTCGACGTACATCCGGATCTCGTCGACGATGACCGGCTTCTCGGAGGTGTGATCGCTGCGACGCAGCAGCGGTCGCAGGGCGAGCTCACTGACCGCCTCCAGGGCGACCCCCACGTGCTCGGCCGGCACCTTGGCGCTGTACACGGTGAGCTCTCGATCGGTGCTCGCGTTCACGCTGCCGCCGATGCCTTCGACGAGCTGCGACAGGAGCCCGGCATCGGGGTGCGCCCGGGTTCCCTTGAAGACGAGATGCTCGAGGAAGTGGCTGAGGCCGGCGTGAGCGTCATCCTCGTGCCGCGAGCCGACCGGCACGAGCAGCACGACGCTCGCCGATCGCGCGCCGGGAAGTGCCTGCGTGACGACCCGAAGGCCGCTGCGCTGGACGGTCCGCTCGTGCGGGACGACCGCACGCACTGGTGCGCGTGCCACAGACGCCGTCACGCGGGGTCCTCGTCCTCGTCCGCGCGCTCACCGTCGGCCGCGTCCGCGTCGGCCGACATCAACAGCTCCATCTGGATGAACCGCAGGTCGCGCGCCAGCTCGCCGGCGTTCCGCGGCAGGGGGCGTCCGTCGCTCGCCACTCCATCGGCGTCGGTGATCTCGGCGAGGCGTTGCGCGCCGCCCGCCGCGAACTCGAGCACGATCCGCTCGTTGCCGATGACGAGCGTGTAGACGAGGAGCTGGTCGCTGCTCGTATCGAACTGGAGGTAGTCGAACGAGTCGAGATTGAGGCAGATGGCGAGGGGCGTGAAATACGACGCGATCTCGGGGTGGTCGACCACGATCCGCTCGACCCATCCCGTCCCGCTCGACTCGATCCGCCCGCCGCGGTGGTAGGTGTAGCTGACCGTCTGCTTGAGCAGCGGCCGCAGGATGTTATAGATGTCGCTCTTACCGGTGACGACGCCGGTGTTGATGTAGAGCTTGGCAGGCGGCTCGGCCATCGACTCGTTCGTGCGGATCGTCGGCGAGTCTAGCACCGGACCACGGGCGTGGCCGTTCTCGCACGACCGGCTGCTACGATACGGCCCGTGAAGCTGCTGGCGGCCGACATCGGCAACACGAACGTCACGATCGGCCTCTTCGAGGACGACCGTCTGGCGCGCTCGTGGCGCGCCATCACGCGGGCAAATGCGACGCCCGACGAGGTCGCGGCCATGCTCACGGGCCTGCTGGCACTCGACGCCCACCGACTCGACGAGCTCGACGCCGTGGCGCTCGCCAGCGTCGTGCCCCCGCTGACCGAGACCTGGGAGCGCCTGGTCACGGAGCGAATCGGCGTCGAGCCGGCGATCATCGACGCCGCCTCGCTGGAGGGCACCCTCGACATTCGCATCGACCGGCCGGCCGAGGCGGGCGCCGACCGGCTGGCAAACGCGCTGGCGGCGCGCGTCGAGTTCGGCGGACCGGCCATCGTGATCGACCTCGGGACGAGCACCAACTTCGACCTGGTGGATGCCGATGGCGCCTACATCGGCGGGGCGATCGCGCCCGGCATGGGGCTCAGCCTCGAGGCGCTCGTCGGCCGCGCCAGCAAGCTGCCGCGCATCGAGCTGCGGCGGCCGCCATCGGCGATCGGTGCCAACACGGTGCACGCGATGCAGTCCGGAGCCGTTCTCGGCTACATCGGCCTCGTGAGCGGCCTGCTCACCGCCCTGCGCGGCGAGCTCCTGGAGCGGTCCCCGGCCGAGAGCCGGGTGAACGTCATCGCCACGGGTGGCTACACCTACCAGCCGTGGCTGCACGAGGTGCCGGGCATCGACACCGTCGAGCCGGACCTGACGCTGCGCGGCATTCGCTATGCGTGGAAGGCGACGCGCGACCGCGAGAGCGCCGGCGCGCGGAGCGTCGAGCGATGACCGAGGGCCCGGGACCGCTCGCCGGCCGACGCATCGTCGTCGGGGTCTCCGGCAGCATCGCCGCCTACAAGGCGGTCACGCTGGTCCGCCTGCTCCAGGAGCACGGTGCCGTGATCGACGTGGCCATGACGGCGGCCGCAACACGCTTCGTCGGGCCGCTCACCTTCGAGAGCCTCACCCATCGGCCGGTGCTCGACGACGTCTTCGAGCTCGACGCCGATCAGCAGATCGCCCACATCGAGCTTGCCGAGGCAGCCGATGCGATCGTCCTGGCGCCGGCCACCGCAAACCTGCTCGGGGAGCTCGCCGCCGGATTGGTCGGCGATGCGGTGACCGCGATCGCGTCGGCCAGCCGAGCGCCGGTGATCGTGGCGCCGGCCATGGACGCCGGCATGTGGACTCACCCGGCGACACAGCGGAACGTCGCGCAGCTCCGCGAGTTCGGCTATCTCATCGTCGAGCCGGAGGTCGGCGAGCTGGCATCCGGCCTCACGGGGATCGGACGCCTTGCCGAGCCGTCGAGCATCCTCGAGGCGGTCGAGCGCCTCTTCGCGCGAGCGGGCGATCTCGAGGGACTGCACGTCGTGGTCAGCGCCGGCGGGACGCGCGAGCCGCTCGACCCGGTGCGCTTCATCGGCAATCGATCGTCCGGAAAGATGGGTGCGGCGCTCGCCGAGGCGGCGCGCGATCGGGGCGCGAGCGTGACCCTCATCGCCGGCGCCATGAGCGTCACCCCGCCCCGCGGCGTGACCGTCGTTGACGCCACCACCGCGCAGGCGATGCGCGAGGCGGTGCTCAGCGCGGCGACCAGTGCCGACATCCTGGTCATGGCCGCCGCGGTGGCCGACTTTGCCCCGGCCCGCGCCAGCCAGCGCAAGATCAAGCGCTCCGGCGAGAACCTCCAGATCGAGCTCGTGCCGAACCCCGACATCGTCGCCGAAGTCGGCGAGATGCCCGACGACGTGCGCCCGTTCCTCATCGGCTTCGCGGCCGAGTCGAACGATCTCGAGGCGAACGCCGCCGCCAAGCTTCGCGACAAGGGGCTCGACCTGATCGTCGGCAACGTGGTGGGCGGGCCGTTCGACGCCGTCGGCTCCGACGAGAACAAGGTCACCGTCTTCGGCGCCGAAGGAGCGCTGACCGACTGGCCGATGCTCCCCAAGCGCCAGGTCGCCGAGCGGCTGTGGGACCTGATCGGCGACCGATACCGACGCGCCCGTCCGCCGGCCGGGGCGGCGACGCCCAGCGGACGACGTCGCCGTCGCTCGTGATCGTCGTCCGTCGAATCGACGAGCTCCACGAAGCGATCCTCGAGCGACGGGTCGCCGGCGACAGCGTCGGCTTCGTGCCGACCATGGGCATGCTCCACGACGGGCAGCTGTCGCTCGTCCGCCGGGCGGGCGACGAGAACGGGTGCGTCGTCGTCTCGACCTTCGCCAACCCGAACGCGTTCACGACGCTTGACGAGGCATCACCGGCTCAGCGCGATCAGGCGCGTGACCTCGCCCTGCTCGAGCATGCCCGGGCGGCCATCGTCTTCGTTCCCGAGGTGGGCACCCTCTACCCCGCCGACGACACCACCCGGGTGACGGTCGAGGGCCTCACCCGCCAGCTCGAGGGGGCCTCGCGCCCCGGCCACCTCGATGGGTTGACCACCGTGATGCTGAAGCTGATCCATCTCGTCGGCCCGGCGCGCCTGTATCTCGGCCAGCGCCACGCGCAGCAGGTGGTGGTGGTGCGCCGCATGCTGCGCGACCTGTTCCTGAACGTCGAGCTGGTGATCTGCCCGACCATCCGCGAGGACGATGGGCTCGCCCTGTCGAGCGCGAATGCCCAGCTCGGCATCGAGGAGCGCCACGCTGCCGCCTGCCTGTACAACGCACTGACCGCCGCCAAGGAGGCGTACGACGGCGGTGAGCGCTCGGCGGAGGTCCTCCGCTGGCGCATGACCGACGTGCTGTCGCGCGAGCCAAAGGCGCGGATCGACTACGTCAGCGTCGCCGATGCGTCGAGCCTGGCGGAGCTCCAGCGGGTCACCGGGCCCGCACTGGCGCTGATCGCCGTCGGCATCGGCCACACCCGTCTGACCGACAACATGCCGCTCGCCTGGGACGTGGCGTCCTCCGGGGCAACGGGCCGCGAAACGTCCAGATTCACGCCAGGTAACCGTTACGCCTGAACGGCATTCAAGGTCCAGATTCACGCCCCACGTGAATCTGACGCCTCAATGCCCGATTTGGCGACGTACGCACGCCTCGCGTGAATTCGTACGTTTCAGCCGCACTGGCGCTGAAATCACCTCGAAAGTACTAGTGCCGGGCGCCATCTGCCCCGTATCATGCGCCTCGTCACCCGCGACGGCGGCCGCCACCGGCCGCGCATCGTTGCAGGGGCATGGGAGGCCGGCGGGTGCCCACGTCCGGCCTCCCTTCGCGTCCGGCTACAGACGCGCCAGCAGCCGGTCGACGTCGATCGCTCCCCCCACCAGATCGATGATCGTGCTGATCTTCTCCGTGTCGGTGGCGTGGGTCTTCACCAGGATCTCGTCGACCGCCTGCGCGGTCCGATAGGTGTCGGTTGCGACGAGAAACACGAAGAGGTCCGTCGCGCGCAGGTCCGCCAGCAGCGAGTCGGGCGGACGATAGCCGCCGCTCAGGATGATGCCGCTCACCAGCGGCAACTCCCCCGCCCGCCGGTTCGCCTCGAGCGCGGCCCGCAGCAGGTCGTCGCGGTCGCCCGGCGTGATGAGCAGGGTCCGATCGGCGAGGTGCGCGATGGCGTGCTCCGGCTGCATCGCGCCGATGGCGACGTGCCCGATCGTCCGCTCGGCCTCCGCCCGCCCGGACAGGATCTCCCCGTCCAGGTGCGTGGCGATCAGCTCCAGCGACGGGTTGGCCAGGAACGCCGAGTACGGGATGCAGCCGAGGAGGTCGATGCCGTGCTGGGCGAGGCCGCGCTCGAGCACCTCGGGCAGCTGCGGGTGGGACTCCACGTCGACCTTGTTGACGACCGCCCCGAGCACCCGCACGTCGTGGGCCGCGAACAGCGCGTGGTTGAGGACGATCTCGTCGATCGGACGCCCGACACCGCCCTCCGAGACGATGATCACCGGAGCGCCGAGCAGGGCCGCCACCCGGGCGTTCGAGAGGTCGATGACGGCTCCCACGCCGGCGTGCCCCGTGCCCTCGATCACGACCACGTCCTTCCCCGCGGCAACGCGAGTGTCGGCGGCGACGACCTGGGCGGCGAGGTCATCGCTGATGCGGCCCATGATGAAGTCGGTGGTGAAGCGCCGCGGCAGCGTCACCGGTGACATGTCGTTCAATGCATCGGGAAGGCCGAACACCTCGCTCATCAGGACGGCATCCTCATCGGCGCGCGTCCCGTCGATGACCAGGAATCGCTGGCCGACCGGCTTCAGGAAGCCGAGCCGCAGGCCCCGGTCCTGGACGGCGGCCATGAGTCCGAGACTGGTCGTGGTCTTGCCCCGGTTCTGGCCGGTTGCGGCCAGGAAGACCCGCCGCGCGGGTGCCGCCGGGGCGGCCATCAGGCCTGGCCGCGCGCCTTCGTTCGTCGCTCGACGAGGTCCACGCCCTCTCGCAGACGGGTCACGAGATCGGCGTCGATCATGTCGGGCTCCAGGTGCTCACCGAGTCGCTCGAGCATGTCGGCTGCCACGCTGAAGAGCACGTCCGCATCGGCGATGAAGAACTGGGGCTCGTTGTTGTAGCGGACCAGGGTCAGCCGGCCCTGGAGCGTCAGGCCGGCCTCGGTGTGCGAGAGCTGCGTGCCGAAGTTGTGCCCCTGGATGCCGTCGGGGTTGTTGAGGAAGTTGAGCGCGTTGTCGATGACCAGTCCGAATCGCGCGCGCCAGCTGACCAGCCGCTCGTGCACGTCCGGCGGCAGGCCCATCTCGCCGAGCTCCTCGAAGACGCCTCGGTCGACGGTGAGCAGCCCGACCAGCGTCGAGCCTGCGCGGCCGCCCAGCATCACCTGCAGCGAGCGCTCGAGGGTGAAGACATCGGCATCGAAGCGCGGGCTGGTCGTCACCTCCGCCAGCAGGTCCTCGACGTTGTCGAGCTGGCCGGGATCGGCGAGCGCGTTTGCCAGGTTGTGGATCTCCTCCCGGAACAGAAACCGCTCTTCGTGATCGAGCATGGGAGCTTCCTCCTGGCGGGACCGATGGGCCGCGGGCGCCACGCGCGGCGCCCGCATCGGTCCGTGATTGGGTCCTAGGGGTAGAGGCCGCGAAGGGTCGTCGCCTCGGCAACGCGCGCCACCGCCACCATGTAGGCGGCCGTCCGCATGTCGACCTCGTGTCGCTCGCTCATGGCGTGAACGGCGGCGAAGGCGCGATCCATGATCTCCTTCAGGCTCTCGTTGATGCGCTCCTCGGTCCAGAAGAAGCTCTGCATGTCCTGCACCCACTCGAAGTAGCTGACGGTCACGCCGCCTGCGTTGCAGAGGATGTCAGGGATCAGGAAGACCCCACGGTCGTGCAGGATCTCGTCCGCCTCTGGCGTCGTCGGCCCGTTGGCCGCCTCGGCGACGATCCTGGCCTTGATGTTCGGCGCGTTGTACTTGGTGATCTGGTTCTCGAGCGCGGCCGGCACCAGGATGTCGCAATCGATCTCCAGGATCTCGCGGTTGGAGACCTCGTCCGCGCCCGGGAAGCCGACGACCGTCCCGTGCTCCTGCTTCCAGGCGCTGACCTTGGCCGGGTCGAGCCCGGCGGGATTGTGGATGCCACCGGTCGAGTCGCTGACGGCGACGATCCGCGCGCCCTCGTCGGCGAGCAGCGTCGCGGCGATGCTGCCGGCGTTTCCGTAGCCCTGGATCGAGACCCGCGCGCCGTGGAGCGGAATGTTGAGCGCCTTCGACGCCTGGAGCAGCGTGAACACGGCGCCGCGGGCCGTGGCCTCGTTACGGCCGAGCGAGCCGCCGATCGCGATCGGCTTGCCGGTCACGACGCCGGCGATCGTGTAGCCGTGGTGCATTGAGTAGGTGTCCATCATCCACGCCATCGTCTGGGCGTTGGTGTTGACGTCCGGTGCCGGGATGTCTCGGTCGGGGCCGATGAGCGGGCTGATCTCGGTGGTGAACCGGCGGGTCAGTCCCTCCACCTCGCGAATGGAGAGCTTCTTGGGGTCGATGATCACGCCGCCCTTGGCGCCGCCGTACGGGATGTTGACGCAGGCGCACTTCCAGCTCATCCACATGGCCAGCGCGCGCACCTCGTCGAGCGTCACGTCCTGGTGGTAGCGAATGCCGCCCTTGCCCGGCCCGCGGCTGACGTTGTGCTGGACGCGATGCCCGGTGAAGACCTGGACGTTCCCGTCGTCCATGGTGACCGGGAAGTTGACGGTGAGCTCACGCTGCGGAACTCGCAGCACGCGGCGCATGCCGTCATCGAGATCGAGCTTGTCGGCGGCATGGTCGAACTGGGACTGGGCGACGGCCCAGATGTTCGGAGCCTCCGCCACCGGATTCTGGCTGGCCATCAGGTGCGCTGAGTGCCTCCTGTAGTGCAGTCCGCGGCACGGCGCCTCTGCACGCCACAGGTTCCGAAAGGCGGAAGCAGGCCGGTCGCGGGGTGACGGTTGCCGATTCTAGCGCACGTCCCCTCCCGGTCCGCGGTGCGAAGGGAGCTGGGTCGCGTCAACTCTGCAGGCGAGTGGAGGAGGCGTTGTCGTGCCGTGTGACGATCAGCGTCAGGCCCATCCGCTCGACGATCTCTACCTGCTCCCCGACCGCCGCCCCCTCGTCACACCGCGCACGCCATGTCTCGCCGCGCACGAGCACCTGGCCGTCGGGCATGCAGTCCTCGACCACCCGGGCCAACGAGCCGATGAGAGCCTCCGGCCCAACCTTCACCTTGGCTCGGCGCGAGATCCAGATCGAGATCGAGGTCTCGAGGAACTCGATGCTGGCACCGGCGAGGATGACGGGCGCGCGCCACGCGTCCGGTACGAAGATCGCCAGAACGATCGAGGTGATGAGGAACACGGATCGTCAGTGAACCATGGCCGATTCTGACGGCTTCGCGAGACCACGCTATCCTGCGGCCCCGTGCGACTGCTCATCGTCGAGGACGAGCTCGACCTCGCCACTGCTCTGGCCACCGGGTTGCGCCGCGAAGGCTATGCGATCGACACCGCCGCGAGTGCCGCCGAGGCGCTCGAGCGCCTCGAGGACACCCAGTACGACGTGGTGTGCCTGGACCTGGGGCTGCCGGACGGCGACGGTCGCGAGGTCTGCCGCAGGCTTCGCGCCGGCGAGCTGGGGCTGCCGGGTGCCACGCCACCGCGCGTCCTGATGCTGACCGCCAGGGACAGTCTCGACGATCGGGTGGGAGGCCTGGATGACGGCGCCGACGACTACCTGGTCAAGCCGTTCAGCTTCGCGGAGCTCGCGGCACGGGTTCGCGCCCTTGCCCGCCGGCCGACGGTCAACGGCGGAGCGACGATTCGGCTGGGAAGCCTCGGGCTCGACGCCGCGCGCCACGAGGCCCACCGCAACGACCAACGTCTCGACCTGACGCCAAAGGAGTTCGCGCTGCTCCGATACTTCATGCTCCATCCGAGCGAGGTCCTGACACCGGAGCGCCTGCTCGAGCACGTGTGGGACGATCGCGCCGACCCGTTCACGAACACGGTCCGCGTCACGGTCAGCAACCTGCGCCGCAAGCTTGCCGAGGCGGGCTCCGGGCAGCCGATCGAGACCGTCGTGGGCGTGGGGTATCGGCTCACGGAGGCGGCGCAGTGAGTCGATCGCCACTCCGGCGCGCCGCCGCGCTCGTCCGGTCGGTCCGCTTCCGGCTCGCGATGATGGTGACCGCCGCCCTGCTCGTGACGGTAGGCGTGCTCGTGCTGGGCATGAACCTGGCCCTCGATACGGTGGCCGCGACGATCCCGGAGCAGCAGGCCACGACGCTCGGAGGAGAGCTGCTGCGGGTCCTCGACATGGGCCTCACCGAGCTCGAGGGAGGCGGCGCGCAGGCGGCGCGACCGATGCCCTGCTGAACGTGGAGCAGGCCGTCCGCGAACAGACCCTCCAGACGGTTCGCAATCTCTCGCTCCTGGCGCTCCTCGCGCTGGTGCCGGTCGGACTCGCGCATCGGTTGGGCCGTCGCCGGCCGCGTTCTGCGGCCCGTGGGCACGATCGCCGGCGTGGCGCGGGAGATCGAGGCGACCGATCTCTCGCGACGGATCCGCCTCGGCGGCCCACCCGACGAGATGCGCGATCTGGCCGATACCTTCGACGCGATGCTTGACCGGCTCGATCAAGGTGTGCGGACCCAGCGCCGATTCGTCGAAGACGCATCGCACGAGCTGCGGAACCCACTGGCGGTCATCCGGACGACCCTGGATGTCGCGCTCGCCGAGCCCGAGGACGCCGAGGGCCTGCGCAGCGCTGCCGAGGTGGCGCGCCGGACGGCCGACCGGATGTCGATCACGGTCGACGAGCTCATGGCGCTTGCCCGGACGAGTGTCCAGCCTGAACGGCGCACGTCCGTCGACCTGGCCGAGGTCGTTGCCGAGGTCGCCCAGGAATACGAAGCGGAGGCCTCGACGCGTGGCGTCCGGCTCTCCCGGCAAGCTCCGTCCGGCCTGGTCACCGACGGTGATCGATCCGCGCTGAAGCGCGCCCAGGCAAACCTGGTCTCGAATGCGCTCCGGGTGGCTCCCTCCGGCTCGGTGGTCCATTGCCGCGCCGGACGTGCCGGCGGATGGCTGTGGTTTGGGGTCCGCGATCTCGGGCGCGGTATCGCGCCCGATGACCAGGCTCTCGTCTTCCGGCGCGCCTGGCGCGACGGGGCTCCGACGGCGGAAGGCGACGGGCACGGCCTTGGGCTGGCGCTGGTTCGCCAGATCGCCGAGGCACATGGCGGCACCGTGAGCGTGGCCTCGGATCCCGGGCACGGCGCAAGCTTCGTCGTGTGGCTGCCCGACCGAACGGCAGACGCGAAGGCGGGCCCACGGGCCGAGCTCCGAGCGATGACCGACCCGCTGTGGACGGTGGACGCGGCCTCCTGACCTGACCCCGGTCCTTTAGGTCGCGCTTATACCGTCCGAATGCCCACGTTATCGGCCATTCCCTAGCCTCCGGATCACTGGGCGGGATCGGCATCGGTCCGACCTGCAATCGACCGCACCCAATCCGGAGGCCGCTCCCGTGGACGACCCCTTCTCCGGCGACGATCGTCAGCACCGAGCTGGCGCGACCTGCCGCCGACCCCACCCCTCGTCTGGCCCAACCCGCAATACGCCACCGCGGCGGCCGGTGCCGCAGCATCCCCGATGCCCGCAGCCGGAGCCTCGAGGCGCCCTCGTCGCCGGCTCGTCGTCGGCACCGCCGTCCTCGTCGCGTCCATCGTCCTCGTCGGTACCGGGATCCTCGCCACCAGCAACCAGCTTGGCGCGCTGCTGGCCCTCACCGGTGGCGCTGGCGGGCCGGTCAACGGGGCCGCGGTGGTCCCGCCCAACGATGAGCCGCTCGCCGATACGGCCGCCCGGCTCCTCCCGTCCGTCGTCCAGATCGAAGCGGACGGCGCCATGGGCTCCGGGTTCGTGGCAGCCGACGGGGGCCTCATCCTCACCGCATCGCACGTCGTCGGTCGATCGGAGACGGTCACGCTCCGGCTCCAGGACGGCACGAGCATCTCCGGCGCCGTGGTCGCGGTCGACAAGTCCATCGACACCGCCGTCATCCGGGCCGATGAGAGTGCCGCGGCCGATCTGAAGCCGATGGCCCTCGGCGCCCTCGCCGACGTGCAGGTCGGCGAGACGACGATCGCCATCGGGAGCCCGTTCGGCCTCAGCCAGACGGTGACCACCGGCATCGTGAGCGCACTCGGCCGCACGGTCCCCACCCAGATGGGCGAGCTGCACGACCTCATCCAGACGGACGCTGCGATCAACTCCGGCAATTCCGGCGGTCCGCTGGCCGACGGGGAGGGTCGCGCGATCGGCATCAACACCGCCATCGCGAGCAACTCCGGCGGGAGCGACGGCATCGGCTTCGCGGTGCCTGTCGACCAGGCCATCCAGATCCTCGACAAGGTCAAGGATGGAACGTGGAAGCCCGAGGACAACAACCCCGCCGACGGCATGGACCCGCTGGGTGGGCTCTTCGATCAGTTCCTCGGTCCCGACGGCCTGGGCGACCTGGGCGACCTGTTCGGGCTCGGCCCTGACGGATCGCAGTCGCCGAACGATCCCAACGGCGGTTCGGATATGGCGGACCAGCTGCTGCGTCAGCTGCTCGACGAGTTCATGCGCGAGCTGGCTCCCGCAGTCCCGGCGCCCGAGCCGGCACCGGACGCCACGCCGAGTCCGGACAGTGCGACCGATCCGGGCGCCGAAGCGATCGACCGTCTGATGCTGCAGCTCCTCGACGAGCTGTTCCAGGGGCTGAGCCCGGACGGCACGTTGGATCCGTCCTCCCCGGATGCGGGCGGCGACGGCACGGGAGCATGACCATGAACATCGACCTCTCCACCACTCGCCTCGCCCAGGTCCGCCACGAGCTGGGCCGGGTCATCGTCGGCCAGGATCGGGTCGTCGATCGGCTCCTCGTCGCCGTGCTGGCAGGCGGGCACGTCCTCCTCGAGGGCGCGCCCGGCCTCGGCAAGACGCTGCTGCTCGCGACCCTGGCGCGGACCCTGGGTGGCTCGTTCAATCGCATCCAGTTCACGCCTGACCTGATCCCGTCCGACATCGTCGGGACCCGGATCTTTCGGCCCTCTGCGGAGGCCTTCGACGTCGAGCCCGGCCCGATCATCGCCAACGTGGTCCTTGTCGACGAGATCAACCGGGCGCCCGCGCGCGTCCAGTCGGCGCTGCTGGAGGCCATGGCCGAGCGACAGGTCACGGTCGGCGGTCGCACCTTCCCGATGCCTGAGCCGTTCCTGGTCGTGGCGACCCAGAACCCGGTCGAGTCGGAGGGCGTGTACCCGCTTGCCGAGGCACAGCGCGACCGGTTCCTGATGCGGGTCCCGGTCGACTACCCGACCCCGACCGAGGAGCGGGCGATCGTCGCGCGGATGGCGAACGAGCAGCCCCAGGCTGCGCGCCTGCTCGATCCTGCCGATGTCGTCGATCTCCAGCGTGCAGCCCAGCAGGTCGAGATCGACGAAGCGGCGACCGACTACGCGATCCGGCTCGTGCTCGCGACTCGCGACCCTGCGGCGCACGGGCTGGAGAAGCTCATCGGGCTGCTCGAGTACGGCGCGAGCCCGCGAGCCTCGCTGGGGCTGGTCCGGAGCGCCCGGGCCATGGCGCTCCTGCGCGGACGCATGCGCGCGGTGCCGCAGGACGTCTACGACGTCGCCTACGACATCCTCAACGCTCGCCTCGCGCTGTCCTACCGGGCACTGGCCGAGGGATTCACGATCGACGACGTCCTCGTCGAGCTGCTCACCACGGTCCCCGCTCCCGGCACGACCGCGTGGCCCCAGCAGGCAGCGGTCCATCCCACGCCGGCGGCGGCGTACGCCGACACCGCGGCCTACGTCAGCGCCGCGCCGCCGGCCGGGGGGACGCCACCGATCGTCCTGCCGGGCAACGAACCGGCCGCCAGGTGACCTCCTCGCCAGGTGCCGGCCTCGACCTGCCGGCACGGCTCCGCCGCATCGAGCTCGCGGTCAGCCACCGGGTCTTCGGCCGTCGGGACGGTCGTCATCCCTCGCTGGTGCTCGGCCACGGTGTCGAGCTCGGAGAAGCGCGACCGTACGAGCCTGGCGACGACGTCCGCCGGATGGACTGGTCGATCCTTGCCCGGACCGGCGAGCCGCACGTCCGGGACGCGATCGTGGAGCGCGACCTCGACGTCGCCGTCCTGCTCGACCGGTCGGGCAGCCTCGACTTCGGGACGGTCGGCTGGCGGAAGGCAGACCTGGCCGTCAACGTCGCCGCGGCCGTGTCTCAGCTCGCCGTCCTCGGCGGCGACCGGATCGGCGCGGTCATGGCGAGCGCCGATGGGCCACGCATCGTGCCGGTCCGCGGTGGTCGACGTCATTTGACCGCTCTGCTTGGCAGCGTCGCACGGTCACCGCTCGGCGGGCAGGTCGATCTCGGTCGCGCCATCGACGGTCTCCGCCACGTCCTGCGACGACGTGGGCTCGCGATCGTGGTCTCGGACTTCATCGCGCCCATCGACACCTGGCGCCCGGCGCTTGCGCGGCTCGGACGTCGGAGCGAGATCATCGCCGTCGAGGTCCTCGACCCGCGCGAGCTCCGACTGCCCGACGTCGGCCTGCTGGAGATCGAGGATCCCGAGACCGGCCGTCAGCGGACGATCGACACGAGCGATGAGCGCTTCCGCGTCCGGCTGGCCGAGGTCGCCGATCGCCGGCGCGCCGAGAGGTCGTCCGCGATCCGGCAAGCGGGCGCCACGCACCTGCGACTCCGGACGGACACCGAGTGGACCGGTCCGCTCGCGGCATGCCTCGACCAACGCCGTCGCGCCAGAGCCCTCGGTCGGCACGTCGCGTCCCACCCCACGACCGGAGCTGCACCATGACCCCCTTCGCGCCCGACCTCCAGTTCCTTGCACCCGAGCGGTTCGCGCTGCTCCTGGTGCCGCTCGCGTTCGCCGCGCTCTACCTCGTCAGGCAGCGCCGACGGCGCGCCTACGTGGTCCGCTTCACCGATCCGGACCTGATCGACGCGGTGGCCCCGCGACGCCCGGGGCTTCGGCGCCATCTCGTCGCCGGCGTCTCCATCGCGTCGATCGTTCTGCTCGTCGTCGCGGCTGCCCGCCCCGCGCTGGCGACCGAGGTCCCGAATGAGCCCACGGTCGTTCTCGCGTTCGACACCTCGCTCTCGATGGAGGCGACGGATGTCACGCCCAGCCGCATGCTGGCCGCCCAGGAGGCAGCCCATCGGTTCATCGAGGTCGTCCCTGCGGGTGTCCGGGTTGGGCTGGTCGCCTTCGACCAGACGGCGCGGGTCATCATCCCGCCGACCACGTCGAAGCTGGTCCTCGACCGCGCGATCGACAGGCTGACCCTGGGCCAGGGGACGGCGATCGGCGAAGCCATCTACACGTCGCTGGATCTGCTCGAGTCGGATGTGACCGCCAATGAGGACGGCGCCGCAGGGTCGATCGTGCTGATGTCGGACGGAGACACGACGACGGGGCGCCCGGATGAGCCGGCCGCCCGCGAGGCTCAGCGTCGCGGCGTCAAGGTCAGCACCGTCGCCTTCGGCACGGACCATGGGTCGGTCGTGGTCGACTTCATGACGGTCCCGGTCCCGGTCGATCGCGAGGCGCTCCGCAACATCGCCGAGACGACCGGTGGCAAGGTGTTCGAGGCCGAATCGGCCGAGGAGATCGTGTCCGTGTTCGAGGACCTCGGCGAGGGCGTCGGCACGCGGACGGAGCCGCGCGAGATCACCGACGGCCTCGCTCTTGCCGCGCTCGTGGCGGCGGCGTTGGCGGCGGCCGGCTCGCTCGCCTGGTTCGCTCGCATCCCGTGAACGCGGGCCGCCGCTCCGGTGTGCGTGCGGCCGCTACGATCGGTGTGCATGACCACCGCCGATGTCCTTGATGCCCCTCCGCCGACCCTCAGCGCTCGCCACGCCGAGGAAGTCGCGCGCGAGCGGTACGGCCTGGACGCAACCGCCGAGCCGCTCGTCAGCGAGCGAGACCAGAACTTCCGCCTGACCGATGCGTCGGGCGCCGCCTGGGTGCTGAAGGTCTCGAACGCCGCCGAGGACCGCGCCGTGGTCGAGATGGAGGTGGCCGCGGTCGAGCGGATCAGGTCGGTCGATCCCGCCCTGCCCGTGCCTGTGGCGCGGCCGGCGCTCGACGGGTCGACCGTCGTCACCGCCGTGGTGGACGGCGCCACGCACCTCGTCCGCCTGCTGCCGCTCCTGCCGGGGCGCTCCGTCGCGCCGGCGGAGCTGGATCCCGCGGCCATCGCGCGCGTCGGGGAGGTGGTGGGCCGCATCGGTCTGGCGCTGCGAGGGTTCTTCCACCCCGCCGCCGGCCGAACGATCTGGTGGGACCAGAAGCACCTCCCCGAGCTTGCACGCCGCGTTTCGCTGACAGAGGCGCCCGAGCGGCGCGAGCTCCTGGACCGCGTCCTGGAGCGCTTCAACCGGCGCGTGGTCCCCGCGCTGCCGACCCTTCGCTCGCAGCTCATCCACAACGACGTGACCCTCGACAACCTGCTCCTCGACGACGATCAGCGCGTCACCGGCATCATCGACTTCGGCGACATGGCGCACACCGCGCTGATCCTCGACGTGCCGGCCACGCTCCAGTCGCTCGTTCGCGACCGCACGGACCTCTTCGAGGTGACCGATGCGTTCCTGGCGGGCTATGCATCGGTCCTGCCGCTCGAGGCCGCGGAGGCGGAGCTGCTCGGCGACCTGCTCGCCGGGCGGATGGCGCAGACGATCCTCATCTCCGCCTGGCGCATGCCGCAGCACCCGGAGAACGAGTACATCCGCGGCTGGGCGGGCCCGGCGTGGGAGCTGCTCGAGCAGATGGACGCGATCGGCTTCGATGAGGTGTCGCGGCGGATGGCGGCCATCGCCCGCGCCCCGCTTGGTCGCCACACTCCCGACGACCAGCTCCTGGCCCGCCGGCATCGGGTGCTGGGGACCGCGCTCGAGTCGCTCTCGTATCGGCACCCGCTCCACCTCGTGCGCGGTGATGGCGCATGGATGGAGGCGGCCGACGGTCGGCGCTACCTCGATGCCTACAACAACGTGCCGGTGGTCGGACACGCCCATCCGCGAGTCGTGGCCGCCATCGCCCGCCAGGCCGCGACCCTGAACACGAACACGCGCTACCTGCACGAGCATGTCGTCGACCTGGCGGAGCGCCTGGTGGCGACCATGCCCGACGGCCTCGACACGGTCCTGTTCGTCAACTCCGGCTCGGAGGCGAACGACCTGGCATGGCGTCTGGCCACGCTGTACACCGGAGCCGATGCGGGCCTTGCCACCGCCTGGAGCTACCACGGCGTCACGGCGGCCATCGCCGACATCACGGCCTCCGAGTGGCCCGATGGCGAGCAACCGGCCGGCGTGGAGGTGTTCGACGCGCCCGACACGTACCGGGGCCGATACGCCGACGCGGACGATCCCGCCTCCGTCGGCCGTGCCGAGATCGTGGCGGCCGTCGGGCGCCTGGCGGATCGCGGGCGGCGTCCGGCGGCGCTCTACATCGACTCGACCTTCACGGCCGACGGCATCTTCGTGCCGGAGCCCGCGATCGTGGCCGAGATCGTGTCCGCGGCGCGCGATGCGGGCGCCCTCTTCGTCGCCGACGAGGTGCAGTCGGGCCACGGCCGGACCGGCGAGCTGTGGGGCTTCTCCCGCTGGGGCGTGACCCCGGACATCGTCACGCTGGGCAAGCCGATGGGCAACGGCCATCCCGTCGCGGCGGTCATCACCCGCGGCGAGATCGTCGATCGCTTCGGCGCCAGCACGACCTTCTTCTCGACCTTCGGCGGCAACCCGGTGGCGTGCGCGGCGGCCCTGGCGGTGCTCGACGTGCTCGAGGAGGAGGGGCTTGTCGCGCGTGCGGCGACCGTCGGCGACCGGCTGCGCTCCGAGCTGGCGGCGCTGGCGGTCCGCCATGAGGCCATCGGCGACGTCCGTGGCCGCGGGCTGATGACCGGCGTCGAGCTGGTGACCGATCGCGCCTCGCGCGAGCCCGCCGGCGACCTGGCGAAGCGCGTGAAGGACGAGATGGCCGAGCGCGGCGTGCTGATCGGCACGACCGGCCGAGCTGGAAACACGCTGAAGATCCGTCCCCCACTCTGCCTCAGCGATGACGAGGCCGACCTGATCGTTGACGGTGCTTGGCGAGGTCCTCGAGGAGCTCTCGGGCTAGACGGTCTCGACCGCCATGGCCACCGCTCCCCCGCCGCCGAGGCAGAGCGTCGCGAGCCCCTTTCCGCCGCCGCGCCGCCGCAGCTCGTAGAGGAGCGTCGTCAGCACGCGGGCGCCCGACGCGCCGATCGGATGGCCGAGGGCGATCGCACCGCCGTTGACGTTGACGCGATCCCAGTCGAAGCCGAGCGCGTTCCCATCGGCGAGCACCTGTGCCGCGAACGCCTCGTTGATCTCGATCAGGTCGAAGTCGCCGATGCTGCCGCCGACCTTCTCGACCAGCCGCCGCACGCCCTCGATCGGCGCCTCGAACAGCCACTCGGGAGCGACGTCCGCCTGCGCGTAGCCGGTGATGCGGGCCATCGGCTGGGCGCCGTCGAGCGCGTCCTCGGAGGCGATGACCAGCGCCGCGGCGCCGTCCGTGATGCCGGGCGCGTTGCCGGCGGTGACCGTCCCGCCGTCGGGCTGGAAGGCGGGCTTCAGCTTCGCGAGCGCCTCGAGCGTCGAGTCCGAGCGTGGGCCCTCATCGGCGTTGATGACGGTGTCGCCCTTCTTGCCCGGCACGTTGACCGGAACGATCTCATCGTCGAACCGCCCGGCCTCCTGCGCGGCGATCGCGCGCTGGTGCGAACGGAGCGCGAGCTCGTCCTGTGCCTCGCGCGTCACGTTGTGCTTGGCCGCGACGCGCTCGGCGTGGATGCCCATGTGGACATCGCAGGTGGAGCACCACAGGCCGTCGTGCACGGTCGAGTCGACCAGCGTCCCGTTGCCGAGCCGGTACCCGGTGCGCGCCTGCGGCAGGAGGTAGGGCGCCATGTTCATGCTCTCCATGCCGCCGGCCACGATGACCTCGGCGTCGCCGGCGCGAATGGCCGATGCGCCCATCATCACCGCCTTCAGCCCCGAGCCACAGACCTTGTTGATGGTGGTGGCGCTGACGCCCTCGGGCAGCCCGGCCTTGAGCGCCGCCTGGCGCGCGGGCGCCTGGCCGGCTCCGGCCTGGAGCACCTGGCCGATGATCGCCTCGTCGATGCGCTCCGGAGCGATCCCGGCGCGCTCGACCGCGGCGCGGATGGCGATGGCACCCAGATCGGTGGCCGGAGTGGTGGAGAGCCCGCCGCCGAACTTGCCGATCGGCGTCCGTGCGGCGGAGAGGATGTACACGTCACGCATGCGGCAATCGTACAGCCGATCGCCCGTCTACTCGGACGACCCCTTCTTCTCGTCGAACAGGTAGGCGATCTTGTCGGCCCAGTTCTCCACGACCACCCGGTTCTTGGTCTTCAGCGACGGCGTCAGCTCCCCCGCCTCCTCGGTCAGCAGCCGCGGCAGCAGCGCGATCCGCCGCGGGCGCTCGTAGATGGCGAAGCCATCCAGCGTCCGCTTGACCTCCGCGTCGAACAGCTTCTCGACGGACTTCTCCTCGATCAGCTGTTCCGGTGGCATCTCCGCCAGCCCGTTCGCCGCGGCCCAGGTGCCGAGCTCGTCGAAGTCGGGGGCGATCAGCGCGCCGGTGTACGGGTGCCGGTCGCCGAGCACGACCGCCTGCGCCACGTAGCGCGAGGTCGAGAGCGCCGCCTCCATCGGCGCCGGCGAGATGTTCTTTCCGTTGGCAAGCACGATGATGTTCTTGAGCCGGTCGGTGATTTTGATGCGGCCGATCGGGTCCAGCTCACCGATGTCCCCGGTGTGGAACCAGCCCTCGGGGTTGATCGCCCGCGCCGTCTCAGCCGCCTGGTTGAGGTAGCCCTGCATCACCTGCGGTCCGCGCACCAGGATCTCACCCGATGACTCGTCGATCATCACCTCCGAGCCCGGCGCCGCGCGACCCACCGTCCCGAACACGAAGTCGTCCGGCCGGTTGATGCTGACGAAGGGCGACGTCTCGGTGAGCCCGTAGCCCTCGAGCACGAGCATGCCCATCCCGTAGAAGAACTCGCCGATCTCCCGCGCCAGGGGTGCCGAGCCGGAGACGAAGTACCGGACGCGACCGCCGGTTCGCTCACGGATCTTCTTGAAGACGAGCGCATCGGCGACCTTCAGCTGCCCCCGCAGCCAGAGCGAATCCGACTTGCCGGCAAGGTGGTTGGCGTACTTCTTGGCGCCGAGTCCCGGCGGCCCAGTGGAAGATGCGCTGTTTCATCGGTGACCCTGTCTCGACCGCGGCGAGGACACGGGCGTAGACGCGCTCGTACAGGCGCGGAACGGATCCCATGACGGTCGGCTTGACCTCGACCATGTTGGCGGGGAGCCGCTCGAGGAGCGCCTCGGCGTACACGACCGCCGCCCCGCGACCGAGCGCCACGACCTCGTCCACGATGCGGCCGTAGATATGGCTCAGCGGCAGGAACGAGAGAAAGACGTCGGTCTCGTAGAAGTCGACGACCTGGTTGGCGGCCTCGTAGTTGAAGAGCAGGTTGCCGTGGCTGAGCATCGCGCCCTTCGGGTCGCCGGTGGTGCCCGACGTGTGGATCACGGTGGCGAGGTGGTCGCGGCCCACCTTCTCGATGCCCTCGCGCCAACTGCGGCGAACGGCCGGATCGGTGTCGCCACGGGCGATCACGTCCTCCACGTTCAGGGTCCCATCGGGGAACTTGCCGCTCGGGTCGAGGGTGATGACGTGCTCGAGGGTGGGGCATTCCGACCGGATCGAGGCGATCTTGGCAGCCTGCTGCGCGTTCTCGACGAAGACGGCCCGGGCCCGCACGTTGTTGATCACGAACGCGGCCTGGCCGGGCTCCGACTGAGGATAGATCGGGCAGGTCACGGCCCCCAGCGCAAGCGAGGCCAGGTCGGCGATCGTCCACTCCGGTCGCGTGCGGGCGATGATGGTCACGGCGTCGCCGTCGACGATGCCGAGGTCCTTGAGCCCGAGCGACAGCTTCGTCACCCAATCCCACATCTCCCGGTACGTGCGGCTCGTCCACCCGCTCTCGGAACCCAGTTCGGCTCGCTGCGCCTTGGTCACCTTCCAGCGCATGGCCTCGCGATCGGCGTTGCGGTCCGCCGCGCGAGCGATGAGCGCGACGACATTCGGCATGCGGTCCGCGGGATCCACCGTCAGTGGCTCGATCTCCGGCGTCCGCATCAGCCGGCCGGCGGTCGTGGTCATCGGTCGTTCGTACTCCTGCTCAGCCGTCGCGGCGCAAGGCGTCGAGCAGGTGCTGCGCGACGATGAGCCGATGGATCTGGTTGGTTCCCTCGTAGATCTGGGCGCCCTTGGCGTCGCGCATCAGGCGCTCGACGGGGTTGTCGCGCGAGTAGCCCGCCCCGCCGTAGATCTGGACCGCGTCGGTTGCGCAGCGCATCGCCACGTCGGACGCATACCACTTCGCCATGCTCGACGGCCCGTTGATCGGCTGGCCGGCGTCGCGCATCCTCGCCGCCCGCCAGGTGAGCAGCCGCGCAGCGTCAACGCCGACGGCCATCTCGGCCAGCATCCCCTGCACCATCTCCTGGTCGGCGATGGCGCGGCCGAACTGGCGGCGCTCGAGGGCGTAACGAGCGGCCAGCTCCAGCGCGTTGCGCGCCAGACCGGTGCAGGCCGCCGCAATGCCGATCCGGCCGGCGCCGAGCGCCGAGAGCGCGACCTTCAGCCCGTCCCCCTCGTCGCCCAGGCGATTCGCGGCGGGGACGCGAGCGTCCTCGAAGACGAGCTCGTGAGCGCTCGTTCCGCGGATGCCCATCTTTCGCTCCTTCGAGCCGAGCCGGAACCCGGGAGTATCGGCCTCGACCACGAAGGCGGTGATGCCGGCCTTGCCCCGCGAGCGGTCGACCGTGCCGAAGACGACGTAGCGAGCGGCGTCGCCGGCGTTGGTGATCCAGATCTTGGTGCCGCTGAGCAGGTAGTCGTCGCCGTCCCGGCGCGCCGCCAGCGCCAGGGATGCGGCGTCGGAGCCGGCGCCCGGCTCGGTCAGGGCGAACGCGCCAAGCTCCTGGCCGGCCGTCATCGGCGGAAGGAATCGCCGCTTCTGCTCATCGGTCCCGTTCGTGAAGATGCAGAGCTGGCTGAGGATAGTGGACGGAGAGGCTGACCGCCATGCCCATGTCGGCGGCGGCAATCTCCTCGAGCGCGAGGACGCAGGCGAAGGTGCCCATGCCGGCCCCGCCAAGCTCCTCGGGATACGGCAGGCCCGTCAGCCCAAGCTCGCCGGCGCGCTCGAACAGGGAGCGGTCGTAGCGCTCCTCCTCGTCGCGCTGTGCCGCACCCGGGGCGACCTCGCGCTGTGCCCAGTCGCGAACCACGTCGCGAACGCTGCGCTCATCGTCGCTGAGGGCCAACGGGTCGCGGGTCGGTGCGTGCTCGACCGTCATTGGGCGACCTTCGTTGCCCTGCTCGTCGTAGCGGTAGAAGCCGCGGCCGGTCTTGCGACCGAGATGGCCGGCCGTGACCATCTGCCGCAGCAGCGGCGCGGCCCGGAACTTCGGATCGCCGAATCCGCGGTACAGCACGTCCATCACGTTGAGCATCACGTCGTTCCCGATGAAGTCGCTCAGCTCCAGCGGGCCCATCGGGTGATTCAGACCCAGCCTGGCGCCGGTGTCGATGTCCTCGGCGCTGCCGGTCGACTCCATGAGGGCGAAGATCGCCTCGTTGATGAAGGGGCCGAGCATCCGGTTGACGAGGAAGCCGGGCATGTCCTTCGACTCGATGACCGTCTTGCCCAGCTCCTGTGCGAATGCCCGCGACGCGTCGTAGGTAGCGTCATCGGTCTCGAGGCCGCGGATGATCTCGACCAGCCCCATCACCGGGACCGGCGAGAAGAAGTGGAGGCCGATGAACCGCGCCGGGCGATCGGTCGCCGTCGCGAGCCCGGTGATGCTGATGCTGCTGGTGTTCGAGGCGAAGACCGCATCCGCATCGGCGGATGCCGTCAGCCGCTGCCAGGTCTCGCGCTTGACGGCTTCGTCCTCGAAGACGGCCTCGATCACGATCTGGTGGCCGGCCGCCGCGTCGGTCCCCTCGGCCGTCGAGATGCGGTCCAGGATGGCGCTCGCGGTGGCCTGCTCCAGCTTGCCCTTGTCGACTTGCCGCTTCAGGTTGCCGGCGATGCGGGCGGCGCCCTTCTCGGCGAGCTCCACGGTCTGGTCGGCCAGGGTGACCCGCTTGCCCGCGGCGGCGCTCACCTGCGCGATTCCATGTCCCATCAGGCCGGCGCCGATGACGAAAACGCGGTCGATGCTCATTGCGGCCGAAGGTTACCAGCCGCCGATACCGGTCCGTCGGCGGACTAGCCCAGGAGGCGCTCCGCGGCCGTGATCGGATCCAGCTTGCGGTCGGCGACCGCATCCAATGTCTCCTCCCAGTGCGGCGACCCCTCGGCGCGGCCGGCGGCGAGATCGGCCAGTGCCCGTCGCACCTGGCTGGCCGCGCGCTCGCGCGCCTCGACCGGCGTTCGCGCCTGTGACCGATGAGCCTCGATGGCGTCCGCCAGGGCGGTGACACCGTCCGCGGTCGTGGCGGTTGTCATCAGTACGGGGGGCGGCTTGCGCGTCACCCGGCCACCGGCAGTGGACAGCATGGCGCGCAGCTGGCGGGCGGCGCGATCGGCACCGGGGCGGTCGCCCTTGTTGACGGCGATGATGTCCGCGACCTCGAGGAGCCCGGCCTTGATGGCCTGGACCTCGTCCCCCATCTCGGGCACCTCGACCACCACCGTGGTCTCGGCGAGGCGCGCCACCTCCACCTCCGACTGTCCCGCGCCGACGGTCTCGATCACGACCGGGTCGTACCCCGCGGCATCCAGCGCGGCGGCAGCGATCCAGGTCGTGGCCGCCAGGCCGCCCAGCTCGCCGCGGGAGGCCATCGAGCGCATGAAGACGTCGCGGTCGGCGGCGTGGTCCATCATTCGGATGCGGTCACCCAGGATGGCGCCGCGCGTGTATGGCGAGGAGGGGTCGACCGCCAGGATGCCGACCCGATGGCCGCGCGTTCGCCATTCCGTGATCAACGCATTGACGAGCGTCGACTTGCCGCTGCCAGGCGGACCGGTGATACCCACCACATGGGCGCCGTGCCCGGCATTGAAGAGCTCCGGAAGCAGCGGCCGGACCGATGGGTCGCCGTTCTCGATCCGCGTCAGCAGCCGCGCGAGCGGCCGGCGCTCTCCGGTCGACAGGGCTCGATCACGTCGGCCCATGCTCGAGCGCATATACGTATATGCGACGGGCCGCGCTCATGCCGTGGCGCCGGGCGTTCTCCCGGAAATAGCGGGCGATCTGACCGATCGACGTGCCCGGCCCGAAGATCTCCGCCACGCCCGCCTCCTTGAGCTTCGTGACGTCGGCATCGGGGATGATCCCGCCGGCGGCGACCAGGACGTCCGACATGCCGCGGTCACGCAACAGCTGGACGGTGCGTGGCAGGAGGGCCATGTGAGCGCCGGACAGGATGGAGAGGCCGACGACGTCGACGTCCTCCTGCTCGGCGGCATCGGCGATCATCTCCGGCGTCTGGCGCAGGCCGGTGTAGATCACCTCGAAGCCCTCGTCGCGGAGCCCGCGCGCGAGCACCTTCGCGCCGCGATCATGGCCGTCGAGGCCCGGCTTGGCGATCAGGATGCGGATGGGCGGATCGGTCATGCCGGCCCGATTCTAGCCACCCGCGCCTCCGCCCACTGCCCTGGTTCGCATCCGGCGCGAACCGCACCAGGATCCCCTCGATCGACTGCGCGAGCTCGATATCACGGAAGGTGAGCGCCTTTGCGGCGTGGGTCGTCAGCTCGAATGACACCCGGCGGTAGCCGGTGATGTGGATGTCGGGATGATGGTTGGCGGCTTCGGCCGCCTCTGCCACGGCGTTCACCAGTGCGATGGCCTCGCGGAAGTCGCGAAGCTCGACGGTCAGGCGAATCACGTCGCCCTCGCGCGTCCACGCGGGCAGCGAGGCGAGCGCTTCGGCGAGCTCCGCATCGGTCAGGGGGGTGGCGTACGGCATCGGTCTAGGCAGCGCCGGACGACTTGCCGATGAGACCCATGAACTCGGCCCGAGTCCTGGCGTCGCGGCGGAACGTTCCGACCATGCTCGAAGTGACCATCGTCGCCTCCTGCTTCTTCACGCCCCGCATCATCGTGCACAGATGCGTGGCCTCGATGACGCAGCCAACGCCCTTTGGCTCGAGCTTCTCCATGAGGAAGTCGGCCACCTGGACGGTGAGCCGCTCCTGGACCTGCAGGCGCTGCGCGTACATGTCGACGATGCGTGGAATCTTCGACAGGCCGATCACCCGGCCGCGCGGCAGGTAGCCGACGTGCGCCCTGCCGATGAAGGGCAGCAGGTGATGCTCGCAGAGGCTGAAGAACTCGATATCGCGCACGACAACCATCTCGTCGTAGTCGACGCTGAAACAGGCGCCGTTGATCAGCGCGTCTGGGTCTACGTGATACCCCGCCGTCAGCTCGTCGTACATGCGTCGCACGCGCTGCGGGGTGCCCGCCAGTCCGTCGCGCGAGGGATCCTCGCCGATCTCCGCCAGCAGGGTCCTGACAGCGTCTTCGAGCGAGGCGTCCGCATCTGTCATGGGCCGAATCATACGGCGTTGACGATCGAAGCCCTGTGCGCGGCACGGGCCGCGCGGTACACTCGGCCCTGCCCATCCGACGCCCAGATGAGAGGAGGTAGCGCGCTGCCATGATCCTCCACCCGGCCTCGCGATCGCGGCGACTGGGCTTTCCCGGGCTGTCATCCACCGATCGGCCGGCGGCTCGCGCTCGGGCGGCGACTGGACGACGACTACCACTGGTTCCGCTCGATCGCGCCGGGCGGTATCCCGGTCATCGACGCCATCGTCGTCGGGCCCGGCGGCACCTGGACGCTGACGATGGCCGGAGAGCGCGGACGGTTCGCACGCCGCAACGGCCACTGGTATCGCTGGAATCGTTCCACCGAGTCATGGGTGCCCTGGGATGCCAACCCGATCACGGCGGCCCGGCTGAGCGGCCGCCGGCTCAGCCTCTACCTCGAGCGCGCGGGACTGCCGGCCCCGGTGGAGCCGATCCTCGTGCCGCCGACCGATATGGAGGTTCTGCTGGACGCCTCGGACCCGGTCGGCCTGACCGTCGAGCGCGATCTCGACCGGGTCGGCAAGCTCGTGAGCGCCGAGGAACGGCTCAGCCAGGCGCAGGTGGATCGGATCGTGGCGCTGCTGGATCCGCGTCAACCGCTGCCACGGCTGGCGCAGGCGACACCGAACGGGTGACCCGCGCGTAGACGAGCACGATCACCGCGCCGGCGGTCCAGCCGGCGAGGACATCGGTCGGGTAATGGACGCCGAGCCAGACCCGCGACAGTCCAACCAGCAGGACCACGACCGCCAGCACGGCAACGACGCCGCGCCGCACGCCGAGCGGCAGCGGCGACCGGATGACGAGCACCCCGATCACGCCATAGGCGACCATGCTCAGCAGGGAGTGCCCGGACGGAAAGCTGAACCCGCGCTCGATGAGCACTGGCTCGAGCAGGTCGGGCCGGTTGCGCGCGATGAAGGCCTTGAACCACTCGTTGCCGAGCGACGCCAGGCCAATCGCCAGGGCCCCAAGCAGCCCGTGCAGCCAGTGACCGAACAGGATCCCCAGCACGATCGCGAGCACGGCCACCAACGTGACCGCCCCCGTCGACCCAAGCTCGGTCACCCAGCGCAGCGGCCCCAGGAGCCCGTCGAGCGCCGGAGAGCGCACGGCGCCGATCACGGCCGCGTCGAAGGCATCGCTGACGCCGCTGGTCACCGCGATGGCAAGCAGGATGATGACGGCGACCCCGCCGACGGCCAGAATCGGCACCGCCGCGCGGGACGGCATGCGGGCCATCAGTAGCTGACGAAATCGACGACCGTGACCGCCCACACGCCGTACGCGTTGACGGCGATCCCGATGAGGATTGCCGCGCGCGCCTCGACCGAGATCCGGTCGCGGAATACCCAGCCCAGCATGAGCAGCATGATCGGCAGCACGTCCAGGATGAAGCGATAGCCGAACTGTGCGAAGCCCGGCGCTCCGTGGAGCACGTTCGGGATCATCGCGAGAACGATCGCGATCCAGCCGTAGGCGATGAGGGGCGTCCGCGACCGCGCCTTGACCAGCCACAGCAGGATCGGCGTGGTCAGCAGCAGGGAGGCGCCGCTCCAGTTGGGCCTGAACCACGGGAAGGCATCCACGAAGTCGAAGCCGCGCATGAACATCACGTGCAGGTGGCGCGGGATGTAGTCGATCGAGAGGAGTCCCTGCGTGTACCACGGCTCATCCAGCACTCCCGGGATCAGTCCATAGCCGAACTCGAATGGGGAGCCGAAGCGCGCGAGATTGTAGGCGGCCACGAGGAGGGCGGGTACGGCCACCCCCGCCAGCAGTGAGAGGCCGGATCGAAGGTCCGCGGGCCCCAGGCTGCGCAGAGTCGGCGGAAACGGGAGCCGAAGGTAGAGCGCCAGGTAGAGCGGGAGCGTGAGGCCGACCGGCAGGCGCGAGGCGGCCGCACAGCCGAGGAACAGGCCGGCCAGGAGCGGCCAACGACGTCGAACCGCCAGGTGCAGCGCCAGCAGGGAGAAGAAGACGGCAACCACCTGGGCCAGGAGCCACACCGTGCCGGTGCCGGCCGCCCACCAGTGCACGCTGCCGATGGCGAATGCCGCGGTGAGCCAGTTGGCCGGGACGGCCGCCACTCCCGAGCGCCGGAGGAGTGACCAGACGAGGGCGACGTTCACGCCACCGAAGAGCGCGGTTGCCACGCCCTGGTCGAATCCCGGCCCGAAGAGCGCAACGAACGGCATGAGCACGATCGCCGGCATCGGCGGGAAGGGCGAGTACCAGCCGCCCTCGGCTCGCGGGACGAGCTCGAGCCAGGGCATCGGCTGGTCGATGTAGGGACGACCGTGCAGGAAGCCGTCGGCCAGGGGCAGGAAGCTGTCGAGCGTGACGCGCTCTGAGACCGTGACGTAGTAAAGGAGGGCGGCCGCGGCAGCGAGGGCGATGAGCCCGCCGAGCCGACCGTACGCGGCCCGTGGCGCGGCGAGCTCGGCAGCCAGCGGACGGCCGGGGTGCTCCGAGACCTCCTGGTTCGGTACCATCGGGCTCCCTTCGCTGATCGGTGGCATGGACGACAAGCGCGACGAGAGGCTCGCCGACGCCCGACCGCCTATCGCGGCGCTCGTCGCCGAGGCGTTCATCCTCTTCCTCGCGCTGCGCATCGGACTATCGCTGCTCGCGGCGCTCGTCGCAATGAGCGGCGTGTGGGGACCGTGCCACTTCGAGGAAGCGCTGGTGGGCTGGCAGACCATGCCCGAGCAGCTGCGGGGCGGGCCCGCCTTCCCGCTCGCCGGCATCTGGGAACGCTGGGACGCCTGTTGGTACATGAAGATCGCGACGTACGGCTACGAGCCCGGCGAACGCGCGGTCGCCTTCTTCCCGTTCTTCCCGGCCCTTGTGCGGTCGGTCGGGACGATCACGACGCTCCCCTACCCCGTTGCCGGGCTGATCGTGTCCGCGCTCGGCTACGTGGCCGCCATGACCGGCCTGCTGCGCCTCGTGTCGGCCAGCCACGGACTTCGTATCGCACGCTGGAGCATGCGATACCTGTCGCTCTTCCCGGCGGCCTTCTTCCTGTTCGCGCCGTTCACCGAGGCCACGTTCCTGGCGTCGGCGGTCTGGTGCCTCGTCTTCGCCCGCGAGCGTCGCTGGGGACTGGCCCTCATCTTTGGCGCCGTCGCCGGCTTGACCCGCGCCCAGGGAGTGCTCCTCGCGGTACCACTGGCGTGGGAGGCGTTCCTCGCCGTGCGCGAAGCGCGGGGTTCCGGACGCCTTCGGACCAGCGGCGCCTGGCTCCAGGTGGCGCTGAGCATTGCCGCGACGCTGGCCCCGGTTGCCGCGTTCTTCGCGTTTGGGCTGGTGGCACGAGCCATGACCGGCGAGACGCCGTACGACGCGCAGTCGCTGTGGGGCGGGACCGAGTTTCATCCCCCCTGGGAGGTGGTGGCGGCCGCGGCCGCGTGGGCGTTCGAGCATGGGGACGGGATCGAGGCGCTCAACCTGGCCGCGCTGCTCGGATCGGCAGGGCTCCTGCTCGCCGGCGTCCGCCGCATGCCCGTGACCTATTCGCTCTACGCGTGGCCGCCGCTGTTGCTGATCGCCACACGGATCCAGCCGACGCCCCTGACCTCGACCATGCGCTACGTGCTCGTCCTCTTCCCGGTCTTC
>CAVWZA010000010.1:0-224975 GCA_963759405.1 uncultured Chloroflexia bacterium | reverse complement strand
TCGCTGACGAACCAGATCCTGCTCATCGCCGGCGTGGCGCTCGCGATCTCGATCGGCATCGGGCTGTGGCGCGACACCCCGTTCGACGAGCTCTTCCTCACGGCGGTCGCCTTCAGCGTGTCGGCGATCCCGACCGGCCTGCCCGCGGTCGTGACGGCGATCCTGTCCAGGGGGACGACCCAGCTTGCCGCCCAGGGCGCGATCGTGAAGCGGCTGCGCTCGGTGGAGACGCTCGGATCCACCTCAGCGATCAACTCGGACAAGACCGGGACGCTGACGCTGAACCAGATGACGGCCGTCCAGATGGCGATCGTCGGCCGCCGCTACGCGATCACGGGCGAGGGATACTCGACCGAAGGCCAGATCACCCGGGTCGGCGGCGAGTCCGACGTGTCCGCTCGACCCGCTGCTGCTGCCGATGGCGCTCTGCGCCGACGCGGAGGTCCGCGACGGCGCGATGGTCGGCGACCCCACGGAGGGCGCGCTCGTCGTCCTCGCGGCAAAGGGTGGCGTCGACCCGACGCTCACCCGGGAGAAGTACCCACGCGTGGCGACCCTGCCCTTCGACGCTGCCTACAAGCTCATGGCCACGTTCCATCGGATGACCGATGCGTCGGGCCGCGAGGTCATCCGCGGCTACGTGAAGGGCGCTCCCGACCAGCTCCTCGCTCGCGCATCGGCGGCCCAGGGGCCGGACGGCCAGGTCATTCCGATCAGCGAGGACGGGCGCGCGAAGTACCTCGCCGAGAACGATCGGCTGGGCGAGCAGGGCCTGCGCGTCCTGGCGACCGCGCAGCGTGACTTCGATCCGTCCACGTTCGACGCGAACGCCGATCTGCTCCTCGAGATGAAGGACCTTCACCTGCTTGCGCTCGTCGGAATCGTGGATCCTCCGCGCGCCGAGGCACGCGACGCGATCGCGCGCGCAAAGAGTGCCGGCATCAAGGTTCGGATGATCACCGGCGACCACGCGATCACCGCAGAGGCGATCGCACGCCAGCTCGGGCTCGAAGGCCGTGCGATCACCGGTGCCGAGTTCGCCGCGTGGAGCGACGACGAGGCCGACAGTCGGATCGACGACGTCGGTGTCATCGCGCGCGTCGCGCCGGAGGACAAGGTCCACCTCGTCGACATCCTCCGCCGCAAGGGCGACATCGTCGCGATGACGGGCGACGGCGTGAACGACGCGCCCGCGCTGAAGCGCGCCGACATCGGCGTGGCGATGGGGATCACCGGAACCGAGGTCTCGAAAGAGGCCGCGGTGATGATCCTGACCGACGACAACTTCGCGACGATCGTGCAGGCCGTCGAGGGGGGTCGCGCGCTGTACGACAATCTCCTGCGCTACATCCGCTTCCAGATGGCGAGCCTGTTCGGCTTCATCGGCACGTTCCTTGGAGCGAGCATCTTCAACATCCTCGGCGGCGTTCCGTTCCTGCCGCTGCAGACGCTGTGGATCAACTTCACCGTCACCGTCTTCCAGGCGGTCGGCCTCGGCTACAGCGAGCCGCGTGTTGGGCTCATGGAGGAGCCGCCGCGCCCCAAGGAGCAGCGGATCCTTCCCCGTCCCCTGTTCATGTGGCTCGTGTTCGTCGGTCTCGTCTTCGCCGCACCGACGCTGGCGGTGATCGCCTGGGCATCGCAGGCATTCGACGAGGTGGTGGCGCATTCGATGGGCCTCGTGACCTTCTCGATGTTCCACCTCTTCTTCTCCCTCGAGACGGCCGACGAGGAGCGCACCATGTTCAGCAGCCAGCTCCTCGAGAACAGGACGCTGCTCAAGGCCTCGGGCCTGTCGCTGCTGACGATCTTCCTGTCCACGACGTTCGGTCCTCTCCAGCGGATGCTCGACACGACCGAGCTGACGGTTGAGCAATGGGCCATCTGCATCGTGGTGGCGTTTTCGGTCGTCGTGATCGCCGAGATCCGGAAGGTCTTCCGGCGACGAAGGGCGCCCGCCGTCGAGCCGCCGATCCAGCAGCCGGCGCTGGGCCAGACATCCTGAGCATCGGGCCAAAGCGCCTCCGGCGCCGCTGACGATGATCCGGCGGCGCCGGACCGGAGTCACCGACGACAGCGAGCGGATCGCCGACAACACGCCGGCGATCTACGGCTCGCTGCTCGTCACGACGCTCGTCGCCGTCCAGTGGAAGGCCGAGGCGGTCCCCGAGCTCATCGGGATCTCCCTGGTCATCGGCGTCGGGGTGTTCTGGCTGACCCACGTGTGGGCGCGGGTCACCAACCGGCGAGTCGGCGGGCCGATCTCCGCCGCGGAAGTGGGGCCGATCGCGCTCGGGGAGGCTCCGATGCTGCTCTCCGTCGTCGTCCCCGGCCTCCTGCTTGGCCTGCATCGCGCGTTCGGTGTGTCGGTGGACGCGGCCATCGGTCTCGCGCTCGGCGCGAGCCTCGCCCAGCTGTTCCTGTGGGGCCTGGCCGTCGGGCGCGCGGCCCACAGGAGCTGGCACGTCGCCGTCGGCATCGGCCTCGTGGACTTCGCGTTCGGGGTGGCGATCGTCGTCCTGAAGGCCGTGGTGCTGCACTGACCGATCGATGAGCACGAAAAGAGGCCGGGCCACAGCCGCCCGGCCTCTCGCCATGTAGACGCTCGAGCGCCCGGAGGTGCTACACCTCCTTGTACTCGCCCTCGATCGTCTCCTCTTCGGCCTCGCCCTCAGCGGCCGCAGCGCCGTCGCCGCCTTCGGCACCTCCTGAGCCGTCGGTGCCGTTGCCGTCGCCGTCACCGGGTGAGGCCTCGTACGCCTTGGTGCCGATTCGCTGCAGCACCTCGGCCAGCTGGGACTTGGTCGAGTCGACCACGCCGTCGTCCTCGCCCTTGAGCGCCTCCTTGACCGACTCGATGCGGGCGTTGACCTCCGCCTTCTCCTCGTCCGACAGCTTGTCGTCGAGGTCCTTGAGCAGCCGCTCGCCCTGGTAGACGAGGGCGTCGGCCTCGTTGCGCGATTCGATCGCCGCGCGCCGCGCGCGGTCCTCCTCGGCATGCTCGGCCGCGTCGCGGACCATCTTGTCGACGTCCTCCTTGGCCAGCATCGAGGAAGCGGTGATCGCCACCTTCTGCTCCTTGTTCGTGGCCTTGTCCTTGGCGGTCACGTTCAGGATGCCGTTGGCGTCGATGTCGAAGGTGACCTCGATCTGGGGCACGCCACGCGGTGCCGGTGGAATGCCGTCCAGCCGGAAGGTCGCCAGCTTCTTGTTGTCGGCCGCCAGCTCGCGCTCGCCCTGGAGGACCACGATGTCCACCGACGGCTGGTTGTCCGACGCGGTCGAGAAGATCTGGGTGTGCGAGGTCGGGATGGTCGTGTTGCGATTGATCATCTTCGTCGCGACGCCGCCCATCGTCTCGATCCCGAGGCTGAGCGGGGTGACGTCGAGGAGCAGGACGTCCTTGACCTCGCCGGCCAGGACGCCCGCCTGGATCGCCGCGCCGACCGCCACGACCTCGTCGGGGTTGACGCCCTTGTGCGGCTCCTTGCCGCCGAACATCTTCTTGACCGCCTCGACCACGGCCGGCATGCGGGTCATGCCGCCGACCAGGATCACCTCGTCGATGTCGGCGGGCTTCATGCCCGCATCGGCCAGTGCCTTCTTGACCGGCTCGGCCGTCTTGGTGATCAGGTCATCGACCAGGTCCTCCATCTTCGCCCGCGTCAGGTTCAGCACGAGGTGCTTGGGTCCGGACGCATCGGCGCTGATGAAGGGCAGGTTGATCTCGGTCTGGGTCGTGCGAGGAGAGCTCGATCTTCGCCTTCTCGGCCGCCTCCTTGAGGCGCTGGAGGGCGATGCGATCCTTGGTGAGGTCGATCCCCTCGCTCTTCTTGAACTCGGCGCTGAGCCAGTCGATGATCCGCTGGTCGAAGTCGTCGCCGCCGAGGTGCGTGTCGCCGTTCGTGCTGCGCACCTCGAAGACGCCCTCGGACAGCTCGAGGATCGAGATGTCGAAGGTGCCGCCGCCGAGGTCGTAGACGGCGATCTTCTCGTCCTTCGTCTTGTCGAGCCCGTACGCGAGGGCCGATGCGGTCGGCTCGTTGACGATCCGCTTCACGTCGAGCCCGGCGATGCGCCCGGCGTCCTTGGTCGCCTGGCGCTGGGTGTCGTCGAAGTAGGCCGGGACGGTGATGACCGCCTCGGTCACCTTCTCGCCCAGATACGCCTCCGCGTCGCTCTTCAGCTTCTGGAGGATCATGGCGCTGATCTCCGGCGGGCTGAATGTCTTGTCGTTGCCGAGCTTGACGACGATGCCGTCCGACTTCGGATCCTTGATCACGTCGTACGGCACGAGGCCCTTGCTGCGCTGCACCTCGGGGTCGTCGAAGCGACGACCCATGAAGCGCTTGATGCTGAACACGGTGTTCTCGGGGTTGGTGATCGCCTGTCGCTTGGCAACCTGGCCGACGAGGCGCTCACCACTCTTCGGGAAGGCGACGACCGATGGCGTGGTCCGGCCGCCCTCCGCGTTCGTGATGACCTGCGGTTCGCCGCCCTCCATCACGGCCACGACCGAGTTGGTCGTGCCCAGATCGATGCCGATGATCTTGCCCATTGGTCGTCAGTGCTCCTTCGGGTTATTCGCCACTCGGACGAGGCTCGGCCGGATCACCCGGTCGTGCAGGCGGTATCCGCGCTGCAGCTCGCCGATCACTTGGTTGTCGGGATGGTCGGCGGTCTCCTCGTGGACGACCGCCTCGTGCAGGTTCGGGTCGAACGGCTGGCCGACCGCCTCGATCGGGGTCACGCCCTCGGATTCGAGCACGCTCCGCAGCTTGCGCTCCGTCAGTCGCACGCCCTCGACCCATGGGTCGTGCGCGTCGGCCGGCACGTTCTCGAGGGCCCGGTCGAAGTCGTCCAGGACGCCGAGCACCTTGCCGATCAGCAACGCGTTGCTGAACTGCCCCAGCGTGGCGCGCTCCTCATCGGTGCGCCGCTTGTAGTTCGCGAAGTCGGCGGCCGAGCGATGCCAGTTGTCGCGGTGCTCTGCGTCGCTGCGCTGCGCCTCCGCGAGCTCGCGCTCGAGCTGCTCGATGCGCTCCGCCAGCTCGGCGCGCGACGTCGGCTGAATCGCGTCGGCCCGCTCCTGGCCGCGCGTCTTCGTGGCGCGCGGCCGAGGGCCGCCGTTCGTCGGTTGATCGGTCATTGTGTCTCGCCGTAGTGACTGTTGATGAGCTCGTTCATGAGATTCGACAGGTAGCGCACGGTGGGGATCGCGCGCGGGTAGCGCATGCGCGTCGGACCCAGGACCCCCAGCAGTCCGAGTGCCTGATCGGGGGTGCCGTACGGCGCGAAGACGAGGCTGACCTCGTGCATCGCATCGTTCGTGTTCTCGCGACCGATGATCACGTGCACGCCGCCGCTCCGCGTCAGCACCGGCACGAGCTGCTCCAGGAAGTCGGAGCGCTGGAGCGCCTCGAGGACCGGCCGCAGCTTCGAGCCCTCCGCGAACTCGGGCTGCTCGAGGACGTTGACGATGCCGTCGGTGAAGACGTCCTCGACCACGACCGAGTCCGCGTCCTCGACGAGCGAGGCGACCACCGCCGCGATGCGCGCGGCGAGCTCCGGGAGCTTCCCGGCACGACGCCGGATCTGGGTCGCGGAGAGGCCCGCCAGCTCCGCATTGAGCGCGGCGGCCGTGCGATCCAGCTCCTCCTGGTCGAGCGCGCTGTCGGGCAGCTCACGCTGCAGCGCCGGCCGGTCGAGCCGCCGCTGGACGACGTTGCCGTCGCCGAGCACGAGCACCAGCATGCGCGTGCCATCGGCCAGCGCCACCAGCTGAACGTGGCCGAACTTGGCGCGCCGTGAGCGCGCCGGCGTCACCACCGCCGCGGACCGCGTGCTTCCGGCCAGGATCGAGGCGGCGAGCCGCAGCCACTCGTTGCTCGTCAGCTGCACCTGGCTGAACTGGTGGCGGATCATGAGCCGATCCGCCTGGTCCAGCTCCGCCTCGCGCATCAGCGACTCGACGTAGAGCCGGTAGCCGAGATCGGACGGCACGCGCCCGGCGCTGGTATGGGGGTGCGACAGCAGGCCGAGGGCCTCGAGCTCCGCCATGGCGCTCCGAACCGTCGCCGGCGAGACGCCGAGGGCGTAGCGCCCGAGCAGGGCGCGCGAGCCGACCGGCACCGCCGTCAGGACGTAGTCCTCGACCACGGCGCGCAGCACGGTTCGTTGCCGATCAGTCAGCTCGAGTGCCGGCTGGATCGGCGTCCCGCGATCGCGGGACGGTTGACGTTCCTGCGTCATGCCGACCTCCGGATTGGTGTTAGCACTCTATGCCAGAGAGTGCTAATTCGTGATTGCGGCATGGTACCGCCGAGCCCGAGGCCCTGTCAACGCCGGGCGGGCGTGCCGGTGAGCCATGCGAGCGCCGCCCGGCCGCGCGGCGAGAGGCGGTATCCACGCGGCAGGCTCTCGGTGAGCCCGAGCTCCTTGAGCTTGCGGACGTCGAGCTTGAATGCGAGCCGCTCCCGGCCGAACTGCTGTGCCAGGTCGGCCGCACGCACCTCCGGTTGGTCGTGGATGGTCCGCAGGACGGCCTGCGTCCAGGGACCGTGGCGGCTGGCTCGATCGAGGCGGGCCAGGCGACGCTCGATGTCGCGCAGCTGCGCTTCGTCCGGCATCGACTCGCGCAGGGCGACGCGAGGGTCGGAGCCCGCGACGCGCAGCGTGATGCGATAGACCGTGCCCGTCGCTCGGCGGTCGACGAAGCCGAGCAGCTCGGCGCGGTCGGTGAACCCGGCTGCGACCGCGTCGGAGTCGGTGATCTCGTCGCGATCGATCGCCTCGACCGAGTCGAAGGCGATCACGCCGACCGGCGTTCGTTGCCTCCCGCCCGCTTTGACGCGCGGTCGATCCCATCGGCGAAACGCGAGCGTGACGGTGCCGTCCGCGATCGCCTGCAGCGTCGCCGGCGGGAAGAGCATCTAGGCGACCGGCTCCGGCAGAAACGCGAGGCAGGCCTCGGAGGCGAAGAGGCGGCCACGCGGCGTGAGCCGGAGGTGATCGCGGTCCCACTCGAGGAGGCGGCTCGCCTCGCCCTCGCCGATCCGATCGGCGAAGCGCTCCACCGGGTCTCGGCCGAACTCCCGGGCGAATTCGCGCCGGCCGACCCCGTCGACCCGCCGCAGCCCGAGCGCGATCGCCTCGAACGCGCGCGTCTCCGCGTCGAGCACCTCGCGATCCGCCAGCGGACGCTCCCCCGCCTCCGCGGCGCCGAGGTACCGATCGAGGTCGCGTACGTTCCAGGAGCGCTCGGCCGGCACCGTCGTACGAGTGCGCCCCAGCGCCGATGCCGGTGTATGCCGACCGGGCCCAGTAGGCGGAGTTGTGCCGGCTCTCACGACCGGGTCGCGCCCACGAGCTCAGCTCGTAATGCCGGTAGCCTGCGGCGCCGAGCAGCTCCTCCGCAAGCCGATACTGCTCGCTGGCCAACCCATCGTCCTGACGCTGGGCCACCCGGTTCCGCCAGCGCAGCGCGCCCGGGCGCGGCGGCGCGGCCCACTCGTCCGGTGCGAGTGCCAGCTGGAGGGCGTAGGCAGCTGACGTGGTCGGGCTCGAGCTCGATTGCCATCCGCAGCCCGTCGCCCCATCCGGTGAGCGACTGCCCCGGGATGCCGTAGATGAGGTCGATGCTCACGTTGTCGAAGCCCGCTGCGCGTGCCGCCGCGAACGCCTCGCGCGCCTCGCGTGCCGTGTGCCCGCGGGCGAGCGCCTCGAGGTCCTCGTCACGCAACGACTGGACGCCCAGGCTGACCCGCGTCACGCCGGCACGCGCGGAGGCCTTCCCAGTCGGGCCGCTCCCGCTCGCTCGGATTCGCCTCGACCGTCACCTCCTCGATGGCCACGCGCTCCCATCGGTCGCTGGCCGCCCCGATCACGCGCCCGGCCTGCTCGCCCGTCAGGAGGGACGGGGTGCCGCCACCGAAGTAGATCGTTCGCAGCTCGCCCGGCGCGGGACGCAGCCGCCAGCTCCTGCGAGCAGCGCGCCGACGTAGCGCGGGATCTCGGCCGCCCGGCCGCCGACCGTCACGAAGTCGCAGTAGGCGCACACCAGCCGGCAGAACGGCACGTGCACGTACAGGTGATGCGGCGGCGGCTGTGTCTCTTCCATTGTCATCAGATTTGCCCAGTCACCCGGTGAGCCACGCGAATGACCGTTCAGGAGCCGATGCTGATCGAGGTTGGGCTCGGCAGCCGGTCCTGCCCGCCTGCCGGGCAGGCCGGGCGGACGAGCCTCCCCACGCCCTCCATCGGCCTCAGATCGGTCGCTGGCGGAGGCGCCCTCCTGCGAAGGCGAACAGGCTCATGGTGACGGCGAAGTGGCCCACGATGGCAGGGATGATCGAGCCGGTCTGCACGGTTGCCACGCCTGCCGCCCAACCGAGGAGCACCGAGCCGACCAGGAAATACCAGTCGCGCTCTCGCCACAGGCGCCGTTGGACGAGGCCGTAGACCAGCGCCTGGAAGCCGATCGCCAGACCCGGCTCCACGCCGGCGAAGATCAGCAGGCCGAGCACGATCGATCGGAACTGGAGCTCCTCGCTGATCGCATTGGCCGCGGCGCCGAGCACGCGGGTCGGCAGCAGCTCGATCGGCAGCGGCAGGATGCTGCCATAGCGAAGGAAGGCGAGGGCCACACCGTTGAGCAGCGCGATGGCGGTGAAGAGGAGCATCACCGGCAGCATCTCGTCGGGGTCGCCACCGGTCAGGAACAGCTGCTCGCGACCGGACGGCAGGATCACCGCGATCCCGACCGCGAAGGCGATGACCAGGATGTAGTAGCTGACCGGCCCCATCCACGGCGTCCGGTAGCGGAAGTAGTCGGAGCGCGTGATCCGTTCCGCATCGAAGCGGAGCAGGACGAGGAAGAGGGTCAGCCCGAGCGCGATCGCCAGGCGGAGCGAGTCGAAGAAGCTCATCGGTTCGGCTAGCCCGCGTTCTCGTTCATGCGCAGCACGGCGAGGAAGGCCTCCTGCGGGATCTCGACCGATCCGATCCGCTTCATTCGCTGCTTCCCTTCCTTCTGCTTCTCGAGCAGCTTGCGCTTGCGGGTGATGTCGCCCCCGTAGCACTTCGCCAGCACGTTCTTGCGCATCGCCCGGATCGTCTCGCGGCTGATGATATGCGAGCCGATGGCGGCCTGGACCGGCACTTCGAACATCTGGCGCGGGATCAGCTCCTTGAGCTTGTCCACCAGCGCCTTCCCGGACCGATAGGCGTTCGACCGATGCACGATGAGGCTGAGCGCATCGACCGGCTCACCCGCGACGAGCACGTCGAGCTTGACGAGGTCGCCGGGCCGGTAGCCGATGTAGGAGTAGTCGAGGCTCGCGTAGCCCGACGATCGGCTCTTGAGCTGGTCGTAGAAGTCGATGATCAGCTCGCCCAGCGGCATCTCGAAGTGGAGGTTCACCCGCGTCGGGTCGAGGTACTCCATGTTCTGGAACTCGGCGCGGCGATTGGTGGCGAGCTCCATCAGCGGACCGATGTAGTCGGTGGGCGTGATCACCTGGGCCGCGACCCAGGGCTCGCTGATCCGCTCGATCTCCCCCGGACCCGGCATCTGCGCCGGGTTGTCGACCACGACCTCGTCGGCGGCGTGGAGGAGCTTGACGCGGTACTCGACGCTCGGCGCCGAGGCGATCAGGTCGAGGTCGAACTCCCGCTCGAGGCGCTCCTGGGTGATCTCCATGTGGAGCAGGCCAAGGAAGCCGCAGCGGAATCCGAAGCCCAGGGCAACCGACGACTCGGGCTCGTAGACGAAGCCCGCGTCATTGAGATGCAGCTTGTCGAGGGCGTCGCGCAGCTCGGGATAGTCGTCGCCACGCATCGGGTAGATGCCGGCGAAGACGAGCGGCAGCGGCTCCTGGTAGCCGGGCAGCGGCGCGTCCGCCGGTCGCGCGGCCGTCGTCAGCGTGTCGCCGACCTGTGCTTCGCGGATGCTCTTGAGGCCGGTCGCGACGTAGCCGACCTCGCCGGCCACCAGCCGCTTCGTCGGCACCGGCTGGGGCCGGAAGTAGCCGAGCTCCAGGATCTCCGACTCGGCGCCGGTGGCCATGAAGCGGATCCGATCGTGGTCGTGCAGCGTGCCGGCGGCCAGCCGGACGTGGGCGACCACGCCCTTGTACTGGTCGTAGTGGCTATCGAAGGCGAGCGCCGCCAGCGGCGCGCTCGCGTCGTGCGCGGGGGCCGGCACGCGCTTCACGATCGCCTCGAGGATCTCGCGGACGCCGGTCCCCTCCTTGGCGCTGGCGAGGATCACCTCCTCGCGCGGGATGGCCAGCGTCTCCTCGAGCTCGTTCATCACCATCTCGGGATCCGCCGAGGCCAGGTCGATCTTGTTGATGACCGGGATGATGACCAGGTTCTGGGCCATCGCCAGGTGCACGTTGGCGAGCGTCTGGGCCTCGATTCCCTGGGTCGCGTCGATGACGAGGATGGCGCCCTCGCAGGCCTGCAGCGATCGGCTCACCTCGTAGGTGAAGTCGACGTGTCCTGGCGTGTCGATCAGGTTGAGGGCATAGGTGTGGCCGTCGTCGGCGTCGTAATGGACGCGCACCGCGTTGGCCTTGATGGTGATCCCCTTCTCGCGCTCGAGCTCCATCGAGTCGAGCACCTGCGACTGCATGAGCCGCTTGTCGATGGTCTTCGTCACCTCGAGCAGCCGATCCGCCAGCGTCGACTTGCCGTGGTCGATGTGCGCGACGATGCTGAAGTTGCGGATGCGCTCCGGGGGGATCACGGGGCGGAAGTCTAGCCCAGAGCGATCTAGTCCAGCGCGATGCTCGCCACCGGTCGCCGCGTTGGGAGCGTCAGCCGTCGGCGGGTGGCTCTGGCTCTGCCGCCGCCGGCGCCGGCCCGACCAGGGTGATGCCGGTGACCGTGGCGTAGGAACTGAAGTAGTAATCGTCGTGCAGCAGGTTGCCGGCCGCGTCGTACACGAGGCGCGACCTGGAAACGTCATGTCCGTCGTGCGGGTACTCGACACGCTTCGCTGTCCCCGGCGCCATGCTCGAGTCCACCACGGTGGTGTCCCCAGCCCGCCGGTGGTTGCTGGTGACGGCCGGGGTGATCACCACGCTCCGATTGAGCGGCACGCTCCAGATCTGGAAGGTGACCGACCCGTTGCCGCCAAACCCGCGGACGACGATCGGGTTGTCGGTGTCATTGACGAAGGTCATGTCCTGCGCCCAGTCGTCGATGATCGAGACGGTTGCGTCGAGCCCATCGGGGTAGCGGTCGATGTAGTAGAAGTGGTTGAGGCGGATTCCCATCTGCAGGCCGGCCCGCAGGGCCGCGTTGAAGATGGTGGTTGACGTCGAGCAGACGCCACCGCCGATCGCGACACCCTGGGTGCTGCGCCCATTGATGATGGCGCCGCCATACATGAAGCCACGTTCTTCCGTGAAGGGCCCCACGCTGCCCCAGAAGCTGAATGTCTCGCCCGGCGCGAGGTTCTTGCCGTCGATGTCGAAGGCGGGGATGTTGATGTTGTTGCCCCAGCCATTCCCCTCGCCCGGGACGTAGTAGGTCGTCCATGACGAGATCATCTGCATCTGCGGCAGCACCGCTTCGGCCGCGGCCGTCGTGACGGCAGGCTCGGTGATGTTGACGGCAAGGGCCAGCGAGCCGACCTCGGCGCCGCCGCCACGATCCTCGAGGGTGGCGAGGAGTGCCTGCTGGGTGGCATCGACATCGAGCTGCCGACCGTCCTTGCCCGCGATCACCCCGCCCAGGCCGCCGCCGGCGGCCACGGCTATCTGCGCGTTGACGGCCTCCTGGTCGACCGATTCGACAAGGCCGGCCACGGCATCGGTAACCGCGGCCTCATCGATGTGGAGGGCGTACGCGACGCCGTAGTCGGGGCCGAAGCTCAGCCACGATGCGATCGTCTCGGGCGAGAACGTGAGTGGCTCCTCATCCTCGAGGGCGCCGGGGATCTCGAGCGTCAGCGCCGCAACCGTCGATCGTGCGGCCTCCGCCACGGCTTCGGCGTCGTCGGTGGTGACCGTCGGCGGCACGACCGCCGGCGCGAGCTCGAGCCGGACGTCGGCGGGATCGGTGCTATCGGTGGCTTCCGCGAGCGCTGCTCGAACGGTTGCCGCTTCGAGGGTCATGCCGCTCTCCGACGCCGAGACCTCGTACGTCGGGCCATCGGCGGTCACGGAGGCATCGACCGCCGCAACGGTGAAGCGGTCGGCGATCTCGGCGGAGACACGGCCGAGTGCATCGGTGTCGTAGGCGTGAACCAGGACCGGCAGTGCGGCGGGTTTGGCAAGGCTGCGCAGGCGCTCGAGCCCATCGGCCAGCGGATTCCCGTTGCGACCGATGCCGAAGGCCGCGTCGACCATCGCCTGCGTCTCGTAGCCGCGCCCGAGCTCCTCGTATTCCACGATGGCCTCGTCCTCGCCGACGACGACGACGGCGTGCCCGGTCGCCAACGAAGGGAGCTCCGCGTCGAGGCGCTCCGCGGCTGCCGCGGGGCTCAGCCCGCTCAGCTCCACGCCGCCCACCGAGACGCCGGGAAGGATCGTTTCCGCTGCTGCCATGCCGATCGCGGCCGAAGTGCCCGCCAGGATGACGAGCCCGGCAAGGAGCGTGGCGCCGAAACCGATGAGCGTGGCTCGTCGCGCCGGCGGCGTGGCCACCGGGCGCATCAGCCGGCCGGGGAGAGTGACGGTTGTCATGGGCGTTGTGCGGAAGACGGCCGATGGGACCCGATCGTTTCACGATCGGCGGCTTCATCCGGCGGGCATGCCGGACGTCTTCCTTCGATTTCTTCCTCCGTGTCCAAGCTCGACAGGACGGGCGAGCGAGTCGGCGTTGGTGGCCGAATTGTCGCAGGTTGCGCTTCGAATTGTCGAGTGCCCCATCTGGCCCGGTACCCCTGCCGATGCTATACTTCAGCCTCCCTCGCGCTCCACGAGCGTGAGTTGGTGTGCAACAAGACTCAAGCTGAGGATTCCACGTGGCAAGAACGGCCCGAACCTGGAAGGGCGCGCGCACGCCCTCCGCACTCAAGCGCGTGCGCCAGTCACTCCGCCGCCGCGCCGTCAACCGCCGAACGCAGAGCGAGGCGAAGACGCTCGTCCTGCAGGCATCCGAGATCGCCCTCGGCCGGTCGACCGGCGATGGACCGGCGGCAGTCACCGCCGCCATCAGCGCCCTCGACAAGGCCGCCGAGAAGGGCATCATTCATCCGAACAACGCCGCGCGCCGAAAGAGCCGCCTGATGACCAAGGTCAACGAGGCGCACCTGCTCGATGGCGCCGAGGCCGGTGCACCCGCCGCCGCCAAGAAGCGCACCACCGCCAGCAAGACGGCCCAGCGCAAGAAGGTCGCTGCCGCCAAGGCGTCCAAGGCTGCCTCAGGCAAGGCAGCGGACCGACCGCGAACGGCGGCAGGCAAGGCGAAGGTCGCCGTCACCCGTGCCAGCCGCGAGTCGGCCGCCGCACGCCGTCGCGCCAAGAGCACCGACGAGCCCGAGGCCTGACGGCCGAGCGCCAAGCTCCTCGACGACCCCGGTCCCCACCAGGCCCGGGGTCGTTTGCTGTTCGGACCGCCTCAGCCGCGATTGGCGGCGAATGCTCGCGCGCCGGCGTACTCGGCCGCGTCGCCGAGCTCCTCCTCGATGCGCAGCAGGCGGTTGTATTTCGCGATCCGCTCCGACCGGCTGATCGGAGCCGGTCTTGATCTGGCCGGTGTTGAGCGCCACCACGAGATCGGCGATGGTCGTGTCCTCCGTCTCACCGGACCGATGGCTGATGACCGCGGTCCAGCCCGCGCGCTGCGCCATCTCCACCGCTTCGATCGTCTCGGTCAGCGTCCCGATCTGGTTCAGCTTGATGAGGATGCTGTTTGCGGCCCGCTCGCGGATGCGCGCGCGCCAGGCGCTCGGTATTGGTCACCAGCAGGTCGTCGCCGACCAGCTGGATCCGCTCGCCGAGGCGCTCGGTCAGCGCTGTCCATCCCTCCCAGTCGTCCTCGGCCAGGCCGTCCTCGAGGCTGACGATCGGGAAGCGATCCGCCCAATCGGCCCAGAAGTCGATCAGCTCGGCCGTGCTGAGCGCACGACCCTCCCGCGCCAGGGTGTACCGACCGTCGCCGTACAGCTCCGTGCTCGCCGGGTCGAGCGCGATCGCGACCTGCTCGCCGGGAACATAGCCGGCACGCTCGATCGCGGTCAGGACGGCCGCGATGGCATCCTCGTTGTTTCCCAGGCTCGGTGCATACCCGCCCTCGTCGCCGACCGTCGTCGCGAGGCCGCGCTCGTGGAGGAGTTCACCGAGCGCGTGAAAGGTCTCCGCCGCCCAGCGCAGGCCCTCGCGGAACGAGGGGGCGCCGAGCGGCGCGATCATGAACTCCTGGAAGTCGGTGGAGTCGACGGCGTGCTTGCCCCCGTTCAGGATGTTCACCAGCGGCACCGGGAGCGTCCGCGCACCCGCCCCGCCGAGGTAGCGGTAGAGCGGCAGGCCGACCGCGTCGGCGGCGGCGTGCGCGACCGCGAGGCTGACGCCCAGCAGCGCGTTGGCGCCCAGCTTCGACTTGTTGGGGGTGCCGTCGAGGTCGATCAGCAGGCGGTCGAGGCTCACCTGGTCGAGGGCGTCGATCCCGAGCAGCTCCGGCCGGATCGTCTCGTTGATGTGGCGGACCGCGGTGAGCACGCCCTTGCCGCCGTACCGCTGCGGATCGCCATCACGGAGCTCGACGGCCTCGTGTGCGCCGGTCGAGGCGCCGGACGGAACGAGGGCCGTGCCAACTGCGCCGTCGACGAGAAACACGTCGACCTCGACGGTCGGGTTGCCGCGCGAGTCGAGGATCTCGCGACCGATGACGTCCTCGATCAAGCTGGTCATGACTCCTCCTCCGGGAAGACGATCTCTGCGTCCGCAGGCAACAGGGCGGCAACGCCGGGGAGCGTCTTGCCCTCGATGAACTCCAGCGAGGCGCCGCCGCCGGTGCTGACGTGGGTCATCTTGTCGGCCAGCCCGAGGTTCTCGACGGCCGCCACGGAGTCGCCGCCGCCGACGATGCTGATCGCGCCGCCCCTGGCCGTCCGGCGAGCGATCACGCGCGCAATCTCGTTGGTGCCCTCCGCGAACTGTGGGACCTCGAACACGCCCATCGGTCCATTCCAGAAGATCGTCCTGGCCTTTGCCAGGTGCTCCGCAAAGGCGCGCCGTGTCTCGGGACCGATGTCGACGATCATCTCGTCCTTGGGCACCTCGGTCACCGGCACGACCTTCGTCCTCGCACGAACATGGATCTGCGCCGCAACGACCGCATCGGTGGGCAGCATGAGGCGCACGCGCTTGCGGCGTGCCTGCGCCGTGATCCGTTCGGCGTCGCCGAGCTGGTCCGCCTCCACCAGGCTCTTCCCGAGCTCGAGGCCGCGTGCGGCAAGGAAGGTGTTGGCCATGCCGCCACCGACGAGGATCGCCTGGCACCGAGACAGGAGCGCCTCGAGCACCTCGAGCTTGCCGGAGACCTTGGCCCCGCCGATGACGGCGTGGAATGGGCGCGGCGGCTTCTTCAGCAGTCGCGACAGCGCCTCGACCTCTCGCTCCATGAGCAGGCCCGCGACGGCCGGCAGGTGATGGGTGATCCCCTCCGTGCTCGCGTGCGCGCGATGCGCCGCCCCGAACGCGTCGTTGACGTAGACGTCGGCCAGGCTGGCGAGCGCCTTCGCGAACTCGGGATCGTTCGCCTCCTCCTCGGCATGGAAGCGCAGGTTCTCGAGCAGCAGGAGGTCGCCCGGACGCAGCTTCTCGACCGCAACCTGGACGCCCGGGCCGAGCGCGTCGCCCGTCATGCGCACCGGACGGCCAAGGAGCTGGCTGAGCCGATCGGCGACCGGCTTGAGCCGCAGGGCGTCGTTGACCTTGCCGTTCGGCCGGCCCAGGTGGCTGGCCAGGATCACGATCGCGCCACGCTCGAGAAGGTGGACCAGGGTCGGCAGGCTGGCGCGGATGCGGGTGTCATCCGTGATGCGGCCGTCGTCGAGTGGGACGTTGAGGTCGGCGCGCACGAAGACGCGCCGGCCACCGACGTCGACGTCTCGGACGGTCTTGAAGCTCATCGGCGACCTAGAGCCGCTCGGCCATGAAGGCGGCCAGGTCGGCAACGCGGCAGGAGTAGCCCCATTCGTTGTCGTACCAGGCGATCACCTTGAGCAGGCGGTCGCCGGTCACCATGGTGCTCAGTCCGTCGACGATGCTCGAGCGCTCGTCGCCCTTGAAGTCCATCGAGACGAGCGGCTCGTCGGTGACCCCCAGCAGCCCCTGCATCGGTCCGTCGGCCGCCGCGCGCAGCGCGTCGTTGGCCGATTCGGCACTGACCGGCCGCTCGGTGATGGCGACGAAGTCGATGACGCTGACGGTCGGCGTCGGCACGCGCAGGGAGAAGCCGTCGAACTTGCCCTTCAGCTCCGGGATGACGAGCGAGAGCGCCTTGGCCGCGCCGGTCGAGGTGGGGATGATGTTCTGGCCCGCGCTGCGCGCCCGGCGCAGGTCCTTGTGGAACACGTCGAGCACGTGCTGGTCATTGGTGTAGCTGTGGATGGTCGTCATGAGGCCGCGCTCGATGCCGAAGCTGTCGAAGATCACCTTGGCCGGCAGGGCGAGCCCGTTGGTCGTGCAGCTGGCGTTGCTCACGATGTGGTGCTCCGCCGAGTCGTAGCGATCCTCGTTGACGCCCAGCACGAGCGTCACGTCCTCGTTGGTGGCGGGCGCGCTGATGATGACCTTCTTGGCTCCGGCGTCGCGGTGCGCCTCTGCCTTGGTGGCATCGGTGAAGATGCCGGTCGACTCGATCACGATGTCGACCGCCAGGTCGGCCCACGGGAGCGCGGCCGGATCCCGCTCGCTGAACGCCTTGATCTCGTGGCCGTCCACCGTGATCGTGCCCTCGCCCGAGGTCACCACGCCGTCGTAGCGGCCATACGTCGAGTCGTAGCGGAACAGGTGCGCGTTCGTCGCGGTCGGTGCCAGGTCGTTGATGGCGACCACCTCGAGGGCCTCGGGGTGTCGCTCGAGGATGGCCTTGAGGGTCTGGCGGCCGATGCGGCCGAAGCCGTTGATGCCGATGCGGGTGCTCACGGACGGAGTGCTCCTTGCTCGATGGTTGCGGCCTTGCGGCGCGGATGCGATCCGCCGTGGAAGGCGGGATCAGCCAGTCGCTCGTTGACGATCGGCAGGCAGCCGATCAGGGAGACATCATCCTTCAGCGCAGCCGGCTCGACGCGGACGCGCGCTGCGGGGACGGCGAAGGCGCGCTGCGGGATCTGCTCGCGCACGACCTCCAGGAGGTCCGGCCGATTTGCGGCGATGCTGCCCCCGATGACGATGACGTCGGGATTCAGGACATTGGCAAGCGAGGCGCACATGGCGCCGATGACGACCCAGGCGTGGCGGAGGAGATCGGCGCAGTCGCGGTCACCCTCGTCCGCGGCCCGTGCCACAGCGGCGGCGTTGAGCTCGGTGCCGGCGGCGACCAGCGCCGCGAGGCGTGGAGCGCCGCCGCCCTCGATGAGGGCGCGGGCGTCCCGCGCCAGGGCGATGCCCGACGCCATCGCTTCGACGTGTCCGACGCGGCCACAGCCGCAGAGCGGGCCATCGAGGTCGGCAACGATGTGGCCGATCTCGCCGGCGGTGCCGTCCGGCCCCAGCAGCGGGCGCTCGTCCACGATCAGGCCGCCTCCGATGCCGGTCGAAACGGTCACGTAGACGACGGTCCGCGCCCCACGCGCGGCTCCGTACCGCCATTCGGCCAGGACGGCGACGTTGGTGTCTCGCTCAACGAAGGTCGGCAGGTCGAGTGCGTCGGCGACGCGCTCCCCCAGCGGCACGTCGTGCCAGCCCGCCAGGTTGGGAGGCGCCATGACGATGCCGCGCCAGGGATCGAGCGGGCCAGGTGCCGAGATCCCGACGGCGACTGGGGCCGGCAGGCCGGCCGCACGCGCATCGGCCACAACCCCGGCGGCCTCCTCGCAGATCCGGCCGACGACGGCGTCCACCCCTTCGTCGTCGCGCGTGGGCACGGCACGCCGCTCATGAACGGCAAGGTCGGGGGTGATCAGCGCCGCGCGGATCTGGGTGCCACCGAAGTCGATCGCCAGGACCGGCCGATCGGCGAGCTCGTCCACGTGGCGGACATTCTAGCCGTCGCCGGGTACGAAAAGAGGCGCGCCGGCAGCCGGCGCGCCTCCTGGTGGTTACGAGCGGCGATCAGCCGCCGATCCGGAACATCTTCGTGCCGCAGACCGGGCACTGGCCCTCGGTCGCCGGCTTGCCATTCTTCATGGTGATCTTGTTCTCGTTCTGCATCTCGCGCTTCGCCTTGCACTTGACGCAGTAGGCCTCGGTTGCCATCGGTTCACTTGCCTCCCTTGGTCGCCGGCACGGTGCCGGTCGGTAGTTGAGAGCCCCCCGCCCGTCGGTCGAGCGATCCTCCGCGGTGGTCGAGGAAATCGCCACCATCGGCGTCGACCTGCCAGAGCAGGTGGATGCCGGCCAATCCGGCATCGATGCAGCGTGCCTCCGCGGCCTCCTTCGCCGCGCCTTCAAGGAACGTGCCGTCGGTCCGTTGCGCGTAGGCCGCGCAGACGGTCCCTGACCGCAGTCCCGCCAGGTGTGCCAGCACGAAGAGTGCCGACGACTCCATTTCGAGATTCGCCACACGCTCGCGGCGAAGCTCTTCAGCGAGCTCAGGATAGCGAACTGGGAGCGTGCGCATCTGTCGTCCCTGCGGAGCGTAAAAGCCGCTCGCCGTGGCGGTCAGCCCCACGTGGTACCTGATCCCCAGTTCTCGACAGCTCTGCTCGAGCGCCCAGACGACGTCGCGATGGGCGATGGCGGGGAATCCGGGGTGGACGTAGAAGTCGGTCGTGTTCTCCAGGCGGACCGCTCCGATCGATACGATGAGGTCCCCGAGATCGATCTCCGGCTGGAGCGCTCCCGATGACCCGATGCGGATGAACGTCGGGTGATCGGTGATCTCCATCACCTCGGCGAGCACGATCTCGACGTTGTCGGTGCCCATCCCGGTGGACATGCAGCTGACCCGCATGCCGCGGTACGTTCCGGTGGCCGTCGTGATCTCGCGATTGCTGCGCTCCAGCTCGACGGCATCCCAGCGGGACGCCACCTTCGCAACCCGGCCGGGGTCCCCGACCAGCAGGACGTACTCCGCCAGCTCGCCCGCCTCGAGCGCGATGTGGTACTGACGGTTCCCGGTCAACGGTGCGTCGGCCCGGGTCGGTTGGGACAAGCGCCGCTCCTCGTGCGTGGACGCGCGGGAGTATACGCCGCACGCTCACTCAGGAACCGTGCTCCTCCGGCAGACGAACCAGCGCCAGCCGCGGCTCCGGTTGGGCTGATACCTCCGGGTCGGCCTCCTCTGCCGCGGCGGCCTCGGGCTCCGTCGAGCCGAACCGACGGCCGACGATGACCGCCAGCACCAGGATCGCGACCCCGATCGCCAGCAGCATGGCCGCCAGTGACCGGTGCCCGGATGTCGCGGCGAGGTCCCGATCGACCGGTGCGCCAAGGGCTTTCGGCTGACGAGCCGTGCCGCTCTGCACGCTCGAAACGAGGGCGAGCGCGGGCGCCGCGCGCACCCCATCACAGGCCACGATGATCCTCGGCGGGTCCGCGGTTGCCACGCCGATCAGGCCAACCGTCCCCTCCGGCAGGCGGCCGCCTCGTTCGCAGAGCCGTTGGATGACGATGCGGGCACCGGCGACCTCGATCACCTGCCGCCGCCCGTCGTTCGTGACGCGGCCGACCACGGAGACCCAGCTCGGCGGATCACCGGGCGCCGGAAGGGTCGGCGACGGAGGCGCCGGAGCGGCGGAGCCAACCACCGTGTCGCCGGGGCTGTCGCCAAGCGAGACGAGCGCGATGCCGGCCACGCCCCTCTCGCCAAGCTCGCGCAGCCCGCCAAGCTCGAGCGAGACGGGCGTGGGTTTCCCAGCGGTGGCCTGCTTGACCCGTGCCGCCGACGCCGGCGTGATGCCGACGAGCCGCGATCCATCCCAGAGGAGGCCGGCCACCTCCAGCTCGGGCCATGCCGACGCCACCAACGTCGCCCCGACTCGCAGGTCGGCCAGGCCGGCTCCGCCGACCGCAGCGAGTGACGCGGTCGAGCCGCCGCCGCTTCCCCCACCACCGCCTTCAGACGGGGAAGCGTCCGTGGTCGCGGCGCCGGTCGCAGCGGCCAGGATGCGCACGTCGCCGGACGAACGGGGCCAGACCCGATAGCCGCGCAACGGCTGGGCGCCTGTCGTCTCCTGGCCCAGGACGCCAAGCACCTCGACCCACGTACCAGCGGAGAATGGTGCGCCGTCCGCCGCCAGGCTTGCGCCGAGCACGATCCGAAGCGGGCCGCTCCCGTCGTCCACCTCGAAGCTGACCGTCCCGCTCGAGGCAGTTCGGGCCGATGCCACCACCGCGCCACGGACGACGACCAGCTGCGCCTCGAAGGCCTCGGCCGCGTCGCCGCTCCGAAGCGCCCGCGGCGTCGGGTCGACCGCGGTTCCGAGCCGCCGCGGGGCGATCGACACGCGCAACGACTCCATGCCGCTCTTGGTCGACCGCGTCCCCGCGACCTCGAGCAGCTGGCCGCGCGAGACCCTGCCCGCCTCGTCCCCGAGCCGCAGGAGAATGGCGCCGCTCGCGTCCTGGATGACCGCGGAGCCGGTGTCCACCGTCCCCGATGCGAGCGTGACGACGCCTCGAACGGTGAGGCGCGCATTCTTGGCGGCCGCCCGCGCGCTGGCGATCGGCACCACCGGACCACTCGAAGCCGAGGGGGTCGGTGTGGGCTGTGGGCCGGGCGAGCCGCTGGCCGTCGGAGACGGCGTCGGACTCGCAGTTGGGAGCACCTCGACGTCGTTGGCCGCACGCGGCTGCACGCGATATCCCGAGGTTCCGGTGCCGGACGAATCGCGCTGGCCGGCCACGCCGACCACGCGCACGGCGACACCGTCCGTCCAGCCGGCAACGTCGATCCCGGTGGCGGTACCGACGACGACGCGGACGGCACCGCTCCCATCATCGACGTCGAAGGCCAGGCCTCCGCTGAGCGATGTCGGGCTTCCGGCAATGCTGCCCTGGATTCGAACGAGGCGCCCCTCCAGCGACTCGCCCACGGACCCTGTCGGCGACGTCACGGGATCCGGGTCGCCGCCGATCCCCGTGATCACCAGGTCACTGCCGGCGGCCCGAATGGTTCGCTGCGCGAAGCGATCGTCGACGGTTCCGGTGACGATGAGGTGATCCCCGCGCGTGAACGAGCCGCCATCCAGCAGCACGGCAATGCCACCCGTGGCGTCGGCGAGATACCCGCCACCATCCGTGAAGTCGGAGGCGGTCAGCGCATCTCCTTCGACGGTGACCGTGGTGCCGTCGGCCACGGCGCGAGCGGCTGCAATGCCGATCGGCGCCGGAGCGGGTGTCGCCGTGGGGGCAGGTGTGCTCGACGACGTTGGCGTCGCGCGTCGCGGTTGGCGTCGCGGTTGGTGTCTGCGTTGCGGTAGGCGTTGGCGTTGGGGCTGCGGTGGGCGTGGGGCTGGGCTGGGTCGGATCGGGCACCGGCGGCGATCCGGCGTTCTGCGGATCGGGAACGGCCCGAACGATGAAGTCTGCGAGGTTGCTGTCGGTATCGATGGTGGAGCCCGCCGACCCGCCGGGGCGCCGCTCCAGGCTGGCGCCCGCCGGTGGCACATCCGCGGGCAGCCCTTCCAGCCAGGTGCTGGCGGCAGTTCCCCAACCGACAGCATCGATGGCGGTGGAGGCACCCTGAATGCGCAGCGCCACGCTGCCGCCGGTGGCGGCCATGCCGCTGGCGTAGAGCGCATCGGCGATCGGCGCGAAGCTGCCGAGCTCGTTGGCGACGAGGAGATGGGCACCCGCTGGCATCTCGGGAGCGCCGAGGCTCCAGGACGCCCGCCGGCTCACCGTCGCGCCGCTGGCCGTGACGTAGACGAGCTCGAGTCCCTCGAGGGGCAGCGGCGTCGACGATGGGTTGTAGAGCTCGATCAGCTCGTCGCTCGCGCTCGCGCCGCCGGTCACCACCTCGCTGACGACGAGGTGATCGACGGCCGCCGCGGACGCCCGATCGACAGTGCCGAGCGGCAGCAGCGCGGCCGAAAGCAGGCAGACGACGATGACGCGGACGGGCGTCGCAGCGCGCGCGCGGCACGGCGGCGGGCGGATGGGCAATGGACACGGCAGACACCTCGCGGACGGAGGCGCAGGCCGCCGCAGGATGCTGGACGGACGCTTACCGCACGCTTAGTGGCCGATTACCGTGCAGTCCGGCGGCGCAGTACAATCGGCGGCCATGTCCACCGATGACCGATCTGCATCCCGCCGCGCCGAGGCTCGTCGACGAGCGAGGCTCTCCGCGCGCGGCGAGCTTCCCGAGGCGGAGGCAGCCGATCCCGAGCCGGAGCCCGATTCGAGCAGGGCCGGCGGGTTCCTGAATCGGATCTTTCCACCCGCACCGCCGCTCCGCGGCCGCCCCGATCCGCTCGAGGGCTTCACGGGCGGCGGGCCGCTGCGACCGGTCACGGTCCGCATCTACCTGCTGCTGGAGAACCTGCTCGCCTGGATCCCGACCGGCCTCGTTGCCCTGGTGGGATTCCTTGCCTCGTTCAGCTACGCCGGCGGCATCGTGAGCCTGCTGGGCACGTTCGTCCTGTTCGGCGCTCTGATCGGGGCGGGCTGGTTCGGCTGGCAGCGCCCGACCCTGTACGGCGTGGCGGCCTCGCTGCTCGGCTTCGTCATTGCCACCGCCATCGTGCTGTTCACGTTCTCGTCGCAGGGCGCGACGCCCGAGACGTTCGGAGAGCCGACCGCGGTGATTGGACAGCTCGTGCTCCAGGGCCTCTACCAGTCCGTGCTCGGCTTCATCGGTGGGTGGTATGGCGGCTACCTGCGCCGCCGCCAGGCCCAGGTCAGCTCGGAGACGTCCCGCCGTCGGCGCCGGTAGGCGATCCTCGACGACCGGCACGAGACTTGCTACAGTTATCGGCGTAGACACCGAGAGCACCCTGATCAACGCCGAACGTCGAGCTGGAGCCCGTCGCCGACGGAAGCTCGGGCCAGACGCGACACGTAGCGGCTTCGCTCGTTCGCGCTGATCACGCGCTCGGAGTCTTCTTGGGGGTCGTCGGGTTCCAGGACCCTCCGTACTGGAGCCTGATGGCCCCCTTCTTCATGCCCTGTTGATCGTCAGCCTCGATGCGCGGCGACGGCGGCGAGCGCCAGCTCGGTTGCCTCATGCGCGGTGGCCGCCAGACCGAGCACCTCGCCGGTCGAGCGCATCTCCGGACCAAGCTCGGCGCTGACCCCGGGGAGACGCCAGAGCGACCCGACCGGCGCCTTGACGGCCACCCGCGGCCCATCGGGCGCGAGGCCCGGCGAAAGCCCCGCCTCCGACAGCGACCAGCCCAGAGCACAGCGCACCGCGGCCGCGACCACGTCGAGACCCGTTGCCTTCGCGACGATGGGCACGGTCCGGCTCGCGCGGGGGTTCGCCTCGATCACCACCACGCGGTCGCCGGCCGCGATCATCTGCACGTTCAGGACGCCGCGCACGCCGAGCGCCAACGCGATCCGGCCGGCGGCCTCTGCCGCCAGCTCCTGGACGGCGCGCGGCACGTGCTGCGGCGGGAGGACGGCCACGCTGTCGCCCGAGTGGACCCCGGGCGGATCGACCTGCTCCAGGATGCCGGGCACCGCCCATGCGCTGCCGTCACTGATGGCATCGACGTCCAGCTCGATGCCCTCGACCATCCGATCGACCCGGAGCGGCCAGCCGACGTCGGTCGCGAGATAGTCGCCGAGGCCGCCGGCATCGCGCAGCACGGCGATGCCACGGCCGCCGATCACCCATGAGGGTCGCACGATCACGGGGTAGCCCCCGAGCGCCTCGATGGCGGCCCCCAGCGCGTCGGCGTCGGTGGCGAGCGCGCCGCGCGGCCCTTCGATCCCCAGCTCGTCGAGGAGCGCGGCGAAGCGCTCGCGATCCTCGGTGATCTCGATCGCGTCTGCGGTCAGGCCGGCAATCGGCACGTCCGCGTAGGCGAGATCCCTGGCGAGGTCGATGGCGGTCTGACCCCCGAACGTGAGCACCACCATCGGCGGGGTGCCGGTCAGCGCGCGCTCGTGGTCGATGACATCGAGCACGCTCTCCGTGTCGAGTGGCTCGAAGTACAGGCGCGTGCAGGCGTCGTAGTCGGTCGACACGGTCTCGGGGTTGTTGTTGATGACGACGGCATCGAGCCCCATCTCGCGAACGGCCCACGCCGCCCGCACGCTGCAATAGTCGAACTCGATGCCCTGCCCGATCCTGATCGGTCCAGACCCGACCACGATGACGCTCTGGCGCTCGGCCGGCGGCGCGACCTCGGCATCGGCGTAGCTGGAATAGAAGTAGGGCGTCTCGGCAGGGAACTCACCGGCGCAGGTGTCGACTCGACGGTAGGCGGGGTGAATGCCGGAGCGCACCCGGGCGCGGCGGATGGCGGCCCACGGGACGCCCGACATGGTCGCGATGTCCGCGTCGCCGAATCCCGCCCGCTTGGCGTCCTCCAGGGATGAGCCGACCAGGCCGCGTTCCGCCTCGACCAGCTCGGCCAGCCGTTCGGTGAACCACGGCGCGATCCCGGTCGCGGCGGCCAGCTGCCGCGGCGTCGCACCACTGATGGCGCAGCAGCGCGATCATCCGCCACAGGCGCGTGTCGGTCGGGGCCAGGAATCGAACCAGGTCGTCGGGTGCACGGTGGCTGAGCTCCCAGGCAGGGTCCTCCCATAGCCAGCCGCGGCCGCGCGGCTCGAGCGAGCGGATCGCCTTGAGGAGCGCGGCGCCGAACTCGCGGTCGATGGCCATCGCCTCGCCGGTCGCCTTCATCTGGACGCCGAGGCTGCGATCGGCGGTCGGGAACTTGTCGAACGGCCAGCGCGGCAGCTTGACCACGACGTAGTCGACCGCCGGCTCGAACGCGGCGCTGTTGCCGCCGGTGGCCGGGTTCGGCAGCTCGTGGAGCCGCCGCCCGAGCGCGATGAGTGCCGCGATCCGCGCGATCGGATAGCCGGTCGCCTTCGACGCGAGGGCGCTCGAGCGGGAGACGCGCGGGTTGACCTCGATCACCCGGTAGTCCGACCCGTCCGGCGAGACTGCCAGCTGCACGTTGCAGCCGCCCTCCAGCTCCAGCGCGCGCACGATCCTGAGGGCGCAGCGGCGCAGGCGCTGGACGACCGTGTCGGGCAGCGTCTGGATCGGCGCCACCACGATCGAGTCGCCGGTATGGACGCCCATCGGATCGAGGTTCTCCATGCCGCAGATGGCGATCGTGGTGTCCGACGCGTCGCGCAGGATCTCGAACTCGATCTCGTACCAGCCGATCAGCGAACGCTCGACGAGGACCTGGCCGATCGGGCTGGCCGCGAGTCCCGCGGCGATGCGGACGCGCGCCTCCGCCGGCGTCTCGGCGAACCCACCGCCTCCGCCGCCGAGCGTGAAGGCCGGGCGCACCACCACCGCCGCGCCGAGCGCCTCCACGAAGCGCATCCCGTCCTCGAGGTTCTCGACCACCGCGCTCTCGGGGACCGGCTCGCCGATGCCCGTGACGAGATCCCGGAACCCTCCGCGATCCTCCGCCGCCCGAACGGCCGCCAGCGGCGTGCCCAGCACGCGCACGCCGTATCGGTCGAGAACGCCGGCATCGTCGAGCGCCACCGCGAGGTTCAGCCCGGTCTGCCCGCCGAGGGTCGGCAGCAGCGCGTCGGGCCGATGCTCCTCGATCACCCGCGTCAGGTACGACAGCGTGAGCGGGCCGATCAGCACGGTGCCGCCGACGTCGGGATCGGTCATCACGGTCGCGGGGTTCGAGTTGACCAGGACCGTCTCGACGCCCTCGCCCCGAAGCGCCAGGCAGGCCTGCACGCCGGCATAGTCGAACTCGGCAGCCTGGCCGATCAGGATCGGACCGGAGCCGATGACGAGCACCTTGCGAGGCATCGTCATGCCAGCGCGTGCTCCACGGCGAGGTCGAAGATGCGCGCCGCGTCGATCGGTCCGGGCGCACCCTCGGGATGGAACTGGACCGATGCGATCCGGCCGCTCCGATGAACGAGCCCCTCCACGGTGCCGTCGTTCAGGTCCCGGTGGCTGATCGCATAGCCGGCCGACGCCAATGCCGGTCCGTCGACGACCGCCACCTCGTGGTTGTGCGCGCCGATGTCGACGCGGCCGCTCGATGCCTCGAGCACCGCGTGATTGCCCCCGTGGTGCCCGACCGGCAGACGGTGCGTCTCCGCGCCCGCGCCGAGCGCCAGCAGCTGGTGGCCCAGGCAGATGCCGAGGATCGGCGGACCGCCCCCGATCGCCCCGCTGGCCAGCGCCCGCACGGTCGCGATCTGCGGGTCCATCCGCGAAGGGTCGCCGGGCCCCGGCGACAGGACGATGAGGTCCGGGGAGCCGGCGAGGATGTCGGCGGCGCCCGCGTCGGGCGGCAGGACCGTGATCTCGAGTCCGCGGGCCGCGAGGGCGGCCAGCAGCGAACGCTTGACGCCGTAGTCGACGAGCGTCGCGCGGGCGATCCGCTCCCCTTCCGGGCCGACCGTGTACGGATCGCGGGTCCCCACGCCCGCGACATGGTCGACGGACGCCCAGGGCGCGATGGCGCCGGCTTCCGCCACCGCCTCCTCGTCGGTCACCTCGGCGACGCGGATGACGGCCCGACGCTGGACGCCACGCCGCAGCTCGAGCGTGAGCGCGCGCGTGTCGATCCCGGTCAGCGCCGGGATGCCGGCATCGACGAGCAGCTCCTCGAGCGAGATGCCGGGGCCTGACGGCGGCGTGACGAGACGGGAGCAGATGAGCGCGCGGGCGTGCACGCGGCTGGATTCGAGCTCGGCGGCCGCGATCCGGTAGTTGCCGGCCATCGGATGGGTCAGGACCACGATCTGACCGGCATACGACGGATCGGTCAGGATCTCGCCCCAGCCGGTGGCGGCGGTGGTGAAGATCAGGTCACCCTCGGCTGGGGTGATCTCGCCGCGCAGGACGCCGCGCTGGACACGGCCGCCCTCGAGCGCGACCAGCCCGGGCGCCGAACGAGGCACCGGCCGCGTGCCTGCGGCTGGCGCCTCGGAGTGCTGCTCAAGGTTCGGGATGGTCTGCACCTGTGCTCCTTCCCGGCATCACCGTGCCGGTCTTAAAGGACCGCGGTGGAGTCTAGCCGATTTGGACCGGCGCCGGCCGGGTCCGACGTCGTGGAAGGTCTCGCCTCCGGTTGCATGATCATGCACTAGCGTGTATGAATACTCAAGTGAACCCCTCGCGCCAGGCCGCCCTGTGGGACGGTCGCTTCAAGTCCCCCGCCGCCGACGCGGCGCTCGCGCTGTCCGGGTCGCTCGAGATCGACCTGCCGCTGGCCGAGCACGACGTCGCTGCCAGCCGCGCCCACGTGGCGGAGCTCCGCCGCCTCGAGCTGCTCGACCCGGCCGAGGCGGATCGGCTGGACGACGCCCTGGTGGACGTCGCGCGGCAGCTGGTCGACGGCTCGTTTGCGTGGCGCCCGGAGCACGAGGACATCCACATGAACGTGGAGGCGGCCGTCATCGAGGCGGTCGGGCCGGAGCTCGGGGGCATGCTGCAGGCGGGACGGAGCCGGAACGAGGAGATCGTGACCGATGAGCGCCGCTGGCTTGCTTCGGAGACGACGCGCCTCATTCGTGCAATCCACCACCTGCAGTCGGTCCTCCTCAATCGGGCCGACGACGAGACCCACACGATCCTCCCGGCGCACACGCACACCCAGCCCGCGCAGCCGGTCCTGCTGGCGCACCACCTGCTCGCGTACGTCGAGATGCTCGACCGTGACGCGGACCGCCTGTCCGATGCGGCGGGTCGTGCCGACCGGTCGCCTGCCGGCTCCGGGGCCGTCGCGGGCTCCGGGCTGGCGATCGACCGCGATCGCGTCGCGGCCGCGCTCGGCTTCGGTGGCGTGACCGACAACTCGATCGACGCGGTCTCGGACCGCGACTACGCGCTCGAGAGCGTTGCGGCGCTCGCCATCCTGCTCGGCCACCTGTCGCGCCTGGCCGGCGAGCTGGTGCTGTGGTCCACCCCATACGTCGGCTTCGTGCGGCTCGACGATGCCTTCTCGAGCGGCAGCTCGATGCTGCCAAACAAGCGGAACCCGGACAGCGCCGAGCTGGTGCGGGCTCGGGCGGCCCGCGTCGAGGGCGACCTCGTCGTCCTCCTGTCGTTGGTGCGCGGGTTGCCGCTGGCGTATCACCGCGACCTCCAGGAGACGCGAAGGGCGATGTTCGACGCGGTCGACTCAGCTCGCCTGTGCCTGGAGGTGATGAGCGGCGTGATCGCCGGCATCGCCTTCGATCGCGAGCGGATGCGCGCCGCCGCCGACGGCGGGCACGCCCGCGCCGTGATCCTTGCCGACCGTCTGGTGACGCGGGGCGTCCCGTTCCGCGAGGCCCACCGTCGGGTGGGACGGCTGGTGGCGACCGCGGAGGCGGCATCGGTGGATCTCGCGGCATTGCCAGCGGACGAGCTGGTGGCGGCGCTTCCTGAGCTCGACGGCGCTCCCATGCCGAGCCTCGAGGAGTCGGTGGCCGCGGCGGACGTCCACGGCGGGACCGCTCCGCAGCGGGTGCGGGCGGCGTTGGACGCGACCCGCGAACGGCTCGGCCGGCGGGTGACGACATGACAGCACCGACCCGGGTCGCGGTCGTCGGCGCGGCCGGCTACGCGGGCGGCGAGCTCGTCCGGCTCCTGGCCGGGCATCCCTCGGTGGAGATCGCATCGGTCCACGCCCGCGGACGTGCCGGCACGCCGTTGGCGGCCGAGCTGCCCCACCTTGCGCCGCTGGGCCTCGTGTTCCGCGACGACGAGCCGGACGACGTCGAGGTGGCCTTCCTTGCCCTGCCGCACGGCGCATCGGCGCCGCTCGCGGCGCGGCTGCTGGAGCGCGGGGCCACGGTCGTCGACATCGGTGCTGATTTCCGACTGCGCGACGCCGATGCATACGCCACCTGGTACGGCGCGCCGCACCCCTGTCCGGAGCTCCTGGCCGACGCGGTCTACGGGCTGACCGAGTGGAGCCGTGACGCGTTGCGCGGCGCGAAGCTGATCGCGAACCCGGGCTGCTACCCGACCGCCTCGCTGCTGGCGCTCATCCCGTTCGCGCGGGCCGGCCTGCTCGTCGGCGACGTGGTCGTGGACGCCAAGTCGGGCATCAGCGGCGCCGGACGCGGGGCCGGCGCGGACTACCTGTTCACCGAGCTGACCGAGTCGACACGCGCGTACGGGCTCGAGGGCCATCGACATCGACCCGAGATCGAGCAGGGCATTGCCGGCGCCGGCGCGCCACTCCCGGTGACCTTCGTCCCCCATCTCGTGCCGCAGTCGCGCGGCATTTTGGCGACCTGCTACCTGTCGCTCGGCACGGACCTCGACGACGGCGCGATCGCGGACCTGCTGCACCTCGCGTATGACGGTGAGCCGTTCGTGCACGTCTCCGACGCGCCTCCGGCCACGAAGCAGACGACCGGCTCCAACCATGCCTTCGTCCACGGCCGTCGGGTGGGCGAGCGACGCGCGGTCGTGATCTCGGTCATCGACAACCTCGGCAAGGGTGCAGCCGGCCAGGCGATCCAGAACATGAACGTCGCGCTCGGGCTGGACGAGACGGCCGGCCTCTCCGCGCTGGGGGTTCACCCGTGAGCGCAACCATCGTCCCCGGAGGGATCACGGCCGCGCAGGGCTTCTCGGTGGCCATCGGCGTGGCCGGCATCCGCGAGTCGGGCGGCCCCGACCTGGTGCTGCTGGCGTCCGACCGGCCGGCAAGCGCGGCGGCGACCTTCACCACCAACCTGATGCGGGCGGCGCCGGTGCTGCTGGCCGAGCAGGCGCTCGCCGCCGGCGCCTCGACCGTGCGTGGGATCATCGTGAACGCCGGCTGCGCGAACGCCGGGACCGGTGCCGGCGGACTGGACGACGCGCGCGCCGTCGTGGCTGCGGCTGCCGCTCATCTCGGCTGCGAGCCGCACGAGGTCCTCCCGGCCTCGACTGGCCTCATCGGCTCGCGGCTTCCGGTAGCCGCCATGCAGGCCATCATCGCCACCCTGCAGCCACGTCGCTCGCGGGCCGCGTCGGGGCAGGCGGCACGGGCGATCATGACCACCGACACGCGCCCGAAGGAGCACGCGGTCTCGACCCGCCTGGCCGATGGCCGCGTGATCCGCATCGGCGGCATGGCCAAGGGCTCCGGCATGATCCATCCGCAGATGGCGACGATGCTCGCCTTCCTCACCACCGATGCGCCCGTCGACACCGCGACGCTCGGGTCGCTGCTGCGGCCGGCCGTCGATCGCAGCTTCAACCAGGTGTCGGTCGACGGCGACACCTCGACCAACGACGCGGTCTTCGTGCTCGCCAACGGTGCGGCCGGCGGCCGCTTCGATCGCGGCGGAGGACGTGGGCGCATTCGCCGATGCCCTCGAGGCGGTCTGCCGATCCCTCGCGATCGCGATCGCCGCGGACGGCGAGGGCGCCGAGCATCTCATCGAGGTCACGGTGAACGGCGCCGCCGACGATGCCGACGCGCGCGCGGTGGCCCGCACGGTCGCCGCATCCTCGCTGGTCAAGACGGCGGTCCACGGCGCGGACCCCAACTGGGGCCGCATCGCCGCCGCCGCCGGCCGCAGCGGAGTGCCGCTTCGATCCGGATCGGATGCGGATCTGCATCGGCGACGTGGCGGTGTACGACGGCAGCCCGCTCGCCTTCGACGAGCGCCGGGCCCGGCGAATCCTCGGCGGCGCGCGCGTCCCGCTCGTCCTCGACCTGCTCGACGGCCCGGGCAGCGGCACCGCCTGGGGCTGTGACCTGTCTGCGGCATACGTCGCGATCAACAGCGAGTACACGACATGAGCGGTTCCGCGCTGACCATCAAGCTCGGCGGCACCGCCGGGGCACATGCCGCCTCGCTGGCAGTGCTCGTGGAGCGGGCCGAGCCCGGCTGGGTCATCGTCCATGGTGGCGGCGCCGAGGTCGGCGACTGGTCGCGGCGCCTTGGCGTCGAGCCGACCACGGTGGACGGGCTGCGAGTGACGGATCCGAAGACCCTCGAGATCGCGGTGGCCGTCCTGCGGGGCGTCGTCAACGCGCGGCTGGTGGCGACGTTCGGCGCTGCCGGCGTGGCTGCCGTCGGCCTGTGCGGCGTCGATGGCGACCTGCTCAGCGCGGAGCGCTTCGACGAGCGGCTCGGTGAGGTCGGCCGCATCAGCCGGGTGAACGCGGCGCTGCTGAGCACGCTGGCCGATGCCGGCCAGGTTCCCGTCGTGGCGCCGATCGCGCGCGGCGAGGGCGCCCGGCTCTTGAACGTGAACGCGGACGAGGTAGCCGGTGCGATCGCCGCCGCGCGTGGCGGCCGCCTGCTCCTGCTCACCGACGTGCCGGGCGTCCTGCGCGATGGGGAGCCGGTGACGACCCTCACCGCCGAGGAGGCGGAGGGCCTGCTTGCCGACGAGACCGCGTCGGGCGGGATGCGACCGAAGCTGCGCGCGGCGGTCGCTGCCGCTCGCGCCGGTTGCCAGGTGGCAATTGTCGATGGACGGAGTCCGGAGGCCGTTCGAGCGGCACTGGACGGTACGACGACAGGAACGACCGTGACCGCCGCCACCGCGGCGAGGATCGGGTGACATCGGTGAAGGAGACACGAATGGGAACCAACGAGCGCAGGGACCAGGTGCGGCGGTTGATCGCCGCCGGCGGGGTCCACACCCAGGCGGAGCTGGTGGCCGCCCTGCGGGCCCGTGGGGCCGAGGTCACGCAGGCGACGATCTCGCGCGATCTGGCCGGCCTGGGCGTCGTGCGCGGATTCCGTGGCGGGCGGCTCACCTATCTGCTGCCGGACGACATGACCGATGGAACCGGCGCCGCCGAGGGCCGTCTCCGCCGCCTGCTCGCGGACCTGCCGCTCACGATCGGCGAGACCGCGCCGTTCGTGGTCCTGCGCACGTCGCCCGGCGGCGCCAACGCGATCGCGTCGGCCATCGACCTGTCGCAGTGGGAGGACGTGGTCGGCACCATTGCCGGCGACGACACGATCTTCGTTGCCTGCACCGATGCCGCCGCCATGCGCCGCTTCCGCGGCCGGCTCGAGGCGTTCATCGGCGAGGCCGGTGCATCCGTCGCCGCCGGGGCGGGAGGTGAGGCATGAGCGACACCGTCGTCCTCGCCTACTCCGGTGGGCTGGACACCTCCGTCGCCGTCCCGTGGCTGCGTGAGACGCAGGGCCACGAGGTGGTCACGCTCACCGTCGACGTCGGCGGTGGCGTCGATGCCGCCGGCGTGCAGCGGCGCGCCCTGGCCGGTGGCGCGCGGCGCGCGATCGTCGTCGACGCGCGATCGGCGTTCGTGTCCGACTACATCTGGCCCGCACTGCAGGCCGGTGCGCTCTACCAGGGGCAGTACCCGCTCGCGACGGCGCTCGCCCGCCCGCTGATCGCGCGGCTGCTGGTCGAGGCGGCGCACGAGAGCGGCGCTGGACTGGTCGCGCACGGCTGCACGGGCAAGGGCAACGACCAGGTGCGTTTCGACGTGGCGGTGGCCGCCCTTGATCCGTCCCTCCGCGTCATCGCACCGATGCGGGTCGGGATGGGCATGACCCGCGACGAGGAGCTCGCCTATGCGCGCGAGCGCGGCATCGACGTTCCGTCGGGGCCGAGCTCGCCGTTCAGCATCGACGTCAACCTGTGGGGACGCTCGATCGAGGCCGGCGTGCTCGAGGATCCGTGGGCGGCCCCGCCTGCCGATGCGTTCGCCTGGACGGTCGACCCGGCCGATGCGCCGCGGACGCCGCGCGAGATCGTCATCGGCTTCGAGGAGGGCGTGCCGGTCTCGATCGACGGGGAGCGCCTCGACGGCGTCGAGCTGGTCGAGCGGCTCAACCACGCCGCGGGCGCCCACGGCATCGGTCGCATCGACCACGTCGAGGACCGGCTCATCGGCATCAAGAGCCGCGAGATCTACGAGGCGCCGGCCGCCGTGGTCCTGCACGCGGCGCACGCTGCGCTCGAGCAGCTGACCCTCTCGCGCGAGCTCCTGGCCTACAAGCGATCGGTCGGCGATCGGCTCGCCACGCTGGCCTATGACGGCCTGTGGTTCAGCGAGCTCGGCGTTGCGCTGCGGGCCTTCGTGACGCACACCCAGCGCTACGTGAGCGGCGAGGTCCGGATGCGGTTCGTGCCCGGCAGCGCCGCCGTCATCGGCCGCCGCTCGCCGCACTCGCTGTACGACATCGGTCTGGCGACCTACGACGCCGGCGACCGCTTCGACCACGCGTCGGCGGTCGGGTTCATCGCCATCTGGGGCCTGCCGGTGCGGACCCAGGCCGCCGCGCGCCGCGACGGCGAGAACGAGCAGCGCACGCTTCTCGACGAGCTCGGCGCGGACCGGCTCGACGCCACGGCGCTGGCGGGAGCGGCCCGATGACCGGCAACAAGCCGCCAGGCGGCCTGCGCATGGCCGGCACGATCGCGGCGCTCACCGCCGACTCGTCGTACGTTCGGCGCGCGCGCACCGCCGACGTCGACCGCATCCTGGAGGTGATCGGCACCTACGTCTCGCAGCGCGTGCTGCTGCCGCGGACCCGCGAGGAGATCCTCGACGACATCGCCAGCTGGTGGGTCGGCGACCTCAACGGCGAGGTCGTCGGCTGCGCCTCGCTGCGCGACTTCGGCGGAGGGCTCGGCGAGCTGCGCTCCCTGAGCGTGGTGGCCGAGGCGCACGGCCGCGGCCTGGGCGAGTCGCTCGTGCATGCCGTGGTGCGCGAGGCTCGCAAGCGCGCCATCACCCGCCTCTTCGCGATCACTCGCAACCCGGGCTACTTCGCACGGCACGGCTTCGTCGAGCTGGCAATGGGCGAGGTGCCCGACGTCCTGCACGCCGATCGGGTCCCGTGGCCGGCTCGCAGCGGCGCGGGCCACGCCATGGAGCTGCAGCTGTGAGCAGCGTGCGGACCTCGTCCGAGGCGCCGGCGCGCGAGGCGCGGGTCCACCTCCAGACGTACGCGCGCCAGCCGCTGACGCTGGTGAGCGGCCACGGCTGCTGGGTGACCGACGACGCCGGCCGCGAATACCTCGACCTGGTGGCCGGGATCGCCGTCGACGTGCTCGGCCACGCGCACCCGGCCATCACGGAGGCGGTCGCGCGCCAGGCGGCGACGCTCGTCCAGGTCTCGAACCTCTACTACACGCTCCCCCAGCTCGAGCTGGCAGAGGCGCTCGTCGCGCGCTCGCCGTTCGACCGCGTCTTCTTCACCAACTCGGGCACGGAGGCCAACGAGGCGGCGCTCAAGCTGGCGCGACGCCACGGCGGCGAGCGCGGCGCGCACGAGTTCGTGACCCTGACCGGCTCGTTCCACGGTCGAACGTTCGGCTCGCTGGCGGCGACCGGGCAGCCGAAGTACCAGGCCCCGTTCGCCCCGCTGCCGCCGGGCTTCCACCACGTGACGCCGAACGACGTCGACGAGCTCACCGAAACGGTGACCGATGCGACCTGCGCCGTCCTGCTGGAGCCGATCATGGGCGAGGGCGGCATCCATCCGCTGAGCGACGAGTACCTCGTCGCGGCGCGTGCCGCCTGCGATCGCGTCGGTGCCCTCCTGATCCTCGACGAGGTGCAGACCGGGATCGGTCGTACCGGCACCTTCTTCGCCTTCGAGCAGACGCCGATCGTGCCCGATGCCGTCACCCTGGCCAAGGGCCTGGCCGGCGGGATCCCGATCGGCGCGCTGCTCGTCCGAGAGGCGGCCGCCGCGTTCCGGGCCGGCGATCACGGGACGACGCTGGGCGGCAACCCCGTCTCGTGCGCGGCCGCCCTTGCCACGCTGCGCGTCATCGACGACGAGGACCTCATGGCCAACGCCCGCGCGCGTGGCGCCCAGCTGCGCGACGGCCTCGCGAGCCTGGTCGAGGATGGTGTCCTGTCCGAGGTGCGCGGTCGCGGCCTGATGATCGGCCTCGAGACGGCCGGGCCGCTCGCCCGCGAGGCGATGGCGGCGGCCCGCGATCGGCACGGGCATGCTGATCAACGCCACCGGCGAGACGACCATCAGGCTGGTGCCGCCGCTGACGATCAGCGCCGACGAGGTGGACGTTGCGATCGAGCGACTCCGCGCCGCACTCACCGACGCGCGGGGCACGGCATGACGACTGCCATGCGGACGGCGGCGACGCATCGTTCGCCGCCGCCGCCACGGCATCTGCTTGGCGCGGAGGACCTCGAAGCCCTTGGCCTGGTCCGTCTGCTCGACCGCGCCGAGCTGCTGCGCACCGCGCGACACGCCGTCGCCCCGGCCCGCCCGCTCGAGGGGCGCCAGGTCGCGCTCCTGTTCGAGAAGCCGAGCCTGCGCACGCGGGTCAGCTTCGAAGTGGCGGTCACCAGCCTCGGGGGCGACGCCATCGCGCTGGGCCCGGACGAGGTCGGCCTCGGCCGTCGCGAGGGCGCCGCAGACGTGGCGCGCAACCTCTCGCGGCTGGTCGACGCCATCGTGCTGCGCACGTTCGCGCACGACACCCTGACCGAGATGGCCGCTGCCGCATCGGTCCCGGTGGTGAATGCGTTGACCGATGCGGAGCATCCGTGCCAGGCACTGGCCGACCTCCTCACGCTCCGACGGCGATTCGGCCGGCTGCACGGGCTGTCGCTCGCCTTCGTCGGCGACGGCAACAATGTCGCCCACTCGCTCATGCTGGCGGCCGCGCTGGCGGGGCTCGACGTCCGGATCGCGACGCCGCCGGGCTATGAGCCGGACCCTGCCGTCATCGAGCGAGCGCGCATGCTCGCCGCGAAGCATCGCGGCCGCGTTGGCATCGGGACGGATCCGATCGAGGCCGCCACCGGCGCCGACGCCGTTTACACCGACGTGTGGACCAGCATGGGCCGCGAGGCGGAGGCCGACGAGCGGCGCGCGCGCTTCGCCGGATTCTGCGTCGACGAGGCGCTCCTCGCGCACGCGGCGCCGCACGTGGTGGCCCTGCACTGCATGCCGGCCCACCGGGGCGAGGAGATCTCGGCGTCCGTCCTTGACGGGCCGCGGTCGCTCGCGCTCGAGCAGGCCGAGAACCGGCGCTACGTCCAGGAAGCGGTCCTCATCGAGCTCCTCGCCCGGCACTGACTCAGGCCGGCGGCACCTCGCCGCTCGCCGGTCGTCGGGCGCCGGGCGATCGTTCCGCACCACGAGTACGCGGCTCGGCTAGCATCGGTTCATGGAGGAACGCACCGCCGAGCTGATGGCCGATGAGGCCGCTCGGGCGACGATGCAGGCCAGCGAGTTCGACCACGACTTCCTGGCCACGCACCTCACCGACGAGCGCCGCAAGTCAGGTCTGCTGGGCGAGATTCGCGAGGCGATCTTCGGCGCGCAGGACGGTCTGGTCAGCACGCTGGCGGTGGTGAGCACCGTCGCCGGCGCGACGTCGGACCGCTATCCGGTGCTGGTGGCGGGCATCGCGTCGGGGCTGGCCGGAATCTTCAGCATGGCTGCCGGCGAGTACATCGGCAGCAAGAGCCAGCGCGAGATCTTCGACGCCCAGATCGTGGAGGAGCGCGACGAGGTCCACGAGCGTCCCGGCGAGGCCGAGGCCGAGGTGGCCTACATGTTCGAGGAGGACGGCCTCCCGCACGAACAGGCGCTCGAAGTGGCGCGGCATCATGGCCAAGCATCCGGACGTGCTGCTCAAGACCATGGTCGAAAAGGAGCTCGGGCTCGCCGTCGAGGAGGGCGGCGGTTCGCCGCTTCAAGGGGCGCTCATCATGGGCGCGGCCTTCGGGCTCGGCACCATCCCACCGATCCTGCCGCACGTGTTCCTCGAAAACGAGCTCGCGGTCCTGATCTCGGTGGCGGCGACCCTGGCCGTCCTGTTCGGCATCGGCGTCGTCAAGAGCCGATGGACGCATCGGTCCTGGTGGGCATCCGGCTTCGAGATCCTGGCCGTTGGCGCCGTGGCCGGGATTGCCGGCTACTTCTTCGGAAACGTGCTGCCGATCATCCTTGGCGCGCCCGAGGCCGCGGCCTAGATTCCCTCGAAGATCATCCCGGCCACGAGAACGATGGCGCCGACGACGAACGACCAGGCGCCGATCGTCTCGGAGCTCATGCCCGCGATGGCTGGAAGGATCCCGACGAACGTTCCCAGCAGGCCGATCAGCACGAGCGCCAGCGCCACGATGATCGTGGGCATCCTCGGGGCGAAGTTCATCCGTCCACCCATCGCGTCAGATCCCGGGCAGGAGCGAGCCGACGATGAGCAGCGCGTCACCGGCAAAGAGGAAGAGCCAGGCAATCTCGGTGGTCACCTCGATGTCGGTGCCGATCGTCGACTGGACGATGTCGAGCGCCTGGTTGACGAAGTCGAGCGGAAAGACCGTCGCCGAGAGCCCCACCAGCGATCAGCGCCAGCGCGATGACGACGGTGACCAGCCTCGGCGGGTTCGGGTGCAGCACGAGCAAAGGATAGGGAGCGCGTCAACCGCCGATGGTCAGCGTTCCGACCATCCCGTACGCCTCGTGCCCGGGCAGGTGGCAGATGTAGGTCAGCGTGCCCGGCTCATCGAAGGTGATCGTCGTCTCGACCGTCTCGAGCGCCGGCACGGTGACCTCGGTCGGCACCGTGTCGTGGCTGGCGTGCGTGCCGGTGCGATGCGCTTCGTGGAAGGCCTCGTCGCCGATCAGCCACTCGTGGTCGATCGGGTCCTCGTTGACGAGCACGAACGTGATCGGCACGTCGGCCGGCACCGTCAGGCGTGTCGGGTCGAACGCCGAGTAGTGGATCGTGATCGTGACCGCCTGGCCCTGCGGGGCGCAGCCGGCGACCGCGGTCACCGCGAGGAGCAGTGCCGCGGCCATCGGCCACGATCGACGAATGTGCCTCATGCGCCGGCGAGGGGTGGCGTCCGCGGGTCGCGGCGGCCCGTCCGGCTCAACAGGACCGGCACGCCGATCGCCCCCGTCGCGGCGATCAGGAGGACCGCCGGAACCGGAGATCGCGGTGCCGGGCGGCTGCCGAAGGGCGCGTAGCCGGCGTCGATTGCCGAGGGCTTTCCGGCGCCCGATGCGTCGATCGCGAGGTCGAAGTCGAGATCGCCCGCATCGGATGCGACGACGACCTTGGTCAGCCACGCTTCCTGCGGGACCCATTCCATGCCCGACGTCCGAGCGCAGGTCGCTCAGCAGCAGGTCCGTCGCGGCGGCGCTGTGGTCGAGGATGAGCCCGTCGCCCTCGATGAAGGCGCCGGCCTTCGGCAGCAGCGCGGGCCGGATGTCGGTCAGCAGGTAGACGTCGGCCTCGACCAGCTCGCCGGCGGCCTTGCCGAGCCCCAGGATCCGCAGCGGAACCCACGGGTTGTCGGTCGGGATGGTGAGGTGGACCGGGGTTCCGTCGCCGATCGCCTGGCCACGCTCGGCGGCCGCGTCGGCGTCGAAGGCCGCCGCCATGAAGATCGGGCTGCGGTCGGCGTAGAAGTCGAGCACCTCGGGTGAGTCGGGCGGCAGGCGGAAGCCGTGGTTCTTTGCCCACAGGCCAACCTCGTCGCCGCCACCGCGCAGGATGGTGATGTCGAGCGCGTCGATCGTCGTCTCGAAGAGGACCTCCGCTTCGTCACGAGCACCGGCGGAGGCAGCAGCAAGCGCGAACTCTGGGACCGGGATCGGTCTCGCGGATCAGGCGCTGGAGCGTCCAGTCGCCGCCGCGCACCACGTCGGTCGGGATGCCGGGCAGCGGGGTGATGCTGCCGAACGAGCCGCCGCCACCGGCGAACTCGAACGAGGTGACGTAATGCTCGACGCCGTCGTGGTAGCCGGCGAACGTGGTCGTGCGGAGCAGGTTGACGGCCCCGTTCGGGCCGATGAGACCGCCGCAGGCCAGCGTCGGCGCAGCGGTGATGAGCAGGGCGGCGGATGCCGCCAGGAGCGGGAGCCAGGGACGTCGCATCGACCGTCCTCCTTGGGTACAGGGCGTTGGAGTCGATGCTGATCAGCACCCCTCTTGACGCCCCGGCTCGCCCATCGGTTCCGCGGCTGGCTGCGTCCGCCTACCGGTCCAGGAGCTGCGCACGAGCTTCTTGGGCGCGACGAGCCGGTAGCTCTCCTCGATCCAGCCGGTGATCATCTCGAGCGGCGCGTCGTCCGGGACGGTGCACGAGACCCAGCCGCCGCGGGCCAGGCCGTAGGCGGCGGGAATGACCCACTCGAAGGCCATCGCCTCCTCGTGCGAATCGCGAAGCTTCACGGTGCAGCGCAGCTCGGAGCCCGGGTCAGGGATGCCGAGGAAGACGAACACCTTCTTGCCGACCTTGTAGACCGTCTCGCCCCACGGGTGGTCCTCCCAGGCGCCCGGAAGCCCCGCGGCAAACTGCCGGACCGGGTCCGCGAGCACATGGCTCATGTGCCGGCCCGCGTCACCGATGTCAGCGCGGCCGGACGGCGTACAGCTGGCGGGGCCCGCTGACGCCGCGCAGCTCCACCGATCCCCGCGAGTCGTAGCTGATGCCGGCGTCCGCGGTCAGGTCGTGCGTCGTGGCCGTCACGACGACCTCCCCCGGTCCGGCCTCGGCCAGGACCCTGGCACCGATGTGGACGGCAAGGCCGGTCAACGCCTCGGCCGAGAGCTCCACCTCTCCGGTGTGGACCCCGGCGCGCGTCTGGATCCCCAGGCGGTCGGCAACCTCGCCGATCCCGATCGCCGCGCGCACCGCCGCAAGCGGGCTGTCGAAGCGCGCCAGGATCCCGTCGCCGGCAGTGTCGACGAGGGTGCCCCCCATCTCCGAGAGGACCAGCCCGACGTTCTCGCGATATTGCGCAAGGAGTCGCTGCCATGCCCTGTCACCGATCTGCTCCACGAGCTGCGTTGATCCGACGATATCGGCGAACAGCACCGTCGTCAGGACGCGAGCCGCGGTTTGGCGCATCGCCCAATCGGCGATCCCCTGGAAGTCCAGCGTGACGCATGGCTCGTCGCCGATAACCCAGGCATCGTGGCCGGGGGGCGTGTCAAAGATGTCGCCCGGCCCGATCTCGATCAGCTTGCCGTCACGGTCCTCGCATGCCCAGCGCCCGCTGACCTGGTACCCGACGTGATGGAACTCGCAGAGCTCGGTGCCGGCCAGGGGCTTGACGTGCTCAGACCATCGCCAGCCCGGCTCGAGGGTCTCGAGTCCGAACGTGAGTGGCCCGACCTTGATGAGCTCAAGCACGCCCTTCTCGAAGTCGCGCGTTTCGTCGGGTGCATCGAAGGACCGTACGACGTTCTCAGGCATCGGCGGAGTGTAGCAATGCCGAACTGCCACCCAACGGCGACGCCCTCACTGGCGAGCGCCAGGGCCGAGCCTTACGGGAACAGCTCGTCGATCTGGTTGGCCACCGAGGCCGACACCACCGCGGTCCCACCGAGCACGTAGATCCTCGCCGGATTCCGCACCATCAGCTCGGCTGCCGTCGCCGGCGGGAGGCTGGTCGATTGGGTCAACAGCATGGGTCCGCCGAACGCACCGCCCGACGGACCGCCGGCCAGCGCGTCCGGGAAGCTCAGGCCGTTGGCCACGAACGCCGTCTGCGCGCGGGACCCGAAGCTGTTGGTCGAGACGGTGGCAGCGGTGGCGAAGCGGTTGGCGCCGGCCCAGCGCACCACCGGCGCACCGGCCGCGGTCCCGATCTGGCTGGCCACGCTGTTCGACACGACGCCCGTACCGCCGAGGATGACGACGCGAGCGGGGTTGAGGCGCTGCAGCTCGAGCTTCGTCTCGTTCGGCAGCGAGGTCGTCGCGGTCAGCAGCAGCGGCCCTCCGAGCACACCGCTGGCCGGAACGCCGGCCAGCGCATCGGGGAAGCTGAGGCCGGTGGCGATGAAGACATTCGGCACGCCCGGCATGAAGCCCTGCGAAACGGCCGCGGCCGTCGCGTAGCGGTTCGCTCCAGCGATGCGGAAAGCACCGTCGAAGCTGAGCGCGTCGAGCTGACCGAGGACCGCCGTTCGACACCACGCCGGTGCCGCCGAGGACGAAGATCTCCAAAGGTTGCAGCCGCTCGATCTCGGCCAAGCGTCGGCCGCCGGGATGGCGTTCTGCTGCACGAGGAGCAGCGGAGTTCCGGTCTGGGCCGCTACCGCGCCGCCGGCCAGGGCATCCGGGAAGCCCATCCCCGTCGCGATGAACAGGTAAGGCACGAATGGCACGAACGTCGCCTCGCTGATCGCCGCAGCGGTCGCGAACCGATTCGCACCCGAGAGCCGGCGAATGTCCGGCCGGTCGACGACGGCGGCCCGCGCGTCGACGAGGCGCGGGAGGCAACCCATCCGAGCGTGCTCGGGAGGGCCTTCGCGGTGGCGATCAGGTGCTCGCGAAGCGCCGGTGCGTCGCCAAGCGAGCGATGGCCACGCCGAGGCCGCGAGGGCGGCGACCCCGCTCGTGTTGGCTGCGGCCATCGACGTGCCGCTCCCATAAGCGAACGATCACGCCGGGCACAGCGCTCAGCACGTCCTCGCCAGGGCGCTGAGAGGTCGACGCTGGTCGCGCCGAAGTTGGTGAAGGTCGACAGGCGGCCCTCGTTGTGGACCGCCGCCACCGAGAGGATGTTCGGCAGGTCGTAGGAGGCCGGATAGAAGGGGATCTCGTCATTGTCGTCGCCGACGCCATCGATCCCCCCATTGCCGGCTGCGGCGACGACGAGCACGTCCGGTATCGCCTCGATCGCGTCGCCGAGCGACTCGCTTGCCGCGGGATCGCCCCACGAGGCGTTGATGATCAGCGCACCATTGGCTGCGGCGTATGCGATCGCATCGATCGCCTGCTGATCGGTCCCGCACGTCGCGCCGTCGTCGAAGACCTTCACCGCCATGATCCGGATCGAGGGCGCCACGCCGACGATACCGATGCCATTGGCATTCGCGGCTATCGAGCCCGCAGACATGCGTTCCGTGCGTCATCGGATCCCTTCGTGGACTGTGTTGTCGTCGTTGCAGAAGTCCCAGCCGTTGACGTCGTCGACATAGCCGTTGGCATCGTCGTCGATGCCGTTGGACGGGGTCTCACCCGGGTTCACCCACAGCCGGCCGGCGAGATCGGGATGGGAGCCGTCGACACCGTCATCCAGCACGGCCACCACGAGGTCCGTGTCGCCGGTGGTGATCTCCCACGCCTCGGGGACGTTCATGTCGACGTCCGGAGCCCCGGCGAAGGTCTCGATCACCTGACCGGTGTTGTGGAGCGACCATTGCTGATCGAAGAGCTCCTCGCTCGTCGGCCCGCCCTGGAGCGTGCGCCGATACTCGGGCTCGACGAGCTCGACCGCCGCGTCGGCATCGAGACGCACCATCGCCTGCTGCAGCCCGCCGGCGGCAGGCTCGGCCAGCTCGGCGTTCGGCAGGGCAACGTCCGCGACGTAGGTCAAGCCGGCCTCGCTGCGAGCCTGGTCACGAGCGGCGGTCGAGGTGCCCGCGCGGAAGCGAACGATCAGGCGACCGGTGGGTTCGGCGGGCGCCGCATCTCCCGGACCGGGGTCCTTGAGGCCGCCGCCGCGGGCCGGGGAGGGTACCGCCTTCGACCAATCGAGGTCAGTTGCCGCGGCGGGCGTTGTCGCCGCCGGCCAGGCAAGGAGCGAGAGGGCCAGGAGGGTGGCGGCCATGGGGCGCACGCGTCGCCGAGGAGACGGACGAAGCTCGGGCAAAGATCCCCCGCTGGTAGCGGTCGAGCGCTCGGGTGGCGCCGCGTCGAGCGAGTCTAAACCCGGCGTCAGGCAAGCCACAAGCCGAAGGGGGTCTCGTGGAACATGGACCGCTGCTCAGATCCCGGCGGGATCCTGATCAACAGGTAGGCGACCGCGGGCGCGGTGATCAGGGCGGCCAGGAGGACTGGCGTCCCGAAGCGGAGGAAGGTCGCGGTCGTGTAGCCGCCCGGCCGCATCACCATCATGTTCGTCTGATGGCCGAACGGGTTCAGGAACGTGAAGGAGATGCAGGTCCCGATGAGCGCGAGGATCACCGTGGGGTCGATCCCGTACTCGAGCGCGATCGCGATCCCGACGGGCGTCAGGATCGAGGCTGCGGCGGCGTTGGTGATGAGGTTCGTCATCAGGGTCGTGATCGCGGCGAACGCGATCACGAACAGGAGCTCGCTCCCACCGGACGCGAGCCGAATGCCGCCGGCGATCAGGTCGGCGAGGCCGCTCGACACGACGATCGCGCCCAGTCCGACAGACCCCGCAATGACGAACAGCACGTTCCAGTCGAGTGCTCGGCCGGCGGATCCGGGAGTGAGGACGCCCGTCAGCACCATCAGGACCGCCCCTGCCACGGCGGCCAGCACGATCGGCAGCAGGCCCAGGGTGGCGACTGCGATCACCGCACCCATGATGGCCACGGCGATCCAGGTGTTGCCCGGCTGCGGGGCGCGGCCGGCGGCGCTTTGCCACAGCGCAAACGCCTCGTTCCGCTCGATCGCCTCGACGTTCTCGGCCGTGACGAAGCACGTGTCGCCCGGCGCCGGGACCGTCTCGCGCAGCGGTCGGTCGGTGCGCGCGGCCACGACGCGCAGCGACTCGCCCTCGAAGTCACGCAGCGTCTTGCCCTCGGCGAGCTTGATGGTCGTCGCGTACAGGCGCTGCGGCGAGTTGCCGAAGAGCGGGCTGCGCCACAGGGCGCTGACGCCGGCCTCGGTGGCCGAGAACGTCAGCAGGTCATCGGCCTCGATCTCGCGTCGGGGTCGACCACCTCGCCCCAGCGGTGGATGCCGGCCAGCTCGTACTGCTGGGTTCGCGCCACGCCCTCGGTCGAAGCCCGGTGCCCATTGATGAGCGCGTGCGCCGTCACGGGGATCTCCACGCGCCAATCGCGTGCGGGTTGCGTGGACGCAACCTTCCCGCGCAGCAGCAGTGGCGCCAAGAGGTAGATGACCAGCGAACCGACGAGCGCGGTGGGAAGCGCCACGGGGGCGTACGAGAGCATCCCCATCTCGATCCCCCGGCCCGCCGCGATGCCGGCGATGAGGAGGTTCGAGCTGGTGCCGATCAGCGACACCGAACCCGACAGGGTGGTGACGTGCGCGATCGGCAGCAGCACCTCGCGCGCCGGGATGCCTCGTGTCTGCTCGAGCTCCCGAGTGGCGGGGATCAGCATCGCGATCAGTGGCGTGGTGTTCATCAGGGCAGAGGCCACGCCCGCCGGCCCCATCAGCCGCAGCAACGCCTGGCGAGCGCTCTGAGTCGTCGACAGCAGGAGCCAGCTGAGACGGGTCACCACCCCGGTCTGGACGATCCCCTTGGCGAGGACGAGCATGGCACCGATGGTGATGACGCCCGGGTTCGAGAGGCCCGATGCGAGCTCGTCGACGGTTGCCAGCCCGAGGATGCCGGCCAGCGTCAGGCCTCCGGCGAGGGCCAGCACCGGGGGCACCCGCCTCGACGCCATGGCCACGAGGGTGCCCGTGACCACCGCGGCGGCGGCGACCATCGTGGCTTCGGCGCTCACCTCGGCCCCTCGCGAGGCCGCGCGGTTTCAGCCGGCCAGCCCCACGTCGTCGATTCGCACTCCAGCGCCCGCACCTCCAGATCGTAGCGGTGCCGCCATCAGCGGAACATGCGTTGCTGCTTCGCCAGTGGGAGCTTCTCGGGCACGCCGTCGAGGGCGTCGTCCACGGAACGCAGCCGCTGCGCGATCACGTTCAGCACCGCTCCCTCGACCTGCAGCCGGCCGTCGATCACCAGCAGCGGATGTCGGTGCAGCAGCGCGCGATGGGCCTGGTAGACCTGCGGGCGCAGGGTGACGTTGATCATGCCCGTCTCGTCCTCGAGCGCGATGAACACGAAGTTCTTGGCCGTCATCGGGTGCTGCACGCTCACCGCCAGCCCGGCCAGCCGGATCTGGGACCGATCGCGCAGCCGGGCGGCATCGGCCACCGTGATCACTCCGCGCGACGCGAGCCGCTCGCGGAACAGCTCGACGGCGTGGAGGTTCGGTGCGACGCCGGTGTCCCGGTAGTCGGCGGCCACCTGCTCGGCGTCGGTCATGGGCGGCAGAGAGGCGCCGAGCGCGCGCTGGGCGTCATCGGTCAGGCCCAGCGCCGGATGCTCCGGGTCGGCATCGGCCAGGGTGGTGCGCAGCTGCCAGAGGAGCTCACGGCGGGGCGCATCGGTCCAGCCGAAGGCGCCGATGCTGATGAGCCGCTCGACCACCTGCTCGCCGAGCTGGGTACGGGCGACGAAGTCGCGGACGGACGCATAGGGACCGATGGCGCGCTCGCGCTCGAGGATCTCCTTCGCCCGCTCGTCGATCCCCTTCACCTGGCGCAGCCCGAGGCGGATGGCGTGCATGCCGTCACCGTTCGGTCGTGTGTCGTGCTCCCAGGCCGACTCGTTGACGTCGATCGGCAGGACGCGGATTCCGTGGCGCTTCGCGTCGTTGATGACGACCGCCGGCGAGTAGAAGCCCATCGGCTGGTTGTTGAGCACGCCGACGGTGTAGTGCGCCGGGTAGTAGCGCTTCAGCCAGGCGGTGTCGTAGCTGATCTTGGCGAAGGCGGCGGCGTGAGCGCGGGCGAAGCCGAACTCGGCGAAGGCGCTGCACTTCTGGAAGAGCGCCTCCGCGTCGGGCTCCGTGAGGCCGGTGCGCATGGCGCCGCCGACGAAGCGGCCACGCTCGGCCTGCATCTTGGCGTGGCTGCGGTGGGAGCCCATCGCCTTGCGGAAGATGTCGGCCTCGACCGCGGTGTAGCCGCAGACCTCGATGGCGACCTGCATCACCTGCTCCTGGTAGAGGATCACGCCGAGGGTGTCGCTCGAGGATCGGCTCGAGGCTGGGGTGGGCGTAGGTCACCTCCTCCTCGCCGGCGCGGCGTCGCAGGTAGGGATGGACGGCGTTGCCCTGCACCGGGCCGGGCCGGATGATCGCCACCTGGACGACGAGATCCTCGAAGCGCTCCGGCCGTGCCTTGGGCAGCGACTGCATCTGGGCGCGGCGACTCGATCTGGAACATGCCGACCGTGTCGGCCGCCTGGATGCTGGCGTACACGTCGGGGTCGTCGTGCGGCAGGCTATCGAGGTCGATCCTTCGGCCCGTGTCGCGCTCGATCCGTTGCAGCGCGTCCGAGACCACGCCCAGGGTCCTCAGGCTGAGCAGGTCGATCTTCACCAGGCCGAGCTGCTCGACGTCCTCCTTGTCGTACTGGGTGACGACCCGGTTCGGCATGGTGGCGCGCTCGATCGGGACGAGGTCGATCAGCGGGGTTCGTGTGACGAGCATGCCGCCGACGTGGATGCCGAGGTGGCGCGGGAAGCCGTCGATCTCGGCGCACATGGTGAGGAGCCACTGCCATCGGTTGCGTGGGGAGTGCTCGAGGGCCGGTGCGTCGCCACGTTCCTGCCAGATGCTCACCAGGTGAGCGTTATCCGACGAACCGGCGCTCGCGTCCGCTTGAATGCCGAGATTTACCAAGGTTTCAGAGCCGATCTGAGCCGGTTCGGAGGTCGGAACCGTGGATAACGCTCGCTCCATGAGCATCTGTCCAGAACCGTCGTCGCGGGGGGCCTCCGGCACGACCCGTGGTCGGCGACGCTCCTCGATCGGCATGCCGGACTCCGGATCGATGCGCACGAGCTTCGGCCTCCCGCTCGACGGCCCGGGCGAGCCGTTGTCACGCGGCGTCGGCAGCGCGAGCTCCTCGCCGGCCAGCTCGCCGGAGCGCGCGTAGCGCTTCGTCGTCTCCGACTCGTGCCGGACCGTCGTGACCGATGCGTCGAGCACGCGCGCCCGCTTCGGCGGGTACCAGCCGCCCTCGCTGACCGGGCGGGATTCCGGGTCGAGCACCTGCGGCTTCTTGCCGGGCGCCCAGGAGCCGAGGCTGACGGCCTGCGGCCGGAGGTCGATGGCCGGCCGTGGCCTCGGGTTCCACGACGAATCGGCCTGCCGGTGCACGATTCCCGAGCCGCGTCCGTCGCGACCGGGCGGGACGGCCGCATCGGCCATCTCGATCCCGAGCTCGTCGAACAGCCAGGCGAAGCTGCCGTCGAGCGCGAGGTCGCGCGCCACGTCGGTCGCATCGCGCGTGTCGAGCGCCTTGGCGAGCGCATCGATGCCCTCGAGGGGAAACCCGAGCGCCTTGGCCACCTCGCGCACGGCGCTTCGAGCTCGATAGGTGACGATGGTGCAGACCATGGCGGCGTGATCGGCGCCGTACTTGGTGTAGAGGTACTGGATCACCTCCTCGCGCCGGTTGACGTCGAAGTCGATGTCGATGTCGGGCAACGCGCGCGCCTCGTTGATGAAGCGCTCGAAGAGGAGCTTGTGCTCGATCGGGTCGACCTTGGTGATGCCGAGGCAGTAGGCCACGATCGAGTCGCCGGCGCTCCCCCGTCCCTGGCCGATGATGTCGTTCGTGCGCGCGAACTCCATGAGGTCCCACACGATCAGGAAGAACTCGGCGAGGTTGGTCCGATCGATGATCTCGAGCTCGTGGGTGAGCTGGCTCAGCGCGCGCTTGGTAATCGGCTGGTAACGGCGCAGTAAGCCGTCGTGGGCAAGCTGGTAGAGATATGAGAACGCGGTCTCCCCCTTCGGCACGCTGAACCCGGGAAACCGATAGCGCTCGAAGCCGAGCTCCAGGCGGCAGGCCTCGCCGATGGCCGCGCTGCGCGCCATACCCTCCTCCCAGGCGTGGCGGCTGCGCGCGTCGGACAGTCCCTGGCCGATGCTCGCCAGCTCGCGGCCCGATTTGAGCCGGTACTCCGCGTTCGGCAGCAGCAGCTCGCGCGCCTCATCGAGCGTGGCACCGTGGCGGATGCAGACGAGCACGTCCTGGAGCCGATGGCCGTCGGGATCGGCGTAGTGGACCTCGTTGGTGACGACCGTGGGCAGGCCGGCCGCATCCGCCAGCTCGGCGAGCTGTGCGACGAGCCAGTCGTCGTCGGGCTGCAGGTGATGGCTCAGCTCGACGGCAAAGTCGCCGTCGCCGAAGCGCGCCGCCCACGCGCGGGCAGCCTCCAGCGCCGAGCTGCGCTCGCCGGCCAGCAGGAGGCGCGAGACCTGGCCGTTCCGGCAACCCGACAGGCCGAACAGGTGCCCGCGCGCGTCCTCGAGCGCCGCCTCGACGAGCGACCGCTCGAAGACCGGGAACTGCTTCTCGCCCGCCAGGTGGCCGCGGCTTGCCAACCGGGAGAGTGCGGTATAGCCATCAACGTCGCGCGCCAGCAGGACGAGGTGGTCTCCGGGGATCGGGCCGGCATGGTGCTCGCCGGGCCAGCCCCGGCTCGCCTGCTCGCCGCGAAGGGGGTCGTTCAGCTTGCGGCCACGCCGCGCCAGGCGGAGCTCGTCATCGGTGCGCGGGATGGTGATCTCGAGGCCGATGATCGGGCGAACCGGCTGCAGGCCCGCCTCGCGGGCGGCATCGGTCTCGGTCTCCTGCGCCGCCTTCCAGGCCCGGACCGCCGCGTACAGGCCCGCATGATCGGTGATTGCCAGTGCGGGCAACGCGAGCTGAGCCGCGCGGGCGATCAGCTCCTCGGGATGCGTGGCACCGTCGAGAAAGCTGAAGTTGGTGTGCGCGTGAAGCTCGCAGTAGTCGTCCGGCATGCCCATCGGACGACCGATGATAGAACGTCTGTTCTATTCTGGGAAGGGCCTCGATGCCCGCCATTGATCGCGGCTGAGCCGATAGAAGACGTGCCCGACAAGGTGCGGATACGCGACCGGGTCGACATTCGGATGGTCGAAGTCGCCCGCCGGGTCCCTGATCAGGCCGATGCGCTCCATGACGCGCCGGGAACGCACGTTCTGGGGGACCGTGAACGACACGATCTCCTCCAGCCCAACCTCCTCGAAGCCGAACCGAAGCGCCTCCCGCGCCGCCTCCGTGGCGTATCCATTGCCCCAGTGCTCCCTCGCCAGGCGCCAGCCCACCTCGACCATCGGCCGGTTGGCGACATAGTCGGCCGGCCACAGGCCCACGTACCCGATGAAGGGCGCGACGTCCGGCACCTCGATCGCCCAGTTGCCCCAGCCATGCTCGTCCCAGTGATGCTCGATGCGGTCGATGAACGCGTCGGAGTCCTCGCGCAGCATCGGTCCCTGGAAGTGCTCCCTCACCGCCGGATCCACGTTGAGCGCCGCGAACGGCTCGCGATCCTCCTGGCGCCAGCGCCGCATGAGCAGCCGCTCGGTACGAATCACCCGCTAGCGGTCCACCGGCACGAGCACCAGCTCGACGTCGACCAGCTCGCCGCAGGGCACCGTCACCTCGCGCACCACCTCGGCGTAGTCGATATCGGTCGTCGTGATCTGGAAGTCCCCCGAGACGCCGAGCGCGGTGAAGACGCCGTCCTCGCCGGTATGCGTCTCACCGCGGAACCCATCCGGGGTCTGGATGCTGATGAAGATGTCGTTGAGCGGGTGGTCCTCGGGATCGACCACGGTGCCGTGGATGCCCCCGCCGGCGACCTCGTCCGGCCCGCACGAATCCGGGGTCGGAGATACGGCCGGGCTGGGAGATGACGAGCCCCCGAGGTTGCAGGCGGCGACGCTGAGCATGACGGCGAGCAGCGGTGATCACCGCGAGCGCGGCGCGCCGAAACAGCGGTCTGGTGCGTGGCATGGGCGCCAGTATGCCGAGGCCGGTCGGATCGCGCCAACGCGCGTCCCTAGGCAGGCCGGGCGACGGCGGCTGCCCGGCCGCGGGCCAGCAGCAGCGCCGCCGGCGGCAGGAGCAGGGCGATCCCGAGCAGCCCGAGCGCCGTGTAGGACGCACCGGCCACGATGAACCCGGACGAGAGGCTGGCCAACGCTGCCGAGGTCCAGATCACGCCGTCCGCCACGCCCTGGACCCGCGTCCGCTCACGGAGCGTGAGGCCGGACGTCAGCATCGACGATCCGGCCACGAAGCCAAGGTTCCAGCCGTAGCCGAGCAGGAACAGGGCGAGGGTCAGCACTGCCCCACCTTCGGGTGGTGCACCGGCCGCGATGAGCGCCGCGACCGCCAGCGTCGCCAGCCCGGCCGCGATGATGCGCGGGCTGCCGAACCGGTCGACGAGGCGCCCGGTGATCGGCGAGAGGGCGAACATCCCGAACGTGTGCGCCGACAGGACGATGCCGACCGTCGTCAGGCCGTGGCCGTGGTCGGTCAGGTGGAGCGGCGTCATCGTCATGATCAGGACCATGACCACCTGGCCGGCCGCCAGCGTGACGAGCGCGACGAGCACCGCAGGCGTGCGCAGCAGCGCCGCGACGGACGAGGGCTCGGTGCCTTCCGGATGCGGAGCGAGCGCGGATGGGTCGGCCAGCTCGTAGGGCTCCGGACGAAGGAAGATGAAGACGATCGCCCACGCCAGGCCGATGAAGGCGAACGTGAGCAGGTAGGTGCCCGCCAGCGGCGGAAGGCCAAGCGACTCGGCCACTGCCCCGGCCGGGGCGACGAGGTTCGGGCCGGCGACGGCGCCGATCGTGGAGCCCCACACGACGGTGGCGAGGGTCCGCGCTCGACGCTCCGGCGCAGCGAGATCGGCTGCGACGTAGCGGCCCAGCTGCCCAGCGCCGTTCGCGAAGCCCGTCAGCGCGCTGCCGGCCAGGAGCAGCGGCAGCGATGCGGCGACGCACGCCCGCCAGCGCGATCGCGGCGCCGAGGGTCCCGACGAGGATCCCGAGCAGCAGGCCCGGGCGCCGGCCGACGCGCAGCATGAGGAACGAAAGGAGACTGGCAGCGGCCGCGGTTCCGAGGGTGCTCGTCGCGGTCGGCAGCCCGCCGGGCGCCGCGCTGCCGGCGATGTCGGCAGCCGCCAGCGTGCCGGCCGTCACGGCCGCGATGTAGCCGGTGCTTCCGAGAGCGGACACGGCGAACAGGGTCCAGACCATCCGGCGCCGCAGCGCGGGCAACCGCTCCGGGTCGATGTCACTCATCCGCGAGCCAGCTGCTCGAGCGTCGGTGCGTGCTCGGTCGTCCCATCGGGAGCGAGCGGGATGATCGCGACATGGTCGGCGCCGGCGGCGTGCATCGCGCCGATGCGCTCACGAACGAGGGCGACCGGCCCGGTTGCCACCATCGCGTCGACGAGGCGGTCGCTGCCCGGCGGCTCCCAGTCGGCAGCCTCGAAGCCCTGGAGCTCCCAGGAGGCCTGGTAGGTCGGCGTGCGCAGGTATGGCTTCAGGTACGCGCGCGCCGCGTCGCGGTCGCCGGGCTCGCCGATGACCGCGGGGAGCGTCACGACCAGTCGCGGGCGCCGGCCATCTGCCGCGGCATCGAGTCGGTCGCGCATCCAGGCGACGCGCTCCGCGGTGACGAGATACGGGAGCGCACCATCCGCATCGGTCGCTGACAGGTCGACCATCCGCTCCCGCAGAGCGGCAACCATGACCGGTGGCTCGGAGCCGCCCGGCGGCAACGGGCCCCGGTAGACGGCCGCGCGATAGGCGGCGAGGTACTCCCGCATCCGGCTCAGCGGGCGCTCGAACCGATGGCCGCGGAGCTTTCCGGCGAGGTGCGGATGGCTGACCCCCAGCCCGAGCACGAACCGTCCACCGCTCGCCTCGGCGAGGGTGAGCGCGGCCATGCGCGCCGCCTGGGCGTCACGGCCCCAGATGTTGATGATGCTGGTGCCGAGGTTGATCCGATCGGTCGCAGCCGCCAGGAGGCGAGCAAAGGGCGATCGGCTCGCGCCCGACCGTCTCGGGCACCCAGAGCGTTCCGTACCCGAGCTCCTCCGCGCGCCGGGCGTAGGCGATCGCGTCCGGAGCCGCCAGCGTATCGAGGTGACCCCAGACCCCGAGCCGGCCGAGGTCGAGCTGCGTCATGGACCGATCCTACCCGGCGACCCCGAATCGATAGCGGAGGAAGAGCTCGTTCTCGTGGCGCAGCACGCTGGCGAGCTGGCCCGCTCGCGGCCGCTGGGCGAACGGCGAGCCTCCCTCGATCGGCGCGATCATCGGCAGCGCATCCGTGCCGAGCAGGTGGGCTCCGATCGTCCAGTACACCTCATCGATCAGGTCGCGCGCCAGGAACGAGGCGTTGAGGTGCGGCCCGCCCTCGAGGAGCAGCGATCGGATCCCGCGCTCGGCGAGGCGCGCGAGCACCCAGACGCGGGTCCGGCCGGTCGTCGGGGCTTCGAAGCAGCTCCGTCCCGGGCGGCACCTCGGTCATCGGGTTCCGCGCCCCGACGACGAGGATGCGCGGCTCGTCGCCGGTGAACCAGCGCGCATCGGTGGGCACGGGCTGGCTGCCGGCGATCACGACTCCGATCGGATTCGGCGGCAGGCCCTGCGCTGCGCGTCGCGCGGCGAGGTCGTTGCCGACGCGAAGCCAGACGCCGGTCGCGCGCAGCGTCCCCGACGCCGCTCCCCACCGCGTCGAAGGCGGCGCGGTAGAGCCGCATCAGCCGCCGATCGGCGCGGCTGCCGAGGCCCTCGGCGGTCCCGTCGAGCTGGGCGCGGCCATCGATGCTGGTGACCATGTTGATCGCCACCACCGGCCGATCATCGCCAGCCGGGAGCGGATGGAAGCCGGCCATCGCGTCGTCGAGCTCGAGGTCGAGCGCAGGGTCCGGCCAGAGGCGGTCGACGCGGTGCGGCCCGTCGCTCACAGGATCAGGGCCGGAGCGCAGAACAGGTATCGGTCGAAGCTGCCGAACGGCTCGGACGAGCAGATCAGCGTCATGAACACATCCATCCGGTAGCCGCGCCCGAGCAGATGGTCGACCGCGGTCCGGTTGTGAAGGGCGACCTCGAACGAGGCCTCGGTTGCCCCGAGCTCGTGGCGCCGACGCTCCGCGTGCGACATCACCCCGAGCAGGTCCGAGGGGTCGAGGACGGCGAACGGCCCGTTCCCGCCGCGGTCCGGCAGGCCGACGTAGCCGTATCCCACCACGCGGCCCTCGCGAAGGTAGCGATACCCCTCACGCTCCGCCGCGAACCAGCGATGGTCCACCTCGCGCCGGTGCCCGAGGACGGCGTCGTCGACCGCGTTCACGTCAGCCAGGTCCCGGTCGAGCTCGAGCGGCTCCGCGTCGAGCCCGCTCACCAGCGGTACCTCGCGCGCGGGTCCGGTGAAGGTCGTGACGGGAAAGCGCGGCATGACGTCGGCGCGCAGGTAGCGCGAGATGGCCCGGATGTCGGTCGTGGCGATGATGAGACGCAGGTTGCCGCGCCCCGGCGGAAACGCTCGCTCGAGCAGCTCGCGCCCAACGCCCTGTGACTGGATGCCAGGGCGCACGAAGAATTCGGTGAGCTCGAAGACGCCATCCCGATCGATCGATCGGGCATAGCCGATCGCCTCCCCGTCGGGTCCTTCCGCGATCCAGAACTCGGCGGCCGTCCGTGCGACGTGGTCCATGAAGGGCTGCCAGCGCGGCCACTGGACCTCGAGGTCGAGCGCGGATCCCTCCTCGATCGAGCCCTGCCGGCGTCCGAGATCGTTGATCGCGTCGACCAGCACGGCCGCGCAGGCGCGGTTGTCCTCGAGCGTGCCCGGCCGGATCCGGACCTGGCTGGCATCCGCGGTCATCGGCCGATCGTACCCGACCTCCCGAGGTCAGCCGTCGATCGGGTGGTACTCCTCCGCGGCCGCGAGCTGCTCGGCGTCGTAGGCGATCTCGACCTTGGACGAGGTGAGCCGCGTCACGTCGTCCGCGGGCACGACCCGTGTCGTTCCGTCGCGGTACGGGGTCACCGCGATGCCATGAAAGATGTCCTCGGTCTCGGTGCCGAGCATGGCCGCGACGCGTCCGAGCTCTTCGCCGTTGGCGCCGACCACGAGCGTGTCGGCCTCCACGTAGCTCCAGGCGACCGGGTCGTCCGGCCCCGGGAGATCAAGCTCGGCGGCCTGCGGCTCACCGGCGCCGCCGGTGTTGCCGGCCTGGTCGCCGGGCGGCAATCGATCGAGGTCCGGATCGGTCCCACCCTTCATGCCAGGGTCGTCGATGGCTCCCGGTTGCCGGTCGAAGTCATTCATGTGGCTCGTTCACCGCACGAGCGATGCCAGCGAGCATCGGTCATCCCTCCCTTAGTCGAATACGCGTTCCAGGTGCCATGTGCCGCGGATCTCGTCGAGGAAGACGACACAGAGCAGCCCGGATCGCGTCACCACCTTGTAGCAGGCGCGCGCCACCGGCTCCCGCCACCAGCCGTCGTCGACTCGCCATCGGTTGCAGATGCCGAGCTCGCCGTGATCGGTCCCGTCCATGCGCAGTCGCACGGGCACGCCGTCCGCATCGGTGTCGACCTGGACGAGCGGGTGGTTCGCGTAGCGGCGCGTCATTGGCCGATATCGACCAGTCGCGACTGTTGCTCGGGCAGTGCCGCGGTCGGCCGTTCGTGCGCCGCTCGCCAGAGGCGCCCCGTTCCGAACCGATGCCGGATCCGCTCGAGCGACCAGCGCAGCTCCTCCCAGCGCCCGGCGCGGGCCTCGAACGCGGGCAGCTGCCGGGTCGCCGGATCGGTGAGCCGATCGAAGGCGAGCAGGACCGATGCGATGCGTGGCTCGGATGGCTCATCGTACCGACAGGGAGCCGCGCCCGGGCGGCCGCCTCCACGCGTGACAGGAGGAGGCGTGCGATCCAGTCGGGCTCGAGCGCGGGCTGGGGAAAGGGCTGCGCCACGCGGAGTGCCGGCGCATCCTCGAGGAGCAGTGACAGGACGGCGCGTCCCGGCGCCAGGTGGCGCTCCCCGAGCCGGTCGCAGAGCTCGGCGGCGAGGCGACGCAGGGTGAGGCCCACGGCGCCGATCCCATCGAGCGGCGGCTCGAAGGCCGCGCTCGCTTCCACCCGTTCCGGGCGCCGACGCGGCACGATCGGTCGCGGGTCGTGGCCTCGGGCAAGCGCCTGGAGCCGCTCACCGGCTGCGCCGAACTGGGCGCCCACCGCGGAGCGCGGCAGGTCGGCCAGCTGCGCCATCGCCGTGAGCCCGAACAGCACGAACCGCTGGCGCGTTGCCGGATCCGCCGGCAGCAGGCCGAGTGGCAGGTCCCGCAGCGCCTCGCGGCGATCGATCGCGTGGAACGCGGCCGGCGCCTCCGGGCGCTCGAAGCGCGCCAGCCGCGCGGCGAGCGTCGCCAGCCACCGGTTCTCGCCGATCCCGCACCGCACCCGGAGCGGTGCCACGCCGCGGACCAGCATCACCGCCCGAGCCGCGATCCGTCGCTCCGGCCCCCACATCGGTCCCAGGCCGGTCACGTCGACGAGCGCCACGCCGATATCGACCGCCTCCACCCGCGGGGAGAGGTCGTCGAGCGCGTCGAGCATGCGTTCGAAGGGGCTCGGATCGGCCTCCGGCATGCGCAGCTCGGGCCAGACCAGGGCAAGCAGCCGGGTCATGTCAGGCGCTCACCACCTGCAGCGCCGGCCGTTCCTCGATCCCTTCGACCGATTGCGGCTCCGCCAGCGTGGCAACCAGCGGGTCGAGGCGCCGGCCCTCGCCGAACCACAGGTCGAGCTCCGCCGAGCCGCCGGCGAGCGCCCAGCGATGCCGCTCGACGCTGGCATGCACGCGCTGGCCGACGAGGTCGCGCCCGATTCCCAGCCAGGCGGTCCGATGGAGCGCCACCCGCACCCCGGCGACGACGCCCGCAACCGCACGCCCGGCGGGGGCGAGCACGATCGCCGAGGTGGATTCGGATCGAGCGAGGAGCGAGGCGAGCCGATCCAGCGCGCGCCGATCGGGCACCGCCCGCTCGCCGAGGTCGAGGACGAGGGCATCGATGAGGCCCGAACGCCCGAGCCAGGCGGCCAGCTCGATCGCCTCGGCGGCGTCGCGTGGTCGCACGACGAGAAGCCATTCGAGGTTGACCCCGAGGCGCGCGGCCACGGCCGGGTCGAGGGTGCCGTCGAGATCGAGCCAGGCGGCCAGGCCGCCGGCCGCCTGTGTGGCGGCCAGGGTGCCGAGCGCCAGCGACGTGGCACCGCTTCCCGACGGGGGCGTCGAGCATGGCCAGCGCGCCACGCGGCCAGCCATCGGTCCCCAGCGCGGCATCGAGCAACGGGTGGCCGGTCGGGACCGCCGGTCGGGACCGCTCCAGCGTCGGCGCCTCGCTCCCGCGACGCAGCCCCAGCCCGCGTTCGCGGAGCGCCTCGAGGGCGGTCGCCAGGGATGGCGAAACGGCGGCATCGGTCCTCATCGGACCACCCATGATAGAACAGATGTTCTAGTCGGGAAAGGGCTATACTCGCGCCGGCCCGTGGGGATGTAGCTCAGCTGGGAGAGCACCGCGTTCGCATCGCGGGGGTCAGGGGTTCGAGTCCCCTCATCTCCACCACCCCTTCAGCGAGGGCGGCCCTCGCGGAGCGTGGCCACGGACTTGGCGATCCGTCGCTGCCGTGTCTCGTCGGTCTTCGCACCGGTGACCTGGCTCACGTGCCACCCCTTGTTGCTGTTCGACAGCTTGTCGAACGTCTCGCGTGCCTTCGGCTCGGCGTCGAGCGCGGCGGCCAGCTCGGCCGGCACCGTCACCTCCCGCGGCTCCGTATCGAGCTCGATCTCGACGTCCACCTCGTCGCCCCCCGCCACCCCCGCGCCGGCGCGATTCTCCGCGCTCACGCCGACCATGGAGGCGCCGCTGACGGTCGCGATGCTGGAGCGGTACGTGAAGCCGTTGATGGTCACCTTCACCGGCGGGCGCTTGCCCGAGCCGAGCGCCTCGACCACCTCATCGGGAATCCGGATGCCGGTGGCCGTCTTGTCGCCCTGCAGGATCGTGGTGTGGAATTTCATGCGGCCGATTGTGCGCGCTGCCCGGCAGCGCCGTCGAGCCGCCCGGAGCCGAGTTGCGCGTAGCACGTAGCATGGGCAACGGCCCGCCAGGGCCCGGCGGCCGACTCGAGTCGCCATGAGAGGGAGGTAACCGATTCAATGCCCAGGTTCGGACTATCCATCATCAGTCTCGTGGTCCTCGCGTTGGTCATGACGGCCTGCGGCGATACGCCGCCGCCGTCTTCCAGCGCCGAGCCGGATGCGAGCGGCGCGAGCCCCGCGGAGTCCTCCGCCGAGAGCGAGGCGCCCGCGTCCGAGGCGCCGTCGACGGGCGAGGGACGCCTGGCCGACGTGGCAGGCGCGCGGACAGCTCATCTGCGGCGTCAACGGGGCGCTGCCCGGCTTCAGCTTCCTCGATGAGGCGTCCGGCGAATACACCGGCTTCGACGTCGACTTCTGCCGCGCCCTTGCCGCGGCGGTGCTCGGCGATCCGACGCTGGTCGAGTTCCGCGACGTCAGCACCGACCAGCGAGGTCCCGCTCCTCCAGTCGGGCGACATCGACGTCCTGATTCGCAACACCACCTGGACGGTCAGCCGCGACACCTCGTGGGGCCTCTTCGGACCGACGACCTTCTACGACGGCCAGGCGATCATGGTGAACTCGACGCTGACCGATGCAACGACGATCGATGAGCTCGCCGGCGCCACGATCTGTGTCCAGTCCGGCACGACGACCGAGCTGAACCTGACCGATCGGCTCGGCGACAGCATCACCCCGCAGGTCTTCCCGGAGATCGACCCGACCTACGCCGCCTACGAGGAGGGCCGCTGCGACGCGGTCACGAGCGACCGCTCGCAGCTGGTCGCGCGGCGGACGGCGTTCGCGAACCCGGACGACCACCTGATCCTCGAGGAGGTGATGTCGAAGGAGCCGCTCGGGCCGGTGGCGCCGCTCGGCGACGACCAGTGGTTCAACGTCGTGAAGTGGACCGTGTTCGCCACCATCGAGGCGGAGGAGCTCGGGATCACCCAGGCCAACGTGGCCGACATGGCCGCGACGAGCGAAGACCCGGTCGTTCTGCGCCTGCTCGGCCAGACGGTGCCAGACACCGATCCGTTCGAGTCCGGCCTGGGCTCGACCCCGACTGGGTCGTCAACGTGATCACGGCCGTGGGCAACTACGGCGAGATCTACGAGCGCAACCTGGGTGCCGATACCCCGTTCGCGCTCGAGCGTGGCCTGAACTCGCTGTGGACCGACGGCGGCCTGCTGTACGCACCGCCCTACCGATAGGTCGAGCCTGATCCGGGGCGGGACCACCCGCCCCGGACCGACATCCACCGGCTCGCATGACGCCGGATTCTCAACCTTCGCGCACATCGGGCGTGCCGCCGTGGCGGGACGTCCGCGTCCTGCGCATCGGCCGCGCAGATCGTGGTGCTGCTCATCGTCGGCGTGCTCGTCGCGTTCATGGTCCGCAATCTCATGACGGCCATGAACGAGCGGGGTCTCGGCTTCGGCTTCGGATTCCTCAACCGAAGCGCCGGGTTCGACATCAGCGAGAGCCCGATCCCGTACAGCTCTCGCGACACCTACGCCAAGGCATTCCTGGTCGGGCTGCTCAATACCCTCTTCGTGAGCTTCATCGGGATCATCCTGGCCACGATCCTCGGTGTCGTGGTCGGCGTCGCGCGGCTCTCCCCGAACTGGCTCCTCCGGCGCATCACGTCCGCCTACGTGGAGCTGATGCGCAACACGCCGCTCCTGGTGCAGCTCGTCCTCATCTACTTCGCCGTCCTGCTTCAGCTTCCGGCGATCGCGAATACGCTGACGCTGCCCGGGTCGATCTTCCTGAACCAGCGCGGACTGTTCGTGCCCGGACCGCAGTTGAGCTCCGGCCTCGCGCTGTGGCTCGGCTTCGTCGTTCTCGGGATCGTGGTCCTCGTTGCCGCGCGGAGGCTGTCGAGGCGCCGTGCGGACGCGGGACGCCCGCTGCACGGCCTGCGCGCCGCGGGTTGGCTCGGCCTGTTGGCGCTCGCGATCATCGGCTGGATCGTCGCGGCGCCGGTCACCTTCGACCTGCCGATCCGTGAGCGCTTCAACTTCATCGGCGGGCTCGCCCTGTCGCCGGAGTTCGTGGCACTGCTCCTGGGGCTGGTGCTCTACACCGCCGCCTTCATCGCGGAGGTGGTGCGCGGCGGGATCCAGGCGGTCCGCCGCGGCCAGCTCGAGGCGGCGCGCGCGCTCGGCCTCTCGGAGGGCGACACGCTGCGCCTGATCGTGTTCCCGCAGGCGCTGCGGATCATCGTGCCGCCACTGACCAGCCAGTACCTCAACCTCGCCAAGAACTCGAGCCTGGCGGTCGCGATCGGCTATCCCGACCTCTTCAAGGTCGGCCAGACGATGGCCAACCAGACCGGCCAGCCGGTCCCGGTGATCATCCTGATCATGGGCACCTACCTCGCCATCAGCCTCGTGACGTCGCTCCTCATGAACCTCTACAACCGCCGCGTCCAGGTGCTGGAGCGGTGACCGCGCGAACGCCGTCCGAGACGCTGCCGCCGCCGATCACGGTGGTGGGTCCGCTGGCCTGGCTGCGCCAGAACCTGTTCTCCGGGCTGGGGGAACGGCCTGACCACGGTGCTGCTCGGAGCCGTGCTCGTCTGGCTGCTGCTCCAGGTCGGTCAGTGGGCCGTGACCGAGGCACGCTGGAGCGTGGTCACGAACAACCTGCGCCTGTTCCTGATCGGCCAGTTTCCCGCCGACCAGGCGTGGCGGGTGTGGCTCAACCTGGCGATCATCTCGGTGCTCGGCGGTCTATCGGCCGGCGTGTACGGGCAGTCGACGCGCGCGCTGGCCATCACGCTGGCCGCCTTCCAGCTGATGCTGGCGGCGCTCGTGCTCGTCTCGCCCCTGGGCATCGTGCCGGCAGCCGCGCTCGCGCTCAACGCGGCCCTGGTCGTGGTCGGGTACGTCGCCGGGCTGCGCGGTCTCGTCCCGCGCCGTCCGATCGCCATCGGCTGGCTGCTGTCCCTGCCGCTCTCGTTCCTGCTCCTGAGCGGGATGAGCGGGACGTTCCTCCCCTCGATCAGCTCGAACCTCGTGGGGTGGCCTGCTGCTCACCATCCTGCTCGCCACGGTCGGGATCCTCCTCTCGTTCCCGCTCGGCGTGCTGCTCGCGCTCGGTCGTCGCAGCCAGCTGCCCGCGGTGCGGATCCTGAGCACCGGCTACATCGAGGTCGATCCGCGGCGTCCCGCTGGTCACGATCCTGTTCATGGCCGACATCATCCTGCCGCTCTTCCTGCCCGGCGAGTGGCGGCTCGACCGCGTGGCGCGGGCGATGGGCGGCATCACCCTCTTCTCGGCGGCCTACGTCGCCGAGAACGTGCGCGGCGGGCCTGCAGGCGATCCCCAGCGGCCAGATCGAGGCGTCGCAGGCGCTCGGCCTCAGCACGACGCAGATGAACCTCTACATCGTCCTGCCGCAGGCGCTGCGATCGGTCATCCCGGCCAACGTCGGCCTCTTCATCAGCCTGCTGAAGGACACGACCCTGGTGACGATCATCGGTCTTGCGGAGCTGCTCGGGATCGGTCGCGCCGTGCTGGCGCAGCCGGAGTCGTTCGGCGCCTACCTGGAGGTCTACGTCTTCGTTGCCGGCGTCTTCTTCGTGCTCTGCTACGCCATGTCCCAGGCCAGCTATCGGCTCGAGCGCGCGCTCGGCGTGGGAACGCGATGACTCGGGACGACAATGGAGACCAACCGACGGCGGATCGAGGTGGATCGGTGACCGACGACGCAAATCCGGCCAGCACGAATGAGATCATCGTCGCGCGCGACGTCCACAAGTGGTTCGGCCAGCTCCACGTGCTGCGCGGCATCAACCTGACCGTCACGGCCGGCGAGGTGGTCGTCATCTTCGGCGCGTCGGGCTCGGGCAAGTCGACCTTCATCCGCACGATCAACCGGCTCGAGGAGCACCAGCGCGGCGAGATCATCGTGGACGGGATCGAGCTGACGAACGACGTCCGCAACATCGCCGCCATCCGCAGCGAGATCGGGATGGTCTTCCAGTCGTTCAACCTGTTCCCGCACCTGACGGCGCTCCAGAACATCACGCTGGCGCCGATGCGGGTGCGGAGCTATTCGCGGGCAGAGGCCGATGCGGTCGGCATGAAGCTGCTCGAGCGGGTCGGGATCCCGGAGCAGGCGCACAAGTACCCGGCGCAGCTGTCGGGTGGCCAGCAGCAGCGCGTGGCGATCGCGCGCGCGCTGGCCATGAAGCCCAAGATCATGCTGTTCGACGAGCCGACCTCGGCGCTCGACCCGGAGATGATCAGCGAGGTGCTCGACGTCATGCAGTCCCTGGCGCGGGATGCCGGCATGACGATGATCTGCGTCACGCACGAGATGGGATTCGCGCGCGCGGTCGCCAACCGGATGGTCTTCTTCGACCAGGGCGTGATCGTCGAGGAGGGCCCGCCGCAGCAGATCTTCGAGGCGCCCACGCACGAGCGGACGAAGCAGTTCCTGTCGCAGATCCTGCACTGAGTCGCGCCCGTCGGGTACGGTTGACCGATGAAACGGGTTGAGCGGCGAGCCGTCATCGGCGCCCCACCGGCGGAGGTCTTTGCCTACATCTCGGACCTCGACAACCTGTCGGAGTGGCAGATGGGAGTCAAGAGCGCGCGCGTGACGTCCGATGGCGAGATGCGCGTTGGTGCCACGGCGCTGGTGGCGCGCGAGCTGATGGGCCAGACGATCGAGGCACTGCTCACCATCACCGAGTACGACCCGCCGCAGCACCTTGCCATCGGCAGCGAGGTCAGCGGCGTGAAGGCGCATGGCACCCTCGACCTCGCGCCGGCGCAGGAAGGCGCGGCCACCGATCTCAGCTTCGCGATGGAGATCCGCGGCTCGATGCTGACCAGCTTCATGGAGCCGATGATCGCCGGTGCTGCCGGCGGCGACATCGACACGAGCCTGAAACGCCTCCAGCAGCGGTTCGGCGCCCCGGAGTGAGGGCCTTCGTGACCGGTGGCGGTGGCTTCATCGGCCGACACCTCGTGGCGCGGCTGCGTGACGCCGGCGCCGAGGTCCGGGCCATCGCCCGCAGCGAGTCTTCGGCGGTTCGCCTGCGCGCCGCCGGCTGCGAGGTGGTCATCGGTGACGTCCTCGACGCGGCGGCGCTCCGAGGCGCCCTCGACGGATGCGACGTCGCGTATCACCTTGCCGGCGACTACCGGGTCGGCATCCCGAAGTCGGCGCGGGCCGCCATGGAGTCGGCAAACGTCACCGCGACGGAGCGAGTGCTCGACGCGGCGCACGAGGGCGGCGTCGGACGGATCGTGCACGTCTCCACGCAGAACGCCTTCGGCGACACCGGCTACCGGGTGGTCGACGAGACCTACCAGCGGCCGCGACCGTATCGGTATGTCAGCTATTACGACGAGACCAAGCACCGCGCCCATCTCGTGGCGCACGAGCGGATCGAGGCCGGCGCCCCGGTGCTGATCGCCATGCCCGGCGTCGTGTACGGCCCCGGCGACCACTCGAGCCTCGGGGGTGTCCTCCACCAGGCGGCAACCGGCAAGCTCCCTTCCCTCACCTTCGGCGACCTCGGCATCAACGCGGCGCACGTGGAGGACATCGCGGCGGGGATCGCGCTGGTCGGCGAGAAGGGCTCCATCGGCGAGTCGTACGTGCTCGGCGGCGAGCTCGCCACGATGGCGGAGCTGGTCCGCCGCGTCGCGGCCATCGCCGCCCAGCGACCGCCGCGGCTGTCGACGCCGACCTGGGCGCTGCGCGCGGCGGCGCCGATCGTGCGCCGCATCGGCCCCGACCTCGGCGAGATCGTCAGCGCCAGCGCCGGCGTGACGTACTGGGGGACGGACGCCAAGGCGCGGCGCGAGCTTGGCTACGCGCCGCGCGATCTCGAGGCGGGGCTGACGGCGGCCTTCGGGCTAGATCAACGCGCCCTGGCGGGCGGCGTTGGCCTTGATGGCGTCGTGGAGGTACTGCGCCAGCCCGGGCGCGATCTTCTCGTAGGTCGCGGTGAATCGCGGATCGGCGAGGTACATCTCGGCCAGGCCGACGTGCATCTCGTACGAGAGGTCGTAGAAGGCGTCGTTGATCTGGCGCCGATGCGCCTCGGCGCCGTCCATCGCCTGCGGGCTGTCGGCCGGCTTGCCCGCCTTCATGGCCGCGACGACCATCTCGATCGCTGCCTGGCCCTCGGCCTTGATCCGCTGCCAGTCGGCCTTCGTGTAGCGCGCCACCCGGCGCTGCGACTCCTTGTAGGGATCGGTTCCGCCCCAGCGCTCCTCCGCCTCGGCGGCGTACTGGTCGGGGTCGAAGTCGCCGAAGACCTCGAAGCGCTCCTCGGGCGTGAGATCGATTCCCATGGTTCGTGCCTCCATTGCCTTCTCGACGGCGGCCGCCATGCGCTTCAGCCTCCCGATCCGATCGAGCAGCATCGCGTGCTGCCGTCGGAGGTGGCTGGTCGCATCGGCTCCGCCATCGGTCATGACGTCCCTGATCTGGTCCAGGCCGAACCCGAGCTCGCGGTAGAAGAGGATGCGCTGCAGCCGATCGAGATCCGCGTCCTCGTACCGGCGATAGCCGGCCTCGGACCGGTCGCTCGGCTCGAGCAGCCCGATCTCGTCGTAGTGGTGCAGCGTCCGCACGGTCACCCCGGCGAGCCGGGAGACCGCGCCAACCGTCAAGCTCATTGTTCGTCCTTCGTCACACGACCCTAGAGCCTAACGTAACGTCAGGGTCAACCCCGAATCTGAGCTCGCTCAGGCTCGACGTTTCCGGTGCTGCCGTCGACCGTGACGCGCATCCCCGTTTGCAGGCGTGCCGTCGCATCGCTGCATCCGACGACGGCCGGGATGCCGTACTCGCGCGCGATGATCGAGGCGTGCGACGCCGCGCTCCCAACGTCGGTGACGACCGCGGCCGCGCGGGTGAAGAGCGGCGTCCAGGCGGGTGCCGTGAAGGGTGCCACGAGGATCTCGCCCGGCCGCAGCTGGTCGAACTCGTCCGGACCCCGGATCACGCGAACGGTCCCGGTGGATCGACCGGCAGATGCCGGAACGCCTGAAACGAGCGCGTCGTCCGACCGACGTGCACCGATGAGCCCCGGGAAGCTGTCCCAGACCCGCTGGATCATCGGGTTCACGCGGCCGACCTGGGGCGGGGGCACGAGGCGCGCCTGCTCCGCACGCAGGGACCGCCGCGCCGGACACGTCGACGGCTGGCGCGGGCGGTGCGCCGCCGAGTGCCGCGAGCGCCTCGTCGCGCGTGAGGAAGAAGACGTCGTCGGGCTCGGCAATCGCTCCACCATCGGCCAGCGCCTCGCCGATGCGGAGGACCGCCCGCCGCAGGACCGGCCACGCGATCGTGAGCTCTTCGGTCTGCTCTTCCCGGATCGGAACGAGGTGCTGGGCGTCTGCCAGCACGCGCCGGAAGGTCCGCAGCCGGCGTGGCGACGACGCCAATGCCGCGAACGCCTCGGCCTCGGCTGCCTGCCTTGCTTCGACCACGCGGCCGTGCCTCTCGGCCTGGTTCGTCGCCGTCGCCTCGACGGGCAGTGGAGCGTGCCACCAGTCGAGCGACACCATCGCGGGCCGCTGCTGCCGTTCGGCCGGCGGTTCGAACCCTGACAGGAGCGGCAGATGGCTGTCGCCGGGAGCGGCTGCAAGGTGGCGCCGGTAGAACTGCGCGAGGTTCATCTCCATCTTGTATGCGGCACCGCTCAACGCCGCGATCCCACCGAAGTACTCGCCGGCGAGCGCGGCCAGCTCGTCGATCAGGGCCGGGAGGTCGGCGACGGGCAGTGTCTCGACGCTGCGTTCGGCATCGGCGACGGACGCTCGGTAGCGCGGCTGCAGGTCCTCGCGCCACCTCCGCTCGAAGATCGGAAAGCTGAAGCGAACGGTCGGCGGAATGATCCCTGCGATGTTGCGAGGCGAGCGAATGGCCTTCACCAGCATGGTCGGAAAGCTGCGGAGCAGCGCCCTTCCGGAGATGAAGTTGATCGAGTAGAAGTACCAACCGTTGACCACGACGTGGTACGGCCGCGGTGCGATCTGGCCGATCTCCTCGCGGAAGAACGCGTGCATGCGGTCCTCCATGCCCGTCAGCAGCCACGACTCGAAGAGCGGAGTGACCGGCTCACCGATCCATTCGCCGAATCGGAGCATCCGGGTGTAGGCGCCCGGCGCCGGCGATGCCCACGACACCTCGGGTGGCAGCGCCGTCATCGGCCTGGCCTGGACGATCCACAGCGTGCCGTCGCCGTCGATCGCCCACTCGATGTCCTGCGGCGTCCCGCGGGCAGCCGCGATGCGACGCGCCTCGGTGGCAATCGCCACGGCCTGGTGGCGATCGATGGCGTGCTCGGGCTGACGGCGAGCTGTGGCGCCACGTTCACCAACGACCCACTCGTCGCCCTGTGCTTCGCCGGACACCAGCCGCTCGCCCAGACCACGGACCGCGGTCACGACGCACGTGCTTCGGTCTCCGTTGATCGGATCGGCGGTGAGAGCCACACCGGCCGCGGCCGCCGCAACCATCCGCTGGACGATCACGGCCATCCGGCCGCCACCGGCAGCCTCGTACTCGGCGACGCGGGCAGCGGACGCGCTGGCGAGGCAGCGATCCACCGCCGCGGGAACGTCATCCGCGGACACGTTGAGCACCGATTCGTACATGCCGGCAAATGAGCGTTCGACGCCATCCTCGGCGATCCCGCTCGAGCGGACCGCGAACGGCCCGGCGCCGAGGTCCCACGCCCCGGCGCCCGACAGCCAGCGTCGTTCGTCCGACGTCATGTCGGCCGCGTCAGCGGCGATGACGACCCCGTCGGGCACGCGGACGCCCGAAGCCAGCAGCTCGCCGAGGCTGGCTGCCTTGCCGCCGACCTCGGCGACATCGGCCATGCGTACGTCGGCGAGCCGTCGAACCCCTGCGACCGTCATCGTCCACTCCTCTCGGTTGCGGCCGCGATGGCCGCCTTCACCAGCCAGTCGATCTCTTCGGCCACCTCGTCGACCGACAGGCCGAGATGGTCATGCCACATCCGCAGCGACGACGACTGGGTCAGGACCACGAGGACACGCGCGAGACGGTCGCGATCTGCGTCCGCGAGCTTGGGCTCGACCGAATCGGCAACCGCGCGAAACACCGCCACCCGATTCGGCATGCTGGCCCGTCGCACCTCGTCCGCGGCCCCGCTCGCCATGGCCGCACGCGCCTGGTCGTCGAGCGAATCCAGGTGCGCGAGGTACTCGCGCACACCGTCCTGAAGCTCGGAGATCGAGCGCGGGGGCGGCGGTTGGTTGATGGCGGCCCGCCGCATGACGTGCGGGTAGATCGCCTCGATGAGTTGTTGTTTCGTGGCGAAGTGGCGGTAGACCGTCGGCACCGACACGCCCGCCTCGCGTGCCACCGCGGGAATCGAGAGGCTGGCGACGCCCGCGGCCATGAGCGGCCCGGTCGCGTCAAGGATGCGAGCCCGTGTCGCGTCGGCCTGCTCCTCGCGAAGCCTGCTGCGTGTACGCGCGACCTTTTGCGATACGAGTCATATTGTGAATATAGGACTCGTGTCAAGCGGTCGATTGAAGTATCCTCGCAGCAGCCTCGCTTCGTGCGTCTCCTCACATCACCGGCAGGACGGGTGCGTGGCACAATCAAGCCCATGCGCGTCTCCGCTCGTGCCGACTATGCGCTTCGTGCCATTGCGGAGCTCGCCGTGGTGCAACGCGAGGAACGGCTCAAACGCGACGTGATCGCCACGCGCCAGCACATTCCCATGGAGTTCCTCGAGAGCGTACTCCTCACTCTCAAGCATGCAGGCATTGTGCAGAGCCAGCGAGGTTCGGGCGGTGGTTTTCGTCTCGCGCGGCCCGCGACAGATATCAGCCTCGCCGACGTGATCCGAGCCGTCGACGGCCCAATGTCCGACGTACGCGGCGACCGTCCCGAGACCATCGAGTACACCGGGCCGGCGGAGCGCCTCCAGGATGTCTGGATCGCCATTCGTGCGAGCCTGCGGGAGATCCTCGAGGAGACGTCGGTTGACGACCTCGTCCACGATCGGCTTCCTCCCGAGGTCAGGAGGCTCGCGTCCGCCCCGGATGCCTGGGTATCCCTGGGGCGGATCAGGCGAACCAGCCGGCCGAGCCAGTCGCGGGAGCGACCTCGATCGAACCCCGGCGCCTGACTCAGGTCACGGCGGTCAGGCCCCGACGCTCGCGAATCCGGCGCTCGATACTGCCGAAGATCACGAGGTCCACGATGATCCCGACGGAGAGGACGACGATCATCGTGCCTATCAGTGCCGTCGCGTCCGAGACTTCGCGCTGAAGCTGGAGCCGGACACCGAGGGCGGGCTGTGCGGCGATGATCACGAGCAGCTCACCGGCCATCAGGCTCCGCCAGGCGAAGGACCACGCCTGCTTGAGCCCGCTGACGAACGAGGGAAGGGCCGCCGGCAGGATGACGAACCGGTACTTGTCGAGCTTGCGAGCCCCGAGCACCCGGCCAGCGTTCAGAAGGATGCGCGGGATGTGGTCGACGCCATGGATCACGCCATTGGCCACCGATGGAGCCGCACCGAGCACGACCACGAAAAGGATCGCCTGCTCGTTTAGGCCGAAGACCAGGATTGCGAGCGGAAACCACGCAATGGACGGCATGGTCTGCAGGCCGGTGATCAGCGACGCCACGGCGGTTCTCAGGAGCTTCCAGCGGGTCACCGCCAAGCCAATGAGGGATCCAATGATGAGCGCCAGTCCGAACCCGAACGCCGCGCGGCGCATCGTCGTGGCGATTGTCTCGAATAGTCGAGTGTCCTTTGTCAGGTCATGCCACAGCTCGCCAAGCACGGCCACGGGGCCTGGCAGAACCCAGACGGGCTTCAGCTCCAGGAGCACGACGATCTGCCAGATCAGCAATGCGATGCCGATGGCCGCGAACTGGGGCCAAGCTCCGCTCCACAGGCGGCGCAGGCGGCTCTGGCGCGGCTGGAGCGGAAGCTCGAGGTTGTCGAGGCCGGCGAGCTCGCGCTGTTGGCGCGAGCGGCGTCCGAACATGCTAGTCGTCCGCATGACGGAGTACCTCCTCGCGCAGCCGTGAAGTGATCCGCTCGGCAAGCGCCCCGACTTCGGGGTCGCCGACGGATCGGGGCCGCGGCAGATCGATGGCGAGCTCTTCCGCCACCTGGCCCGGCCGGCTGGTCAGGATGGCGATTCGATCACCCAGCCGGATCGCCTCGCGGACGTCATGCGTGACGAACAGGACGGTGAACCCCCCGGCGGTCCACAGCCTCTCCAGTTCGTCGTGGAGGATGTCGCGAGTCATCGCGTCGAGCGAACCGAACGGCTCGTCCATCAGCAGGATCTCGGCACCCTGGGCAAGAGCCCGTGCGACGGCGGTCCGTTGCCGCATACCGCCGGAGAGCTCGTGCGGGCGCTTGTCACCCCAGCCCTCGAGCTGAACGACATGCAGCAGCTCGTGCGTGCGCGACTGGCGTTCCCGGCGCGGAACTCCAGACAGCCGCAGCGCGAGCTCGATGTTCTGAGCAACCGTGAGCCACGGAAAGAGCGCTGCCTCCTGGAACAGGAGTGCGACCCGACCCCGGGTCTTCACCGTTCCGAGCTGTGCCTTGTCCAGGCGCGCGAGGATGTTGAGGAGCGTGCTCTTGCCGCAGCCGGAGGCGCCAACTAGGCAGACGAACTCACCCTTTGCGACGGTGAGCGACAGGTCCGACAGCGCAAGAACGTGGCTGCCTGCGGGTCCGTACGCCTTGTAAACGCCTTCGACGCTGATCGCGGTTTCCGCACCAACCGGAGCCGGTGCGGGTGGATCCATCGATGGAAGGGCGCGGACTTCACTCGTCACGGCGTGGGGATCTCGTCCGCGCCGGACTCGGCCAGGATCTCGTTCAGCAGCGTCAGGTCATAGATGCCGTCGAGATCCACCGGATCGAGGAGGCCGAGCTCGGTGGCGTTGGTGGCCGAGGTAGCCAGCGAGCTGGCTATCGGGTCGACGGTAAAGGTGAGGTTCTCCCAGGCGGTGGCCAGTGTGCCTTCCGGGAGCTCGGTATCCGTGAGCTCAAGGATCGCAGCCGCGACAATCTGCTGCGCACGTTCCGGCTCGTCGTTCACGAAGGCGTTTGCCGCCACGTGGCCCGTCAACAGCTGCTTCACGATGTCCGGGTGCTCTTCGAGGAACGAGGTGGCGACGATGAGATGCGTGGTGACGAACTCGCCATCTGGCCAAAGGTCACGCTCGTCGACGAGCACGTGGCCGTTGCCCTCCTCGACCATGCGTGTGGCCCACGGCTCGGGGACCCAGGCACCGTCGATCTCGCCGAGGACGAACGCTTGCAATGCATCGCCGTTTGCCTGCGGCATGATCGAGACGTCGCCGCCGCCTTCGAGGTCGGTGGCATAACCCTGGTCCGACAACCAGGCGCGCAGCGCAACGTCCTGGGTGTTGCCCAGCGACGGGCTCGCCAGCTTTGTGCCGGCTAGGTCGTCTGCGGACGTGATCGCATCGCTCACGACGAGTGATGCGCCACCAGAGGCCGCGCCGGCGATGATGCGGATCGCCTGTCCGTCCGACTGCGCGAATGCATTGATTGCCGGATTGGGCCCGATATAGCTGGCATCCAGTGCCTCGGAGAAGATCGCCTCCACCACATCGGTGCCCGCGTTGAAGAATTGCGTCTTGAGGGTCACGTTGTCGCTCGAGCGCCTCCTCGATGATCCCCTCATCAATGCCGACGATCGCCGTTGCATGCGTGACGTTCGGGAAATAGCCGAGACGCAGCTCCACCGGCTCCGACGCCAGCTCGGACGAGTCCGACGTCGGCGCTGCTCCTGGCGATGAGCACGCGGTGAGCGAAATGAGCACGCCGAGCATGGCGATAGGCAGTCGAGACCGCATGTGAAGGAGTCCCCCGTTCTTGACATTGTTGATCTTCCTACTAAACAAGATCTGCAATGGTCCGTCAAGACCGAACGAAACGAGGCGGTGCCGACGTTCAACACCTACGGTCGACCGCGGCGTCGTCTGCGGGGGCCGGCAATCGATTGAGGCCGCGCAAACCCCTGTGATATCCTCCGGGCCGATGCGTTGACGCGGGATCAGTACGCGCGGTGCCTCGTTCACAGCGAGCCGGAATCGGTGCAAGCCGGCGTTCGAGGAGCGCGGAACTCACCCGTCGAGCAGTCGGGCGACGAGTCCGGCCGGGTGGCGCCCGATAGCGCGCCAACGAGTGGACCGATCGTGGGGTTGTAGCTCAGCTGGGAGAGCACCTGCATGGCATGCAGGGGGTCGGGGGTTCGAGTCCCCCCAGCTCCACCAACCTTCATCGGTCAAGCTCAGGTGGTACCGCGAAGATGTGAGCCCCTTCGTCCTGGCGACGGAGGGGTTCGTTGTTGTCCGGAGATGGCCAGATGATCCAGACGGGAAGCGGAGAGGCGAAGACGGCCCGGGACGGCCGGCGCTGGACGCTGCGTCCGGGGCGTCCGACGGACGGGCGCGCGCTTGCCCGACTGTTCGCCGACGTTCGCACCGAGGGCCGCTGGCTGATCACCACGCCCGGCGCCATCAGCGAGCCATCGGAGGCGTTCTGGATCAGCGAGCTGATTCGGGCCGAGGAGTCACTGGCCCTGGTGGCGGAGGCAGACGGTGAGATCGTCGGCAACGTGCTGATCAGCGTCGATCGCGGGCGCGCCACGGAGCACATCGGCGTCCTCTCGATCTGCATCGCCATCGACTGGCGGGACGTCGGGATCGGCACCGAGCTGGTCGCCGCCGCACAGGCGTGGGCGCGTGAGCGCGGGCTGGGAAAGATCTCGCTCGGCGTCTTCCCGGACAACGAGCGCGCCATCGCCGTCTACGAGCGTCGCGGCTTCGTCCGCGAGGGCCTCCGACGGCGCCAATACCGATCCGGCGACACGTACCGCGACGAGGTGCTCATGGCCTGGTTCCCGGAGGGTGACGACCGATGATGCCCTACGTCGTCGATTGCTGGATTGCAAGGAGGAGCGCAGCGTGACCACCGAGACACCGGCCCGCACGCCGCGCGCCGGCCGATACGACCCGACCTCGTTCGAGGAGAAGTGGCGCCAGCGCTGGGAGGCCGACGAGCTGTACGTCGCGCGCGATGACGACCCGCGCCCCAAGCGCTACGACCTGACGATGTACCCGTACCCGTCGGGCGACCTCCACATCGGCCACTGGTACGCGATGACCGGCCCGGACATCGTCGCCCGCATGCACCGCATGCAGGGCTACAACGTCATGTTCCCGATGGGCTTCGACGGCTTCGGACTTCCCGCCGAGAACGCCGCGATCGACCGCGGCATCCACCCGGCGAAGTGGACGTACCAGAACATCGACACCATGCGGCGCCAGATGCGGCGTCATGGGCGCCAGCTTCGACTGGACGCGCGAGGTCGTCACCTGCGACCCCGAGTACTACCGCTGGCAGCAGTGGCTGTTCCTGAAGCTGTACGAGGCCGGGCTCGCCTACAAGGCGATGGGCGCGGTCGACTGGTGCCCGAAGGACAAGGTCGTGCTGGCCCGGGAGCAGGTCGTTGGGCCGGATCGGCGCTGCTGGCGCTGCAACACGCAGGTCACCAAGCGCGACCTCGAGCAGTGGTACTTCCGCATCACGAACTACAGCGACGAGCTGCTGAACTTCGACGGCCTCGACTACCCCGAGCCGATCAAGTCGATGCAGACGAACTGGATCGGCCGTTCCGAGGGAGCCGAGATCGACTTCCCCACCGAGCCCGACGACGTCGAGCCGATCCGCGTCTTCACCACGCGTCCCGACACGGTGTACGGCGCCACCTTCATGGTCCTGGCGCCCGAGCACCCGCTGGTCTCGGTCCTGACCACGGACGATCGCAAGGCCGATGTCGAGGCCTACGTCGCCGACGCGCGGCGCGAGACCGAGATCGAGCGCATGAACACCGAGCGCGAGAAGACCGGCGTCTTCATCGGCGCCTACGCCATCAACCCGATGACGAACGAGCGGATCCCGATCTGGATCGCCGACTACGTCCTGCCCGGCTACGGCACCGGCGCGATCATGGCCGTCCCCGCCCACGACGAGCGCGACTACGAGTTCGCGAAGAAGTTCGACCTGCCGATCCGCTACGTGGTCGTCGCCCGACTCCGGCCAGCTGCCGGAGGGCGAGGCACTGGTCGGGCACACCGCCGATGAGGTGCTCATCGACTCCGGCGAGTTCACCGGGCATGCCCGCATCGGAGGCGATCGGCGCGATCACCCAGGCCCTGGAGGAGCGCGGGCATGGGCGGGCCGCCGTGACCTACCGCCAGCGCGACTGGGTGGCGGGGCGTCAGCGCTACTGGGGCGCGCCGATCCCGATCATCTACTGCGACGAGCACGGCGCCCAGCCGGTGCCGGAGGACCAGCTGCCGGTGGTGCTGCCGCTGGACGTCGACTTCGCGCCGACCGGCGTCAGTCCGCTGCAGTCCCACGCGGAGTTCCTGCACGTCGAGTGTCCGGTGTGCGGCGCCGCCGCCCGACGCGAGACCGACACGATGGACACCTTCGTCGACTCGAGCTGGTATTTCCTGCGCTACTGCTCTCCGCATGACGACGACGCCCCATTCGATCGCGCCAGGGTCGACGAGTGGCTGCCGATCCACCTGTACACGGGCGGATCCGAGCACGCCGTCATGCACCTGATGTACTTCCGCTTCTTCGTCAAGGCGCTGCGTGACCTGGGATTGGTCGGCATCGACGAGCCGACGCTGAAGCTGCGCAACCAGGGCCAGATCCTCGGCGCCGATCACAACCGGATGAGCAAGTCGCGCGGCAACGTGCAGGCTCCCGACGAGCTGGCGGATCGCTACGGGGCGGACACGGTCCGCGCGTTCCTGATGTTCATCGGGCCGTGGGACCAGGGCGGCCCGTGGAACCCGTCGGGCATCGAGGGCATCCATCGCTGGCTGGGCCGGGTGTGGGGCACCGCCCAGCCGGACAGGGGCAGCAGTCGGACCGTCGAGGTGCCGGGCGACCCCGAGGAGATGGAGCGCGCGCTGCGACGCGCGACGCACACCACCATCGCGGCCGTCGGCGAGGACTACGAGGCGCTCCACTTCAACACGGCCATCTCCAAGCTGATGGAGCTGACCAACGCGATCATCCGCGCTCGCGAGGCCGGTCACGGCGGCCACCAGGCATACGCCGATGCGGTCGACACGCTGCTGCTGCTGCTGGCGCCGGTCGCGCCGCACATCGCGGAGGAGCTCTGGGAGGTCCGCGGCCACCCCTACAGCGTCCACCAGCAGCCCTGGCCGGTGGCGGATCCGGCGCTGGCCGCCTCCGACACGATCGAGCTGCCGGTGCAGGTCGACGGCAAGCTGCGCGACCGGTTGGTCGTGACCGTCGACACGCCGCCGGAGGAGATCGAGCAGATGGCGCTGGCGTCGGTGCATGTCCAGCGCTACCTGAGCGGACGTGCGCCGATGCGGGTCATCCAGGTCCCCGGCAAGCTCGTCAACGTGGTGACGCCGAAGGGCTGAGCTGGCGCCGGTCAAGGCACGTCCAGGCGATAACCGACCGGTAACGGGCCGATAACGGTCGGCGCGTAGCCTGCTCCCCTGCTTCCGATGTCCCGGCGTCGAGTGCCCGGACGCCGGGCTTCGGACGCAGCTGCTCCCCGTCCCCCACCTCGCCTCCCGCGCGGAGGCTTCGAACGTGGCTCGATCCGACCGGATCATGATCGCGGCCGGTGGCGGTGCCCTCATCCTCGCCGTCGCGGCCGCATGGCTGGCCCTGACGCCGATCGAGGATGGCTCGCAGGACCTCGCTGCCGGAGCCCTGGCGCTGCCGACTCCGGTCGCCAGCGCGCCGGTCGCCTCCGATGCCGCGAGCGAAACGATGGTGGTCGACGTCCAGGGTGCGGTCGTCGAGCCCGGGGTCCGACTGCTGCCCGCCGGATCCCGCATTGCGGATGCGGTCGCCGCGGCAGGCGGCTACGCCTCGGATGCGGACCTGGCGGCCGCGGCGGCGACCATCAACCTCGCGCAGGCACTCGGGGACGGGGAGCAGGTCCGGGTGCCACGCGTCGGCGAGTCGCAGGTGGCCGGCGGCGGCCCCACAGCCTCCGGCGCGGCCGTCACGGGTGGTGGCGGCGGCATGGTCAACCTGAACACGGCGACGCCCGAGGAGCTCGAGGCGCTGCCGGGGATCGGGCCGGTCACCGTTCAGAAGATCGTGGCGGCGCGCCAGGAGCAGCCGTTCGCGTCGCTCGACGACGCGGTCCAGCGCGGCGTGATCAACCGAGGCCAGCTGGAGGACATCCAGGGCGTCGCCACCGCCGGCTGACGGTGGGCATCGGTCGATTCGCCCTTCCGCTCGCGTTGGCGGGCGCCGCCGCGGGGATCCTGTCCGCCGATCTCGCCATCACCCCCTCGCTCGCGCTGCTTCTCGCGACAGCGGTTGGGCTGCTGGCCGCGGGCACGCTGATCGGTCCGAGGTCGCTGCCTGGCGGCGGCCTGCTTCTGATCGGTGTCGTCGTTGCATTCGCCGCCGTTGGCGCCTGGCGCCAGGCGAGCACTGATCCGTCTCGAGCAGCGGAGCTGCGCTCGGTCGCCCGCCTCGTCGACGGCGAGGAACACGAGCTCGTCGGCAGGGTCGTGGACGATCCGCGGCCGCGAGAGGATCGGATCCAGCTCGTCCTCGGCGACCTGATGACTGCCGTCGACGGCAGGCCAATGGCGCTGGCCGATCGACTGTTGGTCTGGATGCCGCGTGGCATCGACGCCCGCAGCGGGGATCGCCTGCGGGTACGGACGAGCGTCGAGCTGCCCGAGGACTTCGACGGCTTCGCGTACCGCGAGTACCTGGCGCGGCAGGGCGTCGGAGCGATCGGGCGCCCAAGGAGCGCGGAGCTCGTCGAGGCGGCAACGGGGCCGGCTGCGATCCTTTCCGGGAGCCGAAGCGCACTGCTCCACGGGCTCAACGCGATCGTGCCCGAACCGGAGGCCGCCCTGGGTGCCGGGATCCTGCTCGGCGTTCGGGCGTCGATCGCTCCCGAGATCAACGACGCGTTTGCGACGGCCGGGCTGACGCACGTCGTCGCCATCTCGGGCTGGAACATCGCCATCGTGGCCGCACTGGTGGCGGCGATGGCCCGCCCGCTCGAGCGACGCCCGGGCGGCCGATGGACGACCGCGCTGGTGGCAGCCACCGTCGTGGGTCTCTACGTCGTGCTCACCGGGGCGAGCCCTTCGGTCGTCCGCGCGGCGCTGATGGCGGGCGCAATGCTCGTCGCGCGCCTTGGCGGCTCGCGGGCACACGCGGCATCGGCGCTGGGACTGGCAGCCCTGATCATGTTGCTGGTCGCGCCCGCCGTGCTCTGGGACGTCGGGTTCCAGCTGTCGCTGCTCGCCACCGCCGGCCTCATCTGGTTCGGGGCAGGCGTCGAGCGGCGGCTGCCGGCGTTGCCCGCCTGGATCCGCGAGCCGGTTGCGCTGACCCTGGCAGCCCAGCTCACGACGCTGCCAGTGATCCTGGTCAACTTCGAGCGCCTCTCCATCGTGGCGCCATTGGCCAACGTGCTGGTCGTGCCGTTCGTGCCGGTCGCCATGCTGTTCAGCGCACTTGCCTCGCTGGCGGGAATGCTCGACGCCGCGGTGCACCTCCCCGGCATCGGCGACGGGTTGGCGTGGCTGGCGGGCGGCGCGGCCTGGCTCGTCCTCCGCGTGATCGTCAGCCTCGGGACGGCCGTGGCCTCGCTCCCGTACGCGGCCGTCGATGTCTCGCTCCCCGCGCCGATCGCGGTCGCGTGGCTCCCGATCCTCGGCCTTGCCAGCTGGGCGCTGGGCCAATCCCGCACCGATGAGCGACCGCCGGACGAACCGCACGGCGAGCGCCGGTGCGAGCCTGGCCCATCGCCTGCTCCGCCCGGCGCCGATCGCTGCCGCCCTCGTGACCGTCCTGCTCGTGATCACCGTTGCGTCGCGCCCCGACGGGCGGATGCACCTGACCGTGCTCGACATCGGGCAGGGCGACGCGATCCTCGTCGAGGCTCCGAGCGGCGCGACGATGCTGGTCGACGGCGGGCCGGACCCGGAGCTCACCCTCCGCCGGCTGGGCGCCAACCTCCCGTTCTTCGCCCGTCGCATCGACCTGCTCGTTCTGACGCACCCGCACCAGGATCACGTCGCCGGGCTGGTCGACGTCCTCGATCGATTCCACGTCGGAGCCGTGCTGCACGGCGGCATCGCCGTTCGAGAATCCGGCGTATGAGCGCCTTCTCACCGATGCCGCCGAGGCGGACGTTGGCGTTGCGCTCGCACGCGCCGGGCAGCACCTCCGGCTCGACGCGACCACGTCGGTCGAGATCCTCTACCCGACCGATGCCGATGCCGCGGCGCCCCTGCCGGAGGGCGACATCAACAACGGATCGGTGGTCATGGTCGTCCGGCTCGGCGGCTTCGCGGCCCTGCTGACCGGCGACGCCGAGGCACCAGTCGAGGCGATGCTGATTGAACGTCGGCTCCTGCCAGCCGTGGACGTGCTGAAGGTCGGGCACCACGGCTCGACCTCGTCGAGCACGCCCGGGTTCCTGGATGCGACGAGACCGGCGGTGGCGGTCATCTCGGTCGGCGAGGGCAACGAGTACGGGCATCCCGCGCCCGAGACCCTGGCGACATTCGCCGCCCGAGCTGGCGTTGCCGTGTTCCGCACCGATCTCGACGGCGACGTCGAGCTCGTCACCGATGGGCGGTCGTACCGGGTCAGGACGGATGCCGGCTGGAGCGCGTCGCGCGCGGTGCACGGGACCGGGCCCGCGGCTAGCATCGGCCCATGGCCATCCCCGACCGATCCACCGCTCGGCGCCTGCTCGACGAGCCGGGCCTGCCCGACGGCATCGTGGTCCATTCCGAGGGCGTCGCCCGCGTGGCCGTGGCCGGCGCCGCCCTCCTGGCCGAGGCGCAGATCCCGATCGACGGCGCGCTGGTCGAGGCGGCGGCGCTCCTGCACGACATCGACAAGGTCGAGGTCCGGCGGTCCGGCGGCGAGCACGGGATCGTCGGCGCGCTCCGGCTCGAGGCGGCGGGCTACCCCGAGCTCGCCATGCCGGTCGCCTCCCATCCCGTCAACTGCCTGCTCGACGACGACCGATTCCCGCGCGGCTGGCCATCGGTCCTGGTGGCCGTTGCCGACCGGCATGTGGCGCAGGAGTTCGTGACCGTCGACGAGCGGCTGGACGACATGAAGCTCCGACATCCCGAATACGCCGAGCAGATCGAGGTCGCCCGGCGACCTGCCCATGCGCTCGAGGCCGACCTTGCCGAGGTGGCGGGCCTGACGCTCGACGACCTGGTCGCTCGCCTGCGGGCGGCGTGGCAGGCCGGCGCGTGAGCACGCCGCTGCTGCTGCTCCACGGCGACGACGGGTTCGGGCTCGACGCCGCGCTGCGCGAGTTCGCCGCCGAGGTGGACGCGACCGATCGCGTCGAGATCGTGCCGGGCGCCACGCCGGACGAGGCGGCGATCGACCGGGCGCGGCTCGAGGCCGGCACGATGAGCATGTTCGGCGTCCATCTCGCCGTGCTGCGCCAGCCGTTGAAGGCCGCCGGGAGGTCGACCTCCGCGACCGATCGGCTGCTGGCGCTGGTGCGCGACCTGCCCGACGGATCGGCGCTGGCGCTGGTCGAGGAGCGGCCGTCGCGCGACATCACCAAGCCGCCGGCCCTGCTCAAGCGGCTGGCCGAGGCGGTCAAGGAGCGCGGCGGGCGGATCGAGGAGCACGGCGCCCCGCGACGCGGCGAGCTGCGTGCCTGGATCGTGGGTCACGCGCCGCGCATCGGGGTGAAGATCGAGATGCGCGCGGCCCACGTGCTGGCGGAGCGGATCGGCGGCCAGATCTGGGAGACCGACGTCGAGCGCGGCGAGATGACGCGCATCGCGGACTCGGAGCTGCGCAAGCTGGCGACCTACGCGGGTGAGCGGTCGATCGAGGTCGAGGACGTCGAGGCGCTGACGGCCGACACGCGGCCGGCATCGGTCTTTGCCATCACCAATGCGATCGACCGCCGCGAGCCGGCAGCCGCGGCGGAGGCGTTGCGCCGGGCGCTGGACGAGGGTCAGCCCGGACTGCGCATCCTCGCCTCGCTGGCGGGCCGGGTCTCCGACCTCATCGTCGCGCGGGACCTGGTGGCGTCGAAGACGTCACCGACCGAGATCGCGCGCAGGGTCGGGCGCGGAAACGCGCGCATGGCGGAACGCATCGTGGAAGCGGCGCGGCGGTATCGGGGCGAGGAGCTGGACGCCATGCTGACCGGCCTGTTCGAGGCGGACCTGGCGATCAAGACGAACGTGATGGACGAGGAGCCGGCGCTGGTCGCGTGGCTGGGCGAGCACCTGCTCGCCGCGAGGCGCTAGGCGGCGGGAGCCTGCCCGGCGTGACCGGTCTGGAGGACGCGGTCGGACTCGATCGCAAACGTGCAGCGCGCGCCGTCGAGGCCCAGGATGCCGATCAGCTGCTGGTCGACGTAGAGCTGGCGGCAGGGCACGCACAGCGCCCCGGGGATGGCGAAGAAGAGTCGCTCATCGGCCTCGGGATCGCGGAAGACGGTGTCGAACACGCTCGTCATGAGAGGGCCGCTGCAGAAGCGGCAGGTCTCGATCGGTCGTGAACGACGGGTGCGCTCGGTCATGTGCCGAGCATGCGAAGCGCGGCACGTCCTCTCAATGGGACCGATGGGCCATGCCCCCGGAACCGGAGTGGTACTCCCGGCTGGGATGCTCAGACGATGCGGACGACCTGGACGGCCTTGCCCCACAGGCGCTCGAGGCCGTAGTACTCGCGCTCCTCGGGGGCGAAGACGTGGACGATCACCGAGCCGAAGTCGAGGAGCACCCAGCGTGCGGAGGCGCGGCCCTCGATGCCGAGCGGGCGGATCCCGTCGCGGCGCAGCTCATCGACGATGGCGCCGGACAGGGCCGAGACCTGGCGATCGCTGCGGCCGGAGGCGATGACGAAGAAGTCGGCCATGCTCGTCAGCTCGGCGGTGCGCAGCATGACGATGTCGTTGCCCTTCTTGTCGGACGCGATCTCCACGATCCGATGCGCCAGCTCGGCGGCTTCGGCGGGGATCTCGACACGATCCTCCAGGGTCTTCGCTTCAGCGGCTTCGTCAGCCACGCCGGTACAGCTTTCGATCGATGATGAGCTCCTCCACCTCGCGCGGCACAAGGTAGCGGATGGTGTGCCCGGCCGCCACCCGTCGCCGGACCTCGGAGCTGCTGACGTCGAGCGACGGACCGGTGAGCAGGTGGATGCGCGACGCCCGATCGCCGAATCGATCCTCCAGCGCCGACCGATCCGGCAGCTGCGCTGCCCGACCCGGGGCCCGACCGCCCACTCGATCTCGTCGAGCAGCCGATCCGGCTCGCGCCAGGTGTCGATCTGCGCCAGCGAGTCGGCAGCCATCACCAGGAACAGCTCCGCATCCGGATAGAGCCGCTTCAGCTCGACGACGCTGTCGATGGTGTAGGACGGTCCCGGCCGCTCCATCTCGAGCGCGCTCAGCTCGAAGGTGGGATCGGTGTGGATCGCGAGGCGCGTCATCAGCAGCCGATCGGTCCCCTTCGAGATGAGGCGCCCGCCCTTGTGCGGCGGCTGGGCGGCCGGCATGAAGAGGACTCGGTCGAGGTCGAGGACGTCGGCTGCCAGGGCCGCCAGCCAGAGATGCCCGACATGCGGCGGGTCGAAGGTGCCGCCGAGCACGCCGATGCGTCGCGGGGCCTCGTCGGGCGCCGGTCGCGCGACCCGTGGCTGGGTTGCCGCGCGCGGCGCCATCAGCATGGTCGTGCTCAATCCTCGTCGCCCCAGTCGAGCTCGATCGGACCGATGTGGACGGTCGTTCCCTCGCCCGGCGCCCTTGCGACGCAGCTCGAGATCGATGCCCAGCCGCTCGAGCAGGCGCCAGAACCGGTCGCGCGACTCCTCGTTCTCGAAGTCGGTGCGGGCTGCCTGGCAGCTCGATGCGGCGACCTCGCACGCGGAAGCCTTCGCCCTCGGCGACCACCTCCCAGCCCTCCTCCAGCGGATCGAAGCGATGGACCCGCATCTCCTCGTCGGCCGGGCGGGCCTCCTCGGCCATGGCTGCCTCGGCCAGCGCGCCGGCGAGCGCTGGCGCGGAGCTCCTCGAGGCCGGTGCCGTCGTGCGCGCTGACGGCCAGCGGCTCGATGCCGTCGGCCGCCAGTGCCGCCCGCAGCTCCGGCCAGCGCTCGCGCACCTCGGGCAGGTCGAGCTTGGTGACGACGAGCGGCATCGGGCGCTCCATCAGCGCCGGGTCGTGAAGGCGGAGCTCGTCGGCGACCGCGCGCCACTCCTCGAGCGGCTCGCGCGCCGCGCCGTCGATGACGCCGACGATGACCCGCGTGCGCTCGACGTGCCGGAGGAAGTGGTGGCCGAGTCCGCGACCCTCGTGCGCGCCCTCGATCAGCCCGGGCACGTCCGCGATCACGGCGGTGTGGTCCTCGTCGAGGGCCATGACGCCGAGGTTGGGCGTGATGGTGGTGAACGGGTAGGCGCCGACCTCGGGGCGGGCCTCGGTCAGTGCGGCCAGCAGGGTCGACTTGCCGGCGTTCGGCGCACCGACGAGGCCGATGTCGGCGATCAGCTTGAGCTCCAGCTCCACCCACAGCTCGGCGCCCGGAGTGCCCTTCTCGGCGTGCTTCGGCGCGCGGTGCGTCGCGCTGGCGAAGTGCACGTTGCCGCGCCCGCCGCGGCCGCCGCGAGCGACCACCAGCCGTGCGTCGGCCTCCATCAGCTCGCCGAGGAACTCCCCTCCGGGATGTGCCCGAACCACCGTTCCGGGCGGCACGCGAATCGTGACGTCCGGAGCGTTCTTGCCATGTGCGCGGCGACCCATGCCGCGGCCACCTGGCGGCGGCGCGAAAGAGGCGCTTGCGCTTGAAGTCGCCGAGCGTGGTCATCCCCGCCTCCACGACCAGGATCACGCTCCCGCCGCGGCCGCCGTCGCCGCCGTCCGGCCCGCCGCGCGGGACGTGCGCCTCGCGGCGGAAGGTCGAGGCGCCGTCGCCGCCGGTCCCGGCAGAGACGAGGATGCGAGCGCGGTCAGCGAACACGGCGACGAGCATAGCAACGCCGGCGTCGGACGCCGGCGTGGAGCCTCGGTCGGAGCGGCGAGGCTAGAAGTATCGCATCGGGTTGTCGATGATTCCGTTCACGATCACTTCGAAGTGAACGTGCGGCCCGGTGCACATGCCGGTGCACCCGACCCCGCCGATCCCCTGGCCGGCGGCGACGTACGCGCCCGGGCTGACCCAGATCGAGCCGAGGTGGTTGTAGACGGTCGTCAGGCCGTTGCCGTGGTCGATCTCGATCACGTTGCCGCCGCCGTTGTTTCGCCATCCGGCCGAGGTCACGATCCCGGACTGGGCGGCCACGACCTGGGAGCCGTACGGCGCGGCGATGTCGACGGCGAGGTGTCCGGCGTGGAAGTACTGGCTGATCGAGCCGCCCGGGACGGGCCACAGGAGCCGCCCGGCGGCGGGCGCCGGGACCGCGCCGCGGGATGTGAGACCGGAGGTGACGCCACCGATGCCGCTCGGGGCGGGGAGCGGGGTGGCGTTGGGATCGATGGCGACCGGCGTCGGGAGGGGCTCGGCAGCCGGCAGCTGCGCGGTGGCGCCGCGATCGATCTGGAGCGAGATCGTCGGGAACGGCGGTCAGGCTGTAGGTGGACGGAGTGGAGATGGCGGACTCGGCGCCTCCGGCACGGACGGTGCCGACAATCGACGGGAAGCCGGTCTCGGAACGGGTGTCCGTGGAGGTCGAGCCGCTCCCCTGCGCCTGGGCGATGCCCGCGGCGGAAGCGAGTGCGACGAGGCTGACGACGGAGAGGTGGGCAACGACCCTGGTCGGCAGGTGGCTTTCGGTGAAGCGGCGGTAAAGCCGTCTCAATTTAGGCAATAGAAAGTCCAACTCCGCCTACGGATAATCGAGTCATCGCTGCTGCACGATCCGCCGTTCGGTCCGATCCGAAGGTCGCTCCCCCCGAGGCCGAACGGCCGGTCGTGTGCCTAGGCATGGTAGCAGCGGCCGCCAAGACGGGCAAGGCCATATGCGCACGGCCGACCGGTACTACCGGGTCGTGCGGAGCGGTGCGGTCCGTTTCGGTCATGGCTGGCTGGCCAGCTGCAATGGGGGGCACCCGAGGTCCGCGAGCGTTGTTGCCTCATCCCCCAGCGAGATCCATGCCAACGCGCGAGCGCCGGGTGGTGGCGGCGGCAACTCCGCGGAAACGACGACCGACTCGCCGGGTGCGAGCGCGGGAATCTCCAGCTCGAGCGGCTCCAGCTCGTCGGGCGCCTTCGCCAGGTACGGCTGGTCCGATGCGGTCCAGCCCGCCACCAGCGCCAGGCCCGGCGGCCACGCGACGGTGCCGGTGTTGGTCAGGCGCAAGGCGAGCGGTCCGTCGGGAGCGACCGGCGCCCAGACGATCGGGCCGTCGCCCGCAACCGGCTGCGGTGCCTGGCCGACCGGCTCATCGGCGAGGCCGATGCGCGCCGCCAGCTCGCGCTCGCCGAAGAAGCCGGCGATGCCGTCGAGCAGCCCTTCGGCGACCGCCTGCTGGCCATCGGGCGACGCGAGCAGGTCGTGCTCGCTGCGGAGCGTGATCGACCCGACCTCGGACAGCACGACCGGCATCAGCCCACCGCGGGTGGGCTGCTTGAATGGATCCGGGCGCTCATCGGTCGGCTCGAAGAGCGTCGGGGCGACCATGAAGAAGTTGTGCGCGGTGATGCCGCGGTCGCCGCGGTCATAGTCCGCGACGGTGTCGAGGTGAGCAGTCACGCCGGCCTGGATGGCGGCGGCAAGGCGCGCCGTCTCGGTCGACACCCCATGGTGTCTCATCGGTGTAGAAGGTCTCGCTGAAGGCGATCTCGACCTGTTCGCCGCCTTCGCTCGGCGAGTTGATGTGGATGCTGACGAGCGCATCGGCGCCGGCGAGGTTGGCGAGGTCGAGGCGAGCCTGGAGCTCGTCGCGCGTGCGCGTCGCCTCCGGCACGTCCGGGCCGAAGCCCGCAACGCCGTCGCCGTTCACGTCGCGAAAGGGTGGACCCTCGCAGCTGAGCGGCGGGTAGTCGTCGCCGGCGAGCGCCTCGTCCGCGTCGCGGATCATGAGCACGCCGATCCCTTCGTCGACCAGCAGGTCGCGCAGGCGCTGCGCGATGGCCAGCGTCAGCGTCTTCTCGGCCAGCTCCGGGCCACGCTCGGACGGGTCGGGCACGCCCCAGTCGAGGCAGCCGCCGTGGCCGGGGTCGATGGCCACCACGATCGCGCCCGGATTCGGTGCGTAGACGCCGCTGTCCGAGCCCGGCGCCGGCTCGACGGCGCCCGGTTCGGGGCCGTCGCTCGGCGAGCTGGCAGCGCTCGCCTCGGATGGGGCCGTGGAAGCGTCGGGGCTCGGGCTGACCGTGCCGGTCCCGCAGGCAGCGAGCACGAGGGCCAGCAGACCCGATGCGATGCGGGCGGGACGGCGACTCACGGGGACGCTGGGACCGAAGCTACGAGCGCTCGGAGGCCTCGACGCTCTTGGACAGCGAGACGAGGAACTCGGCGTTGTTCGCCGTCTTGCCCAGGCGCTGCATGAGCAGCTCGATGCCCTCGTTCGGCCCGACCGCGCTCAGCATGCGCCGCATCGTCCACACCATGCGCAGCTCGTTCTCGTCGAGGAGCAGCTCCTCGCGCCGCGTGCCGGAGCGGAGGACGTCGATGGCCGGGAAGATGCGCTTCTCGGAGAGCTTCCGGTCGAGCACCAGCTCCATGTTGCCGGTGCCCTTGAACTCCTCGTAGATCACGTCGTCCATGCGGATGCCGGTGTCGACCAGGCAGGTGGCGATGATCGTCAGCGAGCCACCGTGCTCGATGTTGCGCGCGGCGCCGAAGAATCGCTTCGGCGGATAGAGGGCAACCGGATCCACGCCGCCGGAGAGGGTCTTGCCCGATGCCGGCAGGGCCAGGTTGTAGGCGCGCGCCAGCCGCGTGATCGAGTCGAGCAGGATCACGACGTCGCGGCCGGTCTCGACCTGGCGCTTGGCGATCTCGAGGCACATCTCCGCCACGCGGGTGTGGTTCTCGGTCGGCTCGTCGAAGGTGGACGAGTAGATCTCGCCTTCGACGTTGCGCTGCATGTCGGTGACCTCCTCGGGGCGCTCGCCGATGAGCGCGACCATGAGGAGGGCCTCCGGATGATTCTCGGTGATGCCGGCGGCGATGTGCTTGAGGACGGTCGTCTTGCCGGCCTTGGCCGGCGACAGGATCAGTCCGCGCTGCCCCTGGCCGACCGGGCTGATCAGGTTGATGAGGCGCTGCGTCAGGTTCTTCTGGTCCGTCTCGAGGTCGAACATCTCGTCCGGGAAGACCGGCACCAGCGCATCGAACGACGGGCGGCGCTTGGCGACCTCCGGCTCGACCCCGTTGACGGTGTCGACCCGCAGCATGCCCCAGTACTTCTCCTGGTCCTTGGGCGGTCGCGTCTGGCCGGTGACCCGGTCACCGGTCCGCAGGCCGAAGCGACGAACCTGGGAGGTGCTGACGTAGATGTCCTGCGCCGATGGCATGACGCCGTTGACGCGCAGGAAGCCGAAGCCCTCGTCGACGATCTCGAGGATGCCCTCGGCCAGGCCCGGCTCGCCGTTGCGCTCCCGGGGCTGCGACGGGGCGAGCGGCACGACGTCGAGCAGCTTCAGGACCAGGTCCGAATGCTCGAGCTGCTCGGAGCCCTCGATCTCGTGCTCCGCCGCGAGCTCGCGCAGCTCCTCGATCGGCTTCGCCTGGAGATCGGCCAGGTTCAGGCCGGCATCGTCGTCCGCGTCGGACGGGAAGGGGCCGGTGAAGATGGACGAGTACTGGCCGGACGCGTAGTCGTTGCGCCGGCGCGGGCTGAAGCCGCGCTGTGGCGGTCGGCGGGGAGCGGAGTCCTGGCGGCGTCGCGAGCGGCGACGCTGCTGTTGCGGTCGCGCGTCGTCGTTCATGGTCGTCTCGCCTGCCAGCTGTGCATCATGTGTAGGACCTGACCTCGATGAGCTTCTCGGGGAGCCGCCCCGCCGCACCACCCTCGATCCGCGATCATGGGTTCGGGTGAAGCGTTGGGGTCGTGGTCACGACGGGAGTCGTGGGCTGGTGCTCGGGATCGCGTGCGGTCAAACAGCTAGACCTTGCGGGTCCCGGCACGGGTGGTGATGTTGGGGCCCCCGTATCCGCTCATCTCGCCGATGAGCCGCGTCCGGATCTGACGCAGAACGGGTCTCCAGTCGAGATCATCATACCCGAGTTGCGCAAGCACGTCCTCGCTGCTCGTCGCGTCGCCGAGCTCGCCCGTCAGCCTCCGCGCCTCATCGTTGGCCCACCACTCGGTCCCGAAGCGGCTCTCGAGTCGCTCGCCGATCGCCCCGGCGAGCATGGCCCGCCGCAGATCGGTGGCCGATGAGAACGGAGTCCCGGCGTCGCGAAGGAACGCCGCCTCCGGAACGCTGGCGCCGATCATGTGGCCGACGATGCCGCTGTAGTAGGCGCGCTGCATCGATTCGTCATCGGTCCGGTACAGGCGCATCTCGTACTGCACCACGCTCAACGCATGGCGCAGCCGTCGGAGGCGCACGAAGGCGACGAAGTCGGCGAACGGAGCGATCTCGTCCGGCGCCATGTGGAGCGCGTGTCGCAGCCAGCTCGGGTCGCCGACGAGCGAGCCGTACAGCTCGGCGATGGCGGCGGCCGGCGCGGTAGTCGACGCTTCGGAGCCAGCCAGCCCGGACTCGCCGGATCGCCAGCCCTCGCCATGGACGGTCCCGCTCGCATCCCGCCCGGCTTCCGCCGCGGCGAGATTGACGTCGCGCTCGCCGAACCATTGCGACCACGAGGCGCCGCGCTCGACATGCCAGAGGTCCGCGATGGTGGCATCGCCCTGCTCGATCTCGATCAGTGCGAGGTACCGCCGCAGTGCCGAGTAGTAGACCGTCTCCGACAGGATCGCGAGCCGCTCGAGATCGAGGGCAAGCGCCTCGATGTCGATCCCGACCGCCACCGCCGCGGCAAGGTCATCCGTACCGCCCGCGCCGGCCCGCTCGCGCCAGGCCGCGTGGCGCTCCCGGTAGAGCGGGTTCAATGCCTCCAGCGCATCGATCCAGCCCGCATAGAGGCCGTCGCGCTCGAGGCGGCCGTCGGTCCGCGCGATGCGCGCCGGGACCATCTCGAACGGCGATGCGCTCCCCGCGCCAGACGACGATCGCGCTGCGCTCGGCGGCCGCGATCGCCGCGTCGAGCTCCGGCACCTCGAGACGCAGGGCCGGCGTGCGGGATCGGCGTGGGGAGCGGATGCTCATCCTCGACGCTCGGCGGATGCGGCGGCGCGCGACGCGACCCGTCGCGGCCGTGCTACGGGGACCATCCGCTCGGCGGCGGCCCCGACGAAGTCGCGGAAGAGCGGGTGCGGACGGTTCGGACGGCTCTTCAGCTCCGGGTGGGCCTGGGTCGCCACGAACCACGGGTGGTCGCGGAGCTCGACGTACTCGACCAGGCGGCCATCCGGCGAGACGCCGCTGAAGGCCATCCCGGCATCGGACAGCCGGTCGCGGTAGGCGTTGTTCACCTCGAATCGGTGGCGGTGCCGCTCGTAGGCGATCTCGGCGCCGTACGCCGTCGCGCACCTTCGAGCCCTCCTCGAGGCGTGCCGGATAGAGCCCGAGTCGCATCGTGCCGCCCTTGTCGGTGACGTCGGCCTGGTCGGGCATGAGGTCGATGACCGGGTGCTCGGTGAAGACGTTGAACTCGCTCGAGTTGGCATCATCGGTCCCGAGCGCCTCCCGGGCGAACTCGATGACGGCGCACTGGAGGCCGAGGCAGAGCCCGAGGAACGGGACGCCGTTGGTGCGCGCCCAGCGGATGGCGCGGATCTTTCCCTCGACGCCGCGGTAGCCGAAGCCGCCCGGCACCAGCACGCCGGTGACACCGGCAAGCTCCTTGTCAACCTGCTCCGGCTCGACCCGCTCGAGGTGCTCGCTGCGGATCCAGCGCACCTTGACCTCGACGTTGTGATGAAGGGCGGCGTGCTTGAGCGCCTCGGTGACGCTGATGTAGGCGTCGGGCAGCTCGGTGTACTTGCCGACGATCGCGATCTCGATCTCGGGGCGCGGCGCCCGGATCCGGCTCACCAGCTCCTGCCACTCGGCAAGATCCGGCTCGCCCCCGGGCAGCTCGAGCTCACGCGCCACCAGCTTGCCGAGCCCGGCGCGCTCGAGCTGGATCGGGACCTCGTAGATGCTCTTGGCGGTCTTGAGAGGAATGACCGCGTGGACGTCGACATCGGTGAAGAGGCTGACCTTGTCGAGGAGCTCGTCGTCGATCGGCTCATCGCTGCGCAGGATGATCACGTCCGGCTGGATACCGATGCCGCGCAGCTCCTTGACCGAGTGCTGCGTCGGCTTCGTCTTCAGCTCGCCGGTGGCGCCGATCTCGGGCAGCCACGTGACGTGGACGTACAGCACGTTGCGGCGCCCGACGTCCTTGCGCATCTGGCGGATCGCCTCGAGGAAGGGCAGCGACTCGATGTCGCCGACCGTGCCGCCGACCTCGACGATCACGACGCCGTGCGCGGCGAGGCCGCTGGTCGCCACGGAGCCGGTCCCCTCGCGCGCGACGCGCGCGATCCGTTCCTTGATCTCGTTCGTGATGTGCGGGATCACCTGGACGGTGCCGCCGAGGTAGTCGCCGCGACGCTCCTTGGCGATCACGCTCTGGTAGATGCGCCCCGTGGTGACGTTCGATGCCTGCGAGAGGTTCTCGTCGATGAAGCGCTCGTAGTGGCCCAGGTCAAGGTCGGTCTCGGCGCCGTCATCGGTCACGAAGACTTCGCCGTGCTGGTAGGGGGACATCGTGCCGGGGTCGATGTTGATGTACGGGTCGAGCTTCAGGATGCTGACCGGAACGCCGCGAGCCTTGAGGATGCGCCCGATGCTGGCCGCCGTGATGCCCTTGCCGAGGGAGCTCGTAACACCGCCCGTGACGAAGACATACTTCGGCATCGGTCTTCCTCGCACCTCGTGGTGGCTCGAGCGGGCGGCGGAAGCTGTCGGTGTGGGGCCGCGCGCGAGTAGGTTCGCCTTTGGTCTACTCGGGTAGCGATCATACCGTAGTCGTGGCGCCGTCGTCGTCGCGACGAGACCACTTCACGCTGTTTGCGCTCCAGCGCAACTAACGACGAAGGATGCCCCGAATCGGCGCAACCGAACGGCACGGAACCTGCGGCGGGCACGGTGAACCCGAACCCACAGAGGAGAGCTCCATGCGCCGATCCCTCCGTTACGCGATGCTCGCCGGCATCGCTGGCGGCGCTGGCCGCGGCTCCGGCGGCCGCCGCGCCCGACAACGACCAGACGCTCCACTTCGCGCTCACCTGCGACGACGGCAACGTCTACGAGGCGAGCTTCAACGGCGGCCCGTCCGCCTTCCATCTCGACACCGGCGGGCTCTACATCTGGAAGCAGATCTGGTACGTCACCCCGCTCGGTGAGAGCGGGACGCTGACCCGTGGCAGCCAGGGGTTCGCGGCCGAGGAGCTGGTGACGTGCACCTACATCGGCGCGGAAAGCGGCAATGACTACACCGTGGTGGGCTTCTACCCGGAGAAGTAGCGGCTACTCGGCCGAGCCCTCCGCGGTCCCGGTGACCTCGATCGCCTCACCATCCGCATCCTGCTGGTCGAGCGTGCAGATGATCTCGCGATCCCCGTCCGCCCAGGTCTCCGCCGACGGCGTGACCGACGTGATGTACCAGATGGAGCTCTCGTAGTCCGTGCCGACGAACTCTTCGAATGGCGGCTGGCACGCATCGTCGGCGTAGTCCAGCATCGCGTCATCGCCGGGATATTCCTCGTCGGGACCAGCCTCGTGGTCGAAGACGAAGAAGGCTTCGTACGTGTGCGACTGCTCGCAGTCGACGACCATGACGGTCTCCACCGAATCGCCCTCGGCGCTGAAGCAGTCCCCGACCTCGAGGTCGAAGACGCTCGTCTCGACGGGGTCGCCGGCGTCGGCTGACGAGGCGCTCGCCTCCGCCGAAGGCTGCGTTGACGCGGACGGAGCCACGGTGCGGTCGGCGACGCTCGGCGTCACGTCGTCGGAGGCGGACTGGCAGCCCGCCAGCGCAATCACGACGACGATCACTTCAGCGGCCAGGAGTCGCCGCCATGGAATGGTCATGTCTCGAGCAACCCCCGCTTGATGTGGACGTGCCCATGATGCCGCATCGCCTCGGCCGTCGACGAGGCGACGCGTACGATTCCGGCGTGCCCGCCCTCATCCGTCTCATCCACCCGGCACCCGCCGCCGCGGTCGTCACGCTGACGGCGGCCCTCGCGGCGGTCCTCAGCGTCCAGGCGGGCGGCTCGGCCGTCGGTCCGCGCGTGATTCTCATCACTCTGAGCGTGCTCGGCTCGCAGATCCTGACCGGCGCGCTCAACGACTGGGCCGATCGCGACCGAGACGCGGTCGTGCAGCCGAGCAAGCCGATCCCTTCCGGCCAGGTGAGCCCGACAATGGCGCTGGCGCTCGCCGGAATCGGCCTTGCGCTCCAGGTGGTGACATCGCTGCCGCTCGGGCCGACAGCCCTCGCGCTGGGCCTCCTCGCCTCCGGGTCCGCCGTGGCGTACAACCTGTGGCTGTCACGGGGCGCCGCGTCGTTCGTCCCCTATCTCGTGAGCTTCGGGCTCCTGCCGGTCTGGATCGCCGCCGGTGTCGGGGCGCCGCTCGAGCGCGTCGCGGCAGCGCCGCTCCTGGTGGGACCGTTCGCCGTCGCCGCCCACCTCGCCAACACCGTCCGCGACTTCGACGCCGATGCGCGGATCGGTTCCAGGAACCTGGCCCAGCGCCTCGGACGGCGAACCGCGTTCGGCCTCGCGTGGGCCCTCGCCATGGCTACCGGCATCGGCGTCGGCACAGCGTTCGATCATCGGCGGCGATGTCGATGCCGCCGGCCTGGTGCTGGGGGCGATCGGGATCGCCGCCGTCGCACAGGGCATCACCGGGCCCGGACGCCTGTGGGGCGGCATGCTGGTCGCCGCCGTCTGCTGGACCGCCGCCTGGGCGCCTCGGCCACCGGCGTGACGTCGGGCTGAGCCGGTCCGGCTCGACGGCCTGCCTGATGCCGGGCTCCGCACGGCCGATCAGGAGCGCGTCAGATGGTGTCGTCGAGCTCCATGATCTCGTCATCGGTCTCTTCGGTGAGCTTCAGCCACACGAACAGTCCGGCGAGGATGGTGAGCGGGATGATGATCAGCGCCGCGAGGAGCGCGCCGATGCTGATGAGAAGGACCTTGACCGCCTTCATTCCGAACTCCCTGACTCCGTCGCACCGGTCTTCGCCGGCGCGGGCTTGTTTCGCTGCTCAGGTGCGGACTCGATCATAGCCAACATCTCGTCGCGCGTGAATTCGGACAGCTGGTGGCCGCCGCGCGTGCCGCCACGTCGTACGAGCCGCACGACGAACGAGCCGTCCTGCTCGAGCAGGAACACGTCGTGGGCCTTCTGGCCGTCGATGTAGGCGCCGATGATGCGCAGCGCGAGCTCGTAGTAGTTCGCTGAGGTCGGCATGCGGGCGGTCCGCGTCGACCGAGCCGCGCTTGGCCGCCGACGCGTCCATCATCTCGCCGACCTGGTCGTCGGTCAGCTCGTAGGTGCGCTTGACGAGGGCGCCGAACGTGTCCGAGTCCGCCGAGCCGGGCGGGAGCGCCAGGCCCTGGAGCAGGAAGCCGCCCTCGAGCTCGAGAAACAGGATCTCCTTGAGGCGCTCGCTGTCGGCAAAGTCCCCGATGCTTCGGAGAACTTCCTCCCAATCCTGTCTCGGGCTGCCGTCGTAGATTCGCATGGCTGGCGCTCCTCACCTGCTTGCCGAGCGGCCGCCCGAGCATAGCGTCCGGATCGGTCAGGTCAAGGCCGATGCAATGGCCCCCGCGGCACGCGCGTTGTTGACGATCAGGCCGATGTTGACGGCCAGCGTGCGGCCGCCCGAGGCACGGGCGAGGAAGGCGAGGAGATGCGGCGTGACGGCGCCGCCGCGAACGCCGGAGGCAGCCGCGTCGCGCAGCCCGGCCTCGATCCAGCCCTCGACCTCGGCCGCGTCGAGCGCCAGCTCCGCGGGCGGTGGCTGGACGATCAGGAGGCCGCCCGCACCGGGCAGCGCGCGGTGGGCGACGATCGCGGCAGCCGCCGCCTCCGGTCCGTCGACGCGATGCGGGACGCGCAGCCCCGAGCCGATGCTGTAGAAGCCCGGAAGCTCGTCCACGCCATAGCCGATCACCGGGACGCGGCGAGTCTCGAGCATCTCGAGCGTTGCCGGCAGGTCGAGGATCGACTTGGCGCCGGACGACACGACGGCGACCGGGGTCGCCGCCAGCTCGTCGATGTCGCTCGACACGTCGAAGCTGCGCGACGCGCCGCGATGGACGCCGCCGATGCCGCCCGTCGCGAACATCGCGATCCCGGAGAGGTGAGCGAGCCGCATGGTCGCGCTCACGGTGGTCGACGCCAGGCGTCGTCCCGCGAGGAGCGGTCCGAGGTCGCGCGACCCCGCCTTCGCCACTTCGCGTTCCGGATCGGCGAGGCGCTCGAGGAGCTCGCGATCGGCGCCGACAACCAGCCGTCCATCCTCGAGGGCGGTGGTCGCCGGAATCGCTCCTGCCTCCCGAATCGCCGCCTCTGCGGCAAGCGCCGTCTCGAGGTTGTGCGGCGCCGGCAGCCCCTGGGCGATGAGGCTCGACTCGAGGGCCACGACGGGACGGCCGGCATCGATCGCGGCTCGAACCTCGTCGGAGACGAGGAGCTCAGCGACCGTCACGACCGGATGGCGGCGCGCGGCTCGCCTTCCACCCGTGCCTGGGCGCCGACGGCGTTGGCAACGGCCGAGGCTGCATCGCTGGCGGCGGTCAGCGCGGCCCCGAGCGCCTCCGAGGAAGGCGGCCATGGGTCGCGGAGCAGGGATGCGAGGAGCGCGGCGGCAAACGCGTCGCCGGCACCGGTGGTGTCGATCGCCGGCGCACCAGCCATCACCCTGACCGAGCCACCCAACCCGTTCAGGCGCGCCGTCGCGCCGGACGGATCGGTCACCACGATCCCGGAGCCGAGGCGCTCGCCGAGAACCTCCGCGACCTCGTCCAGGTCCCGCGCGCCCGGAACGAGGGCGAGCGCCTCGTCGCGGTTGAGCACGAGCAGGTCCGGATGCAGCATGGCCGCCGCCCCGAGCCATCGGTCCGTCATGCCGTCGGGCACCGTGCAGCCGACCAGGGCGCGATGCGACGGCTGCGTGCCGAGCGCTGCCGCGAGGTCGCCGCCGCCGGGCTCGAGCAGCAGGTACCCGGAGAGGACCATCCAGGCGACCGAGTCGGGCATCGCGGCAGCCGCGCCGGCCGCGAACGGGACGCGATGGCTCAGCATCGTCCGCTCGCCGCGCTCGTCGAGGAGGATGACCACCGTGCCGGTCGCGTCGGCCGGAACGGCCGTGAGGCCGACCCCCTCCGCCTTCGAGCTCCCGGCGCAGGAGCATGCCGCCGGCGTCGTCGCCGACCGCGCAGACCAGCTCGACCTCGACGCCGCGGCGGGCGAGCCGAACCGCCAGGTTGGCGCCCTGCCCTCCAGGGCCGATGCGGACCTCGGCGGGCACGTCCGCGCCGGGGCGTGGCTTCGTTGCGGGACGGGCGGTGACATCCAGCAGCGCGTCGCCGATGACGACCACCTCCGGCCGGCGGGTCACAGCGGCTGCCGCGTGCTGAAGCCCTCGCTCGTGGTGTGCCAGTACCCGAGCTCAGGGTCGGATAGGCGCCAGCAGAGCCAGGCCGGCTCGCCATCGCGCAGGGTGGGGATGTCGACGAGGCCGGCGTCGAGGTCGCGAACGACCACGCCGAGCGACTCGAGGTGATCGAGCAGGTCGCGGACCCGCGTCCGGAGCTCGGCCGTGGCGGCCTCCAGCCGGGCCTGCTCCTCCGGCCGCCCATTCCCGTCGCCGCGCAGCCGGTGATGCAATGCATCGTGCGCGTCGTCTGCGCGGCGGCGCTCGACCGCGAGCTGGAGCAGCGATCCGCGGATCAGTGGCAGGAGCGCGCGGGCCTCCTCGACGGTGTAGGTCGGGTCATCGTCCATCGGTCCCGCCGATGGTAGCGTGCTAGGATCGGCGCCCGGGTGGGCCTGCTCCGCGCCGCGACGGCGCCCGTCCCGATCCGCCGGAGGTGAGCGCAAGCGCGCCATGACCGACGAGAGATTCGCAGCGGCACGCGGCATGAACGACGAGGCTCCGGCCACCGGCGATCCGTACACCGCATACGACGACTTCAACCTCCCCGCCTACGTCGGCCTGCCAAGCTTCCAGAAGCTTCCCTGGATCACCGATGCCGCCGCGCTGGCGGCGGAGCGGCCCGACGTCGCGATCGTCGGCGCCCCCTTCGACGACGCGGTCAGCCACCGTCCCGGCGCGCGGTTCGGACCGCGGGCCATTCGCCAGGCCAGCTATCACTCGGGCGCGATCAACTCGCTCCAGCTCGGGATCGAGCCGTACGACTGGCTGAACGTGGTCGACGCGGGCGACGCCCCGGTCACGCCGATGAACATCGAGCGTGGTCACGCCGTCATCGAGCGGAAGGTGCTCGAGGTGGCGCGCTCGGGTGCGATCCCGATCATTCTCGGCGGCGATCACTCGATCACCTTCCCGGCCGCCTCCGCCGTGGCGGCCACGGTTGCGCCACGCGGGCTGGGGATCGTGCACTTCGACGCGCACGCCGACGCCGCGAACTCCACCTGGGGGTCCCTCCGCTCGCATGGGGCGCCGATGCGCCGGCTGATCGAGTCGGGCGCCGTGGCCGGGCGCAACTTCGTCCAGATCGGGCTCAGGGGCTATTGGCCGGGCACCGAGACCCTCGACTGGATGCGCGAGCAGGGCATGCGCTGGCACCTCATGACCGAGATCGAGGAGCGCGGCGCCGAGGCCGTGATCGCCGATGCCATCGCGCAGGCGCTCGACGGGCCGGAGGTGATCTACCTGTCGGTCGACATCGACGTGATCGATCCGGGCATGGCTCCCGGCACCGGCACCCCCGAGCCGGGCGGGATGCTGACGCGCGAGCTGCTGCGCGCCGTGCGGCAGGTTGTCGGCTCGGTCGAGCTCGCCGGCATGGACGTCGTCGAGGTCTCGCCACCGTACGACCAGGCCGAGGTGACCGCCGCGGCAGCCCACCGCTGCGTGCTCGAGGCGATCAGCGCGCTGGCGGCGAAGCGCCGCGAAAGCGGCGCGGCACCGATCGCGCGGCTCGGCGCCGGAACGGACTCGTCGGGCGGGGGCTGAACGGTCAGCCGAAGGCTCAGGTGACCTCGAAGCTCGTCTCGGCGGCGAGGTCGCCATTCCGGGTGACCCTGACCTCATAGGTGCCGGCGTCGAGGTTGCCGAACTGGAAGTAGGTCCAGCCGTTGCACGAGCGGCCGCAACGGATGCTGGCAAGGTCGATCGATCCCGTGCCCACGGTCTCGCCCTCGGGTCCGATGATCTCGGCGCCGATCACGTCATCCGAGGTGCCCTTCGCGAAGCCGACCCAGATCCAGACGCTGCCGCTATTGCTCCTCGCATTCGAGCCGCAGCCGTTCGTGCTGGCGCTGCCCGGGATGCAGGTCTGGGCCTCGGCCGTGAACCCATCCGGAAAGACGACCGGCTCACCGCTCGCCGCTGGAGAGGTGCTGGGTGACGTGCTCGCGTCGCTGGTTGGCGCAACGCTCGCGGATTCGCTCGGCTGCGCGCTCTCCTGGATCGACGGGATCGGGGTCAGCGTCGGGTCGATGCCGCCCACGCCGGGATCGGAGCTGAACACGCCGGCCAGCACCGCGCCGGCACCCAGCGCCAGCACCCCGAGCGCCAGGAAGCCGAGGATCGCGAACGCGCCGGCCCCCGATGAGCGTCGCTGGCGACCGTCATCCCAGTCGTCGTAGGCATACGGGTAGGCGTCCGCGTCGTCGGCCGCGTCGTCGTAGTTGTCGACGTACGCAGGCTCGTCGGGGAAGGGTTGCGGTGCAGGCTCCACCGGCTCCGATGGCGGCAGAGGCGGCACCAGTGACGGACGTTCGGTCCAATCGTCCGTCTCGCGCGTGATGTCGGGCGGCTCGGTCGATGCCGAGACGGCTGCGGCAGCGGCGGCGGCGGCGGCGCAGCGGCGGCGCCTTCGTCGTCGAGCGCATCCTGCCGCTGTTCGCCCGGACGCTGCGATCGGCGCGCCTGCGAGTCCTCGGGTTCAGGCTCGAACCGCTGGTAGCCCGCGGTCCCTTCGTCGGCCACGCCGCCGCGCCGATACGGATCCCCGCCGGAGCGCCGCTGGCGGATCCGATCCTGGAGCTCGTCGCGGTCCATGCCGCGCGGCCGGATGCGGGCGTCCGACGGAATCGCCGATCCGCACTGCGTGCAGAAGGCGGCCGGCGGGGTCGATCGGTGGCAGGTCGGGCATCGGATCTCGCCCGGCTTTGGGGTCGCCATATCTGCGGCATTGTGCCTGCACCGGCCCGCGCTTGCACGCGGCCGCGGTTCGCTAGGCTCTGCGCTCGATGCAACGGATCAACGTGGTGGGCACGAGCTGCTCCGGCAAGACGCGGCTGGCCCGGGAGCTGGCACGACGCCTCGAGCTGCCGCACGTCGAGCTGGACGCGCTCTTCTGGGGGCCGGACTGGACCCCGGTCCCCGCCGACCGCTTCCGGGAGCGAGTGGCAGATGCCGCACGTGGTGAGCGCTGGGTGATGGACGGCGGCTACTCCCCGATCCGTGACCTCATCTGGTCGCGGGCCGACACGATCGTCTGGCTCGACTACCCGATGCCCACCGTGCTCGGCCGATGGGCGCGGCGAACGGTCGTCACGCATCCGCAGTGGCGAGGAGTTCTGGCCCGGCACCGGCAATCGAGAGTCGCTTCGTCACGCCTTCGGGCGGGACAGCCTCCTGGTCTGGATCCTGACCACGCATCGACGCCGGCGCACCACCATGGCGGCCCAGCTGGCGGCGCGTTCGCAGCTGGCGCACGTTCGGCTTCGCTCGCCGGCCGCGACCGAAGCATGGCTGCACGGTATTCAGCCGGCGCCTCCGGTCCGGCGCGAACTGATCAGGCGCCGGGACGCTTCCACTCGCTTCCATCGGCAAATCGCTCGCGCTTCCAGATCGGCAGACGGTCCTTGATCGCCTCGATGACGAATCGATTTGCCTCGTACGCCTCGCCGCGATGCTTCGCCGAAGTGACGATCGCGACGGCCGCCTCGCCGATCGGGACCACCCCGTGGCGGTGGACGACCGCGACGGCCGCGCCCCAGCGCCCTTCCGCCTCGTCGGCGACTTCGGCAAGCACCGACTCAGCCATCTCGGGATAGACCTCGTATTCCAGCTCGACCACCACGCGATCGTCATCCGCCCGATCTCGCGCGCGGCCGATGAAGGTCACCACGGCTCCGTGGCCGGCATGCGCCACCGCCCGCTCCAGCGCTCTCGACGTCGATCGGTCCGTCGACCAGCGCGGTCGTCGCGCCGCCGCTCACCGGTGGCAGGAATGCGATCACGTCGCCATCGATCAGCGCGTCGTCCCAGCCGGCGTAGGCGCCGTTTCGCGCGGCCCGCACGTACGGCCGGTGCGGACGCAGACCGGGGTGGCGCTCCGCCATCGCCGTCCACGCGTCGTCGACCGTGGTGGCGGCGGCGAGCGTGAGCTCGCATCGGTCCTGCGCCAGCTCGCGAAGGGATGCGAAGCAGCGCACTTCGACGCGCATCGTGCTAGACCGGGACCCCGGTGATGTAGGTGATGCTGGCCCCGGCGATCGAGCCGGCCATGATGAGCGCCAGACCGACGTAGAGCAGCCCGGTCGATGCCTGGAGCGACGCCGCGCGCGACGCCAGGATGGCGAGCACGGTGACCAGGATCGGCAGCAGGATCCCCACCCCCAGGCGCAGCCAGGTGAGCCAGCCCAGGCCGCCGGCGAGGACATCGGTGCCCACGCCGACCAGTGCCACCCCGAACGCGATGGCCTGCAGCGCGAGACACCCGATCAGCAGCCACATCAGGCGTCGCAGCGGTGCCGGCGACAGCTTCGGCGTGACGAGGTACCAGTGGCCGAGCAGCATGGCCGCGTTGACCGCGCCCGAGCGCAAGAGCAGCCAGCACGAGCTGGCCGGCGAAGAGCGGGCTGCTGCGGCTGCCGCCGGCGGTGGCGAGCACCACGAGCGCGGCGAGGCCCACGATGCCGGTGCCGATGGCCAGCCAGCTCCGCGGCCAGCGCGCCAGTGACGCGACCAGGTAGCCAACGCAGCCGGCCGCGAAGGCGAGCGTCAGCGGTCGGCGCAGGTCGGCAGTCGCGGCCGCCTCAACCCCAAGCGGCAGCGCAAGGTCGCTCGCGACCAGGATCGCGGCGAACACGACCAGCATCCAGGCCATGAACAGCCGATAGCTGGGCGTGGTGCCACCGAGCAGCTCGGTCAGGCCGACGACCAGCAGGGTTCCGGCGGAGAGGCGCCGCCCAGAAGATCCAGTTCACGAACGGGAGCGCCGACAGCTCCATCGGTCCTCAGGCCGCGCCGCGGTCGCGAGCGAGGCTGCCGGTCAGCGCGATCTCGACCCAGCCGTCGACGACCCGCACCGCGAACGTCTCGACCGGATCGGTGGCGGGCGGCACCACCGCGTCGCCACTGCGAACGTCGAAACAGCCGCCGTGCCAGGCGCACACGAGCACCCCGTCGCGCGGGTCGAAGCCGGCCTCGGAGAGCGGGAAGTCCTTGTGCGAGCAGTTGTTCTGCACCGCGAAGAACTCTCCGGCATGCCGCACCAGCACGACCGGCGTCCCGTCGATCTCGACCGGCATCAGCTCGCCGTCACGCAGCTCGTCGGTGCGCAGGACTCGCACGTGCGGGACGCGAAGGAAGGACATGTGCGGAATTCTACGATCGTTCGAGGTCCACTGAAACAGGAAACTTGCTACTATGAAGGGGCATGAACCCGATCTACCTCTTGCTCGAGTTCGGGGCGGCAACCTTCTTCGTGCTTGCCGCGTGGCTGGCGCTGCGCCGCGGCCGCCTGCCACTCCTGGAGCTGATCAGCGCGGCGACCTTCGGGCTCCTGCTCGAGGAGGGCGACCAGCTCATCTTCGCGACGTACCACTACGCCGATGCCTGGGTGCTCTCGATCGACCGCGCGCCGCTCGTCATCGGCCTGACCTGGGCGCTCATCATTGCCGGCGCCATGCGCATCACCGATGCGCTCGGCGTGCGACGTCGGTGGGCTCCCTTCGTCGACAGCGTCCTGGCGATCATGCTCGACCTGGCGTTCGACGCGATCGCGATCCGGATGGGGCTCTGGACCTGGCGCGAGATCCCCCTTACCGACGGCTGGTTCGGCGTGCCGGCCGGCAACTTCTACGCCTGGCTGTTCGTGACCTGGGCATTCAGCTTCTTCACCCGCTGGCTCCGCGACGCCAGCGCGTCCCGTCCGGCGCGGGAGTGGCTCCAGCTCCTGGTGCCGATCCCGGCCTTCGTCCTGTTCCTCTTCTGCCTGGTGCCGTTCAGCGCCATCAAGCCGCTCGTGGATCCGGCGCCGGGCGGAGGGCTGTGGCTCTTCCTGATCACCCTCGTCGCGTTCGTCGGCGCTGCGGGCTGGGGCGTCTTCGGGCCGAACCGCGGAACGCCGGACGGATCGGCCACGGCGATCCTGGACCTCCGGCTGGCGTTCGCCACGCGCGTCGCGATCCACTGCTTCTTCCTTGCCGCGCTGCTCTACCTGGGCCTCGCGACCACCCAGCCCGTGATCTTCGGCGTCGCGATCGCGCTGCTGGCCGCGGAGCTGCCCATCGGCATCCTGACGCTGCATCGCCGGCAGGTCGGCGCCCGATCGGCCCCGATCGCGGGCGCCGTGTCGGAGGCGTGACGCCGGCGTGACGCGCCGCGGGCTAGGATGCGTCGCGTGGCGCAGGGCTGGCTGAGATCCCGCGGCTCGCAGGTCGCGGGAGCGGTCGATCCTGCACTCGGCGTCCTCGCCGCCATCGGATTCATCAGCCAGGTCGGGATCGGCGTCATGCTGCCGCTCCTGCCGCTGTACGCCACCGAGCTCGGCGCGCCACCCAGGGTGCTCGGTCTCCTGACCAGCTCGTTCGCCCTGACCAACGCGATCGGACAGCTGGCAACGGGCTTCCTCGCGGAGCGCTTCGGCTCGCGACGGATGATGACCGGCGGCATGGGCCTCTACGCCGGCATGAACGCGCTGATCGCCACGGCAGCCAGCGCGCCGTGGCTGCTCACCTGGCGCTCCATCGCGGGATTCGGCGGCGGCGCAATGATCGTGGCCGAACGGATCTACATCGCCCAGGTCACGCGGCCGGAGCGACGGGCGTTCGCCAACGGGGTCGTCTCCGCCGCCCAGTCCGCCGGCACGGTCGCCGGGCCCGCGGTCGGCAGCATCGCGGCCGCAATCGGCGGCCTGCGCGCACCGTTCGTCCTGGTTGCCATCACCAGCGGGATTGCCCTCGTCGGCACGCTGTTCCTGCCCTCTCCGGCGGCGAGCGCATCGCGGGCTGAGCGGGCCGACGAGGACGGGTCCGAGCCGATCCAGTTCGGGGCGCTCGCGGCGCTCCTCGTCGCCAACCTGGCGCTGCTGGCGAGCTACGGCGCGTTCATCACCACCTACGCGCCACTCGCGACCACTCGCCTCGGGTGGTCGATCGTGGATGTCGGGCTCGCGTTCTCGGCGCTCGGGGCCGGGAGCATCGTGCTCGGGCCATGGCTGGCGCACCTGGGCGATCGGATCGGGCGGCGCCGCATCGCCCTGTTGGCGCCCATCCCGATCAGCGCATTCGGGTTCGGCATGGTCACCGGGCTTCCGCACGTCGCCCTGATCGTCCTCGCCTTCCTGGCCGGCGGCGGGCTCACCGCCTTCTCGGCGTCGTGGTACGCCCTCCTGGCCGATACCGCCGGGGAACGCCGCCTCGAGCGCACGTTCGGCGTGATCAGCGCCGCGTCGACCGCCGGGATCGTGCTGGGCGCGTTGTCCGCGGCGGAGCTCTGGGCGCGGGTCGACATCGTGGCGGGGATGCTCCTGGCGGGCGCGATCCCGTTGCTGGCGTGCGTGGCGATGCTCGCCTTCCGGCCGCGCACGGTACCCTCGGTCGCATGAGCAACCCGTCCACGCCACCCACGGATCTCGATGCCTGCATCGAGCACCTTCGCGCGCTGATCCGGATCCCTTCGGTGAATCCGCCCGATGGCGGGGCGGAGGTAGCGGCCGGTCGCGATCCGTCCGGAGGCGAGGCGGCCGCTGCGCGCTACTGCGCCGAGGTGCTCGGCGACGCGGGCATTCGAGGCGGAGGTGATCGAGCTCGTCCCCGGCCGCGGTTCGTGCGTGGGCCGCCTGCGCGCGTCGGGCGCGACCACCGAGCCGCCGCTGATCCTGCTGAGCCACCTCGACGTCGTGCCGGTCGACGCGGAGGCCTGGTCGCGAGACCCGTTCGGCGGCGAGCTCATCGACGGCGTCGTCTGGGGCCGCGGCGCGGTCGACATGAAGGACATGGTGGCGATGGAGCTTGCCGTCATGCTGGCCCTGCGACGCTCCGGCGCCGAGCTTCGTCGCGACGTCATCTTCGCCGCAGTCGCCGATGAGGAGGCCGGCGGCGAGCACGGCGCCCGTGGACTCGTCGAGCAGCGCCCCGAGCTCTTCGGTGACGCGGACGGTCGAGCCGCGTCCGCCGCCCTCAACGAGATCGGCGGCTACTCGATCACGCTCGACGGCCGGCGCTTCTACACGATCCAGGTGGCCGAGAAGGGCATCGTCTGGACGCGGGTCCGGACGACCGGCACGCCCGGCCACGGCTCGATGCCGCACGACGACAATGCGACCGTCAAGCTGGCCGCGGCGGTCACGGCGCTCGTCGAGGACCAGGCCGGCCGGAGCGCGCGAATCGTGCCGGTGGTCGCCGACTTCCTGACCGCGCTCGGGCTCGGGGAGGTTGCGCGCCTGGCAGAGACCGATCCGGTGGCGGCGGCCGCCGTGCTGGCGGCTCGGGTCGACGACCCGGTCTCGCGCCGCTCGCTCGACGCGATGCTGCGCGACACGGTCACGCCGACGGTGCTTCACGCGGGCAAGAAGGTGAACGTCCTGCCGGGGACCGGCGAGGCAGAGATCGACGTGCGCACGCTGCCGGGCACCGACCAGGAGCAGCTGATGGCGCACCTGCGTGGCGTGGTCGGCGACGGCGCCTCGGTCGAAGCGGTGGTGGCCCTGCCGGCCGTCGAGTGGCCGGCCGACGCGGAGATCGTCGGCTTCATGCACGAGGCGCTGTCCCGCGCCGATCCGGACGCGACGGCGGTGCCGATGATGATCACGCCCGGGACCGACGCCAAGGCGCTCGCGCAGCTCGGCATCCCCTGCTACGGCTTCGTGCCGCTGCGGCTCGAGCCCGATGTCCCGTTCCTGGAGCTCTACCACGGCCACGATGAGCGCGTGCCGGTGAGCGCCATCGCCTTCGGCCTGCCGGTGCTGGCGGAGGTCGTCTCCCGCTACGCCCTGCGCTGAGCATCCGCCGATCCCCGAGCGAGGGCCATCACGCTTGCTCGGCTATACTCCGGCAAGCATTTTGAGCACGATTGAACTGATGTCAGAGACCCCCGAAGCGACCGAGCCCGCACGCGCGCGCACCATCGCATTCGTCTTCCCCGGCCAGGGCTCCCAGTACGTCGGCATGGGCGCCGAGCTGATCGTCCGATCGCCGGCGGCGGCCGATGCGTTCGAGCGCGCCGACGCGGCGCTCGGCATGCCGCTCTCACGGATGATCCTGGAGGGACCGGCCGAGGAGCTCGACCAGACGGTCAACGCGCAGCCCGCAATCCTGGCCACCAGCTTCGCGTTCCTGGAGGCCATCCGAGCCGAGGCGCTCGACGCAGGAGTCGAGATCAAGCCGTTCGCGATGGCGGGCCATTCGGCCGGCCAGTACGCCGCCGCGGTTGCCGCAGATGCCATCGACTACGCCGATGCGCTGCGGCTCGTTCGCGAGCGCGGGCGGATCATGCAGGAGCGCGGCATCGCAGGCGGCATGGGCGCCGTCATCGGCCTGTCCGACGAGCAGGTGGACGAGATCGTCGAGGAGGCTCGCCAGCACGGTGAGATCAGCGTCGCCAACGCCAACGCACCCGGGCAGATCGTGCTGTCCGGCGTCATCCCGGCCCTCGTCTTCGCGCTCGAGATGAGCAGGACGGTGGGCGCCCGCAAGGCCGCCCGGCTGACGGTCAGCGTGGCCAGCCACTCTCCGCTGATGCGCCGCGCCCGCGACGAGTTCGGACGCATCCTGGCCAAGGTGCCCTTCCGTGACCCGCAGGTCCCGATGCTCGGGAACGTCCACGCCAGCTTCATCAACACGGCCGAGGGACTGCGGACCGAGCTGACCGAGCACCTCGTCCACGGCGTGCAGTGGACCGCCACCGTGCGCCGCATGGTGGGCGGCGGCGTGACCGACTTCGTCGAGGTCGGCCCCGGCAAGGTGCTCTCCGGCCTGATCAAACGCATCAGCCCCGACGCCGAGACCCACGTCGCCGACGGTCCGAGCGACCGCTCGTTCCTCACCACCCTGCGCGAGCTTCCCGCATGACGCAGCGCCGTGCGGTCGTCACCGGCCTTGGCATCGTGTCGGCGGTCGGCATCGGCTCGGAAGCAACCTGGGACGCGCTCGTCTCGGGACGCTCCGGCATCGCCGACATCACGCTCTTCGACGCGTCCCCGTTCGAGGTGCGCGTCGCCGGCGAGGTGAAGGGCTTTGACCCGGCGGACTACATGGACGCCAAGGACGCACGGCGCCATGACCGCAACACGCATTTCGCGGTGGCGGCCAGCGGGGAGGCGCTCCGCGACGCGGGACTGCTCGGCGACAACGGGCTCGTCAACGGCGAGGTCGACGCGGATCGCTTCGGGATGGTCTTCGGCAGCGCCATCGGCGGCATCGGCATGCTGCTGGATGGCCACAAGACGCTGCTCGAGCGCGGGCCGCGGCGCGTCTCGCCATTCATGCTGCCGCACATGCTGCCCGACTCGGCCTCGGGCCAGGTGTCCATCCAGTACGGGCTCCGCGGCCACAACCTGGCCGTGGTGAGCGCCTGCGCGACGGGCGGCCACGCCATCGGCGAGGCCATGGAGGCGATCGTGCGCGGGCAGGCCGACCTCATGCTCGGCGCCGGAACGGAGGCGCCGCTTGTGCCGCTCGGCTTCGCCGGCTTCGGCCAGATGCGCGCACTCGGCACCCCGAAGGACCCGGACACGGGCGAGTACAACGCGGCGATGGCGTCGCGCCCGTTCGACGCCACGCGCGATGGATTCGTGGTGTCGGAGGGCGCTGCCGTGCTCGTCCTCGAGGAGCTCCAGCACGCGTTGGCTCGCGGCGCGCGACCGATCGCCGAGGTGGTCGGGTACGGCTCGTCGGCCGATGCGTACGACATGGCGGCGCCGGCCGATCGGGGCGAGGGCGGCCAGCGGGCCATGAGCGCCGCGCTGGCACGGGCCGGCATCGGTCCCGAGGAGGTCGACTACATCAACGCCCACGGCACGTCGACTCCGCTGAACGATCGGTACGAGACGATGGCCATCAAGGACGTCTTCGGCGAGCACGCTGGACGGCTGGCGGTGAGCAGCACGAAGTCGATGCTCGGGCATGCCATGGGAGCCTCCGGTGCGATCGAGGCCTACGTGCTTGCCAAGGTGATCTCGACCGGCTGCATCCCGCCGACCATCAACTACCGCCATCCCGATCCGGAGCTTGACCTCGACTACGTCCCGAACGAGGCGAGGGCCGCTGACGTGCGGGTCGCCCTCTCGAACTCGATGGGGCTCGGCGGACACAACAGCAGCATCATCCTCCGCCGTTACGAGGACTAGCGTGCGCACCCCGCCGCCGCGCGATCCGGCGCGGCGTGCCGTCGTCACCGGCCTCGGCGCCGTGACCCCGATCGGCAACGACGTCGCCACCTTCTGGACGAACCTCGTCGCCGGCGTGTCCGGCGTCGCGCCGATCACCCAGTTCGACGCTTCGGCCGAGGAGATCCGCATCGCGGCCGAGGTGAAGGGCTTCGACCCGAAGGACTGGATCGACTTCAAGCAGGCACGGCGCATGAGCCGCTTCTCGCAGCTCGCCGTCGCGGCGGCGCGACAGGCGATCGACGACGCCGGGCTCAAGATCGGCGACCACAACCGCGACGACATCGCCGTGGTGGTCAACACCGGCGGCGGCGGGATCGGCGACGTTGCCATCGGGCAGCGGACCTTCATGGAGCAGGGCGGCCGTCGCGTCAGCCCGTTCATGGTGCCGATGCTGTCGCCCTCCATGGCGGCCGCCCAGATCAGCATCCAGAACCGGATCCGCGGACCGGTCATCACCAGCGTGGCCGCGTGCGCCTCCGGCGTGCAGGCCTTCATCGAGGCCCAGCGTCTGATCGAGCACGGCGACGTGGACGTGGTGATCGCCGGCGGCACCGAGTCGGCCATCCTGCCGGTCGCCTTCGCCGCGCTGGGCAACATGGGCGCCCTCTCCAAGCGAAACGACGAGCCGGAGAAGGCATCGCGGCCCTTCGATGCGGGTCGCGACGGGTTCGTCTTCGGTGAGGCGGCCGCCGTGCTCGTCGTCGAGGCGGCCGAGCACGCCGAGGCGCGCGGCGCCACCATCCTCGCCGAGATCGCCGGCGGCGCGCTCACCGGCGATGCGTTCCACATCAGCGCGCCGGACCCATCGGGCTACGGCGCCACGCTGGCCATGCAGCGCGCGGTGCGCGACGCCCATCTCGAGATGGAGTCCGTCGACCACATCGTGGCGCACGGCACGTCGACGCCGCTGAACGACGCGACCGAGTCGAAGGCGATCCGGGCCGCGTTCGGCGCGCACGCCGATCGTCTGACGGTGAGCAGCAACAAGAGCATGATCGGCCACACCCTGGGTGCCGCCGGGGCGGTGTCGGGCCTCGCCGCGGTGCTCGTCATCCGCGATGGCGTCATCCCGCCGACGATCAACTACGAGACCCCCGACCCGGCCTGCGACCTCGACTACGTGCCCAACGAGGCGCGACGGGCTACGGTCAACGTGGCGATCAGCAACGGCTTCGGATTCGGCGGCCAGAACGCCGTCAGTGTCTTCGCCCGGTACAGCGGCTGAGCGGTTCCGCTCGCCGCGCGTACGGGGCCGGACCGGACCTTCGATCCGGTGGGGAATCGACCGGCCGGGGCCTACTCTCGACGGGATGACCGATGTGAACGGGCTTCGGCTTGCCTACCGAGGTTTCATCGCCGGCCTTGCCGGCGGCTACGTGTGGGCTGCCATCGCGATGCTGCTCGCGGCGCTGGCCGAGGGCGATCCGCTGCGCCCCCTGCGCCCGATCGCCCTGGCCCTCACACCGATCGCAGGATCGCCCGAGCTGGCGTTCGTGCTGGGCCTCGCCGCGGTCCAGGCCGGCGGGGCGGTCATCGGCATGTGCTTCGCGTACTTCTTCGCTCGCTTCTTCACGGTGCGCACGACGCTGGCCGTCGCCGCGCCCGTCTTCACCCTGCTGGTATGGGGCCTGATCGCGACGGTCGTGGCGCGCGACTCGGGAATCGTCGAGTTCTCGACGCATCCGGTCCCGGCGCTCGCGTCGATCGGCTACGGCCTCCTGCTCGGCCTGTCGCTGCCGCTCCGCGGGGAGGTCGCCCGCTACGCGGGATCCCCCTCGACGTAGAGCTCCGGCTCGAAGCGCGGGCCCCGCCCGGGGAGCGACGCGACCCAGTCACGCAGCGCGCTCTCGACCGTGCTGAACGCGAGCTCGGCCCACGGGATCTCGTCGGGCCCGAACGCCCGCACCTCGCTCGTCTCCGCGGCCGGCTCCGGTCGTCCGCCGACCACGCTGGCCTCGAAGACCACGGTGATGATCCCAACGTGGGGGCGCGAGTAGACGCCGATCAGCCGCCCGATCTCGACGCGAAGCTCGGTCTCCTCCTCCGTCTCGCGCCGCGCGCCCTCCTGCGCCGACTCCCCCAGCTCGAGGAAGCCGCCGGGATACGTCCAGCGATCCATCGCCGGTTCGATGGCGCGCCTGGCGAGGTAGACCTGCCCGCCCGTGACCGGCAGCGCGCCCACCACCACTCGCGGGTTGCGCCAGGTGACGTGGCCCTGGTCGCACACCAGCCGCGGCCGGTGATCCTCCTCGAGGATCCGCGGCTCGACCGGGTGGCCACAGGCGGGACAGAAGCGCGGCTCCTCGCCGAGGCTGAGCGGAAAGGCATCTGAGGCGTCGCGCTGCGGCATCGGCCCATGGTAGCGACCGATGCTTCCGCGCTATGCTGCGGCCCACGCCAGGCACCATGGCAATGAGCGAACGGAGGCGCCCGCATGGCCCGCGACGAGAAGATCGAACTGCTTCGCACGGTTTCCCTCTTCGGAGGGCTGCGCGACCGCGAGCTCGAGCGAATCTCGGCACTCGCCGACATCATCGACCTTCCGGCGGACCGCCGGATCATGAGCCAGGGCGAGCGAGGAGCCGAAATGTTCGTGCTCGTGTCGGGGACGGCCCACATCGAGCGGGACGGCGAATCGTTGGGCGATCGTGGCCCGGGCGAGGTGCTCGGCGAGATCGCGCTGCTCGACGGTGGGCCGCGCACGGCGACGGTCACGCTGACGGAGCCGTCTCGCCTGCTGGTGCTGGCTCGACGTGAGTTCCAGACGCTCCTCGACGAGTTCCCCGAGGTGCGGCTCCAGATCCTCGAGACCGTCGCCCATCGGCTTCGCTCGCTCGACCACTCGGTGGTGCACTAGCGGCGTCCGGAGGGCAGACGGGCCGATCGGTACAATGCGCGGGCCATGCCCCCGACCCTCCCCCAGGTGCGCCTGCACAACTCGCTGACCCGCCGCACCGAGCCGCTCGAGCCGCTCGAGCCCGGCCGCGTCACGGTGTACACGTGCGGGAGCACCGTCTACAAGTACGCCCACATCGGCAACCTGCGGACGTACCTGTTCGGCGACCTCCTGCACCGGACGCTCGAGTACCTCGGCTACGAGGTCCGCTACGTCAAGAACATCACCGATGTCGGGCACATGCGCGACGACCAGCTCGACTCGCTGTCCGGGCCGGACAAGATCGAGCTCGCCGCGGAGACCGAGGGCAAGTCGCCGGCCGAGATCGCCGAGTTCTATACCCGTGCCTGGCTCGAGGACGAGGCGCTCATCAACATCCTGCCCGTCGACGTGATGCCCCGGGCGACCGACCACATCCCCGAGATGATCGAGATGACCGCGCAGCTGCTCGCGAAGGGCCTCGCCTACGAAGTGGACGGCACCATCTACTACGACGTGAGCGAGTTCGCCGGCTACGGCAAGCTCTCGGGGCAGAAGGTCGAGGAGACGCGCGAGGGCCATCGGGTCGAGGTCGAATCCGACAAGCGCGATCCCGCCGACTTCGCGCTCTGGAAGCACGCGCACGAGCATCGGTCCATGAGGTGGCCGTCACCGTGGGGGGATGGATTCCCGGGCTGGCACATCGAGTGCTCGGCCATGAGCCTCAAGCACCTCGGCGAGCGGTTCGACGTCCACACCGGCGGGATCGACCTCAAGTTCCCGCATCACGAGGACGAGATCGCGCAGTCGGAGGGAGCGCTCGGCCATCCGGTCGTCAGCGTCTGGATGCACGGCGAGTTCCTCACCATGGACGACGCCAAGATGGCGAAGAGCGCCGGCAACATCATCCGCGTGGCGGAGCTGCCCGATCTCGGCCACGAGCCGCTCACCTTCCGCTACCTGGCGCTGACGGCCCACTACCGCTCCAAGCTGGACTTCACCGCCGATGCGATGCATGCCGCCGCCTCCGGCCTCGCCCGCCTGCGCCGGGCCGCGTCGGGGCCGGATGCCTCCGGTGCAGCTCTCCGATGAGCCGATGGCGGGACACCGCGCGCGCTTCGCCGATGCGATCGCCGATGACCTCGCCACGCCGCGGGCGCTGGCGATCGCCCACGAGGTTGCGTCGACGGCGGACCTGACCGATGCGCAGCGCCGGGCGCTGCTGCTCGACTTCGATCGGGTGCTCGGCCTGGACCTCGGAGCTGCGCTGCCCGAAGAGGCGCCATTGCCCGAGGGCGCCGCCGAGCTGCTCGAGCGCCGCGCCGCCGCCCGTGCCGCGCGTGACTTCGCCGCCTCCGACGCGCTGCGCGACGAGCTCGCCGCGATGGGCGTCGAAGTCCGGGACACGCCCGACGGCCAGGAGACAACCGTCCGCTCCTGAGTCGGTCCGTGCCTCTGCAGGGCGGTGGCGACCGGTCCGGAGACGTACGTACGCCCTCTTCGGCCGGGTACATCCGGGCAATGGCGTGGCCGGCGCCACGCGGTTACGCTCAAGGGGTCGTCGCTGCCGCGATCGATAAAGGCAAACCCGGCGTGAGTCGGGGACGCAAAGCCACGGGACGAGGTCCGTCCGCACCCTGAACGTGACTGAGCCGGAGCCCAATCGGACTCCGGCTCAGGCCTCCAGGCGAGCTGGCGCTTACGGGTACGTCAGGAACGTCCCGTCGATGACCGTCACCGTGATCGACAGGTTCGACCACTCGATCGTCATCGGGCCGGTGCACGGTCGGCTGGAAGGTGGCGGTCAGCACCACGCGGAAGTTCGCCTTGCCGTGCTGTACAGGGACGTCCCCGGTGCGCCGACCACCGTGCTTGTTTTCTGGCCCGGGGCTCTTGTTTCCGGGTTCACGCACTGTGTAGCCGGACACGTTGACCGGTGATCGACCTCGACCTGGCCGTGGCCGGCGTCTTGCCCGACGCTGATGCCTGTTGCCGGTCGCCGTCAGCGTCGGCGTTCCGACGAAGTGGGCGTTGGACGTCGCCGCCACCATGGTCACGGTCATGGCGAGCGTGTCAACCCGGCCAACGAGATTCCGATTTTCCGATTCATGTTCGACGTCCTCCTGCCCGGCCGTGCCGGTCTGCTTGAGGCCGCACATGGGCACGCTCGGCTGTGAAGCCACGGAGACAGGCAGCGGCCGGGCGGCATTCACATCGTCGTCCGGCTGTGAGGCCGTGAAGTGCTCCGCTTTCAGAGGGCTCGGACCCTGAAGATGGCGCCCCAAGCGGATCCCCAACCTAGCCCGCGGAGGTCCGAATGTCGCGCTAGAAAAGTGCGAAACGGTGCAGTCTGGTGCGGTTACGGCGGCCGTACCGCCGGACGCCCGCCCGCGACGAAGTCGAGGGCCAGCTCCATTGCCCGAACGACCGCCGCTTTCCGCCCGCGCACCCCGAGCGCCCGGTAGAGCGCGGTCAGCCGATAGCGGACGGTGGGCTCGCCAACTTTCGTCGCATCGGCGATCTCCTGGTTCGTCAATCCCATCTGGAGATAGGCCAGCAGCTCGGCCTGGATCACGGTCAGGCCCGCCCCGGCCGCGGCAAGCAGCACGTCGAGCGAGATCTCCATCGGGCCGAGCGCGCGTGTCAGGCCCTCGCGAATCGCGACATGCTCGGCACCCGCCGGGACGCGGGCGCGCATCGCCTGCAGCTCGCTCGCATGCCGGGAGCCGCCCAGGAGCCGATCCGCCAGGAGCCCCACGATCACGACGACCGACAGGTCCTCGAGCGCACCGAGGACGGCACGATCCCGGAGCGCCACCGGCAGGACGAGGGACCCGTACGCCACTGCGAATGCGGCGGCCCAGACCAGCGCGCCGCCACGCCGGGGAACGTTGGCCGCCCACCAGGCGCCTGCCACGCCATGAAGATGTACGCGGATCCGGGCGCACCCGTGCCAAAGAGCAGGAGCGCGGTTCCGACCGCGTCCAGCACGAGGGTGCTCGTGGCCAGCGTTCGGCCGACGGACGCGACCCTCAGGACCGCGAATCCGAGGAAAATCAGCAGGCTGGTCAGCTCGGCCTTCCACTCGACCGTCGACTCCCCCGTCGACGGCGAGGGCCAGCGCCGTGGCCAGGAGTGCGACGAGATGCGCAGCCGCCACCGGGCGCGGCTGATCGACACGGAAGGACGCTCGAGCCCGGGCGAGATGGCGCGGCCACGAGTGGAGCCAGCCACCGATTCGCCGTGCGATCCACTCCCACCACGATGCTGCCCCTGGTCAGATCTGCCGATGAGGCGCCATCGGGCGGCAAGGCCCGAGGACACCTGGAACCGCGGACGGCGCGGTCGCCGACGCAGAGGTCGAGCCACGCTTCCGGCGCAGGTTGCACGAGGTCGTGGGGCACGAGGCACTGCGAACACGCTCTGGCGGCTGGGGCAGCGTGCCGATGGCCTGAAAGGCAGCTCAAACGCTCGGGCAGCGACGGGACGCGGGAGCTCGGATTCCCGGTCGGCCGACACTAGTACGTCCGTACTGGTCCGTCAACGCGCAGAACCCGAGGGCGTGCTGTGCTAGTTGCTCGAGACCTTGGTGTCCTATTCGATCAATCGAATTGGTGCCGCGACCGCGAAGCCCCGACGCGACACGCAGCGAACTGACAGTCGTCGACCTTGAGGTGGTGCACGTCAGTCCGGGAAGGTGCCGGGGGTTCTGGAGACGTACATACGCCCTCGCGCTGGGTACGTCCGGGGAGTATCGGCCTCACCAGTACGCCGACTACGCTCAACGGATCGTCGCTGCCGCGATCGATCAAGGCAAACCCGGTGCGAGCCGGGGACGCAAAGCCACGGGACTGGGGTGTGGGGAACCCGCCCAGTTAGCCGGGTTGCCGGTGCGCAATGGAGGGGACGAGCGCGTCGACGCCTGCGGAGGACTTATGTTCTGGAATGGCGATCAATGGGTTCCTGAGACCCGGAACGCAGCTGCGCTCGAGACCGAGGCTCGATCGCGACATACCGTAGCGGCACTCATCGAGGCATCCCTCGTCGCAGGCATCATCCTGCTGCTCATCACCGTCATGTCACCGTCGATCGGGACCGTCGATGGCCTTAGCCTGGTGGACAGTGCGTTGGCTGCCCGCGGCGGTCATGGAGCGAATGCTGACTCGGGCGCCGTCATCACTATCAACGAGGCCTCCGCTTCACTCGGTGGTGTCGTGACCTTCACGAGCGATTACCCGCGAAGCGCGAAGAACCCGCGGATCAGCGTTCGATGCTGGCAGGCGGGCACGATGGTGTGGGCATCATCTGTGGTGTGTCTGACGGCTACGTCCTCGGCGGCGCCGTTTCCGACTGGATTCGCGCCGGCGGAGCGGCGGAATGCACCGCGGACCTCTACGATCTTGGGTGGAACGGGGCGAGCATGCAGGAGTGGACCTGGCTGGCAGGTACGACGTTCGCCGCCGGCGGCTGAACGGAGATACGTGAAGAGGCCGGTCGCCTGAGCGACCGGCCTCTCCTGTGCCTAGCTCATCCGTTCCCCCAATCAGGGGAGGATGATCAGGTTGTCTCGCCCATCGTCCTTCGCCTGGATCTGCGTGACCTCGCTGCCGCAGTCCGTGGTGAATCCATTGTTGTACTGGTCACCGCTGTACTGGACCCTCCAGTAATAGAAGCCGGTGGCAGTGACTTCGATTCCCGTTGTGGTCGACGCGACGTTGCTCACGATCGTCGTGTCCGTCTCGGCAGACCCAACCAGCGTTGTGCAGCTGGCATCCGAATACAGACGGAAGGTCGCACTGGCTGCGGGAGCAGGTGAGCCGGCACGAATGCCGGTGAACGTGATCCGGTCGTGGAGGACCCACTTCTGGACCGTCGCTCCAGTTGGCGTCGCCTTCGAGTCAGCGTTGTTGATCGTGCAGGTCTTCGTCTGACCCGCCACGACGGGCGACGGCACCCGCATTGCTGCAATCGCCGGTGATGCTCGTCTGCGAGTAGCCGCCAGGCAGCGGAGTGTTCTCACCGACGGGCGTAACCGCCCGGAGGCAGCGTGGAGCTCGTGCCGGTGGCCGAGCCTGCCTGCGGGCTCCCGGTAGTCACATCGGTATTCGTGCCGTCCTTGACGAACACGGAGAAGTTGGCCGCCGTGGCCGTTCCGCCGTTGTCATTGACGACGTTCTTGATCACCACCAGGGTCCCGTTCTGGATCGAGTTCGTGTAGGTGCACGTCACGATTTCGGCTTCCTCGAGAATGAGGGTGGCCGTGCGTGTCACGAGACTGGTGGTGCTGTTGTCGCTCTGTGGAAGACCGCCGGGATTCTCGACACACGCGGAGGCCGGTGAGGCTGAACGCCGGGTGACGGATCGAACTCGGTCACCGTTCGGGTGTTAGCCGCACCGAAGCTGCCGAACTTGAACAACGCGCGGTCGGACAACGGATTGGCGTTCGTGCCGTCGTCGTCGAGCGAGAACCCAGCGTGTCTCAACCCGTCGGGTTGGAATCGGCTCCGGTCGTCGTGAAGGCGAAGTCCGTCGCACTCGTCCCACTCGCGACGTCCTTGATGATCGTCACCTCGGCCGGGAAGATGACCGCGTCACTCGACAGCGAGCGATCCTGGTTTCCACCCTTGCCGTCCACGTCGATGAACCGCATGTGGTACGGGGACCCGTTGATGGCGACCGCCGAGCTGTTCACACCCCAGTCGAGGCGTGTGGCGATGTGACCACCCCACGCGAGCACAGGATTCGAGACGGGAGTGGTGAACGAGATGCTGATTCGCGTCTTGCTCGCTCCGGCATACGTCCCGATGAGCGTGTAGTCGGACACGTCGGTGATATCGGCAACGGTTGCACCGACGTTGCCGATGAGGATGAACTTACCGGCCACCGGTGTGACGCCTGCGCCCGTGACGTTGGGGTCAGCCGGAATGTCTTCGGTGTCGAACGAGCCGGTCCCGAATGTCGTTGAGGTGGCACCCGTCGGGTTGTAGGTGCAGTTGGTCACGTTCTGGCAGGGATTCGCGTTCGTCTCGGTCCGGTTGAAGCTGGTCAGGTAGTCCAGCGCATGCTTGCCGTTCTGAGGCGTGGTATCCCACTCGATTGTGACCGTATGAACGGTGGCACCCGTCGCGAGATTGGAGAACCGGAGGCGGTACGGTACCGAATCGCCCTCGTTGTAGTGAGCCTGGTTCCCGTTGAGGTTGCCGTTCTGCCAGGACGAACCGGTCCCGCATTGGACGGCTGTGCCGCCGACTCCGCCGTTGGCGCACTGGTCGAGGTCTCCCGCAGGCGGCGCGGCCAAGACCGGAGCGATGGCAAGCATGCTGCCCAGCAGTGCCAGCGTGAAGATCGTGACCAGAGGTCGCGTCCAGCGCGGTCTGCCGGTCCGCACGTACGAAGAGAGAGTCATCCCTGATTCCTCCGAATGATTCGGCGCCACTTTCGCGGTCCTGAGTCGGCATCGAAGGTCGACTGTGGCCGACCAACGCTGCTACCGCTGAAGGACGTGCAGCTCGGGTACCTCAGTCCACGTTCCCCGTGACCCGTCGGTCGGCGACGGCGCCGCTGTGCGGCTTCGGACGCACAGCTCCCCCTCCCGGCGGCACGCAGGCTCAACCAGGGAGGACGCAGACGCACGTGCGGGCAGACGGCGGGGCAGGCGCTGAGGCGGGCACGGGCGCTTCAACCGTTATGGAGGCGGGCAGCCCACCGATGGCACTCAGCGCCGGCACCGCTGACGCGGCGCGCGCTGGGCCGGGGCGCTTGGACAGCTCGGATGCCCGGCTGCCGCAGGCTAGTACGTTCGTACTAGTCCGTCAATGTGTTTCGTCTCGACCAGCCGATGGCCCTGACCAGATCGGCCTCTTGCCATCACGCACGGGCAAGGAGATCAAACCCTGCCCGATCGCGATCACGACCGCGTGAGTGCGGTCATGGAGCGACAGCTTGCGCATGGCGCTCGACAGATGGTTCTTGACGGTCTGCTCGGCGATCTGAAGCTCCTCGCCGATCTGGCGATTGCTCATGCCCAGGGCGGCCTGCTCCAGGACATCCCGTTCGCGTCGTGTCAGAGCTGGGCCTGGATCGATGCCGGGGCCCGGCACGCTGCCCTCCGTACTCCCCTGTCCGATCCAACGACCGGTGCTCTCGTTGCACCCTACGCCGATGCCGGCCGGCTGCCTAGACGGTTATCCACAGAATGCGGGGCCGCCCGGGCGTTCGCGTAGGCACTCTCGGGCGCATAGCGTCTCCCATCCCCAATGACCGTCATTGAGCCGTAGACTTACGGCGCGCGGGCGTAGGTTAAGTAGACTTCCGGGCTTCCAGCTCGGCGGTGTTGGTGCAAGCCCAACCGCCCGCTCCACCGTTGACCGACCCTGACGTCAGCCCTCGTTCGGTCGCCCATGCTGGTCAGGGTCGGTACTGGCGGATTACCGAGTCAGGCCCTCGGTACAGGAAGGCTGCCATCTGCTCTCGCGTGACAACTGACCTTGGACAATAGCGTCCAGGCGCGCAGCCACCGGTGATTCCGGACTTGGCCAAGCGATTGATATCCGCTTCGTGGATCGAGGTCTCGTCGTCGCTGAAGTAGTCGATCGATGCGGCGGACAGCTTCAAGCCTCGAGCCAGGAAGCTGGCCATCTGCTCCCGCGTCACAGAAGCGGACGGGCAGAACCGACCCGCGGCGCAGCCGCCGGTAATGCCTGACGCGGCCAAGCGATTAATGTCAGCTTCATGCGCCGACGACTCGTCGTCAGTAAAGAAGTCTTTCCCGGTCGGCGGAAGATCCAGGCCTCTGACCAGGAATGAGGCCATCTGCTCACGGGTCACTGTAGCCAACGGGCAGAACTTGGTGGGCGTACAGCCGGCGGTGATGCCGGCTGGTAGGCCCACTCGATCTCGCTCTTGAACGGTGAGGCCGCGATGTCGGTAAACGGGCTCCCCGACGACGGGGTGGGCGTCGGCGTCGGCGTCGGCGTGATGGTGCAGGCCGACGACGCAGAGCCCTGCGGTGACCACGCTGACGTCGCTGCCGGTGATCATTAGGACCGTGGTGCTGGAGTTGTTGTCCTCGCATCGCTCGCGGAAGTACCCCTGGTCGTCGACCGTGGCGGTCAGGTTGTACTCGCCCGAGGGCAGGCCGCTGATGTCGATGTACTGGTCCGGTAGCGTATCCCTGTACACGTCGGCCCATCCGATCGAGATCCCGGTCGTGACCGTGGTGTCGGCGGCGTTCCCGCAATTGCCCATGGGGTATTCCGCAGTCTGTGGCGCGTCAGGCAGGGCGAGGTTGAAGGCAGTGTTGTCGAAAGCGCAGAAGCCGTGCTTTTCACTGGTGCGCTTGATCGTGGCGTTGGAGTTCTGGAGCTCATAGGTCGCCAGATCGCGGATGTGCCAATGGGTGTGACCGTCGCCGGCGAAGTACATCTTGGATTGGGTTGCGATAGGCGTCTTCGTGCCGTTCGAATTGAAAATGTTCTGATCCACCAGCATCTCCCCGTTCGACAGCGAATGCCCGCGAGCTTCGAACGGGCCATCGCCAATGTTGATGATGCTGGTCGTGAAGCGGAGCCGCGTCTGGCCAGGGACCGTCGTATCGACGATGAAGTTGCGCGTGCGGTCCATGCCGAGGTCGGGCAGGAGCGCACCCGTGGTGTGCGTGCCCAGGCGACCTGCACCGCCAGGCCGGTAGTGAGCAGTGCCAGCGCCAGAACGATTGACCAGGTTGCGTCCAACACGCACGATGATACCCCCCAATATGACTCATACAGATATGACTCAGAACAGCCCCGCGATGCGGAGCGACATAGTACCGCGATGCGCTCCAGAAGTGGCGGCTGTGAGTCGCCACAACTCCTGAGTCAATCACGGTATGCACAGACAGTACCTTATGTCCACCCGAGGTCAGGGGTACCAAGGGCGAAATTGGAGGAAATGTGAAGCCAACGGCACATTCGGCGGTGACCATCGGCACCGCGGCAGCGCTCACGCAGCGGCTTGCGATTGACCTGCGCTCGCGCCCCGATGGACGAGAAGGGCGACGATCGCGGCCAGTCGCACCTGAGGGGGCACTCAAGCCATGCGACACGCCCCGCCGTGACGATCATTGGCGGTCCTCGACCCTACTCGCCCTCCCACGGCCCGAGCTCCGCGGCGGTGGCATTCGTTGCCGCAATAACCTGCGCCACCTCGTCGTCGCTGAGCGATGGGTGCACCGGCAATGAAAGAATCTCACCAACCAGGCGTTCCGTCACCGGCAGGCTAACGGCATCCGATCCGATTTTCAGGAAGGGCTTCTGCCGATGAACGGGGATCGGATAGTAGACCGAGCTCCCCACGCCACGCGCTTGCAGCCGGTCCATGAACTCATCTCGACGGCGCACGCGCAGGGTGTACTGGTGGTACACGGGCTCCGCGCCCGGCCGAACGTGGGGCGTGAGCACTCCCACGAGTTCCCGCGTGTAGCGGTCGGCAATGGCCCGACGTCGCTCGTTGGCCGCCGGCAGCTTCTTCAGTTGCGCGAGGCCAATGCTCGCGTGAATATCGGTCATCCGGAAGTTGTAGCCGAGCACGTCGTGGTGGTAGCGCACCTTCATCCCGTGCTCCCGAAGCAGTCGCACGGCCTCCGCGATCTTCGCGTCGTCCGTGGTCACCATGCCACCTTCGCCGCTCGTCATGTTCTTGGTGGGATAGAAGCTGAACGCTCCCAGTCCCCACGCGCCGCTGCTACGGCCATCCAGGACCGCTCCATGCGCTTGGCATGCATCTTCGATGACGGCCAGCCCGTGCCGCGCAGCGATCTCGAGGATCGCCGGCATGTTTGCTGGTTGTCCGTACAGGCTGACCGGCATGATCGCTCGCGTCCGCTCGGTAATGGCCGCTTCGAGCTGCCCCGTGTCCAAGGTGTAGGTCGCGGGGTCGACGTCCACGAAGACAGGTCTAGCACCCACGTGAAGGATCGGCGTTGCGCTCGCGATGAACGTGAACGCAACGGTGATCACCTCGTCGCCAGGCCCTATGTCCAGCGCCAGGAGAGCCAGGTGGATCGCGGTCGTCCCTGAGCTGGTGGCGATCGCGTGGGGAGTGCCGACGAAGTCGGCGAACTCCTCCTCGAATTCGCGGACGCGCGCACCCTGCGCCAGCTGACCGGACGCCAACGCGCTGGCGACGAGCTCCTGCTCTTCGGGCCCCATCTGGGGGCGCGCAATTGGAATCATGTTCGCGCTCATGCCTTATCGGGACTCCGCTTCTGTGCGCAGGTAGCCCAGCTCCTCGAGCTTGGCCAGGACACTCCGGGCGCTCTCCTCAGGTGTTTGGCGCCCATCGCTGAAACAGGTGACCTCAGGGTTGCGTGGCGGCTCGTACGGGTCCGACACCCCCGTGAAGCCGGAGAGCTCCCCTGAGAGTGCCTTCTTGTAGAGCCCCTTCACATCGCGCTCTGCGAGGACGCTGATCGGCGCTTCGATGTAGACCTCGACGAATCGGCCGATGACCTGCCGAATCTCGTCACGCACGGCGCGATAGGGCGAAATCGCGGCAGCGATTGCCACCACGCCATTCCGCGTCAACACCTGGCAGACCCATCCGACCCGCCTGATGTTGATATCCCGGTCCTCCTTCGAAAAGCCCAAACCCTTGGACAGATGCGTCCGAATGACATCCCCGTCAAGCACTTCCACGCGGTGACCTCGCCGCAGAAGCTCACGCTCGAGGATCTGTGAGATCGTCGATTTTCCCGAGCCGGACAGGCCTGTGAGCCAGACAGTAAAGCCTTCCGTCGCGGCTGACCCCGCTTCATCAATCATGTCCCGGACCTCGAGCTCATGTGTCTTGATCAACGCATGCGGCACCAAGGGCCGAGCCGTCGCGTATGGTAGCGAATAAAGTCGGCCTTCGGGGAGGGGCCCAATCGAGCCAATGACAAGCGAACTGATGGACGAGAACACTGCGAGACGGCGCGTCGCCGAAGTCCTTCGGGGTGCGCGGCGAATCGCTTCCCTTTGCCACGAGAACCCCGATGCCGACACGCTGGGTGCCGCCCTCGCGATCGCATTGATCGCGGAGCGACTCGGCAAGGAGTACGAGGTCATCTGCGCCGACCAGCCCGCGCCGATGTACTCCTTCCTCCCACGGTTTGAACAGATCGTGGCCGAGCCGAGCGGAATGGCCGATGTTGCGGTCGTGTGTGATGCGGCGACGTTGGAGCGGATCGGGCCCATCGCGCAGACCCACGCCGCATGGCTGTCGGAGGTCGAGATCGTCAACATCGACCATCACGCCACGAACCTGGGATTCGGAACTGAAAACCTCATCGATCCCGCGGCGGCAGCGACCTGCGAGATCGTGACTGCGCTGCTACCTGAGCTCGGGATCGAGCCCGATGCTGAGCTCGCGACAGCCTTGCTCTCCGGGATCGTGCGCGACACCAACGGATTCTCCGATGCGACCACGTCGCCGCGGACGCTGCGACAGGCCGCGACCCTTCTTGAAGCAGGCGCATCGCTCTCAGCCATCTATCGGACCATCCTCGACGAGATGCCCTACGAACGCATGCTGTTGTGGGGCAAGCTCCTGCACGGCCTTGGTCAGCGGCACGGCGGCAGAGTCGTGTACGCCTGCCTCACGCAGTCGATGCTCGACGAAACGAATACTGAGCAACCGGACGCGGACGGGGTCGCGGAGTTTCTCGCCCAGGCAAAAGGGGCTGACATCACGCTCCTGCTGCGGGAGCTGGCGGGTGAGACGCGAGTCAGCATCCGAACCAGCGCTTCGGTGAGCGCCGCCGACATCGCCCGACCGTTCGGTGGCGGCGGCCATGTCCGGCGGGCCGGATGCACGGTATCGGGAGCGCTTGCACCGGCCGTGACCCAGATCCTCGAGGTCTGTGACGAACAGCTGCCGAATACGACAGCCGGGAGCGCTAGCCTCGCGACGCTCTCCTGAGGCGTCGGCCAGGCGGCCTGCTGAGGACGGCATCGTAGGCCGCCAGCAGGCGCGGCACGGAGTGAGCCCAGCTCAGGCCGGCCTCGACGCGCTGCCGGCCCACGTTGCCCATCTCCTCACGCCGCTCGGGGTCATCTATCAGGTCTGCGATGGCCTGCGCGAACGCCGATGAGTCATTGCCGGGGACATAGGTGGCCGCCTTCCCGCCGGAGGCTCGGTTTTCGCGCAGGTCAAAGGCGACGGTGGCCTTCCCCAGGGCCATGTACTCCATCATCTTGATCATGGTCGAATGCTCGGTGTACGGCGTCGCAGGATCCGGGGTGACGCACAGGTCCGCGGTCGATAGGTACCGCCTGAATACCTCGTCGTCGGAGATCTTTCCGGTGAACCAGACCCATGGCTCGATGTCGAGCTTATGCGCCAGGAGCTTCAGCTCGTCCAACTCATCACCGTAGCCGATGAGCATGAAGAGGACGTCTCGCCGGCCGAGTGCATGGACGAGATGGCGGACGGCATGCAGCAGCTGATCGACCCCGTCCTGCTTGGCCATCAAGCCCGACGTACCCAATGATGGTGGCGGCCCGCCCGCGAAGCTCCATATCTGGCGCCACCAACCTCACGCGCCGAAGATCAGGCCCATTGCGCACGACCGTCACGCGATGGCGTGAGACACCCCCGCGGCCAACGGCGATTTCGGCATACGAATCATTCGTCGAGATGACGTGGTCGGCCATCCGAAACGTGATCCGCTCGAGGAGCAGGAGCACCTTGCGGACGATACCCCGAGCTCGGGAGCCGTAGATCGCGTCGTACATTTCCGGGGAGAGATCATGGTGATCGAAGATGATCCGCTTTCCCGCCAGCTTTGCCGGCAGTGCCGCCGCCCAGAGCGTATCCGGCGGATTGTGGAGATGGATCACGTCGAATCCTCGCCCGACCAGCACGCGAAGGACCATCACGAGCGATGCGGCGGTGGCGTACAGGTACTCGATGAGATACGCCCGCAGGCCCGCACCGGCCGGTGGCGGCGGGTACCGTCGCACATGAACTCCATCAATCGTCTCGGCCCAAGGCCCACGGTCAGCGTTCGGCGCGATGACCGTGACGTCGTAGCCGGCCGCCGTGAGCGCCAGCGCTTCCAACCGGACTCTCGTGTCGGTCGGGTACCCATTGTTCTCGACCACCATCAGGACGCGGGCTCGCACGGGGTTGTCGGAGCGGACCGTCTTCATCGAGCCACGAGCCTAGCAGAGCGACCCTGTATCCTCCGCCAATGTCAACCTCGAAGGCAGCGAGGCGGCGGCATGCCGCCATTTGGTGGATCGCCGCCCTGGCCTGGATGGCGGTGATCTTCGCGCTGTCCAATGAACCGCACTGGGATGCCAGCCGCGACCAGCCCCTGCACGTTGGCGTCTACAAGCTTGCCCACTTCGTCGAGTACAGCGTCCTTGGGTTGCTCGTCGCGGGAGGAATTCGAACGATCAACTCCCCGCACGTTAGGTGGTGGGCATGGGGCGTGGTGGTGCTCTATGCCATCGGCGACGAAATCCACCAGGCCTTCGTGCCAGGTCGCACCCCGCTTGTGACAGATGTGGCCATTGATGCGCTGGGCGGCCTTCTTGGCATTCTCGCGTTCGAGCTGGTCGGCCACATCCGGGACGGCCAGTCAGTGTCATCCGCCCTCGCTCGGCTGCTGCGCAGTCGGCAGCGTGAGGAGCCGACATGATTCGGCGGCGGACCGTCGTCCTCGGCAAGAACGCTCTTGCCGTGGAAGGCCTGCGCACGATCCTGGCCGCAGGCGATGCGGTTGTCCTTGCCCTGGCTGATCCGTCTGACGATGGAGAAGATGGGTGGCAGCCCTCCTTCCGACGATTCGCAGGCTCGACCGGCGTACCAGTCCGCGCGGTCGCAGACATCAACGATCCAGCATTCGTCGCCGAGATCGCCGCGCTCCGTCCCGACTTTCTGCTCTCATTTCAAGCGGCACAGCTGCTGAAGGCCCCGCTGCTCGAGACACCGATCATGGGTGCGCTCAACCTCCACTTTGGCCCGCTGCCGCGGTACCGCGGCGTGGCACCGATCGCCTGGGCGATCATCAACGGAGAAGCGGCGACCGGCGTGACGCTCCATCACATCAACGTTGGCGTCGACAACGGGCCGATCATCAGCTCCAAGGCCGTTCCCATTCGGCCGGAAGACACCGGTCGCTCGGTGTATGACCGATGTTCGGAAGCGGGCATCGAGCTGTTCCGCGAATCCTGGCCTCACGTGCGTCTCGAGACACCGGCGGGACGGCCCCAGTCGCGGGAGGATGCGCTGTACTACAACCGGTATTCGATCGACTTCTCGCAGCGTTCGGTCTCATGGCGGGGCGACTGCGAATCGATCGCAAACTGGATGCGCGCCTTCATCTTCCCGCCGTTCCAGTTTCCCGCCCTTACCCTCGGAGACACTCCCTTCGAGATCACCTCGGTCCGCTGGGATCGCCTCCCCCACCGCGGCAGACCCGGGGAGGTCCTCGCGCTCTCGGCCGATGGCGTCACCGTCGCGGCCCCCGGCGGCCGGATCACGCTCTGCCTTCGCGAAGCAGGCGCCGACCTTGAGCCGTCCAGATTCGCATCCATGGGAATCGGCGTGGGTGCCGTCTTTTCTTGAAGTGCGGCCGCGGTCAGCTCGCCCTGCTGGGGGCCTGGTCAGCGGAGGGCGTTTCGGTCTCGAACGGGTACCGAGCTCCCGCCGGCAGCGGCTGGAAGGAGACGCGGCGCCGGAAGAAGCGCCAACGGTCATTCCTGATGAGATAGGGTCGGAATCCTGAGCGCTGACATCCCTTCAGGGCCGCCACATTTTCGTGGTCCACGAACGTGATGACCCGTCGTGCGCCGATGTCGGCTGCCTTTTCGGCGATTTGGGCCATGGCAGCGGACATGATCCCCTTGCCCTGATAATCCCTCACGTGTGAAGGCATACTCGAGGAGCGCCTCGTCAGCGGCCAGCGTGGGAAAGATGCCGTGAAAGTACTTCTCGATTCGCGGATTGTCGCTGCCGGGCATCAACCATTGCATGTAGCACGGCTCATCACTCTGGGTTGCAGCCACGTAGCACTGGCCAATGCTCTCCTGGGAGAAATTGAGCCGGTGCATGCGCACATAGGGGCCTCGCTCGGACATCTGCTCGGTATCCATCCCCAGCAGGACGGGCAGATCGGACGGGCGGAGCGGACGAATCGTCAACGGAATCTTGGCCGAGGGCGCCTCGAACGGTTCGGTGAGGTCGCGACGAAGACCGTAATGTAGCCAGTTCGAGTGGAAGCGCCGGCGCACCTCGTGCGCAAGGCCGCGGGGCTGCCGAGCCCTCGCGCTCGCCAGCAGGGCGCGTGCGAGATTCCTCAACCTCATCGAGGTGCCTCGTGATGGGTTGCGAGCAATTGGAGCCGCCCTCTTCGCTATCGACGCGCGTCATCATCCCACACCACCGATCACCCGCCGATCGGGCTTGAGGGGTGCCGGCCACCGGCTATTTCGGAGCGGCGAGCTCGATGACAGCTTCGCCCGCCGCCGGACCGACGACGCGCCACTCATCGCCCATTGGCTCAAGATGAGAGGCGGCCCGGCGCCGCCACCACGCGGCGACGTCCCTCGGAAGGGCGCGCCACGCCGTTCCGTCGCCCTGGAACTCCCCGAGGAAGCGCTCGTAGGCCTGAAGGACTGCGCCGTCGATCATGTAGTCCGGGTGCGTGAGGAGGAGTGCCATTCCGCCCCGCTCCCGCAGCTGACGGGCCTTCTCGATCCACATCGAGGCACCGTCTCTCCTGAGGATGACGAAGAGCGTGTGATCCTGTGGCAGCGTGATGGGGAGCTCGACCAGGTCCTCGATGAAGAACGGCAGCCAGCTGCACGACCCGCCGGGCTGCGGCTCGTAGGGATCGGTATCGGGAAATGAGGAGTCGTAGTCAAAGCCGAGCAGGCCCATCCACTCCCACTGCCGTTGCGTCGCGGGGGATCGGAAGCCAGCAGCGCCCCAGCGGTCCGCATGCTCGCGAATCGCGGGAAGCCGCTCTTGAATCATCTGCTTCGACTCGAGATCACGGCCATCGTGATACAGCCCGTGGATCCCCACCTCGAACCCTCGGCCAATGATCTGCTCGACCCTGGCGTCGTCGACGCTGTAGCGCCTTGGCACGAAATTCCAGGACGACCGGTAATTCAGCGACTCTTCCAGCGCACAGATCTCGGGCATCTTGTCGTAGCCGGCGGCAGTCTCGACATCGTGCGTCACCACCAGCGCCCAGGAGAACGACTGAGGCCAGTGCGCGATCCAGGGCGGAGGCGCATCGGTGATCTCCGCGACGAAGTCATAGATCCGACGGGCAAGGTCGTGGCGTGCCGGCTCGAATGGCCATCGGGGAAATTTCGTCCGCGCCTGGATGCGGCTGAAGACGCGCCGCATGGCGAGCTGTAGACGTCGCGGGAGAAGCGGCCGCGCGAGGTAGTAGGCACGGAGCGCTAATCCACTCGACCGTTTCCCGGCGCCTTGGCCGTCCGGGTCACGATATCGCTCCATGGTGAGATTTCGAATCGCTTCATTCGGGTCGAAAGGAAGCACCAGGCTTCCATCTGCCTCGCGCCACACGGCGCCAACCAGGCGCCCAGACGCGTCAAGGATGTCGACGTGAACGACCCATCCATGTTCCGCGGCCAGCGGCCGGAGCACGGAATCGGGAACGATGCGCGAGAAGCATGGAATCCCGTCGATGGAATGCATGCCTGACGCGCCGGCGAGATGCGACGAGCCCGATGGCCATCGCAGGCGGGGCGCGTCGGCGCGATCGCTCTGGCGCAGCGTTGCAAAGCCTGAAAGTGGGGAACCGATCCACGACGCCGCCGACGTCGAATGTGCACCCTCGACCAGCTCGTATGGGACGCGGAGCTCATCAAGGATGATGAGGCGTTCCGATGCCTCCAGCCTCACGCTTGCGCCAATCGTGATGCGCCTTCGTCGCCGGGTATTTGCCGGAGGCCGGTGTGTGACAAGGGTTGCGCAGGGGCACCACTCAGTCTGGACGACCTCATGGTACGAATGTACCATCCGGGTACCGAGGCGTCATGGCGCCGCACAAAGCCGCCATCAGACAACGGAGGGGATTCTGTGCCGAAGATTTTTCGTATCCTCCTAGCTAGCAACAAGTGTGCTGAGCGTGGCGCTCGCGGTGCCGGCCACGGCCGGAGCGTGGGATGCTGCGGGTTGCACACCCGGATTCTGGAAGAACCACACCGAAGTGTGGCAGGGATACACGACCGATCAGACCATCGGATCGGTATTCACGTCCGCCGATGAGCCGTATGCCAGCATGACCCTGCTCGAGGGCCTTAGCCTCCAGGGCGGTCCTGGCCTCGCGGGCGCATCCGAGATCCTGCTCCGCGCCAGCATCGCCATGGTGCTCAACGAGTATCCGGACTATCCGGCAAGCAAGATCGCTCGCACCAACACCGCACTCGACAGCGGCAAGCGCGGCATGATGATCCGCGTGGCAGCCAATTGGGACGCCTTGAACAACGGCGACTGCACCGTCGACTAGCCCGCGCAGCGTGACATGCGTTTGACGATGGCCGGCCTGATGCCGGCCATCGTCATATTCGCGAAATCTGATCGGCGCGGCGCCGCCGTGCACGATTCCTATGATCTACCATGCACTCGCATCGGGACATCGATCACTGAGGGGAACAACGTGCGTATCGGACGGCTTGTCACCATTACGCTCGCGCTCGTGGTGCTGATCACCGGAATGCCGTTGCCTGTCGGCGCAGGCCAGCCACGTCAATGGCACGCTCCTCCCTGACCTGGGAATGGCACGGACGCGCAAGTTCACCGTCGAAACCGTGGCGGGCCAGACCCGTCTTCGATTCACAACCATCATCATCAACATCGGCGATGGGCCCTTCGAAGTTCGCGGCCATTCGCCGTCAAATGGCGAGATGCAGGTGGATCAGCTGATTGCGAACTCGGACGGCAGTCGTACGACCCTGCCAACAGATTTCCGCATGTACTTCGCCGGAGACGGCCACAGTCACTGGCATGTCCGCGACCTGGCGACGTATGAGCTCCAGAACACCGCGGCCACCGTCAAGCGCACCGGCGAGAAGCACGGCTTCTGCTTCTTTGACAACTATCGCTTCGACCTGAGCCTGCCAGACGCCCCGCAGTCGGCGAGATACTCCAGCGCCGGCTGTGGAAAGGCAACGGCCACCTCGGTTTCCACGGGGCTTTCCGTCGGCTGGGGCGACACGTACGCCTACAAGCTTCCGCGACCAGTACATCAACATCACCGGTTTGCCGTCGGGCGAGTACACCCTGACCGCCACGGTTGACGACCAGGGTTACCTGCGTGAACGCTGCGAGGCGAACAACAGCACCGTCGCCGTACTGCGCATCACCGGCAGCAGCGTCAGCATCGTCAACCAGGGGAAGCCGTCCAAGCCCTGCGGCACCTAACCAGCTGCGGAACTCCCACCCACCGTTCTACCTCCGCCAGGTCCGTGCCGTCTTTTTGGTGGCCTGCTGTATCCGCGACGCGCGACCGTGCGCATCACGAGCCAGGGATCCGAGCGGCGAGTGGCAGCGGGCGCACAATACCGTCCCCACCGCGTTCGCATGCTGGCAGCGTCCGCATGGGATCAGTGCCGGCTCCACTGGATGCCCGATGCTCTGACGAACCCAGCCCAGGTTGCTCTGAGGCGCCCAGCTCAGGTCTCTATCTGGTGCACGATAAGCGCGGCGCTGACGATGGATGGCTCGCGCGATCGCCGCGGCCCCACGATGTGTTGTGGTGGCAGCCCGACGAGCCGCAACCTGCGCCAGCCTCGATACGACCGGCGTCGCAACCGACGCTGCTGCTCGGACCTTCCGGACCGACGTGAGGGCTCCGACCGATAGGAGTCCTACGCGCCAGGACACGACAATTGCGGCCGTGAGGAGGCCGACGACGACGGGCACGAGAATGAGTTCCAAGGCATCGCTCCCCGGCTCGCGTCATGGTGAGGCATGCGCGACGCCGGGACCGCTACTGCATGACGGCGGCCACGACGACGCTCAGGCGACGAAGGGATAGAGGATTTCGCCCAGGGACCGCGTCACCCACAGTGGCGAGCGGCGTATCACATGGGCGAGAGCCGCCAGCATGCCCTCCATGGGTACGCCAAGTGGATCCCCGCCGATGCCGGAGTAGTACAGGTCCTCCTCGCGGGCACCCCAACCGCTCTTGAAGTCGCGGAGGCCCTGATTGTGGAGATCGCTGCGACCAAAATTCAAAGTGTGGAACCCGTTCTCGCAACTCCAGCGGATGGCGTCCCAGAAGATGAGGTGATTCGGGCGCATATGGAGATAGTCGGGATTCGAAGCACCGTACTTGTAGGTAACCGTTCCGTTCCACGCGAGGAATACGGCGCCGGCGATCGGCGTAGTGCCCGTATAGGCAAGCAGAACAAAGCCAAGACCCCGGCTCAGCATGTGGGCCCACAGCAGCTCAAAGAAGCGACGCGGCTGGACGGGCACACCCTGCTTCCGTCGCGTGCGAACGTGGAGTCCGTAGTAGACGTCGGCAACATCCGCTGCCGACGCTGCCCGGCGGACGGTGATCGGCGCACCCTCAGCCCGCTTGATGCTCCGGATCACCTGGGACTTGTGAAAGGATCGGCGGATCAGATCCGGGTCTGGGTCTAGCTGGAGCGTGTGAATCACGCCCTCCGCGCGCAAGTGGATTTCAGGCCCCTCCAGCGGCGCGTGAACCTCAATCTGCCTGATGCCGGAGCGCTCTGCCTGTCCGATTGCCGCTGCCAGAAATTGTTCGCGATCCCGATCGGCGACGAGCGGCGCGCAATGGTCTGTGAACGGGAGGGAGACCCACCGGCGCACGCCGAGCGGACGCTTTACCTCCACCACCGGGAGGCCACCCGAAATGGCGCCATCCTTCTCAGAGACCATCGCAAAGGCGTGAAATCCATAGGACTCGCTGAGGAGTCTCGCCCAGGCAGGGTGATGGAAGGGGGTGGCCGCGGCCGAATCGCTCACAAACGCCAGCCAGCGCGGGTCATCCAGATCGAGCACGGTCATCGCGGCGTTGGTCCCAGACGGTTGGGCGAGCGTCACCATCAGGGCAGGAAGAGTAGCAGCAGCGGGCACACGAAGAGGATCGCGACGAAAGCCACCAGCGTTCGCCGGTTGGCAAGGACAGCGGACTGGAGCGCGAAGACCGATTGGCGAAGCGGGCGGTAGGCGAAGGCCAGGAGCAGGAGCGTCCAGCACGTCACGCCGATTGCCAGGGCGACGACCACCCTCGGCGCCACGTCGTTGCCCGTCAGGATCCCAACCAGCAGGGTGTCCGCGAGCGTGGTGATGTTGGCGCCCATGATGTACGGGGGAATCTGTTCCCGTCGCAGGTAGCCACGGGCAACGGCCGGCACCAGAAGGCTCAACGCAACGGATACCGAAAGCGTGGCGAGGGCGACGAGGAGGCCGATACCGAACATCTTCCACGGACCGACATACCATCGCGCACGACCGTCATCGGCTTCGGACGAGAGTGATGGGAGTAGCTCGTCAACGAGGCGGAAGCTGACGAGGAGAAGGCCCAGTCCGACGGCGAACAGCAGTCCGGACCCGAGCGTATCGCGAGGCGGCAGCAGCTGCTCCACAAGCGCGATCGCAGGCGCTGAGACGGCCTCCGTGAAGTCGAAGAAGAACGACGGCGGAGTCAAGTTGAGCGAATCGAGAACACCCGCCTCCAGCACCCAGAGGCCAAACAACCCACCCGGGACATATACGATCGCGGTCAATGCCAGTGCCAGGATGCCGATCGAGATCGGCGACCGGCGGGCTGACGTTCGCCCACGCAGCGCGTAGATCGCGCCGATCACCAGAACGACGAAGGATGCGCCGAGCCTCGAGCCCACGATCATCGCGTAGCTCTCGTCGGCCGACAGGACGCCGGCGTCGAGCAGGGCCAGCGATGACGCCGCAATCGGGGAACCGGACAGGACCAGCAGCGCGCCAAGCCAGCCGAATCCGACGGCATTCAACACAGAATCGATCGAGCCGCCAAGGATCGGCGCCAGCCCGCGAGCCCCGTCCTTCATCAGCCCAAGTGCTACAAGGAAGAACCACAGCGCGGCGAGCCCGAAGGCCACGCGGCGAGCGACCCCCGCCCACCGTTGAGCGGGATCCGCCCGGGACTGTCGCTCAGCCTGCGAATCCTTGTCCGCAAGAACGCGAACGGCCTCCGGATACATGTCGCCCCAGATCAGGGACCGCTCGGCCTGGTCAGGGCGAAGGCCGGCATTGTCCAGGTGAGCGCCGCGAGGATCGTCCAACCGCCAGCAGCCCTCATCTCCGTCCGGATCAGCGTCGCACGGTATGATCGCGCCCGTGCGCCGCCTGCATGCCTCTTGCGGTACGTGCTGGCGCACGTCGAAGCGCACCAAACCGCTGATTCAGAGGTTCGAATACTAATGCAGATCGCCGTTGTTGGGCTCGGGTACGTTGGGCTTGTCACGGCGGTGTGCATGGCACGCCTCGGGCAGCGCGTGGTGGGACTGGATACGGACGCGGCGAAGCTGCGTGCCCTCGAGTCCGGCGAGGCGCCCTTCTACGAGCCAGGGCTGTCGGGTGAGCTCAACCAGGAGACTGAACGCCTGACGTTCACCGGCGATCCGGCTGTCGCGCTTCGTGACGCGGACGTGGTCCTGATCTGTGTCGGTACTCCCTCGTTGCCCAGTGGAGAAGCCGACCTCCGAGCGGTGATGGCCGCTGCCGGCACCGTCGCTGAACACCTGACGCGCCATACCGTCATCGCACTCCGCAGCACCGTTCCGGTCGGAACGACGCAGCGCGTGGAGGCGTTTGTCAACGATCGCGTGGGATCGCGCGCCGGAGGCGCCCCCGTCGCGGTGCTGGCCAACCCGGAGTTCCTGCGGACCGGGCGAGCCCTCGATGACTTCCTGCGGCCATCACGTGTCGTGATCGGGCGAACTCCGCTGGCCACGGACGACGATATTGATGTCCTCTCCACCCTCTACCGGCCGCTCAATGCCCCGATCCTGGTGCTGGATGCCACGAGCGCCGAGCTCGTCAAGAACGCCGCGAACACGTACCTTGCGACCCGTATCAGCTTCGTGAACGAGCTCGCCGCCTTGTGCGAGGCTACCGGAGCATCCATCGAGTCCGTGATCGAGGGAATCGCGAGCGATCCGCGCATCGGCAGCGACTATTTCCGTCCGGGCATCGGCTACGGCGGCTCATGCCTTCCAAAAGACGTGCGGTCCCTCATCGCCATGGGCGACGAGCACGGCCACGAGATGGCACTGGCGAAAGCCGTCGACGCGGTCAACAATGCCCAACCGGGGCGGCTGGCCACGCAGATGACGGAGGCGCTCGGGGACCTGAACGGGCTGCGTGTCGCTCTGCTCGGACTTGCCTTCAAGGCTGATACTGACGACATCCGCGACTCGCCTGCGCTCGCGCTCGCTCGCGAACTGCGCGATCGGGGCGCTGGCGTGGTCGGCTGTGACCCACAGGCGGCTGGGCGCGTCGCCGAGGCCGAACCGTGGCTCGAGATCGCTGCGTCACCGCTGGAAGCGGCGCAGGACGCCGACGCCATCGTGCTCACAACTGATTGGCCGGCGTACGTGACCGCAGACTTCGCGCCCCTCGCGGCCGTCATGCGGCGGCCCTTCATGTTTGATGCGCGGAATGCGCTCGATCCTGCTCGGGCGCTGGCGGCTGGCCTGCATTACCAGGCAATGGGCGGCGTGGCGCCGCTAGCCGCGTTCGGCGCGTAGCCAGTCGCTGAATCGATCGATCCCCTCGGAGAATGCCATTTTCGGCTCCCAGCCGAGACGCTCTCGCGCCTGGCTGATGTCGGCAAAGGTCGCGTCCACGTCCCCGGGCTGTGCGGGCATCAGATGGCGGATGGCACGTACCTGTAGAGCGCGCTCGAGCTCAGCAACCACTTCCAACGTCTGGACCGGCCGGTGGCTGCCAACATTGACCGTCAGCGAGCTGTCCGGCGACGCCGCCATCCGCACGAGCGCGTCCACCACATCGCCAACGTAGGTGTAGTCACGGAGCCCCAGCCCATCGGCGAATAGATCGATTGGCTCTCCGTCGAGCATCCGATTCGCGAAGGAATGGATCGCGAGATCGGGGCGCTGGCGCGGCCCGTAGACCGTGAACAGGCGCGCGAGGCGCACGGGAAGGCCCGTCGCTTCGTGATGTGCGTGAACGAGCGCTTCGCCAGCGATCTTGGTCGCCCCGTAGGGTGACGTCGGCCTCAGCCGGGCCTGGTCCTCGCGAAAGGGACGGCGGGGATCGTTTCCGTAGATGGAGCTGGACGACGCAAATACGACCACCGGCGCCGACACTTGCCGCCGCCGACAAGGTGTTCTGCAGGCCGTGGACGTTAACGTCGATGTACGAGATCGGGTCGTGCATCGAGGGCCGCACGCCGGCTCGGGCAGCGAGATCGAATATCACGCCCGGGCGAGCGCGCTTGACAGCCTGGCCGATGGCGTCCGCCTCAGCGCGTGTCGCCCTCGATCAGCTCAAATCGCGGCGAGCGCTTGGCGCCCTCCAGATGCCGAAGCTTTCGCTGACGCGTGTACAGCGATTCGTCGAGCGAGTCGAAGGCCGTCACGGACCAATCATCCGCGAGCAGCCGATCGATGAGGGTGCTCCCGATGAACCCGGCTCCGCCGGTCACGAGGGCCGACTGCACCGTCACCAGGTCGCCATGTCCCCTGCCATGCGTTTCAACCCCGCTGCGGCTATAGTCTGCATCCGCGGAGGTCTCGCGCAGCGGCGCCTGAGCCTCGGCAGTTTCATTATCGACTGTGCCGCGAGGTGGCGGATGATCATTAGCCACAGGTACAAGTACGTGTTCGTGGAACTGCCACACACCGGCTCCACTGCCATCAGCGCCGAGCTGCGCGAGCTCTACGATGGTTCCAAGATCCTACACAAGCACGCGCGCTATTCGGACTTCCTGCGAATTGCCTCTCCGGCAGAACGCGAATATTTCGCGTTCTCCTGCATTCGTAACCCGTTCGACGTGGCGGTCAGCCTGTACTTTCGCTATAAGACGGATCATCAAGGCAGGTATTCCCAGCCGCGCGGGGAACGTCACCCGCAGCGACTTCGACATGTTTCGATTCGTCCAGCGACCGGCGCCGACTTTCGAGCGTACTTTCGACGGGCCTATCGGCGACCGCTGCCGTACGACAATTTCAGCCGAGAGGCACATCAGACTTCGATCTTGTTAATGCGCTTCGAAAATCTCGGGCACGATTTCGCCAAAGCATTGGAACTCATCGGGATTGAGCCACGGCGAGATCTCCCCGTGGTGAACAGCACCTCCGGACGACGAACCGACTTTGCGTCGTACTACGAGCCCGACATGGTTCCACGTGCCAGGTGGGTTTTCGGTCCGTTCATGGAGCGATGGGGTTACGAACTTCCAGCCGGCTGGGGCACCCTACCGGCTCCCCTGTCGGCGCGTGTTGCGTTCAAGACCGTCGGAGCTCTCCGCAACCTGTGGACGCAATTGACCGCCGCCCTCATCGCAAGTCACGGCCGTCCTGAATGGAGACGCCGCCCACTCCACGGAGATTGAATACCCGGCCGACCGCAGCCGGACCTACGTTCTGATCGCATGTTCGCCGTACTCGGGTTCTACCTTGTTGGCGTCGCTGTTTGGCGCCCATCCGGAGATCGCCACCGTTAGCGAGACTTCGGGGACGCGGCGCGCGGGACAGATGGACGTGTTCCGCTGTTCATGTCAGCGACTCATGGTGGATTGCCCGTTCTGGCTGGAGGTCGAGACCGCTGCGCGCGCCGCGGGTATGCAAGACTTTATGCTCGGTGACTTCAGGCTCAGGTTCAGCAAGCCAGGGCTCGCCCATCGCATGCTGACCGGCTCGCTGCGGTCGACGCTGGCTGAGGACATGCGCGACGCCGCGCTCAAGCTATTCCCAGCGCACGAGCGATCACTGCGCGAACTCGGTCAACGAAACAGGGAATTCGCGAATATTGTGCTCGACGTGACGGCCAAGCGCGTCTTCGTGGAAGCGTCCAAGGAGGCGATGCGTCTTCGCTATCTTCATCGCTACCTGGGCATGGACCTGAGGGCAGTGCACCTCATGCGAGATGTGCGGGGTGTGGTGTCGTCTTCGAGACGGCGACAACGGCGCCGTGTCGATGTTGGTGCCGCGGCGAAGGCCTGGCTCGGACTAATGCGACGCTCATGCGCCATCTCCAGGAGCTGGATGCAAGCAATCGGACTGTGGTGCGGTATGAAGACCTTTGTCGTGACCCCGAGGAACCATGGCGGAGTTGTACCGATTCTGCGGCGTTGACCCATCGGCGGCGCCCGCCGCCCGAGGTCTCGAACCAGTCGCAGCATCTCCTGGGTAATCGCGCTCGCCTAATCCGACGTCGGAAATCCGCCTCGACGAACGATGGCGATCAACACTGACCGCCGCAGAGTTAGCCACGATCGCGCACGCGGCAGGGCCCCTTGTCCGTTCGTTGGGTCCCACGGTCATGGATGCGCGAGGTTGAGTCCTCGGTGGCTCGCATGAACGGGCGTGAGTCGGAGCGTTTCCCGAACTTCTTCATCGTCGGCGCGCCACGCTGCGCATCGACCTTCATGTACACCTACCTGCGACAGCACCCTGACGTGTTCATGCCCGAGCACAAGGAACCGAAGTTCTTCTGCTCGGACCTCGACTCCGGCGGAGATGCGGACGCCGCTTCTTCATGCGGGACGAGGAGGAGTACCTGGCGCTGTTCACCGACAGCGGGGACGCCAGGCGCGTCGGAGAAGCCTGCGTCTTCAATCTCTTCTCGACCGTTGCCGCAGCCCGCATCGAGGCCGTCAGCCCGGATGCCAAGATCATCATCATGCTGCGCGATCCGGTGGAGCAGATGTATTCGTATCATTCGGTGCGCCGCCGGAACGCCACGGAGGACCTCGACTTCGAGGCGGCGCTGGCCGCAGAGGCAGACCGTCGCGAGGGGCGACGCCTGCCGCGACTGGCGCGCAACGTCAAGATGTATCAGTACCGCGCGGTCGCCAGCTACACCGACCAGGTGGCGCGCTACTTCGATGCCTTTGGACGCGAGAACGTCCACGTCGTCATTTTCGACGACTTCGTCCGTGATCCGGCGGCCAGCTACCGGGCGACGCTCGAGTTCCTGGTGTCGACCCCGACTTCAAGCCGGACTTCGAGGTCGTCAACGCGCACGCGACCAACCTCAGTCCGGCGCTTGCAATGCTGGTGCGAGATCCAATCGTCGCCCGCCGCCTCAAGCGCGTATTGCCCGAGATGCTGCATGGGCCGCTCGGGAACCTCCGCGAGCGTCTACGCGAGTGGAACCGGAAACCCGCGCGACGAGCGACCATTGATCCGGCGCTGAGGGAACGACTCCGATCGGAGTTCACGTCCGAGATCACGCGGCTCGGCAAGCTGCTGGGCCGCGATCTGTCCGTGATCTGGTAACGGAAATTTCGATGATGGCGGGCAATACGTGTTCATTGTTGGGCTGCCCCGCACGGGCACGACATTGACGCGGGCGATCCTGAACGCCTCGCCCCAGGTGGGAATTGGCGGCGAGTCGAAGTTTCTGCCCAACCCCGCGGAACGAGGTCGAGCGTCTCGTCGCGGCTATCGTGATCGCTTTAGGCGAGCCGGTGACATCCGCACGGATCAAGGGATTCCAAATCGCGCGCATGATCTACTCGCAGACCGAGAGAAACTACTGGAGCAGGCTTGCAGAGGGCTTGGATCGTCGGGACTTCGAATCTCGCATGCGCGCTTCGGACCGCAGTGATCGAGCGCTGTTCAGCATTGCAATGGATCACTTCGCCAATGGCAGGCCGATCCGCGGCGACAAGACGCCGCAGCACATTCACTGGGTCCCTCTTCTCTCGAATGGTTCCCGGACGCTCGAGTGATTCATACCTTCCGCGACCCACGAGCCATCCACGTGTCCCTGCAGCGGAAGTCGCCTCGCGCCGGCCCAGACGGCAGTCTCCTGGCACCAGTCTGCCGGTTCTCGGGCTCTATTCGGCCACGAGCCTCATACTCCGGTGGCGACGTGTCATAGGGCTGCACCGGCAATATCAGGCTCATTTCTCCGGATCGATACATGCTGCTTCGATTCGAGGACCTCATCGCCGAGCCCGGATCTTCGGTTGAGCGCCTCTGCTCACATGTAGGTGTCGACTTCACTGAAGCCATGCTTGATCAGATCGTGTTGAATTCGAGCTTGTCTCCAAGCGGTGCCTCGACAGGATTTGATCCTGCCGTCGTTGAACGATGGCGCGAGCATATGTCGCCGCTGACGAAACGATGGTTCGCTGCTCTATGCGGACGTGAAATGCAAGCGTTCGGTTATTGCCTTAGCCCTGCCGAAAACCGGCGCATCAACCTCGCGTGGGAGGCTCACCACTCGGTCGTGAGATCCCGACCGAGAAGCGTGCTCAAGCGTCGAATCTCCGGGACAAGTTCCGCCCGCAATCGCGGCCTTTGTCGAGGCCTCCATGGGCAGCCGGTCTGCGGGCCGTCGGTTCCAACGCCCAATGCGCCTCAACAGTCCATCCACCCGCCCCGTGCAGCATCTCCGGGCAACAGGCGCTTGAGGCGGCGGGCGACGATTGGATCTCGCACCAGCATTGCCAGCGCCGGACTGATGTTCATGGCGTGAGCGTTGACGACCTCGAAATCCGGCTTGAATTCTGGGTCGACACCGAGGAACTCGAGCGTCGCCCGGTAGCTGGCCGCCGGATCACGGACGAAGTCGTCGAAAATGACGACGTGCACGTTCTCGCGTCCAAAGGCATCGAAGTAGCGCGCCACCTGGTCGGTGTAGCTGGCGACCGCGCGGTACTGATACATCTTGACGTTGCGCGCCAGTCGCGGCAGGCGTCGCCCCTCGCGGCGGTCTGCCTCTGCGGCCAGCGCCGCCTCGAAGTCGAGATCCTCCGTGGCGTTTCGGCGGCGCACCGAATGATACGAATACATCTGCTCCACCGGATCGCGCAGCATGATGATGATCTTGGCATCCGGGCTGTTGGTCTTGATGCGGGCTGCGGCAACGGTCGAATAAAGGTTCGCAGACACAGGCTTCTCCGACGCGCTTGGCGTCCCCGCTGTCGGCGAACAGCGCCAGGTACTCCTCCTCGTCCCGCATGAAGAAGCCGGCGTCCGCATCTCCTCCAGAGTCGAGGTCCGAGCAGAAGAATCGAGGATCCTTGTTGCTCGGGCATGAACACGTCAGGGTGCAGTCGCAGGTAGGTGTACATGAAAGTCGACGCGCATCGTGGCGCGCCGACGACGAAGAAGTTGGGGAAGCGTGACGGTGGATCCGTCCGGCTGGTCCCTACAGCTAGGAGGCGGGTGACGTCACAGAGAGAGGATAGGCCATCCCCAAGCGGTTCGCAGGGGCATGGATCTGCTCGTCGGTGATCTTTTAGTGCCTTTCCGCCACAGCTGGTCGACCGCGTGGCGCCCGGCCGTATGGCTGGACGCCACGCCTCTGTGATGCCTGACCTACTGCCAGGTCGGATTGGGTCCGGGGTAGCCGGCGCCGTTGTAGAAGCTGCCGCCACCGCTGCTGAAGTCGTTCTTCAGGCGCTGGTCGATGGAGTCGACCAGGCTGGGACCGGCGCCGGCCACGACGCTGGCTGCCAGGGCGCTGGAGGCTGGCGCGGCAGCCACGTTCAGCGCACCGTACGGGCTGCTGCGCAGCACGCCGGCAGCCAGCTCGAGCGTGGGGGTCACGCCGAGGCCCAGGTTGTCGGCCCAGTACACGCTGTTGGCGAACAGGGTCGGATACGACTCGTTGGCCTGCGACTTCACGTTGCTGGCGGTGGTGTTGGGGCCGGGCTTGAACATGTTGCCGACCACGTTGGCGCCGCGCGGATTGAGGCGCGACAGCTGGTCGCCCCAGTTGTAGACCACGTTGTTGATGTACTCGATGCCATCGGTGCCCTGGCGCGCGGATGTTGCGTCCGTTGTTGTGGACGATGTAGTTGCGGTAGAAGGTGATGCGCGCGCCCGTACTCGCTGCCCGGCGTTGGGGTTGCTGCCGATGGTGGTGATGTTGGGGCCATACGAGTGACCGCTGCCGGCGCTGGCCTCCGGATGCGCCGAGCAGATACAGTCCGCCGCCCAGGATGCTGTACTGCACCGTCACGTTCGACACGTTGTTGAGGATGGCCAGCGTCACGTCCGGCGCCCACAGCAGCGAGCAGCGGTCGATGACGATGTTCGACAGCGAGCCGCCGATGTCGGGGTTGATGGTCAGCCCGTCGCCGTCGGCCGGATTGGCGATCTGGTCACCGGGCCGCAGGCGCAGCTGGGTCACGATCACGTTGCTGGCCGCGATCACGATGCTGTAGCGGCGCAGTGAGCCGCTCCATCCCGACCCGTCGATGGTCAGGTTGCCGTTCTTGATCTTGACCGTCTCGCCACCGCCGTCGAGATCGGCGCTGCCGGTCAGGCGCACGATCCGCGGACCGGAGGCCTGCAGCGCGGCCTTGAGCTGCGACCAGGTCGAGACCGAGTACACCTTGCCGCCGCTGCCGCCGGTGGTGCCGGCACCATAGCCGACCACGCCGGGCGCGCGCGGTGCCGGGCGCCACGGTTGGAGCCGTGGTGGGAGCGGTCGACGGCTGGGTTTGTGGCGCGGGTGCGATGCTCGCGCCAACGGCTGGCCGCGGCTCGGCGTCGGGGCGGTCGTCGGAGCCGCAGTGGGGCTCGCCGGCTGCGACCCGCTGGGCGCAATCGTCGGTGGGACCGTGGGCACGGGGGTAGGCGCCACGATTGCAACCGCGGCCGCACCTCGACGGCGACGGACGTGGACCAACGCTCCCGGAGCTGACCTCCGGCATCGTGCATCTGGACTGCAGTCAGCTGATGAATGCCGGGCGCAACAGACGGCGCCACGGTGGTGGTCAGCGCGAAGCTACCCTTGTCGTCAGTCGGAGTTGCTGGCAGCCAGCTGACCGCGGCACCGTCCCAGGTGAAGTCGATGGTCTGGATGCTGCCGGATGTCGTCCCAACCACCTCGATCAGCGCGCCGGGCCGAACGTCGCCTCGCACCGACAACGTCGGCTCGCCGGCGGCCACCAGCAGCAGGGGAACGATCAGTGCCGGCAGCAGCAGCACGATCGGCAGCGTAAGCAGCCAATCACGTGCAGTTCGCGGTCCGTCCGGTGTGCGGGGAGGTCGCAGTGTGTTCCTGCGAGCGGGCGGCGCACCATAGCGGACACTGAGGGGTAAGGACTTCTGACGCAATCTCGGGCTCCTTGGTGGACGGGCTTGTTGTTCGGCATCGCGACGAACTGATCAGGCTAGTGGCGGCGCCCCCCGGTTGATCGTCAGCGGCAGACCATCGCAGGCTCAGGGACGGAGCGTCATTAGGAAGATCGGATGCACCTCGCCGCCGAAGTGCCCTTCCCCTGGCCTGACGAGACCGATTGCGCCATCCAGCCAGCACGAGGGCCTCTCCCTGAGCACCAAGTAGTCCTACGCTGCAGGTACACCATCGGCTGACTGAGCTCCGTAACCATTTCCTCGGAGCTGGCCTTGTAGGCAGGTGGACACCATCGACCGTCGCGCTTCAGCGCCGATGAAAGTCGCAGGTGCCGAGAACCAGTCGCGTAGCCCGCCGGAGTTCCGGGCTGACGTGGTCCGCTAGCCCTGGCGAAGGGCACAGCATCCAGGCCTTAACCCGAGTTCAGCGGCGAGTCATTCGAGCCGCGGAACCGTGTCGTGGAGTGTCCACGAAAGCGGGTCAACTCACGTTCGGCTAGTCGTCAGGCGACCCTTCCGTGGCCGCCCATCCGGCGCGGGGCACGCGCAGAGCGCCGTTCGCCCTCGTCTGGCCGTGTCCTTACATGGCCTCAGCGTGCGAGTGCCCTGCGCAGGAATGCGGCCATCTGTTCGCGTGTCACGTTGTCACTGGGACAGAAACGCGTGCCGCGCACAACCGCCGGTGATGCCCGCCGCCGCAAGTCGGTCGATGTCGGACTCATGGACGGAACGTGCGTCATCGGTGAAGAAGTCTCGTGTCGACGATGGAAGCCGCCACGCTCGAGCGATGAAGCTGGCCATCTGTTCGCGGGTCACGCTCGACCGCGGGCAGAAGCGACGAGGCCCGCACCCACTGGTGATGCCGGACGCAGCGAGCCGATTGATGCTGCCTTCGTGCACGCTGCCCTCGTCGTCATTGAAGAAGTCCCGCGTGGTCGACGGCAGCTGGAGCGCGCGGGTCAGAAAGGTGGCCATCTGCTCACGCGTGACTGAGTCCCGCGGACAGAACCGATTCCAATCGCAACCACTGGTGATGCCAGCCTCCAGGAGCCACCTGATGTCGCCCTCGAATGCGCTGCCCCCGATATCTGTGAAGAAGACAGGGCCTGAGTCGCCGCCACCCTGCCAGGTCGGATTGGGTCCGGGGTAGCCGGCGCCGTTGTAGAAGCTGCCGCCACCGCTGCTGAAGTCGTTCTTCAGGCGCTGGTCGATGGAGTCGACCAGGCTGGGACCGGCGCCGGCCACGACGCTGGCTGCCAGGGCGCTGGAGGCGGGCGCGGCAGCTGACACGTGCAGGCCGCACCGTACGGGCTGCTGCGCTGCACGCCGGCGGCCGAGCTCGAGCGTGGGGGTCACGCCGAGGCCCAGGTTGTCGGCCCAGTACACGCTGTTGGCGAACAGGGTTGGATAGGCTTCGTTGGTCTGCGACTGCACGTTGCTGGCGGTCGTGTTGGGGCCGGGCTTGAACATGTTGCCGACCACGTTGGCGCCGCGCGGATTGAGGCGCGACAGCTGGTCACCCCAGTTGTAGACCACGTTGTTGATGTACTCGATGCCATCGGTACCTTCGCGCGCGGATGTTGCGCCCGTTGTTGTGGACGATGTAGTTGCGGTAGAAGGTGATGCGCGCGCCCGTACTCGCTGGCCGGGTTGGGGTTGCTGCCGATGGTGGTGACGTTGGGGCCATACGAGTGACCGGTGCCGGCGCTGGCCTCCGGATGCGCCGAGCGATACAGCCCGCCGCCCAGGATGCTGTACTGCACCGTCACGTTCGACACGTTGTTGAGGATGGCCAGCGTCACGTCCGGCGCCCACAGCAGCGAGCAGCGGTCGATGACGATGTTCGACAGCGAGCCGCCGATGTCGGGGTTGATGGTCAGCCCGTCGCCGTCGGCCGGATTGGCGATCTGGTCACCGGGCCGCAGGCGCAGCTGGGTCACGATCACGTTGCTGGCCGCGATCACGATGCTGTAGCGGCGCAGTGAGCCGCTCCAGCCCGACCCGTCGATGGTCAGGTTGCCGTTCTTGATCTTGACCTCTCGCCACCGCCGTCGAGATCGGCGCTGCCGGTCAGGCGCACGATCCGCGGACCCGGAGGCCTGCAGCGCGGCCTTGAGCTGCGACCAGGTCGAGACCGAGTACACCTTGCCGCCGCTGCCGCCGGTGGTGCCGGCACCATAGCCGAGCCACGCCGGGTGGCGGTGCGACGCTGGTCGGTCCCAGCGAGCCGACTGTGGCCACGGTAGGCCCAACCATGGCTGCTGCTTCTGGCGAAGGCGTCGGAATGGCGGTGGGTGCCGCAACCTGCGTGCCGGTCGCCGAAGGCGTCGGTGTCAGCGAGGGTATTGCGAGTGGCGCGGGATGCACCTCAACGGCAATCGACGCGGTCAGTCGCTCGCGCACCCGGCCGGCAGCGTCCTTCTGGACTGCAGTCAGCTGATGAATGCCGGGCGCAACAGACGGCGCCACGGTGGTGGTCAGCGCGAAGCTACCCTTGTCGTCAGTCGGAGTTGCTGGCAGCCAGCTGACCGCGGCACCGTCCCAGGTGAAGTCGATGGTCTGGATACTGCCGGATGTCGTCCCAACCACCTCGATCAGCGCGCCGGGCCGAACGTCGCCTCGCACCGATAGCGCCGGCTCCGCAGGCCGCGACCATGACCAACGGCAGCAGCAGTGCCGGCAGCAGCAGCATGATCGGCAGCGTAAGCAGCCAATCACGTGCGGTTCGCGGTCCGTCCGGTGCGCGGGGAGGTCGCAGTGTGCTGCTGCGAGCGGAGCGGCGCACCATAGCGGACGCTGATCGGCAGGGACTTGTGGCGCAATCTCCGGCTCCTCTGTGGGCGCGAGCCGCGGGCGGTGCCATGGGTGCCCGGAGTTGTTCCGCCTTCCGTCGATGGCGCCTGCGATGCTCGGCTGGAGGAGACGCTAAGGGACGGGATGGGGCACGGTCATCAGGACAATCGGCTGATTGGACCCGCACCGCGAGCAGCGCAGGCGAGTCGGACGCAAGGTGAGGGCACCAGACCGCACCAGACCGCACGCGGGGAGGGGTCATCCGTCCCATCGGGCGGTCTGACCATCGGAGGTAATGAAGTTGGGAGCGCCAGGCTGGATGCGGCGACCTCCGAACCATCCCGCGACGATTGCGAACCTACCAGCCGATGCCCTGGTACCCCTCGCCATCGGATTTCGGGCGATCGCCCACGCGGATCAAGTCGATGTACTCCTGCCCATCCCGACCCCTGGACACCACGTCAGCAAACTCGGGGTCTGTGCTACCGATGACGACCACCTCGGCGTGATCGAGCAGAACGTCCAACGACGTCGTCATGATCGACACGATGTGAGGTATCTCCTGTTCGATGTACGCGCGATTCGCGCCGTGGAGGTTCGCGAACGAGACGCTGCGGTCATACACGCTCGACGTCATAGCCACGACCAATGAGCCGCTCAACGAGCGTCACCATGGGGCTCTCGCGAAGGTCGTCCGTGCCCGCCTTGAAGCTCAGTCCGAGCACCCCAACGCGCTTCTTGCCAGTTCGCTGGATCAACTGGTATGCCGTCTGCACCTGGCGATCATTGCTCGGCAGAATCGCCTCCAGCACCGGCAGGTTGAGGTCGAGCCGGCGCGCATGATGGAGAACAGCACGGAGGTCCTTCGGCAGGCACGAGCCCCCGAAGGCGAACCCCGGCTTGAGGTATGCGGACGAGATGTTGAGCTTCGTATCTCGACAGAACAGGTCCATCAGCTCATGGCTATCGATACCCTGCTCTTTGCAGAGCGCCCCAATCTCATTGGCAAAGACGATCTTCAACGCGTGGTACGCGTTGCTCGTGTACTTGAGCATCTCAGCCACACGAAATGAGGTACTCACGACGGGAGCGTCGACCCCCTCATACAGCTCCGCGAGCACCTCGTTGGCGGCCGCGTCACGGCCGCCGATGATCGTGAACGGCGGACGATGGAAGTCCCGGATCGAACTGCCCTCGCGCAGAAACTCGGGGTTGTAACAAACACCGAAGTCGACGCCGGCGCGCTTGGTCGAGTACTTCTCAAGGAGCGGGATCACGAGCTCCTCGGTGCTGCCGGGCAACATCGTGCTGCGCACCACGACCACGTGGTAGCTCTCCTTGTCCGCAAGGGCACGCCCGATGCTCTCGGCAACTCGCTCGACGGCGTTCAGGTCCAGGCCGCCGTTCGCCTTGCTGGGAGTTCCGACGCAGATGAGTGAGATGTCGCTTGAACGAACGCCCTCCTCAACGCTGGTGATGGCCCGCACCCGGCCTTCCGCGACTACGCGACCCATCAACGCATCAAGCCCCTCCTCGACGATGGGGCTGCGCCCGGAGTTGATGGCGTCAACCTTCGAGCTGGTTGACATCGACGCCCAGTACGTGTGATCCGCCGTCAGCCAAGCACGCGGCCGATACCGACCCGACGTAGCCGAGTCCAAATATGCTGACCGTGGTCACCGTTCAGTCTCCCTCAATCAAGCGCTTGAGCGCCATCTTCCGCGTCTCCCACTCGGTGCTCCGCAGGTCACGGAGCGCCTCGACTTCGAGCACAAGCTTTTCGTGGTGCTCTATGAGCTGGGTGACCGCACGCTGGATTCCATCAGCAGTGTTGTCGACGTGCAGCGTCCCCCGGTTGAAGTAGCTGCGCAGGAGTGCCCAGTCGGAGGTGATGATCGGCCGTCCCAGCGATAGCGCCTCGCATGCCCCGCGCTGCATGGTGTGGTCCCGGGTCGTGAGACACATGACGCCAGTGGCGTCTCGCAGGAGAGCATGGTAGTCGGGGTCCGGCAGGTAGCCCACGAAGTTGACGTTGCCTGATGCGCCGCGCATAGCGTCTTCGTGCCCGTCGGTGCGGCCGGTGATCTTGAATGCCACGTGTGGGAGCCGCCGAGCCGCGTCGATCACGGCGCCGAGCGGTTCGTCGTCGGCCCAGGTGTTCACGAACACGACCATGGGCAGTTGCTCGTCATTTCTTCCTGCGGGCGTCGCGGCCGCCAGATAGTCGGTCGGCACATCAGGGATCACGACCGCTCTGGCTCCCCATCCGCGCAGCCGTTCAGCCCAGTAGGAGTCGGTCACCAGCGTTGCTTCGGCGCGACGTGCCACCAGCCTGTTGAGCCAGCGCGGCCGGGTCCATCGCCCCCGTTCGAACGCATCACTATGGCATCGATCACGAAGCGCGCACCGCTGAGCGCCGAGTAGATGGCGACCGACCATGCCGCGAAGCTAGGAGGGCTCTGAACGAACACCATCCGCGGCCGATCCCGAAGCAGCACCCGAAACGTGCGCAGGAGCTGCGCAGGGTACTTGAGAGGCGCAGCGCGAAAGCCTTGCTTCCACGTGTCGGCAGAAACGCTATTGGCACGCCGAGCTCGCGGGCGAGAACGATGCTCCGACGGCCCTTGCTCGGCGGCCCCCACACGAGGAAGACTGCACGCTTCAAGCCGGCTCTTCCTGTGGTACGGCAATCTCGGGTCGTCAGAACGCCATTCCGGCACGAAGCCTCCGATATGTGATCAACGGACGTGGCGTCGCTGCCGCCGGTAGGACGTAGGATGCGCTGCCGGAAAGGTCGATCAATTTGCCCTCATCTGTTGCGGACCGAATTTTGAGTGTCGCTATAGTGTCCCATCTGGTCGTGCAGCACCGCACGGTCACGAAGGTAGAGTAAGCCTCGGTAACCTCTGAGCCGGTCCGCCGTGCCGTGCTCGGCGTGAACACACAGAACATCTCGGGAGCGACCGCTTCATGCCCGGACTCTTCGGCGTACTCCGCATGTCAGGCCACTCTGCCTCGCCGAGCGACCTTAGGGCGACGTTTGAGCGCATGGCGAGGGTCCTCGGGAAGGCCGAAACCGGGTGATCGAGCCGCGTATCGAGCTCGACGATCTTCTGATTGGCCGTTCAGGACCTCCACATCTTCATCACATGCCGTGGCCGGGTACCTCCGACCCGCCCGCTAGCGCGCGGACGTTCGTTGCCGGCGTCCTGCATCCCGACAGCGCCGATGCGCACACAGGTCCACCGGACGACTGTCAGTTGACGAGCTGTCGGCCTTGCGCGGATTCTTCTGTCTGGCCCACCACGACGCATCTTCACGGCGATTCCTCCTTATGGCCGACCGCCGGGGATCATTCCCAATCTATTACGCTGAAGTGGACGGCCATCTCCTATTCGCGCCAGAGGTCAGAGCCCTTCTGGCACATCCAGGGCTGCATCCTCGACTCGATCTTGGAGCGGCGGCAACGCTGATCTCTTGCGGCCACCTGATGGGAGACCAAACGCTACTCTCAATGTTCGCCGGGTCAGGGGTGGAGAAGTTCTTGCTCGTCGAAGGGGGGACGTGCAACCGTCGAGTCTATTGGCGCTTTTCGCCTGGATCACACAGCGACGGCCACAGTGATCTCGACCTCGAAGAAGAATTGTCCAGCCTGGTCCGTGCTTCAGCTCGCAGGCACCTCGGCGACCCTGCGAAGACGATCATTTTCCTCAGCGGCGGCGCTGACTCACGAGGGATCTTAGGCGCAGCTCTAGATGCGGTCGGAGGGGACGGCAATCTGCTCAACACCGTCAGTTGGGGGGTTAGCGAAGGAGAACGGAATTCGGACGTTTCCATTGCGAGGCAGATAGCCTCCGCAATGAACCTCCGACATCAGTTTGTGGCTCGCCGCACCGACGATTACGGAAAGCACTTCCAGCAGGCTAACGCGCTCATTGGTTCTGCCTCGGATATCGCGGCCTATCACCCGCTTGAATACAGCATGATGAGCGACCTTCGCGACGCCGGGTTCGAGCGTGCCCTTCGAGGCGATGAGGCGCTCGGGTGGTTGAACCCCGTGCGCACCATCGCCGATGCCCTCAAGAAGGTCAAGCTGTATCGCCTTGCAGACTACAAGAACCTCGGTGGCATCATCCGTGTCGAGCACCACGACGAATGGAGGAACGCGTCGGAAGCAGTGTTTCTCACAGCCACTGAGGAGGTAAAGGGGAGCGATCCGAATGACGCCAAGGACTACCTGTACTTCACCCATCGTCTGCAGGGCTACCTGAATACGGCTTCCTACTACAAGCTCTGCATGCTCGACCAGAGAAACGTCTTGCTGGACGATGAGATTCTCGATTTTTTTGATTCGTTCCAGCACGGCTCCGTGCTGAGAAGGTCCTCTATCGTCGCGCGATGGCTCGAGCGTTCCCGCGGCTATGGCAGGTGCCGTTCGCCTCAACTAGCAACTTGGAGCACTGGGGCGAGGTCTTGGCCAAGAGCCTCCCGGTGCGCCGATTCATCGAGCAGTCTCTGGACGACAGAGGCAGTCAGATCTGGGAGTTCTTCGATCGGGATGCACTTGTGGTCTGTTCGTGTCCACATCCGCTCAAGGTCTGCGGTCGTCCCCCGGAATCGCGCACGATCCCTGGTACGCACGATTCTGCGGCGGTTCCCTGAACCGGCTATTTCCGGCGCTCGCGGGTGGCGTGCGGCACGTGTGCCTCTGAGGCTGCCTGCCCATGCGATTCTGTTTCGCATCATGGTGCTCAAGCAGTTCGTGGACGAACTGGCGCCCACACCCCGCTCATAAACGGCCGTCGGTACTGCCAGGTCGGATTGGGCCCGGGGTAGCCGGCGCCGTTGTAGAAGCTGCCGCCACCGCTGCTGAAGTCGTTCTTCAGGCGCTGGTCGATCGAGTCGACCAGGCTGGGACCGGCGCCGGCCACGACGCTGGCCGCCAGGGCGCTCGAGGCGGGTGCGGCGCTGACGCCGTGCAGGCCGCCACCGTAGGGGCTGCTGCGCTGCACGCCGGCGGCCGAACTCGAGCTTGGGGGTCACGCCGAGGCCCAGGTTGTCGGCCCAGTACACGCTGTTGGCGAACGGGTTGGATAGGCTTCGTCGGTCTCGCTGCGACTGCACGTTAGCTGGCGGTCGTGTTGGGTCCGGGCTTGAACATGTTGCCGACCACGTTGGCGCCGCGCGGGTTGAGGCGCGACAGCTGATCGCCCCAGTTGTAGACCACGTTGTTGACCCACTCGATGCCATCGGTGCCTTGCGCGCGGATGTTGCGCCGGTTGTTGTGGACGATGTAGTTGCGGTAGAAGGTGATGCGCCGGCCGTACTCGCTGTCGGGATTGGGATTGCTGCCGATGGTGGTCACGTTCGGGCCATAGCCGTTGCGGGCTGGCTCGGATTGGCAGAGTAATAGAGCCCGGCGCCGAGGATGCTGTACTGCACCGTCACGTCCGACACGTTGTTGAGGATGGCGAGCGTCACGTCCGGCGCCCACAGCAGCGAGCAGTGGTCGATGACGATGTTCGACAGCGAGCCGCCGATGCCGGGATTGATGGTCAGCCCGTCGCCCTCGCCGACATCGTCGATCTGGTCGCCGGGCCGCAGGCGCAGCTGGGTGACGATCACGTTGCTGGCCTCGATCACGATGCTGTAGCGGCGCAGCGAACCGCTCCATCCCGACCCGTCGATGGTCAGGTTGCCGTTCCTGACCTTGAGCTTCTCGCCACCGCCGTCGAGATCGGCGCTGCCGGTCAGGCGCACGATCCGCGGACCCGAGGCCTGCAGCGCGGCCTTGAGCTGCGACCAGGTCGAGACCGAGTACACCTTGCCGCCGCTGCCGCCGGTGGTGCCGGCACCATAGCCGACCACGCCGGGCGCGGGTGCGACGGCCGGTCAGGGCGCGGGACTGACAACGGCCGCAGACGGGCTGGCCGCCGTGGGGGCGACCGTAGGTGTCGACGTCGGTGACAGGGCCGGCGAAGGGCGGTCGGATTGATCCGCCGGGATCCAGTTGCCCACCGCGGTGGACCGATTCCCCGGGAACGCCGCGAGCGGCATCAGGGTGTCATCCTCGCGGGCGAGAGGCACACGAGACCCAGACCCACGGTCCAGCGCCGCAACGATCGACGCCAGGCCAATCCAGGGACGCTCGGTTCCTGAGCGAGCCGTGCGGTGGCATCCGATGGGGCTGGCCGCTCTCCACCGCCGACCGACGCCTCGGGCAATGCGACGGCGCTACCCAGCAAGAGAGCGGCGATGCCAATCCGCGCAGCACAGCGCGGGGCGGCTTGAATTGGCTGATGGGCCGAAGGCTCGTTAGGAAACCGCGAAATAGGGACATGTAAATGTGGAACCTTGGGGCACGGAGATGACCAACTTCGCGCTGGGCAGCGCGGAAGCCAGTGGTTGGCGACCTAAGTATACCGAGCCTCATGATTCGCACCGCCGTCCGAACGTGCAGTCGCCGCGTCGGCTACGCCTGTTTCAAACGACTGAAGCGCGCGATCAAGCTATCGACGTTTCGATCCAGATCGAACTCGCGGTGGACGAGCGCGCGACCGTTGGCCCCGAATTGGGCGGCTCGATCCGGGTCGTCGAAGAGCCGCGTCACGGCGTCGGCGATGGCAATAGCATCAGCCGGTGCGACGACGAGGCCAGTATCGCCATCCCGAACGACCTCGGGAATTCCGGAGATGGGCGTGGAGACGACCGGCAGCCCGGCCGCCATGGCCTCGAGGATGGAGTTGGGGATTCCGTCGCGGTCACCATCGGAAGCGACGACGCACGGCAGGACGAACGCGGACGCATGCCGATAGCGCTCGAGCACCTCGGAGAAGGGCATCGCCCCAGTCAACACCACGATGTCCTCGAGCTCCAGCTCACCGATGAGGCGTTCGAGGTCACCGCGCAGCGGGCCGTCTCCCACGATCTCGCACCGAAAGCCGTAACCTCGGTCGGCGAGCAGCCGGCACGCCTCGATGAGATAGCGCAGACCCTTCTTCTCCTTGAGCTGGGCGACGGCCAGGAGCAGGTGGCCAGATGACTCGGACGGGCGTCCCTCCATGCCCGCGAAGGCCGCCAGGTCGAGCCCGTGATAGAGGCGCATGACGCGTCGGGCAACCACGGGCCCCACCACGCTGGCAAGATGCTGCCTGTTGTACTCCGTGCAGGTGACCGCGAACGCAGCCTGGCCGATCCGTTCAGGCAACAACACCGGCCGCACATAGATCTCGGCGGCGTGCGCCGTCACGCTGTAGGTCGTGTCAAGGAGCCGGGAGGCGACCAGCGCGACCGTCGCCGCTCGGTCAACGAAGTGCGCGTGGATGTGAATGCCGCGCCGATGCCGCAGCACCCATGCGGCGTAGACCCCGGTCGCGAAGTGGAGTGCCGTACGCGAGCGGGAGGCCGCGTGCCGTCGCGTGAGGAGCCAAGCCAGCGTCCCAAAATACGCCCGTGGCCGGCGCAGCATGGCGCTGAGATGTGCTCGGATCAGCCCGGAGACTGACGCCGGAAGCAGGTACCGCACGCGGCGGCTCAAGGCGAGCTGCGAAGCGGATATCGTGGCGCGCGGCCGGCGAATGGAAACGATCTCGAGATCGACGCCGCGCTCGAGCATCGTTTCAACCTCCCGGTCAATGAAGGTTTCGGTCAGTACCGGATACGTGCCGATGATGTACGACAGCCGGAGCGGTCCGTCGGTCCTGGAACTCATCCGGTTGTTCCGCGGTACATCGCCGCGTGGCGAGCGGCCTGGGTGCGCGCGCTGTAGAGAGTGTTCGACTCGCTCGCGCGCCGCTCGACCCATCTGCTGGGCCCGATCGGGCTCGTCCAGCATGACGCTGATAGCAGTGCTCAGCGCTTCGACGTCACCCGGGGGGACCACGAGACCAGATACCCCATCGACCACCACCTGGCCACTTCCTGACACGCTGGTGACCACGGCAGGCAAGCCGCTCGCCATCGCTTCAAGCAGCGCCATGGGCAGTCCTTCCCAAAGTGACGGCAGAACGAAGAGGTCGCTGGCGGCGAGCAGATCGCTGATGTCTCGGCGATTGCCCACAAGGTGAAATCGCGCCTCTTCTTGCAGGCGGCCGATGTTCGCCGAGAGGGTGCTTCGCAGCGGGCCCTCGCCAACCAGCAGGACATGGAGGTCCGGATTGCGCTCAAGGATCGGCGGTAGCGCGCTTAGCAGGAACACATGCCCCTTCTGTTCCATCAGCTTCGCGACGACGATGAGAACGCGCGCGTCGCCCGGGATCCCGATGCGCTCGCGAACGCTCTTGCGATCGATCAGTTGCCCGTACCGCTCCGTGTCGACCCCGTTCGGAATGGTGAAGACTCGTCGATCGGGAGGGTGGAAGTCTGCGCGAACCGCAGCGGCGACCTCATCCGACACCGCGACGAACCCATCGACGGACCTGCCCGCCATGAAGTAGAGCAGCCGATACATGAGCCGCTTCGGTCTGAGGAGCCAGGCGTGGGCCGGCAATTGATCAGGGCGCAGACCGAGCCGCGCGTTGTGGAAAGTCCAAAAGACACGGCGGACACCCGGCTCAGCGCGCAGCGTCAAAACGAGGAAGTCGAGCACTCGCAGGAGATGGGTCTGAATGACCTCGATTCGGTGGCGTGCGACGACCGCGGCGAGGTCCGTGCGCAGCTGCCGCAGCTCCCGAATTGCCGCCGGCAGCGACGTCAGACTGTGGGTCCGACCGGTGAGCACTTCGACGGTGACGCCCGACCGTTCGAGGTCGGCGCGGAGCGGCCCATCACGCAATGTCACGACGACCGGAATGCAATCAACCTCGGTCAGATACCGAGCAAGGGTCCTGACGACCTCCTGGCCGCCGCCCACGCCGAGGTCGCTCACCACCTGGAGCACGCGCACCGGCCGCATCGCTCGCCTCCTCAAACCCGAAACGCGCCACGGCGACAGGCTGCGTCGGACGGGCGGCGACGCACGATAGCAGATCAGCGTGCCAAGCATGGTATCGTCGCCAAGCCTTCAAGCTAGTCCACGGCGTCAGCATGCATCCCCATCCCCAATGATCATCAGCGACAGCCACCGCTATCTCTTCGTTGAGTTGCCGCGAACCGGTTCCACTGCAGTACACAACGAACTCTGCGCGATGTACGGCGGCACCCCCATCCTCACGAAGCATGCGACCTACGGAGACTTCCTCAAGATCGCGACGGATGCCCAGAAGCAGTACTTCGTTTTCTCGTCCGTCCGGAGTCCCCTCGATGATGCCGTCAGCAAGTACTTCAAGGTCAGGGGTGGACGAGCCGCAGGGGCGCGTCAGCGGGGTCAAAGGGGGACACGGTCGGGAGCTTCGCGGGGCAAGGACAGGCTCATCAATCGCGTTCTGGACACGCACATGACACGATTCGTGCGTCGGACCGATGCCGACTTCCCGGCGTTCTTCCTCCGATATTACCTGCTCCCGTACGATACCTGGGCTAGCCTGGCGCACCGCCGATTCGAATTCGTCATGCGCTTCGAGACGCTCGCCGAGGACTTCGAAAAGGTACTGCGACTCCTTGGGCTCGAACCGCGGAGATCGCTCCCCATCGCGAATCAGACATCCTCGCGCCAGGCTGACTACGCTTCCTATTACGTTCCGAGAATCCGAGGCCGCGCGCGCCGCGTCCTCGGCCCGTACATGGAGAACTGGGGCTACCACTTCCCGGGAGAGTGGGGCATTTCCGGACCGACCACCGCGGACCGGATCGCGTATCGGCTCTACAGCTTCGTCGCACGCCTCTACTGGCGCTATCTTCGGTCGGGACGGTGAGGCGGAGCGAAGCGGCGGGTGTGCGCGTGACGCCGAACCTGACATCGCCTCGGCTGGCGACAGGTCAACTCCAACGTCGGGGAGTTTGTGCTGGTTCCTTCGATGACCCCGCATCACTGCGCGCGTGAGGATCGTGCGATGACGGAGCGTCCGCCGGACTTCCTCATTGTCGGTGCCCCAAAGTGCGGCACCACCGCGATGTACGAGTATCTTCGGCAGCATCCCGGCCTCTTTCTGCCCGAACGAAAGGAGCTCCGGTTCTTCGGAGACGATCTGGACATCCGGGACCGCCCGTCGCGTTCCATTCACGAGTATCTGAGTTACTTCTCCGGCGCAGGTAGTCATCAGCGGATCGGCACCGCATACGTTTGGTATCTGTACTCGAAGACAGCCGCGGCAGAGATCTCCAGACTCGCGCCGAGGGCCAAGATCATCGTCATGCTGCGACAGCCAGCCGACATGCTCTACTCGCTGCACAGCGAGCACCTCTCGAATGGCAACGAGGACCTCTCCAGCTTTGAGGAGGCGCTCGCGGCTGAGCCGGATCGCCGTGCGGGGAAGCGCATTCCACCGCACGCTCACCTACCCCAAGGGCTGCTCTACTCTGAAATCCCGCGATATACGGAGCAGCTCCTACGCTACTACGCAGTGTTCGGTCGAGATCAGGTCCACGTGATCCTGTACGACGACTTCGCGAGGGATACGGAGAGCTCGTACCGCGGCACGCTTCGTTTTCTGGAGGTGCGCGACGACTTCGCTCCCCAATTCGAGGTGATGAATCCGAACAAGCGCGTACGCAGCGAATCGGTGCGGCACTTCCTGGCCCGGCCGCCCGAGCTGCCGCGCAAGATCATTCGGGCTGCGATACCTGCGGCGGATTCGCCAAGCGCTGTTTGCGCGCGCCAAGCAGCTCAATGTGACCACGCCGAAGCGAGCACCACTTGCCGAAGCGACTCGCCAGCACATCAATGGGCTGTTTCGCGCTGAAGTGGGCCAGCTTGGCGAGCTGCATCGGACGCGATCTCCATCACTGGGTCGAAATGGACGTCGGTTCCTCAGAGCGTTGGTGAGCGGGCGAGGGCTCCCACCAGACGGGGTTTGACGTGCCCGATCGCCTGAAGACTGGTGCTACTGCCTTGGTCGGGTACGAGCGCGTGCGCCGTGGCTCGTAACCGAATGAGCGAAGCTCGCGCCTGAAAACGGTGGCGAACCATAGATCGGCCCACTGCGGAATCTGCGACCGCCACCGCTCGGCCGCGCCCAGGTCGATGCCCTCCTCTCCCAGCATCGCGCCTTCGCTGACCACGTTCTGCTGCAGCATCTGAGGCTCGAACGCAACGCCCAGAAACGCGCATAGGTCCGCGATATGGCGGTCGGGACGCGGTAACGAGATCCTCGAAACGGACCTGGATGTATCGATCAGGATGCTCACGACGTGCACGATAGGCCCAAACCGCGCCCTCGGCCCACGCGCACCGTCGTCTGCAGCAGGACAAAGACGGCGAGAACAGCAGGCGCGCGGCGCAGGAGGCGGTAGGGAGCACCACCCGTGACGTCGCCGACGCCGCCGAAGTTCCGAAACGAAGATCGCGCGCGGGTCGCGCATCATGTGGACGACGCGACCCTCAGGAAACCAATCGAGAAGCGTGAGCACATAGCGCAGATGGGCCGGCGTCTTTTCGCCGCCGAGGACCTTCCCTTTGCGACGAGCGTAGAGATTCATACAGGATGCTGAACACGGCGCGCTCGGATCGATCTGATTCAAGGATGCTGGCCCTGAGGTCTTCCTGCGGGACGCGTCTCACCAGCCAGGTCCAGAACCGGCTGGGAGTACGCCATCGGGATGATCGTTGGAGGCCTCCACCGTAGAGAAATTTGACCACGCGATCGACGGTCGCGTCATCCCGCAGATCGCCCAAGGCACGCAGCTGGTGCCGCACCCCGGTCCAGGGAGTGAGATGGCCCAGGAAGTGGTTCTCGTTACCCAATGCGATCTGCGAGTGCCGGTTCAGCATGTTCCGCATCAGTGTTGTTCCGCTCCTGCTCACGCCCACCACGAAGATGTAGGGCGCATCGGGAGTGCTGACGATCGGGCGAACGTCCGACACAATTTCCGCCTCGCCCATCATGATTCTGCCTCCGCTCGGAGGCGGAAGCTCGCACGGGACGTCGACGCAACAGACCGCGGTTGGCGCAGTCGTTCCAGTTGGACGGCGATAAGGCCGAGCGTGAGCCACCACAGGGACGTGGCCCAATAGCTGGAGTGAATGATCTCCAGGAAGTTATAGACGACGAACTGATCCAGCACCGCGAGCCACAGAATGGCTACGAAGCGCCAGTCAATGACCGTTGCATGGCGGTGACGGCGCCACAGCCGATAGCTGAGCGCCAGGAGGAGGACCGGTGGCAAGAGGTACAGGATGGTGGCAGGGATACCCAGCTCCGCCAGCATATTCAGGTACGTGTTATGTGCGCTGCCTCCGAGGATCAATGGAATATCGCCCACTCGCTGCTTGTACCGCTCATCGAATTCGCTCGAAGTTGCCGTAACCAAAGCCTTGAACCGGCTGGTCCTGGATCATCCGAACGGCGGCGTCGTTCGTGACAATTCGTCCTTCGACGGTATCGCCGTCCGCCAGGCGCTCCTGGGCGACCGATGTCAATCCTCCGATCGGACCGAGGACGAGCACGAACGCGACGAGGACGGCGGCTACCGCGAACCCACCGATCTGCCGTCGATAGACCACCGCGACTCCGAGCATCGCCAGGCCAGCGCCCAGCCAACTGCCGCGCGAGAGTGAAAGCACGTACCCCGAATTGCGCCATGACGACAACGCCGAATAGCACGAGGCGCGTTCGCGACCGGCCGGTCGACATGGCAGCGTACAGTGCAAGTAGAGCGAAGAGAACGAGCGTGACGGTGAACGCGGCTGGCCCGCCAAACGTGCCCACGGTGCGATCGCCGGCCCGTCCCAACCACTGAGCAGGGAGGAGGCTGGGAACAGTCCAGCTCACGATTCCGATAGTTGCCTGTACGACGACCGTCCAGCCGCCCGCAATGATCAACCAGCGGATGTCGGAGCGCGTCGGCCCAATGGCCCGCACGAGCCAGAAGAAGGTAATGGGAATCGCGAGCTGGTCATAGAAGGAGCCCAGGGTCCGGGTCGGATTCGACGCCAACATCATGATGTTGATGACGCCAACGACAGAGGAATGACGCCAAGCGCCAGGTCATAGGCCCGAAGCCGAAACGGTGATTGTCGTATCCCAAGCAAGTGATACACGATCACAAGGACAAGAACTGCCGGCACGCTAAGCCGGTGGAGCGCCCAGACGATCGGATGAACGTCAACGGTGAGCTGCTGAATGACGTACGGCACCAAGAGCAGCCATGCGAGCACGCCCGCGAACGGGCTCCGTGCGATGATTGCCGCCGCGGGGACGACCATGACTGCTGCCACGGCGACCTGCCAGAGCCCCAGGGCCACCGCGCTGCCGACAGCGAACGCCAAGCCGAGCACCACCATCAAGAGTCCGGCTCGCGACGCAACTAGCGGCAGTCGCGACCGGTGAGAGGCGATTCGCTCAGACTGCAGCATGATCTGATCGGCGGTCACGAGATCATTCCCCCTGCGAGATGTCGGGCGCTTGGGCGGGCGGCTGACCTCGAGCACTGCCTCGGCGGCGAGAAAGCCGCGTTCGGACGCGATCGCAACACTAGTCGATCGTCCTCATCGATGCCGAGGCCGGCCAGGACCAGCCCGTACGTGACGAAGAGTACCGGGATCCCGGCGGCCGCCTCAACGAGGTCTCCCGCCCCGCCCACCAATATCTTGACCCCCACGCCCGCGCCGAGTGCCGCGGCCCCCGCCACGATCGGCTTCATGAACGAGCGGTTGTAGGGAGACGCTCGCACGAGAAACAGCACTTCCACGAGGGGAAGGATGTTGGTCCCGGCCGTCACCATCAGCGCCGCGATCGCCGCGCCTACCAATCCGAGCGACGGCACCAGGATGACGTTGAGGGCGATCCCAAGGGCAACCGAAACTGCGGCATTCAAAAGCTTGAACCTTGTGTAGCCCGTCATGTCGAGCACGGCCCCGGACATACCGGTTCCAGCATTGAGCAGGTTGGCCGCGGCCAGGATCATGAGTGGTACGGCGCCGACCCGGAACTCGGGGCCGAACATGGCAAGCAAGGCCTGCGGAAACGCGGCGACGACAAGGAAGATCGGAAGGTTGAGGCTGAGCGACCACTTCGATGTGACTTGATACAGCTTTTCCAGCGCAGGACGATCCCCTCGGTCCTGCGCCGCCGCAAAGAGGGGCATCGATGCCGACACGAGAGACGAGTGAAAGAGGGAGCCGATCAAATTCACATTCGTGGCCACGACGAACACGCCAACCGCGTCGACCGTGCTGAGGGCTCCCAGGAGGAGTGTCTGCAGTTGATGGCCGGACTTAGTCACAACGTTCGACAAGAACACTGGAGCAGAGAAACGGAGCAGCTCCCCTGTACTCAGCCGCGCACGACGGTGGCTCGCCGTGACGAGGAATGGCTCGGATCACGAAGAACCCCAGCAGTACCGTGGCAGCCAGCGACGCGATGGTCCACGCCACCAGCGCTCGAAATACGGTCATTCCGACGAGGATCAGTGCCAGCAGGAGCCCGAGGCGGATGAGCGGCTGTACGACCTGATCGGCGAAGACTTCATGCGCGATGCGACGCAGGCCTCTCAGGGCAGCCCCGAGCTGGATGTTGAGGACAAGCGTGGGCACCATCAACGCGCTGATCATCACGAGGGGCGCCAGACCCTCATCATGGAGCAGCGCGCCGGCAATCGGCTCGGCGAAGACGACGAGACCAGCGCTGACAGCGAGGCTCAGGGCGACCGAGATGCGGAGCATGAAGCGCAGATTCGCTCGCACCGCTGCCCAGTCGCCGCGCCCGGCGAAGATCGCTGTGTACCGCAGGATCGCCGTGTCGAGGCCCAAGAGCGGCAGAATGGCCCCAATCGCCGCCAACGCTCAGCGCAAGGTTGTAGACGCCATACCCGTCTGCTCCAAGCAAGCGGGCGAGCATGACCGCAATGCCGAATCGGATCCCCCATGTGAAGAGCCGACCAGCGAAGAGCGTTCCTCCGCCCTTCGCCGCGAACGCGATATCAGCTCCGATATCATCTCCCGTGCGGCTGGCGTCCTTCGGAGCGACATGCACCTCGTCAGCTCGCTGACGGATCGCGAACCGGTTGGTCCCCTCTCGCCGCGCTTGGTTGCCGCGCCAACCGAGCGACTCGCGAACGACTGGGTCTTGCCGGCAGGGACGGCCTCCGCGTCGAGCAGCGCTCGTCGAGCTCGCTCGACGAGCTCGCCTACGGTGGTGGCAGCCCCCCGATATTCCACGACCCCGGCCGCCGGGCTGGCGCGAAGAGCCTGCCCGCTGGGATCGGCTCCGATGGAGGGGAGGGCCAGGCGACCGCGCAGCCCTTCCACCATCTCCATGGCTTCCGCTTCACTCGTGTCCGTGAGCAAGAGCGCGAACGTGTCGCCTTCGAGCCGAGCGCTCAGGTCCTCGATTCGGAGATGCGCGTCCAGCAGTCCGGCGAGTCGTGCAAGCGCCTCCCGTCGGACGCGAACGTCGGCACGGTCCAGCACTCCGGAGTGGTTGACGTTCACCAGCGCGATGGACAGGGGCGAGTTCGTACGGCGCACGCGACTCATCTCCTGCCGGAGCCGCAGCATGAAGAATGCGCTGCTGTACGCAGTCGAGTCCGCGTCGAGGAGCGCGATCTGCGCCTTCGGCCGGGCCGGGGGTGTCAGAATCGCAGCCAGGTAGCCGACCCCCGCCGCGAGAAGGAAAGCCACCAGGAATCCGAGCGCGAGATTCAATGGAATATTGGGAGAAATGGGCCGACCAGGTGCCGAGGCGCTGTCGAGGGGGACGAGCTCGAATGACGGGTAGAGTTCATTCGCATACTCGACCAGTGCGGCTCCGACGGCCGTGTTGTAGTCCTGCGCCAGGTCTGGATCCGTTGCCGTCACCGACAGCTGCAAGAGATTGGATCCGGCGATGAGGCGGCTCTCGAGTGCCACGTCAACCTGCTGGTCGCCCATCGAGGCTCAGCGCGGCAATGGCCGCCTGTCGAATGGCTCTGGCTCTGGCCCGCCTGCGCATAGGTTTCCGCGATTTCTGGCTGGCGGCTCAGCAGGCCGAGTGCAGACAGTACGTCATCACCGACCGAGCTCGTGATCTTCACCACGAACGTCGAGTTCGACTCATAGACCGCTGGCTGGCTGAAGGTCAGCACGGCGGCGGAGCCGAATGTCATCAGAAACGTGGGGACAACGAGCCACCATTTCTCCAGGAGGACACGGATCAGCGAGCGAAGTTCCATAGAGTTCACGGGCTCCAGTCGAGGTGCGACATTGCCATCGTACCGCTTGGCGAAGGGCAACACCGAATGGCCCGTACTCCCAGGCGGGATGAAGGAGCGGTCAGCCTGCCCGGGAGTCGATCGGAATCGGTACCAACGCGGACTTCTCTGCGTCTCCGTCCCAGCTCGTCCGCGGTGGCTGCCGGCTGCCGGAGGCGACATTTGCCGCTTCGAGAATCCGGACCGTTCGAAGGCCGGAGTGGCCGTCCGCAATTGGCGCGGCTCCGGTCGCGATGCATTCGAGGAGGTGGTCGACCTCCACGGCAAGCGCTTCCCGAGCATCCAGGTTCGGCGCCGACATGTCGCCCGATCGGTAGGATACGAGCGCGCCGTATACAGCTTCGCGGTCGCTCCACGGCGCAATTGAGATGCCGCGGTCATAGATCAGGAGCTTCTCGGACGGGTGCATATCGTCGTACACCGCCATGCGTCGCGATCCCCCGATGATGGTGCGACGAATCTTGGCCGGCGCGAGCCAGTTCACATGCACGTGGGCCAGCACATCAGGCGGGTAGCGCATGGTGAGGTACGCGATGTTCTCAGCCCAACTGCCCGCGTGCGCCGCGCTGACGGCCGTGACCTCCGTGGGCGAAGCGCCCCCGAGGACATAGTCCAGGATGCTCACGTCGTGGGCGGCCAGATCCCAGATCACGTTGACGTCGGACTGGAACACCCCAAGGTTGATGCGAACGCTGTCCACGTAGAAGACGTCGCCCAGCTCGCCGCTGACCACCAGTTCGCGCATTTTCCGGACCGCGCCGCTGTACACGAAGGTATGGTCGACCGCCAGCATGACACCCTGCCGCGCCGCCAGGTCGACCAGCTCTTCTGCGTGGTCGACCTGCGTCGTCATTGGCTTCATGACCAGAACATGCTTGCCGGCGAGGATGGCTTGTTTCGCGAGTGCATAGTGCGTCCGCGAGGGTGTCGCCACCACGACGAGATCAACGTTCTTCGATTGAATCAGCTCCATCGCGTTGCTCGTGACCAACGGAATGCCGTACCAGCTCGCCATCGTCTGCGCGCGCTCCGGCTCGGCGTCGCAGGCGGCCACAACGCGCGCGCCATCGTGGCGGGCGAAGTTGCGGATGAGGTTCGGGCCCCAGTATCCGCAGCCGATGACTCCAACGCGGATGGGTGAGCGGAGCACGCCATTCATGACGCCCCTCCTCGTTCCACGAACATCGCCCACGGAGTGCGCAGGATGATGCGGAGGTCCATTGCAAAGGACCATTCCCGGACATACCGCGAATCCACCTCGCACATCTCTGCATACGTGAGACGGTTGCGTCCGGAGACCTGCCAGAGGCCGGTAATCCCCGGGCGGACCGACAGCCGCTCGTGCTGCCAGGCTTCGTACCGGGCGACCTCGTAAGCCAGCGGAGGCCGCGGCCCGACCATCGACATGTCGCCGCGCAGCACGTTGATCAGCTGCGGTAGCTCGTCCAGGCTCGTACGCCGAATCCAACGTCCGACGCGCGTGATCCGAGGATCCTGTTGGAGCTTGTGGATCCCATTGCCGGCCGACGTCGTCGGCATCGCCGTGATCATGGAGGTCACGAAGAGCTCGTGAGCGGTCTCCGGTGCTCCGAACTGCATGCTCCTGAACTTCAGCAGAGTGAAAGGGACCTCGTCCAGCCCCAATCGTTGCTGGCGGAACAGGACTGGGCCTCGAGTCGTCAACTTGATGGCGACCGCGAGTGCGAGCCAGATCGGGGACGCAACGACAAGGAGTGTTCCGGCGAGCGCGACATCGAGCGCTCGCTTTCGGCGCGACATCGTCGCCTTCGGTCCGGATCGCGCTGACGAATCCGGCCCATGCTGGACCACGGCGTCAAACGCCCTCGCACCGGACGTACTGGTGAATGGCGCCCGCTCATCGGGCGTGCCAGTTATTTGAACGACGCTCGCGCGTCGAACTACGTCAATGGGCACAAACCTTCCCCTCGCACTCGGCGTGTCTGGCCTTATGAAAATAAGTGGCCAGTAAGCCGCCGATAAGCAGCTGAACCCATCGTGAGGCAACGGAAGTCCCATGACAAGGGGAGTACCTTAGTCCGTGTTGTCCATGGGCACCGCAACGCGCCGAGAGAGGGAAGTGTTTCGCTACGCGAAGACGCTTCTCCCGTCAACATCGGTGTCGTACAGGCCGAGATGTGCGAGCACCGTTGCGCCCACATCTTCAACGGTGACCTTCCCTTCTCGAGCCGTTCCCCCGGGGAGCACCAGGGCGCCCTGCCGTGCGTGCGTTCCTTCGAACAAGGCGTCGCTGAAGAGCGGGAGGCGACGTGAAGTCTTCAGCTCATACCCTGGAGCCGGCAGACAGACCAGGTTCGGTCCCTGGTAGGTGAGAGCTCCTTCGTAGGCATCCCGACGCTTCCTGATGGACGCGATCACCGGCTTGGCCGCATCTTCATCTGTCAGCCGCGCCAACCCATCGGCGATCTCGTCGACCAGACTCATGACCTCCGCCTTCGGCACCACCCCGCGACTGAACATCTGGGAGGACGCGACATAGATACGCCCGGAGTCTAGGGAGAATGCCCTGCTGTCGGGCATGATGGCGCCTGACGCATCGGTGTTGAGGTAGCCGCTGGCTTGCAGCCACGCGTCGAGGTTCACGAAGCGCCGCAGAGGAGCGAAGCCATACGCGGACACGACGACCACCTGTGCGCCCGGAAACTGCAGCAGGCATCGCTCCAGAAACGCATCCACGTGGCGAAACCACTGCTGATAGGTCTCTCGCTCGATTCCGTCGCTATCAGCAATGCGGCGGAACCACATTCGGCTCAGGCGATCCGCTTCGGTGAAGGCCAGGATGCCGAGCGACCAGCGCTCGGACGCCAGCACCGACTCCATTGCTCGGATCCGTCTTCGAACCACCTCGTCGATTTCCATCGCGAAGCCCGGGGGGTCGCTAAGCGCAAGGGAAGCGTCGACATCAATGACATAACCGTCTGCCGTGAGTCGAGTCCCGAGGGCGCGCGGATGGCACGCCTTGGCAAGCTCTGGCGCCACGAACCCCGCGACGAGGCTGCCACTCATTCCTCGCGCGGGGTAGGTGGCGGGCAGGTTCACAACCACGGAACGGAGGCCATCGGTCGCCGCTCGGTCCCAGAGCGTTGGCATGCGCAGGTCGCGAATGTCCGTGAAGCGCAAGCTGTAGTCGTCCTGGGGATGCATAAACCCGAAGACACCATGCTTTCCCGGATAGCACGCCGTCATGAAGCTGGACCATGCGACCGCCGAGGTGGGCGGATACGTGGATGCCACCGTATGCGACCCTCCACCGGCGATGAGGGTCCCTAATGTCGGTGCCACCCCAGCGCGGACCGCCTCTGTCAACGCGTCATGTCCGATGCCGTCGAGCACGATGACCAAACAGCGTCGCGCCGGGCCGGGCAGGAGCCGGCCAAAGGTGGACGCGATCGTGCTCAACGCTCCTCTGTCCCGCGGTGCCGAGGCGATGAGTCAACGGTGGTGTGATCTCCTCGCGCGTCCTGCAACAGGACGGGCAGCTCCGTGAGCAACTTCGAGCGCGCCCACATCGGTCCGAGACCGGCGGCGCGAGCGGCGGCGTGCGCCTCGAGGTCGGTGTGCTGACCGAAGAGGATGAAGCCGGCCGTGCGCTCGGTCGCGCCAGCGCGCCAGTGCATCGACCCAATCAGGTCGACGGGCCGACCAGTCGACGAGAACCAGGTCGAGGTCCTCGGGCAGACCGGCCGGCGAGTCGACCCGGACGAGCGAGGCACCGGCGGCCGATGGCGGCGGATTCGATGCGGCTGTAGAGCATGAGGTCGCTGATGACGGCAGCGACCCTCATTCGGGCGCCGGCTCCTCGGGCGGGGGCTCGCGGTGCGGGTGGTAGCCGTTCCCGTTGCCGTTCGCCGTCTGGTCGATGACGAAGCGGGCGATGCGCATCGGGTAGATGCCGACCACGACCGGGGCGTGCACCTCGACCGACAGCTCGACGCCGACTTCGTCGCGCTGCCAGAGGTCCTGGAGCTTCGTGGCCTCGCGCTCGGGCAGGCCGATGTACGCCGTGGTCCCGTTTCGGGAGACGACGCTCATCGCATCGGGCTCGAGTCCGAATCGTCGCCGGATGTCGGCGATGGCGATGTATGGGCGGGATGTGAGATACCGGCGGAGGCTCGAGGTGCTCGGCCGTTTGGAAGCGGACATGGGTTGTGACGGCCAAGTCTACCCCCGCGACACCGGCTTTTCAGGAATGCTCCCCGAAGATGCTGCGCAGGACGAACAGCACGTTGGCCGGCCGCTCGGCAAGGCGTCGCATGAAGTACGGATACCACTCCGTGCCGTACGGCACGTAGATCCGAAGCCGATAGCCCTCCTGGATCAGGCGCCGCTGGAGGTCGCGGCGCACGCCGTACAGCATCTGGAACTCGAAGCGGTCCGCGCCGATCCCGCGCTCGCGAGCGAACGTCGCGACACGGTCGATCATCTCGGGATCGTGCGTCGCGATGCCGGGATAGGCATCGGCGCGCAGGAGGTCCTCGCACAGGGCCACGAAGGCGTCGCCGACGGCCACGCGGTCCTGGTGCGCCACCTCCGGGCTCTCGGCGTAGGCGCCCTTGCAGATCCGGGTCCGCACGCGCTCGGCCGCCAGGCGCTCGACGTCGGCCGGAGACCGATGCAGGTACGACTGGATCACCGGCCCGACGTCATGCCCGCCGGCCCGAAGCCGATCCACGACCTCGAGGGTCGCGTCGGTCCAGGCGGACGACTCCATGTCGATGCGGACGAACACGCCATGCTCGTCCCCCGCCGCCACCACCGGCGCCAGGACGGCCAGGCACTCCTCGACGCCGAGCTCGAGCCCCATCTGGCTGAGCTTGATGCTGACGTTCGCGTCGAGCCGATCGGCGGCGATGCGCTCGATGGCCTGCACGTACGCCGCCGCCGCCCGGTCGGCCGACGCCCGGTCCTCCACCGACTCACCGAGCACGTCGAGCGTCGCGCTGGCCCCGGCGACGTTCAGCCCGCGGACGGCAGTGACCGCCTGCCAGAGCGTGGTGCCCGCCACGAAGCGCAGCGGCATGCGGCGCAGGAACGGCGTCCCGAGGGCCACCCGGGCCATCCAGCCGCGATTGCTGAGCCACAGGAAGAGGGCGCGCAGCGCCGCGGCGACCATCAGCCTCGGCGGCCGTGGCCCCAGCCGCGGGCACGCTCGACGGCGCGCCTGATCAGCGGCTTGGCCGGGAAGGGAGCGTCGCCGTAGCGACGCGAGGCGAGGCCGATCGGTCCCTCCCAGTCGGGATCGATGTCGGCACCGTCGATCCGAATCGTGGGCGAGCCGCGCATGTCGAGCAGCTGCGGCATCGGCCTCGGAGGCAACCGAGATCATCTGGATCGGCGTCTCGAACGCGTCCTCGGTCAGGACCTCGACCAGGTTCTGACGCGCGGACATGGCCGCGGGATCCCCATCGGCGAAGAGGAGCTCGACGCGCATCCGGTGGCGGTCAGCTCGTCGCGAAGAACGCGACCAGGGCGAGCACGCCGATCACGCCGAGCGCGACGCCGGCGAGGAAGCGCCGCCGCTCTTCGCCGGTCATCCCCTCGTGAGCCCGCGGCTGCTGGCCACGAACGGCGCGGCCGCGCCACGCCAGGTAGCGCTCCGTGTTGAGGTCGCGGGACGCACGCGACCGCGATGACTGCCATGCCGGCCAGGCGAGCAGGTAGCCGGCTGCTCCGGCCACGAAGGCGATGATCAGCCAGACGAGCGGCGGCATCGATCAGCCGCCCGCCGCCGCGGCGTCGACGATCCACTCCACCTGCTCGCCGTCGACGTGGGCCGCGGGAAGGTCCGATCCTCCGGCCCGGATCTCGCGCAGCGCATCGGCCTTGTCCGCGCCGGTGACGACGAAGAGAACTCCGCGGCCGGCGTTCAGGACGGGGAAGGTGAGCGTCATGCGCCAGGCGTCCTGGGCCGGTGCGAAGTTTGCGATCACCCAGCGACGTCGCTCCTCGAGCCCGGCCGAGGCCGGGAAAGAGGCTGGCGGTGTGCCCGTCGGGACCCATGCCGAGCCAGATGAGGTCGAAGGCCGGTGGCTCGTCGCCGCGCGCGCCGAACGCGAGCCGCAGCTCGCTCTCGTAGGTGAGGGCGGCCGCATCGAGGTCGGGCGCCTCGGCCGGCATGCGATGGATGCGGTCGGGTCGCACGTCCGGCAGCTGCGAGATGAGCATCCCGTAGGCGACACCGAAGTTCGACTCGGGGTGGTCGGGCGGGACGGCGCGCTCGTCGCCCCAGAAGAACTCGACGGCCTCCCACTCGACCGCATCTCGGCGTGCGGGCTCGAGGAGCAGCGGGTAGACGTGCTTGGGCGTGCTCCCCCCGGAGAGCGCCACGCGAAAGACGCCGCGCTGCATCGATGGCCGTTCGCGCCGCGGTGACGAAGCGATCGGCGGTCGCCTCCGCGACGGTGGCCGCATCGCGGAGCACCGTGAAGCTGGTCAACCGGCGGTCTCCCGTGCCGAGGCGAGCAGGATCGCCGCGGCGCGGAGCGCATCCTCGTAGACCGGGTCGGCGGCGTCGAGGGTGAGCTGGGAGCTGAGCAGCTCCGGCTCGCGCGGCGACTGCATCGGGACGAGCCGCAGGAGCGCCGTCATGCCATCGGCGTTGGTGGCGACCACGGCGTCATCTCCCTCGCGATCGACGATGAACTCCGCGGCGCCGGTCTCCCCGAGCGACCGCAGCCGAACCGAGAGCAGCTCGCCCGGCCGGACGTCGTCGGTGATCGTCGGCTCGATGAGGAGGTCGACCATCTCGTGGCGCCCCTCCAGCCGGAGCCGGAAGCCGCCGTCGGTCAGGCGCTCGAGCGTCTTGTGCCGGCGCCAGCCGAGCCGCGTGCTGATCCAGCCGGCGTAGAGCAGGGCCTGCGCCATCGGCGCCTGTGTTCCGGGCGCCACCTCGTCGTCGTCGTGCCGGATGGAGGCGCCCGACGGCACGGCGTAGCGCACGTGCAGCCGGCTCAGGTTCGGCAGGTAGCGGCGGAAGCGCGGCGCGTCGAAGAACTGCGCGGTCAGCTCCTGCCACCATGCCAGGCGCTCCCATGACAGGTCGCCGACGCCACTGCGACGTCGAAGGTTCGCGGTGCGACGGAGGCCGGGCAGGAGATCGCTGAAGTCGGCCGAGTCGATGATGACCCGATCGCCCATCTCGACCAGCTGGTCGAAGACGGGATCGCCCCAGGGCGGGTCGCCCGGCCACCAGACGTGGGTCGGCAGATCGTGGATCAGCAGCGGCGCGACGATCCCGGACAGGTGCTCGGCCGCCTCGCCACGGACGGTCAGCACGACCTCCTCGTAGCACATCCGCTCGCCGCCGCCGGTGACGTCGTTGCAGTGCGTGCTGATGCGCGCGTCGATCGGCGCGCCACCGCCGAGGAACGGCACGAGCACGATCGCCCGAGACGGATGGCGGACCCCGAGCCCGACCAGGGTGTGGACCACGCGTTCGGCAGCGGCTTCGTCGGCCACCGTCACGATCAGGTTGAGGACGGACGCCCGCGCGTGGGGCAGCCCCTTCTCGGTCACGAGGGGATCGCCACCGTCGTCGAACCCGGCCGGCGGGTCCCACAGCGACGCGAGATGGCTGGCGATGGCGCGGACGCTGGTGCCGGGCTCCTCCCACATCGGCGTGGCGAGGCTCTCCGCCTCGCCGAAGCGCATGAGGCGCCGATGGACCGCCACCTCCTCCGAGGCCGGCGGCTGCGCGCGGTTCATGGCCGGCGCCATGCTCGGCCGTCGCGCTCGAGCAGCTCGTCGGCCGCCGGCGGGCCCCAGGTCCCAGCCGCATAGAAGTGGAGCGGGCCGCCCTGGCCGGACTTCCACGCGTCGAGGACCGGGTCCAGGATCTCCCAGGCACGCTCCACCTCGTCGTCGCGGGTGAAGAGGCTGGCGTCGCCGACCATCGCATCGAGGAGGAGCGTCTCGTACGCGTCGGGCGAGTCGACGGCGAAGCTCGAGCCGTACCGGAAGTCCATGTTGACGTTTCGGATCTGGAGCCCCTGGCCCGGCACCTTGGCGCCGAAGCGCAGGAGGATGCCCTCGTCCGGCTGAACCCGGATGGCCAGCACGTTCGGCCTCGATCTGGGGCACGCCGGCGCGCGCGAAGAGCGCCAGTGGCGCCTGCTTGAACTGCACGGCGATCTCCGTCACCCGGCTCGGCAGCGCCTTGCCGCTCCGCAGGTAGAACGGCACCCCTGCCCACCGCCAGGAGTCGATCCCGAGCTTCAGCGCGACGAAGGTCTCGGTCTGGGAGTCGGGCGCGACCTCCGGCTCGTCGCGATAGCTGGTGACCTTCTGGCCCTCCACCCAGCCCGATACGTACTGGCCGCGCACCGTGTTCGTCGCCACCTCGGCGGGCGACATCGGCTTGACGGCGCGCAGCACCTTCAGCTTCTCGTCGCGCAGGTCCTCGGCATGGAACTCGACCGGCGGATCCATGGCGAACATGGCCATCAGCTGGAGGGCGTGCCCCTGGACGATGTCGCGCAGGGCGCCGGTGGCGTCGTAGAACTCGCCGCGGCCCTCGACGCCGACCGTCTCGGCGACGGTGATCTGGACCGAGTCGATGTAGCGGCGGTTCCAGATCGGCTCGAACAGGCCGTTCCCGAAGCGGAAGACGGCGAGGTTCTGGACGGTCTCCTTGCCGAGGTAATGGTCGATCCGGTAGACCTGGTCCTCGTTGAAGACATCGGCCAGCTCGCGGTTGAGCAGTCGGGCGCTCTCGAGGTCGGATCCGAACGGCTTCTCGACGATGACGCGCGTCCAGCCGCGCTTCGAGCCGCTGCGGCGGCGATCGCCGGGCGCGGCCAGTCCGGCCAGCTCGAGATGGTGGACGATCACCGGGTAGAGCGCCGGCGGGACCGCCAGGTAGAAGAGCCGATTCCCCGCGGTGCCGCGGTCGCGGTCGATCCGATCGAGCCGCTTCGCGAGCTCGGCGTACGCGGCCGGGTCGTCGAAGGTTCCGGGGTGGTACTCGATGCCGCGTGCGAACGACTCCCAGATGGCCGGCTTCGCCGGACGGTTGCGGCTGTGCTTGTTGATCCCCTCCAGCAGGTGCTGACGGAACTCGTCGTCGGTCAGCTCGCGACGGGCGAAGCCGACGACGGTGAACTCCGGCGGCAGGAAGCCACCGAGCAGGCAGTTGTAGAGCGCCGGCGCGAGCTTGCGTTCGGTGAGATCGCCGGTCGCGCCGCAGATGACCATGGTGCACGGCTCGGCCATGCGCTCGAGCCGCAGGCCCTCCCGCAGCGGATTCGGCCGCGGCTCATTGAGGTCGCGCCTGGGGCGATCCGTCCGCTCGCGCGCCGCCTCGCCGCGTGGCCTCCTCGGGCTCGACAATGGTGGTCATCGGTGGCTAGCCGCGGTCCTTGATCGCGTGGCCGCCGAACTCGTTGCGCAACGCCGCGAGGACGCGATCGGTGTAGGAGTCCGGCTCGCGCCGGCTGCGGAAGCGCTCGATCAGGCTGAGCGTGATGATTGGCGCCGGCACGTCGTGGTCGATCGCCTCGGCCACCGTCCAGCGACCCTCGCCCGAATCGGCGACCCAGCCGTGGACCTTCTCGAGGTCGTTGCCCTCCTTCTCGAAGGCGTTCCCCGCCAGCTCCAGCAGCCACGATCGGATGACCGATCCGTTGTTCCACAGGCGGGCGATGGCCGCGAGGTCGAGGTCGTAGTCGGACGCGTGCAGGATGTCGAAGCCCTCGCCGTACGCCTGCATGATTCCGTACTCGACCCCGTTGTGGACCATCTTGGTGTAGTGCCCGGCCCCGGCGTCACCGCAATAGAGGTAGCCGTTCTCGGGGGCCAGCGTCTTCACCACCGGCTCGAAGCGCTCGAACACCTCGCGCTTTCCACCGACCATGGCGCAGAAGCCGACCTGCAGTCCCCACACGCCGCCCGAGACGCCCATGTCGAGCCACTCGAGGCCGTGCTCGGCCAGCTCGGCCGCGTGGCGCTTCGAGTCGTGGAAGCGGCTGTTGCCGGCGTCGATGATCACGTCGCCGGGCTCGAGGATGGTGGCCAGCTGGTTGATCATGTCGTCGGTCGCCGCGCCGGAGGGAACGCTGATCACGACGTGGCGCGGTGCGGCCATCATCTCGACCAGGCGCTCGATCGGCTCGGCGACGGCGATGCGCCCCTCGTTCTCGGCCTCGTTTGCGATCTCGGTGGCCACCGCCTCGGTCCGGTTCCAGGCGACGACGTCGTGGCCGCCGCGCGCGGCGCGGCGCGCCATCCCGGCGCCCATCCTCCCCAGTCCGCAGATTGCGACCTGCATGATTGCTCCCTACTTCGTGGTGCGAGCTAGACCGATACCGCCGCGTCGACCATGGACTCCAGCCGATCGAGCCCCGCATTCAGATCGGCGAAGTGCAGCCGAATCGCCCGCCGCCCGCGGCGCTGGAGCGAGGTGAGATCGCCGAGCGCCTGCGCCGCGATCAGGATGCCGAACGACTCCTGCCAGCCGGGGATGGGCAGATCCTTGGACGGATCGGCGGTGAGCTGGAGGAAGACCCCCGTGTCGGGCCCGCCCTTGTGGAGCTGCCCGGTCGAGTGCAGGAAGCGCGGGCCGAAGCCCAGCGTGGTGGCGACGCCGTGGGTCTGCCGGACCCGGTTGCGAATGCGCTGCAGGCGCTCCGCGACCGCCGGATCGGGCGGCAGGTAGGCGAGGATGGCGAAGTAGTCGCGCCCGGGCTGGAGCAGATCCAGCAGCTGGCGGACGGCGCCGTCGACGGTGACCGGCGTGTCACCCAGCGGCCCGGGATCCGCGCTGACCGAGATTCCGGCCTCGCTGACCAGCGGACCGGGCTGCGGCAGGCGCCCGCGGGACCGATACGCCTCCAGCAGCTCCTTCGTTGCGTCCTTGCTCTCCTGCACGTTCGGCTGGTCGAACGGGTCGATGCCGAGCACGATGCCCGCCGCGGCGGTGGCGACCTCCCAGCGCACGAACTCGGCGCCGACGTCGAGCGGGTCGTCGAGGACGATCTCCTCGTCGGCCAGTGCGCTCATCGCTGGATCGGACTCGTCGGCGAACCGGAGGTAGACGAAGCAGCGGTCGTCGCCGTACTCGGACGGATCGGCCGCCGGCTCGCCCACGATCGGCACGATTCCCTTGCCGGCCTTGCCGGTGCTCTCGGCGATGAGCTGCTCGGCCCAGTCGCCGAAGGCGGCCAGCCGAGCCGAGGTGAGGATCGTCAGCTTGTCACGCCCGGCCAGCGCGGCCTCGCCGATGAGCGCCCCGAGCCGCAGCCCGGGGTTCGCCGCCGCGTCGCCGGTGTGGCACGCGTCCGCCATGCGGGTGGCGCGCTCGAGAAGCCCCGCCAGGTCCACGCCGGTGAGCGCCGCCGGCACGAGGCCGAAGACGGTCAGCGCGGAGTAGCGCCCGCCGACGTCCGGCGGCGCCTCGACGATGGCGCGGAACTCCTGCGCGCGCGCCAGCTCGCCGAGCGAGCTGCCGGGATCGGTGATGGCGATGAAGTCGAGGGCGGGCGCGATCTCGCCCATCGCGGCCTGGAAGGCGTTCGGCTCGGTCGTGGAGCCCGACTTCGAGCTGACGCAGAAGATCGTGCGCTGCTCGCCGGCCCAGGAGCGGAACCCGCGGACCACGTCCGGATGGGTCGAGTCGAGAATGCGCAGCTCGAGACCGCCGGCCGAGCCGTCACGGCCGAACACGCGGCTGAAGAGCTCCGGCGCCAGGCTGGAGCCGCCCATGCCGAGCACGGCGGCGCGCCGATAGCCGTCCTCGCGGACGTCGCGGGCAAGATGCTCGAGCTCGGCGACCCGCGCCGACATCGTCGCCGGCAGGTCGAGCCAGCCGAGCCAGGCAGCGATCTCGTCCGGCGGCTTTGCCCGACGCCGCCCAGAGGGAGCCGTCCTTCGCCCACAGCCGCTCGGCGACGCCGCTCGGCCGTCCACGACTCGAGCCGCGCGGTGACCGCGGCTTCGACGTCGCTCATGCGGGAGCGAGCTCCTCGCGCTTCGACTCGATCGTGCTGATCAGCTCGTCGAAGCTCTTCGAGAACGAGGCGACGCCCTCGGCGATCAGCTCGTCCGTCACGCGGTCGAGGCTGATCCCCTGGCCCTCGATCTGGCCGATGACCTTGTGGGCCGCCTCGACGTCGCGGTCCAGCGTGCGCTCGAGTACGCCATGGTCGAGGAACGCCGTGATCGTCTCGAGCGGCATCGTGTCGACCGTCTCCGGGCCGATCAGCTCCTCCACGTAGAGCACGTCGCGGTACTCGGGATTCTTGGTGCTGGTGGAGGCCCACAGGCAGCGCTGCACCTGCGCGCCCGCGGCGCGCAGGTCGGCGAACTCGTCGCCGCCGAAGATGCGCTGATAGGACGCGTAGGCGAGCTTGGCGTTCGCGATGGCGGCCTTGCCGCGCAGGGCCAGCGCCTCCGGCGTCCCCAGCTCGTTCGAGCTCCTTGTCGATCTTGGTGTCGACCCGGCTGACGAAGAAGCTCGCCACGCTGGCCACGCGGCGACAGGTCTCCGCCGCTGGCTCGCGCAGCCGCGCGGAGGCCGGCGATGTAGGCGCGGGCGACCCGCTCGTAGACCTTCACGCTGAACATGAGCGTCACGTTGACGTTGATGCCCTCGGCGATGGCGCCCTCGATGGCGGGGAGGCCGGCCACGGTCGCCGGGATCTTGATGAACACGTTCGGGCGGGCCAGTCGCGACCACAGCTCCCGCGCACGGGCCAGCGTCGCGTCGCTGTCCTCGGCGAGGTCCGGCTCGACCTCGATGCTGGCGAAGCCATCGGTCCCGTTCGACTCGTCGTACACCGAGCGCAGGACGTCGGCTGCGTCACCCACGTCGGCGATCGCGATCTCCTCGTAGATCTGGCGGGCGCCGTCGCCGGCTTCGATCTCGCGGCGAACCAGCTCGTCGTACTGCCCGGTGGCGACCGCCTTGGCGAAGATGGTCGGGTTGCTCGTCAGGCCACGGATTCCGTCCCGGACCATCTGCTCGAGCTTGCCGCTCGTGAGCAGGTCGCGGTCGATGAAGTCGATCCACGGGCTCTGGCCCTGCTCGGCGTGAAGCCGATGAAGCGCGTTCACGCCGTGTGCCTTGTCGGTCATTTCATCCGCCTTCCGGTCCTGGTCGACCGTCGCGGCCTCGCGACGGTCCTGGTCTGCTCCGGTCATTGCCTTGCCACTCCTATTCACGCCGACCAGAGCCGACTTCTGCTTTGGCCCGACCCCGCGGACCCGTGCGTCCGACGAGCTCGCGCGCCGCGTCCGCGATGTGTGCCGCGTCGATCCCGGCCGCCGCCAGCAGCTCGGCCGGCTTGCCGGATCCCGGCATGATGCGGACGGCCAGCTTCACGACGATCGGGTGCGGCTGCTCCTCGGCCAGCGCCTCCAGCACCGCATCGCCGATCCCGCCCTCCGGCCAGTGGTCCTCGACGGTGATGATCGCGCCGGTGTCGCGCGCCGCCTCGCGAACGGTCTCCGCGTCGATCGGCTTGAGGGTATAGAGATCGATCACGCGTGCCGACACGCCCTCGCCGGCCAGCTCATCGGCTGCCTTGAGCGCCTCGTGGAGGGTGATGCCGGCGCCGACGAGGGTCACGGCGTCGTCATCGGTTCGCCGAAGGACTCGCGAGCCACCGATGTGGAACTCCTCGCCCGGCTCGTAGAGGATCGCGGTCTTCTCGCGCGTGGTGCGCATGTAGACGATCCCCTCCCGATCGGCCATCTGCGGCACCAGCGCCGCCGTCTGGTTGGGGTCCGACGGGTAGAGGACGGTCGACCCGTGAACGGCGCGATAGCTGGCGAGGTCCTCGAGCGCCATCTGCGACGGCCCATCCTCGCCGATGCTGACGCCGGCGTGCGATCCGGCAACGGCGAGGTTGGCGCGGCTGATGGCCGCCATCCGCACGAAGTCGTACGCGCGGCTCAGGAAGGCGGCGAAGGTGGCGGCGAACGGCTTCCAGCCCCGAACCTGCATCCCGACCGCCATGGCGACCATCTGCTGCTCGGCGATGTAGGCCTGGAAGAAACGCTCCGGCAGCGCGTCCGCGAACTCCTCGGTGTAGGTGCTGTTACCCACCTCGCCATCGACCGCGACGATCCTGCCGTTCGACTTTCCGAGCGCCACCAGCGCATCGCCGAACGCCTTCCGCGTGGCTTCCTTGGTCCCGGGCTCGTACGATGGAAGGACGAGCGGCTTGGTCGGGAACTCGTGGGGCCGGCCCTTGAGCTCCGGCTTGTTGACCTCCACGTGGATGTCGCGCATCCCGCCGAGCTCCGCGATCGCCGCCTCGGGGTCGTCGAGCGGCTTGCCATGCTTGCCGGGCTGGTTTGCGACGGCCTTGACCCCGTGGCCCTTTTCCGTCCTGGCGATGATCACTGTCGGCTGCCCGGTCGTCGCGATCGCCTCCGCGTATGCCTTGTCGATGGCCGCGACGTCGTGCCCGTCGATCTCGATCGCCTTCCAGCCGAACGCCTCGGCTCGAACTCGGTAGGCGTCGAGGTCCCAGCCGTGCATCGTCTCGCCGGTCTGCCCGAGCCGATTGACGTCGATGATGGCGGTCAGGTTGTCGAGCTCGTGGAAGCCCGCGTGCTCGAACGCCTCCCACATCGAGCCCTCGGCCATCTCGGAGTCGCCGCACAGGCACCAGACCCGGTACGGCAGGCGGTCGAGCTTCTTGCCGGTCAGCGCGACGCCCACCGAGATCGGCAGGCCCTGCCCCAGGGACCCGGTGGCCACGTCGACCCACGGCAGGACGGGCGTCGGATGTCCCTCGATCCGGCTGCCGAACTGGCGGAAGGTGAGCATCTCCTCGTCGCTGATCGCGCCGGCGGCCTTGTACATCGCGTACAGCAGCGGCGACGCGTGGCCCTTGCTGAAGATCAGATGATCGTTCCGCGGATCCTTTGGCGTGCCGAAGTCGTAGTGGAGGTACTTCGACATGAGCACGGCCATGAGGTCGGCGGCCGACATCGACGACGTCGGGTGGCCGCTGCCGGCGGCGCTGCTCGAGCGGATCGAGTCGACGCGGATCTGCTGGCCGAGCTCGCGCCAATCGTCGTGCTGACTCGTCATGGGTGTGAGGCTCCGCAAGTTGTCTGCCGAACTGAGCGTGGCCTCACATGATACGGCGGGAGCGTCACCCCGGCCGCCGAGCGGACAAGCGGAACGGGCGGCCCAGGTGGACCGCCCGTCATCGGTGTTCCCGAGTGGTGGAGGTCTAGCCGCGCATCATCCGGAAGCAGTCGGAGCAGTAGACCGGGCGTGCGCCGGTCGGCCGGAACGGCACCTGCGTCTCGTTGCCGCAGCGCGCACAGGTTGCGTCGTGCATCTCGCGTGGGCGTGCCATGCCCCCGTCGCCGCTGTACCCCCCGCCGTTGCCGTAGCTGCTCGCTCCGCCGCCGGATGCCCGGCGCTGGGCGCGGCACGACGAGCAGCGCTTCGGAGCGGACGCGAAGCCCTTCTCCGCGAAGAACTCCTGCTCGGACGCGGAAAAGACGAAGTCGATTCCACAGTCGCTGCAGTTGATCACCTGATCGGTGTAGGCCACGAAGACCCCTCCCAACAATGATTGGACCACGTCGCTTCCGCTCGCTCGACGCCGGCCCGGGATCTTGCCACTGCCCCGAGGCCGACGGTTGGACGTGGTGAGGGGAGAGGAAGGGAAAGGCTGGTGGCGCCGCTCATGCGGCTTTGACGCGCGGAGTATTGCGCGAGCGAGCGTGACTTCGCAAGTGACAATTCACCGGTACGATCGTCGCATGCGAATCGGCCTCACCGTGCTCGGCGCCCTCGTGGTCCTGGGAGGGCTCGTCTGGATCGCCCAGGGCCTGAACCTGCCGTTCGCCCCGCGCAGCTTCATGACCGCCGATCGGGCGTGGGTCGTCATCGGCGTCGTGGCCGTCCTGGCCGGCGTGGTGCTGATCGCGCGATCGCGCGCGATCGGCCAGTGATCGTGGGCTCGCCGCGCGTCAGCTGCTCGTGACGCCTGCCTCGGCCATCTCGAGGAGCGCGCGATCCCCGTCGTCCGGGGCGAGGTTCACCGCGGCGACCGCCTCGCCGAGCAGCGACACGCCGAATCCCAACCGGACCGCGTCGAGCGCCGTTGCTTTGACGCAGTAGTCCGTCGCCAGACCGCAGATCGACCACCCGCTCGATCGCCCGCTCGCGCAGCAGGGGCTCGAGCTCAGTGGGACGTTCCTCGCCGGTTTCGTGATGGCGCACGGTGAAGCCCGAGTACCCATCCTCGCCGTTCACACCCTTGCGGACCCGCGGGACGTCGATCGGAACTTCCAGCGATGGGTGGAGCTCCGCACCCCAGGTGCCGGCGACGCAGTGAACCGGCCAGATGCCGCCGTCCTTCGCGAAATGCGGCGTCGACTCGGGGTGCCAGTCCTGCGTGGCGACCACGAGAGCGCCGGCATCCAGCGCCGACCGAACCGCGGCGTTGACGGCCGGAATGATCGCTTCCCCGCCGGTGACGGCCAGGCTGCCCGCGGGATCGGCGAAGTCGTTCTGGATGTCGGTGACCAGCAGCGCGGTGCGCTCGTCGTATCGGCTCATGGAGCCGATGGTACGCGGGCGGAGCTCAGGCCGTCGCGGCCCGGTCAGGTCGGGAAGATCCGCCGAAGGCGACGGTAGGCGCGAGAGGCTGGGCCTCGGAGCTCTGCGGACACGACCGATGGGGCGTCTGAGGTGGCAGCCGGCGGATTCGACGGTCGCCCCGGCGGCGGCACTGCAGCTGTCAGAGGGTCCTTCGGCTCGGCGGCCGTCGGCGCGGTCCGGCGGCGGAGGGCGTCGAGGCCGACGAGCGCCTCGTCGAGCTCCTGCGCTCCGGGCATTCCGCCGGATGCGTCCTCCGGGCTGACCCATCCGCGCCTGCCCGTGCTGGCGACCTCCATCTCGCCGGCGGCATCGTCGGACGGCGCCTCGCCGGATGCGGAGCTCGCCGGCCGACGCCCGAACCAGAGCATCGTTTCCTCACCCGAATTGGACTCGCTTGACCCCTCGGTCACGACCGATTCGGGCGCGGCGACGGGTGGCGCGGCGGCCACTTCGGCATCGACCGATGGTCGCTCCTCGTCAGCTTGCGCTGCGGCCGGCTCGTCCTCGGCCGGCGCCGGCGGGGTGACGGCGTCCGACGGACCTGCCGGCTCGTCGGAGTCAGCGATGGCGGGCGCTGGCTCGTCAGGGGCTGATTCGGCGGATGCTGGCTCCGAGGCAACCTCCGGCTCGGCCCAGACGCTCTCCTCCGGCGTCCACCAATCCGGCTCCTCGATCTGCGCGCTGTATCGCTCCTGGTCCCAGGACGGCTCGGAGGAGGTCCCCTCCTCCGCCTCGGCGGTTGCGGCTTCCGGCTCGGCATCGGGCTCCTGCTCGTCGACTGCCGCAGCCTCGAGGGCGCCCACGACCGGTGGCTCTGGCTCCAGCTCGAGCTCCGCCTCGGGCCTCGGCTGCTCGTCGACGCTCGGCCGCCAGGCTGGGCTCGGCTTCCGCTCGACGGCAGGCTCAGGCTCGGCTTCGACGGCTCCGGCTCGCGGCTCCGCCTCGGGCTCGGCTTCGGCTGCCACGGGTTCGGGCTCGGGGCCGGTCTCGAACGGCGGCTCTGCCTCGAGTTCGAGCTCGGCTCGTTCAGGTTCGACCGCCACCTCGGCCGTCGGAACAGGTTCCGGCTCGAGGTGCTCCGGCTCGGGCTCCAACTCGGCCTCGACCCCTGGATCGCGCTCGGGCTGGCCGCGGGCTCCGGTTCGGACTCGAGTGCGCCCGCGGCCCCGAGGAACGCGTCCGGCTCTGGCTGAGCTCAGTCTCCGATTCGGCGGTGGGCTCGAGTGCCGCTTCGGGCTCGGGCTCTTCGAGCGGCTGCGGCTGCGGCTCGGTCGTGAGCTCAGCGGCCGCCTCGGTCTCGGGCTCGGGGAGCGGCTGCGGTTGGGGCTCCGTGGCGAGCTCAGCCTCGGCCGCCAGCTCCACCTCCGCCGCGAGCTCCGGCTCGCCTTCAGGCTCTGCGTCCTGGGTAACGACCTCCGGCTCGGCGATCGCAGGTTCGGCTTCGGGCTCGATGTCGGCCATCGTCTCCGCAGGTGGGAGCTCGCGAGGCAGGCCGGCGTCCGCCACATCGGCTTCGGCGATGGCCTCGTCGCGGTCGGGCTGGACGGCGGCGGCCGGTGCGCCCCGGACACGGTCGCGCAGCACGGCCGGGCTCGGGTCCTCGGCACGGGCAAGCGCATCGGCGAATTCGTCGGTGGCATGCCCTCGGCCGCGCTTGCGGCGCGCCGATCGCTCGACCTCGTGTTCGTCGTCGACCTCTGCGTCGGCATGTTCGGGCGCGCGGGGGCGCGGCTCGCTCGAGGTCCGGGACGGGCCGCCCCATGCGGGATCGGAGCTCGGCGGCGAGGCGTACGGGAGACGCAGGTCCATCCGAGCCTCGAGCACGTCCACGCGAGATCGGAGCGACGCGACCTCGCCTCGGGCCTCGCCGAGGGCGAGCAGCGCCTGGCCATAGCGTTCGGTCAGGCCGCGGAACTCCGTCAGGAGCTCGCGAAAGGGCGACGCCTCCCCATCGGTCTCGCGCGCGTTGGGGTGGCCGTTCGATCGCCTGGGCTCCTCGACCGCGGGAGGCGCGGGGCGCGGCTGGAGGAAGACGCGCATCCCGGTCTCGCCATCGGGCACGCCGGACAGGACGCCGCGAGCCAGCAGCTCCCAGACGCGCTCTGTCGGCACGCCGAGAACCGAGGCTGCCTCCGTGACCGAATAGCCTTCCATTGGGCCGCTAAGGGTAGCGCCTCACCTCAAGAGCAGCGAGGGTCCCGAACCGATCATCCGACGAGCTCCAGCAGGGCGTCGCGAAGGCGGTCCGCCTCCTCCACGGTGTTGTAGTGCACGAGGCCGATGCGCAGCAATCCGCCGCTGTCCTCGAGCCCGAGCGCGCGGATCAGCTCCCAGGCGTAGAAGTCGCCATCCCAGGCCGAGATCGCGCGTTCCGCGAGATGCTCGGCGATCCTCCGCGGATGGTGGCCGGCGAGCGTGAACGAGAAGGTCGGCACGCGCTCGGCCACGCGGGCGGCATCCGCGATCCCGATGAGCCGCAGGCCCGGCACGGATGCCAGGTGCTCGAGCATGACGAGCGACAGGTCGCGCTCGCGCGCGTGAATCGCCGACATCGCGCCGCGCAGCCTGCCGCGGCGATCGGATCGGTCCGCGACGTCGCCGTAGGCCGCGCCGAGCGCCTCGAGGTAGCCGAACGTGCCGAGCAGGCCGGCCAGCGCCTCATGGTTCTGGGTGCCGACCTCGAGCTTGCCGGGAAGCTCGCCACCCGCCGGCCGAACGCGGTACGCGGCCAGCTGCTCGAGCAGGTCGCGGCGTCCGTAGAGCATGCCGAGGTGGGGGCCGAAGTACTTGTACGGGCTGGTCACCAGCAGGTCGGCCCGCAGCGTCGCGACGTCGATCGGCAGGTGCGGCGCCGCGTGCACGGCATCGACGAACACGATGGCGCCGACCGCATGGGCCGCCTCGATGACCCGACCGACGTCGGTCACGGTGCCGAGCGCGTTCGAGGCCAGCCCGACGGCCACGATGCGCGTCCGCGAGGACAGGACGGCGTCCAGGCCGTCCAGGTCGAGCGATGCGCGGTCCTCCCCGAGCTCGAGCCAGCGGACGGTCGCGCCGCGATCCTCCGCAACGGCGAGCCAGGGTGCGACATTGGCGTCGTGGTCGAGGCGGGTCACGACGACCTCGTCGCCCGGACCGAGGTCGCGGCCCAGCGCGCGGCTGATGCCGAACGTGATCGTGGTCATGTTCGGCCCGAACGCGATCTCGTCGGGATCGTGGGCACCCAGGAAATCGGCGCCGGCGGCGTGGACCTCGTGGAGGAGCGCGTCGGTCTCCTGGGAGGCGGTGAAGGCGCCGCCATGATTCGCGTTGCTCCGCTCCAGGTAGTCGACCATGGCGGAGATGCATTCGCGCGGCACCTGCGTGCCGCCCGGTCCATCGAGGTACGCCACCGGCAGCCCGTTGACGGTGCGGCCGAGCGACGGAAAATGGTCACGCGCCGCCGACACGTCCAGGCCGGCGCGTTCTCTGATCGACGTCATGCGGAGCATCCTACGCCGCGACGCCGCTATCATCCGCACTCGTGACCACTTCCCTTCAGGTGCCGACGCTGAGCGGCCACGACTTCAATCTGCCGGCCGGCCTCGAGGGCCTCGGCGAGCTCGCCTACAACCTGTGGTGGAGCTGGACGCCCCGGGCGCAATCGCTGTTCAGCCGCATTGGCGTCAGCGCCTGGACCCGCCACCGCAACGCCATCGCCGTCCTCCGCTACGCCGATCAGGCACGCTGGGCGGAGCTGACCGCCGACGAGGACTTCATGGTCGACGCCAGCCGGCTCCTCGACGAGTTCGGGCGGTACATGGCCAACGGCTCGGACTCCTGGTACGCGAGCTCGCCCGAGCGCGAACTGCCCGGCCCGATCGCCTACTTCTGCGCCGAGTTCGGCATCCACGAATCGATGCAGTTCTACTCCGGCGGCCTCGGCATCCTGGCCGGCGACCACTGCAAGTCCGCATCGGATGCGGCGCTTCCGTTCGTGGGCATCGGCCTCCTCTATCGCCGGGGCTACTTCCGCCAGCAGATCGACGCCGATGGCCACCAGGAGCATGCCCAGCCGGATCTCGATCCTTCTCAGCTGCCGATGCGTCGCGCCCGCGCCCGCGACGGGTCGCCGCTCCAGGTGAGCGTGGAGATCGCCGACCGGGTGGTACACGCCGCGGTGTGGGTGGCGCAGGTCGGACGGGCGCCGATCCTGCTCCTCGACACCGACATCCCGGCCAACGATCCGTCGGATCGACCGATCACCCACATCCTCTACGTCCGCGGACGCGAGATGCGCCTCTGCCAGGAGCTGATCCTTGGCATCGGCGGGGTCCGCGCCCTCCGTGCGCTCGGCATCGAGCCGGCGGTCTGGCATCTGAACGAGGGCCACTCGGCCTTCCTGCTCGTTGAACGGGCGGGCGAGCTCGTCGCGTCCGAGCCGGGGCTCGCCGCCGGCGAGGCGCTTCGGCGGGTGGGGCGCGACGCGGTCTTCACCATCCACACGCCGGTGCCTGCCGGTAACGAGGTCTTCGGGCGCGAGCTCGTCACGCGCGCGCTGGACCAATGGTTCCGCTCGGCGCACATGCAGCCGGGAGAACTGCTCGAGCTCGGTCGCGGCCACACCGACGACCCGAACGCGCCCTTCGACATGACCGCCTTCGTGCTCCGCCACGCCGCGGGGGCGAATGCCGTCAGCCAGCTCCACGCGCGGACGGCCACCGAGACGTGGCAGGACCTGGCCGGCCACCCGATCATCGGCATCACGAACGGCGTTCACGTTCCCACCTGGCTCGGCCGGCCCGTGCGCCGGCTGGTGCAGCGCGCGGCCGGCGTGTCGCTGGGAGTCGACATGCGAGGGCCTGAGCCGCTCGCGACGCTCGGGGCGATCGACGACGCGGAGCTATGGGCCGCGCACCTGCAGCAGAAGCGTGAGATGGACGGGTTCCTCGAAGGGCGCCTGTCGCGGCAGTTCGCCCGCCACGGGGAGTCGCCCGACGCGCTGCGCTCGGTGGTTGGCCTGCTCAAGCCCGACGCGTTGACGATCGGGTTCGCGCGCCGGTTCGCGACCTACAAGCGCGCCGCGCTGCTGTTCAGCGACGAGGAGCGGCTGTCTCGGATCCTGGATGCGCCCGATCGGCCGGTGCAGATCGTGATCGCCGGCAAGGCGCATCCCGCCGACCGACCGGGCCAGCAGGTCATCCAGCACATCTTCGAGCTGTCGCGGTCGGATCGGCTCAACGGGCGGGTGTTCGTCGTCGAGGACTACGACATGCGGATCGCGCGCTTCCTGGTCGGTGGCGTCGACGTCTGGCTCAACAACCCGCGCCGACCGCTGGAGGCGTCAGGAACCTCCGGCATGAAGGCGGCCATCAACGGCATCCCGTCGGTGTCCATCCTCGACGGCTGGTGGGACGAGGGCTACGACGGCCACAACGGGTGGGCGATCGGGAATCGCGAACCCACCGGCGAGGAGGCGGAGCAGGATGCCGCCGACGCCGCCGAGCTCTATCGGCTGCTCGAGGAGGAGATCGTGCCGCGCTTCTTCGAGCGAACCGACAAGGGGATCCCGTCGGGATGGCTGGAGGTCATGCGCGCCTCGATCGCCGGCGCGCTCTGGCAGTTCAGCACCGCCCGGATGCTGTCGGAGTATGTCGACCGCCTCTACCTGCCGACGGCCCGAGGAGCCCAGCTCAGCTCGGTGGGTTGACGACGCCTACGGCAGGTAGGCTCGCGGGTTCTCCCAGATGTTGTGGTCGTTGATCGCGAAGTGGACGTGGCAGCCGGTCGACATGCCGGTCGAGCCCTCGTAGCCGATGACCGACTCGCTGGTCACGATCGTTCCCGGCCCGACGACGACGCGCGGCTGCATGTGCCAGTACCACGACTGGATGCCGTTGCCATGGTCGACCACCACGCCGTAGCCGCTGTCCCACGGCATGAGCGGCTGACCGGAGGCCACCACCACGCCGGCGCCGGTCGCGTAGATCGGCGTGCCGCAGCCACCGGCGAAGTCGATCCCGGCGTGGAAGTGCGGGTAGTACGTCCCGTGATACGTGTACGACGGCTCGAGCACGAACCCGGTCGGTCCCCACTCCTGCGTCACCTGGTACGAGCGCTCAGGCCAGCGGAAGCCGTACTGGGAGACGGCGTTGGCCGCCGCGTGATCTCGGGCTGCCTGCTCCGCCGCACGACGAGCCTCTTCGGCGGCGCGGCGCCTCGCTTCCTCGATCGCGGCCTGCTGCGCGGCGGCCTGTTGCGTCAGCTGTTGTGCGAGGCGCTGGGCGGCGGCCGCAGCCTCCTCGTTCTTCGCGATCTGCTGCTCGACGCTGCCCTTCGCCTCGAGCGCCGCGTTCAGCGCCGATTCCTGCTCGGCGCGCTTTTGATCGGCAGCCGCACGCAGGTCGGCGAGCTGTGCCTCGAGGACGGTCAGCTCTTCGCGTCGGGCCTTGAGTGACGCCTCCTGGTCGCGCGCCACGGCGCGCGCATCGGCGAGCGCGCGACGGCCGTCCTTCAGCGTCTCGCGGCGAGTCTCGAGCTCCTGGCGGATGGCGCGGATGTCCTCGGCGAGGATGGTGTCCTGGTCCGAGACGGTCATCAGGTAGCCGACCTGCGTCGTCGCCTGGTCGAGCGAATCGGCGGAGAGCAGCACCTCGAGCAGCGACGTCTGGCTGCGCTCGTAGGCGGATCGCAGGTGGTCCTCGAGGAGGGCCTCGCGCGCCTCGAGCTCGTTGGTGCGCCGCTGGATGTCGGCGGCCACCGCGATCAGCTCGGTATCGAGGGCCTCGATCTGCTCGCGAAGCTCGGCGATGCGCGCCTCGATGTCGGCAACCTGCACGCGAACCTGGTCGAGGAGCCCAGCGACGCGGTCGTACTCGGCCGTGACGGCCTCGAGCTCCGCCTGGGCGATGTCCAGCTGGCTGTCGAGATCGGCAGACTTGCGCTGGAGCTGGGCGAGCTCGGTGCGCTGGCGCTGGAGGGTAGCCGCCAGTGACTGCTGCGCCGACTGGGCGTCTGCGAGCTGCGCGCGGGTTTCGGCCAGTTGGGCCTCGGGATCAGCGGCAAGGGCCGAGCCGCTGGGCTGAGTTGTGACGACGCTCCATCCAACCGTCAGCAGGGCGACGAACGTGACGGCAAGACGAGACCGCCGCCTCATCGAGCGGTGATCCGAATGTGCAATTTGCCCTTGTGCCCCGTAGCGAGAGATGTTTCGGGGCGATGTTGGCCGATGCCTGGAGGCACCGTAACGGGCCCCAAAGTACTACACGTGTCTAGGCCGACGCCAATTACTCGTCGCCATCCCCCTTGCTCAGGCGACCGGCCACCAGCCCGATCAGGAGGCCGGCGCCGAGCACGATCCAGCGTGAGAGACCCTTCCTGGGTGGAGGTGGTGGGCCGAGCCCCGGACCCGTTGGTACTGGCAGGAAGCGCGGATCGGCGGCCGTGATCGGCCCGATCTCGTCCTCGACCGCTGTCGCGCGCGCGAACTCGGCGCCAACCAGCACGATCACGCTGGCGAAGTACAGGAAGACCAGGAGCGTGATCGCGGTCGCGATCGGCCCGTAGACACTCTCGTAATTGGCGACGCTGGTGGCATACCAGGTGAAGCCGAAGCGAAGCACCGTCCAGAGCAGGGCCGCCACCACGGCACCCGGCAGCACCTCGCCCCACGTGACTCGCCGGTTGGGCACCACCCGGTAGATGACCCAGAAGGCGAGGAAGATGAGGACGATCGGCAGCAGCAGGCCGATGAGCCAGACCGCGGTCCCGCGGCCCGGCACGCTCGAGAGGACGTCCCCCGCTGCCTGCTGCAGGATGCCGGTCACGATCCCGATGACGAGCGAGCTGGCCGCCAACAGGCCGGTGACGGCCATCAGCAGCAGGCCGATGAGCCGCTCCTTGATGAACGGACGGGGCGGTGCATTGTCGAAGGCACGGCTGATCCCGCCCGACATGGCCGAGAAGATCCCCAGCGCACCCCAGAGCAGGAACCCGAAGCTGATGATCGTGATGGTGCCGCGCGATTCGATGGCGCTATCGATCACGCCGCCGATCGTCTCGGCATCGATCGGCGTGCCCGCGGCAACCTGATCGACCACGAACGCGCGCGCCGCTTCCTCCCCGATGAAGAACGATGCGACGACGATCCCCAGGATCAGGAGCTGGAAGATCGAGAGCACGCCGAAGTAGGCCATGCTGCCGGCGTACTGGAGCGCCTCGTGGGCAAAGAAGCCAGCGATCGCACGTCGCGAGATACGCAACCACCGGTGACGCATGCTCCATCGGTCGATCGCCCCGACCAGGCGCTTGGCTCGCTCGATCATCGGTCCGTCTGCCTCGCAAGGGTCATGCCCGCCTTGAGGGTGCAGGCTACCCTGTCGGCATGGCGCGCACCGAGTCCGAGACCCTCGCCCTCGACGGTCACGAGGTCACGATCAGCAACCCGGGCAAGGTCTTCTTCGCCGATGCGGGCATCACCAAGATCGATCTCGTCCGGTACTACCTCGCGGTCGCCGACGGCGCGGTGCTCGGCGTTCGGGACCGCCCGATGGCCCTCAAGCGCTTCGTCGACGGGGCAGCGGGCCAGGCGTTCTTCCAGAAGCGGGCCCCGAAGTCGATCCCGGAGTTCGTGCGCACGGTCGAGCTCTCGTTCCCGTCCGGCCGGACCGCCGACGAGGTGGTCGTCGACAACGCGGCTGCCCTGGCGTGGGTCGTCAACCTCGGATGCATCGACCTCAACCCACATCCCGTCCGATCGGGCGACCTCGACCATCCCGATGAGCTGCGGGTCGATCTCGACCCCGGTCCCGGCGTCCCCTGGGCCGACGTCCGGTCCGTGGCGCTCGTGGTGCGCGAGGTGCTCGAGGAGCTCGGCTACACCGCCTGGCCCAAGACCTCCGGCTCACGCGGGATCCACATCTACGTGCGTATCGAACCGCAATGGACGTTCCCGGACGTTCGACGGTCCGCGCTGGCGCTGGCCCGCGAGGTCGAGCGTCGCGCGCCGTCGATCGCGACCTCGAAGTGGTGGAAGGAGGAGCGACACGGCGTCTTCCTCGACTACAACCAGAACGCCAAGGACCGCACCGTCGCGTCGGCCTATTCGGTGCGACCCCGGCCGGATGCGACCGTCAGCGCTCCGCTGACCTGGGACGAGGTCCCCGACGCAGAGCTCGCGGACTTCACGGTATCGACGGTGCCGGCGCGGTATGCGCGCCTCGGCGATGTGGGCGCCGGGATCGACGATCAGCGCGTTCTCCCTCGAGCCGCTGCTCGAGCTGGTGAAGCGCCACGAGGCCGAAGGGCTTGGCGACGCCCCCTGGCCGCCGCACTACGCGAAGCAGGCCGGCGAGCCGCCGCGGGTCCAGCCATCGAAGCGACGAATGCCGGAGGAGACGGCCGTTCCCGATCCGACCGCGCCCCGAGGGCGGGCCGGCTCAGTTCCCTCGGCGCTGCCTTCGGCGCCGGCACGCAACGCGGACGGCACGGTGCCACCGACGGGCCGGCGTCGCTCCACGCAGCCGCTGCTCGTCATCAGCCAGGCCGCCGACAAGGCGGATGCGCTCGCCGGCCTCGATCGATGGCGTGCACGTCACCCGGAGGCCGCGACGTCGGTCCGCGACCCGGAGGACGTGCTGGTGGACGCCATGCGCGGCCGCTTCACGGTGTGGTGGCGCGTCCGCGTCAACCTCCGCAACGTGCCGGAGGACCTGCGTCCCGCGGCCGAGCCGCCGGACCCCGATTACGACCCGTGGACGGCCTGACGCTCAGCCGGCGCGGCTGACGGCTGCCTCGACCCAGCCGGGGATCTCTCGACGGAGCGTGGCGAGCGGCAGCGAGCCGTGGGCCAGCACCTCGTCGTGGAAGGCTCGCAGGTCGAATCGGTCCCCCATCGCGGCTGACACCTCGGCGCGAGCGCGCTCGATCTCGCGTTGCCCGAGCTTGTACGAGAGCGCCTGGCCCGGCCAGATCGTGTAGCGGTCGACCTCGATGGCCGCGTCGACCGGGGGAAGGGAACCGCGTTCGGTCATGAATTCGATCGCCTGGTCGCGTGTCCAGTTCATGGCATGCAGGCCTGAATCGACGACGAGCCGCGCCGCACGGAACGACTGCGCGTCGAGCATCCCGAGCCGTTCCTCGTCCGAGGCGTACAGCCCCATCTCATCGGCGAGACGCTCGCAGTAGAGCCCCCACCCCTCGGCGAACGCGACGCCGGCCATCCGGGAGCCGAGCGTGCGGAAGGCCGGCAACCCCTCCAGCTCCATCTCGATCGCGATCTGGAAATGGTGACCCGGCGTCGCCTCGTGGAAGGTGATCGATGCGATCTTGTGGAGCTGCCGCTCCATCGGCTGGTAGGTGTTGATGTAGTACTGGCCCTGGCGTGAGCCGTCGACCGTCGGCGGCATGTAGAAGGCCGGCGGCGACTCGACCTCGCGGTAGGCCTCCACCGCCTTGACGATGCAGTTCGCGGACGGCAGCCGGCCGAAGTACTGCGGCGCCGCGGCGTAGGCGCGATCGGTCTGCTCGATTGCAAGCCGCACGAGCGCCTCGGGATCGTCGGTGTGATTGGCCGGATCGTCGGCCAGCGCGTCGCGCAACGCGTTGCGATCGGCATGGCCAAGGCGGTGGGCGATCTCGTCCTTCTCGGCCTCGATCGACTCGAGGTCCGCGAGACCGAAGGCGTGAACTTCCTCGGCGGTGGTGTCCACCGTGGTCTGCATCCGGATCGCGAGCCGGTAGGCCTCGTCGCCGCCGGGCGTTGCCGAGATCCCCGGCTGCTGGCGGGCGTGCGGCTCGTACTCGTCCGAGAGGTAGTCGTGGAGGCGACGCAGGCCGGCGTAGATGCGCTCCTCGACCACCGCCGCGACGCGCGCTCGATCCTCGTCGCCGCACTGGACCATGGTCGTCGCCGGCGACTCGCCGGCGGGCATCGCCAGCAGCCGCTCGATCTGCTCGATCGCTCGCCGCACCGGGACGGCCGCCGCCGTGCGCCCGTCGCTGACGCCCTCGGCCAGGGTGCCGACGTACTGCTCGATCAGCTCCGGGAAGCGCCCGTAGCGGGTGACCAGCGTCTCGACGCGTTCCGGGGTGTCGGCGGGCTGGTATTGCGCGATCTGGGAGGGCCACACCTGCGGGCCGCTCATGTGATCGATGGCGAGCTGGTACTGCTTCTGCGCCAGCGCCTCGAGCTGGTTCTCCGCGACGAGAATCAGCAGGTCCCGCGTGATGACCTGCTCGGGACCGAGCCCGTCCACCGGGATCTCACTCGACTCGGCGAGGACGGAACGGTAGGCAGCCTCATCGGCCGCGCGACCATCCGGGCCGATGTCCGGCCAGCGGTCGTTGAATCGCTCGTCGCCCAGGAGCGTGGCCCAGGTCGGATCGCGCTCCAGGACGCCGTCCCAGAACCGGTCGGCGAGGTCGTTGACGGCAGCATTCGGATCGAGGGCAACGGACACGGTTGGGCACTCCCCTGCGGCGTTTCTCGGACGGGACGATGAGTGTAGCGGCGTTCTCAGGAGCCGAACAGGTCGGCAAGCAGGGCCGGTGGTGTCTCCTCGAGCTGGTCGTATCGACAGTCCGCCGGCGAGCGGTCGGGACGCCACCGCCGGAAGGTGGTCGCGTGGCGGAAGCGGTCGCCCTGGAGGTGGTCGAATGCGACTTCGACCACCAGCTCGGGCCGCAACGGCTCCCACGACAGGTCCTTGCCACGGTTCCAGCGCGACGTGGCACCGGGCAGACGCCGGCCCTGCTCCGCGGCGGAGGCCTCGGCAAGCGCCCAGTCCCGCCACGGATGGTTCTCCATCCCACCCTTCCGATACGGCTCGAGGAACTCGACCAGCTCCGCGCGCTTGGCCATCGTGAACGACGCGGTGACGCCGACCGATTGCAGGTCACCGGCATCGTTGTAGAGCCCGAGCATCAGCGACCCGACCAGGGTGCCGGGGCCGTTCTTGTGCCAGCGGAAGCCGGCAACCACGCAGTCGGCGGTCCGGGCGTGCTTGATCTTGGCCATCGTCCGCTTGCCGGCGGCGTACGGGTCGTCCGCCCGCTTGCCGATGACGCCGTCGAGCCCGGCACCCTCGAAGACGTCGAACCAGTGGCGGGCAAGGTCCGGGTCGGTGGTCGATGGGGTCAGCCGCACGGACGCGGTGGGTCCCGCGGCGATCCCCTCCAGGCGCGAGCGGCGTTCGGCGAACGGTCGTCCGCGCAGGTCGTCATCGGCCTCCGCCAGGCAGTCGAAGGCGACGAACGAGGCGGGCGCGGCCTCTGCCAGCATCTTGACCCGCGACGCTGCCGGGTGGATGCGCAGGAGGAGCGCGTCGAAGTCCAGGGCCCCGTCCGGGCGCGCGATGACCACCTCGCCATCCAGCACGAAGCGTGCGTTCGGTCCGCCGAAGGCGCGCAGCGGCTCCTCCAGCTCGGGGAAGTAGCGATTGAGCGGCTTGAGGTCCCGCGACTGGATGAACACATCGTCGCCATCGCGGAAGACGAGCGCGCGGAAGCCGTCCCACTTCGGCTCGTAGACCCAGCCCTCCCCGCTCGGGATGGCGGCGGTCGGCTTGGCCAGCATCGGTTCGATGGGCGGCTCGATCGGGTACCCCATGCGCCGATGATACGGCCCCGGCGTGGCATGATCGGGCGGTGCGTGATCTCGGCCGGCGGCTGCTCATCGGTCTGGCTGTGGTCGCGGCCATCGCCACGGCGGTCGGCTACTCCTTCATCGCCGGAGGCATCGCGGCCCCGGTGCGCGGCGATCGGGCGATTCTCGACGTGCCGGCAAGCGGCACGGCACGGGCGACGATCCTCGACGACGGCCAGCCGGTCTTCGTGGTCAACGACCCCGATCGCGGCGTGTGGGTGATCGACGCGCAGGGACGCCAGCCGTCCGGTGCCCTGCCGGTGCTGGTCGCCTGGTGCCCGACGGCGCGGATCTTCGGCGACCCGGCTGCGGGCACCGCGTACGCACCTGATGGCGAGCTGCGTTGGGGCGACGCGGAGGGCGGCCTGGTCGTCTACGCCACGCGAGCGGATCCGGATGATGCGTCGCGGGTGATCGTCGGGTCGAACACGACGGTGCAGGGCAGTGGCCCCGAGACCGATGGCCCTCCGGAGACGACCTGCAGCGGCTCGTCGTGGGTCGTCCATGAACCGGCACCCGGCGAGGTGTTCGACCCATCGGTGGCGGTGCGGGAGGAGGCGCCGGGCTGGATCTGGCTCGATGGCTCGCTCCAGGCGAACCCGGATGGCGAGCTTCGGCTCTGCGACCGCCACGCGGCTGGATGCGCGACCGGCGCGGAGGTGGTCGGCATCGATCCTGCGACGCTCGGCAGCGGCGCCCAGGGGCCCGAGGGCCTGTTCGTCGGTCGCGTGCGGGACGATGCGATCGAGGGTCTCATGTTCGTCCCCGACCTCGAGGAGGCTCCGTGAGCATCAGCATCCAGTTCCTGGGCGCGGCCGGCTGCGTGACCGGCTCGCAGTTCCTGGTGAGCGTCGGGGACCGGCGCGTGCTCGTCGACTGCGGCATGTTCCAGGGCTCCCCGCTCGAGATCGAGCGAAACCAGATGCCGTTCGCCTTCGAGGCCGCCGCACTGGATGCGGTGATCCTCACCCACGCCCACCTCGATCACTGCGGGCGCCTGCCGGCGCTGGTCAAGGCCGGGTTCACCGGGCCGATCCATGCGACCCACGCCACGGTGGACCTCGCCGACATCGTGCTGCGCGACTCGGCGAAGCTGCAGGTCGAGTTCACCGCCCGCTGGAACCGTCGCCAGGCTCGCAAGGCGGAGCGGGCCGCCGAGGCCGCGGCCGAGGTTGAGTCCGAGGAGGTCGCCCGGGAGGTCGACGACGAGTCGCTGCCGGATCGACTGCGCAATGCGCCGCCGGAAGGGAAGACCGAGACGCGGCAGGCGCTCTACGACGAGCACGACGTGGAGACCGCCATGCAGCAGTTCCGCGGGGCCGACTACGACGCCGAGATCTCCGTGACCGATGGGGTGACCGCCGTCCTCCACGATGCGGGCCACATCCTCGGTTCGGCGATCGTCGAGCTGCGGGTTGTGGACGGTGGAGAGACGCGCACCATCATCTTCTCCGGCGATCTCGGCCGGGACGGGTCGCCGATCCTTCGCGATCCGACACCGATCAGCCACGCCGAGTACGTCGTGGTCGAGTCGACGTACGGCAACCGCGAGCATGACCCGCACGATGCGGCGATCGAGGAGCTGGTCGCCGCCATCTCGGAGTCGACAGCCGACCGGGGCGTGCTGCTCGTCCCGGCATTCGCCATCGGTCGCACCCAGGAGCTCATCTGGGTCCTCGACGACCTGGCGCGCAAGCAGCGCATCCCCCGCGTGCCGCTCTATCTCGACTCGCCGATGGCGTCCCATGCGACGCGCGTCTACCGGGACCATCCCGAGACGTACGACGAGGACACGGCCGCGCTGCTGCGTTCGGGCGACTCGCCGCTCGAATACCCGGGCCAGCAGTTCACCGACTCCGTGGAGCAATCGAAGGCGATCCGCCACGCCGAGCGGCCGTTCATGGTCGTGGCGTCGTCCGGGATGCTCACCGGCGGCCGGATCATGCATCACCTCAAGGACTTCCTGCCCGATCCGGCCTGCACGCTGCTGTTCATCGGCTACCAGGGCGAGGGGACGCTGGGGCGGCGCCTGCAGGACGGCGGCAAGACCGCGCGCATCGACGGACAGGAGATCGACGTCCGATGCCGGGTCCGGTCCATCTCCGGCTTCAGTGCCCACGCCGATCAGCACGAGCTCGAGGCATGGCTCGGTCATTTCGCCACCGACACCAGGCCGAAGACCGTCTACATCGTCCACGGCGACCCCGATGCGGCCGAGGCCTTCGCGGGGCGCATCCGATCCGACCTGAAGATGGACGCGGTGGTCGCGAAGCACCGCCAGACGGTCGCTCTCACCTGATGGGGCCGGCCGGCCGCTAGCATGCGCGCATGAGTCAGCGCCCCATCATCACCTTCCTGACCGACTTCGGCCTCAACGGCGCTACGGCGGCCTGCCGGGGCGTCATGCTCGGCATCTGCCGCGACGCCCAGATCATCGACGTCGGTCATGACGTTCGGAAGTACGCCATCCGCGACGGCGCGTTTCTGCTCCGCTTCGCACTCCCCTATGTGCCGGTCGGCGTCCACGTCGCCGTCATCGACCCGGGGGTCGGAACGGCGCGCCGGCCGATCGCCATCCGCAGCGCTCGAGGGGACGTGTTGATCGGGCCCGACAACGGGCTGCTGCCACCTGCCGCCGACGCACTCGGCGGCGCCGTCGAGGCGCGCGAGCTGACCAACCGAGCGCTGTGGCTGCCCGTCACGACGTCCACCTTCCATGGGCGAGACATCTTCTCGCCGGTGGCGGCACACCTCTCCGCGGGCGATGCGGAGTTCGAGGCAGTCGGCCCCGAGATCCCGCTTCAATCTCTGGTTCGCCTGCCGGAGCCCGTCGCGGTGGTCGCGGAGGGAGCCATCGAGACCGTGGTCACCTACGTCGACAGCTTCGGGAACATCCGGCTGGCCGGTGGATGGGACGACCTGGAGGCCGCACTCGGCGCGCCCGTGGACGGCGCGAGCCTGGTCGCCGAGTTCGAGGGCGGTCCGCGAGAGGAGACCCGCTACGGGTCGACGTTCGGCACCGTGCCGGTGGGCGCATCGGTCGTGTACGTCGACTCGCTCGGCAACCTCGCGATGGCGGACAACCAGGGACATCTCGCATCGCGCCTCGGCATCGGCACCGACCGGTCCGTTCGGATCTCCCGGGCCTGAGCGTGGCCGGCCCGTACCTGTCCTTCCTCTCGGACTTCGGCACCGACACGGCACCGGCGGTCTGTCGCGGCGTGATCTGGTCGATCCTGCCGGACGCCCGGATCAACGACCTGACGCACAGCAGCCGCCAGTTCGGCATCCGGGACGGCGCCTTCCTGCTCTGGTCGTCCGTCCCCTACCTCCCGGTCGGCGTGCACCTCGCCGTGATCGACCCGGGTGTCGGCACCGAGCGCCGGCCGATTGCGCTCCAGGTGGCGCGCGGTGACCGCTTCGTGGGACCCGACAACGGGCTGCTCGTGCCGGCGGCGGAGCGGCTCGGTGGGGTGGTCGCGGCACACACCCTCGAGAATCGGTCGCTCTGGCGCAGCAGCGTCTCGCACACGTTCCACGGCCGCGACATCTTCGCGCCGGTCGCGGCCCATCTCGCCGCCGGCACGCCGATCGGCGAGGTCGGACCCGCCATCGACCCCACCGAGCTGGCCCGGCTGGACCTCCCCAGGGCGGATCTTCGCGACGGTGGCTTCGACACCAGCGTCCTCTTCGTCGACGCCTTCGGCAACTGTCGTCTGGCCGGGCAGCCGGCGGACCTGGCAGCGCTCCGCAGCCGGCTCGAGCCGGGCGATCGCTTCACGGTGCGCATCGGCTCCACCGTCCACGAGATCCCGTGGCAGCCGACGTTCGGGGCGGTGGAGGCCGGAGCGCCACTCCTGTACGAGGATGCGGACTACGCCGGCCTGGCGATCGGCATCAACCGTGGCTCCGCGGCGGAGCGCCTGGGCCTTGCCCACGACACACCGGTTCGCATCGAGCCCGCCTGACCGATGCCCGACGGCTCGATCGTCGAGGTCGACGACCTCACCTTTCAATACCGCCGCGCCACGGAGCCGGCCATCCGCGACCTCACGCTGAGCATCGAGCCGGGCGAGGTGCTCCTGGTGGCCGGCCCGTCCGGCTGTGGGAAGAGCACCCTCATCCGCGCGCTGAACGGCCTGATCCCGCACGCGTATCGAGGCGAGATGACCGGGAGCGTTCGCATCGACGGCCGCTCGACGCGGGAGCTTCGGCTGCGCGACCTGGCTCGACTGGTGGGTACCGTGCTCCAGGATCCGCGCAAGCAGCTCGTGGCCTCCACCGTGCGCGGCGAGCTGGCGTTCGGCCCGGAGAACCTTGGCGTCCCGCCGGCGGAGATCACCGAGACGCTCGGTCGCGTGATCGCCCGGGCCGAGCTGGAGCACCTCGCCGAACGCACCACCGACCAGCTCTCGGGCGGCGAGTCGCAGCAGGTGGCCATCGCGGGCACGCTCATGCTGGTGCCGCGCCTCGTCGTGCTTGACGAGCCCCTCGCGAACCTCGACCCGCTGGCCGCCCAACGACTGCTGAGCCTCGTGCGCAGCCTCGCGGACGAAGGGACGGCCGTCGTCCTCGTCGAGCATCGCGTCGAGGACGCCCTCCTCGCCACGCCGGACCGCGTGCTCTACCTCGACGAGGGATCGGTCCGCTACCTGGGCGAGCTCGACGGCTTCTTCCGCGTCGCCGACCCCGCCAGCGTCAAGCTTCCGTTCGAGATCGCCATGGCGAGGGCTCGCGAGCGGACCATCGAGGCGCGAGAGCCTCGCGTGCCGGGAGCGTCCGGCCCGCCGACGGATCCCGAGGTGCCGCGGCTGGAGTGGCGCGGCGTGCGGGCGGGATACGACGATCGCACGGTCCTCCACGACGTGACGGGCCGGCTGGGCGCGCGGCAGACCGTCGCCGTCCTCGGTCCGAACGGGTCCGGAAAGACGACCCTGTTCAAGACCGCGATCGGGCTCGTGCCGCGAGCCGCAGGCGACGTGCTCGTCGACGGCTCCTCCATCGACGGGCGCAGCGTCGCCGATCTGGCAAGCACCTTCGGCTACGTGTTCCAGAACCCCTCGCAGATGCTCTTCGCGCGCAATGTCCGAGAGGAGCTGACCTTCGGACCGCGCAACCTCGGGCGCGACGAGGCCGGCTTCGAGGCGCTGATCGCCGACGTGCTCCACCGCGTGAGCCTCGACGAGGAGGCCGACATCCTCGACCGGCCGCCGCTGACCCTCTCGTTCGGGCAGCAGAAGCGGCTGGCGCTGGCGGTGGCGCTCGCGCTCGAGCCGCGCACGTTGGTACTTGACGAGCCGTCGGCGGGACAGGACCATCGCACTGCGACGGCATTCATGAGGGAGGTGGAACGGATCGCCGGATTGGAAAGCGTCTATTTCGTCACACACGACGCCGACCTGGCGCTCACGTACGCCGACCGCATCCTGCTCCTGCGCGAAGGCCGCATCGTGGCCGATGGATCGCCGCTCGAGGTCATCGCCGACCGGGCGCTCTGGCTCTCCTGCAACCTGCGATTCACGTCCCTGATGGAGGCAAACGCGCGGTGGGGCGGCCAGACCGGCCGCTTCATGGGGACCGAGCAGCTCGCGGACTGGGCCGCCGGCGCAGCGGGGATTGATGGGGGCAGCAACACTTCGGAGGAGAGGGCTACTTCATGACGACCATGACGATGGACCGGCCGGATGGCACCTGGTCGATCACCACGCGGACGATCGTGTATGCCGCCATCGGCGCGGCGCTCTATGCGGTCTTCAACATCATCTCCTTTGCGTTCGTCCTGCCCGGCACGCAGGAGGTCAACGTGCGCCCGCACTACGGGCTGCTCACCTTCTTCGGCTTCGCGTTCGGTCCCGTGGTGGGATTCCTGACCGGCCTGATCGGCAACATCGTTGGCGATCACTTCACCGGCTGGGGCGCCTTCACCTCGTGGCACTGGAGCCTCGCGAACGGTGTGGCGGGACTGATTGCCGGCCTCATCGGCGTATGGGCATCCGCGCGGACGAGCTCGACCGGCCAGCGAGCGCTGTGGGCCGCCGTGGCCGGCGTGGTTGGGACGGTGATCGGCTTCCTCGTCATCTTCCTGGGCCTGATCGTGACGCCGGAGATGAGCTTCAACGCCATCCTGACCACGGAGTACTTCCCGGTCATCCTGGCCAACTCGATCGCTGCGGCGATCGTCACGCCGATCCTGGTCTTCGCGTGGGAGCCACTGCGGGAGCAGCTCGGCCGCTGACGGGACGCGCGGCCGCCTGACCGATGCGGGCCGCGTTCCCGTACCTCGGGCGCGGATCCTGGCTGGCTCGCCGGGATCCGCGCGTTCCACTCATCGCCGGGGCCACGTTCGTCATCGGCGTGGTCCAGCTGCGTGACCCGCGGCACCTGGCGATCGTCCTGGTGCTGGCGCTCGGCTACTACCTCACCGCCCAGATCCCGTGGCGTGCCATCCGGGCGCAGTGGGCATACCTGCTCGTGGTGGTCTTCATCTTCTCGCTGTTCAACATGCTCATCAGCGGTGGCAGGACCGGCAGCTTCGCGGACGCCGACACGCACGTGCTCGTGACCCTTCCCCCCTTCGGCACGGAGATCACCGCGGAGGGCATCAGCCTGATGGTGAGCCAGATCCTGCGATTCGCGTGCATCGCGGCGGTCAGCTTTCCCGTCGCCTTTGCGATCGCACCGGGCGATCTGGGCGTGGCCCTGCGCCGGCTCGGCCTGGGCGATCGGATCGCCGTGATGGTCGACCTGACCATCCGATTCATCCCGACGATCGCGTCGGAGTTCGCCGAGACCATCGATGCACAGCGCGTGCGCGGCTACGACCCGATGGCGCGCAACGGCGGGCCGTTCAGCCGTCTCCGTCGGATGGCGCCGATCTTCGTGCCGGTGACCGTCGGCTCGATTGCCGGTGCGGAGGACACCATCGACGCGATGGACCTTCGCGCGTTCGGCGTCGGCAGACGCACATGGCATCGCCAGCTCCATTTCGACGTCACCGACTGGCTCATCGTGGCCGCCTTCCTGACGCCTGATGGTCACCATGCTTGCCCTCGGGCTGACCGGCAACTCGCAGCACTACCTGTTCCCGTTCCTCATCGGCGAGTAGCCGGCGGGCATGTGGATCGCCGGTGGATAACTGGCCGAGCTCCAGGCAAATTCGTGGAGAAGGGGGCTTGCCGCCGACGTTGATCGACCGCTAACGTAGTTCTTGTCCCGGAGGAGTCCGTGGATCCAGAGATTGCATCAAAGGGTCCCGTGGTTCCTTCGGGACACTGCTATGTCCGGCGACGTCGCATGTGGGAGGGAATACGTGGCCGATCAGCCGTATCCCCCGCTCCAGCCGCAGCCGCCGATTCGACCCGGCCGACAGACGCCGTCCTGGCCGACGATCATCGGCGTCGTCCTGCTTGGCGTGCTGGCGACCGTTCTCGTCGTCGTGCTGCTCACGAGAGACAGCGGAGAGCCCGAGGGCAGCGGCGAACCGAGCCCGTCCACGACAGCCACCACGACCGCGACGGGCGCAACCGCGTCGCCCGGCGAGTCCTCCGGCCCGGGCGCATCGGCCTCGGACGCGGGAACCGGCTTCAGCCCCGATGCGATCGTCGCCACGGCGGTCGACGCCCTCACGCTGCGGGAGACTCCCGGCCTGGATGGCGAGATCCAGTGGCGACTGCCGGAGGGGATGCTCGGGTTCGTCATCGCGGGTCCCGTTGAGGCGGACGGCGTTCCCTGGTACCAGCTGAGCGGCATGGGCCTTCCCTACGCATCTGGCTGCGTCACGCCAGAGCCGGGCGAGCTCCTCGATTGTCCGGCGTGGATCGGGTGGTTGGCCGCCGCGGCCGCGGACGGGACGGCGTACCTGGCGTCAGCCGCGCCTCCACCATGCACGGAGCCGCCGCACACGATCGTCACCCTCTCGGAGATGCAGTACACCCTGCGGCTCATCTGCTTCGACTCCGAGCCACTGACGTTCAGCGCGTGGTGGCCGGAGGTGCCCGACGACTCCGGGCAGGATGGCGAATGCGCGGCGTCCGAGACGGATATCGCCTGGCTGGTCTGCCAGAACCTCAACGACAACGGGCTCGGCGCCGACGATTCGGAGTCAGGCGACAGGTTGACGGTGACCGTGGACCCGGCCAGCGGCGTCGAGATGCCGGAGCGCGGCCAATGGGTCGAGGTCACCGGCGCATTCGATGATCCCGCGGCACAGGATTGCGGCGAGGTCGCCGAGCTCATGAGCTCCGATCCGGGGACGCTCGTGTTCAATTGCCGTCTGCAATTCGTCCTCTCGGCGGTCGCGCCGACCGCCGCGCCCTGATCAGCTTCGGCGAAGCAGGTAGCCGCGGTAGCTCGGGCGAAAGCCGGCCGCTCTCAGAGCTTCGGCAAGGGGTGACTCTGCCACCGGGGCGCGATCGACCCGCTCGAGGCGCAGCTCGCGCAGCGGACCGTCGGGGACGACGAGGCGCGGCAGCGCCGCGACGGCGCGACCCAGTCGCTCCTCATCCGCCGCCGCTGGAAGGGTGAGCAGGCCGCGACCGCCTCGCTCGAGGTAGAGCACCGCCTGGCCATCCACGATCACGACGTGGGCGCCGGCAGCCCGCTGCAGGGGAAGCCGCTCGTCGCCCTCGGTCCGCGGCCAGGCCAGGGCGGCCCCGTACGGTTGGGCCGGGTCGGTGGCCGCCAGCACGTGCACCGCGTCCGGCGCATCGTCACGCACGGCCCTGAGCCGATCGACGGCGCCGGGCAGCGCGAACTGCGCCGCTCCGAGCCCGGCCACGAAGTACCCGCGTCGCGCACGCCCGGCCTCCTCCATCGCTCGAAGGACGGGATACACCGATGCGTAGCCGCCGCTGATGGACTCCGCCGCCACCGCCTCGCGGGTGACGATGCCGTGGCGCTCGAGGAGGCTGGTCGCCAGGGCGCGGCCGCGCTCCGTCGGCGAGCGGCCCTCGCCGACCAGGTCCGCCACCAGCGACCAACGCCCGGCTGCGCGCGGTGGCCCGAGCGCGATCAGCCGCCCGGGGCGCGGCGTGGACTTCGACCGCGAGCGGGGCAGGGAGAGCGCCCTGAGCGCCGCGAAGGTGTCGTTGGTCACCTCGCCGGACCAGACGAGATCCCACATCGCGTCGAGCAGCTCGTCGTCGTTGCGGGCTTCGCCGACGGTCGCTCGCAGCTGCGGGAAGAAGGATGCACCGCGGCGCTGGAGGTGCCCACGGATCGCGTCATGGATCGGCTCGGACGGCCGGTCGTCCGAGGCCCCGGCACTGGCGAGCAGCTCGACATGATCGCGGCGGAAGAGCGCGATCCTGCCGTCGTCGCGCCCCAGGGATCCTCGTCCGATCCAGACCACCTCGCCCGCGGCTCCCAGCTCGTCGAGGAGGCGTGGCGTGTAGCCCGCAACGCGGGCGCGCAGGACGTCGCGCTCGAGAACGGAGGCCGGCATCGGCACCCCCTCGAGCTGCGCGACCACCTCGACGAGGCGACCGAGCCCGCCGGCCGTCGCGGCCACCCCCTGCCACGCCGGTAGGAAGCGAGCGAAGACCTCCGGATCGACCGGCTCGACCTCGCGGCGCAGCCGGGCCAGCGAGCGGCGGCGCAGCTGGCGCAGGACGTCGGGGTCGGTGAACTCGTGGGCGGCACCACCGGGTCGGAACGCGCCTTCGAGCAGCGTCCCGGCGGCGGCCAGCGCGCGCAGCCGTTCCTCGACGGTGCCGCGGGCGATCCCCCAGCGGGCCGCGGGAGCATCGGCGGTGAACGGGGCGTGGCTGCGCGCCCAGCGCACGAGCAGCGCGTCGAGCGGCGCATCCGTGGCGGCAAGCCATGTCTCGGCAACACCCGCCGGCGGGCTGGCGCCGACCGCGTCGCGATAGCGGGCGACGTCCTCGATCGCGATCCAGCGCTCCTCCCCGCCGACGCGCACCCGCACCGCACGCCGCGACGCGTCGAGCTCCTCCAGCGCGGCCGAAGCATCGAGACCGTCCGCGCTGCGGGCCACGACCTCATCCGTCCGCAGGTCGCCGACCCGGCGCAGCAGATCGGCGACGCCGTCGAGCGTCCGTGCCCGCCGCGACCCGGTCAGCCCCTGCAGCTCGAGCTCCAGGTCCGCCACGGCCTCCGGGTCGATCAGCTCTCGCAGCTCTTCGGTTCCGAGCAGCTCGGCAAGCAGATCGCGGTCGAGGGCGAGCGCCTGGGCGCGGCGTTCGCCCAGCGGCGCATCGCCCTCGTACATGAACGACCCGACGTAGTCGAACAGCAGCGACGAGGCGAACGGCGAGGCCGACCGCGACTCGACGCTGACGACCCGAATCCGCCGCGCCCGAATCGCGCCGAGCAGCTCCACGAGTGCCGGCATGTCGAACACGTCGCGCAGCACCTCGCGGTAGGTCTCGAGGATGATCGGGAAGGACCCGTAGCGGCTCGCCACCGAAAGCAGGTCGGCCGACTTCTGGCGCTGCATCCACAGGGGCGTGCGCTGCCCGGGGCGACGCCGCGGCAGCAACAGCGCGCGAGCGGCGTTCTCGCGGAAGCGGGCGGCGAAGAGCGCCGATCCACCCAGCTCGGTCGTCAGCAGCTCCTCGATCTCGTCCGGACCGAGCAGGAGCGCGGATTCGATCGTCGACCCATCGGTCTCGATACCCTCGGGCAGCCGGACCGCGATGCCGTCGTCCGACCACATGGCCTGCACGTCGACGCCGTGATGCTCGCGCAGCCGAGCCTCGATGGCCATCGCCCACGGCGCGTGCACGCGGCCGCCGAAGGGCGTGAGGAGCGCGACCCGCCAGTCGCCGAGCTCGTCCCGGAAGCGCTCGACCACGATCGTGCGATCGGTCGGCAGCACGCCGGTGACCTCGCGCTGATCGGCGAGGTAGCCCACCAGGTTGCGGGCCGCAAGCTCGTCGAGGGCGTGCGAGTCGCGCAGCCGCGCCATCGCCGCCTCGGGCGCCATCGGCTCGAGCTCGCGCAGGAAGGCGCCGATGGCGCGTCCGAGCTCGATCGGCCGCCCGATCGCGTCGCCGTGCCAGAACGGCATCTTGCCCGGTTCGCCGGGCGCCGGCGTGACGATCAGCCGATCCGGAAGGATCTCCTCGATGCGCCACGTCGAGGCCCCGAGCAGGAAGGTCTCTCCAACCCGCGACTCGTAGACCCACTCCTCGTCCATCTCGCCGACCCGCCGGCCGCCGCGCCCGCCGTCGTCGCCGGGCAGGAAGACCCCGAACAGGCCGCGGTCCGGGATGGTGCCGCCCGAGGTGATCGCCACCACGCGCGCGTCGTTGCGCGAGGCGACCTCGTCGGTCTGGCGGTCCCAGACGACCCGCGGCTTGAGGTCGGCGAACTCGTCGGAGGGATAGCGGCCGGACAGCATGTCGAGCACGCCGGTCAGCTGCTCGCGCGACAGGTCCCGGAAGCTCTCGGCCCGCGTCACCAGCCGATGCAGGTCGTCCACCGTCCATCGGTCGAGCGCGCAGATCGCGACGATCTGCTGGGCGAGCACGTCGAGCGGGTTGCGCGGGATCCGGGTCTCCTCGATCGCCGCCGCCTTCATGCGCTCGACGACCACCGCCGCCTCGACCAGGTCGCCGCGGAACTTGGGGAAGATCTTGCCGGTCGACGGCTCGCCCACCTGGTGGCCCGCGCGACCGATGCGCTGCATGCCCGACGCGACCGATGGCGGTGACTCGATCTGGACGACGAGGTCGATGGCGCCCATGTCGATTCCGAGCTCGAGGCTGCTGGTCGCCACCAGCGCCGGCAGCTTGCCGGCTTTCAGCTGCTCCTCGATCTCGAGCCGTTGCTCGCGGGCCACGCTGCCGTGGTGGGCGCGAACGAGCTCCTCGCCGGCAAGCTCGTTGAGCCGAGCCGCCAGCCGCTCCGCCAGCCGTCGCGAGTTGACGAAGATCAGCGTCGACCGATGCGCGCGGATCAGCTCGAGCAGACGGGGATGGATGGACGGCCAGATCGAGTGCCGGGCCTCCGGTCCGGCTGCCGGCCCGCCGGGCGACTCGTCGACCTCCATCGCCTCGCCCATCCGCGCCATGTCGGGCACCGGCACGATCACCTCGAGGTCGAGCTCCTTGCGCGCCCCGGCATCCACGATCCGAACGTCGCGGCCCACGCCGGCGAGGAATGCGCCGATCGCCTCGAGCGGTCGCTGGGTGGCGGACAGGCCGATGCGCTGCGGATCGGCATCGGCGAGATGGCTCAGGCGCTCGAGGCTGAGCCCCAGGTGCGAGCCGCGCTTGGTGGCGGCGATCGCATGCACCTCGTCCACGATCACGTGCTCGACGCCGCGCAGCATCTCGCGCGCCTGGCTGGTGAGCAGGAGATAGAGCGACTCCGGCGTGGTGACCAGGATGTCGGGCGGGTTCCTGCGTGAGCTGGCGGCGCGCGTCGGCCGGCGTGTCGCCCGTCCGGCTGGCGACGCTGATCTCCGGCACCGGCAATCCCAACCGTTCGGCGGTGCGACGAATGCCGGCCAATGGCGCGCGCAGGTTGCGCTCGACGTCGTAGGCGAGCGCCTTGAGCGGGCTGATGTACAGGACGCGCACCGTCTTGCGAGACGGCGGCGCTTCCGTCATCAGCCGATCGAGGCACCACAGGAAGGCGGCCAGGGTCTTGCCGCTGCCCGTCGGCGCATGGATCAGCGTGTGGCTGCCGGCGCTGATCGCGCGCCAGCCCAGCTCCTGGGCGCGGGTCGGCTCGGCGAACGCCTCGCGGAACCAGGTGCGGGTCGCCTCGCTGAACGGTGCGAGCGCGTCATCGGCACGCGGAGGGGATGAGGTCGTCACGGCGTGGTCCAGTCTATCGGTCCTTCAGGATCGGGCCGATTCCTGGCGGGATGTGTCAAGAAATCTCTCCGCAGCCATGGACCGCGCGCGAGCCCCGAGCGCACCTATGGCAGTCGGCGCAGCCGCCGACTAGGGACGCCAGTACCCAAATTTCGGTCCCATCGGACCATTCTGGGCCCGTCTTCCGGCGTAGGCTTCTGACGAGCCGACTCCTGGCGCGAGGGCGACAACGAACAAGGAGGTCAACGTCATGCGCATCGTGGAACCGTCCCATCAGATCGGAATCGCCATCCTTCGGATCGGCGTCGGCATCATCTTCCTGTGGGCCGGCCTGGAGAAGCTCTTCGCTCCCGAGCCGTTTTCGGCCGCCGGGTTCCTCGAGTTCGCCACCGGCGGCTCGTTGGGATGGCCGTTCGTCACCGGCGAAGTGGCCGAGGGCACGATCTTCAACCCGACGCATGATTTCTGGGTCGGGCTTGCCACGAACGAAACCGCCATGTCGGTCATCAACGTGCTCGTGCCGTTCGGCCAGATCGGCATCGGGGTTGGGCTCATCCTTGGCCTGCTGACCCGCTTCAGCGCGGCAATGGGCACGTTGATGATGCTCTTCTTCTTCCTTGCGGCGTGGGACTTCGAGTTCGGCATCGTCAACCAGCACCTCACCTACGCCCTGGTCACCGCCTTCCTGGGGCTGGTCGGCGCCGGCAACTACTACGGACTGGACCGATCGCTCGGCGAGTCGGTGTCGCCCGGCATTCGGCGCTGGTTCCTGTCCGGCAACGTGCATACCGCCTCTTGGGTCGACCAGGAGCCCCATCCGATCCCAGCCTGACGCCCACCGAAGCCTCGGAGAATCCCCGGACGGGCGACGCTCAGTCGCCCGTCCGATTGCCTGGCCGTTCGCTCGATGATCTGGCGCCCGGCCTGACGTCAATCAGTGACTTGCTTCAGCCGCCTCGCCGCCGTCACCGGCCATGAAGAGGCCGAGGGCGCCCTTGCCGACGAAGTTGAATGCGTGGGTCACGATGGGGTACATGCCGTCCTCGTCGAAGCGCATCTCGACGATCGCTCCCTGGGCGGGTGACAGGTCAACCGCCTGGCTGCCCCAGTTGCCATCGTTGCCTTCCTGCAGGCGAATGCCTTCCTTGATGACCTCGTGGAAGATCGTTCCAACGACGTGGAAGCTCGAATCGATGTTGGGGCCGGCGTTCAGGACGAAGACGCGGACCGTCTCGCCAACTGGCACCTCGATGGGGTTATCGGCGTACTGGTTGGCAACGCCGTTGAAGACCACGAAGTCCGGGGCGGGGGCGCCGGCGGAGGCCTTGCCGATGTCGATGGTCTGGCCCTGCTCGCCGAGGTACCACTCGCTCTGCACCAGCACGAACTCGTGGTCGACCGGTGGCAGGCCCTCCTTGGGCTCCACGATGATCATCCCGAACATGCCGTTTGCGATGTGCATCAGCGCCGGGCTCGTGCCGCAGTGATACATGAAGACGCCCGCGTACTTGGCCTCGAACTCGTAGACGAGCTCCTCACCCGGATTGATGGTCCGCATCTCGTCGTTCCAGGCGACCATGCTGGCGTGGAAGTCGATCGAGTGCGGCATCAGGTTCGTATCCGGATTTTTCAGCGTCACCCGGATCACGTCGCCCACCTTGACGCGTAGGACAGGACCCGGGACCTGGTCGCCGAACGTCCAGACCAGCTGCTCAAAGCCATCGGCAACCGTCATCGGCCGCTCGCTCATGACCAGCTCGATCTCATGCGTCTCGCCCGCGAGGAGCTCTGGCGCCACGGGATCGCGCAGCACGAACGCCGGCGCCTCGGGATCGGCCTCGACCGGTGCCACGGTGCCCTCATGCCCATCCTGGCCGGACGCGCTCGGCGCGGGCTGTGCGCCCGCCGCAATGGCGTTGCCAACCAGCACTGACCCGACGACCACGAGAGTGAGGAAGAACGTAGTCGCACCGCCCACCATCCCGATATAAAAGAACGCTCGTTGCATGACCTCTCCGTGGAGTGAATTAATTTCCTTTGCAGTTGTATCGGGAACGAGACTCCTGGACACCTGCCACAAGGCACCACCATCACGGGCCGAGCGGACCACTCCACCTGCCTCGCGCGAATCGGTCTGCCACGCTAGCCTTGCGCCGATGGAGCCGTCTGAAGCGCCGATCGCGGCCGCAGCCCAATCTCATCGGACGCTCGTTCTGCCACCGTTGCTTGAGGCAATCGATGCCTGGCAGGCTGAGCCGACCGTTGAGCGCCGCAACGAGCTGGGTCGCGCACTGGAGCGCGTGGCACAGGAGATGGGCCTCAGCGTCCGACGGTTGCGCGTCAACGCGCCGCCGCTGCCGGACCTCGACCTCGACCTCGACGATAGAACGACCGGCGCCGAGATCGCGCTGCGACTGGCCGGCGACGATCGACCGATCGGCCTCGCCCGTATCAGCGGGGATCCCGAACAGGCGACGGCGATGGCGCACGCACTGGAGCGCGGGTTCCTGGCGGCCCGCGTTCGCGCCCAGGCGGACCGCGCGACGAGCCAGCTCAACGCCCTCGACCAGGCGGTTCGCGGCATCAGTGGCGTCCTCGACCTCGACCGCGTCCTGCAGCTCATCACCGACCATGTGCGCGACCTCGCCGCGGCGCAGTACGCGGCCATCGGCATCGTGGATGCCCAGGGAGCCATCGAGCGCTTCATCACGAGCGGCATCAGCGACGAGGACCGGGCACGGATCGGCGACCTGCCTCATGGCCGAGGGCTGCTCGGGCTCATCATCCGCGAGAACCAAACGTACCGGATCCGTAGCATCGCCAACCATCCGGAGCGGTATGGCTTCCCGCCGAACCATCCCGAGATGGAGTCGTTCCTCGGCATGCCGATCACCATCAGTGGCTCGACGGTCGGGCGCCTGTACCTGACCAACAAGCTGGGGGCGGTCGAGTTCAGCGAGGAGGACCAGGCACTGGTCGAGATGTTCGCGCTGCACGCAGGCATCGCAATCGAAAATGCCCGGTTGCACGACCAGGTGGGCCGCCTGGCGATCGTGGACGAGCGCGACCGGATCAGCCGGGATCTCCACGACAGCGTGATCCAGGCCATCTACGCGCAAACGCTCGCGCTCGACGATGTTCCCGAGCTCATCGGCGAGGAGCCCGCGGAAGCCGCCCGCAGGGTCGACGAGGCCATCGATGCGCTGCATGCCGTCATCCGCGACATCCGCAACTTCATCTTCGGGCTGCGCCCGGCCCTGCTCGAGTCCGGGAGCCTGACCGATGGACTTGCGCACCTTGCCACCGAGCTGCGCCGCAACGGCGGCATCGACGTGTCGATTTCCGTGCCCGACGACGCCGCAGCGACGGAGGACCTTCCGATCGAGGTCGTGGCCGAGCTGCTGGCGGTGACGCGTGAGGCGCTCAGCAATATCGCGCGCCATGCTTCCGCGACCCATGCCAGCGTCGACCTCGCCGCGACGCCTCGCGAGCTGCGGCTGGAGCTCTCCGATGACGGTCATGGCTTCGACGCCGGGCGCGCGGTCGATGGGGGGCACCATGGCCTTGCCAACATGCGCGCTCGGGTTGAGGGGCTTGCCGGCAGGTTCGAAGTGAGCAGCGGCCCTGAGACCGGGACCCGTATCATCATCTCCCTGCCGCGTCGTGGGGCGGCACCAATGGAGACCGAGGCATGACCGATACGGCCGACCAGCGCCCCTTGCGACTGCTCGTGGTGGACGATCATGAAGTCGTGCGCCAGGGCCTGGTTGCGCTGCTCGATCGTCGCGCCGGGTTCGAGGTCGTCGCCCAGGCCGGCACGGTGGCCGAAGCGATCGCCGAAGCGGCTCGGTTTGAGCCCGATGTCGTGATCATGGACGTGCGCCTGCCCGATGGATCCGGAATCGAGGCATGCCGAGAGATCCGCGCCGCCCGCCCGGATACGCGAGTCGTGATGCTGACGAGCTATCCGGATGAGGAAGCGGTGCTGTCGGCCATCATTGCCGGCGCCTCCGGATATCTGCTGAAACAGGTGCGAGGACGCGACCTCGTGAGCGCCATCGAGTCCGTGGGCCGCGGTGACTCACTGCTGGACCCGGCCGTGACGGAGCGGGTGCTCCAGCGGGTGAGGGCTGCCGCCACTGGGGGTGCCAACGATGAGCTGGGCGATCTCACGGCGCAGGAACGGCGCATCCTGCTCCTGGTGGCGGAGGGCAAGACGAACAAGGAGATCGCTGGCGAGGTCTTCCTGTCAGACAAGACAGTGAAGAACTACGTGAGCAGCATCCTGTCGAAGCTGAATCTTCAGCGGCGTACGCAGGCGGCTGCCTTCGTCGCCAAGCGCCACCTGGGCGAGCCTCCAGCCGGGAACTAGGCCGCGGCTGCCACGGCCGCCCGGTCGATCTCGCCCAGCACCCACCGCGCGGTCGCGTTGGCGGCCAAGTGGAGGAGGACGCGGTCCGCAACCCGACCGATCACCCCGCCCGGGGGAGCATAGAGACCATCGATGCGCATCTGGCCCGGGCCAATGTTCAGCCAGCCGGAGAAGACCGGGAAGAGCGGTGTGGCGGTTGATGCCTGCCAGCCGATCTCGGCCTCCCATCCGCCCGCGACGCGTCGCGGGCGTCCGAGGTCCACGTATGCCGCCTTGCCGAAGGTGGTGAGGGCATTGCGTTGCTGCGCCGACTCGGAGGTGCAGGTCGACCGCGAATCGCCGCAGTTCCTGGCCGTCCGGATGCGCGACGCGGCCCCTCCGCCCAGGGCGTGCCTCCGTCGTCGAGCAGCGCCGCCACCCGGTCCGGATCGCTCTGGATCGAGATGGACGCGACGAGACGCACGAATCCGTCCGGCGTGGGTCGTCCATCGGTCGAGCCAGCCATGGTCACTCCTCCACGATGAGGGCGGTGACCATGCCGAACATGCCATCGGGCCCTTCGGCGTGGGTCAGGATGTGGCAGTGGAACGCCCACGATACCCAGCTCGGTCGCGTCGACGATCACGTCGATTCGCTCCCCCGGCGCCACGAGGACCGTGTCCTCCAGGTGGGGCGTCGGAAGCGTCCAGCCATCCTTGGCCACGACCAGCTGCGGCATCCCGTGCAGGTGCATCGGGTGGATCTGCAGCCCTTCGTTCATGTAGCGGATCCGAACCTTCTGGCCCTGCTTGGCGACGATCGGTTCGGTGGCCGGGAAGCCCTTGCCGTTGATCGTGAAGCCCAGCGGTCCGTCGTTCAGGATCATCGCGTAGTCGATGTCCGACTCCGGCTCATCGGTGGCGTTCGGATCGGTCACCACGAAGGCGCCCAGCAGGCCCATCGGCACCTGCGTCTCGGCCATGAAGTGGCTGTGGTACATGTGCGAGCCGGCGTTGCGGAGCGTGTACTCGTATGTGAACGACTCGCCCGGCATCACGGCCGGCTGGCTGATGACCGGCACGCCATCCATGTCGGGTGGAACGAAGAGGCCGTGCGAGTGGATCGTGGTGGGCTCCGGCAGCTCGTTGTGAAGGATGATCCGGATCTTGTCGCCAACCTCCGCTCGGAGCTGCGGCCCCGGCACCATGCCGTTGTAGGCGTACGCCTCGACGAAGGTGCCCGGCTCGGTCTCCCACTGGATCACCGAAGCCGTCAGCTCCCACTGCAGCGTGCCGTCGGCGAGGATCTCGGGCTCCAGGACCTGGTTGCCGCGGCCCTCGGTCTCGGCGGGGAACTGGGCCGTGATGGCGGCGTCGCTGTCCCGCATCTCTTCGGCCGTGCGTTCGTCGCCATGCGACGGGTCCGGCTCGCCGGAGGCGCTTGCCATCGCGACCATCACCTCGCCGGTCATCCCGGCGTCGGAGTGCCCGGGGACCGAGCAGATGAAGGTCATGCCTTCGGCCGGCACGGTTACCTCGCCCGTGGCGGTCGCGTGCGCCTCGGCCGCGATCTTGGTCCCATCGGAGAAGGTGACGTCGTGGGCGACGCCCCCGTCGTTCACGAAGGTGACGGTGTAGGTGCCCGGCTCGGGAACGTCCACCATCGCCGGCTCGAAGCCGAGGTCGAAGGCGGTAATGGTGATCTCGCGCGCCTGCGCCTCCAGCGGTCGCCGATGGGCTGGGCTGGGCCGACTCCGGCGCAGCCTGGCTCCCGTTGTCTGTCGCGCCCAGCACAAGGGCAGCGACGAGCATCGTCGCTACGAAGACGGTGCCCATGGCGGTGAACGCGGCAAAGTAGATGAAGGTGCGCTGCATCGATGCTCCCGTGTCGATTGGTGCGCGGCGGCGAGTCCGCAGCGCGTTGCTTCCAACATGACCGGTCTGCATGCGTTGTCGGCAGGGCCGAAGGACCCGCGAGCGGGGGGCCATCGCGCCCGCCGCAACGGGCCTCGCGGCACATGGGCCGGACGCAGGCTCGCCGTACGGTGAGCGCGGTCAGGACCGCCGGCAGCCGGCCGCTCAGGGCTGCACGTGGACTGACCGCAATCGCACACCCTCCCGTGGCGGATCGGCCGGCGGCAACGCCGGCCGGTTCGTTCCCCGGCATGATCGAAGGAGACAGACCGATGCTCACGTCACGACCATTCGACGCAAAGGAAGTCGCCTGGATCGCCAAGATCCTCGGCGTCGCCGACGAGGTCGATCTCGACCAGCTCCGTCGAGGCATGACCGTCGAGCTGGAGCACGGCCGACGTGACCCCCTCACCGACGTGACCAACGATGACCCACTGATCACCGCCAAGATCGCCATCGCCCATCTCCGCGAGCTTCCGGACTACTACGACCGCCTGGCGCGGATGGAAGCCGAGGATGGCGGAGCACGCGGATGCCTGAGCGGCGGATCGCGATCATTGGTGCGCTCCTCGGCGCATTCGCCTCGGCCTACCTGCTCGTCGACTACGTCTTCGGATCCGGCATCTGCCTCACCGGGTCCGGCTGTGACGTGGTGCGCGCCAGCGCATTCGCATACCCGCTCGGCATCCCGATGCCGCTGTTTGGCCTGGCGTTCTATCTGGCGGCGGTCGCCCTGCTGTTGCGCGCGTCCGGCTCCCCTCGCCGGCGTGCCAGGGGCCTTGGTCGCCGCCGGGTGGGCGGTCGCTGGCCTCGGCCGTGATGTCGCTCCTCACGCTCATCGAGGTATTCGTGATCGGTGCGCTATGCAGCTGGTGCCTGCTCTCGGCCGTCGCGAGCGTGCTACTGACCGGGGGAAGCGTCGCGGCCTTGCGACGCGGCGACCCACCGCCACCTGACAAGGCACTGCGCTCCTCGAGGGCCCGTCGGCGCGGCAGCTGCCGAGTCCGAACGATCGCGTCACGACCTGCGTCGGTTTGCCGCCACCACCGGGACGCTCCTGGGCATCGCGCTCGTCTCGTTGCTCGCTCTGCCGGCAATGACGAGCGGCACGCCGGTCGACAGCGCCAACGTGGGGAGCAGCGACCGGCCGCGACTCGGCGAAGGACCGGTGGAGCTGGTCGTCTACAGCGACTTCCAATGCCCGGCCTGCGCGGTGGCGGCGCCGGTGCTCTCGGCCCTGGCCGAGGAAGGCTCGGTCACGCTCGTCTACCGCTACTTTCCCCTCGTGAGCATCCATTCCAACGCCGAGGCGGCGGCTGAAGCGGCGGAGGCAGCGGCGCAGCAGGGACGGTTCTGGGAGTTCCACGACGCGCTCTTCGCTCGTCAGGCGGCCTGGGCGGACCTGGCTGGATCAGATGCCGCTGTCGCATTCGAGGCCATCGCGTCTGAGATCGGCCTCGATGTCCCCCGCTGGCGGGAGGACGCTACCTCGACTGCCGTGACGGACGTGGTCGCCTCGGACCGACGGGACGCGGAGGAGCTGCGCCTGTCGGGGACGCCGACCATCTTTGTCGATGGTGTTCGCTACGGAGGACCGTTGAACCGCGAGGCCATCGTGCAGGCGGTCGAGTCAGCCGGCATGACCGACTGATTCGAAGCGAAAGCGGCGCCGACTCGGTCAGGCGTGTGCGAGCCCGCTGAGCACGGACGCGGTCTGCGGGATCTGAGCCGGGACGAGCCCGCGCACGACGAGGACCGAGGATCGTGCATGAAGCAGAACGTCATGAGCGACGCTTCCCTCGACCATGCGCCGCAAGGTGCCAACGCCACGTGAGCCGGTCACGATGAGGTCAGCGCGCCATTCGACGCCCGTCGACACGATCTGCCGCGCCGGATCGCCCGCGCGTGCCACGGCGGCCGCGTGCCACCCGAGCTCCATCATCTCGTCTGCCACCTCGTGGGCGACGCCCTCGTGGAAGGAGAGCTCGTCGGGCTCAGTCACCTCGTCGTCCCCCGCGCTGCCCCAGGGCGTGACGAAGGCGTTTCGCGGTGCCACGCTGAGGACCTCCACGGGCAACCCGCGGAACGCGTTGCCCCAGGCGGCGAGCACGCGCGGAATGCCGAGCGAGCTCCGGGTGCCGTCAGTGGCCAGCAGCATGCGGGTCGCTTCCGGCGAGCGGACCACCAGGACCGGACACCGAGCGTGGTCTGCGAGATGGGTCGACACCGAGCCGAGCACGATCCTGGCGATGGGCCCGAGATCCCGGCTGCCCACCACGATGAGATCGGTATACGACTCCGAAGCGCGGTCGATGAGGACGTCGGCCGCGTGGCCATACTCGACTGAAGTCTCAACACCCAGCCCGTGCCTGCGCAGCGTATCTGCGCGCTCCTCGAGGACAAGCTCGAGGGCGACGTTATCCGACGCTGGCTTCCTGCCCGAGGGCGGCGCCAGGCCGACCCTATCTACGAGCGGCTCAACGACGCCCATCAGGCGCACTCGCGTTCCGAGCGGCCAGGTTCGACGCTCAACGAACTCGCAGGCCACGTCCGCAGCCGGGGAGCCATCGACCCCAATCAAGATACGCATCTTCCTCACCTCTGAATCCATCGGCCCGAGTTCCCTGCCCTACCTTCCGGCCGGCGCCGGCCTGGTTACCAGTACTGGAGGGCACCTCGTGACGTGCCATTTGTCATGGCTACCGCTCACCGGGTCACGGTCGGCATACCGAACCAGAACGACTCGACGCCCGCGTAGATCACGCCATCGGGCACGATCCACATGCCCTCGACGAAGTCGTCGAGCTCACGCGGCACGCTGAGGGTGGTCCAGCTGACTCCGTCGGTCGAGACCGACGCTTGGCTGATACCGGGCCACAGGGCTGGATCGGTGGCCGTATTCGGAGCCGGGCCGAGCGCCACCATCCGCACCCCATCGCCCGCAACGTAGCCGTGCGACAGCGCGGGCCGCGCTGTGTTCGTGTCGCGCGGCTCCCACGTCCGTCCATCCGACGATGTCCACCTCGCCATGAACCGTGGTCCGCCGGCGGTCATCCCGCGCAGCGCCCGACCAGCCGACGAGCCCGTCGGAGCCGGCCGTCACGTCGCCCATCTCGCCGATGCCGACGATGCCGCTCGGGAAGAGGCGCGGATCCACCTTCACCGTCGCGCTGCTCCAGCTCACGCCATCGCTGGAGTACCACCCTGCCGGCGTGGCCGAGTCGACGCGAGGTCCCGCATCCACCGCTCCGACCAGCACGAACCCGCCGTCGTACGGCACGACCGCGCTCAGCAGCGGGCTCACGGAGTCGGCGGGCAGGCTCACCGCCGACCATTCGCGGCCATCGGTCGAGTGCAGCACCACGGGCACCAAGCCGTCGTCGCCGTACGAGTTCCCGATGGCGACGAGGCCGGCCGGTCCGCTGGCCACGTCGACCAGGCCGGTTGGAATCGGCTGCTGAAGCTCGTCCCAGCCGGCCGGCATCGGACCGATCACCAGCCCGCTCCACGCCTGCCGCCAGCTCGGGCTGTCGACGAGCGACCAGGTGGTCGAGTCAACAGAACTCCAGACGAGTGGCTCCAAAGACAGAGGAAGGACATCGGTATTCGGGTGGCTGAAGGCAAGGATCTCCTCACCCAGTGCGACGAGGTGGCGCGGGAACCCGAAGACGGGGCCCTGCTGGGACCGCACGGTCCAGTCCAGGCCGTCCGGCGAAGTCAGGAAGGCGCCATCGCTGTGCGTCGCGTCGACCACCACCTCACCGACCGCGACATAACCGTCCCCCCACGCGACAAGGTCGTTCAGGTGGACCACGAACGAAGGTGTGACCGGATCAGACCAGGTCAAGCCGGTCCAGCGCGCCATCGGCGCCGGCGTCGGCTGTGGGCTGGGGTCGGCGGGCGTCGGCGTTGGCGTTGGCTTGAGCGTCGGGGTGGGCGTGGCCTCGGCTGTCGCGGTCGGAGAGGGCGAGCCGCTGGCGAACGGACCGGGTCCGCCACCCGAGAACACGATGAAGGCGATGGCCACGACGGCCATCACGACGACGGCAATCGTCGCCACGAGCATGGGCGAGGAAAACTGGAAGCGGCTGCGAGTGCTGACCTCGCGTCGCGAGGATGCGGTCATGAGAGTCACCTCCTCGGCTACCTCCCGCAAGCGGCGGTGGCGCAGCGGATGCCCGAACCGCCGGCTCTGCATTCATGGTCGTCTGATCCATGGCTGGCTCATAGGGCCGATCGGCCTCAATGGCTGGGTGCTCCGTCACGACCCGGTGCGATGCCTGCTAACGCCTGCAGCTCGCGGGCGATGTCATTCGCCCAGGCCTCGATCGCCGGCCAGTCACGGAAGTCGCCGGCGGGCAGTGCCTGCCGGACCGCCGGCATCCGCGTGAACAGACTCCCGATGCGCTCCGCGACTCCGATCGGCTCCGCATCGGGGTCGTAGGCGCCGAAGAACACCCGCGCGTCGCGAGGCCGTAGCAGCCCCGCAAACTCGACGAACTCGCGGGGTTCGGAGACCTCGAGCACGTCCCGCCCCTTGGCGTCGACCCGTTCCGTGCCGATCGGGCCGCTGCTGAACAGCCAGACCGGATGCTGTTCCAGGAGAACGAGGTTCCGCCGCACGAACGCGGTCGCTTCCTTCATCCAGTGCGACATGTAGGCGGCGCTGCCGATGACGAAGGCGTCGTACTCGTCGACGGCACCGGCTTCGTCAACCGGCTGGAGCGTGACCTGGAGCCCGCGTCGCTCGAGTGCGTGGGCAATTCGTTCAGCGATTCCCCGCGTGGCACCGTGGCGACTGGCGTACGCAACAAGGATCCGCATCCGCTTTCCCCCTTCTAGGCGGCCGGCGCCGCGGCGAGGGCTTCAGAGGGAAGCAGGTCGCCAACGTATGCGGCCAGGTCGGCGAGCCGGCAGCTGTAGCCCCACTCGTTGTCGTACCAGGCGATCACCTTGACCATCGTTCCGCCGATGACCAACGTCGACGCCGCGTCGATGATGGCCGAGCGCGAGTCACCTCGGAAGTCGCTCGACACGAGCGGCTCATCGGACACGCCGAGGATCCCGTCCATCGGCCCTGCGGCCGCGCGGCGGAAGGCCTCGTTCACCTCGTCCACGGTGGTCGGCCGCGAGACATCCACCGTGAAGTCCACGACGCTGACGGTCGGCGTCGGGACGCGAAGGCTGAAGCCGTCGAACTTGCCCGCCAGGTCTGGAATGACGAGCGAGAGTGCCTTCGCCGCGCCGGTCGTCGTCGGGATGATGTTCAGGCCCGCCGCACGCGCGCGCCGAGGGTCCTTGTGGGCGACATCGAGGATGCGCTGGTCGTTGGTATATGAATGGATCGTGTTCATGAGCCCGCGCTGAATGCCGAGCAGGTCGTGGACGACCTTCACAGCGGGCGCGAGGCAGTTCGTGGTGCACGACGCGTTCGAGATGATGTGGTGCCTCTCCGGGTCGTACTCCGGCTCGTTGACGCCGAGGACGACCGTGATGTCCTCACCCTTGGCCGGGGCACTGATCAGGACCTTCCGTGCGCCGGCGTCCAGGTGCGCGCGCGCCTTGTCGGCCGTCTTGAGGACGCCAGTCGACTCCAGGACGATGTCGACGCCGAGGTCCCGCCAGGGCAGGCGCGCCGGATCCTTCTCGGCAAACACCCGTATCTCGTGCCCGTCGACGATCAGGAGGTCGCCCTTGTGTTCGACAGTCCCCGCGTACGCGCCATAGGTGGAGTCGTACTTGAACAGGAGCGCGTTCATTTCAGGAGCGACGAGATCGTTGATTGCCACGACCTCGAGGCTCGGCGCGCGCTCGATGATCGCCTTCAGAGTCTGGCGACCGATGCGGCCGAAGCCGTTGATTCCGACGCGGATTGCCACTTGATCATCTCCCTCTACTCGCCTTCGGCAGTCCGCCTGGGAGACGACAGCCGCGGCGCCCTTTCCACCAACGCGCTCATGGTCACCGGGCTGACGGGAAGCCGTTAGTGCCACAAGGCCCGAGGTGAGAGGCCGGAAGGCAGGACAAGAACCGCAACGTGGAATCGAGCGGCAAACGAACGATCCGCCCTCTCGAAAGGGAGGGCGGATCGACTGGAACAAATTGATCCAGTGCTAGGCAGCAGCCTCCAGCCTGGGGGCGGCCGTCGTCTGCTTCGTGCCATCCGGCCCCGCAATGACATAGGCGACCATAGCGACCAGGCCGAAGCTCAGCATTCCGAGCACGAGGAGGACCACGAACCACGTCTTGTCCTCGAGCTGCGCGGTGTTCAAGAGCGCGCCGATCCACGACACCAGACCGCCGATGAGGCCCGCGATGACCGCAAGCGCCGCCACCATCGCGAGCCCAACCATGGTCCACGCCGCCGGCGTCGACTGGACCCCGACGACATCCGGACCACTCATCACGAATGCGCCGTTGGCATATGCGAACCACACCGCCGCAAATGCCAGGAAGGCGCCGGCGATCACGGCGATCACGCTGCCGACAAAGATGCTCGTCACTGTTGACTTGGACACAACTCGATCTCCTTACAAGTTCAGTTCACCGAGCGTGGCCGGACGGCGGCGGGGAGGACAAGTGCTGATCGTCACCGGTCGGACGGGCGGCATGGCACCATCGCCCACCTTGCCAGGTCTTGGTCGATCGCGTCGGCGGCACGCATGCCATCGCCGACCGCGTCCACGACCGTCGCCGCGCCGCGGACGATGTCGCCGCCGGCATAGACACCGGTGATCGAGGTCGCGCCGCGCTCGTCGACGATCGGCCGCCCCGAGGCATCCACCGCGAGCCCCGGGTTCGTCGCGGCGAGCCACGGCTCCGCGCGGCTGCCGAGCGCGATCACGACATGGTCGGCCTCGACCTCCAGCTCCTCCCCTGTCGGCACGGGACGAGGGCGTCCGGAGTCGTCGGGCTCGCCAAGCGCCATGCGCGTGCAGCGGACGGCGCGCACGCGGCCGTCCGCGTCGCCAAGGATCGCAGTCGGGCTGGCGAGGAAGATGAAGCGAACGCCCTCCCCCTCCGCCTCGTGGAGTTCCGCGTTGCATGCCGGAAGCTCCGCGCGTCCACGCCGGTAGACGACGGTGACCTTCTCCGCACCGAGGCGTACGGCGCTTCGCGCCGCGTCCAGCGCCACGTTGCCGCCGCCCAACACCACGACCGATCCGGCTCGGAGCTCTCTGTCGTCGGCGCCGGCTCGGTTGGCGCGCTCGAGGTACTCGGTGGCGGTGAAGACGCCGGCAAGCTCCTCCCCTGGGATCCCGGGCATGACCGGCCTACCGACGCCGACGGCGACGAAGACCGCATCGAATCGCTCACGGAGTTGCTCCAGCGTGCACGCCTCGCCGATGCGAACGCCGAGCTCGAAGTGGACACCCAGTGCGCGCAGGCGCTCGATCTCGGCGTCCACCACCTCGTTCGGAAGCCGGTATGCGGGGATGCCGTAGCGGAGCACGCCGCCGGCGGAGTCGTACGCGTCGAAGACGGTCACCGCGCGCCCGCGCGTGGCAAGCTCTCCGGCGCACGCGAGTCCAGCCGGGCCAGCGCCGACGATCGCCACCCTGAGCCCGGTTGCCGCGGGCGCTTCCACGGGTGGCCGATTCTGGCGCGCCCACTCCGCCACGAAGCGCTCGATCGCGCCGATCGGAACGACGCCTTCGGTCTTCGCCCGCTTGCATGAGCCCTCGCACTGGTTTTCATGCTCGCAGACGCGGCTCGTGACGGACGGCATCGGGTTGCGCTCGAAGAGCACCTCGGCTGCGGCGGCGAAGTCGCCGACGGCAACATGTTCGAGGTAGCGCGGGATGTCGACCCGGATCGGACAGGCAGCGACGCAGGTGGGGTCCTTGCACTGCAGGCACATCGCGGCGGCGGCCTGCGCCTCCTCGGCGGTCATGGTCCGCGTCGTGTCGGCGAAACCGAGCGCGATGGGCGCCCGAGCCTTCGGCTCTCGCCCCGTCCCCGCGAGTTCCTGGAGCGTGCGCCAGTTCGCCCTCCGGTCGTCGCGCGAGGCGAGGATCTCCGGTGTCGGCGTGCCGTCCGCGGCGAAGTGCGGCGCGAAGCGTCCCTCGCCGCGGGCAAAGGCCACGAAGTCGTATTCGGTGCCGTCCGGCAGGCGGTGCCAGTCGCTGTCGATCGAAGGGTTGCCAGCGAGGCTGAGCCGCTCGGCGATGGTCGGACCACGCCGCGGGTCGTACGTGAAGAGCGGGAAGGCGCGCGAGTCGACCGCCGCTTTCACCGAGCGAGCGCCGGCGTCATCGGGGATGCCATGCTCCGGCATGCAGGGGGTATAGGCAATGAGCACGGCCGGGCCGGGGTACTCGTTGGCGTCCATGACCGCACGGTAGAAGTGGTTGACGTGCGCCGTGCTGACCTGGGCCACGTACACCTCGCCGTGGCTCATCAGGATCCGGCCGAGCTCCTTGCGGCGCTCGAGCTTGCCATGCTGTGCTTTCCCGAAGGCGGTCAGCTTGGTGACCTGGCCACCGAAGGTCGCGGTCGATGCCTGGCCTCCGGTGTTCGAGTACACCTGCGTGTCGAGGACGAGGACCTTGATATCGGCGCCGGACGCCACCATGCGAGACAGCGACTGGAAGCCGATGTCGTACATGGCGCCGTCGCCGCCGAGCACCCATAGCTTCCGCTCGGGATGCCCCTCCTGGTCCCAGCGCGCGCGGATGCCAAGGGCATCGGCCGGTGCGTTCTCGAACAGCGAGTTCGTCCATGGCACGAGGTACGGGTTGAACGGATAGGTCGCGCCGTACACCGAGTTGCAGCCGGTGGCCGCCACGATGCCCATCGACTCGGGACCGTGCACCTGTCGGGTCGCGGCCACCATCATGCGGATCGCGGTCGCTTCGCCGCAGCCGGCGCACGAACCCGCGCCGCCGACGTAGCCGAAGGCGTGCTCGCCCAACATCAGGTCTGCCAGCACCTTGTCGCTGCGGTACGCCTCGGGCGTCGGCGGCAGCGACCGATAGAAGGCCATTTCGCGCGCGGCGTTCTCGATTGTCGAGCGTCCGTTGCCTGCATCGGCGACCTTGTCGGTCATGCGCAGGGCGTCCGCTGGGCAGACGGCGACACATTCCGCGCAGCCCTTGCACTTGGTCGCGTCCACGAACAGGCCGAACTTCGCCGGCTCGAGCCCACGTTTCGCGGCCTGACGGCCGTACTTCGACGTCTCGGTAAAGCGGGCAAGGACCTCGGCGGCCCCGGCATCGGCTCCTTCGTCGCTGAAGTACTTCTTCGCGGCGTTGGCCAGCTGTGATTCGGGGATGGCCGTCGCGTACAGGGCCGAGTCGGGGCAGACGTTGACGCACGCCATGCAGCCGGTGCAGGCATCGGCCAGGAAGGCGGGCAGGGTCGGTGCGAGGCTGCTGAAGTCGCGACCGGCAGCCGAGCCGGGCGGCATCAGGCTGCGGGCGATCAACTCGTCGGCTGGCAGCTCGGTCTCAGCGATGCCGCGCCGATAGAGGGCAAGGACATCGTCGAACAGCTCCGGTGAGGGGGTCCGGGTCTCAGGCAGCATCCGCTCGCTCCTTGTGACTGGACAGCGCGGCGGTGACGTCGATGGCGGTGTCGTACGCCTCGGCGATCAATTCGAGATTGGCGTTGACGACGCCAGTTCCACGTTTGCCATAGAAACGGCCCAGGCGCTTGCGTACCTCGGCCAGCAGCTCATCCCGTCCATAGCCCGCTGCCGCTGCGAACGGCGAGACGCGGAGGAAGACGCCGACCAGGGCGACGCCCTGCATTCGGAGCACGAGCTCCGGGCGCGGGGCACGGCGACGGGCCATCTCGGCCGTGTCGAGGGCGATGAGCCGGATTCCTCGGCGCGTCATCTCATCGCGCGCCTTCTCCGGGACCGACGCCCAGATGGCCGCCGGATCGGTCATCGCGCTCTGCACGAATACGGTCCCGCCGTCGACGAGGCCCGCCAGCGCCCCCTGGTGGAAGCCGGATACGTCGTGAAGAGGCACGAAGTCGACGGTCTTCAGCTCGGCGTGGACGCGGATCGGCTCGTCGGCCAGCGTCAGGAAGTAGGTGGTCGGAAGGCCCTTCTTCTCCGAGCCATAGCGGGGATAGGCCTGCACCTGCTTGCCGAACAGCTCGCCCATGATCGTTGCGAGCAGCTTGTTGGTGGTCACGCTGCCGAGGCCGCCGATCGAGTGGCCGCGCAAGCTGTAGGCGCCCTTGGGGCGAAGGCTGATCGGCGCCGGCTCGAGCGCCGACGAGTGCCGGATCCCGAGGCTCGCCCAGCGCGGGCCATCGCTCAGGCCGGGCGCGTCGAGCCAGTCGAAGACGGCCACCAGGTCGCCGACGGAGACATCCCGGCTGCCGAGCCCGGCAGAAGCGGACACGACGAGCGGAACCGATGCACCGCGCGCCGCGCGGTCGGCCAGCGCCGCCTTGAGCTCCCGGGTGAGCGGGTTGTCGGCAGCGGCGGGCTCGTCGGTACGCTCGACGACGGCGACGGCACGAGCGCCGGACAGGGCGTCGGCGAGGGCGTCGGCCGGGAATGGCCGGTACGCCGTCACGCCGATGGTGCCGACCGACCGACCGGCGTCCCGCAGGTGATCGACGACGGCGCGGGCGGAGTCGGCGATGGTGCCCATCGCGACCAGCACCGTGTCCGCACCCTCGATCCGGTACGCGGAAACTCGCCCGTAGCTCCGCCCGGTGAGCGCGGCCCATTCGGCGAAGGCAGCGTCCAGTGCCGGCGCGAGCCGCTCGTAGAAGGCGCGCTGCCCGATCCTTCCGGGCATGTATGCGTCCTGGTTGGTGACGACGCCGCTCATGATCGCGGTGGTCGGATCGAACAGGCTTGTGAGCCGATCGCGCGGATCGCCCACGAACTCGCGCAGCAATTCGTCCTCGGGCAGCTGCGCGTTCTCGAGCGTGTGCGTCGTCAGGAACCCGTCCTGCACGACGAAGAAGGGTGTGCTCGTGTCTTCCGCCACGCGGCGGGCGATGGCCGTGAAGTCGGCCGCCTCCTGCACGTTGCGAGCGAACAGGATCCCCCAGCCGCAGTCCGCGACGCCCATCACGTCGTCGTGTCCGGCGTGGATGTTGAGGCTCTGGCTGGTGAGCGCCCGGGCGCCGATGTGGAAGACGACCGGCAGCCGCTTGCCGGCGATGACGTAGAGGACCTCCTTCATCAGGATCAGCCCCTGGCCCGCGGTGAAGTTCACGACCCGGCCGCCGGCGAGCGCGAATCCTTCCGCAGCGCTCGCCGATGAGTGCTCACTCTCCGGCTCGAGAAACGCCAGCGGCGTCCCCCACAGGTTCGTACGGCCGTCGGCAACCGCAGCCTGAAACACCGCGGGCATGGTGGTGGACGGCGTGATTGGGTATGAACAAGCAGCCTCGCTGATTCGCGTCTCGACGGAGGCGATCACCTCGGAGCCGTCACAGATGACGGCAGTCCCCGGAAACTTTGGCGATGTCATGGCTCCACTCTGCGCCAGTGCGACGTGATGGCGGAGGGGCGCCCGGCCCGTTCCGGCCATGCCGATCGGCCCAAACAGCAGGGCAAAGAACGGCCTTTTGGCACGCGACCAACCCGTGCTGGGGGGCAACGATGGGCACGATCGATCGCCGTTCGCTCACAAAGCGGCTCGCAAAGCGAATCCCGCCAAGAACCAGGCCGGCACGAGCGAGGCCCATCCTGGATGCGGCGGGTGTGAGCCGAACGGCGATCGGCCATCCGCGACCGTCGAACTCCCTATCCCGCGAGGCGCAGCTCGCGCAGCAGTCGGTTGCCTCCGGCAAGTCCAGTCGGTCGATGCGCGGCCATGATGGCGAGCTCGGAATCGACCATGCGCACATCGCCGGACATCGCCTCGCGAAGTGCGGCCGAGCGATCGAGGCGGTGCCGCATATCAACAAGGAATGCGGCGTAGAGCTCCTCGGGAGTCCGACTGTTTACCAGCTGCTCTTCGGAAGGGCTCCACAGGTGTGGGACGACTCGCGCGAAGAACGACAGGATCTCGTCGGCAACTACATCGCCCTTCTGGCTGTGTCCCGCGAGCCGGAGGATCGGTGCCGAGGATCGGAACACCAGAAGCAGCGCATCCGGATCCATGCGCTCCGCATACAGAAAGCCACCGAAGGTGACGAAGCTGTTGAAAATGCCAAATCGATCGGCTAGTTGGATCTTCCCCCAGCTGAAGCGCCCGAAGACCGGTGGGCTCGTATCGATGTCGGCGAGCTCGAGGCGTCCGGCGCCCCCGTGGTGGACCCAATACGTCACTACTTCGGGGTCGAAGTGGCGGAGTGTCGGCCGCCTCCGGATCATCAACGTCAGGCATGACTCCGGTACCGGGATCCCCCGGAGGTGTGCGGAATGCAACGAAGCCCAGGTCGGCCATCAGCCCGGACGCATCATCCAGGGAGATCGCCGGGTCACCGATGCTTTCCGGCGTCCGCGGAACGCTCACTAGCTTTGCGGTCTGATCCAAGGCAAACCTCCTCCCGACTCCGCAGCCGCAGGATGCGTGCTGGTGGTCACTGGCTCGGTGACAACGCTCCCACCTCCACGCAGCCCGCGCCAAGGGCCGCTCGGCCCACTGCTTGGGGCCGCATCGCCCTGCCGCGCATCGAGGGCCGGGGCCAGGCTTTGAAGCACCGACGGGTCAAATCGAGGCCGCCGTCCGGTTGCGGTTGGAAATAGAGAGGACCGTGTCCACCACGACCGCAGCGAGCATGTCCGCAAGGCCACCCCAGCCCTATGAAAGCCCCAGCGCGATCGAGGCCGCGACAAAGCGGCCGGGCTCATGGCAGTTTCAGACTCGCACGGTCATGCCCTCGGCGGCGCGAATGAGCTCAACAGGACCGCTATGCAGTGACCCGAAGAGGTGGTCTAGCTCGGTGTCAGAGTGCGTTGGATCATGGTGGAAGGGCGCGAGCGCTGCCGCACCGGCAGCGCTCGCGAATGCCATAGCCTCGTCGAGTGAGCTATGGCCCCAACCAATCCGGCTTGATCGCTCGTTGGCGGTGTATTGCCCATCGTGAACGAGGAGGTCAACGCCCTTCGCTAGGGTGTACCCGGACGTCCACTCCGGCGACTCCGGGAAGCTGCGAACGCCGAGCGCCGGCTCGTGGTCTGGCAGGTAGGCGAGCGCCCGGCCACGCTCGCTGATCCGGTAGCCAACCGTCGGGCCAGGATGGGTGATGGGCTGCGCAACCACCTCCGCCCTGCCGATTGTGATCGGCTGCATCGGGGCCGGGTGCAGTGTGACCCTCGACGCGAGCTCCTTAAGCCGTACCGGGAACAGGGGCGGCGACAGATACCTGTTGAGGCGCGAGGCAAGGTCAGCACGCAGCGAGGGCGGGCCCCAGATGTGGACGTCCGCTTCGGACCTAAACAGCGGAGCAAAGAACCCCAGGCCCTGGAGGTGGTCCAGGTGGAGGTGGCTGAGGAAGAGGTGGATCGTCCGCTCGTGCGTCAGGGTCGCGCCGAGGCGCCGAATGCCCGTGCCGGCATCAAGAACGATGAGGCCACCCGACGAGTCACGGACCTCGACGCATGCGGTGTTACCGCCGTAACGTATGGTCTCCGGTCCGGGGCTCGCCAGCGAGCCGCGGGTGCCCCAGAACGTGACGTTCATGCCGCGTGCTCCAGCCAGAAGAAGGCCACCGCGCCCAGGTGCGAACTACCCTGGCCCACGAGCGGCAGCGCAGTGGCCCGGATCGGCCGCCGGACGCCGTCGAGCCCGGTGATCCACAGCTCGCCGTGCACTGGCCGCCGCTCGCGGAGCGCAATAAGGATCGGAACCTCGTCGGCCGGCAGCACGGCCCCGGCCTCATCGCCGGGCCGGAAGGCGGCCAGCCAGTCGTACGTCTCCATTACGCCCACTTCGTCGAACCGGACTCCGAGCAGCGGCTCGGCGGGCTCGTTGTAGTACACGAGACGGCCCTCGGAATCGACGACGAAGATCGGCATGTCCAGGTAGCTCGCCAGCTGACGCAAGAGGATCAGCTCGATGGGACGTTGTACCGCCTCTCCGTTCGACATGTTGGGTCCTCTCGATCGTCGTCAGACGCGGCCCTTTGGAACCGTGTGCCAGTACGTCTTATTGAACACGACCTTGCCGAGGTGCCACAGCTGGTTCGGCTTCGGCGGCCGCGGCGGGTGCTCGTAGTCGAACTGGAGCAGGGTGCCCTTGCCGTCGCCGATCTCGAAGAAGCACATCACTCTGCCGAGGTAGTCGCCGCGCTGGCGATCGACCTCGCGACCTAGGACCGCGGCCGAGATCCGCTCGGTGACGACCGGCGCCTCGAAGTGGGCGGTCGAGCCCGCCTTCGACAGCGGCAGGTCGGTCGCGTCGCCCAGGGCGAAGACGTTGGGCCGGCCACCCACCTGGTCATACCGCATCCGCAGCTGGGAGCGCGCCGGGATTTGTTACGGGTCGTTCGCGACGGCTGAAGTGCCGGTCGCCTGACCGGTCGCAGGGCGCCCGTCCGGACGGCCCGTCATCGCCCGGCCGAACGGCCCTTCGGGCGACTGGCGGTTGGTCCTACCATGATCCAGTGACCGGACAGCAGTCTGCCGCCGTCGAGCTCGGAGCCGGATGGTTCGGGTCCGGGCTTTCGCCGCACGCGGTCTCGCGACTCGCCGACTGCTGCTCATCGGTTCGTACCTTCGCCGCCGGAGACGTCATCCTCCACGAGGGAGCCGACACCGAGACCTTCGGGATCGTGCTGGACGGCCGGATCGCGCTTCGTCTCCTCGTCCCGGAGCGCGGAGCCGTGACCGTCATGACCGTCGAGCCCGGCGATGTGGTCGGCTGGTCGGCCCTGGTGCCGCCGTATCGAGCGACCTCGACGGCGGTGGCCGTCGAGCCGACCCGGTTGCTCGCCTTCGAGAGCGCGCCACTGCGCAAGGCCCTCCAGGAGGACCCGGCCCTGGCGGCCACGGTCTACCCACGTGTGCTTGAGGCGGTGGCGCGCCGGCTCGGCGCGACTCGCCATCAGCTCCTCGACCTTTATGGTCGAGGCGCGGAAGCTGTGGTCTGGTGATCGGCATCGCGCCGGCCCCGCCGGGATATCTCCCCAGGGCCGAGCTGGACCAGCTGATTGCGATCCTGCGCGATGAGGGACGCACCGTCATCGGTCCGATAGCCCGAGACGGGGCGATCATCTACGACGAAGTGACGTCCACCGTCGACCTGCCGGCGGGATGGACCGATGACCAGGCGCCGGGCCGCTATCGGCTCAGCCAGACCGGAAGCCCGCGCCTCTTTGACTTCACGGTCGGACCGCAGGGCTGGAAGCGGTACACCCAGCCGCCTCGCGTCGAAACCGGCACCGCGCTACGCGAGGATGGCGGAGTCCGGTTCGAGGCCGCCGTCCCGGATCCGCCGCGGCTCGCGTTCCTGGGCGTACGGGCCTGCGAGATCGCCGCCATGCTGGTCCAGGACCGCGCACTCGCGGCCGGGCCGTTTGTCGACGACGACTACCGTGCCCGTCGTGCGGCCGCGCTCGTGATCGCCGTGCAGTGCACCCGCGCCGGGTCGACCTGCTTCTGCACCTCGATGGGCACCGGTCCCGAGGTGACCGAGGGGCACGACATGGTCCTGACCGAGCTCGACGACGGCTTCCTGGTCGAGGCCGGCAGCCAGGAGGGAGCCCGGCTGCTGCAAATGCTGGCCACGGAGCCGGCACTCGATGTGCATCGCGCGACAGCCGCGGCCGGCGTGGCGTCGGCCCGCGAGGCCATGGCCGGCCAGGGCGTCGCGGCCGAAGGACTCGCCGAGCGCCTGATGGACCGGCTCGACAGCCCGCGCTGGATCGAAGTGGCCGACCGTTGCCTGGCGTGCGCCAACTGCACCATGGTCTGCCCCACGTGCTTCTGCACCAGCGTTGGCGCGGTCTCCGACCTTGACGGAGCGGTCACCACGACAGAGCGACACTGGGACTCTTGCTTCAACGGCGACTTCGCCAAGGTCGCCGGTGGCAACTTCCGGCCGCGGCGGCAGGACCGATATCGACAGTGGCTCACCCACAAGTTCGCCACCTGGCACGAGCAGTTCGGCACGTCCGGCTGCGTCGGGTGCGGGCGGTGCATCACGTGGTGTCCGGTCGGCATCGACGTTCGCGAGGAGCTCGCCGCCATCGCTCCGCCTTATGACGCGCCGCCACCGCCCCTGGCCCGACTACCCGCGCTCGGCGACCTCGTGCCACTGCCACTCATCAGCGTGCCGCCCAGCATCCAGGCGCCCCCCGAGCGCGAGGCCGACACGATCGTTGCCACCGTGGTCGGCGTGGGGTCCGAGACCGCGGACACCTCTACCCTGCGCCTGGAGCCCCGCGACCGGGCGCTGCTGGACGCCAGACCCGGCCAGTTCGTCATGGTCCACCAGCCGGGGTTCTCCCCGCTCCCGATCTCGGTCTCGCGCGTCGCCAACGGGCTGCTGTGGCTCACCATTCGCGCGGCCGGACCCGCGACCCAGGCGGTCGTCCGCCTCGAGCCCGGCGCGGAGGTCGGCCTGCGCGGACCGCTGGGTGAGGGATGGCCGCTCGAGCGCGCGATGGACCGCGATGTCGTCATTGTGGCGGGCGGCATCGGTCTGGCGCCGCTGCGGCCGGTGATCGATGAGCTGATGCGCAGGCCTGAGGAGTTCGGGTCCGTTCTGGTCGCGTACGGCGCACGGACGCCGCAAGATCGGCTCTACACCGCCGAGCTCGATGCGTGGCGGCGGGCTGGCCTGGAGGTCGCAGAGATCGTCGACCGGGCAGGTGCCGATTGGCTCGGCCAGGTCGGTGTCGTGACCCAGCTGCTCGACCGTCGTGACTGGCACGGGCGCCAAGCGGTTGCATTCCTGTGCGGCCCCGAACGGATGATGACCGCCACCGTCAGCGCGCTTCGCACGGCCGGGATCACGCGCCGCCACATCTTCGTATCGCTCGAACGGCACATGGACTGTGGCGTCGGCATCTGCGGCCACTGTCAGATGGGCCCGTTCTTCGTCTGCCGCGACGGTCCCGTCTTCTCGGTCTCGGAGCTCGGCGACCTGTTCGGTCGCGAGGGGATCTGATGACCGCGCCGCAGGCAACCCGCCCACGCGTCGGTGTCGTCAAGCTCGCCTCCTGCGACGGTTGCCAGCTGACGCTGCTCGACCTTGAGGACCAACTTCTGCCGATCGCCCAGCGCTTCGAGCTCGTCGAGTTCCCGGAGGCGACCTCTCGCCGCTCAGACGGCCCTACGACGTCCTCCTCGTCGAAGGCTCCGTGAGCACGCCGCAGCAGGCGGAGGAGATCGTGCATCTCCGGTCACGAACCCAGATGCTGGTGACCATCGGCGCCTGCGCCACCGCCGGAGGCATCCAGGCCCTGCGCAACTGGGCCGATGAACCGAGCTGGCGCGCCGCCGTCTACCCGACGCCCGAATACGTCGGGTCCCTGGCGACGAGCACACCGGTCTCCGAGCACGTGCAGGTGGACGCGGAGCTGCGCGGTTGTCCGATCGACCCCGGGCAGCTCCTCGAGCTTCTGACCGCGCTGACCATCGGCCGCCGGCCGCAGCTGTCGGGCGAGTCGGTGTGCCTGGAGTGCAAGCGGCGAGGGAACGTATGCGTCCTCGTCGCCGGCGGGCAGCCATGCATGGGCCCGCTGACACAGGCCGGCTGCGGTGCGATCTGCCCCGCCTACGGGCGCGCCTGCTATGCCTGCTTCGGCCCGCGCGAGCAGGCCAATACCCCCAGCCTGCATCGGCTGGTTCGCGCAGGATCGCGAGCTCATCCAGGTCGACCGCCTCTTCGCCGGATTCAACGCGTGGGCCCCGCCGTTCCGCGAGCCCGCGGGCGCGTGCGGTCTCCGCTGCACACCGTAGGACGGAGCCGATGCACCAGACCGATGAGGTCCAGGTCGACGTCGGCCAGCTGACGCGGGTCGAGGGCGAGGGCCGGCTCGTCGCTCAGCGTCCGTGACGGGCAGGTGACGAAGGCCCATCTCGAGATCTTCGAGGCGCCGCGTTACTTCGAGCGCCTGGTCGTCGGCCGAACGCCGGACGAGGTGATCGACATCGTGGCGCGCATCTGCGGCATCTGCCCGGTCGCCTACCAGATGTCCGCGGTCCACGCCTTCGAGGACCTCTTCGGGGTCCGATCGACCCGGAGATTCGCCGCCTGCGACGCCTCTTCTACTGCGGCGAATGGATCGAGAGCCACGCACTGCACATCTACCTGCTGCATGCCCCCGACTTCCTCGGCTACCCAAGTGCGGTCGAGCTGGCCGCGGATCATCCGGACGTGGTCGAGCGCGGCCTGCGCATCAAGCGGCTTGGCAACCGGATCGTGGCCATCCTGGGCGGGCGGCCAATCCATCCGGTCAGCGTGCGGGTCGGCGGATTCTCGCGGGCGCCGCGGACCGCCGAGCTCGACGAGCTCCGACGCGAGCTCCCCGGAGCCATCGACGACGCGCAGCGAGACGGTCCGCTGGGCGGCCGCGCTCGCGCCCCGCCTATGCGCGCGAGCCGCGGCTCGTCGCGCTGCGCCACGCCGACGAGTACCCGATGAACGACGGGCGCATCGTCTCGAGCGACGGGCTCGACCTCGATCCGGCGCGACTGGCCGCGACGCCTTCGAGGAGCGACCAGGTCCCCTGGTCGAACGCGCTCCAGGCGGTCAGCCACGACGGGCACCCTACCTGCTCGGCCCGACGGCGCGGGTCTCGCTGGCCGGCGCCGCGCTGCACCCGCTCGCCACCGAGGCCCTCGCGCGACCGGCCTGGGCGACGAGCTGCGCACCAACGTCTTCCGCAGCATCGTGGCGCGCGCGGTGGAGCTGCTCCATGCCCTGCCGAGGCGCTCGACATCCTCGAGGCCTATCGGCCGCCGGCAGCGCCGCTGGCGCCATGGCAGCCGGCCGGGGATCGCTGCCTGGGCGACCGAGGCGCCCCGCGGGCTGCTCTTCCATCGCTACGAGATCGACGACGACGGCCTGGTGCGATGCGCAGATCGTGCCCCCCACGAGCCAGAACCAGGCGGCCATCGAGCACGACCTCGCCCTCTTCGCGCCGAGCGTCCTGTCGCTGCCGCACGCCGAGGCGACGCTTCGGCTCGAGCAGCTCATCCGCAGCTACGACCCATGCATCAGCTGCGCGACCCACTTCCTCGACCTGCGCGTGGAGGAGCGCTGAGGCGATGCGTCGAGGTGACCCTCCTGCTGTGTGGCGAGCCGATGCGCGGCGACGACGCCGTCGCGCGCAGTGCTCGCCGCGTCTGCCGGCAACGCGCACCCTGCGCATGGCCGAGTCCGACCATGTCGGCCAGCTGATGCCGGACGACCTGATGACCACGGACGGACCGATCATCCTGGTCGACGCCGTGGAGGGCCGCGGCCGGCGAGGTCGTCGATCTCCCCCTCGGCAGCCCTCGCTCGCAGCCATCCGCGCCGGTATCACCCCGGCCTCGAGCCACGCGCTGCCGCTGCCGATCACGCTCGGGATCGTCGAGCGTCTCCGCGGTGGCCCGCCGGAGGGCCGATTCGTGGGCGTGGCCGGTGCCGGCTACGGACTCGGGGCGCCGCTCAGCGAGCGGTGCGCGACGCCGTCCCGCGCATGCGCGGAGCGGCTCGAGCCACTGGATCCGCGTACTGGCCCACCGACGAGGCCACCCGTATGTGCCTGACGTTGCCGGCCCGGTGATCTCCGTCGACGGCGCCTGGGCCGAGGTCGAGATCGGGAGTCCGCGGCGGGCCTCCACTTTCGCCCGTCCCCGAGGTCCGGCCCGGCGATTGGGCGCTCCTGGCGGCCGGCCGCTGGTCCGCATCCTGGATCCCGAATCGCCCACGAGATCGCCGCAGCCGTGCGCTCGCCGCCGACGACCCACACCACCGCTTCACGGAGAGAGACTCATGATCAGCTGGCTCCGCATCCTCGATACCGCCGACACACGCGCCCAGCTCGCATCGGACTTGCCCTGGCCGGCCTCACCGCGCTGGTGAGCGGTGCTTCCGTCTTCGTCAACGCCACCGCCGTCCGCGCCTTCGGCGACCCGGTGCTCTTCACCACGCTGAAGAATGGCGTCGCTGCGGTGCTGCTGATGACGATCGCGCTCCCTCGTGCGTGGATCGTGGCGGCCGAGTGCGCGTACCGCGCCGGGACTGTTGGCGTTGGGCGTGATCGGGGAAGCGTCGCGTTCGTGCTGTTCTTCAGCGGCCTGGCGGAGGCGACCGCCCCGCGGCGGCGATGATCCACAAGACGCTGTTCGTATGGGTGGCGCATGCTGGCGGTCCTGTTCCTGCGAGCGGCTGGGCGCGATTGCAGATCGGGGCCCTCGGGGTGTTGCTGGTGAGCCAGCTCCTCATCCAGACGCCGACCGGCGTGGGCTGGGGGATCGGCGAGACGATGATCGCCGCGGCGACCGGCTTGTGGGCTGTCGAGGTGATCGTTGCCAAGCGGGTCCTTGCCGGCGTGCGGTCGCCGGTGGCCGCTGCAGCGCGCATGGGTATCGGCCTGGTGTCCTGGTCGGCTTCGTTGGCGACGGTAGCCTTGACGGTCTCGGCAGCCTCCGCCCGGAGCAGTTGGGCTGGATCCTGGTCACCGGCCTGCTCTGACCGCCTACGTGGCCACCTGGTACGCCGCCCTACAGCGCGCGCCGGCTAGCGCGGTACCGCGATGCTGACCATCGGAGCACCCATCACCGCCGTCCTTCAGCTTGTCTCGACCGGCCAGGTCCCAGCCATCGGACCCGCGGTGGGGTACGCGATCGGA
>CAVWZA010000009.1:0-187983 GCA_963759405.1 uncultured Chloroflexia bacterium | reverse complement strand
AGGGCTTCATCATCGCCTACATCGGCGTGCCGTCCTTCATCGTCACGCTGGGCGGGTTGCTGTCTCTGCGCGGTACGGTCTGGCTCTTGTCCAGCGGTGCCGGTGTCAGCGGCCTGCAGACGGAGTTCAGGAAGATCGGCGGCGGCGTCCAGGGATCCGTCGGCGAATGGGCCACGTGGCTCCTTGCCGTGATCGGTATCGCCGCCATCATTGGCCTGATCGTCTACAGCCGACGCCAACGCCAGCGCTTCGGCTTCCCGGTGCGACCGATGTGGGCCGAGGTCCTGATCGCGGTCGTCGGCTGCGCTTCGTGCTCGGCATCGCCGCCTTCGCCAACATGAACTACCTGCCACCGATTCTGGCGAGCGAGTACGCCGCTGGCGCACGGCATCACGGAGCCGGCGGGAGGGCTGAAAGTCCCAATCGGCCTTCCCTGGCCGATCATCCTGGTCGTCTTCGTCACGATCGCGATGACCTTCGTGGCCACGCGGCGCCGGTTCGGCCGGTACGTGTATGCCTACGGCGGCAACCCGGATGCCGCCGAGCTCGCCGGCATCAACACGCGGTGGACGATCATGAAGACCTTCATCCTGATGGGCTTCCTGTGCGCCGTCGCGGCAGCCGTCAGCTGCGGCTCGTCTCAACGGGGCGACGCAGGACGTCGGACAGGGCGCGGAGCTGTACGTCATCGCCGCCGCGGTCGTCGGCGGCGTGTCGTTCGCCGGCGGCATCGGCACGATTCCGGGTGCCGTGCTGGGCGCGTTCGTCATGGCGTCGCTGTCGTACGGCCTGAGCTACAACGGCGTGAACGCGCCGACCCAGGACGTGGTGGCCGGGCTCGTCCTGATCGTCGCGGTCGGCTTCGACACCTGGAACCGCCGGCGCAGCGGCGGGAGCTAGGAGCGTTGCGATGACGGTCGAGACGCCAGCCGACACCGCCACGACGAAGGCAGTGGCCCACCGCTGCTGGAGATGCGGCACATCAACGTCGCCTTCGGCGGCGTCCATGCCGTGCGCGACGCGACGATTCGACCTTCACGAGGGCGAGGTCATGGGCCTGGTCGGCGGCAACGGCGCGGGGAAGTCGACCCTCATCCGCACCTTGTCCGGCGCGCATCGAGCGGACTCGGGTGAGATCCTGATCGACGGCAAGCAGGTCGCCATCACCAACCCGCGCGACGCCAAGGCCCTGAACATCGAATGCATCTACCAGACGCTGGCGCTGGCCGACAACGTCGACGCGCCCGCCAACGTGTTCCTCGGGCGCGAGGTGGTGACGTGGTGGGGGACCATGGACGATGGGGCGATGGAGGACGCCACCCGCAAGGTGATGGGCCGCCTGAACCCGAACTTCACCAACTTCACGTCGCCGGTCAGGAACCTGTCCGGTGGTCAGCGCCAGGCCGTCGCGATCGCACGGGCCGTCCACTTCAACGCCCGGATCATGATCATGGACGAGCCGACCGCGGCGCTGGGTCCGGCCGAGACGGCGCAGGTTCGCGATCTCATCCGCCAGCTGAAGAACGAGGGCATCGGCATCTTCCTCATCAGCCACGACATCCACGACGTCTTCGACCTCTCCGATCGAATCAGCGTCATGTACCACGGAAATATCGTGGACACCGTCGAGCGCACCAAGGTCACGCCCGATGACGTGCTGGCCATGATCATCCTCGGCAAGAAGCCGGAGAGGCGACCAAGGAGGAGCTCGAAGAGCTTCGAGTCTGAACCTCAGCTCGGCGTCGAGGCTCGCCGGAAGCTGGGCGCGAGGGCCGGATACAGCGCCCGATACGCCTTCAGACCCTCCGCGTAGATCGATGCGTTCGGCCCAGGCTCGGCGACAACGCTGAGCTTGACCGCCCAGTCGGCTGCCTGCGCCACGGTGCCGAACCAGCCCGTCCCGACCGCCGCCAGGAGGCCGGCGCCGAACGCGGCGCCCTCCGAGGTGCTGACCGTCGCGATCTCCGCTCCGAGGACGTCGGCCAGGATCTGGCGCCACACCCCGCTCGCGATACCCCCGCCCGATGCCCGGATGCGGGTCGGTGTCTCGATCCCCGTCGCCACCATCTGGTCGAGGCCATCGCGCAGCCCATACGCAACGCCCTCGAGCACGGCACGCGCCAGGTGGCGTCGATCGTGGCGTCACTGTCAGCCCGACGAACGCGCCACGGGCCAGCGGGTCGGGGTGCGGGCTGCGCTCGCCGGTGAGATAGGGGAGGAAGACGAGCCCGTCGCTGCCGGGAGCCACGTGGCTGGCCTCCTCGTCGAGCGTCGCGTACGGCACGCCTGGGGCCAGCGCGTCCCGGAACCAGCGCAGGCTCCCCGCCGCCGACAGCATCACCGACATGAGGTGCCACCGGTCCGGCACCGCGTGGCAGAACGCGTGGACTCGGCCCTCGGGCTCGATGAGGGGCCGGTCGGTGGCCGCGAAGATCACGCCCGACGTCCCGAGCGAGAGTGCCACGACTCCCGGATCCACGGCCCCGACACCGACCGCCGAGGCGGCCTGGTCACCGCCGCCGGCCACCACCGGCGTCCCGGGCGCCAACCCGGTTGCCAGGGCGGCGGCGGCGCTGACGACCCCGGTCACCTCGGGACCCTCAGCGGTCCGCGGGAGCCAAGCCGGATCGATGTCGAGGGCGGCGACGACCTCCGCCGACCAGTCCCGCCGCGCGAGGTCGAAGAGCAGGGTGCCGGCCCCGTCGGCGCGGTCGACAGCGTGGTCGCCGGTCAGCCGGTGACGGACGAAGTCCTTCGGCAGCAGGACGTGGGCGATCCGGCGCCAGACATCCGGCTCGTGGTTCCGCACCCAGACGAGCTTTGGCGCGGTGAAGCCGGTGAGCGCGTCATTGCCGGTGACCTCGATGAGCCGCTCGCGCCCCGACCCGGCGGCGGATCTCGTCGCACTCGGCCGCCGTCCGCTGGTCGTTCCACAGGATCGCCGGGCGCAGCGGCCGGTCGCCGTCGTCGAGCAGGACCGCGCCGTGCATCTGGCCCGCCAGGCCCACGGCGCCAACGTCCGCGCCGCGGATGCCGGCGCCGGCCAGCGCCGCGCGAATCGCGACCTGTGCTCCCGTCCCACCACAGGTCCGGGTTCCTGCTCGCTCCACAGCGGGGCCGGGACCGCGTAGTCGTATTCCGCGGTGCCGATCGCCGCGACCCGGCCGCGTTCGTCGATGAGGAGAGCCTTGGTGGCCGTAGTCGAGACGTCGATTCCGAGAACGTGAGATGCCACCGCTCAGCGGTCCCGATCGGCGGCCCAGACCCTCTGGTTGACGAGGTTCTCCAGGCGCTCCTGGCCGCCGGACCGGGGCCGCGGGTCGATCCCGCCATCGGCGACACGAGCCTCGAGCTCGGCGAGGGATGCGGAACCGCCGAGGATGTCTGCGCCGAGGCCCTCCGTCCAGCCGGCGTAGCGGCGATCCCGCTCGCGCTCGAGGTCGCCCGCCTCCACGAGGTCGGCCGCCACGAGCAGGGCGCGTGCGAGCGTGTCGATGCCGCCGATGTGCGCGTGGAACAGATCGGACCGATCGAGGCTCTGGCGACGGAGCTTCGCATCGAAGTTGAAGCCGCCGGTCGTGAATCCACCGGCGCGGATGATCTCGTACAGGGCGAGGGCGAGATCGTCCACCGAGTTCGGGAACTGGTCGGTGTCCCACCCGTTCTGGTCGTCGCCCCGGTTCGCGTCGATGCTGCCGAAGATCCCCCGGGCGATCGCCACCGCGACCTCGTGGTGGAAGCTGTGGCCGGCGAGGGTCGCGTGGTTGACCTCGATGTTCACCCGGTATTCGCCGGCGAGGTCGTGCCGCAGCAGGAACGAGTCGACCGTGGCCGAGTCGTAGTCGTACTGGTGCTTCGTCGGCTCCATCGGCTTCGGCTCGAGCAACAGGGTCCCGCTGAAGCCGATCTGCTGCTTGTGCTCGGCGACCAGCGTCAGGAAGCGGGCGAGCTGCTCCTCCTCGCGTGCGAGATCGGTGTTGAGCAGCGTCTCGTAGCCCTCGCGGCCACCCCACAGCACGTAGTTCTCGCCGCCCAGCCGATGCGTCGCCTCGAGCATGTGCTTCACCTGGGCGGCGGCGTAGGCGAAGACCTCGGGATCCGGGTTGGTTGCCGCGCCGGCCGCATAGCGGGGGTGGCCGAACAGGTTCGCGGTTCCCCACAGCAGCCGGGCCCCGGTGCGCTCCATGTGGCCCTCGATGGCTGCCACGACGGCGTCCAGCATCGCCCGCGTCTCGGCGAACGTGCCGCCCTCCGGCGCAACGTCGCGGTCATGGAATGTGAAGTACGGAACGCCGAGCGTCGTGATGAATTCGAACGCGGCGTCGAGCTTCGAGCGCGCGGCCTCCATCGGATCGCCACCGGGGACGAGCCATGGCCGGTCGAACGTCCCGACGCCGAAGACGTCGGATCCGGGCCAGTTGAACGAGTGCCACAGGCAGACTGCGATCCGGAGGTGGTCCTCCATGCGCTTGCCGAGAACCATGCGGTCCGGCTCGTAGACCTTGAATGCCAGCGGCTCGTCGGACGCCAGCCCGCCGAACTCGATCCGGTCCGGCACCTCCGAGAAGAAGCCTGCCACGCCATCATCTCCGTGCTTCGTGCCACCCGCCCGTCGGCCCGACGTTATCAGATGCGTCCGGAACGGAGAAGGACCGACGACGACCGCGCGGGCCAGCCTCGGCCGACTCCAAGGATGCGTGTGCTAGGGTTTGCGACGGCGCCGAGGGGGTTGACCGCCGGCACCGCGAATCGATCGGATTGAAGGCGCCACCGCCCTGTCGTGCCACGGGCGGCGCCGAGAACAGCCACTCCCGGAGGGAGCTTGGGACTCTTCGACGGCCTCCTCGGCCTCCTCAGTCACGACGTCGGGATCGACCTCGGCACGGCCAACACGCTCGTCACCGTGCGCAACCGCGGGATCGTGATCAGCGAGCCCTCGGTGGTGGCCATGGATACCCGCAGCAAGCGCGTCCTGGCGATCGGTGCCGAGGCGAAGCGGATGGTGGGCCGCACGCCGGCCAATATCGTTGCCATTCGGCCGCTGCGTGACGGCGTGATCAGCGACTTCGACGTCACCGAGCAGATGATCCGGTACTTCATCAACAAGGTGCATGACCGCTATGCCCGCATCCCGCGGCCACGCGTCCTGGTCGGCATTCCATCCGGCGTGACCGAGGTCGAGAAGCGCGCGGTGCGCGACGCCACCATCAACGCGGGAGCCCGCTGGGCGCGGCTGATCGAGGAGCCGATGGCCGCCGCCATCGGCGCCGGCCTGCCGGTCAGCGAGCCGAGCGGCAGCCTGATCGTCGACATCGGCGGCGGCACCACCGAGGTGGCGGTCATCAGCCTGGGCGGCATCGTGGTCAGCCGCAGCATCCGCATCGGCGGAGACGAGATGGACACCGACATCGTCAGCTTTGCCCGCCGCGAGTACAACCTGCTGATGGGCGAGCGGACCGCCGAGGAGATCAAGATCGCGGTCGGTTCCGCGTTCCCCGAGGAGAAGTCCGAGAAGACGGTGACCTTCCGCGGCCGCGACCTGCTGACCGGGCTGCCACGCAGCATCGAGGTCGGTGGCGACCAGATTCGGGAGGCGCTCGAGCCCTCGATCGTGCAGATCGTCGAGGCCATCAAGGAGACGATCGAGGAGACGCCGCCCGAGCTGGTGGCCGACATCATGGACCAGGGCATCGTGCTGGCCGGCGGCGGGGCGCTCCTCGCCGGGCTCGACCGACGGGTCGCCGAGGCGACCCAGATGCCGGTTCACATCGCCGACGACCCGCTCACCTGCGTGGTGCGCGGCACCGGGCGAGTGCTCGAGGAGCTCGACACCCTCGAGCGCGTCCTCGTCAGCGAGCAGTTCACTCGCGCGCCGCGCTAGCTCGTGGCGCCGTCGCACCTCCCACCCGTAGAGCCTTAGGCGAGCGCGGTGTACGGGCCGTCCAGCCCGAACCGGCGAGCGCGGGGAGGCCTGTGGTTCGCCGCGTTCACGATCGCCAGCCTGCTCATGCTCCTCGCCAGCTCGACCGAGCCGGCGCTGACGCTCCAGCGCGTGACGACGCGCGCGCTCGACCCGGTTCGCAGCGCGATCGGCGGGGTCGGGGAGGGGGTTGCCGGGGTCTTCGGCACGATCGGGGAGATCGACCGTCTGCGGAGCGAGAACGATCGCCTGCGGCGTGAGCTGGCCGGCGCCGACCAGCGAGTTGCCGAGCTGGCGGAGGCCGCTCGAGAGAACGACCAGCTACGGCAGCTGCTCGGCATCGCCGACGCCCTCGACATGCAGCTCCTGCCGGTGCGCGTCATCAGCCGCGACCCGTCGAACCTCGTCTGGGAGGTGGGCATCGACGCCGGGACCGACGATGGACTCGAGGCCGGCATGCCGGTCGTCGGCAACGCGGACGGGACCGGCGCCCTTGCCGGCACCGTCATCTCGGTCACGAACGACACGGCGCGCGTGCGGCTCATCGTCGACACCCGCTCGGTGGTCATCGCGGTCGACCAGGCCAGCCGAGCGCTCGGCGAGGTCCGCGGACAGCCGGGCGGGCAGCTGGTGATGATCAACGTGCCGGTCACCGAGACGCTCGAGGTGGGCGGCACCATCGTGAGCGCCGGCCTGACCTTCGGCGACGAGGCGAGCAGCTACCCGGGCGGGCTCCTCATCGGCCGCATCCAGGCGGTGGAGCCGGATCCGAATGCGCTGACGCAGACCGCCTTCGTCCGCCCCGCCTTCGATCCGGCCAAGGTCGAGCGGCTGCTGGTGGTGCTCGAATTCAGCCAGGGGTGAGCGTGGGTAGAATGAGCGCGCCCCAAGGAGATCGCATGACCGAGCGTACGAACGTGCGCATCCACGCCACTGCCGAGGTTGCGCCCGATGCCGTCATCGGTCCGGGCACCAGCGTCTGGAACCAGGCACAGGTGCGCGAGCGTGCCCGGATCGGCGCCGACTGCATCATCGGCAAGAACGTGTACGTCGACGTCGACGTCGTCATCGGCGACCGCTGCAAGGTGCAGAACAACGTCAGCCTCTTCCATGGCGTGACCGTCGAGGACGGCGTCTTCATCGGCCCGCACGTCTGCTTCACGAACGACCGGCTGCCGCGCGCCGTCAACGCGGACGGCTCGCCCAAGACCGATGACGACTGGGAGGTCTCGCCGATCCTCGTGCGGCGCGGCGCCGCGCTCGGCGCGAACAGCACCGTCCTGCCCGGCATCACGATCGGCGCGTGGGCCATGGTCGGCGCCGGAAGCGTGGTGACCCGCGACGTGGCCGATCACGAGCTGGTGGTCGGCAACCCGGCGCGACGGCTGGGAAGTGCCTGCGCCTGCGGGCAGGCGGTCCGCGACGGCGACGACGGGGCTCCCTTCCGCGGCGCGCTGCCCCGGCTGCGGCGCGGACCTTCCCGCCGGAGGGCGGCGCGTGAGAGTCCTCACCGTCGTCGGTGCGCGTCCGCAGTTCGTGAAGGCGGCACCGGTGAGCCGCGCCCTGCGCGCCGGCCACGAGGAGATCCTGGTCCACACCGGCCAGCACTACGACGACGCGATGAGCGCGTCCTTCTTCCGCGACCTGGAGATCCCGGAGCCGGACGTGAACCTCGAGGTCGGCAGCGGCACGCACGCCGCGATGACCGGCGAGATGCTGCGCCGGCTCGAGCCGGTGATGCTCGAGCACGAGCCGGACGGGGTCCTCGTCTACGGCGACACCAACTCGACCCTGGCCGCGGCCGTGGTGGCCGCGAAGCTGACCTTCCCCGACGGCCGGCGGCCGTGGCTGGCGCACGTCGAGGCCGGCCTCCGCTCGTTCAACCCGCGCATGCCGGAGGAACGCAACCGCGATCGTGGCCGACCACCTGTCCGACCTCCTGCTGGCGCCGACGGAGACGGCCATGGAGCATCTCGAGCGCGAGGGCCTCGGCGACCGGGCCGAGCTGGTCGGCGACGTGATGGCCGACGCGCACGCCTGGGCCGCCGCAGCGCGCCGACGAGCACCTGCCCGAGGCGGCGCGTGGGATCGATCGCTTCGTGCTCCTGACGCTGCACCGTGCCGAGAACGTCGACGATCCCGCGCGCCTGCGCGCCATCCTGGGCGGCATGGCGCTCGACCTACCGGTGATCTTCCCGGTCCATCCCCGTACCCGCGCCGTCCTCTCCGGGCGGCTCGGGCGTGCCCTCGAACGTGGTGGCCATCGACCCGGTCGGCTACCTCGAGATGGTCGCGCTCGAGGCGCGCGCGCACGCGATCGCCACCGACTCGGGTGGCGTGCAGAAGGAGGCGTACCTGTCCGGCGTCCCGTGCATCACGCTTCGCTCGGAGACCGAGTGGGTGGAGACCGTCCGATGCCGGCTGGAATCGCGTCGTCGACGCCGACCCGGCGGCCGTGGCCTCGGCCCTCGCCGACGAGGCCTTCATGAATCGTGACCGGCCGCGACCGTCGCTCTACGGTGACGGTCGCACCGCAGCGCGGATCGTTGCGGCGCTCGAACGGCAGCAGCAACGTGCCCGGCAGGCGCGCGAACCGCAGGAGGCAACCGCATCGTGATCCCGATCGCTCGCCCGCAGATGGGCGAGGAGGAGAAGCAACGGGTCTGGGAGGCGATGGCCTCCGGATCGCTGGCGCAGGGCCCGCGTGTCCGCGAGCTGGAGGAGCAGTTCGCGGCGTTCGTCGGTGCCGGCCACGCGGTCGCCACCAGCTCAGGAACCACGGCGCTGCACCTCGCGCTGCTCGGCTACGGCATCGGGCCCGGCGACGAGGTGATCACGGTCCCCTTCACCTTCATCGCCAGTGCCAACAGCGTCCTGTACACCGGTGCGCGGCCCGTGTTCGTCGACATCGGCGAGCGAGACTTCTGCATCGACCCGTCGCTCGTCGAGGCGGCCATCACGGAGCGCACCAGGGCGATCATGCCGGTCAGCCTGTATGGGCAGCCCGCCGACATGGTGGCCATAAGCGAGATCGCGGACCGCCACGGGCTGGCCGTGGTCGAGGACGCCGCGCAGGCCCACGGCGCCGCGATCGGCGAGCGCATGAGCGGGACCTGGGGCGCCGGCACCTTCAGCTTCTACCCGACCAAGAACATGACGACCGGCGAGGGCGGCATGCTGACCACCGATGACGGCGAGCTGGCGGAGCGAGTTCGCCTCCTGCGCGAGCACGGGATGAAGGTGCGCTACCACCACGACGTGGTCGGCTACAACTTCCGCATGACCGATATCTCCGCCGCCATCGGCCTCGCGCAGCTGCCGAAGCTGCCCGCCTACAACGAGCGGCGTCGCGCCATCGCCGCGCGCTACGACGCCGAGCTTCACGGCGTCGTCACGCCGCAGGTGCGGCCGGGCGTGACGCACGTCTATCACCAGTACACCCTGCGCGTGAACGAGCGCGACGCATTCGCCGAGGCGCTGAAGGCCCGCGGCGTGGGGAGCGCCATCTACTACCCGATCCCGGTCCACCGCCAGAAGCCGTTCCTGGCGCTCGGATACGGCCGCGAGGCGCTGCCGGTGACCGACCTGCTCACCGCCCAGGTGCTGAGCATCCCGGTCCATCCGTCGCTCAGCGACGACGAGGTGACGACGGTGATCGACGCCGTCAACGCGACCGCCGTCGAGCTCGGCCCGCTGGAGGCGGGAGCACCCGTTTGATGAGCGACCCGGAGCAGCCGCCGTTGCGCGCGGGCGTCGTCGGCCTGGGCATGATGGGCCGCAACCACGTGCGCGTCTGGGACGAGTCGGTCGACGGCGTCGAGCTGGTCGCCGTTGCCGATCCGGATCGCGCCGCGGTCGAGCGCGCCACCTCGGGCCGTCGCGCGCGCGGCTACGAGGATCCGGAGCGGATGTTCGCTGAGGAGCGGCTCGATCTCGTCAGCATCGTCGCGCCGACCAGCCTCCACCTGCCGGTCACGCTTGCGGCGCTGCGCTCCGGCGCCAACGTCCTGGTCGAGAAGCCGATCGCGGCAACGCGCGAGGAGGCGACCGCCATGATCGAGGCCGCGGCCGGAGCGAACCGAATGCTGACCGTCGGCCACATCGAGCGCTTCAACCCCGCCATCCGCGAGCTGCGACGACGGCTGGACGCCGGTGAGCTGGGACGCATCTTCCAGATCAGCGCCACCCGGCTCGGACCCATTCCCGGCTCGCATCCGCGACGTCGGGGTCGTCGTCGACCTCGCCCCGCATGACCTCGACGTGATGCGATACCTGGTGGGATCGGAGCCGATCCGGATCTATGCCGAGGCCGAGCGCCGCATCCACACCGAGCATGAGGATCTCTTCAACGGCATCATGAAGTTCGAGAACGGAGTGGTCGGCATCCTCGACATCAACTGGCTCACCGCCACGAAGCGCCGAACCCTGACCGTGACCGGCGAGCGCGGCTTCTACGTGGCCGACTACATCGCGCAGAACCTCGTCTTCTACGCGAACCCCGACGCGGACCAGACGTGGCAGAACCGCGGGGCCGACGGCTTCGGCGCGCCGATCACCTCGGTCGCCGAGGGAGAGATGACGAGCCGATCGATCCGCCGCGCGGAGCCGCTCACGGTCGAGCTCGGCGAGTTCGCGCGGGCCGTCCGCGACGGGGGCCCGCCGCCGGTCGACCCCCACGACGCGATGGTCGCCCTGCTCCTGGCACGCAAGATGGTCGAGTCCGCGCTCTCCGGACGCGCGATCTCCGGAGACGAGCTGGCCGAGGTCCTGGCGTGAAGATCGCCGTCGTCGGTCTCGGCCATATCGGGCTGCCGCTCGCGGTGCAGTACGCCTCGCGCGGCCACGACGTCCTCGGTGTCGACGTCGACACGCGGATCGTGGAGACGCTGAACGGCGGGGAGACGCCGCACCGGGACGAGCAGACGCTCATCGAGCGGGTTCCCGAGCTGGTGGCCGCCGGCCGCCTGCGCGCGACCACCTGGAAGGATCCAGCCGGATTCCGCGAGGCCGATGCCGTGGTCGTGATCGTGCCGGTCGTGGTCGATGCAGATCGGCAGATCGACTTCGGTCCGATCGACGCCGCAACCCGCGACATCGCGGCAAACATCGGCCCCGGCACGCTCGTCATCTACGAGACGACGCTGCCGGTCGGCACGACGCGCAACCGCTTCGGCCCGGTGCTCGCCGAGGGGAGTGGGCTGACGCTGGACGAGGACCTGCACCTTGCGTTCAGCCCTGAACGCGTGCTGGTCGGCCGCATCTTCCTCGACCTGCGCCGCTATCCGAAGGTGGTGGGCGGGACGAGCCCGGAGAGCACGCGGCGCGCGGTGGCCTTCTACACCGCCGTCCTCGACGAGGGGACCGAGGTACGCGCGGTCGCCAACGCGGAGGCGGCCGAGATGACGAAGCTGGCCGAGACGACCTATCGCGACGTCAACATCGCGTATGCCAACGAGCTCGCCCGCTTCGCCGCGCGCAACGGGATCGACGTCACCGAGGTGATCGAGGCGGCCAACTCCCAGCCGTACAGCCACATCCACCAACCGGGCGTCGGCGTCGGGGGTCATTGCATCCCGGTCTATCCGCACTTCCTCTTCAACAACGACCCTGAGCTGCGTCTCCCGCCGCTGGCCCGCGAGATCAACGAGGGGATGGGCGCCTTCACGGTGGACGCCATCGAGGAGCGCATCGGCTCGCTCGACGGGCAGCCGGTGCTCGTGCTGGGGGTCGCCTATCGCGGCGATGTCCGCGAGGATGCCTTCAGCTCGGCGTTCCGCCTGCGCGACGAGCTGCTCGCCGCCGGAGCGCGGGTCCACGGCCACGACCCCTATTACGACGCCGAGCATCTCCGCGGCATCGGCTTCGAGCCGTATGACCTGGATGCTCCCACCCCGGTCCGGGTGGCCGTGCTGCAGGCGGCGCACCAGGCCTACCTGGGCATGGCGCCCGACGCCATTCCGGGGCTCGAGCTGTTCGTGGATGGCCGGAACGCGATCGACCGCGAGCCGTACGAGCGCGCAGGGATCGGGTATGTCGGCATCGGACGCTGAGGCGGGGTCACTGCCGCCGGCGGTCGGGCTGGCGGCCGGTCGCGGCGTCTGGGTCGTCGTCCCGACCTACAACGAGCGCGAGAACATCGAGCTGATCGCGCCGGCCATCCTGGCGGCGCTGCCGGAGGGCTCGCTGCTGATCGTCGACGATGCCTCGCCGGACGGGACCGGGGAGCTTGCCGACACGATCGCCGCCCGCGAGCCCCGCGTCTCGGTGCTGCACCGCGCGGCCAAGGAGGGCCTGGGCGTCGCCTACCGCGACGCCTTCCGATGGGTCCTCGAGCACCCGGATGCGCGGGCCGTCGTGCAGATGGACGCCGACTTCAGCCACGACCCGGCGGCCCTGCCGCGACTCCTCGCGCCGCTCATGCGCGACGCGGACCTCGTGCTTGGCACGCGCTACATGCGGGGCGGCGGCACGGTCGGCTGGCCGTGGCACCGAAAGATGATCAGCCGTGGGGGGACGCTCTTCGCGCGCACCGTGCTCCTGCTGCCGTACCGCGACCTGACCGGCGGCTTCAAGGCCTGGCGGCGCGAGCTGCTCGACGCGATTCGGCTGCGCGAGACGGCGGGGTCGGGGTATGGATTCCAGGTGGAGACGACGTGGTGGGCGCATCGGCGTGGGGCCAGGATCGTCCAGGTCCCGATCGTCTTCCGCGAGCGGGTGGCGGGTGCGTCGAAGATGACCGGCGGCATCGTTCGCGAGGCGCTGCTGCTCGTCGTGCGGCTTCGCCTGGGGGCCATCCGCGAGGCGATCACCCGAACGTGAGCGAGTGCGCGTCTCGCCTTCATCGTTTAGCATGGCGCCTCGCCTCGCCCAGCGGCCGAGAGGGCCGCAGCTGAGCCGCCGCATGACCATGAGCCGATGAGCTTCCGATCCCGACCCGTTCTCGACCGCAAGCATCGACCGCGCTGGCAGGATGAGCTGCGCACGCAGCAGCTCACCGTGATCGCCTTCGCGGTGGCGATCGCGCTCGCCGTCGGGATCTTCGGCGCCGCCGCCTGGAGTGGCTACTGGGATGCGCACATCCGTCCGGTCGCCGTCGTCGCCGGCACGACCTACGATCGCTCGGACCTCGACGTGCGCCAGCGGATCCTGGTGGCGGAGGCTTCCGCGGCGATCACCGAGCTCCAGGCGCAGCTCGGGGGTCCGCGCGATCAGTTCATCCAGCAGCAGATCGACCAGATCAGCCAGCAGCTCGCCAGCCTTGACACCGCCGCCGCCGATTCGCTGGTCGAGAGCGCGGAGCTTGACTCACGCGCCGATGACTTCGGCGTGAGCGTCAGCGACGACGAGCTCGTGGCTGGCCTTGCCGAGCGGTTCACGCTCGACGAGCTGGTGAACGCGCAGCTGATCCTGGTGGAGGCGTTGCCGGAGGATGCCGCGGCCGACGACGAGCCAACGGATGAGCAGCTCGACGCCGCGCAGGAGGAGGCGCAGGCAGCACTCGACCGCCTCGAGGGCGGCGAGGCGTTCGCGGACGTGGCAGCCGACGTCAGCGACGACTTCACCGCGTCGACTGGAGGGGCCATCGGCTGGTTCGGCGCCGATGACCCGGCGTACGGCGAGTACTTCGATGCAGTCGCGGATGCGGAGGTGGGCGACCTCGTCGGGCCGGTCGAGACCGAGCGCGGATACGCCGTGCTGGAGGTGCTCGCGCGAAGGGAGGCGACGACGGACAGCCCGCTCCGGGAGCTGCTCGCTCAGCAGGGCGTCAGCGACGAGGCCTATCGCGCGTACGTCAGCGACGCGCTCCTGGTGGAGGAGTACCGCGATCACTTCGCGGACGAGGTCGTCAGCTCGCCGACCGCGCAGCGCCGGGTGGCCCAGATCTTCATCGCCGCCCCGACGCCGCCCGTGGTCCCGCAGGAGCGAGCTCGGCACGTCCTCATCAATCCGCTGCCGGCGGACGCGGCGGAGGGCGACGTGGCGACCGACGAGCAGTGGGCCGCGGCACTGGCCGAGGCCGAGGAGGTGCACGACCTGCTCGCGGCCGACGACGCCGACTGGTTCGCCATCGCGGAGGAGCACAGTGACGACACCGGCTCCGGCGCGCAGGGTGGCGACCTCGGCTGGTTCGACCCGGCGGCCCCGCCGTACGTGGCCGAGTTCACGGCGGCGCTGGCGGACCTCGAGGTCGGCGAGCTGAGCGGGCCGGTCCGCACCCAGTTCGGCTACCACATCATCGAGAAGACCGGCGAGCGGCTCAGCCCGGAGGACGAGGCGGCGGACCTGGTCGAGGAGCTTCGCGCCGATCCCGACTCCTTCGCCGAGGTCGCAACGCGGGTCAGCGAGGACTACGAGACGGCCAAGGAGGGCGGGGAGCTCGGCTGGGTGGCGCCCTACCAGCTCGACCAGGGGCTCGAGGATGTCGTCTTCGGGCTCGACGAGGTCGATGAGATCAGCGAGCCCTACGACGGCGGCAGCGAAGGAATCACGATCTACAAGCTCCTGGAGCTGAGCGACAGTCGCGAGATCGAGGCGGACCGGCTCGACGAGATCCGCAGCAGCGGCTTCGATCGCTGGCTCGAGCAGGAGGTGCGCGCACCGGTCGAGACGTGGGTCGACCCGGAGTTCGCGTCCTCGACTGCCGCCTGAGCCGATGACCGCCGGCGCGACGCGCGGCGTTGACGAGCTGCTCCGGGCGGCCGGCATCGATCCGGCGGCCGGCGTGCAGATCGTGTCGGTCTCCCGGCTCGCCGCAATCGCGTTCGACCCGTCACTGCCCCTGGTCCTGCTTGCCGACCCGATCGCATCGTCGGCTCCGGTCCTGCCGGGACGGCACGCCCGTTCGAGCCCGCGCGACGTCCTCGGGGCCCTCTACCCCGCCGCGCACGAGCTGCAGCGCCTGCCCGAGCGAGCCGGCCGGCCGCTGGCCGACCTTGACGACGCCGGGTTGGCCGCAGCGTCCTGGCTCGTTCCCGCGCTCGACCCGGTCGCCAACCTCGGCAGCCCGCACGGCATGGCGGCCATCAGCGCGCGCCTGCGGGCGCCCGATGGGTGCCCGTGGGACCGACGGCAGACCCACCTCACGCTCCGACCGTACCTGCTCGAGGAGGCCTACGAGACGATCGACGCCATCGAGCACGGGACGCCCGCCGACCTTGCCGAGGAGCTGGGCGACCTGCTGCTCCAGGTGATCCTGCACGCCCAGTTCGCCGCGGAGGAGGGCGCGTTCGACCTCACCGACGTCTACCGCTCGATCGCCGGCAAGATCGTGCGCCGCCACCCGCACGTCTTCGGAGAGGTCGAGGTGGACGGCGTCGAGCAGGTGCTCACGAACTGGGAGACGATCAAGGCCGATGAGCGTGCGGAGCGCGGCAAGACCGAGGAGGGCGCGTTCGGCGGCGTTGCCCGCGCGTTGCCTGCCCTGCCGGCGAGCCGCGAGATCCAGGAGCGTGCGGCTGCGCTGGGCTGGGACTGGGACGAGATCGAGGGCGTGTGGGAGAAGGTCACCGAGGAGCTCGATGAGCTGCGCGTGGCCGCCACGGACGAGGAGCGGCTCCACGAAGTCGGTGACGCGCTCTTCGCGATCGTCAACCTGGCGCGCTGGATGAAGATCGACCCGGAGGAGGCGCTGCGGACGGCCAACCATCGCTGGGTCGCGCGCCATCGTCGTGTCGAGGCGCTCGCAGCGGAGCGAGGCGTCGACCTGTCGGCGCTCTCGCTGGCCGAGAAGGACCTCCTGTGGGACGAGGTCAAGGCGCGGTGAGCGCACGCGGGCGCGTCGCCATCGTCGTCCACGCAGTCGTTCCGGGCGACCCGCGCGTCCGCCGCCAGAGCGACGCCCTCGTCGATGCGGGCTACGAGGTCGACATCATCTGCCTGCGCCAGCCGGGCGAGCCGGCGACGGACACGGACGGACCGATCCGGATCGTGCGCCTGCCGATCAACCGATCCTTCGTCGGGTTCGCCGGCCACATCGCCGAGTACGTTGCCTTCACCGCCCTGGTGACCTGGCGCCTCGCGCGCGAGCATCGGCACCGGCACTACGACCTGGTCCAGGTGGCGACGGTGCCCGACTTCCTGAGCTTCGCGGCCATTCCGGAGAAGCTCGGACGCGTGCCGCTCCTGCTCGACCTGCACGAGGACATGCCGGAGTTCTTCCGCGACCGCTTCTCCGCGCCGCTCCTTCGACCGCTCCTCCCGCTGGTGACCGCCGCCACCAGGGCGTCCGCGTCGGTCGCCGACGAGCTGATCACCGTCCACGAGCCGCTCCGCCAGCTCTCGATCGCGCGCGGCGTTGCGCCGGAGAAGATCGAGGTCGTCATGAACAGCGCCGACGGCCGCCTCTTCGACCCGGCCCGCCACGAGCGGCGCGCCTTCATGGCCGATGGCGAGCTGCGCCTCATCCACCATTCGAACTTCCAGCGCATCTACGGCCTCGACGTGGCGATCGACGGCCTCTCGCGCATCCGTCCCGGGCTGCGTTGGCGCCTCGACGTGTACGGCGACGGCCCGTGGCGTCCGCAGATCGAGGCGGCCATCCAGCGCACCGGTACCGGCGACCGCGTCCACCTCCATGGTCGCGTGGCGATGGACGACCTGCCCCGCCTGCTGGCCGCCGCCGACATCGGGCTGGTGCCGTCGCTCCCGGAGCCGTACCTCGAGTACTCGCTCAGCACCAAGCTGCTCGAGTACGCGGCCATGGGCGTGCCGACGATCGCCAGCGATCTCGCCACCTTCCGCCACCACTTCACCGACGCCGCCCTGTCGTTCGTGCCGGGAGGTGATCCCGAGGCGCTGGCGCGCGGCGTCGAGGCGCTGGTTGACGATCCCGAGCGGACGGTCGGTATGGGCGAGGAGGCGCGGCGGCAAGCGGCCGCCTACGACTGGGACGTGCAGCGGGCGCGCTACCTCGAGATCGTCGACCGGCTGATCGCAGGCCGCGTCGGCCGCTAGGCGGCTGGCGCCGCCGAGGTGGTGCCTCGGCGCACCATGGCCCATCGGTGCCCCGGTCGTGCGAACCATGGGGCCATAGGCGCTCGCTGGGAGCGTGGATAGGATCGAATTCGGTGGCGCTGCCCGTCACCGCCATTCGCCCTTCCTCGAGGAATTCCTGTTGCGAGACCGAATCGGCGCCGCCGTCATCGCCGCCGTCACCCTTTCCATGGCCGTCCTGGTCGCCGCACCCGCGCCGGCAGCCGCGGCGGCACCGAAGGTGGCGATCATCGTCGGCCCGGTCGGCTCCCTGACGTCGACCTATCGCACCTATGCGAACGAGGCCGCGGCTGCCGCGACCGCCGCCGGCGCCACCGTCGTGAAGGCCTACTCGCCGTCTGCCACCTGGGCCAACGTGAAGGCGGCCGTCAACGGCGCCAACGTGGTGGTGTACTTCGGACACGGGAACGGCTTCCCCAACCCATACGGCTCGAATGAGCTGACCGATCGAACCAACGGATGGGGTCTCAACACCAAGACGACGAACGGCGACGCCGACAGCTGGTCCGCAAGCCCGCCCACGCTGGTCTATTGCGGTGAACGCGCGCTGCTCGGCACGCTGACCAGCAGCGACGACGCCACCCGGCGCACCTACTGCGGTGGAACCGCCAATGACGGCATCACCCCGGCGCCCGGCTTCACCATGGTCTACGCCCAGGCCCACTACGCGCCCGGCTTCGGCGAGCGCTACACCAAGGAGACGCCGCTCACGACCCTGTCGCAGGCGCAGCAGCACGTCCGGAACTATTCGATGCCGATCCTGCGCCTCGGCGGGACGTTCCTCGCCACGGCCTACGGTGACGCCGACGAGATCGTCTCGCGCGTCCTGACCCAGCGCACCTCCAGCTATCGCACGATCTTCGCGGCCGGACGCGGATACAGTCCGTCGACGCTGACGGACATCGCTCACCAGGACGTCGCGGGCGCGCGGGTCTGGGTCCAGCGGACGACGATCAGCGGCTTCCACTTCGGGCAGCCCGACTACTGGTACGCGTTCGCAGGCGATCCGAACCGGACGCCCGCCGGGCGCCACCCCGGTGAACGGGCCGACCATGGAGCGCCTGGCCGGAAGCGATCGCTACGCGACCGCCGCGGCCGTCAGCGCCGCGACGCTTCGCTCCGGGCACGCCCATCGCATACGTGGCGACCGGCGCAACCTTCCCCGACGCGCTCGCTGCGGGCGCCGCGGCCGCGAGCCATGACGGGCCCGTCCTGCTGGTGGCGACCAACTCCATCCCCGCGGCAACCGCGAACGAGCTCGCGAGGCTGCAGCCCGGAACGATCAAGGTCATCGGCGGCACGGCAATGGTCTCCGACGGCGTCCTGGATGCTCTGCGCGGCTACGCGACGAGTGGCAACGTCGAGCGCATCGCCGGAAACAATCGCTACGCCACCGCGGCCGCGGTCAGCGCCGATACGTTCGCGGCGGGAGTCCCGGTCGCCTACATCGCCACCGGCGAGATGTTCCCCGACGCTCTGTCGGGGGCGGGGGCGGCCGGGATGAGCGGCGGGCCGATCCTGCTCGTGCGCCCCGACGCGATTCCAGCGGAGACGGCGAGCGAGCTCAGCCGACTCGCGCCTGGCCGGATCGTGGTGCTCGGCGCGAGCGCTGTCGTATCCGACGCGGTGGCCGCCGGGCTGATTCCGTACGCCACCAGCGGCAACGTCACACGGCTCGCGGGCAGCGATCGATACGCGACCGCGGTCGCGGTCTCGAGCGGCACCTTCACCAGCGGCCCGACCGTCTTCGTGGCCACCGGCATCAACTTCCCGGACGCGCTCGGCGGTGGACCGGTGGCGGGCGGGCTGCCCGGGCCGCTGCTCCTCGTGCCCGGCACATCGCTGCCGTCCAGCGTGGCGGCCGAGCTGAGCCGCCTGGATCCGGGCACGGTGGTCATCCTGGGGGGTACGAGCTCGGTCTCCGACGAGGTCGCAAGCCAGATCGAGTGGCTCCTCGCCGACTGAGGGCACGCCCGCCGGCCGCATGGGCCGGAGGTACCATTGGGTGGTCCGCGGCGGACAGGTAGGGTGCGGTGCGGTCGCGAGCACTGCTCACGCCGTCGCACGAACCGCCACTAAGGAATCTGATGCCGACCCGCCACCTTCGCCGCGCTTCGATCCTGCTGCTCGCCGTCGTGGTCCTCGCCATGCCGCTGCCTGCGCTCGCCGCCGATCCCACGCTCGGCGACGCAGTCACCCTTCCCGACGGGACGGTGCTGCCGCCGATGCCGGCCGAGCAGATCACGCCGACCGCGCAGTCGGAGATGCTCGCGGAGAACGGCGGGCTGACGCTCGAGCCCGACGGGTCCGTCGCTGCGCCGGCGGCCGTACGCCCCGATCGCTGACGGCGGTCTCAGCGTCCAGGCGGCCAGTCCGCTGATCGTCGCCGAGGCGGCGTTCGCCGGGCCTGCCGGCCCGTTGCCGAATCAGCTCACGCGCGAGGTCCTCGGCTTCCTGCCGTACTGGAAGCTCGACACCGACAACCCGCGCCGCGCTGCGCATGGACCTGCTCTCCACCATCGCGTACTTCAGCATCGGCGTGCAGTCGAACGGCTACCTGGCGCGTGGCCCATCGGCCACGCCCACCGTCGGCTGGAGCGGCTGGACCTCGTCGGCAATGACCGAGGTCATCAATGCCGCCCACGCAGCGCGGCGTCCGGGTCGTGCCGACCATCACGATGATGGCCTGGAACGGCGACTACTCGGCGATGTCGACCCTCCTCAACAGTTCGACCTATCGGGCGCGCCTCGTGGCGGACGTCGTGAAGGTGGTCGGCGACCGCCGCGCCGACGGCGTGAACATCGACTTCGAGCCGGTGCCGTCGAGCCTTCGGTCGCAGTTCACCGCGCTCGTGCGCGCGATCAAGGCCGGCCTCGTCAACGCCCGCGTGGGGTCCTACGTGACGGTTGACACCATGGCCGGCGCCGCCACCTGGTCGACCGGCTACGACGTCGCCGGCCTTACGGCCAGCGGCGCGGCCGATGCCCTGATGGTGATGGCCTATGACTTCAGCTACGCCGGCTCGGCCCGGGCGGGCGGCGTCGCACCGATGGACAGCGACTACATCTTCGCCGCCGCGGACGCGATGCGCGACCATCTCGCGCGCGTGGCGCCCGGCAAGCTCATCTGGGGCGTGCCGTACTACGGACGCGCCTGGAACACCACCGAGCGCATCGGCTCAACTCGACCGTTCGATCGCCCGTCCAGAGCACTGCCTTCAGCTACTACGGCACCGACGGCGGGACGCCACTCGGCGGCAAGGTGCTCGCCGCGCGCTATGGGCGGAGGTGGGACGCCCTGGGCCAGGTGCCGTGGTTCGCTCTTCCGCGCCAGTGACGGCGGCTATCGGCAGGGCTATTACGACGACCCGACCTCGCTGCGCGCGAAGTACAACATGGTCCTCGGCAACGACGTCGCCGGCATCGGGATCTGGAGCCTCGGGATGGACACCGGGGTCGGCGACCTGTGGAACGTCGATCGAGGACCGCTTCCTCAAGCTGCAGGCCCGGCGGCCGGCGCGGATCGCTACGCGACCGCGGCCAGCGTCAGCGCCGCGCAGCTTCGCCCCGGGCGTCCCGGTCGCCTACGTCGCCACCGGGCACGGCATTCCCCGATGCGCTCGCCGCCGGCCCGGCCGCCGCCATCGGCGGCGGCCCGGTCCTGCTCACGCTGCCCACATCGCTGCCGGCCGCGACCGCGAACGAGCTCGCGCGGCTCAGGCCGGCCAGGATCGTCGTCGTCGGCGGAGCCGCGGTCGTCAGCGACGCGGTCGCTGGCCAGCGCTGCGCGGCTACGCCACCAGCGGCGTCGTCACGCGGCATTGCCGGCCCCGACCGCTACGCGACGGCCGCGCGCATCAGTGCCGCAGCGTTCGCACCGGGCGCCCCGGTCGCCTACGTCGCCACCGGCGCGAACTTCCCCGACGCCCTCGCCGGTGGGGTGGCCGCCGGGCGGCAGAAGGGCCCGGTGCTGCTGGTGGCCCGCGGCTCGGTCCCGTCGGCGACGGCCGCCGAGCTGGCGCGGCTGAAGCCGGGCAGGATCGTCGTGCTCGGCGGAACGACCGTCATCAATAACGCTGTGGCCGCCGCGTTGCAGGCATACGCCACGAGCGGCACCGTGACCCGACTGGCAGGCGCGGATCGCTACGCGACGGCGATCGCCGTCTCGGTCGCCACCACGGCCCCGACGCGCCCGCGGACCGTCTACGTCGCCACGGGCGAGACATTCGCCGATGGGCTCGCGGGCACGCCGGCCGCGGCGAGGGCCAACGGGCCGCTCCTGATCCTGCCGAGGGCTCCTGACCGCGTCGGTCGCCGCGGAGCTCCGCCGCCTCAATCCGCCGCGCATCATCATCCTCGGCGGGACGAGCGCCGTCTCGAGCACGCTCGCCGCGCAGATCGCGGCGCTCTGGGACTAATGGCGCCTCGCTGAGGGTACTCCGCCGGGGGACCGAACGGCCCCATCGGGCCATCGTCGTCGCGCCGGGTGGTTGATACGGTCGGGATGTCCTCGATCCGCGTCCCATGGAGCCCGCGCCAACATGATCCACTCCGCCCCCGGCCGACGCCTGCTCGCCCTCCTCACCGCGCTGACCCTGGTCGCGGCGTTCGCCGCGCCGGCCGCCGCAGTCGACGGCGACCGGTACGTCGAGCTGGCGAACGCGAAGCGCGCGTCGGTGAGCCTGCCCCCGTGAGCCATTCCAGCGTCATCGACACCGTGAGCGACGAGCGCGCCGGCCAGCTGGCCAGCACGGACTTCTTCGCGCACGATCTCGACTACGTCGCGTCACGGCTCAAGGAGCTCGGCGTCTGCTACACGACTTCGGCGAGATCATCGCCTGGAGCTCGGTACCCGACCTATGACCCGCCCGCACGATCCAGCGCTGGTGGAACTCGGCCGGGCACCACGCCATCATGGTTGGCAACTACAACGCCGCCGGCGGCAGCCACACGACCTCGACGAAGAGCAAGAAGGTCTACTCGGTCATGATCTTCGTGAAGCTCTGTGCGGCGCCGGTCGGCGGGCTCACCCCCATTCAGCGGCTGTCGGGCGGCGATCGCTATGCGACCGCCGCCGCGATCAGCAAGTCCCGCTTCGCACCGCATCCACGGTCTTCGTCGCGACCGGCGACTCGTTCCCCGATGCTCTGGCAGGGTCGCCGGCCGCGGCCAAGGCGAAGGGCCCATCCTGCTCACGGCGCCCACGCGGCTGCCGAGCGCCACCGCCACCGAGCTGGCTCGGCTCAAGCCAGGCAACATCGTCGTCCTGGGCGGCACGGGCGCCGTCTGCGCGGGCGTCGCCGCCACGCTCGGATCCTATGCGCCGACCGTCGTTCGCTGGGCGGGCGCCGATCGCTACGCGACCGCGGCAACCATCAGCGCGTCGACCTTCGCGCCCGGCGTGGCCGTGCCTACGTCACGACCGGCTCGACCTTCCCCGACGCGCTGTCCGGGGGTGCCATCGCCGGCCAGAACGGCGGACCGATCCTGCTCGTTGAACCGGGCTCCGTCCCCGCCGCCACCGCGTCCGAGCTCGCCCGCCTGCGACCGTCGAAGATCGTGATCCTCGGCGGAACCGGAGCGTGATCGCCGACGTCGCCGCCGCGCTCGTCCCGTACGCGACCTCCGGCTCCGTGACCCGCCTGGCCGGCCCGGACCGCTACGCGACCTCGGTCCAGGTCAGCCGTGCGGCTACGGAGCCCGCAGCGATGCCGTGTTCGTCGCCACGGGCATGAACTACCCCGATGGGCTGGCCGGTGGTCCCGTCGCCGCCCTGCTCCCCGGGCCGCTCCTCCTCGTCCCGCCGACGCAGCTGCCGTCGGTCGTGGCAAACGAGCTCCAGCGGCTCGGCCCGGACCAGGTGTACGTGCTCGGCGGAACCGCGTCGGTCTCCGACGCCGTGGTCAACGCATCAAGGCCAAGCTGCCCTGATCGCGCGGCTGCCGGTAGAATCGGCAGCCACATGACCACCACCACGCTGCCGTCGGCCGTCGGAACGACGGCCGCGTGCCCAACCAGCTCCGGCCGGTCAAGATCGTGCCGGACTACCTGAAGTTCGCCGAGGGATCGGTCCTCATCCGGGTCGGCGACACGCGCGTCATCTGCGCCGCCACCATCGAGGATCGCGTTCCGGGCTGGATGCGCGGCAAGGGCCGCGGCTGGGTCACCGCCGAGTACAGCATGCTGCCGCGCGCCGGCACCGAGCGCAGCCAGCGCGAGGCCGCACGCGGCTCGATCGGCGGGCGGACGCACGAGATCCAGCGCCTCATCGGCCGCTCCCTGCGCGGCGTGATCGACATGGCCGCGCTCGGCGAGCGCACGATCACCCTCGACTGCGACGTCATCCAGGCCGATGGCGGGACGCGCACTGCCAGCATCACCGGCGCCTACGTCGCGCTTGCCCGGGCGCTCAACAAGTTCGGGATGGGCGCAGCTGCTCACCGGCCAGGTCGCCGCGGTCAGCGTCGGCATCGTCAACGGGCTGCCGTACCTCGACCTCGACTACTCCGAGGACTCCACCGCCGAGGTCGACTTCAACGTGGTCATGACCGATGACGACCGGCTGATCGAGGTCCAGGGCACGGCCGAGCACGGCGCGTTCACCCGCCAGCAGATGGACCAGATGGTCGACCTCGCCGCGGCCGGCATCCGCCAGCTGTTCACCTCCAGCGGACGGCCATCGAGGCCCCGCCGGGCGGAGTGACCCGGCTCCTCATCGCCACCGCCAACGCCGGCAAGCAGCGCGAGTTCCGCCGCCTGCTGGCGCACCTGCCCGCCGAGTCGTGACGCCGGACGAGATCGGCCTGGATCTCGACGTGGACGAGCCGCACGCGACCTACGCCGAGAACGCCGACCGCCAAGGCCGATGCGTACGCGCGCGCATCCGGCCTCCTGTAGCCTCGCCGACGACTCCGGGATCGAGGTCGCCGCGCTCGACTGGGGTCCCGGCGTGCGCAGCGCCCGCTGGGGCAGCGCGACGGGCGCGATGCCGAGCGGCTGCTCGAGGCCCTCGGCGACGCCGATCGACCGCCGCGCGCGCATGGTCTGCGCGCTGGCGGTCGGCAGTTCCGGGCACAGCCCGAACCGGCGGTCGAGATCTTCACCGGCGTCGTCGAGGGCTCCGTGGCACCGAGCTCGCGGGGCGGGTGGCTTCGGCTACGACCCGATCTTCGTCGCTGCCGACGGGCGTGACCACCGCCGAGCTGCCCGAGGCGGAGAAGGACCGCCTGAGCCACCGCGGGCGTGCCGTCGCCGCGGCGACGCCGAGGCTGCTGCAGCTCCTCGCCGAGGGCGACGACCTCAGCCCATCGGTCCCGCGCCGGGCCGAGACCATCGTCCGGTCGTTCGGCGGCGACCGTGCCGCGTAGGGTCTGGGCACCTCGCGGGTGCCTGCAGCGCGATGGCCGCCCGCCTATCACCGCACCGGAGCCCCCACATCGTGTCCCGAGTCCTCTCCACCATCCTCGCCTCCTGCTGCTGCTCGCCGCCGCCGTACCCGTCGCCGCCGACGAGCCCGAGCCCGTCCGACCGTCGCCCGCGGCGGGCGAGGTCGTGCCCGGCGAGGTGATCGTGAAGTGGCGCGACGCGCGGCGGGGACCGCGTGGCCGCGGCGCGCATGGCCTGGCCGTGCTCGCCGAGCTCGGCTACCCGGCGAACGGCATGCCGGCGGTCCTCTCGACCGGGGCCGACCGGTCGCCGAGGTCGTTGCCGAGCTGCGCGCCGATCCGGCCGTCGAGTACGCGGAGCCGAACTACGTGGTCGCAGCTGGCGAACGAGGTCACCGCGGCCGTCGGCGTGAACGACCCGAAGACCGGCCGGCCAGTACTCGCTCGACCGGATGCGGGTCCGCGACGCGTGGGCGCTCGCGAAGGGCGGCACGGGCGTCGTGGCCGTGCTCGACACCGGCGTGCAGGCGAACCACCCCGACCTCACCGGCCGGGTGCTCGCCGGCTACGACTTCGTGAACAACGACACCAACGCCGCCGACGACAACGGCCACGGCACGTGGGTGGCCGGGATCATCGCCGCCAACCCCAACGACGGGTACGGCATCGCCGGCATCAGCTGGAGCGACAGATCCTGCCGGTCAAGATCATGAATCGCGAAGGGCACCGGCAACACCTCCGACCTGACCGCCGGCATCGTCTGGGCCGCCGACCACGGCGCGACCGTCATCAACATGAGCGTCGGCGGCTTCCCGTACACGCAGTACGTGCAGGACGCGATCAACTACGCCTGGAGCAAGGGCGTCGTCCTCGTCGGCGCCGCCGGCAACAACGCCGCGAGGAGACCAGTTCTTCCCGGCGAGCTTCGCGAACGTCATCAGCGGTCAGCGCCACCCAGGTCGACGACGAGTTCAGCTCTGGTCGAGCTACGGCGCCGACGTCGACGTCAGCGCCCCGGGCTCATCGGTGCAGACCACGAACTGCACGGTCTGCACCTACGCCGATCACAACACCTGGGGCCCCCACACCTACATCAGCGGCACCAGCTTCGCCACGCCGAACGTCGCGGGCGTCGTCGCGCTCATCCGTGCCCGCTACCCGACCTGGACGCCGGAGCAGGTCGTGACCGCCTGTTCGCCACGGTGGACGACCTCGGCCGCCCGGCTGGGACAAGCGGTACGGGCGCGGCCGGGTGAACGCCTACCGCGCGCTGGGCGCGCGCGTCACGGCCCCCCCCGCTTCGAGCGGCGATGCCCTGGAGGCGAATCAACTCGCTGGCACCGCCCGCGGCCATTCCGCTCGGGCACGACGCACGGCCGTCGATCTATCCCGGCGGGTGACGTCGACGTCTTCGCCGTCGACGTGCCGCGCGCCGGCCGGCTGGACGTGCGGGTCACCGGCGTCGTCGATACGCGCGCCTATCCATGGAACGGGAGCTCGCTGCCGATCGACCCGTCGTCGAGCTCTACACCGCCGCCGGCATCCTGCTGAGGCGCGTCGACGCCGCAGTGGGAGAGCGGCACCGAGCTGGCGCGGCCGACGGTCACCGGACCCAGCACGATCATCGTCCGCGTCCTGAACTACTTCGCGAACGGAAACCGCACGGCCTACTCGGTCACCCCGACCTTCGTCGACACCGTCGCGCCCGCAGTCGTCTCGCGCACCCCGGCCCCGGCGCGGTGCGCGTCAGCTATGACGCTGCCGCATCGTCGCTGACGTTCAACGAGCCGGTGACGGGCGTCAGCGCCGGCGACCTTCGTGCTCAGGAACGCCTCCGGCGCGGTCGTTGCGGCCACCGTGTCCTACGCCGTCCAGCCGACGCGCGACCCTGCGGCCGTCAGCCCCGCTCGCCGGCCGAGGCGAAGTACCGGGTCGCCTCTGACGTCGGCCATCAAGGACGCCGGCGGCAATGCCATGGCCGCCACGTCGTGGACGTTCACCACCGGCAAGAGCGCACCGCGGATCGCCGGCGACGACCGCTACGCCACCGCGGCTGCGGTCAGCCGCTTCGCCTATTCAAGCCCGGCCGTCCCGGTCGTCTACGTCGCCGACCGGGACCACGTTCCCGGACGCGCTGGCCGGCGGGCCCGCCGCGCGCGTCGGGAACGGGCGCTCCTGCTCACGGCCCAGAACTTCGCTGCCCGATCGCGACGGCCGCCGAGCTGACCCGCCTAAAGCCGGGACGCATCGTCGTCCTCGGTGGCACCGGCGCGGTGTCGGTTGGCGTCGCGAGCGCGCTCGACGGCTATACCGCTGGCAACGTGACCCGCATCGCCGGCACTGACCGATATGCGACCGCGGCGGCAATCAGCGCCTCGGCGTTCCCGGCGGTGCGCTCCGTCGTCTACGTCGCCACCGGCTCTGGCCTTCCCGACGCCCTGGCGGCCGGCGCGGCCGCCGCGCGGGTCAGGCGCCCCGTCCTGCTCGTCGGGCCGAACTCCGTCCCGGCGCCGACCGCGTCCGAGCTGACCCGGCTCGCCCCGCATCGAGTCTGGTCATGGGCGGGACGAGCGTGGTCAGCGACGCCGTCTTGCACCAGCTGACGGCCTTCGCGACACGGTGCGCCGTGTTGCGCGGCCCCGATCGCTACGCGACTGCGGCGAACCTGAGCGCGTCCACCTTCGCGGCAAACAGCGTCGGAACTGCCTACGTCGCTTCCGGGACCTCGTTCCCCGATGGTCTGGCCGTCGGCCCGGTGGCCGGGCAAGAGCGGCTCGCCGCTACTGCTCGTGCCGTCGAACTTCCTGCCGCGCCAGCGTCGCGGCAGAGCTCAGGCGGCTCGATCCGACGCGGGTCGTCATCGTCGGCGGCACCGCCGTGGTGAGCGACAGCGTCCGCCAGCAGATCCTGGCCCTCTGGCCCTAGCGGCTGGCGAGCCGTGACGGTCATCAGCGCGGATCCGCTCACCGAGCGGCGCGCGAGGACCCGGGCAACCGGGGATGCGCGCCGATGCGGGTGCGGCTGGCGATGTAATTTGGTTTACGGGTAGAGTCTGGGGGCCGTCGGGGCGTAGATCAGTCTGGCAGATCGCCTGCTTTGGGAGCAGGAGGCCGCCGGTTCGAATCCGGCCGCCCCGACCATTTACCATCATCGCAGAGTCCCCGGCTGCTCCAGAGGCGCCGGGTCACTCCCCGGCGTCGCCGAAGGTCGCGCGGCCGTTTGGTCGGTAGGTCTGGAGCATCACACCGGACGGTGTGGAGCGAGACTCGACCAACTCCAGGTCGTGCGTCTGGCCGTGCTCCGGGAACAGCCGGAGCCCGTCGCCAACGATGACCGGGGAGATCCGCAGGTTGAGCTCGTCGACGAGGTCGCGCTCGAGCAGCCAGCGGAGGAGAACGCCGCTGCCGTGGACCTGGAGCTCGCGCCCGGGCTTCGCCTTGAGCTCGCGGACGGCGGCCTCAACGTCGCCGTCGATCACGTGGGTGTTCTGCCACGTCGGATTCTTGAGCGTGGTCGAGGGGACGTACTTCGGCAGGACGTTGATGCCGTGGGAGACCGGATCGCCGCTGTCGTGGTGGGGCCAGTACGGCTCCCAGATCTCCCAGGTCTTGCGCCCGAGCAGCAACGCATCCGCGCGCTCGAACCACGACGTCAGGAACGGCCACATCGCGTCGTCAGCGTGCGCGGCCGTCCATCCGCCGCGCTCGAACCCGCCACGCCGGTCCTCGTCGGGGCCACCGGGGCCCTGGTACACCCCGTCCACAGTCAGCATCATTGAGGCAGTCAGCTTCATGGTCATCGCTCCCTGCGAGTGATCGTCGATCCTCAGACGGCCGTTCGGACGGAAATTCATCGGTCTGATGCGGCAGATTCGATCCGGCGAACGCTGAGATCGTTCCGGCGACGGCCAGGACCGCCGCCTGAAGCTGCGGCGGACGAGGAACAAGTCTCGATCATTCGTGCAGATGGCATTCCAACCACCCGCCGGCAGGTATGCCGCGAGCCGGCCGCCCCGACCGAGCCCGTGTAACGATCGGCCGCCCCTCGACTGTCGTGGGGGCCGGTAAGATCGGCGCCATCCGATGCTGATCGCCCTGACGTTCACTACCGCCCTGGTCGTCGGGCTGGTCGCCACCCCGATCGTTCGTGGGTTCGCCCACGGCCAGGGGCTGCTCGACGAGCCCGGCGGGCGCAAGGTCCATCGCGTCGCCATTCCACGCCTCGGCGGGGTGGCGATGGCGATTGCCTTCGCGGCGGCGGTCGGTGTTGCGATCCTCATGTCCCCGGACCTCGGCGCCGTTGGCGGCCTCAGGCCGAATCGGGCCGCGGCCATCCTGGTCGGGGTTGCGCTGCTGGTCGTCGTGGGCGTCGTCGACGACGTGCGCGGGATGCGCGCCCTGGTCAAGCTGTCGTTCCAGGTCGCGACCGCGATCGTGGCGTGGTGGCTGGGCCTCAGCATTGAGCTGCTCCACCTGCCGTGGGGCATCGTCGAGCTCGGGATCCTGTCGCTGCCGATCACGGTCGCCTGGATCGTGGGCGTGATCAATGCCATCAACCTGATCGACGGGCTCGACGGGCTCGCGTCCGGGGTGGTCCTGACCGCGCTCGGCGCATTCGGCCTGCTCGCAGCCGTCGACGGCGTCGATCCGACGCTGCCGCTGATCGCCGCCACGGCCGGGGCGGCGGTCGGATTCCTCGCCTACAACCTCCACCCCGCCTCGATCATCATGGGCGACACCGGCTCGATGTTCCTCGGCTTCGTGGTGGCGGCCATTGCGATCTCGCTGACCCAGGACGGGGTCCACCCCGTCAGCCCGTGGGTGCCCATCGTGGCGCTCGGCGTGCCGATCGTCGACACCGCATGGGCGATCGTGCGGCGAACGGCTCGCGGTGAGCCGTTCTTCGTGGCCGATCGTGGCCACATCCACCATCAATTGCTGCGCCGCGGCCTCTCACAGCGTGACGCGATGCTCATTCTCACCGCTGCCTCAGCGGGCCTCGGCGTGGTCGCCGTGCTTCTCGCTCAGGTGGACTGAGCGGGTTCCTCGCGCAGACCCGACGCGGCGACCAGGCTCCCGAGTCCCAGCAGGAACCAGAATGGGAAGCCGATGCTGTTCGCCTCCAGCAGCATGGTGGTCACGGAGTTCACGGCGAGCCCCGCCGTGGCGGCGGCGATGCCGCCGAGCAGGATCCGCCGCCATCCGTGCGCGTGCCGCGCTTCGCCGAGGATCCGCAGGCCGGCCAGCATGGCGCTACCGAGGAGCAGGATGAACCCGACGATGCCCATCTCGACGAGGATGTGCAGCCAGAAGTTGTCGACCGTGCGCTGCTGCGGATTCGAAAACAGCTCGTCCGTTTCGTAGCGCTCGTAGACCGGCGTCCCGTAATTGTCGGCCACCGCGCCGCCATAGCGCCCGGGTCCGACGCCGAAGATCGGATGGTCGCGCAGGATCGGGATCGCGTTGAGGACGAAGAGCGTGCGGAGGTCCCCACCGACGCCGATCGTTCCGACCCGGTCGATCGTTGAGTCGATCAGGGCTGGACGCCCTCCTCACCGCCCGACCCGTTCGCCCCCCGCGCGCACCAGCAGGTCGCGCGGCATGACCACGGCGGTCCCGAAGCTGACCACGCAGATCATGAGACCCAGCAGAAGCGCCCGCCGATCAACGATGGCAAGCACGGCCCCGACGCCGACGACGAGGGCGATCCATGCGCCGCGGGAGAAGCTGACCCACAGCGCGAGGATCAGGATGAACGCAACGACGCCGGCGATGCGGCGAAGGCGTGCGGTCGGAAGCCGGGTCGCCATGAGGAGCACGAACGGTGCGGCGGCCACCAGGAATGCCCCAAACACGTTCGGGTCGCCGAAGATCGAGGCCAGCCGGTGCAGCTCCCCGAACCTTCCACGCGACGGCTCGAGGCCGAGGATCCTCGGCGACAGGATCGCCTGCGCGATGGCAAGCAGCGCGGAGGCGAAGACGACCGCCACAAGCGCGCCCGCTGCGACGAGCGCTTGCCGCTGCGTGAAGCCGGCCAGCCGCGGGAGGAAGAAGAGGATCGCTGCGTCGAGGGTGAACAGGAGCCCCATGGCCGCGATCTGGAGCGGAACACCGTTGAGCACGGCCGACACGAGGCCGACGGCGGCGAACCCAAGCAGGCCTATCGTCACCGGATGTCGCAGCGCGCCGACCAGCCGGCCAGCGATCCAGGCACGCGCCGCGATCACCACGCTGACCGCCAGGAGCAGCGCTTCCGAGAAGAAGTGGGCGAAGGACTCGACCGACGCCGGCAGGACGTCGGCGACGACGTAGCGGTCGAAGAGCGGGCTCAGCACGACCACCACCATCGTTGCCCTCGGCCAGCGAGCGGCGGCGTATGCGACCAGCGCGATCAGGCCGAGACCGAAGCCGAGGAAGCCGACCGGCCATACGCGAGCTGCCACGACGGCGCCGATGAGCAGGAGCGCCCCGAGCGCGGACACCACCACCGGCGCCGTACCCAACCCGCGAGCGGTGGCCGATCGTAGCGCCGTCCCGTCCATCTTCAAGGCGTGGCCGTCCCTCCGAGCTGCTGCTCCACCTCCGGTCCCGGCACTCCCGGAGCCGCGGTCAGGGTACGGCAATCGGACCCGACGGGAGGCGAACCATGGCCACGGGCCGCTACGGCTGGGCGCCCGGTACCCCGATCGGCTGTGGTTCCGTGCTGTCCAGGTACCAACCCCTCAGCTCCTCCTCGCCGAACATGCGCGCCATCTCCTCACGGATGGCATCGCGCTTGGGTATGAGCAGGTAGTTCACCTCCGGATCGGTGGGCAGATCGACGTACTCGGGATATCCGAGCACGACGCGTTCGATATCGGGTCCGGCGATGACGGGAAGCAGGCTCGCCAGGTCGCCGGCCTGGTCGCGCGGGAAGTCGGTGCTGACCGTGCGACCGATGGCGCGCAGCACCGCCGGCAGCTCGAAGATGAGATCCGCCTCTGCCAGCTCGTCCCGCAGCGCGAGCAGCACCTTCTGCTGGCGCTCGTTACGGGTGAAGTCCGACTGCGGCTCCCGTGTGCCGTCGCGCATCTCGATCCAGCCCTTGCGGCTGCGCGCGTAGGCGAGCGCGTCGATCCCGTTGTACTCGTGGCAGCCGGCCGGCAGCACGAGCTCCTCGCCGACGTTCTGGTTGCCGAAGCTGCCGTCGAACTCCGGGTCGTGAAGCTCGCCCGGCAGGCAGAGCCGGATGCCGCCGAGTGCGTCAATGAGCTCCGCGAAGCCCGCCATGTCGACGACGGCGTAGTGATGGATCTCGATGCCGAGGTAGAGGCCGATCGAGCGCTCGATGGTTCGCAGGCCGCACGCCTCGGCGTCGTCGACAAGGTCGGGGCACCACGTCTCGGGGTTGAGGCCTGCGACCGTCGAGAGGCTGTTCACCTTGTCGGGGTAGAGGGCGCCGACGTACAGGGATTCGTCCGGCAGCGGAACGAAGCCGGTGTCGCGGGGGACCGAGATCATCTCGGCGGTACCGGCAACCGGATCGACGCTCACGACGAGGATCACATCGGTCAGGACCTCCTCCCGCGTCTCGTACGCATCGGTCCCCAGCAGCAGCACGTTGATCCGATCGGTGCCGTCCCAGCGGTACTGGGGCACGTTGACGGGCTCGTGACTGCCGCTTGGTTCGGGGAGTGGGACCCGTGGCACGAGGGTGCCGCCGAACACCTGGCTCAGGGTGTTGTCGAGATTCGCGACCACGACGCCGACCCAGGCGTGCATGGCGATGGCGAGCACGATGAGGATGGCGACGCTTGTGATCGCGATGCGGCGCTCGTGGGGGTCCGGGATCGGCCGGCTGAGCCCCGCGTGTGAAATGGCGAACGCGCGCCAGCACAGGAGCGCGAAGTTCCCGGCGATGACTGCGAACAGGAAGCCGCTCGAGAGAAGGCTGTTGCGCAGCGGGCCGCCGAACCCGTTCCAGATGGCCAGCACCGCAAGGATGAGCCCGACGACCGGTGCGCTGAGGATGACCGCCAGCGCCCGGTGGCCGCCGTACGCCTGGCCGAGTCCGGGGAAGAGAAAGGAGAGGAATGCCGCCAGCCACGCCCGCGGATGGCGCGGCTCGTCCTTGGCACCATACGCAGCTTCGACCATCAGAGCCAGCCGAGTGTATCACCGGGTCGGTGCGGTGCCGCAGTGTTGACTCCGGTCCACAACTGGGGTGGTACGGGTGGGTTAGTACGTTTGCGCCATCCCCGTCGCGTCCCCATACTGGCGAGGCCGGTCTGAGCCGCCGGATTCCGGTTTTCGGGGCGCCGGACCATGCTCGCGTTATGGACGAACGAGGGGATCGTGCCTCCAGAGCAGACCATCATCGCCGTGACCGCGGTTCTCGCGGGCCTGCTCCTCGTTGGGGTCATTCTGGCCGGCCGTCGGATGCCCGACGCCTCGGCGAGCGAGACCACGCCCAGGCTGCGCTCCGCCTCGCTCTCGCCGTCAGTCACGCCGCAGCATGGCGCCCTTGCCGACGGTCGCGACGCCCAGCAGACGCTCCGCGTCGTCTGGTGGCTCACCATCACCATCGTGCTGCTCGGGGTGGGCATCAGCGGCTCGTTCCTGGCCGACCAGGCCCAGATCTTCCTCCTCGGCGGCGCCGCGGTCGTCACGGTCCTGATCTTCCACGAGCTGCTCGGACCCTCGCAACGAGGTCGCCTGGTGCCCCTCGCCGAGATCCTCGTGGCGGTGGGGCTCATCGCCGGCCTTCTGGCACTCACGGGCTACGCGTCGTCGCCGTTCGCGATGCTCTTTGCGCTCGTCTCGGTGGCCGCGGCGCTGGCCTACGGCCCGCGGGCCGGCCTCACGTCCGCAGGGCTTGCCACCGCTGCCTTCGCCGCCATCCTGTTCATCGACCCGCAGCTCGGCACCTACATGCCGGAAGACGCGTTGCGCCTGTCGGTCGGCCTCCTCGCGACCTGGCTCCTCGCGTTCGTGGCCGTCGCCTACGCCGGGCACCAGCGTCGGGCCATGGCGCGCGCGATCGAGCAGGCGAGGACCGATCCCCTGACCGGCCTCTTCAATCGTGCTCAGCTGTTCGTGACCCTGGAGCAGGAAGTGAGCCGTACGCGCCGCAGCGATCGTGGGTTCTGCGTGCTCATGATCGACCTGGACGGGCTGAAGGCGATCAACGACAGCGGCGGCCACCTTCGGGGAGACGAGGTGCTCCGCGCGCTCGGCGCCGTGATCCGCAACTCGATCCGTACCGCCGACAGCGCCTACCGGTACGGCGGCGACGAGTTCGTCGTCCTCCTTCCCGAGACAGAAATCGTGGGCGCCTTCGTCGTGGCCGAGAAGATCCGTGGCGGCGCTGAAGAGGTCGGCATGGCGATGACCGGCCCCGAGCCGGTGACCAGCGTCAGCATCGGCCTCGTCTCCCATCCCGAGGACGGTCTCTCCGCGGAGGAGCTCATGTCGGCTGCCGACCGGGCGATGTACCAGGCCAAGCGTCTCGGCAAGAACCAGATCAGCGGCAATCCCCGCCCGCGCCCGGCGCTCCTGGCGCGGCGCTCGACCGCCGAGGCTCCCGAGCCGGCCCCGACCGGTCCGGCGCCCGCCCCGGTGACATCGAATCCGGCTCCCGTGGAGCGACAACGAGGCGCAGCAATGGGGGTGACGGCACCGGCGGAGGATCGCGCCGTGGCCGTCAGGTTGGGGCCGATCCTCGTCCCGGACCAGCCGTCAGCGTCGCGGCACGAGGAGGTCGACGATGCGGATCCGCAGGAGGTGCGGCGCCGCATCGCGAGCGCCAGCCGTTCGTTCGATCCGGATCATCAGATCCGGCGAGCGATGGATGCCTTCCTCTCGCCGGTTCCGCGCGAGCGAGACCACGAGCGTCCTTCGGCCGACAACTGACCGACGGCGGATCAGCCCTCGCTGATGCCGCTCCCGACCGGCACGATCTCCCACCAGACCCGCCCGGGCGGCAGGACGACCGGGTCACCGCTGTCCGCGTAGGTCCAGGTCGTCACGTCACCCGGCGCCTCGCGCGACCAGCGCACGTCATGGCCGCGACCGTTCACGTACACGACGCCCTCGCCCTCGCCGACCAGGTGCTGGTAGCGGCGCGGGAAGCCACCGGGGTCGTTCTCGCCGATCAGCACGTCCTGCTCCACGACTTGAACGACGACCGTGCGCGCGGAGATCCGCTCGCCGCTGAGCGCGTCGAAATTCGGCTGGCCGCCGTCGATCCGCAGCCACCCACCGTCCGCGTCCCACTCCCACCCGAAGGTCCAGAAGCTCGAGGTCTGCAGGCCGATGCTGTTGACGGGCCGTCCGTCGGGCAGATCGGGGTCGTCCGCGAACTCGAACGGCGCGCGCACCTCGCCCGCGGCCTCCTCGGCAGGCCCTGGAGGGACCCGTCCTCGAGCTCCGCGCGGGCGGCATCGACGTCGAAGAAGACGTTGTGCGGTGCCGGCCACGGCCCGGCCCGGAAGAAGAAGCCCCAGCCGTTGGTCAGGCCGTTGGCGTAGGGCATCCCCTCGCTGTTGAAGCGCGCGAGCACCTTGCCGGCGCCACCGAAGTGGAACGTGACGGCGCGCAATTGCTGCCAATAGTCGACGTTGAAGTAGCGCGCGGAACGAACCGGACCGACCGCCGCACTCGACATGCTGGCCGCACATGAAGACGGCGGCGAACCGCGTGGTGTCGCCCTCGACCGGCGCCTCGATGACGAGGTCGGCGAGGTTCAGCCCGGTCGGCGGGCGCGCGATCGGGTTGTTCTCGATCTGCACCAGGATCGGCACCCGGTCGGCCAGCGCCGGATCGGAGAGCTGGGTGCCGTTCATCGGGCACACCGCGACCGGCGTCGGCGACGGGGACGGGCTCGGTGAGGCCGTCGGGGAGGGCGTCGGGAGGGGCGTCGGCGACGGCGTCGGAGATGGCGTCGGAGGGAGCGGGCGTTGGCGTCGGCTCGGGGGCGCCGGTCAGCATGACGGCGCCGGCGGCGACGAGGACGGCAACGAGGATGAGGCCGCCCACGGCGAACAGCCCGGTACGTGATCGGAAAAAATGCATGGGGCGACCATCCTACCGGCTCCGGTCGGGGTGACGCCAATCCGCTGCTAGACTCACCAGCCATGCCGGGCTTCTCCACGCGTGCCATTCGTGCCGCCAGCCGTGCCCCCGACGCACCGCAGCCGCCGGTCAACGTGCCGATCTATCAGACGAGCACGTTCGAGGTCGCCGATGCCGTCGAGCTCGCCGAGCTGCTCGAGTTCCAGCGTCCGGGTCACTCCTACGGTCGCGCTACTCGAATCCGACGCACGCGGCGCTCGAGGCGGCGCTCGCCGAGCTGGAGGGCGCGGAAGCAGGCCTGGTGACGGCATCGGGCATGGCGGCGATCCATGGCGTCGTGCTCTCGCTGCTGCGCTCGGGCGATGAGCTCATCGTGCCGCGCGCCGTCTACGGCGGCATGGTCGGCCTCATCGGCGCGATCCTCGACCGTTCCGGAATCGGCCATGCCACCGTCGACACGACCGACCCCGCGCAGGTGGAGGCGGCGATCACCGATCGGACGCGGCTGCTCTGGCTCGAGACGATCAGCAACCCGACCACGGCCGTCGCCGACATCGCGACGCTTGCGGAACTCGCGCACGCGCACGACGTCCTGCTGGCCGTGGACAGCACCTTCGCCTCTCCGGCCCTGGCCAACCCGTTGGCCCTGGGTGCGGACGTCGTCGTCCATTCGACCACCAAGTACATCGGCGGCCACTCGGACCTCATGGGTGGCGCCCTGGTCGGGACTGCCGAGCGCGTCGCGGCGGCCCGTCACGTCGTGATCAACGCCGGCGGCAACGCGGCTCCGCTCGAGGCATTCCTGGCGCTGCGTGGCCTGAAGACCCTCGCCCTGCGCATGGAGCGCCACTCGTCCAATGCGCTGGCGGTGGCGACCGCTCTCGAGGGCGCGCCCGGCGTCGCCCGCGTCCTGTACCCCGGATTGGCCTCGCATCCCCAGCACGACCTGGCGATGCGCACCTTCCGCGACGGGATGGCCGGCGGGATGCTCGCCATCGAGCTCGAGGGCGGCCGAAGCGCACGGCGAGCGATTCCTGGGCCGGGTCCGCGTCGCGGTCCACGCCACGAGCCTGGGGAGCGTCGAGACGCTCGTCAGCCATCCGGCCAGCTCATCGCACCGCCAGCTGGACGACGCGGGGCTCGCCGCCGCAGGCATGTCGCCAGGCATGGTGCGCGTCTCGGTCGGGCTCGAGGATGCCGATGACCTGATCGAGGACCTCGTGGGCGCCGCGCGCCCTCAGGCGTGATGCCGTCGCGCGCCGCCGTCGCGGCGCCGCCCGCCGGAGAGCGGCTGGTCAAGGTCGCGGAGCGGCTGCTGCGGATGATCGGCGACGCCCGGACCGGCCTCGTCCTGCTGCTGCTCGCCGGCATGGCGAACGCGCTCGCGGCGCTGCTGCCGGACGGACCCGCCCGGCATCGACGGCTTGCCCTACGCGATGCTGCTGGGGGCCGTGGCCCTCAGCGGGGTTGCTGCCGTCGCGGTGCGATCGCCGACGGTCTGGCGCGAGTGGCGGCGTCCAACGCCCGTGCAGGCCGGAGCCGGCACCCTGCGGCTGCTCGTCGCGGCGGCCACGCCCGACGAGGTCGAACGATCGTTGCAGGCGGCCGGCTACCGCGTTCGGCGCGAGGAGCGCCGCGGGCGATGGGCCGTTCACGGCGTGCGCCGCGGGTGGTCGCGGTTCGCGGGCCTCGTCAGCCACCTTGCCCTGGTGGTCATCGTTCTCGGCGCCGCGATCGGCGCGGCGTTCGGATCGGAGACGGTCTTCTCCCTCCTGCGCGGGGACCAGGCGCTCCTCGACGCTCCGCGGAGCGGGTTCGCCTCGGCCGTGCGCCTCGAGCGCCTCGACGCGGAGTTCGGTGCCGACGCCCGGCCGCTGCGGCTCGACACGACCGTCACCTTCCTGCGCGACGGGCGAGCCGGTGCGCGAGACGGTCCTGCGCGTCAACGAGCCGGGCGAGTTCGACGGCTACCTCGTCCACCCGTGGACCTACGGACCGGCGGTCCGGCTTCGGGTCACCACCCTCGGCGGCAGCCCGCTGCTCGACGCGGCGGTGCCGCTCGACGAGACGCGCGACGGTGTGCCGGTCGGCTGCGGCCGAGCTGCCGACCGCCGGCGTCACGCTCGGCCTGGCACTCACCGATGCGGATCGCAACGAGCTCGGCGTGAGCGTCGTCGGGACCGACGGCCTCGTCGACAGCGCACGCCTCGTCCCCGGCGAGGCGGCGCGCGTCGGTGACCTGCGCGTCGAGCTGAACGGGTTCGATGCCTGGGTGACGTTCATGTCGCGACGCGATCCCGGGCTGCTCATCCTGTTCGGCGGTGCGGCCGGCCTGTGCGCCGCGCTCGCCGTCGCGTTCTGGCTCCCACGCCGGAGGCTCACCGTGCGACCGAGCGGCGGCGGCCTCGAGCTGCTCCTGCGGGGGGAGCGCTTCGACCGGCCGGCGGACGAGCTCGAGCGCCTCGGCCGCGTCCTCGGAGCCCGCCGATGACGAGCGTCCTCGACCTGTGGCGGGCGGTCGATCCGGAGACGCGCCTCGTGTCGGGCTCGACCGATCTGCTCGCCAGGCCGGTGCGCGGCATCGCGCGGACTCGCGCCGCGCCGCCGCACCTGCCGCCGGTGGCCGAGGGGGCCCTGCTGGTTGCCGATACGTCGATCCTCGTCGGCGGTTCGCTGGACGCCCTTCTCTCGGCCCTCCAGGAGACTTCTCCGATCCCGGTCGCGGTCTGGCTCGTCTCCGGCGACGGCGGCGCGGTCGACCGCGCGGGTGCCGACCTGCCCGTCCTGCTCGGCGCGGGATCCGTGTCGTCGGTCGGGGCGGCCGCCGAGCGTCACCTCGAGGAAGAGCCCGAGCAGCTGAGCGCATTCGCCGCGGGCCTGCGCCTGGCCGGCGCGGAGGCCGCCCTCGCCGACCCACAGCCGTCGGCACCGGCCGGGGTGGTCGCAGCCCGCCTGCGCCGCGGCGTGGCGGTGACCGTCGACGGCTCGTTGCGGGCGCTCAACCCGCGGCCGGCTGGGCGGGCGCTGGCGACGCGCTTTGCGGCCGCCCATGCCCGGCTCCTGGCCGATCGCTCGGAGGCAAGCGCCGCGGTCGCGGCGCACGCGTGACGGGCTCTGGGTGCTCGAGCGCTCGATCGGTCCCGGCGCGTCGGCCTGGCTGTTCGACGACCTTCCACCGGCCCGCATCGACGAGGTCGGGCTCGACGCGCTTGCCGTCACGCTGCGCGCGCTGCTGCGCCGCCGCGCGCCCGAGCCGACCGGGGCACGCGCCATGCCGAAGGCGCCGCCGTCGACCGGCGACCCGATGCGCGACACGCTGCTGGCGGTGGCGCGCGCGAACGGGCGGATCGCGCCGGCCGCGCGGACGCTCGGCGTCCATCGCAACACCGTGCTCTACCGGCTGCGGCGAGCGGCCGCGGAGCTCGGCATCGACCCGCGTCGGCCCGAGGACGCGCTCCGCCTGCTGCGCGGGCGCCGAGGCCGGCGACTGAGTGAGGCAGCCGCTGTTGTGCGATCAGTGCACAACGGATCGCGGCCGTCGCGCAGCGGCGGTCGCATCGGCCCGCACCGCGCGCGGCGCCTGTCGGCGGTACGCTGACGGCGACCCATTCGTCCACCGCACGAGGTTCTCCATGGCCACCATCAAGCTCGCCGCTGCCCTGAAGCTGGCGGAAGAACGCAACCTGCGCTTCGTCAGCCTCCAGTTCACCGACATCGTGGGACAGGTGAAGAGCGTCCAGGTCCCGATGCACCAGCTGGAGGAGGCGGTCGAGCACGGCAAGTGGTTCGACGGATCGAGCATCGAGGGCTTCACCCGGATCGCCGAGTCCGACATGTTCCTGGTGCCCGACCTCTCCACCTTCAGCCCGATCCCCTGGGAGCCGGGCATCGGCCCGGACGGCAAGGAGAAGCTCCACACCGGCAGCGCGCGCGTCATCTGCGACGTGTACGACCCGAACGGCGACCCCTTCCCCGGTGACCCGCGCGGGGTCCTGCGCCGCCAGCTCGATCGGGCAAAGAAGCTCGGCTTCACGCTGAACACCGGCCCCGAGCTCGAGTTCTTCCTGCTGCAGCGTGAGAACGGCACCGTGCAGCCGCTGCCGCATGACGCAGCCGGCTACTTCGACCTCTCCGAGGACCTCGGCACCGAGGTCCGCAAGGAGATGATGAACGCGCTCGAGGAGTTCGGGATCCGGGTCGAGACGGCACACCACGAGGTGGCCACCGGCCAGCACGAGATCGACTTCGAGTACGCCGATGCGCTGCGCACCGCCGACAACGCGGTCACCTTCAAGACGACGCTCAAGGCGATCGCCGCGTCGCAGGGCCTGTACGCCACCTTCATGCCGAAGCCGTTCTTCGGCATCAACGGGTCGGGCATGCACACCCACATGAGCCTGTGGGACGACAAGAAGGGCAAGAACGCCTTCAGCGACCCGAAGGATCCGTACGGGCTGTCGACCATCGCGCGGAGCTACATCGCCGGCGTGCTGGAGCACGCGCGGGGCATGATCGCCGTGCTCGCCCCGCTCGTGAACTCGTACAAGCGGCTGGTGCCCGGCTACGAGGCCCCGGTCTACATCGGCTGGGCGCGGATCAACCGCTCGGCGCTGATCCGCATTCCGCAGAGCAGCAAGGGCCAGTTCAACTCGGTCCGCATCGAGCTGCGCTGCGCCGATCCGTCCTCGAACCCGTACCTCGCCTTCGCCGCCATGCTGGCCGCCGGGCTGGACGGCGTCGAGCGCAAGCTGACCCCGCCCGATCCGGTGGAGGAGAACCTCTACCACTTCGACGCCGCCAAGCTCGAGAGCCGCAAGATCAAGCAGCTGCCGGGCACCCTGCGCGAGGCGGTCGACGAGCTCCAGAAGGACCAGCGTCATCGCCGATGCGCTCGGCGAGCACATCTTCGAGCGCTTCGTCGAGGCCAAGACCGAGGAGTGGGACGAGTACCGCATGCAGGTGAGCGCCTGGGAGGTCGAGCGCTACCTCGAGGCGTTCTAGGGTCGGGCGGGGCCGGTGAGCGCCGTCGACACCGGCCGCCCGCCGCTCGCATCTGGCACGCGATAGACCGCCATCGCGTAGCCGCTCCAGCGCGGCCCGTTGATGCGGCGCAGGAAGGCCAGTCGCCGCGAGAGGCAGAGCTTCATCGCGCGTGCCACCAGATACGGCACGAGGGTCCGAAGGCTCTTCTCTTCGCGTCGCACGAAGATGCTGGGTTCGAATCCCCCAACGTAGTCCTTCCAGATGACCTGGAGGCCAAGGGCGTCCTCGAATTCGCTCCAGCCGTCGAGGTCCATCGCCTGGATCACGTGCGTCGCATAGACGCTGGGGGCAAGGGTGCGCATGAACCACCCGGTCAGGCCGCGGAAATTCGGGACGCCCAGGACCAACAAGCCTCCCGGCCGGACCAGTTGCACGTGCCGCTCAACGACTGGCACGCGATCGTCGAAGTGCTCGATCAGTCCCAGCGAGTAGACGACGTCGAAGGTCGGCAGGTCCGTATCTTCGGACATCAGATCCGCCTTGATGACATCGCCGGAGATACCGAGGAGCGAAAAGTTCTCGAGCGTCTTCCGGCAGCCCGTCGGCGAATAGTCGATGCAGGTCACGCGATATCCGAAGGTGCGATGGAGATAGGCCAGGTGCTGTCCCGGAGCGCCGCCGACCTCGGCCGCAGTGAGGCTGGCGTCTCGGGGCAAGAATCGGTCGAAGACCGCAAGCCTGGCATTCAGGTAGAGGGCGCGCGGCGTCCGCCGGTACTCTTTGGGCAGCTCCACGCGCTCCCAGTTGCGATCCCAGTAGGCCGCGTCCGTCAGCTCTCCGGCGCGAGCGGAGCCTTCGGCCATTCATGTGCTCCGTGGCGAGGATCTATCGTATTCCGCCCGCCGCCGACGCTGGGCGAATTCCTGCCGAGCGGCTCCGGCCCCATCCTCTCGGGCATCGGTAGAATCCGCAGTTGAAGGCCCGCCCGGTCTCGGAGGTTTCCCTGTCCATTCCCCGCTCGCGGCTGCTCCTCGTCTCGATGTATCCCCTCGATCAGGGAAGCTGGGGACCCACGGTACGGATCAGCCATCTTCGCGACGAGCTCTCGCGACTCGTCGACCTCGACGTGGTTGCCGGGTACCGAGGCGCGCGGCGCGCGGCCCTTGCCGGCTACGCGTTTGGCGGACGGTTGCGCGGGCTCGATGGCATCTACGTCGAGACCTCGACGTTTCTGCCCTCGGAGGCCGACATCGCCTTCCTTGGCCTTGCACGCGCGCTGGGGATCCCGGTGCTCACCTACATCCGTGACGCGTACCAGCTCTTCGAGGACTACTACCGGCCCGATACCCTTCGCCGTTGGATCGGCGCGCGCGCCTTCCTCCCCGCCGTGCGCGCGCTGGGCGCCGTGTCAACGCATCTCGCCTTCCCGTCGTTGGGCCTGGCACGGGCCGTCGTTCGAGACGCGTCGACTGCCATCCTTCTGCCGCCCGGCTCTCCGGCCCCGGTCGAGGTGGTGCGCAACCCGACCGCCCGCAGCCTCCTCTTCGTCGGCGCCGGCCGCCTGCCGGCGCAGGGCGGCGATCGTCTGATCGCGGCCGTCCGCCGGGCGCGCGAGCATGGGGCGGACGTTGAGCTCATCGTCGTCAGCCGACCCGGCGAGGAGCCCCCAGAGCCGCATCCTGAGTGGATGCGGGTCGAGCGCGCCGAGGGGACGGCGATCGCAGCCCTGTTGCCCGACGTGCTCGCCACGGTGATCCCGCGGCCCCGCAACGCGTACAACGACCTGGCGCTGCCGATCAAGCTGTTCGATTACCTCGCCTATGGGCGCCCGCTGCTGGTCACCGACTGCGAGGAGCAGGCGCGGGTGGTGAACGACGCATCAGCCGGGATCGTCACGCCGGACGACGTGCCGGCGATGGCGGACGCGATAAGTCGCCTCGCCTCGGCATCGGCGGACGAGCTCGACCGCTGGTCATCGAACGCTCACTCGGCCGCCCGCGAGGCGTCGTGGTCAGCCCGCGCGGCGACCATCGCGCGTACGCTCGTGCCCGATGGCTGATCCCGACGGGGCCCGGACGGCTCATCGTCCTGACGCGTATCTGGCCCACCGCGGAGCGGCCGAGCCTCGGGAGCTATGTCCGCGACCGCGTCAGGGGCGTCGAAGGCGTTCGGGTGGTCCGACCGCGATCGGGTCGCCGCTGGTGGCCGTTGCTGTATGCCGTCCTCTTCGTCGATGCGATGCTGGTTCGCGGCCCGATCCGGGGTGTCGAGGCGCACGTCGCAGTGCCGACCGGGCTCGTCGGCCTGGTCACGGCGCGCCTCAGGCGCGTCCCGCTCGTCGTCTACGCGCACGGCAGCGATGTCCGCAACTGGGATCGCAGGCCGTTTCCGATCCGATGGATCACCCGCCTCGTCGTCCGTCGCGCGGACCGGATCGTGACCAACTCCAATGACACCGCGGGCTACATTCGCCAGATGGGGGTCGAGCCGGTCATCGAGCCGCCCGGGGTGGACCTCACCCGCTTCAGCGTGACTCCGCGGCCGGCATCCAGGCGCGTGCTCTACCTCGGTGGACGAAGCGCCGGAAAGGGATATCCGGTAGCCGTCGAGCTGGCCGACACGCTGGTTGGCCCCCGGCTGCGCGACGTCCGACCGGAGGAGATTCCGAGCCTGATGGCCGAGCATGACGTGGTTCTCGTGCCGTCACTCGCCGAGGGATTCGGCCTGGTGGCCGTCGAGGCGATTGCCAGCGGCCGCTGGGTGGTTGCGCGGGACGTGGGCGGACTGAGCGGGATCATCATCGAGGGCGTCAACGGCAGCCTCGTCGCGGACGACGATTTCGCGGGGGCCCTGGCGCGGGTGCCCGACTACGATCCCGCCGCGGTTGCCGCGACCGCGGACCGGTTCAGCCTCGAGCGGTGGCAGAACCCCCTGGCCCGCGTCTGGGACGAGGTCAGCCCTCGACGGTGATCTCGTCCAGCAGCTCCACAAGGCGGCCGGCCAGCGAACGGCGCTCGTATCGGCGTTCGGGATCGGCTCGTCGGTCGGTACGCGCGGCGGTCATGATCGTCTCGATCCCGCCGGCCACGCCGTCCGGCGTCGGGTCCGCGACGACGCCCCAATCGAGTTCGGCCAGGATGGTGCGCACCTCGCCCTGCGGCACGACCGCCAGGACCGGCAGGTCGAGGCCCAGGTACTCGTAGAGCTTGCTCGTGGCGAACAGCGAGCGGTCGCCAATGTCGGAGAGCAGGACCAGCCCGGCATCGGCGCTGCGCTGACGGGCGATCGCCTCGGCTCGCGGGACGAAGCCGACGTGGCGCACGACCGGGTCCAGGGACGGCAGCCGGTGGCGCGCGATCGCCTCGTTCGCCGCGCTCAGCCAGCCGACGAACTCGACCCGCAACACGGTCCGCAGCTCGGGACGCCGGGCCAGCAGCACCTCGACGCCGTCGAGGAAGATCGTCAGCTCGCGCTCCCCGTACACGCTCCCCGCGTAGACGATGCGGAACGCCCCCGTCTCCGTGGGGGACCCGTTGCCACGCGGCTCCGCCTCCAGATCGGCGAGGTCATAGCCATTCGGCAGGTGCACGAAGCGATCGGCCTGCTCCGGATATCGGTCGGCGTACTGCACGCGCATCCGTTCGGTGGCCAACACGACGCGGGTCGCGCCCTCGACGATCGAGCGCTCGAGGCGCCGCTGGATGGCGCGGTAGGGCGCCGGCAGTGGCCTGGCGAATGCGTTGCCGATCCATGGGTCTCGGAAGTCCGCCACCCACGGTACGCCGATCCGCTTGGCCACGCGACCCGCGGCGAGGTGGCTCGTGATCGGAGGTGAGGAGCTGAAGATCGCCGCGACCGGCCGGCCCTGATGGGCCCGAACGCCCGCCCGTACCGCTCCCGGCAGCCAGAGCACCTCCTCGTCCGGGAAGAAGACGAGCGGCACGATCGTCCCCCACACCGCGTTCGCGACGCCCATCAGCCCTCCGGCCGGTCGCTCGCCGTCTGCCACCGCCGACCGCTCGCGCGGACGGGGGGTCCGTACGGTTCCGGCGAACGAGCCTCGCCACGCCCCGGCGGATGTGCGACGGCTCCAGCGTGCGGGTCCGATGGACCTCGGTGCCGGGCGGGATGCGGGACACGGAGTCGGGGTCGACCAGTCGGTATCCAGAATTGGCCGGCGCCACGACGACCGGCTCCCAGCCGAAGTCGGGCAGGTAGGAGACGTGCTTCAGCACCCGCTCCACGCCGATGCCGCCGACAGGCGGGAAGAAGTAGCTGATGACCAGCAGTCGGCGCACCTGCTCAGACTCCGCGGCCGAGGGTGCGGCGGCTGAGGAGCGCCTGCAGCCCGTCACGCAGGCGCCGCACCTCCGCCCTGGTCGGGATCACGTAATCGAGGGGCCGGCGGTGCGAGATGCGAGCCGCCGTCAGCGACCATGATCGTCGCGTGCCCCGCGTACGAGATCAGGCTCGCCAGCGCGGCTCCAGCGATCCCGATGATCGGGATCAGGATGACGTTCGCAACGACGTTGATGCCGAGGTTCGCGAGCGATGCCCGCGCAACGGCGAGAGGCAGCCCCAGCCCGCTGATGTACCCCGACACCACTTTCGACACGGAGAGGGCCACGATGCCTGGCAACAGGATGAGGAATGGGACGATGCTCGCCCCGTAGGCGGGAAGGATGAACGAGGTCATCACCCACGCCAGCGGAAGGAGCCCGAGTACGCCGAGCGCGGTGACGAGCACCGTGAATCTGCTGACCTGCGGCGCCAGGAGGTCGGCATCCTTCCTTTCCATGCCCGCCACACGGGGTAGAAGACGGTGCTCACCGAGTCGGGGATCATGAACGCGAGCTCAGCGAGGCTGACGGCAAACGTATAGATGCCGATCGACGACGCCTCGCCCAGGATCGCGCTCAGAACGAGGACGTCGGCGCGGTAGCTGAAATAGCCGCTGGCGCGGCGGGGTCGGTCTGGGCACCTATGAGGCGATCTGTGAGAGCTTGACGGGTCCACCCTCAACGACCTCCTCCTCCACCGCCCGATGGAGCTCGAAGGCGGTCGCGATCGCAGCCACGATCGCGACCGCCACGTACGATAGGATCGCGCCGGCTACCCCCAGCCGCAGGACGCCGACGAGCAGAGCGACGCCGACCAGCATGAGCACCGACTGCGCGACAACGATCAGGTTGTAGTTCCGCAGCCGCTGCCTTCCGATCAGGATCGAGCCCGCGAAGGCGGCAGCGAACTGGAATGGGAGCGAGGCGACGAGATCAGCAGCAGGTCGGCAGGGACCGGCTTGAGCAGCGTGGACGACAGCCACGGCAGGGCCGCCAGCGCCGCGCCGACCAGGATGGCCGACAGCCCGATGGTCAGGATGAGGCTGAGCCGTTGCAGCTGACGGAGCGATCTGCCGCGACCGGCGAAGAAGCTCAGCGCCGCTGGCAGGCCGAGCTGGCCGAGCGCGTTCAGCATGCCCGGGACGAGGACGAGTAGCGCGTACTGGCCGCGTCCGTCGGGCAGGAGGATGCCGGCGAGAAGGAACGACGTGGCGAAGCCCAGGCCGAAACGGGCCACCCGTGTCGCGAATGTGCCGGCGACGCGCTTGCCGAAGGGTGTGGCGAACGTCATCGGCCGGCCAACGCCAGCTGGCGATACAGGCGTTCCATGCTCGCCATGTTCGCGTCGTAATCGGCTGTCGACTCGACGTGATTGCGCAGGCGGGCGCCGAGGCTCGCGAGCTTGTCAGGGGTGAGCGACAGTGCGCGGTCAGCGCCGCGGCGGTTGCCGCGGAATCGCCGACGGGGGCGACGAGCTCGCCGGTGAGCGGGTCGATATCGCTCAGGACGGGGGTGACGGCCGGCAGGTCGCTGACCACGATCGGCCGCCCGCAGGCCATGGCCTCGAGCAGCGTGACCGGGAAGCTGTCCGTTTCCGGCACGGAGACGACAACGTCGGCTAGGCGGAACAGGTCAGGCAGCTCGTCGTGGGCCACGTCTTCGAGGATCCGCAGCTGCTCTCCGATGCCGGCGTCCGCCGCGCGCCGTTGCAGCCGCGCCAGCTCTCCCGGCTCTGCGCCGCGAGCGCTCATGACGAGGACCGGGTGACGCTCCGGGGTGGTGATGGCGGCGACCGCATCGACGACGACCTCCTGGCGATAGAGCGGCCGGATCGTGCGCGGGGAGACGATCACCGGCCGGTCGCCCGCCCCACCGAGCGACCATCTCGCTCGACGGTGGTCCGGGCCTGAATATCGTCGTGTCGACCCCGTGGTGAACGAGCCGGATGCGCTTCGGCCGCGCGCCGGCGCGGATCGAGGCCTCCCGCATCCCCTCTGACGAGACGGTGACGAGGTCGGCCCGGCGCAGCGCGAAGCCATTCCACCATCGGGTACGGATCGCGCGCGGCGGCACGCGCAGGATGTCCGATCCCCACGGAGAGACGACGAGCGGGCGAAATCCCGAGAGAGCCGCCTGCCAGCCGAAGCGACGAACGAATTGCGCGTGAAGCACCTGGGTCTCGAGCCGGGCGAGCAGACTCGCAGCTCGCGCCGACTCCGAACGAGCGAGACGAGCGGAACGGGGGACTGATGCGCGGCGTAGCGCTCGACGGTGACGCCTTCGGGAAGGCCGGGATCGATGGCGGTGGCAAACGGATCGATCAACCGCACGTCATGGCCCGCGCGCGCGAACCAGGCGATCCAGCGCCGGGTGTGAAGGCTGTTCGGGTCGGCGAGAAAGGCAAGGCGCAGTCGCCCATCCTGGCTCATGCGGGGCCCGCCACTCGCTTCGTGGTCAGCGCCAGGTGCCGGGCGTGGATTCGGAAGGCATGGTTCCTGCCACCATGGCGGCGTCGATGATGCGCCACGCGTCCTCGACCCCGAGCCAGCCACGCACGTCGGTCGGACGCCGCTCCAGCTCCTTGTAGGTCCGGAAGAAGGTCTCGATCTCCAGCAGCCGATGCGGCGAGAGGTCCTCGAGCCGGTTCATGGCGTCCCAGCGCGGATCGTCCGAGGCAAGGGCCAGGATCTTGAAGTCGTGGCCCTTCTCGTCCTCCATGTCGAGCACACCGATGGGACGGGCGCGGACCACGCAGCCGGGGAACGTCGGCTCGGCGATGATGACGAGCACGTCGAGGGGGTCCCCGTCATCGGCCATGCTGCCCTCGATGAACCCGTAGTCACACGGGTAGTGGACGCTCGAGTAGAGCGTCCGGTCGAGCACGAAGCGATGGCGGATGTGATCGTATTCGTACTTGTTGCGACTGCCGGACGGGATCTCGACGATCACCTCGATGATGCGAGCCGCCGTTTCCCCATGAGTGTTCAACCGCGTGCCTCCGGCGAAGAACGGAGCCGAAGTGTAGGGCAGTAACGCGCCCGATCGGGCAGCCAGAATGGCCCACAGCCCATTTTCGGGCTTGCTCGGTATACTCCTGAACCGCCCCTCGCGAATTCAGCCGGAGTCTCCCGATCTGATCTACTGCCGTGCGCCCGTCCGACCCGCGTTCAGCGGCGGCGGCGCTCCTCTCGTTCATCTTTCCCGGCGTCGGCCAGGCCTACAACGGCCAGTGGGTGCTGGCCGCGCTCCTGGCCATGCCGGTGCTGCTCATCGGCATCGCTGGGCGTGCTCGTCGTGGCTTCGGGCGGCTCCGGGGTGGCCAGCCGTCTCCTCGATACCCGGATCCTCGTCGCCCTGATCGTGCTCGACGTCACGCTGCTCGGCTGGCGTGTGATCGCCATCGTGCAGGCGCATGGCGAGCGCTCACGGCTCACGTTCCACAGCTGGACGACCTGGCTCACCGCGGGGCTGGTGGTGCTGACGATCGCGATGCACGCGCTCCCCGCGTACTACGCCACGAAAGCGATCGACACGCTCGGCAGCGTGTCGCTCGAGGGTGGAGGCGGACTGGGCGGGCAGGCAGATCGACGATCGACTCGCCGCCCCGTCCAATCAGCCGGACCTCGGGCTCGGCGAGCGCATGACCGTGCTGCTCGTCGGCATCGACTTCGCGCCAGGTCGCGACCAGCACCTGACCGACACGATGCTCGTCGCCACGCTCGATCCGAAGACCGGGGAGGGCGCCATGATCTCGGTTCCGCGCGACCTGTACGGCGTGCCGCTCGGCGACGGCAGGGTCTACAACGCGAAGCTGAACTCGCTGATGGCCACGGCCAGCGAGGATCCCGAGACCTATCCGCTAGGCGGCCCGGCCACGCTCAAGGCGGCCATCGGCGAGCTGCTCGGGACACGGATCCACTACTTCGCCGCCATCGACATCGAGGGCCTGCGCGCAGGTGATCGACACCATCGGCGGCGTCGACGTCAACGTCGAGCGACCGATCAACGACCCGACCTACCACGACGCGTTCACCGGTCAGCGCGGCTTCTATATCGAGGCCGGCGACAGCACCTCGACGGCATCACGGCCCTCGGCTACGTGCGCTCGCGGATGGGCGAGGGCGAGAGCGACTTCACGCGCGCCGAGCGGCAGCAGCAGTCCTGCTGACGGCGATCGCCGAGAAGCTCACCGCCGGCAACCTGCTCGTCACGCTGCCCGGGCTGCTCGACGCCATGCGCGACAACGTGGCCACCGACATCCCGTCCGGCCGCATTCCCGCCCTCGCGGCCGAGGTCCAGGACGCCGACCTCGGGCGACCTCGAGCGGGTCGTCCTGAGCCCGCCCGAGTTCGTCATCGCGGAGCCCGACAGCGCTGCGGGCTACATCCTGCATCCCGACCTCGACGCGATCCGCGCAGCTCGGCGAGCGGATCTTCGACTCGCCGAGGCTCGCCCGCCCAGCCTTACGCCGTAGCCATTCGCCTCGGCCGCCGCCGGCGCGGGAGCCGTCGCGTTCGCCCAGATGTCGACCGTCTGCGCTCGATCGGGATCGATGCCTGCCAGCCGGTGAGGAGCTGGAGGTGCCCGGGATCGCCGACGATCCGTGGCGGGTCGTCGGCGCGCACGCGGGATGGGTCCACCTCGATCGAGACCTCGAGCCCGCCGGTCGGAAGGCGCATCGACCACGCGACCGGATCGACCGCCCCGCACCCGACGCGACGTTCATCGGCTCACCGGTGTGGCCTCCCGCGACACGAGGAGCCGGTATGCCCGCACGACGTCCCGCACGTCGGTGAAGTCGCGGACCGGCGCCAGGTTGCCGACCCGCAGCACCGGCTCGGCCTCGTCCTGCGGCGATCTGCCGCAGCTGCGCCGCGAACGATGCGACCACGAAGCTGTCGCGTTGGCCGGGACCGATGTGGTTGAACGAGCGCGCCGCCACGACCGGGAACGCCCGCACCGACCGTAGGTCAGCCCGATCGCCTTCCTGCGCCGCCTTCGTCGCGCCGTAGAGGCTGACCGGCGCGAGCGGCCTCGTCTCGTCGATGCGTCCCCCGTCCGGCGCGCCGTACACCTCGGACGAGCTGGTATCGAGGACGATGGGCGGTCGGCAGGCGCTGCGGCCTCGAGCACGTTGGCGGTGCCGCCGACCGTGACGTCGATGCGCGTCGCCATGTCCCGGAGGCATCGGGCCCGAAGGCGACCGCGGCGAGGTGATAGATCGCGTCGGGCCGCGCCCGATCGAAGCACCGCCGACGGCGTCGTCGTCGCGCACGTCGAGCTGGACCGCGGCCCTCCGTTGCCTCGCCGTGCGGGACCGATGCCTTCGAGACCTCTCGCCCGCGTCCGCGAGGTGCTCGACCAGGTGCGCGCCCGACGAACCCGTCGGCACCGGTGACGAGCGCCCTCACGTGCCGGCGGGGCCGCGCGGCGGCGGTGAGCCGTGCCGTGGCGATCTCCTCCTCCAGGCGCTCCATGTCGGCGTCGACCATCATCGCGACGAGCCGCTGGAAGTCGGTTTCGGCTCCCAACCCAGCTCGCTCTTGCGCCTGTGACGGGTCGCCGACCAGCAGGTCGACCTCGGCCGGCCGCACGAATGCCGGGTCGATGACGACGTGCTCCCGGTAGTCGAGGCCCACCTGGCCGAACGCGAGCTCGCAGAACTCGCGCACCGAGTGCGTCTCGCCCGGTGGCGACCACGTAATCGTCCGGCTGTCCTGCTGCAGCATCAGCCACATGGCCCGCACGTAGTCGCCGGCGAAGCCCCAGTCGCGCTTCGCGTCGAGGTTGCCGAGCCGCAGCTCGTCGGCGAGGCCGAGCTTGATGCGCGCCACGCCGTCGGTGATCTTGCGGGTCACGAACTCGAGGCCGCGCCGCGGCGACTCGTGGTTGAACAGGATGCCGCCGACCGCGTACAGGCCGTAGCTCTCGCGGTAGTTGACGGTGATCCAGTGGCCGTAGACCTTCGCCACGCCGTAGGGCTAGCGCGGATGGAAGGGCGTGATCTCGTGCTGCGGGACTTCGCTCACCTTGCCGAACATCTCGCTCGAGGTCGCCTGGTAGAAGCGGATCGCCGGATCGACCTGCCGGATCGCTTCGAGCAGGCGCGTGACGCCGAGCGCGGTGAACTCGCCGGTCAGGACCGGCTGGTTCCAGGACGTCGGCACGAACGACTGCGCGGCGAGGTTGTAGACCTCGTCGGGCTGCACTCGATCGGAGCGCCTCGACGAGCGAGTTCTGGTCGAGCAGGTCGCCCTGGACGAGCTCGATCCGGTCGACGATTGCGCGATCCGCTCGATCGTCACCGTGCTCGTGCGCCGCGTCATGCCGAAGACCCGGTAGCCCTTGCTCGAGCAGGAACTCGGCGAGGTACGACCCGTCCTGGCCGGTGATCCCGGTGATCAGTGCCCGCTTGCTGCTCATCGCAGGCATCATAGAGAACGGTCACCGCCGACTCGCGGGCCGCTCGGTTCGGCTTCACTCGGGCTCGCTTCCCCGCTGACCGGCCGCAGCGCGTACCAGACGACGACTGCCAGCAGCACGGCCTCGACGCCGACTCGGGCGACGAGGTTGAGTTCCTCCCCCTGCCGGGATGCGCGCGCTTTTCCTGCGACGATCGCACCTCCGACGAGGTAGCCAGCCAGCATCCTCGACCAGATCGCCGACGCTCTGATCGGCAGGCGTGACCTCGCCAGCAGCGGGATGACCACGAGGTCATCGGTCCCGACGACCAGCAGGGTGCTGATTGCCGGACCGATGGGTCCGATCGCGTTCACCAGCACGATCGAGAGGCACAGGTTGATCACCGACTCGGCGAACACGACAGCGCCGATCACGGCATGTTGCCCTCGCGCGATCAGCATCAGCGTCATCAGGTGTGCGGGGGCGATGAGCGTGAAGACAATGGCGTACAGGATCGAGGACGCCCGTACCGAGGGCACTGGGATCGCCCACCCAGAGCTGCATGACGGAGTCCGCGTTGGCGGCAATGCCGAGGAACACCGCCACCCCGATGACGGTGACGGGAAGGAGGGTTCGGGAGAGCAGCTGGGGCGATCTGCGGGCGTCGAGGTAGTCCGCGCTCGAGAAGGCCGGGAGGACGACGTTGACGGCGGGGAAGAGGAATTGCCCGACGTATCGAATCAGCTGGCTGCCGGACGCGTACATTCCGACCGCAGTCGCTCCCCACACCGCGCCGACGATGAAGACGTCCGTGCCCATTCCGACCTGTGTCGCCACCTGCATTCCGAAGATCGGAAGGGTGAACGACATGAGGCTCACGAAGTAGTGCCGGCTCGTCCTCCTCGGGCGACCGGTGGACTCCTTCCACCTGTCGCCGGACGAGGTAGGCGAGGAGGACTACGTGCCGCCAGGCGGCCCGAGATCTGCGCGGCTGCCGCGCCGATGATCCCGAGGGCCGGCACCAGGACCACGAAGAGTGGCACCGCGACCGCCACCTGTACGACGTTCACCAGCACGAGCAGGTCGAATCGACCCGCACCGCGGAGCAGTCCTGTCCAGGCGGCGGTTGCGAGCACCACGGCGAAGTCAGCGACCAGGAGGATGGCGACGACGGTGCCGACCTGCGCGGACGCCCCGTCCGCGCCGAGCAGCGCGGGAACCACGAGCGCGGCCACGCCTCCCAGTCCCAGCGCGAGCGCACCAGGGCCACGATAGACCGAATTCGCGGCCTGGACACGAGCCCGCGCGGGGTCGTCGCCGACGAGCGACCGCGCCGACTCTCGAACGATGGTCGACGCCAGGCCGGCGTCGAGGAGCGTCAGCCACCCCACCAACGCGAGGCTGATCACCCAGATCGCATACAGATCCGCGGGCAGCGTGTGCAGAAGGTACGAAGCGACCGCAAGCCCGTACGCGCCGGGCACAAATGTCGCGATGAGCGTCCAGAGCCCCTGGGATCGCGCTCTTGCAAGCGGATCGCGGGCTGTCACCGCTCCTGGTCCCCGGACAGGACGCTTCCCACCTGCCTGGCGATCACTGGCCAATCAAAGCGCGACGCGTAGGCGCTGCATTGCGCACCCACTCGGAAACCGACTGCGCATCTTCGGCGAGCCTCGGTCAGCGCCTCCGCGAAGCGGGCTCAGGGTCGGGTGGACACAGCCACCGGGGTTCGAGCGGCGTGAGCAGGTCGAGGAGTCCGCCAGTGGCCGAAGCGATGACCCGGTCCCCGCTGCCAGCGCCTCCAGTGCGACGTACCCGAACCCCTCCAGCTGGCGTGAGGGAACAACGCACGCGTCTGCCTGACGATAAAGCCGAGGCAACTCATCAATCGGGAACCCGTCCGAGGAAGACGACGCGATCCCCGAGGTCGCGTTCGTACGCCAGCCGTTCCAGCCGCTGGCGCTCGGGTCCTGTGCCTGCGATGAGCAGCCTCGAATCCAGTCCGGACGGCAGGCGGGCCAGCGCCTCGATCGCGATGTCGAGACCCATTCTGGGCACCAGGCGTCGCACCGTGACGATCGTGAAGGGCTGCGTCTCGCTCGCGACGTGATCGGCGGGGGACGGCGCGACCGCGCATGGTCGATGCCGGGTGGAATGACGTGCACTCGCTCCGGCGGGACCCCGTAGGATTCGATCAGGAGGTCACGAAAGGCGCCTGAAAGGACGATGCACGCGTCCGCCCGGCGATAGACCCACCTCTCGATCGCTCGACGGACCGACGTGCTGACGCGCCACCCGCCCCGAACCCCGGTCGCAATTGCCTCGGCCGCCCATGGTCCCTGGAAGTTGACAACGACGCGAGTCCGGTCGCGGCGGCAGCGAGGACCGCGCCGATGCCGTCCAACGCGAAATGGACGTTCACGACGTCGGGTCGGGTCCGTATCACGTCCACAAACGAGCTGGGAAGGACGAGCGCAAGGCGGCGCAGGCTTCGCACCACCTGACCGAGAAGGCCGCGCTCCGAGTAGCCGGCCGCGGGAACGTGCCTCGCCGCGGTAACGATGTCGACTTCGTGCCCGAGAGCGCGCGTCGCTTCCGCCAGACCCGAGAGGTACCTGGCGGACCCGCCGGCCATCTCGTCGAACGTTGCGAGGCCGACCATCAGGACTCTCACGTGAGGATCCGGGCGTACTCGGGCTCCATCAGGTCGGCGACGCGCGCAGGCTCGTACTGGCGGGCTGCATCGGCCGCTCTCGCGGCCATGTCGCGCGCAGCCGTTCGATCCGCAAGCAGCTGCTCGACGCGCGTCGGCGACGTCTTCGACGCGATCGGTGCTGGCGAACAGGGCGGTCTGATCGCCCAGGACGCTGGTCGTCGATCCGCGTCGAAACGCGACGATCGGGCGGTGGCTTGCCATGGCCTCGACCAGCACGCGCCCAAACGGCTCGGGCGCCGTGCTGGTGTGAACCAGGATGTCGATCATGTCCATTGCGTCTTCGGGCGACGGAGCCGCGGGGTGCCAGGTGATCCGGTCACGGGCCGAGGACGACTCGACCCGCTGCCTTCAGCCAGTCGCCATACCGTCGCTCGGCCTCGGGGAAGAGCACCTCGCCGACCAGGTGGAAGGACGCGTCGTATCGGCGGCCGATCAGCTCAGCGAGATCGACGATGAGGTGGGGACCCTTCCACGAGGCGATCTGGCCGACGAACCCGATGCGCGGCGCAGCGATCCCGTCCAGCCACGGAGTCGCCAGTTCGGCAAGACGTCGTTGATCCACTCCGCTTGGCACGACTCCGATTGTGCCGCTTCGCGGCGTTGCCCCCGCGCGTTCGTAGTCTTCGGTCATCCACGATGTCAGTGCGACCGCGTGCGCGGAACGCCTCACGGCGAGGACCATCGGTAGCCGGAGGATGCGATCACACAGGAAGGGCGTCCCGAAGGTGGAACAGCACCGGCCGCGGGTGTCGAGGCATGGCGACCGTCGCGAGCTGCGCCTTGCGGGTGTGGACATGCACGACGTCGGGCCGGACCGTGCGAATGGCGCCTGAGATGAGGCGACTCGCTTCGACGAGAGAGAGGCCGGCGCGGATGGCCCCTCGAATCCCCGGCGCGGCGGGAGCGTCGACGTAGTCGCGTGGCAGGTCGAGCGATATCACGTCGACTTCACGCTCGGCAGCCGTTCGGGCGAATGGACCTTCCCCCCCTGCCGCCACCGTGACGGAATGCCCCAGCGCGACCTGGGCGGCGGCAAGTTCCAGGATCGAACGCTCCGCGCCACCCAGGACCGCCGAGTGGTCGACGTGCAGGATGCGAAGTGACACTCGCCGGCTACGACCCGACGCCGGAGTCACCGGCGGCCACGGGGATGACCCGCCATGGCCCACGCGGCTGCCACGCTTCCCCCGAACATGAACGACAGCAGCCACGCGTACTGGGGGTTCAACAGGTTGTCATCGAACATGAAGTGAACCGCGGCGAAGGCAAAGACGGCCAAGATGACCACCCCGAGCAGACGCTCATTCTCTGTCGAGGCCCACTGCGGATCAGGGCGGCGCCCGCGACCAGGGGTACCACGTCACAACCATCACTGCCCAGAGGCCCCGGAAGATGCCCACGGCGACGGAATACTCCAGGTAGACGTTATGGATATAGGCCACGTCCTCCTGATGTTCCGGGATCGCCGCGCGCCAGTTCCCGAGACCCGCCCCGCGCAGAGGGCTCGCGGCGATGGGCCTCCAGGGCGTCCGCGTTGGTGTTAAGGCGATCCGTCACGCTCTCGTCACCGAGGGGGTTCAGCACTCGATCCCACATCGTGGTGCTCCCCGCCGCCGCACCGATGTAGAGCGCGACGAGCCCCACCAGCGCAAGCGCGAGCGTCAGCTTCAGAGCGTTGGCGCGAACGCCGAACGAAGGACGGGCGGAGCGATCGCCGAGCGCGATCAGCCCGACGATCAGCGCGCATGCGACCCCGCGGTCGCCAGCCACGTGCTTCGCGAGAACGTGAGAACCACCAGCGATACGGCCAGTGCGGTGGCCGCGACTGCGACCAGGCGCCATCCCCGCCTCGGGTGAGACAGCGACAGGACGAAGGCGATCGGCGTCGTGATGCCGAGGTAGGCGCCGAGGTTGTTGGGGGACGGGAACAACGGGGAGATGGCCCTCAGGGTGAACGGGTTCGCCGGGGATCAACCAGTTGTTCTGGACCCGGAACGTCTCAGCGGCCGACGTTCCTCGCAGTGCTCCCTGCACGTCCGCGAAGCGATCCACGACTGCCGCGACCGGCATGAAGAACTGGAGGCTGAAGACCACCAATCCGGAAACGGCGACCGAGCAGCGCGCCAAGCGTGATGCCTTCCAGCCATCGCTGGCGTCCCTTCTGGTCCCGCCACACCAGCACGCCCAGGACCGCTGCGGCTGCACCGAGCGCCCAGCAGCGCCGTCGGCCGGAGCCAGACGGACACCGGAGGCCAGTGCGCGAGGGCGACCCCGACAACGAGTGGTGACCACACCGCGGCGAGGACGATCCATGCCCGTGGGTGGATCACCCGCCGTTTCCAATCGGCGCAATACGAACGAGAGCGATGACGAGAACTCCAGCAGCTAATGGCACATTCGGAAGGGGATCGCTCCAGATGAGCGGCATGGTCCCGATCAGCGACAGGGCAAGAAGCCGATCGGCGGCCGGGAACGGCACCACGCATGAGTGCCACGGCAGAGGCCGATCGCCAGCGGCACGAGGGTGACGTCTTGGCCGGCCACACCCATGGCGAGTGCCACGATGGCGCCGAGGGCACCTCCCCCCCCCTTTTCCCAAAGATGGCCGCGAGAGCGCCTTTCGTGCGGGCGTCACGCACCTGTGGCCGTACAGTGGCGAGGGAGTCTGTCATGTTCCCCGTGCGTGATCGGTGAGGCATCCTCGAGCGGTGATTCTATGGTTCCTCGAGCGCCCCGGCGCTCCTCGCCCGACACACCCAGGCATCGCCCCCCGCCGGCCGATGAGCACCGCGATCGTCCACGATTTCTTCGTCGCCGACGGCGGAGCGGAGCAGTGCGCCATCGAGTTCGCGCACATGTTTCCCGATGGCCTCCGCTCCACACGACCTTCTTCGACTCCAGACCGGTTCGGCGCGCGCCTTCCGCCCGAGCGCGTGCGGACCTGGCCGCTCCAGCGCGCTACCTCGCGCATTCGATCGCACTTCCGCTCGCTGTTCCCGCTGTATGCCGCGTACTTCTCGGCGATCAAGGTCGAGGCCGACCTCGTGCTGAGCAGTTCGATCGCCTTCTCGAAGGCCGTTCGAACGAGGGAGGATGCGGTCCATCATTTCGTACGTGTACACGCCGATGCGCTACGCGTGGGACCTCGAGACGGTATCTGTCGCAATCGAGCTACCCCGCCCCGGCGAAGGCCGCAGCTCGACTCGTTGCGACCGGTGATGCAGCGCTGGGATCGGTGGACGGCGCGACGGCCGGACGGCGATCGTTGCGATCTCCCGGACGGTCGCCGGAGCGCATCGAACGGACGTGGCGGCGCGAGGTCGATGCGGTGATCTATCCGCCCGTGCGGGTCGACGAGATCCCGCTCGGCACACGCGATGATGGCTTCCTCCTCATCGCCGCTCGGCTCCTTGCGTACCGCCGGGTCGACGTTGCCGTTCGGGCATGCACGGCCACTCGGGCGAGAGCTCATCGTCGTCGGCGAGGGTCCGGAGAGACGCATCGGCTGGAGGCATTGGCCGGTCCGTCGGTAACGTTCCGGGGTCATGTCGACCGTCAGGAGCTGCTCGACCTCTTCACGCGTTGCCACGCGTACCTGACGCCTGGAATCGAGGACTTCGGAATCGCGCCCTGTCGAGGCGATGGCCGCCGGCAAGCCTGTGATCGCCTACGGGAGTGGTGGTGTCACCGAAACGGTCGAAGATGGTGTCACCGGCATCCTCGTGGAACGGCAGGAGCCGGATCAGCTTCGCGGATGCCATCCTACAGGTCGACGACCTCCGCATCGATCCGGCTGTCCTCCGGGAGCGGGCTCGCCGCTTTGACGCGCCGCGCTTTCGGTCCGAGTGGAACGCGTTCCTCGACGGCCGCGGGTTGATTTGAGGGCATCGCGATGGTTGTGCATCGGAGGCGCGCCAGGCCGAGCAACCGTGAGCCGGACGGCGGCGCTCAGGTAAGCCGTAGCCCGCGTACCATGCGCAGGTGGTCTTCGTCCCGCCGTGGCCCCGAGCGTGACTCCGGACGGTTCGGCACCGTCGGCGACCGGCATCGCTTTGCGGGGCCCTCCTGGCCGCGGTCGCCGATCCCATTGCGTTCTGCCTCGCCGCTGGCGGCAGGAACTGCTCCGATCTCGTTGACCCTTCAGTGATCGTCGAGGTGTTGCCGGCGGTAGTGGCCGCCGGTTTCTTCCTCGTCGTGCCGTGTAGCCGGCGTGCTGGCTGTCGGACGCTGCCCGATTCGTGCGGGAGCGCCTGCGCGCCTCGCAATCGTGACCTGCGCCGGCATCGCGGTGTGTTCGGTTCCGCTGATGGCAACACTGATCTTCAGGGTGTACTCACCCGCCGCTTCTTGGCGCGATCGGCTGGATCGTGTGTGTGGCGTGGGTGGTTCGTGGCCAAGCCGCGCCTACCCAGCGATTGGTCCGGCTGACGCGCGCGTTCGGGTCGTCGTTTCCTGGCGCGGGCTTGTCGCCGCGGCGGTCCTGTACCTCGCGGCCCCAACCGACCCGATGGCCGGCGGGCGCGACATGGCCGTCTACGCCAACCACGCCATCTACATGGCGCATCACGGCCGGCTTGACATCCCGTACCCCGACGGAATCTCGACCCCGACGCCCTTGCCGCCAGGATGGGTTGGCTACTCGGGCGTCTATTCGACCGCGCCCACGCTGACCGTCCAGTTCGCACACGTCTATCCGGCGTGGCTCGCACAGGCATTCGCGGCCTTCGGCTATGGCGGATTGCTGCGACTCAATGCCGTGCTCGCCGTCGTCGCGCTCGCGGCACTTTTCGCGCTCGCGCGGCGCTACATGCCCGAGGGAATTGCGGTCCTCGCCGTGCTCTTCCTGGCCTTCGACCCGGGCCAGGTGTGGGTCGTGCGGAACACCCTGACCGAGCCGATGACCCAGCTGTTCGCCAGTAACCGGACTGCTATTGCTGGCCGCGCCGAATCCAGTCAGGCCGAGAGCCGCCGCAGCCTGGGCCGGAGTGGCGATCGGCATGATGGCGCTGGTCCGGGTGGACAGCTTCGTGCTGCTGCCGCTGCTCATCGTCGGTCATACAGTCGCCTCGCTGCTCGCTCGAGATGGACAGTTCGGCACTCGCGCCGTGGCGTTCTACGCGGCGGCCCTGCCGATGTTCGGTATCGCGACTGCCTACTACGTCGCGTTCTCCAGGCCATACGTCGTCATCCACCTCCCCTTCCTGGTGCCGATCGTCGTCGCGACGGTCCTTGCGGCCATGATGTTTGCCCTGAGCCGTGTTCGGCGCATCCGTGCCCTCGCCATGAGCGTGCTGCCGGCAACTCGGACCTTGGTCGTCGCTTCCGTCATCGTTCTGCTGCTCGCGGGGTACGCCTATCTTCATTCGACCGCGGGTCGGGCCGTTCCAGATCCTCCCCGTCGACACCCCAGTGCCCTTCCGAAGCCACGTGGAGGATGCGATGCGCAACCTCGCGGTCGTACGTCACCCCGGTGGTGTTGTGGATGGCAATCGTGCAGTGGGTGATCGCGATGGCGTTCGCTGTTCGCCATCGGATGGTCTACCTGCTTCCCGTCCTCGTCATGATCGGCGGATTCAGCGCGATGTACTTCTGGAATCAGTCCATCACCCCGGACCACTTCTGGGCGATCCGTCGGTTCATGCCCATCATCCTGCCGGCCGCGATCGTGCTCGCGGCCTCCCTCGGCTGGATGATCGTGTCACGGGTCCCGTCGCCCTGGCGGCGTGTCCTGATCGGCGTCGCGGCGCTGGCGCTTGCGGTTCAGTCCTACCTGGATCGGCATGCCGATGTACTCGGTAGCGGAACGCTCCGGCGTGTACTCCGCTCTCGAGGAGTTCGCTGCGGACATCCCGGCTGACCAGATGCTCATCGGCCCCCTCAACCTCACCGACATTCGCACGTTCGGGACTGCGCTGTTCATGAGCTTCGACAAACCGGTGCTCGCCGTGTCGTACGAGGAGGAGGGCGGCCGCGATGAGCTGCTCTCTCGGCTCCGAGATGGCGTCCCCGAGCCAGCCGGTCCTTGCGGTCGCGTCAGGCGATCGCGTCGGCTGGCTCGAGGGCGAGATCGTGGCCTCGATGAACCAGCAGTTCGAGCTCATGACCCCGACCGTCCAACCGGTGCCTCAGCAGGTGGCCAGCCGCGACATGCGGTTGGCGCTCGTGGCGGTAACCGGCCTCAACACGCTGGACAGCGAGCTCGGCCCGTCGAATCACTGGCTCGTCGTCGAGACCGGCTTCTATCCGACCGAGGCTGAGGGCACCGCGCGATGGACCGATGGAAATGCCGTGCATGCGCGTCCCGATCCCCGAAGGCGAGGTCCCTGATCGACTTGCCATCGATCTCCTGTGCACCGGTCCATTGGGCGCAACGATCGAGATCCTCTACAACGACCACAGCCTGTTCAACGGATACGTCCCAAGCGGAGAATGGCAGCGCACCTTCGACCTGCCGGCGACATCCGACGTCGGGCGATGAAGCCGAGATTCGTCTCGAGTCGTCCACGTTCGTCCCGGCAGACGTCATCGAAGGATCCCCGGACGAGCGCACCCTCGGCATCATGGTGCGGGGCCTCCGCCTGCTCTCAGCCAACCCGTGAGCGGAGATTCGTGACGCTGCGAGGCGCGCGGATCGCGCCGGGCCGTCCTCAGTCGATCAGCCACGGCGTCATCGCCGCCACGCTCGCGTCCGGAGTCTTCATGGCCTCTGGCTATGTGGTTAACGTCTGGCTCGGTCGACTGCTGGGGCCCGAAGACTACGGTCGTTTCGGGGTCGCAATCAGCCTCCTCACAATCCTGAACGTGGTCCAGGGGGCGGTCCCGCAGGCGGTCGCGCGTGCCACGGCGCAGGATCCGGCATCGGCCGACGGTACGCTGCGGCGCGGGGTCGAGCTGGCAGCTGGGGACAGCGCTGCTCTTGATGGTCGGCCTGGGTTTTGGCGCCTGGCCGATTGCCGCGCTCCTCGGCGACCCCCAGCTTATTGGGCCGCTCCTGTTGTGCGCGCTCGTCCTCCCGCCGTATGGACTCTTGACCCTGCTCATCGCGTTTCACAACGGCCGTCGCTTCTACACCAGGCAGGCGATCACGCAGGCGACGTATGCCGTCACGAAGGCCGTGGGCGCAATCGGACTCGCGTACGCGTTCAAGCTCCCCGGGGCGCTCGTCGGGTATATCGTCGCCGCCTGCTTGGGCGTGATGGTGGGTTGGCACCGGTTGTGGGCGCCGCGGTCGTCAGTATCGTCCCGCCAGCTCGTCAGGTTTGCCGGCCCGCTGTCGGTGTATGCGCTCGCCTCGACTGGCCTGATGAATGTCGACATCTTCTTCGTCAAGGCCATGGTCGCGAGCCCGGATGCTGCCGGCTACTACGCCGCCGGTCAGAACATCGCCCGCATCCCGCTGTTTCTGGTAGCGGGCCTCGCCGCGATCATTCTGCCGGCCGTCGCCGGCGCCGGCCGGCGCGGAGTCGAGGCGACGGCGGCGACGGCGTCGCGTGCCCTCCGCTGGGCGCTCATCATCGTCATTCCGATGGCCGCCATCATTCTCGCGACGAGCACGGCCCTAGTCGAGCTCGTCTATTCGGCCAGCTATCGCCCGGCGGGCGCGGTTCTCGCCGTGCTCAGCCCGGCGATGGCCGCGTTGGCCATGGCATCGATCGTGGCGGGCATTCTCGGCGGCGTCGGCCGCGTCGCATCGCCAGCGTCGTTTTCCGTGGCGGGTTTGGCGGTGACCGCGGTCGCGTGCCTCGTCCTCACTCCTTTGGCAGGCGTCGAAGGTGCCGCGACGGCAACGCTCATCGGATCGCTTGTCGCGTTGACCGGCATGGCGCTCACACTGTGGCGCACCATTCCCGGCTCGCTTCCCCTCGCGTCTCTGGTGCGGGTGGGCATCGTCTCAATCGTCGTGGGGTCCGTCGCCTGGCTGCTTTCCGCAGAGGGTGCGAATCTGCTGATCGTGTATGCCGCCCTAGGCATGCTTTCGGGCGCGCTGCTACTGGGGATTCGCGAAGTCACGCTGAGGGAGGTGCGAGAACTGATCGGTGGTGGTCGGCGGGAGAGGCTCGACTGATCCGCGCAGCCGGCGCGCTAGAGGTCAGGCGGAGATGCCGCCGCTCAAGAGACCCAGCAGTTCCTGGCTCATCTGCTCTTCGCTGAATAGCGCCCGAGACGCCTGCTGGAATCTGGCTCCAATTCCGGGCAGCTCGCTGGGGCTCGAGACCAGGGCGCTGATGCGTTCCGTCCAGGCCTGTGCATCTCCGGGCGGCACCAAGAATCCCGTTCGACCGTCGACCACAGCGTCGACGATCCCATCGATTCCACTCGCTACCGTAGTCGTGCCGCGCATCGCAGCTTCGAGGAGAACCAGCCCGAAGCCTTCCATGTCACCCGACACGGGAATGTTGGGCTGCACGAACATGTCGGCACCGAGCAGCAGGCGTTCGCGATCGTCTTCATCGACCGCCCCGAGGAGGCGAACTTGGTTGCCGAGTCCAAGCTCCGCGACCAACCGCACCACCTCGTCGGCCATGGGTCCTTCGCCGGCGACGAGATAGGTGACGCTCGAGGGCAGGTGCGGCAGCACGTGGCGCACGAACCAGGTAACACCCTTGCGCCGAACAAGCCGTCCGACCGTCAACAGGATGACCTGGTCGGCGCGGATGCCGAGCTGCCGGCGTAGATCCTCCGCGGCGTGTTGTCGGCTCCCATGATGCACCGATGGAGGAGGGATACCGAGGCGCACCACCGCTACGCGCTCCCTTCGGACGCCGATCGCGACCGCCGCCTCGGCCGTCGCCTGGCTGATCGCAATGACCAGCGGGGCGCGCCTGAGTGCCGGATGAACGATCATCCGGTACAGGCGATTCGAGTATGTGACGTCGAGCCCCATGATCATCGTGGCGTTCGGAACGTGCCTGGCGACGAAGATCGGCCGGCACAGCGAATACATCAACGCATCCCCGGTAAGTGCACAGTCGACGTTCTGGCCGCCGGTCGCCGCCGCGACCCGGGGCAACGCGCTGAGCAGCCATGCCGGAAGCATGCGATTGCTTCCCCCATGAGCAATGAGCCGGGCCCCGGGTGCGCCGCGCTCAAGAGCTTTCCAGACGCCGGCCGCGAGCGTCTGCATGCCGCCAACGGACGGTGGAAATTTGCGCGTGACGAAGAGGGGACGCGTCGCCTTCTGCGGCCTCGCCGTGTCATGCGAAACGGTCGACCCTCTGCCCTCCGCCGTCACTGATCCAATTCCCCACCGTGTGGTAGTCGGAGCTCTTGCCAACTTCCAGTGTTTGGCATGCCTTTGGTAGCAAAACTAGGAGTGATCATGTGGACCGAAGCGCAGGGTCGGCGCTCTCCTCGCTTCCGGGATCTTCGGTCGGAACCGCGCCATCCTTGCGTGCCATCGTGCGCTCCGAAGCAGAGTCGACAGAGGGCCGAACTCAGCGGTGAGCGATGTCCGCGGTGGGGTTCGTCATCGGCACGCCGCGGTCCGATTCTGCCTTAGAGGCGATCCTCAGTCCCGCGGGCGTCGCGACCCCCGGCCTCTCCTGGATCGGCTCGAACGGCGGGACCGCCGCGGACTCGCCTACGCGCTCGGCCTTCAGGCAGGTAAAGCACCTCCTCGGTGAGCCTGCGCGTTGGCGCTCACCGCGTCGGCGAGCAGCCCGAGGACCACGCAGCTGGAGTCCCACCAGCCCGAGCACGCCTGCGGCGATCAGCGACTGGAGGTGGCCGCCTGGTGTGGCCCTGCGCGATCCAGTCCGTGAGCGGAATGAGGAGGATCGCGCCGCTCGCCAGGATGAAGAGCGAGGCCCAGCCGCCCGAGGACGGCGAGTGGCCGATACGTCGTCAGGCTCCGGACGATGGTCGCGAGTGACTTCAGAATGTGCCGATCCGACGCCGCCGATCAGGCGCGGACGCTGCCCCCCTCGCGCGCCGACCGTCGAAACGCGACCGGCACCTCCATCACCACCATCCCGCTGTGCGCGGCCTGGATCAGGGTCTGGTGCGTGTACGTGTGACCGATGTACGGATTCAGCCGGAGGGCGCACTCGCGGCTGAAGGCGCGGAAGCCGCTCGATGCGTCCTGCACCGGGCTTCCGGCGACGACCCGCAGCATCCAGCTGCCGAGCGCGGTTGCCGTACTTCTTCGTGCGGCGGCATGTGGTCGAGCTCGCCCGACCTGCCGGTTGCCCGAGACCATGTCCGCCTCGCCGGCGAGGATCGGCGCGATCAGCGTTCGCGATCTCGTGCGGGTCGTACTGCGCGTCGGCGTCCGTGTTGACGATGATGTCGGCGCCCAGAGCAAGGCACGCCTGGAGCCCGGTGCTGAATGCTGTCGTCAGGCCGAAGTTGCGCCGCAGCTTGACGATGTGATCCGCGCCGGCAGCCGTCGCGGCACGCCACCGTGCCGTCTTGCGAACCGTCGTCGCAAACGAGCACCTCGACCTTCGAGATGCCGTCGAACGAACGCGGGATCTCGCGAATGACGCGACCGATCGTCGCCTCCTCGTTGTAGGCGGGGATCATGACGATGAGCTTCACCGAGATTCCTCGCAGGCGATAGGTATTGGCCGCTTGCGAGAGTTTACCCTCGTGCGGACCACCCCATTTGAGTTGCTGGCGATCCCAGGACCCGGCCCAATATGAGCAGACTCAGACGGGGTCATGCGTGTCGGATAGGATTCGCGCGTGGGCATCTCCTTGGCCGAGCCTGAGCATGGACGCGCTCAGGGTTTGCGCGTCGGGGTGCTACGCGCCCGGCGTCGAGCCTACCGCGTAGGCCCGCTCGATCGCGGCGGCACCTGCGACTCATGTGGCCGGAGAGCAGCGTTCCTCGTCTGCAGCAACCGGTCATTGAAGAGGCGCATGGCGCTTTGGCCGTACGAGAGCCCAGTGCTGGACGCCCTTGCCACACGCGAGAACTACTTTTGCTTTTGGTGTGGTCGCAACTTCCGGATGCGCATGGTCGCCGCAGTCGCTGAACCCGCGATCGAGGGCGCGGACGTCTATCGAGCCCGCAGCGTTCGGCGTCTTTACGGCACGCCAGCGAGCGCGGGCGAATTCGTACCTCTACTCCGAGTACTTCGACGGCGGGACTCCGGGCGCTTTGATACGCGGGCGTCGACACCGAGGACATCACACGTCGTAACGTTCGCAGAAAGCAGCTTTGACTTGGTACTGACAAGCGAGCTCTTCGAGCACGTCGTAGATCCTTGGCGGGGGTTCGCGGAGGTCCGCCGGGTATTGCGTCCGCGGCGGTCGGCACATCTTCAGCGTGCCGTACATCGGCCGACGGCCTACGACAGAGCCGGGCCGGCCTCGCAAACGTCTACCACGGGGACCCCATCCGCCGTGAAGGGATTGTCGTCCACACTGACTTTGGAGACGACCTCCCCAGAACAATTGGATCACCACGGGTTCCGAACCTCGGTGCACGAATTTCCGGCCACGGTCACCGGTTGCCCGGGTGTACGACTCGCGGGCCGTGTGACCAGTCCATGAAGCGGCGCTCGTCTGCGCCCTCGGCGCGACGTTGTACTGGCCACCTACGGTAGGTCTCCGGATGCTTCTAGCTCGCGTAGGGCCGGAAGCAAGCCGATCCCGCGGGGAGAGCATCGGGTTGCGCGACCGGCCACGTCGACGCCCACGTCCGGGTCGTCCCACGCCAGCTCCACGCTCGCGGGACGCGATCGTAGTAGAGCGCTCACCTTGTAGAGCAGATGCGTGTCGTCTTCCAGGGCACAGAACCCGTGCGCGAAGCCCGGTGGCACATAGAGGACCCGCGGCGCCTCGGCGCACGAGCTCGAAAGCCTCCCAACGCCCGAATCCGCCGGAAGCGCGCCGGACGTCGACGACCACATCGAAGGCGCGGCCCAGCGCCACGCGGACGAGCTTCGCCTGTCCCGGATCCACCTGGAAGTGAAGCCCGCGCAAGCACACCACGGCGCGAGGTCGAGTGGTTGTCCTGGACCCAGCGGTCGGTGATGCCCAGCGCCGCGAAGCCGATCGTCGTGCCAGGCTTCCATGAATGTCCCGCGTTCGTCGCCGAACCGGTCCAATTCAAACAGTCGGGGCCCGCTCAGCTTGGTCGTCAGTTCACGCATCACGCACGACGTTCCCGGCTCGGAATAGTGTCGCTGTCGCGCTCCGCCAGTCAGACGGGGTCACCCCGAGCCGGCGCGCGAGCTCGATATCCAGGACCGCGCGCGGCGGCACTCGTCCAGGACGCGGGTACTCGGCGAGCGTGATCGGGTCGACTCGGACCTCGCGTTGCATGTCCGCCAGCGAAGCGAGCGCCCACTCGAGTCGCGACGCCGCAGGCCAGCCGGCGATATGGAGCAGTTGCTGGCGCGTCGCCGCGCAGCCCCCGCGCTGGAGACATCCACGATCGCTCGAGCCAGGTCCGCGGCCCAGGTGGGATTTCCGAATCTCGTCAGAGACGACACGGAGTGGCTCGCCCGCCGCCTTCGCGCGCTCGGCTGCGGCCCGGATGCGAGCCGGAAATGTCCGAGAACCAGGGCTGAACAACCACGCGGTGCGAACGATCAGCCTACGCGGGTTGGCCGCGGCAACCGCTTCTTCGCCCGCCAACTTGCTCGGCGCCGTACGGATTGATGGGCGTGGGGCGGTCGTCTTTCACGGTACGGGCGATCCAGCGCGCCGTCGAAGACCTCGTTGGTGCTCACCTGCACGATCAACGCTCCAACGCGGCCGCAGCGGTCGCGGCCACGGTGCCCGCGGCATCGCCATTGAGGCGCATGGCACGCTCCGGATCGCGTGCGCAGCCATCGACGTCTGTCCAGGCCGCGGCATTCACAACGATCTCGGGCCGCCAATCGGTGACGACGCCGAGGGATGAGGGCGCCTCGATGTCGACCTCGGGCCTGGCAAGCGGAAGGACGTCGTCGCCGACCGCGCGGTAGGCGTGCACCAGCTCGCCGCCCAGCTGGCCGCCAGCACCGACCATCGCGACGCGGACTCAGGGCCCCGCCTCCTTCGGGCGAATGTCGGCCAGCCGCGCCCCGTGACCGGCGTCGGGCAGCAGCTCGAGGTACTCGCCACCTCTTCAGGGGCCTTCCCACCCTCTGGCATGTTCCTCGTACCAGCGCACCGTATGCTCCAGGCCCTCATCCAGCCTCCAACGCAGCTGCCGCCCCCCGCCAGCGGAGCAGGCCGGCGTCGACCGAGTACCGACGGTCATGGCCGGGTCGGTCGGTCACGTGTCGCATGAGGTCGGCGGGTCGGTCAAGTAGCTGAAGCACTCGCTTCGTGAGATCCAAGTTCGTCCGCTCTTCAGAAGCCGCGATGTTGTAAATGCCACCGGAAACACCCCGCTCGAGGACTAGCGCGATAGCGGCCGCGTGATCGTCGACGTGCAGCCAGTCCCGGACCTGTAACCCGTCGCCATAGATCGGCAGCGGCTCCTCGTCGATGGCGTTCGTCACGAACAAGGGGATCAGCTTCTCGGGATCTTGGTGTCGTCCATAGGTGTTGCTCCCCCGCGTGACGACGACCGGCGTGTCATAAAGCGTCGTGGTGGTCCAGGACGAGAAGGTCGGCCGCAGCCTTGCTCGCCGCATACGGTGAGCGTGGCTTCCAGTGGCGCATCCTCGCGTACCGATCCTTCCGGGATCTCACCGTAGACCTCGTCTGTGCTCGACCTGGAGGAAGCGAGCGCAGCCATGGCGGTGCGCAGCTTCCACAAGTACGTGGGTACCGTTCACCTGCGTGGCGATGAAGGCTTGAGTACACCAGGATGCTGCGATCGACGTGCGACTCGGCGGCGAAATTCACGATGGCGTCGGCCTTGGCGGCAAGGTCGTTGACCAAGGGCGCGTCGTTGATGTCGCCATGCACGAACTGGAAGCGTGGGTCCTGGGCCACCTCTTCGAGATTCGCGAGGTTCCCGGCATAGGTGAGCTTGTCGAGCACCACGATGTGCAATTCGGGATCGCGAGCCAGCATCTGACGCACGAATGTCGAGCCGATGAACCCGGCACCGCCGGTCACGAGCAGCTGACGTGGTCGGCTCACGGGCGCACCGTGCGCGGATCCACGTGCTCGGGGGCACCCACTGCCTCCGGCCCTACCGAAGCCCTGCTCGGCACCTCTGCGGCGAAGCCGGAGGCAAAGCTGCTTGCAGCCAGGAGTGACTCGACTGTGCCTGCGTCCTGCCACTCGCCAGCGAATTCGTAGGTCATGAATGAGCCGCGCTCGATGAAGGTGTTGAGGACATCGGTGATCTCGAACTCCCCCCGACCGGACGGTTCGAGCTCCGACAGGATGTCGAAGACCGCCGGCTGGAAGAAGTAGATGCCGATCGGTATGAGGTCGCTCTTGGGTCGGCTTGGTTTCTCCTCGAAACCGACGACGCGACCGTCTCGATCGAATTCCGCCACGCCGAATCGTTCCGGGTCGGGAACCCGCTTCAAGATTGCGGCCCCATCGGCGCCGCCGGACACGAAGGCCTCGGCGATCGATCGCAGGGAGCCATGGACGATGTTATCGCCCAGGATGACGGCGATCGGATCGTTGCCCGCGAAGGGACGGGCCGAGTCCCAGGGCATGGGCGATCCCGAGTGCGCCGCGTTGATACCGGTACGAGAGATCGAGACCGAAGTCCGTACCGTCGTGGAGCAGCTCGAGCACGTCGCCGACGGATCGGCCGCCAACGACGACCATCGTCTCGCGTACCCCCATGTCGGCAAGCGTGGCAAGGGGGTAGAAGATCATCGGCCGATCGTAAACCGGGAGCAGGTGCTTGTTGGTGACTAGGGTTAGCGGGAAGAGTCGAGTCCCGCTACCGCCTGCCAGAACGACGCCCTTCAGCGGCATGTGCGGTCGAACCTCAGGGATGGACGTGGCGGCACGGCATGCCGCAGCGTTTTCCACAGACTACCCGCTTCGTCCGGCCTGCGGCGAATCTTCGGCTACGCCATTGCATGAATGCGAACCCATTGCGGGCTCGTCGATAGACTAAGACCCGCGTCGGTCCCTGACCTCGCCTGATCGCCGCCACTGCTGACGTGGCGTGTGCGCGATCGCGTCGAACAATCACGGCCTCGAAAGGAGATGTCTCTTGAGCCTGTTCGGTGCCGAAGGAGCCACCTCCGCTGACGCCGGTGATGACCACGCCGTGACCGCGGCAGGCGGGGCGCTCGCGAAGCAGCGGCCGAACGCTCCGTGACAGCGGAGAGCTTCGCGGTCGTGATCGTCAGCTACCGGACTCCGGGCCTGACAATTGCCGCCGCGCGCAGCGCTCTCGACGCGGCTGCGGACGCGGTGGTCGTCGTCGACAACCAGTCGGGTGACGACACGGCGCGGCGCCTACGCTCAATCGGGGACCCGCGCGTGGTGGTGGTCGACAACCGCGTGAACGTAGGCTTCGGCGCTGGGGCCAACGTTGGAGCTAGGCGCGTCTCGACGGATGTGTTGCTGTTTCTCAACAGCGACGCGGAACTGACGAAGGAGGCCGCCGATCACCTGCTTGCCGAGCTTACGAGGTTCGACGGACGCGCCGTGATCGGGCCCAGGCTCATCGGTCCCAACGGCGTCGTCGAGCACTCCGCCGGCCTTCTGCCGGTCCCCAGCGACATCGCCGTCCGAGGACCTGGGCCTCCACGTCATTGGATGGTGGCTCGTCAAGTTGCCGTTGGCAGGCTCCCTGGTTCGCCGAACGCGATTCCTTCGAGAGTATGCGAGTGTCGAGGTGGCCCACGAAGCATTCGACACGAACTTCGTAACCGGCGCCTGTTTCGCGATCGGGCGGGAGGCGTTCTGGGAGCTCGGCGGCTTCGATGAGCAGTATTTCGTGTTCTTCGAGGATGCAGACCTCTGCCGGCGCGCCTCGGCGCGCGGGATGGCGATTCGGTACGTGCCATCGGCGGTCGTGACGCATGTCCGTGGTGCGAGCACCGCGGGTGACTATCCATTTGGGCCGCTTCGCTCTCGATCGATGCGGCAGTACCTCCCGGAAATGGTACGGCCCTTCAGGCTCTGCCCTGGCGATCGTTCTGTTATGGCTGCGAGCGCTGCGCCATTCGGGTTGGGCTGCGCAGCCCAGGGCAGCAAAAGGGCATGGCGGTCCTTCTGGGCCGCCCTCAGCGACGAGGATCCGCGCTGGTGAAGCTTGCCATCGCCATCGCCATCGCCATCGGCTGGCGCCGAGGCCTTGCCGGCGCCTCGTCGCTGAACGGCCCACGGGCGTCGGCCGGTCCTGCTCCGGCCCGGTTAGTGGCCGGTCAGTAGGAACCCGGTGGCTCTTGTACCCTGCGGCGCGATGAACGTCACGATCGTCGGCGCTGGCTACGTGGGCCTTGTGACCGGCGTGAACCTTGCCGATTTGGGCCATTCCGTCACCTTCGTCGAGATCGACCCGCAGCCGGCGCGATGAGCTTCGACGCGGGTCGAGCCATCGAGGAGCTGGCCGGCCGAAGCGTTCGGCTGGCCCGTGAGCGCATCCGGGTCACGGACAGCTTCCAGGGTGATGGCCAGTGCAAGCTCGTGCTGATCGCGGTGGGCACGCCGATCAATGAGAAGGGCGAATCCGCCGTGCGACACTTGCGGAGCGTGCTCGTCGCGCAATGCGAGTGGCCGGATGTCCATGTCTCCCTGCGTTTGAGGTTGCGGCCCCGGATGTCGGCGCGGCTCGCCGACTGCTCGGCCGGGCCACCGGCGAGCGGATCTCGACGAATCCCAAGTTCCTGCGCCAAGGCGCGGCCATGAGCGACTACCGCCAACCGACGCGGATCGTGATCGGGACCTTTCCCGACACAAGCGCCGAGCACCTCGAGCGGGTCACCGCCTCCTCGTCGGGCTCGACGGCCCGCGCATTCAGGTCAGCGTCGCGGCGGCCGAGTTGATCAAGAACGTCACCAACGGCTTCCTGGCCCTGAAGCTCAGCTTCGTGAACGAGGTTGCGGCCCTCTCAGAGGAGTACGGGGTCGAGGTCCAGGAGGTTCTCGACGGGATCGCGTTCGACCCGCGCATCGGATCTGTCTACATGAAGCCTGGGCTTGGCTTTGGCGGCTCCTGCCTTCCGAAGGAGCTTCAGGTGCTGGCCGCGGCCGGACGTCAGCGAGGCATCCCGATGCATGTCGCCCGCGCCGCCTCGCAGGTGAACCTGGAACAGCAGGACCGATTCGTCAGGCGCATACTCGAGGAGCTGACGGCCGACGCCCGCGTGGGTCTGCTCGGCCTGAGTTTCAAGGCCGACACCGACGATCTCCGCGGCTCGCCCGCGCTCCATGTGGCGCGGCGCCTGCTGGACGCCGGACACTCGGTCGTGGCCTTCGATCCGGCCGTTCGCGCCGAACGGGCCTACACGGCCGCCCCCTCATTGTCATCGCGGCCAATTCAGGCGAGGCTTGCCGCGGCGCTGACGCCATCGTCATCGGCACTGATTGGCCTCTATTCACACAGCTCGACCTCGCAGCGATCCGTCACGAGGCCCGTGGCGCGCTCCTGTTTGATGGTCCGAACGTCATCGACCCGGCGGCCGCGTCGAACGCCGGCTTCGCATATCGCGGCATTGGCCGCCAATCGGTCTCGCCGTCGCGGGAGCCGACGAGCGCCTGACCGCAGGGAAGCGGTCACCTACCTCCGTGGGCCAGCAGCGCCGGCAGCGTCTTGGCGAGGATCTTGAGGTCGAGCCAGATCGACCAGCCGTCGATGTAGATGAGGTCGCGCTCGACCCATCGGTCGAAGTCGGGCTCGTGTCGCGCCTCGACCTGCCACAGGCCGGTGATGCCCGGCTTCATGCTCAGGCGGCGGCGGTGCCAGATGTCGTACTCGCCCACCTCGCTGGGAAGCGGCGGGCGCGGCCCGACGAGGCTCATGGAGCCGGTCAGCACGTTCCAGAGCTGCGGCAGCTCGTCGATCGACGTCTTGCGCAGCCATCGGCCGATGCGGCGTCATGCGCGGGTCGTTCGGTGGCCTTGAACGCCACGCCGTTGCGCTCGTTGAGGTGCTGGACCGTCGTCGAGCTGCTCCTCGGCGTCGGGGACCATGGTGCGGAACTTGTAGATCGTGAACGGGCGGCCGTGCAGGCCGACGCGCGTCTGGCGGAACAGGACGGGCGAGCCCTCGCGCAGGCGGATCGACGAGCGCCGTGCCGAGCAGCAGCGGGCTGAGCAGCGACGAGCCCGACGCCGGCGCCGACGATGTCGAGCACGCGCTTCGACGACGAGGCCGGCCTCGCGCTGCCCGTCGTGGACCAGCGAGCGCACCAGGAAGCCGTCGAACTCCTCCTGGTAGCGCGCGCGGGCAGGATCTCCTCGACCGGATCGACCGGGATGCGGACCGTCTTGCCCTCGCCGGCCGCGAGCCCGGTGATCGGCTCCAGGTACTGCGCGGCCGTCGGCGGCAGGCACACCGCCACCTCGTCGACGACCTGGGAGTGGAGGATCTCCTCGATGTCCTCGACGCTCCCGAGGATCGGCCGCGTGACGACGGTGTCCGCTCTCCCGGCGCGGACAGGTGGCCGATGATCTGCATCCCCAGCCCGGGATGGCTCTCGACGCGGTCGGCGAAGTCCTGGGCGAGGCGTCCCGTCCCGGCGACCAGCATGTAGCGCGCGTCGTGGCCCTGTCGCCGGATCGCCTCGAACGCCGTAGCGCAGGATGACCCGGCCGGCGAGCGTGACGGCCGGCTGTGCGATGAACAGGAAGGCGAGGAACAGGCGGCTGACGTCCTCCTGCTTGAAGATGAAGAGCGTCGACAGCGTGAGGGCCAGCACGAGCAGCGTCGTTCGCGCGATGTCCCGCGCCTCGGTCCACAGGCGCCAGCGGACGCTCAGCCGGTAGAGCCCATCGACCACAGAGCGACGACCCAGGTGATCGCGAAGAGGACGGCGGCGAGGCGGATGTCGATCCCGATCTCGCGCCAGAGTGCGGTCGGGTCGCCGTCGCGGAAGCGCAGGAACGAGACCGCCAGGAAGACGAGGACCGCGCTCAGGCCATCGCCGAGCATGAGGGCGACCCTCAGCGCCATGAGGTGCCGTCTGATCATCGGTTCGTCGTTCTCCCACCCAGTTGCTTGCTGCACGCGTGCCCGCGCGGCAGCCCGCAACTCTACGAGAATCTCCGACCAGCGCTCACCCGATCGACGCGTTGGAGACGCGCGCGGACGGCTAGACTCGCCGCCCATGGCACGCATCCTCGTGGTCGAACCGGTCGCACAGCCCGGGATCGACCTCCTCGCCGCAGCGCACGACACCGAGGTCCGGCTCGGGCTCGGCCGTGACGAGGTGCTCGGCCTCCTGGCGGAGGGAGGTGGCTGGGACGCGCTCATCGTCCGCTCGCAGACCCGCGTCGACGCCGAGCTGCTCTCCGCGGCAGCGCCACGACTGAGCGTCGTCGGCGTCGCGAGCGTGGGGATCGATCGGATCGAGGTCGATGCGGCCACCCGCGCCGGCGTGATGGTCGTCAACGCCCCGACCGGCAACACCATCGCCGCCGCGGAGCACACGATGGCGCTGATGCTCGCCCTGCTCCGTCACGTGCCCGACGCCGACGCGTCGGTGCGCCAGGGCGAGTGGGATCGCGGCAGGTACACCGGCAGGGAGCTGCGCGGCAAGACCCTCGGGCATCATCGGCCTGGGCAAGATCGGCAAGGCGGTCGCTCGACGTGCCACCGGATTCGAGATGCGCGTCATCGCCAGCGATCCGTACCTGACCGAGGAGCAGGCGGCTGAGGCGGGTGCCAGGCTGGTCGGCCTGGCCGAGCTGCTGCATCGGTCCGACGTCATCACCGTCCACACGCCCCTTGCACCGCAGACCCGTGGCCTGCTCGGGCGGGGGCAGCTCGAGGCGACGAAGCCCGGCGCCTTCGTGCTGAACGTGGCGCGTGGCGGCATCGTCGACGAGCGCGCCCTCGCGGACGCGCTCGCCTCCGGGCAGCTCGGCGGGCGCCGCGGTGGACGTGTACTCGACGGAGCCGATGTCGTCCGACAACCCGCTGCGCGGCGCACCGAACCTCGTGCTCACCCCGCACCTCGGCGCCTCGACGACCGAGGCACAGGATCGGGTCGGCGTCGAGATGGCTGAGCAGGTGATGATGGCGCTGGCGGGCGTCACGCCGCCGTACGCGGTGAACGCGCCGTCGGTCTCGCCCGAGACGGCCCCGAAGCTCCGCCCCTACGTCGAGCTGGGCCGCCGCCTGGCGATCCTCGCCCGTCAGCTCTCGCCGGGTGCGTTCGACGCGCTGTCGCTCACCTACGCCGGCGAGATCGCGGCCGGAGAGTGCGCGCCGATCCGCACCGCCGCGCTGGCCGGCATCCTCGAGGCGGTGACCGACCAGCGCGTCAACGCGGTCAATGCCGACCTGGTCGCCCGCGAGCGCGGGCTGACCGTTCGTGAGACGCGAACGCCCTCGTCGGAGCCATGGGCGTCCCTGGTGGAGCTGGCGGTCGGTCCGGCCGATGCTGAGCCGCTCCTGAAGCTGTCCGGCTCGACCGCCCACGGGCGCCCGCACCTCGCCGGCCTCGACGGCTTCGCGATCGACGCCGAGCTGGCCGGCCTGATGCTGGTCACCCGCCACCACGACCGGCCCGGGATCGTCGGTGCCGTCGGCACCATCCTCGCGGAGTCCGGCATCAACATCTCGTCGCTCGAGCTTTCGCGGCTCTCCGAGCGCGGCGAGGCGATGATGTTCGTCTCGGTCGACGATCCGCTCGACGCATCGGTCCTCGACCGCATCCGCGGGGCGGATGGCATCGTCAGCGCCACGGTCGTGGAACTGCCCGAGCTTGGCTGACCGCTGCCGCTCACTCGTGGGACCGATGTGGATAACCCGACGAAGAGTTGCCGAATTCGTGGACAACTGGGCTTGAGCCGGAGCCACTCGGTCGGGCATGCTTGGGGCGTCCCGAAGGGGCAGCTGGCGATCAGAGATCACCTCAACGATCGCCGCGGTTCCTTCGGGATTTACCTTTGTCCGTCGCCGGCGGCGACCGTTGGACCCTCGGTCGCGCGCCTGCTAGGATGGCCATCCTTCGGTCGGGGCGTGGCGCAGTAGGTAGCGCGCGTCGTTCGGGACGACGAGGTCGGAGGTTCGAGTCCTCTCGCCCCGACCAGATCCGCCTTTGCCCAGCCGACGCTCAGCGCGGCGCTCGGAGCGGCGGGAACTCGGTCGCCAGGTCGGGCGCCTGCACCTGAAAGAGCTCGTGCTCATCCGGGATGCCGCGCAGCCGATGGCGGCCCACCGCGCGCCAGGCGATGCGCTCCGCATCCCCGATCGCCTCCCGCAGCGACCAGGATGCGAGGATCTGCGCGCCGTGTCCCATGGCCGCGATGCGGGCCACCGTGTTGACCGCGATTCCGACGTAGCCGGTGGCGGTCAGCGTGGGCCGGCCGACGTGCAGGCCGATCCGGACCCGGACGTTGCGACCGTCCGTCCACGCATGCGATCCGAAGGCCCGCTGCATGCCGACCGCGGCGTCCAGCGCCTTCGCCGGCTCCGCGAACGCGGCGAAGAACTCGTCGCCACGCGCGTCCACCTCGTAACCGCCCGCGCGCCGCGTGGCGGTGCGCAGAAGGCGGCGCACGTCGGCGAGCAGCCGCTCGTAGCGATCACCGAGGTCGGTCAGGTGGCCGGTCGAGTCCTCGACGTCGGCCAGCAGGAGGCTGACACGCCCGGTCGGCAAGCGGCGCTCCGGCCGCAGCTCCCCGTCGATGAATCCCACCGGCATGAGGCCATACCGCTTCGCGGCCTTGAGCAGCCGGGTGCGCGCACGATCCCGCGACCCCTCATCGTCGAACGAGACCCGGTTGAAGCGGGCCAGCGCGTTACGGACGTGCGCCTCGTCGTGGATGGGCAGGAGCCGCCGGCCGGTCGGATCGATGTATGCGAACGAGCTGTCGGGCAGACTGGCCCGCGCCTTGGCACCTAGCTGAGCCATAGGCACCCATTATCCCGCGCCTGGTGGAATTCGGCTCAGTGCCTGACGCGATCGGTCACGTCGACGAGGTCGTAGATATGGCCCTGGTCGACGAAGACCCAGTTCCGGTCGGGCAGCATCGGCAGCCCGGCGTCGAACGCCGCGTTGAAGACGGCCCGGAGCAGGTTCACCGGCGTCACCGTGTCGCTGAAGCCGGCCGCCGCGAGGTCGGCCGCGTCGGCGCCGGGCACGCTGACGGCGGTGAAGATCGAGAACTTGCGGAGGAGCTCCTCGGGCGTCGCCTCCAGCCACTTGAAGGCGACCTCGTCGGCGGCGTAACGCGGGGGAAACGGACCCTCGTCGGCCGCGAGCACCACGATGGGCCACGACTCCGGTGGTCCGGCATGCAGACGATCGAGCAGCCGCAGGATGCGGGCGTTCGCGTATTGCAGCTGCTCGAGGTATTGCTCGTCATCCGTCCGCGAGGCGCGCTGCTCCGCCGTGACCCGGCTGCCGTCCGCGTTGAACGCGTACGGGGGATGCGGCAGCAGGAGATGTCCGAACACGAAGTTCAGCCCGGGCGCCCCCGCGATCTCCTCGAGCTTGTCGAGCTGGAAGAGGGTCTGCGCCGGATAGAACGCATCGGTCCCGGTCGCCAGCTCGTCCGGGCAGGATCTCCTGGAGCCCCACGAGGATGGTCGTATCGGCAAGGACGGAGCTGAACTCCGTCGTGCCACCCAGCAGGAAGACGACGTCGGCGGCGTCGTTCGTGTAGGTCGCCCCGCGCCGCAGCCCAAGGTGGAGGTAGCGATAGCCTCGGGCGTGCAGGAAACGCTCGACGGCGTGGCTCGTCTGGAGCCGCCGATAGAGCGGAGTCCAGTCGTCGGGCGCCGTGGCCTCGTCGGCGAGCTCATCGGCATCGAGCTCGTCCATGTTCAGCGACGAGGCAATGCTGTGCGCCGTCTTCAGATAGTTGGCCGTCGCCCCCTCCGCAACGGTGAATCCGCGGTCGCGGAGGGCGTCGAGGAACGGTTCGTTGTCGAAGCCGTAGGTCTCCGCAAGGGCCGGTGCCCCGGCGTACCGGTCGAACACCAGGTACCACACGTCCCGGGTCGCGCCAACCGCCGGGCCAGCCCCCTGCGACGCCGTCGGCGCCTCCTGCCCCACGGAGTTGGTGCGCATCGCCAGCTCGGCAATCGGAACGAGATTGACCAGGATGAGGAGGGCGGCCGCGACGTTGGCCGCCATCGTGAGGCGCGCGACGGCGCCCCGCCGAAGGCGAGCGACCGCGATGACTCCCGCGACGGCCACGACCGCCCAGGCGCCGAGCAGCAGCCCCTGGGACCCGGCCAGCTCGCCGACCATGTTCCAGGCATGCCCATACGTCATCGCCAGCAGCATCAGGAGCGAGGCGACCAATGACGATCGCGCCGGCGAGGCGCCAAGCAGGTGCCCGACTGCGACCGCGACCAGCAGGGTCACCGCGGCGGCGCCAAGGACGACGCCGAGCGGCATCCAGAGTGGCTCGAGCGAGAGCTGCTCGCGCACGTTCGCCGCGAAGAGGTAGACGACCGGAAAGGCCGCGACCAGGAAGGGGTGCAGCCACCAGCCGGTGGCGCGAGGCGACTCCGGCGCGGTCGGCGCGTCTGGGGTGGTCATGCTCGCGCGAGTCTAGACTGCGACGGGCCGCGGCCCGCATCACTGGCGGCCGCTAGGATCGGACGCATGCCCGCGCCCGTCATGCTCGCAACGCACGAATGGCCATCCGCCGGCACCGATCCCGGCGCCCCCGCGCCGGTTGCCGTGCTCGTCCACGGCATCGCCGGCTGGTGGCGAACCTGGTGGCGCGTCGGCCCGGCCCTTGCCGATCGCGGCTGGCGCGTGATCGCCATCGACCAGCGCGGACACGGGGAGAGCCCTCCGATCGACGGGATCGCCACCGCGGCGTCCCTCGCCGCGGATCTCGCGGCCACGCTGGAGGGCCTCGGCGTCGCGCCGGTGGATCTCCTGGTCGGGCATTCGCTCGGCGCCGCCGTCTGCATCGAGCTGGTGGCGGGCAGGCCCGGGGTCGCCCGACGACTGGTGGCCGAGGATCCGTCTGGCCGGGACCGGATGAACGACGTTGATTACCAGGCAGCCTTCGAGCGGGACGTACGGGCTGCGCGATCGGATCCCGAATCGGAGGTTCGCCGCGAGCTTGCCGAGAACCCGACCTGGCTCGAGGAGGATGCCCGCCAGAACGTCAAGGGCAGAGCAGCCTGCGACGTCGAGGGGATCCTCGCCTCGCTGCGGAGCGGGACCGGGCTTCGGGTGCTCGAGCTGGCGCCGAAGCTGGAGGTGCCCACGCTCTACCTGCTCGCCGACGAGCAGCGTTCGGCGCTCGGCCCGCGCCGCGCCGCGCTCATCGACGCGCTGCCGGCCAACGCCAGCCTCGTCGAGATGGACTGCGGCCACACGGTGCACCGCGACCGGTTCGACGCCTACCTGCCGGCGCTGCTGGCCTGGATCGACAGTGCCTGAGCCGATGGAGCAGCCGCTCACCCTGCGCGACGTCCGCGGCCTGCGGGTCGGCCACGCGACCAACGAGACGGCGATCACCGGCTGCACGGTCGTGCTCGCGGTCGACGGCGCCGTCGCCGGCGTCGACGTGCGCGGCTCCGCGCCGGGGACGCGCGAGACGGACCTGCTGCGTCCCGGCTCGCTCGTCGAGCGGATTCACGCGGTCTGCCTGGCCGGCGGGTCCGCGTTCGGCCTGGCGGCCGCGGATGGCGTGATGACCTGGCTGGCGCAACGCGGCATCGGCTTCGCGACCGAGGGCGGACCGGTCCCGATCGTGCCGGCCGCGATCCTCTACGACCTGGGGATCGGTCACGCCGACGTGCGGCCGACGGCGGCCGATGGTGCCGCGGCCTGTGATGCGGCCGAGCGCGGCGATGAGCCGATCGAGGGCAGCATCGGTGCGGGGACGGGCGCCACCGTGGCCAAGCTCTCCGGGCCGGACGGTGTGCGCATGGGCGGCGTCGGCATGGCGGGCCGCGCGCTGGCTGACGGGCACGTGCTGGCCGCGATGGCGGTCTGCAACGCGCTCGGCAGCGTGGTGGGACGCGATGGTCGCGTGATCGCCGGTCCGTCGCCGGATTCCCTGCCCGCCACGACCCCGTCTCACCTGGAGCAGACGACGCTCGCGGTCATCGCGACCGACGTGGACCTCGACCGTTCGCAGTGCCGGCGCCTGGCCGAGCTGGGACACGACGCGCTCGCGCGATCGATCGTGCCCGTTCACACGCTCTACGACGGTGACACGGTCTTCGCGCTCTCGACGGGAAGCGGGGCGGCAATGCCGCCCGGCGAGTTCATGGGACTGGGCATCGCGGCGGTGGAAGTGCTGTCCGAGGCGATCGAACGGAGCGTGCGGACCGCCACATCGCGCGGCGGGGTGCCATCGGTGAGCGAGGGCGCCTAGTCCTCGAGTCCGGCCTCGAAGTCGCGAAGCTCGTCGGCCGGGATCTTGTAGACGTGCTCGTCGGCAGGGTAGGCGCCCGACCGGACGTCCGCGGCGAACGCATGCAGCCCTCGCCGGATCTCGCCCGACAGGTCGGCGTAGCGCTTCACGAAGCGGGGTGTGGGTCCGTCGTTCAGGCCGAGGAGGTCATGCCAGACGAGCACCTGTCCATCGCAGCCCGGGCCGGCGCCGATCCCGATGGTCGGGATTCCGAGCGCATCGGTGACGTGGGCGGCGATGCGTGCCGGCACCGACTCCAGCACGATCGCGAACGATCCCGCGCCCTCGAGCTCGCGCGCATCGGCCAGCAGCTGGCGCGCCTTGGCCGCGGTGGCGCCCTGGGCCTTCATGCCGCCGAGCATGGTGGCGGACTGCGGGGTCAGGCCGAGATGGCCCATCACCGGGATGCCCGCGCCGACGATCGCGGAGACGCGGGCGACCATCGGTCCGGCGCCCTCGAGCTTGACCGCATCGGCGCCGGCTTTGACCAGGCGGACGGCATTCGCCACCGCCTCCTCGTCGGAGGCCTGGAAGGAGCCGAACGGCATGTCGCCGATGACCAGCGCCCGCGGCTTGGCGCGTGCCACGGCGCCGGTCAGCATCACCGCCTCGTCCATGCTGACCGGCACGGTCGTGTCGTAGCCGAGCACGTTGTTGCCGGCCGAGTCGCCGACCAGGATCAGATCGATGCCTGCCTCCGACGCCAGCCGCGCCGACGGGTGGTCGTAGGCCGTGACCATCACGATCTTGGTGCCGGCGCGCTTCATCGCGCCGACCTCGGGCAGCGCCATCGGCTCGCGGAGGTCGGTCATGCGCAAAGCGTCCTCTGCGTCCGGCCGCTTGTCAACGCGCCCCGCGCGCGAGATCAGAGCCGGACGTTGTCGATCAGCCGTGTCGCGCCGACGCGGATGGCGGCGACCAGGGTCGGACCATCGAGATCGGCCACATCCACGTAATCGACGGTCAGGCCGCGCTCGACGTCGAGGATCGCCCGCGCCGCCGCGATCGGGTCGGCGCCGGATCGATGCGCCGCCGCCCCCGCCGCAAGCGCACGCGGCAGGGCAAGCGCCGCGGCACGCTCCGCAGGCGACAGGAAGACGTTCCGAGACGAGAGAGCCAGGCCGTCGGGGTCGCGGACGGTCTCCACCGCCACGATCTCGACCGGCAGGTTCAGATCGGCAACGACGCGCTTGATCACGGCCACCTGCTGTGCATCCTTGCGCCCGAAGTACGCGAGGTCCGGCTGCACGATCGAAAACAGCTTCGTGCACACGGTCGCGACGCCACGGAAGTGGCCGGGCCGAGAAGCCCCCTCCAGGACGGTCGCCAGCACGCCGGGCTCGACCCAGGTGTCGAAGCCGTCCGGATAGAGCTCCGATGCCGATGGCGCGAAGAGCAGGTCGATCCCGATCGCCTCGGCCGCTTCGGCGTCCGCCGCCTCGTCACGCGGATAGCGGGCCAGGTCCTCGGCGGCACCGAACTGGGATGGATTGACGAACAGGCTCACGACCACCAGGTCACACGCCGCGCGCGCCGCGCGCATCAGCGACAGGTGTCCCTCGTGAAATGCGCCCATCGTCGGCACCAGGCCAACCGTTCCGGCTCTGGCCCGCAGCGCGTCGCGAACCTCGGCAACGGTGCGAACCGTCCTCACCGGGGAGTCGCCTCCGCCAACGCCCGGTAGAACGGGACGAGATCCGGCGCCCGCTCCTCGAGCACCGCCAGATGTGCCTCGACGGTGGACCAGTCGCCTCGGGCGATCGGTCCGGTCAGGTCGAATCCGTTCTCGATCGTTCGAGTCATGAGCGGAACGATCGCCTCCGGCGGCGCGCCGACCTGGTCCAGCAGCCGTCCCGCCACCTCGTGGAGCGTGACGAGGTAGTTGCCGCCGATGACCGCGGCAGCGTGGTACAGGGCGCGATCGGCATCGGCGACCTCGAACGGCCGCAGCCCCAGGGTCTCCGCCAGCCACCGCGCCCGAACCAGCGCGTCGTCGGTCTCCGCGCTGATGGCGCCCCATGCCCCGTCGAGCTGCTCCGGACCGCGTTCCCGCGTCAGCGTCTGGAGCGGATGAACGCTGAACCGCCGCTCGTGCGGGTCGAGGGCGCCAAGCTGCGTGGCTCCGCTGACGTGTGCCACCCATTGACCGAGCGGGATGCGCTGCGCGACCTCACCGATCACGTGATCGGGAACGCAGAGGAGCACCAGCTCGGCCGTCGGATCCGGGTCGCGCCCATCGGTGACGCGGAGGCCGCGCTCGGCCAGGCGCGCCCTGATGGCGCCCCCGGCCCGGCCGGTCCCGACGATGTGCACCGCGTCGAACATGTCGGGAAGTCTAGGTGCCCGGCGTCAGTCGAACGTGACCTCAACGAGCGGCGACGAAGCGACCATGATCGCGGGGTCGTAGCTCCAGCTCGCCGCGATGGCCGGGATGAGCCGCTCCCGCTCCTCGCGATCGGTGATGACCCGACCCGTGGCCGGCAGATCGGCCTGGATCCCGCGCTTCAGATGGAACGTGAAGCGCGGGTTTGCCTTCAGGTTGGCGATCCAGCTGCGCGGGAAGCCCGGCCTCCCGCTGATCAGGATCCGACCGTCGATGCTGTGGAAGACGAGCTCGATCCGGCGCGGCAGGCCGGTTCGACGCCCGGTGGTGGTGATGTCCATCACCCCACCGTGCTTCAGTGCCTCGGCGACCCGATCGTCCATGGCGATCAGGATGGCACCGTCACCTTCAGCTCGTCTGCACCGCGGACCAGCGTGATCTCGAGCGCACCCTCGCCAGCCAGCGCATCGAACAGGTCGTCGGCGCTCGTGATCGGGGTGCCGCCGACGGCCACGATCAGGTCGCCCTCGGCGATGCCGGCCGTTGCGGCGGGGGAGTCTTCCTCGACCTCCCGGACGAGCAGGCCGTCACGCTCCGGCAGGCCGACCGCGTGACGCAGGCGGCGGGCGACGTGCGATGGCGCCAGGCCCACGCCCAGCCGACGTCGGGTCGGCGACTCGCCGCGGCCAAGTGCCGTGACCTTGTCGCGCAGCGCCGCATCGGCCGCGATGGCGAGATAGAAGCCGTTGCCGAGCCGGTTGGTATTGATGCCGAGCAGCCGCCCCTCGAGGTCGACGACCGGTCCGCCCGACGATCCCGGCATGAGCGGTGCGGTGTGCTCGACCGCGCCGGCCACGCGCCGTCCACGTGGGCCGCGGAACGAGCGGCCGGTGCCGCTGACGAATCCGAAGGTGACGCGCGGGCCGTGCCCGTTCGGGTTGCCGAGCGCGACGACCGCACCGCCGATGCCGGGCGTCTCGCCCTCGGCGAAGGCGAGCGTCGGCGCACCCTCGGTGGATGCCTCCAGGACCGCCAGGTCGCCATCGGCGTCGACGCCAACGACGGTCGCATCGGCGCTGCGTCCATCGGCGAAGGTGACGGTGACCTCATCACCGTGCAGGTTGTGAGCATTGGTCAGGATCCGGTTCTCGCCGATCACCACGCCCGAGCCGCCTCGCCATCGGTTGCCGATCCCGACCACCGACGGCCCAACGCGCTCCGCGATCTCGCCGATCTCCCGGCCCAGGTCTGCCAGGGCTGTCATTGCTTGTGTGTTGCCTCCGCAGGGTAAGATGTGACTTGCAATGCGCAAGTTACTCCTTCGACAGCCGTTGTCAAGGCCGATGCCCTACGATCGCCCCATGCCTCCCGCCCAGACCCCCCTGGCCGCCGCGCTGGAGCGCGTGGGGGACCGATGGAGCCTCCTCCTCATCGAGGCGCTGCTCGAGGGGCCGCGCCGCTTCGGGGAGCTGTCGGAGTCGGTCACCGGCATCGCGCCGAACATCCTGTCCGAGCGACTGAAGCGCCTGGAGGGCGAACGGATCGTGCGGGCGACTCCGTACTCGGAGCGACCACCGCGATTCACCTATGCGCTCACCGACGAGGGCCTCGAGCTGGCCGGCGTCCTTCGCCTGCTGGCCGATTGGGGCTCGCGCGGGTCGGCCCACGCCGAGCCGATGCGCCACGCCCTGTGCGGCACGCCCGTCGAGGCGCGCCTGTGGTGTCCGACCTGTGCCCGCGCCATCGATCGCCCGGAGGCCGACGAGCTGCGCTTCGTCTAGCGCCGCGCGACAGCGTCACAGTCCCAGCGGGCGGCGCATCGGCCATCAGTGCGACGCCCGGCCGAGCCGCTTGACATGTGACCAAACGGTCACATATAGTCGACCGGTGGAAGAACTGGAGCCGGTCTTCAGGGCGCTCGCCGATCCGCATCGGCGCACGCTGCTCGATCGGCTTCGCGAGCGGGACGGCCAGACGCTGGGCGAGCTCGAGGCTGCGCTGCCGCAGATGACTCGCTTCGGCGTCATGAAGCACCTGCGCGTGCTCGAGGATGCGCACCTCGTGGTCACCCGCCGCGAAGGCCGTCGGAAGCTCCACTTCCTGAATCCGGTGCCGATCCGCCTCATCGCGGACCGGTGGATCAGCCGCTATGCCGAGCCCCTGGTGGGAGCGATGGCGGACATCAAGCACAGCGTGGAGAAGGGAACCATGTCCGAGTCACCCAGGCACGTCTACGAGGTCTACATCGCCGCCACGCCGGAGGAGGTCTGGCGGGCGCTCACCGAGTCGGAGTTCACGAAGCAGTACTACTACGGCAACAGCGTCGAATCCGATTGGAAGGCCGGCTCACCCCTTGTGTACCGCAACCCGGACGGAACGGCATCCATCGACTGTGAGGTCGTCGAGGCCGATCCGCCGCGCAGGCTCGTCCACACGTTCCTCTTCTCAGGCATGGACGAGTCGCCGTCGCGCTGCACCTGGACGATCGAGGCCCGTGGCTCGGCGTCGCTGCTCGTGCTGACCCACGACGAGTTCGACGGCGAGACGGTGACCTACAAGAGTGTCGCTCACGGCTGGCCCCTGATCCTGTCCGGCCTCAAGACGCTGCTCGAGACCGGCAACGCGCTCGAGGTCAGCAGTCCGGCGGCCGAGGGCGTTCGCGACTGACGGCTAGGCGGGCTCCCAGTTGAAGTCGCCGGTGAAGAGCCCGCCGACGAAGCCGATCTCATAGACGAGGAGCAGGCCGAACAGGAGCGAGAGCAGCCCGGAGCCGATCGTCAGCCAACGGTTGATCCTGGCCGAGCGCGCCCCCGACACCATGAACGGCAGCCCGATGACGGTCGTCAGGACCGCCATTCCGGCCGCCACCCCGACGCAGAAGATCACGAGGTAGGCGATCGCGGTCCCGGTGTCCTGGATCGTCGCCAGCACGAGCAGCGCCACGGCCGCCGACCCGGCGAGCCCGTGCACCAGGCCGACCACGATCGGCCTGAGCAGCTGGTATCGGCCGAGGGTGGCGACGAGACCGGGCTGGGCACCATGGCCGTGCAGGTGACCGTGCGACGCCCCGCCGTGCACGTGGTCGTGCGCGTGGATCGGCGCGGGCGGCGTCATGCGCTCAGTCAGCCAGCTGAGGCTTCCGGTCAGGTTCAGGATGCCGAGCGCGATGAGCATGAGCGCCACGGCGAACTCCATGGCCAGCCCAACGGGCGGCGGAATGACGACGTTGAAGACGATGATCAGCGTGCCGACGATGAGGACCGTGATCGTGTGGCCGAGCCCCCACAGCGCACCGATCAGCGTCGTGTCGAAGAATCGCCTGCTGCGGTTCAGGATCGTGGTGACCGCGATGACGTGGTCCGCATCGGTCGCGTGGCGCATGCCGAGCAGGAATCCAAATCCGGCGAGCGCGAGCATCTGCGACATCCAGTCCTCCAGGAGTCCGATCTATTGCAACCGTTTGCAATAGCCGCGATCGGCATAGACTACCAGTGATGGAAACGAAGCGACCACTGCCGCCTCCCTGGGACACGGTCGGGGACCGCCTGCGTGAGCGCGGGCTGCGCTGGACGCCCCAGCGGCGAACGGTGATCGAGGTGCTGATCGAGGCGGACGGCCACATCACCGGAGCGGAGCTCGTCGAGCGATGTCGCGTGCGGCATCCGGCGACCATCCCGTCCACGGTGTACCGCACCCTCGACGTGCTCGAGGAGCTGGGACTCGTCCGACACGGCCACGGCGCCGACGGCCGCGAGGAGTTCCACGTGCGCCCCACCGCCGAGCACGGCCATCTCCATTGCGCCACCTGCGGCATGACCTGGGAGATCGGGCGAAAGCGCGCTGCCTCGGTCGCCGCCGCGCTTCGCGCCGGCGACGGGTTCGAGGTCGACATCGGCCACGTGACGCTGGTCGGCCGCTGCCGGGATTGCGCCGCGCGCGGCTGATAGGCTGCGCCCCGTGCAGACGAACCCACCGGAGACGGGCTTCCTTGGCTTCCCGGTCGAGACCGATCCGACGCGGCTGGACGCCGAGATCGCGATCCTCGGCGTCCCGCACGGCTGGCCCTATCCGCGGCCCGGTGCCGCCGCGGGCTGCGCCCTGGCCCCAGCCGCCGTTCGGCGCCGCGCCATGCGGCTCGCCCGCTTCCACGACCACTGGGACTTCGACCTCGATGGGCCGATGCGACTTCGGGATTGCGTGGATGCCGGCGATGTGCCCGGCGACCCCGATGACGGTGCGGGCAACAGCACCCGGATCACCGAGGTCGTAACCGCGATTCTCGAGCGTGGAGTCGTGCCGATCTGCATCGGCGGGGACGACTCCGTGCCGATCCCGATCCTGCGCGCCTTCGAGGGACGCGGCCCGATCACCGTGCTGCAGGTCGACGCGCACCTCGACTTCCGCGACGAGGTGCAGGGCGTCCGCGAGGGTACTCCTCGCCGATGCGCCGCGCGTCGGAGATGGAGCACGTCGAGCGCATCGTGCACGTCGGCCTGCGCGGCGTCGGCTCGGCGCGCGCCATCGACGTGGAGGACTCGCGCGCGGCCGGCAACCTGCTCATCACCGCCCGCCAGCTCCGCGAGCGTGGCGTTGCGTGGGTCCTCGAGGGGCTTGCCGCCGCGGGATCGGTCTTCGTGTCCTTCGACTGCGACGGGCTCGACCCGTCGGTGTTTCCCGCCGTCTCGGCGCCCGCGCCGGGCGGCCTGAGCTACGTCGAGGCGGCCGATCTGCTGGCCGGCATCGGCCCGCGGCTGGCCGGTGCGGCCTTCACCGAGTACACCCCGGAAGCCGACCTGAACGAGATCTCCGCACTCACGCTGGGACGGCTCTTGCTTCGGCTGCTCGGCGACCGGCCAAGCCCTCAGTCGCTGTCATAACCAATTTGACGGCACCCTTCGCCCGGCCTAGCATTCCGGGACCCAACGCTGCATTCGCCCGGCACCAGAGCGCTGCCCGCGATGGAGACGCCTATACGTTCAGAGCCGGATCGAGACGCCCTATCGACCGGCCGCCACGATGCGGTCGTCATCTCTACTTGCCCGAGCGGAGGTGTCCTATTCCGTGGTACGACGATTACTCCTACTGATCAGCGTGGCGTCGCTCGTGTTCCCGATGGCTGCGAATGCGCAGGACCCGTCGGTCGAGGCTTTCGAGCGCTCGCCACTCCAGGGGGCAGTTGACCCGGTGGTCCTGCCGAACGGCATCGACGACACGCGCCTGGTCTCGGTCATGGTCGAGCTCGAGGGCGACCCGGTCGCCGTGGTCCAGGCCAAGGCCAGGGGACGCGAGCTCTCACGAGCCGAGAAGGACGCGATCAAGGCCGACCTCAAGGCACGCCAGGACGCCATCAAGTCCGATATCGCCGCTCGGGGCGGTCGCGTGCTGGGCCAGGTCCAGTCCGCCTACAACGGGATGCGGGTCCAGATTCGCCGGGCGGATGCCGCGGCGCTCGCGACGCTCCCGAACGTCGTGGCGGTGCGCGGCCTGGAGGTCCACACGATCGACAACGCCGTCGGCGTGCCGTACATCGGCGCACCGCAGGTCTGGCAGGACTTCGGCTTCAAGGGTGACAACATCAAGGTCGCCGTCATCGACACCGGCATCGACTACACGCACGCCAACTTCGGCGGGCCGGGAACGGTCAGGGACTTCACGCAGGCCGACCGCAAGGACACGAAGGCCGCCAGTCCATCGCTCTTCGGGCCGAACGCGCCAAAGGTCAAGGGCGGATTTGACTTCGTCGGCGATGCCTACGACGCCAGCTCGGACGACCCGGCAGCGCTCGTCCCGCACCCGGATCCGAATCCGCTCGATTGCCAGGGTCACGGCTCGCACGTGGCGGGCTCGGCGGCCGGGTTCGGCGTGAACGCCGACGGGACCACCTACACCGGGGCCTACGACTCGAGCACCCACGGCACGTCGTTCCGGATCGGTCCGGGCGTTGCGCCGCTGGCCGACCTCTACGCCCTGCGCGTGTTCGGCTGCGCGGCTCGACCGATGTGACCGTCGAGGCCATCGACTGGGCGGTCGACAACGACATGGACGTCATCAACATGTCGCTCGGCTCACCGTTCGGGCGGGCCACCGACCCATCGGCCGTGGCCTCGACCAATGCCGCCAACGCCGGCGTCATCGTGGTCTCCTCGGCCGGCAACGAGAGCCCCTCGCAGTACATCACCGGTGCGCCCGCCGCGGGTACCGGCGCCATCAGCGTGGCGGCGGTCGACAGCACCGAGTCATTCCCCGGCGTGTCGCTGAACATCGGCTCGGGAACGCCGATCGTCGCGATCAACGCAAATGGGGCGGCCGTAACGAACGGGACCAGCCTGGGCGTTGTCGTCCTCAAGGACGATCCCGCAACGACGGGTGAGAACGAGGCGCTCGGATGCAGCGTGGCGGCCTACCAGAAGGCCGGCGCCGCCGGCAAGCTGGCGGTCAGCCTTCGGGGCACCTGCGCGCGCGTGGCGCGTGCGATCTTCGGCCAGCAGGCCGGCGCCGCAGCGGTCGCCATGATCAACACCGATTCGGGCTATCCGCCGTTCGAGGGGCCGATCACGTCGAATCCCGACACCGGCGAACCCTTCACGGTCACCATTCCGTTCCTCGGCATTCGCGGCGTCCTTGGCGCGGCGGCGACCGATGATCCGGATCGGCTCATCGCGGCAACCAATGCCACGCTGAGCAACACGACGATCGCCAATCCCGGGTTCCGCGGATTCGCGAGCTTCAGCTCGGGCGGCCCGCGCAACGGCGACAGCTGGCTCAAGCCCGACGTCTCGGCGCCAGGCGTGAGCATCCAGTCGACGGCCTCGGGTACCGGCAACCAGGGCACGCGGATCTCCGGCACCTCCATGGCATCGCCGATGGTGGCGGGCGTCGCGGCACTGACCCGCGAGGCGCATCCGACGTGGAGCGTCGAGCAGATCAAGGCGGCCATCGTCAACACCGGCGATCCGGCGAAGGTGGCGTCGTACCGCACCAGTCGGGGCGGCACCGGTCTCGTCCAGCCGCTCGGCGCGACGACGACCCAGGTGGTTGCCGTCGGCGACCCAGGGACGGCGAGCCTGAACTTCGGGTTCTCCGAGCTGGGCGCGAACTACAGCAACACGAAGGCCGTGACGCTGTACAACCCGAGCGGCACCAACCGCACCTACGCGGTCAGCACCGCCAACGGGGCCGGGTCACCGGCGACCGTCGGGCTGAACCCGACGTCGGTGACCGTGCCGGCCAATGGATCGGCCACGGTCAACGTCAGCCTCAGCGTGCCGGCCGCGACGGCAGGCAACTCGGCCGGGTTCCGCGAGGTCGCGGGCAACGTGGTCTTCACATCGGCCGGGCAGCCGACGCTGCGCGTTCCGTACTACCTGGTGCCGAGGGCCCTGTCGGCCGTGTCTGCCACGTTCGACAAGCCACTCGATCCCACCAAATCCGGAAAGGCCAACGTGAACCTGGCCAATGCGGCCGGGGTCATCGGCGGCGACGCCGACTTCTACGCCTGGGGCCTTGAGGACGCGGACGACGTCAACGAGGCGGCGCTCGGCGGTGCGGGCTACGACCTGCGCTCGGTCGGCGTCCAGTCGTTCGATTTCGGAGGCGGGGAGCAGCTGATCGTGTTCGCGGTGAACGCGCACGATCGGTTCTCGAACCCGGCCGTGAACGAGTACGACGTGTACCTCGACACCGACCAGGACGGGACCGATGACTACCTCGTTGTCGGGATCGACTTCGGTGCCTTCACGACTGGAACGTTCGACGGCCGGTTGGGGAGCTTCGTGATCGACCTCGCCACCGGGACCGCAACGATCAACTTCCTGGCGACGCGGCCGACCGACAGCAGCACCGTGCTGCTGCCATTCCTGGCCAGCCAGACGGACATCAGCACGTCTCAGCCACGCTTCACGTACACGGCCGGCAGCTTCTCGCTCGAGGGGCCCGGTTCGGACGTGTCGACGGGATCGGCGGAGTACAACGCGTACACGTCGGCGATCAGCCAGGGCGGCTTTGCAAGCGTCGCGGCTGGCGGTTCGGCGAGCGTGCCGATCGAGATCAACAAGACCGAGTGGGCGCAGACGCCCACCAAGGGCGTGATGGTCGTGGTGACCGACAACGCCGCCGGTGCCGCAGAGGCCCGGCTGCTGCCGGTGGTGGGCCAGTAGCGCACTGACCGTTCGTCAGCACCAACGAAGAAGCCCCCGCCGGTCCGCCGGCGGGGGCTCCTTTCATGTCGCGGACGGTGCGGCGGCCGCGGCTACGCCTCGCACAGCCGGACGTCGGTGCCACTCCCGACGCGGTAGTCGAACCGCTCCCCGTCGATCTCCAGCACGACCTGGAAGCCATCGACCAGCGCCTGGGTGTACAGCTCGCCGGGCTCCGGACAGCCGAGCGAGCCGTCGTTCCAGGTCTTCGCCACGGCGCTGACGACGGTCGGATCGACGACCGGCGCGCCCAGCCGTCGGCGAGAGGTCGTCGATGATCGCCGTCCATGCGGCGTCCGGCAGTACCGTCGGGCGCGCCGGCCGCCGCGTCATCGCTCGGCGACGGCGTACCGTCTCGAACGGCGGTCGGCTGCCCGCGGGCTCCGTGACGCTCGCGGACGGCGCGCCGGCCGGAGCGGCGCACGCGGCGAGCAGCAGGAGAGCGGCCAGCGGCGCGGCGCGGCGCGGCGGTTGTCATCATCGGCATCCAGACGACATCATGCCTCCGACGGTTCCATCGGGTCGTGACCGGAGCAGTCCAGGACCGGCAGGGCCGGATAGCGCGGGAAGCGCGCATCGGTCTCTGACAGGCGGCAACGCCAGAAGGTGCTGCCGCGAGCGTTCTCGATGCGATGGGCATGACGGCAGGTGCCGCACAGGCCGGGCCAGCTCACCGACATGGATGCGGGCTGGCGGGCTTCATGTCCATCGATCAGGATGCCACGTCGCGTGTGACCTGACGCTGCAGGATCCGCAGCAGTCGTTCGCGGTCGCGGTCCCTGGCGCGCGGACGCCCTGGCGTCAGGCCATCGAGGGATCCGGCTCGTCACGCGGGGCGCCGACGGGTGGCTGGTCGGCGCCGGGCGCCCGCTGCTCCGGCTCGTCAGGGGTGTCGATCGGCCGCGGGTCATCCTCGTCGGACGGCGGTGGCGGCATCTCGTCGTTGGGTGGCTGCTGAATCGTCATGGTCGAGCTGGGTTGCATGGCGCGTGCCCGACGGTCAGAACCAGCCCCTGCGGCGGAAGAAGGTAACGGCAACGATGACGGCCAGCGTCATGAGCGCCAGCGCCATCGGGTAGCCGAGGGGCCAGCTCAGCTCGGGCATGTAGTCGAAGTTCATGCCGTAGATGCCGGCGATGAGGGTGGGCACCATCAGGACGACCGTGAGCGCGGTGAGCCGCTTCATGACCGCGTTCAGGCTGTTGCTGGCCACGGTCAGCCGCGTGTCGAGCACCGCGGCGAGCAGGTCGCGGTACACGTCCAGCTGGTCGATCACGCGCACGAGGTGGTCGTAGAGGTCCTGGTAGTAGGGCACGGTGGCGGGCTCGATGACCTCGAGGTCCCGCCGCAGCAGCTGGTTCGCCACGTCACGCGTCGGTCCGAGGATGCGGCGCAGGTCGAGCAGGCGACGCTTGACCTGGAGCACCTCGCGCAGGCTGCCGCGATCGGCGTCGCCCTCGAGCACCCGGTCCTCGAGGTCGCTGATGCGGTCGGAGAGGCGGTCGATCTCGGGGAAGTAGCTGTCGACGACGGCGTCGAGCACCGAGTACAGCAGCTCGCCCACCCCGCCGCCGCCGAGCCCGTTCCCCGCCGCGAATTGCTGCCGAAGGCCATCCAGCAGCGGGGTCGGGTCCCAGCTCACCGTCACCAGCCAGCCGGGGCCGATGAAGATGTGGATCTCCGAGAGCCCGAGCTCGGCCTCGGTCACCTCGTAGGCCACGATCACGTGCTGGTTCTCGTAGGCGTCGAGCTTGGGGCGCTGCCCCCGCTTCTGGACGTCCTCCACCACCAGCGGATGGAGATCGAACTCGCGTCGCAGGATCTCGATCGTGTCCGCGTCCGGCGACGTGGCGCTGACCCAGACGAGGGTGCTCTCGATCGCGCACAGCCGGTCGATCTCGTCGAGCCGTTCCGGGCCCAGGTCCTCGACCCGCCCATCGGGATGGCGGACGAGCGCGGTCACGGCGGGCGGACGGTCATCGGACATGGCGTGCGCAGTGTAGTGCGCGCGTTGCCCCTGGCGCCAAATGTGCTAAAGTGACGTACCACGTTATTTGCAGCCGATGGAGATCCCGATGGGATGGCTACCCGAACCCGTCGAACGCCTGCTCGGGGTGGCGCTGGTGGGGGAGCTGACCGTGGTCGGCCGCGATGGCCGCCCGATCACGCACCCGCTCATTCCGCTCTATCACGCCGGATTGATCTACCTCCACTCGTCGACGCTGTTCAGCAAGAAGCTCGAGCACATCAAGCGCGATCCGCGCGTCGCCCTGTCGCTCAGCGACCCGATCGCCACCAAGGGCAATCCGGACCGAGCGACGATCCAGGGAACGGCGCGCCTGATCGAGGATGACCCGCACTCCGACTGGGAGCGGCTCATCCTTGAGCTCTGGCGCCAGAAGGAGCCGTCGATCGACGAGTTCCTGAAGGTTCGCGTCGCCCTGCCGCTCTTCTTCGAGCGTGCGGTCATCGAGGTCACGCCGGAGCGTTGCCTGTACTGGCCCGAGGGCCGGACCGACCGTGCCGCCGTCGAGAGCCGCGCACCGCGCGACGAGGCCGCGTGATGGCAGCGCTGGCACCCCTCCGCTCCGGCTCCGTGCCCGCGCATGCGCCGACGCCGGCCGACCTCGAACGCCTGGCAGCCTATCCGCATCTCGTCGTGAGCTGGGTGGCCGACGACGGCTATCCGATCAGCGTCGCCACCACCTTCGAGACCGATGCGGCCGCCGGCACGATCGCGCTGGCGGCGCCGGCGATGGCCATCCCCACCGACCGTGAGATCGGGCTGCTCGGCAGCCACATTCATCCCATCCCGGGCGGCTACGACCAGCGCCGCTACCTGCAGGTCTGGGGTCGCGCCGGGGAGCAGCGGGGCGGTCGCATCGGCGTGGCGCCGAGCCGGGTCTGGGGCTGGGACGAGGCGGAGACGCCGTTCTTCGAGTACTCCGAGCGGTCCGTGCCGCAGTCGCGTCGCTACCTCGAGCTCCTCTCGAAGGAGAAGGGCCGCACGATTCGCCCGCGCCTCAGCCCGTTCTGGCTCGCGCTGCGGACGACCCGCCTCCCGTTCCTGTCGGCGACCGCCGTGCCGGTGCTGCTCGGGATCGCCGTCGCAGCCAGCCACGGCGCGTTCTCCTGGTGGGTCGCCCTGCTGACCCTCATCGGCGGTTCGCTCGCGCACCTGGCGATCAACGTCACCAACGACATCTTCGACACGCTCTCCGGCGCGGATGAGGCGAACACCACGCCGACCCAGTTCTCGGGCGGGTCGCGGGTCGCGATCTACGACCTCGTCAGCATTCGGGGCCTTTCGTGGCTGGCGCTGGCCCTCTTCGGCGCCGCGGCCGCCGTCGGCTTCGTGCTCGTGGCGCTGACCGGGCACGTGGCGCTGGTCTGGATCGGCGTTGCCGGCATCGCCCTCGGGGTCGCTTACACGGCACCGCCGTTGAAGCTGGTCTATCGCGGGCTCGGCGAGATCGCCGTCGCGCTCGGCTTCGGGCCGATCATGCTGCTCGGCGCGTACGTCGCACAGACCGGGGTGCTGGCCTGGGAACCACTGGTGCTGTCGCTGGTTCCGGGGATCCTGATCGCGTTGATCCTGTTCGTGAACGAGATCCCGGACCGCCGCTCCGACGCGGAGGCCGGAAAGCGAACCCTGCCCGTGCGGCTGGCACCCAACGTGATCCGAACCGGCTACCTCGTCGCTGCCCTGGCGGCCTTCGCCGTCATCGTGGCGGGCGTGGTGGGCGGTCTGCTGCCATGGCCGACCCTGATTGCGCTGGCGGCGGTGCCGATCGTCCTGCGCGTCCACCGGGGGCTGGAGGCCTACTACGACAGCCCGTACGCAGCTCATGGCGGTCATGGGCACCAACGTGAACCTCAACCTCGTGGTGGGCGGGCTGCTGTTGGTTGCCTACGTCGCGACCATCGTGGCGATGCAGCTGACCTGAGCCGTCCGCGGGCTCAGCGTTCGACGGCCACCAGCGCAGCGACGCGATCTCGTTCGGCAAGCCGGGCAAACAGGAACGTGGCGTCCACCAGCTCCGATCGCACGTGGAGCGCCGGCACGCTCTCCCGCACGGTTTGCACCGTGCCGATCTCGCCGCTCGTCCAGCTCCCGCCGATCGTGACCGGCGCCGGCGCCGGACCGCCGCGCTCGTCTGCCAGCGGCTGGGCGGTGAGCAGGTTGCCGCTTGGCCCACGACGGACCAGCAGGAGCACGCCGGCCGGCTCGGCGAGGCTGGCCTCATTCGGCCCGATGCGCCCGCCATAGGCGCTCGGGATCCGTTCACCCGGTGAGAGCGGGCTGGCGAGCACATCGATGTCGGCGGCTGGCCGGAAGATCGGATAGCCCACCCGGGCGCCGATGACCAGCATGGCGGCAAGGAGGATGGGCAGGATCGCGAGCGGCCAGGGCACGGACCGCGGCGGCACCGGGGTGGCGTCGAGCGTCATGACCCGATCGGGCACGATTCGTGGCGGGGTGCCGGCGACCGTGGCCTCGATCGGCAGCTCCTCCTCGACGCTCACCCCACGCGCCAGGAGGGTACCGGTGATGGTCGCGCTGTCCTGCGGCTCGAGCTCGGCCGAGCTCTCCACGACCACGGCGCGCAGGGGGTTCGCCGCGTCGATGAGGAGTGCGTAGATGCCGTCCTCGCCGGTGGGCGATTCCCGCAACGGGGAGATGCGGCCGCTCAGTCGCACCCAGCCGTCCGGGTGCGAGACCGTGCCGTCGAAGATCTGCTGGACCTCCACGTCCTCGGGCTGTGCCTCGAAGAACGGCAGCAGCACGGGAACGGCGGCGAGCACGACGAGCAGGACGGCGAGGCTCGGCGCGAGCATCGTGCTCGCCCCGCTCAGCCTGGTGCCGTCGAACAGCCGCCGCGTCTGCCATGCCATCCAGCCGCAGATGGCGAGCACGTGCCCCATCCGGGCATCATGCCTGCCCGATCGGCGCGGCGCCACCAGCCATTGGGACTACCATCGCCGCGATGGAGCGCTTCCGCACGATCATCGAGCCCTTCCGGATCAAGAGCGTCGAGCCGATCCGGCTCACCACCGTCGAGGAACGTGAGGCCAAGCTGCGCGAGGCCGGCTACAACCTGTTCAACCTTCATGCCGACGACGTCCTCATCGACTTCCTGACCGACTCGGGCACCGGCGCCATGAGCGCCGAGCAGTGGGCCGGCATCCAGCGCGGCGACGAGTCGTACGCCGGGTCGCCGTCCTGGTTCCGATTCCTCGACGCGGTGACCGAGCTGTGGCCCTTCCGCCACGTCATCCCGACCCACCAGGGTCGAGCCGCCGAGAAGATCCTGTTCAGCGTCATCGGCGGACCGGGCAAGGTGATCCCGTCGAACACCCACTTCGACACGACCCGCGCCAACGTCGAGTTCACCGGCGCCGATGCGGTCGACTGTGTCATCCCCGAGGGTCGCGAGCCGGCAACCATCCACCCGTTCAAGGGCAACATGGACACCGATGCGCTCGATGCCCTGATCAGGGAGCGCGGCGCGGAGAACGTCCCGGTCGTGTTCGTCACCGTCACCAACAACTCCGGCGGCGGCCAGCCCGTGAGCCTTGCGAACCTGCGAGCCGTGCGCGAGGTGTGCGACCGATACGGGCTGCCGCTCTTCCTCGACGCGTGCCGCTTCGCCGAGAACGCGTGGTTCATCAAGGAGCGCGAGGACGGCTACGCCGACATGCCGGTGCCCGACATCGTCCGCCAGATGGCCGCATTGGCCGACGGGATGACCATGTCGGGCAAGAAGGACGCACTGGCCAACATCGGCGGCTGGCTCGCCCTGAACGACGATCGCTGGGCCGAGCAGTGCCGCAACCTGCTCATCCTCACCGAGGGCTTCCCGACCTACGGGGGCCTGGCCGGCCGCGACCTCGAGGCGATGGCCGCGGGCCTGCGCGAGGTCGTGGACGAGGACTACCTCCGCTATCGGATCCGCTCGACGGCGTACCTCGGTGAGGCCCTGGTCGAGGCCGGCGTTCCCTGCGTGCGGCCGATCGGCGGCCACGCGGTCTACATCGACGCGGCAGCGCTCCTGCCGCACATCGCGCCGCTCGAGTACCCCGGACAGGCGCTGGCGTGCGCGCTGTATCGCGAGGGCGGCATCCGTGGCTGCGAGATCGGCAGCGTCATGTTCGGGCTCCACCCGGACGGATCGGAGTCCCCCGCCGCAATGGAGCTGGTGCGGCTTGCCATCCCTCGCCGGGTCTACACCCAGTCGCACGTCGACTACGTGATCGAGGTCATCCGCTGGGTGGCCGAGCGCTCAAGCGAGCTGCGCGGCTTGCGGATCGTCGAGCAGCCGTCGTCCCTGCGCCACTTCACGCTGCGCCACTTCACCGCCCGCTTCGAGCCCATCCAGTAGCGACTGCTGTCCGGTTGGCTAGGATGCGCGCGTGAACCTGCGGACCGCCGTCCTCGTCTCGACGATCCTCGGTTCGGCCATCGTCTTCCTCGACGGGACGATCGTGAACGTCGCACTCGACACGATCGGCCGCGAGCTGCCGTCCACGTTCGTCGCCCGCCTCGAAGGGCTGACCTACGTCAACAGCGCCTACTTCGTCGTCCTCTCGTCCCTCCTCATCCTGGCCGGAGCGCTCAACGACTTCTACGGGCGGCGCCGGATGTTCCGCATCGGCCTCGCCGGCTTTGGCCTCGCCTCCGTCGGCTGCGGGCTCGCGCCGACCATGGAATTCCTCATCGCCGGGCGCATCGTCCAGGCCGCCTTCGGGGCCCTGCTGGTCCCGGGCAGCCTCTCGATCATCACGGCCGCCTTCGAGGGCGAGGCGCGCGGCCGCGCCATCGGCCTCTGGGCGTCCGGCACCTCGGCCACCTCGATCATCGGGCCGCTGCTCGGCGGCTTCCTGGTGCAGGCGGTGAGCTGGCGTGCCGCGTTCCTCGTCAACGTGCCGCTCATCCTGATCGCGCTCTGGGCGAGTGCCGACGTGCCGGAGAGCCGCGACACCGAAGCCCGCGGCGACTTCGACTGGCTCGGAGCGGCCGTCATCGCCGTCGGTGTCGGCGGGCTGGCGTTCGGTGCCACGCGTGGCGGACAGGAGGGCTGGCAGGACCCGATCGCCCTGGCTGCGCTCGGCATCGGCGCGCTGGCCACGCTGGCGGTGCCGATCCTGATGCTCACGCGCCCGCGGCCACTCGTGCCGCCGAGCCTGTTCAGGTCGCGCAACTTCACGGTCGTCAACCTGTCGACGTTCGTGATCTACGGCGCGCTGTACGTGACGCTCGCCTTCCTGCCGGTCTACCTGCAGGGGACGCTCGGCTACACGCCGCTGGCGGCCGGAGCGGTGAGCATTCCCACCGCGCTGCTGCTGACCTTCCTCTCGACCCCGTTCGGCCAGCTCTCGGCTCGGTTCGGGCCGCGGCTGTTCATGACCGTCGGGCCGCTGCTGATGGCGATCGGGCTCTCCTGGCTGGCGCGCATCCCGGCCGACTCGGAGCCGTGGCTCGCCGATCTCGCCGGTCCGGCGAGCCTGATCCCGCCTGCCTCGACGTTCACCGACGTGGTGCTCGGCACGCTGGTCTTCGGCGTCGGGATCAGCATGCTGGTGGCACCGCTGACCACCGCACTGATGGGCTCGGTCCCGGTGAAGAACGCCGGCCTGGGCTCCGCGATCAACAACGCGGTCAGCCGGGTCGGCTCGCCGCTCATCAGCGCGGTCCTGTTCATCGCCATCACGGCGACCTTCTACCCGACGCTCGCCGAGCTGGTTCCCGGCCTCGACGTGAACGACCCGCAGGTCCGCCGCGAGATCCAGCCGCTCACGAGCCCGCCGGCGGGAATGGATCCGACCATGGCCGATGCGGCCCGGCGGGCCTCGACCGATGCGTTCCATCTCGCGATGCTCGTGTCGGGCGCGCTCCTCGTTGCCGGGGCCGCCACCAACGCGGTCGGCATCCGCAACCCCTCGCGGGACGCGCGGGCGGGCGGGTCGCCCGGGACCGCGAACGCGGGCTGAGTCCGCTCAGAAGGTCAGAAGACTCGGGGGCACCACGGCGCGCGATCGGTTCGGAAGAGGGCGTCGGCGCGGCCGATGCCACCGGGCGACTGCTCCGAGACGCGCGCCGCGTCCGCGAGCTGTGCGAAGCTGAAGGCGCCGAGGTAGGCCGCCGCCACGTCGGTCACGTCGCAGGCGATGTCCGGCGCATCGGTCGTGGGCTCGACCAGCGGCAGGCCGGCCTCGACGGTCAGCGACCAGCGGCCATCGTTCCAGGGGCAGAACTCATCCTCGACCTCCATGACCAGCCTGCCGTCGCCGCGGTAGCGCCGGCCGGCGAGCGACGCGGACAGGTCGACGATCCGCAGCCACAGGGCGTCGCCGAGCGTCAACTCGAGCTTGCGGGGCTCGGCGACGGCCAGCAGGATCGGGTCGTCGACCGGCACGTTCCAGGACTCGACCCGCTTCATGAGGTCGATGTCGGCCAGGTATCGCCACAGGTCGAGGTGGGCCGCCGGGGTCGCGGCGAGCAGGTCAAGGACCGAGACCTCGCTCGCCTCCCCCTCCCGGATCGCGTAGCGCGCGTAGCCGTCGATGGTGCCGCCGACGTCGTGGAGGACGTGGAACGGCTCGCCGCGTCCGCGCCGCCACTGCTCCGGGAAGTGGAAGACCTCGGCGTTCCAGAACTCAGGGGTATGCGTGTAGAAGCCCGGCCGCGTCGGTCGCACGGCCTCGTACACCGGCGGAAAGGCGACCCGGGCGTCCGCCTCGGACACGAGCCGGATCTGGCCGCTGAAGGAGTGCGGCAGGCGAAAGGCGTTGCGGTGGCGCTCGACACGCAGGCTGGCCTTGAGGGTGGCGAGCCCGTACCCGAAGCGCTGGTAGATGCTGCCCTCGGATGCCCAGAGGATGGCGAGCGGCTCGCCACGTCGATGCACGTCGTCCAGCTGGAGCCGCATCATGCGGCGCAGGACGCCCCTGCGCCGATGCGTCGGGTGGACCCCGACGGCCGACACGCCCGCGGCAGGCAGCACGCCGCCCGGCACGGTGAGCTCGAAGCTGAGGGCCGCGGCGTTCCCCACGATCCGATCGCCGTCGTAGGCAGCGATCGCGCGGTCGAACTCGAGCACCGCCTCCCACAGGGGAGCCGACTCCTCGGTCAGGTGCTCCGCGAAGGCGGTCGCGATCGAGTCGAGGAAGGCACGGTGGTCACCGTCGAACGGCCGGACGTCGATCTCCACGCCGGGGATTATGGCGCGGGTGGTGGTCTATCATCCGCGCGATGTTGCCCATCGCCGACGAAAACGAGCGTGGGCACGGCCCGGCCGTCGTCAGCCTTGCCTTCATCGGGATCAACATCGCCGTCTTCCTGCTGCTCCAGGCCGCCGGCGGGCCGAGCGGCGAGGACTTCACCTACGGGTACAGCGCCGTGCCGTACGAGATCACCCACGGGGTCGACCTGGTGGGACCCTCCGAGATCGTGGTCGGCGACACGACCGTCCCGATCCCGCAGGAGCCGGGTCCGTCGCCCATCTGGCTCACGCTGCTGACGAGCATATTCATGCACGGCGGGTGGCTGCACCTCGCCGGCAACATGCTCTTTCTGTGGATCTTCGGCGACAACGTCGAGCACCGCATCGGGCACATCCCGTTCCTGCTCTTCTACCTCGTGGCCGGGGTCATCGCCAGCCTTGCCCAGGTCGCCGTCAGCCCGGACTCGTATATCCCAACGCTCGGCGCCTCCGGTGCCATCTCCGGCGTGCTGGGGGCCTACCTGATCATGTTTCCGACGAACCGGGTCACCGTCCTCTTCCTGCGCTTCCCGATGCGGGTGCCGGCGATCGTGGCGATCGGCATGTGGGCGGCCTTCCAGGTCATCAGCGTGGTCAGCGGCCTCGCCGGCGCCGATGAGACCGGTGGCGGGGTGGCGTACATGGCGCACACCGGGGGATTCGTCGCCGGCCTGTTGGCGGGACTCCTGTTCCGGGCCATCTTCAGCGAGCCGCGTCGGCCGCGGGGCACGCCGGCCTCGGCGTACGGATGAGCCCGGCGGAGGAGGCGGCCGGGCTGTTCGGGCCGGATTCCGTCTCGTGGCGCATCGACTCCGAGCTCGTGGTCCTGGCGGGCGGCTCCTGCGCGCTCCTGATGCAGGCCGCCCATCCGATGGTCGCGGCCGGCGTGGTCGAGCATTCGACGTTCGCCACCGACCCGTTCGGGCGCCTGATGCGAACGCTCGAGAGCAGCTTCGACGTGGTCTTCGGCAGCCGAACGACCGCCGAGGCCGCGATCCGGCGGGTGAATGCCATCCACCGCTCCGTGCGGGGCCAGATGCCGGATGGGATCTCCACCTATAGCGCGCTCGACCCGGCTGCCCTGCTCTGGGTCCATGCCACGCTGGTCGACACCGCCCTGCGCGTCTACGGACGATTCGTCGCTCCGCTGTCGGCCGCGGACGAGCAGGCCTACCACGAGGAGAGCGGGCGGGTCGCCATCATGCTCGGCGTGCCTGACGCGCTGCTGCCGGCTCGGATCGATGAGCTGCGGGCCTGGATGAACGATCGCATGGCGGATGGCACGATCCGCGTGACGCCAGGGGCGCGACGCATCGCCGAGACCGTGCTCTACCCGCTCCGCGTGCTGCCACGGCTGGCATGGGACGCCGCGCACCTCATCTCGTTGTCGACCCTTCCGGCAGGCCTGCGACGGCAGTACGGGATCGGCTGGTCGTCCGGCCGTGAGCGCGGGGTGGAGCGGATCGCGCGAGCCAGCCGGCGCACCCTGCCCCGGCTGCCGTCGACGCTGCGCCACGCGCCGCAGGCCCGCGCAGCCCTCCGTCGCGTCGATCAGGTGGTCGGCTCGACCCGATAGCTCCGCCGCGTCCCGACGCGCCGGAAACCGAGGCGCTCGAGGTTGGCTGCCGACGCGCTCTCGTCGAGGGCCGACGCCCCGACGAGGTCCGCGCCCAACCGGCGCGCGTGAGCCGCGCGATGCGCGATCAGCGCGCGCTGGATGCCACGGCCGCGGTGTGACGCGAGGACGGAGCCCGCGCGCAGCCAGCCAAGCTGGTGGTGCAGGTGCAGGCTCCCCGCACCCACCGGCCGCCCGTCGACCTCGGCGACGAAGCGATGGTGGTGCGCCAGGAGCGCAAGATGGCCCTCCAGGTTCCGCCACGCTGTGGCCACCGCCTCGGGAAGGTCGCTGGCCGCGACGATGACATCGGCCCAGGGGCCGACCTCGGTGCGCGGCAGCTCGCGAATCTGGACGCCGTTCGCCACGGTCGATCTCCTCGGGTGCCTCGATCGCGTACCGGGCGAGCGTCGAGTCGACGATCGCGCCCGGCCAGGGCGGGTCGTCGGCCAGGACCCATCCGGTGACCCCGTTCGCCGCGAAGTGCGCGACGGCCCGGTCGACCAGGTTCGGCAGATGCGCGAAGCCGAGCGCCGTGTTGAAGGCGGGACCGGGAAGCGTCGCTGATGCGGCCACGGCGATCTCGCCGTCATCCAGGACGTCGACCCGGTGGCCGGCGGCGATCGCCGCGCGCCAGAAGGCGACTGCGCTCTCGCGCTCGGCCTGGTCGAGGCGGTCGGCCACCTCGAACCGGGTGGCGTCGTCGCTCGCCGGCGGCTCGAGGCGGATGGGGTCGCCGGCGCGCACGACGCCCTCGCGGAGCACGCGCGCGTACATGCGGCTGTCGGCGGGGTGCGCCTTCATGGAAAGCCGTCCGAAGCGCAGGTCGCTGAAGGAGTGCCGAATCGTGCGGCACGGGTTCGTGGGCTGCGAGATCTCGAGCACCACCTCGTCGCCGATGGCCAGCCGCGTCCCGGCCGGCAGCAGGGAAACGTCGAAGCCCTCGGTCGTCAGGTTCTCGCCGGTCGTGCCCGGCCCGATCGGGTTGCCCTCGGCGGCCACGCGCCGGATGGCCTCGATCCCCAGGATGGCGACGGCGCGATGCGGGCCGCCATGCACCGTGTCGCTTGCCTGCCGGTCACCCTCGACTCCGAGGGTCGTGACGCGGGCGGTCTCGACCGGCAGCTTCGGGACGCCGCCGTCCGAGACGTTCACCTGGAGCAGCCTGCCCTCAACCATGCGGACGGATGCTAGCGCCGCGCCTGCGGATCCGCACTGGACCCGCTTCGCGGAACGCGGCGACTATCATGGCGGCGCCCGCTCGCCCGGCCCCCGATGAGCGGTGAGAGGAACCCGATTTTGACCCGATTCGCCAAGCTGGCGGTCGCCGCTGCGGTCGCGACCTTCGCCCTGATCGCCGTGGGCGGGCTCGTGCGCGCCACCGACTCGGGTCTCGGCTGTCCGGATTGGCCGCTCTGCTTCGGCGACTGGCTGCCCCCAGCTGACCTCCACGCCTGGATCGAGCACACCCATCGGCTGACCGCGGCCGTCTTCGTCGGACCGCTGGTCGGCGCCGTCGGCCCTCATCACCGTGTTCAGCCAACGCCGCCGCGACCTGCCGATGCTCGTCGCCGCGGTGGTCGCGGGCATCCTCGTGATCGTGCAGTCCCTGCTTGGCGCGGCGGTCGTGCTGCGGGGCCTGGCGGCCGAGCTCGTCACGGCCCACCTCGGAATGGCCCTCACCGTCTTCGCGGCCGTGATCTTCATCGCCGAACGGGCATCCCATGGACCGATGCCGGCCGCACATGTGCGGCCGGGCCTGACGCGCCTGGTCGGGCTCACCGCGCTGGCGATCTTCGCCCAGATGCTGCTGGGCTCATGGGTGACCGGCCATCACGCCGGGCTCGCGTTCACCGACTTCCCGCTCATGAACGGATCGATCCTGCCCGCCGTCGCCGGCAGCGAGCAGGCCGTCCACCTCGCGCATCGGCTCCTCAGCCTCGTCGTGGCCGGGCTCGTCGTGTGGAGCGCGCTCGTCGTCCGTCGTTCCACCGACGCCCGACTGCCGCGCGCGCTGGTGCTGTGGATGGTGGCCCTGGTCGGCGTGCAGATCGCGCTGGGCGCCCTGAACGTGGTCTCGCGCCTCTCCGCGCTGTTCGTGGTGCCGCACCTCGCGGTTGGCGCGGCGCTCTGGGGCGCATCGGTCTGGCTCTGGCTGAGCGCTCGCCGGCTGCGGCCGTCAGAGGTCCCGCTGCGCGCCCTCGCCCGTGACAGGGAGCCCGGGAAGACCGACACGCTCCGCGCCTACATCGCGCTGACGAAGCCGCGGATCATCGAGCTGCTGCTGGTCACCACCGTGCCGACCATGGTGCTCGCGCAACGCGGCATTCCGTCCATCTGGCTCATGGCCGCGGTAGTCATCGGAGGCACGTTGGCGGCCGGCGGCGCGAATGCCATCAACATGTATGTCGACCGCGACATCGACGACCTGATGCGGCGGACCCGGCATCGCCCATTGCCCCGCCACGCGGTCAACCCGACCGGCGCGCTGCTGTTCGGCGTGGCGTTGAGCGCGTTGTCGTTCGTGTTTCTCACCCTCACCGTCAACCTGCTGAGCGCGCTGCTGGCGACGAGCGCAATCGCGTTCTACGTCTTCGTGTACACGATGTGGCTGAAGCGCACGACGCCGCAGAACATCGTGATCGGCGGGGCGGCCGGCTGCGTGCCGGTGCTGGTGGCCTGGGCCGCCGTGACCGGCGAGGTCGGATTGCCGGCGCTCGTGCTGTTCGCGGTGGTGTTCTACTGGACCCCGCCGCACTTCTGGGCGCTCGCGATGCGCTACCGCGGCGACTACGCCGCCGCCAACGTGCCGATGCTGCCGGTCGTGCGCGGGGAGGTCGAGACGGCCCGCCAGATCGTCCTCTACACGATCGTCCTGATCGCCGTCAGCCTGCTCCTCCTGCCGGCGGCGGGCATGGGCTGGCTCTACCTGGTATCGGCCGTCGTGCTCGGAGGCCTCTTCCTTGCTCAGGCGCTCCGGCTCCGGTCCGATGCTGCCAGCGGCAGGGCCGCCATCAGCCTGTTCCGCTATTCGATCACCTATCTCACCCTGCTCTTCGCGGCCGTGGCCGCCGACGCCCTGCTTCGCTTCCCGCTGGCGTAGCGTCGGCGCATAGACCGCCGCGGCAGACGGTCGCGGCGTCGCCCTCAGGACTCCCCGCGGGCCGCCCGTTCGGCGGCCAGGCGCCGGTCGAGCCGGTCGGTGCGCCGATCCTCGTGGCGCATCCAGAGGACCACGATGACCATCATCGCGGCCAGGAAGCAGAGGTCGCCGACGACCCACATGATCGCGCCGCCCAGTGCCTGGTCGTCGAGCGGCGAGAGGCCCCAGTCGCGCAGGTTCGTGACGTAGTGCGGATAGAGCACGGCCGGCGCTGACATCAGGGCAACGCCGAGGAACGAGTTCTGCGGCATGGCCAGGAACAGGTACAGCAGGCGAACCGGGTGCGGCAACCGCCACGGCGACGGGTCGGCACCGACGACCGGCCACCAGAAGAGGAGGGCCGCCGCCAGGAAGGTGGCGTGCTGGAAGTAGTGGAGCGCCTGGTTCTCGAGCGCCTGGTCGTAGAGCACGCTGAAGTGCCAGCCCCAGTTCACGGCGGCGAAGAGGATCCAGGCAACCACCGGGAACGAGAGGACGCGCATCACGCGGCTGTGCAGCACCTTCAGCAGCCAGCGCCGAAGCGAGGGTCGGGCGACGCGCAGGGTCAACGTGATCGGCGCGCCCGCCAGCAGCAGGGGCGCGGCGACCAGCTCGAGGAGCATGTGCTGCACCATGTGGACGCTGAAGAGGCTGCCCTCGTAGGCCTCGATCGGCGACAGGAGCGCGATGCCAAGCGCGGCCAGGCCGGCCAGGAACAGCCAGCTCCGATACGGCGGCTGCCGGTTTGCCGGATGCGCGCGATTGACCTGCCGCGTGGCCCACAGGTAGACGGCCCCGGTCCCGAGGATCGCCAGCAGCGGGAGTGGGTCGAACGTCCAGCGCAGGAGGACGTCGGGGAAGGACGGAGCGGGCGCCGCGGCGCCGTGCGCCAGCGCGATGGCCGGCAGGGCGAGGGCGGCGAACGGGACGACCAGGGCGGCGGCGCGACGCATCAGTTTCATTCTCGCCGCAATTCCATGGAACCGCGCGCCATCGTCGGGCGTCAATGCGGCCATGAAACGAATCCTGCCGGGCCTCTTCGTCGTGCTCATCGTCCTCAGCGCCTGCGCCGCGTCCGGGGGATCGTCGGGCGAACCGTCCGGCAGCACGACCCCACCGAGCTCGGGCGGGACGGGCGACATCGAACATCCGACCGGCAGCGAGGCGATCCTGGTGGTCGACTCGTCCGGCGGGATTCGTTCCCGTTCAGTTCATGGCCACCCGCCTGCCGACCTTCGTCATGCTGGGCGATGGGCGGGTCATCATGCAGGGCCCGCAGACCCTCGAGTTCCCCGGTCCGGCCTATCCGGCCGCTCATCGAGCGCACGCTGACCGAGGAGGGGATCCAGGCGAGTCCTCCAGGGAGTCGAGGACACCAACCTGTTCACGGCCGACCTCGAGCTGAACGGCGCGCAGGCGCGTCGTCGCCGATGCCGCCAACACGGTCTTCATCCTCAATGCCGGCGGCCAGGAGGTCACGGTCAGCATCTACGGACTCGGCGCGCTGCTGCCGGACATGGAGCCTCCGCCAGGGCATCAGCTCCGCGCGAGATCGACGCGCACCGCATCCTCGGCCAGCTCAACGACGGCCTCATGACGCTCGACAGCTGGCTGCCGGCGGACGCGTGGGAGGCCGAGGGGTGGCAGCCGTATCGAGGCGGAGGCATTCCGGCTCTACGTTCGCGACGTGACCGGTGAGCCGGTCGAGGGCGGCGACCTGCCCGAGCAGGTGCGCGAGTGGCCGACCGAGGACGATCCGGCCGCGTTCGGCGCCGAGGAGACCTTCTTCGGAGATGGGACGCGCTGCGGGGTCGTGGACGGCGAGCTGGGTGCGATCTGGCTCGAGGAGCTCGCCGCGGCGAACCAGATGACGCTGTGGACCGATGACGGCGATCGCCGCTTCAGCGTCATGGCGCGCCCGGTCCTGCCCCACGAGGATCCTGCCTGTCCGGAGCTCGCCGGCGCCGCCTGAGCGCTCGACCGGACCACGAGGGAGGCCGTCGATGCGGGTCGCACCGCATCGGCGGCCATCGCTACAATGGGCGCCGTGCCGCCGTCAGCCCGCCTGAGCGTGCGTGCCTGATCCCACCGCGCCCACACGTGTCGGTTGAACCAGGAGCCTCGAGACCATCTGATGCAACGAATGGTGGCCCGATCTCGATTGCGGCAGGTCCTCCGCGCTGGAGCACCCCTGCTGCTCATCGGCCTGCTGGCGAGCTGCATGCTTCCGCCTCACCCGGTGACCGAGGTCGGCAAGGACGTCTTCAACCTCTACGTGGTCGTCCTCATCCTGGCCGCGATCGTGTTCGTGGGAGTGGAGGGCTTCATCCTCTACGCCATCGTCCGCTATCGACGGAAGCCCGGCGACGACACGCTCCCGGAGCAGCTCCACGGCAACACGACGGTGGAGATCATCTGGACCCTCATTCCGACCGTGATCGTCTTCATCCTGTTCGGCGTGAGCATGGTGAGCCTCGCGGAGGTCGAGGCCCGCTCAGATCACCCCGGCGTCGTCGTCCAGGTCGATGGCTTCCAGTGGAACTGGACCTTCCGGTACGAGGACGGCCCGGTCGTGCAGCCGCAGGGCGGTGAGCCACCGGTCCTCGCCGTACCGGTCGGCGAGCCGGTACGGCTCGTGCTCAACTCGCTGGACGTGAACCACGCCTTCTACGTCCCGCAGTTCCTCATCAAGCGCGACCTCATCGACCTCGGCGAGAACGGTCGCGACAACGAGCTCGAGTTCACGATCACCGAAGCGGGCACCTACGCCGGCCAATGCGCGGAGTTCTGCGGCACGTCGCACGCCGACATGAAGTTCGTCGTCAACGCCATGTCACGCGAGGACTACGACGCCTACATCACGGCCCTCGAGTCGGGCGAGACGCCCGCGCCGTCCGCGGGTGGCGAGTGCACGACCACGATCGAGATCAAGGCGAGCAACATCGCCTTCGACATCGATTCGTTCGAGGTCCCGGCCGACGCGGACTTCTGCATCAACTTCGAGAACCAGGAAGACGTCGAGCACAACGTCGCCATCTACGATGGTGGCGAGGCCCTCTTCACCGGCGAGTCCTTGCCCGAGGCCGGCAGCATCACCTACCACGTGCCCGCGCTGCCCGCGGGCGAGTATCGGTTCCTCTGCGACTTCCACCCGACGGTGATGGTCGGCGACGTGACGGTCACGCAGTAGCTTCGGAGCGAGAGAAGGCATGGCAACCACCACCCTCGAACCGCAGGCCGGCGCCTATCGACGCTCATGGGTGATCGACTGGCTGACCACCGTCGATCACAAGAAGATCGGGATCCTGTACATCGTCAACAGCTTCATCTTCTTCTTTGCCGCCGGCATCCTCGCCCTCGTCATCCGCAGCGAGCTGGCCGTTCCGGGGCTCCAGTTCCTCGACAACGCCACGTACAACCAGGCCTTCACGATGCACGGGACGATCATGCTGTTCCTGTTCATCATTCCGGCGCTTTCGGGCTTCGCCAACTACATCGTTCCGCTCCAGCTCGGCGCCCCCGACATGGCCTTCCCGCGGATCAATGCGCTGAGCTTCTGGCTGCTGCCGCTCGGCGGCGCCCTCATCTTCTCCGGCTACCTGTTCGGCGGCGCGGCCGCCGAGGGCTGGACCGGCTACTCGCCGCTGACCGCCGACCAGTATTCGCCGGGGGTGGGCACCGACCTGTGGATCATCGGCCTGACGCTGGTCGGCACCGCCTCGATCCTGGGCGCGGTCAACTTGATCGCCACCGTGTTCAAGATGCGCGCGCCGGGGATGACCCTGTTCCGGATGCCGATCTTCGTGTGGACCGTCCTGGTGACCGCGATCCTCATCCTGCTCGCCACCCCGGTGCTGGCTGCCGGGCTGATCGCGCTCTTCATCGATCGCAACTACGGTGGTTCCTTCTTCGACCCGAGCGTCGGCGGCAACCCCGTCCTCTGGCAGCACATCTTCTGGTTCTTCGGCCACCCGGAGGTCTACATCGTCATCCTGCCGGCCATGGGCGTGGTGAGCGAGATCCTGCCGGTCTTCAGCCGCAAGCCGCTGTTCGGCTATCGAGCCTTCGTGTTCGCGACCATCGCCATCGGCCTGCTGAGCTTCTCCGTCTGGGCGCACCACATGTTCACGACCGGCTCCGTGATGCTGCCCTTCTTCAGCTTCATGACGGCGCTCATCGGGATCCCGACCGGCATCAAGATGTTCAACTGGCTCGCCACCCTGTGGCGCGGCAAGCTGATGCTGACCACACCGATGCTGTTCGCGCTGGGCTTCCTGTGCCATGTTCCTGATCGGCGGCATCAGCGGCGTCATGCTGGCCTCGCCGCCGATCGACTTCCACGTGCAGGACACCTACTTCGTGGTGGCCCACCTGCACTACGTCTTCTTCGGTGGGTCGGTGTTCGGCGTCTTCGCCGCAACCTATTACTGGTTCCCGAAGATGACGGGCCGCAAGCTCAACGAGCCGCTCGGCAAGGTCCACTTCTGGCTGCACTTCATCGGCTTCAACCTCGCCTTCTTCCCGATGCACCAGCTCGGGCTGTCGGGCATGCCGCGACGCGTCGCCGACTACAGCCCCGATGCGGGGTGGACGATCCTCAACATGATCTCGACGGTCGGCGCCTTCATGATCGCGGCCAGCATCATCCCGTTCCTGATCAACGTGATCGCCACCTTCATCAACGGCGAACCCGCCGGCGATGACCCGTGGGAGGGGAACACCCTCGAGTGGGCGACGACCTCGCCGCCGCCGCCGTACAACTTCGACCGGCTGCCCCCGATCCATTCGGAGCGTCCGCTCTTCTTCCTGACCCACGGCCACGGCCATGCCGCCGAGCGTCCATCCGACCTCGAGGAGACCGCCGACGACGATGTCGAGCGCCGAGGGGGCGTGGTATGACCGCGCGGACGATGCAGGCGCACCCGGCCGGCGAGCAGGAGGCCGCGGCGGCCATTCAGCACGGGGACTCGGGCATCCCGACCCCGCTGCTCGGGATGCTGCTCTTCATCGCCAGCGAGGTGATGTTCTTCGGTGGGCTGTTCGCCACCTACTTCAACGCGCGCGCCACGGCGCCCGGGGTGTGGGGGCCGCCCGAGGGGGCGCACGAGCTCGACCTGCCATTGGCCGGCGCCCTGACCGCCATCCTCGTCGCCTCGAGCTTCACGATGCAGTTCGGCGTCTGGGCCATCCGCCGCGGCGACGCCGGCAAGCTGCGGATGTGGACGGCCATCACGCTGGTGCTCGGCGTCCTCTTCCTGATGGGCCAGATCTACGACTACAGCACGCTCGGCTTCGGCATCGCGGACGGCGTGTTCGGCACGACCTTCTACACGCTCACCGGCTTCCACGGCGCCCACGTCTTCGGCGGCGCCGTCGGCCTCACGATCATCCTGGCGCGGGCGGCGCGCGGGCAGTTCAGCGCCCGGAACCACGTCGCCGTCGAGGCGGTCAGCGTGTACTGGCACTTCGTCGACGTCGTGTGGATCGCCGTCTTCTCGACGATCTACCTGCTGCGTTAGGAGCCGCGCATCATGCCCGATACCGCCATCGGCTTCATCATCCTCGGGGTCGGCATCCTCGTGGTGCTTGGCGTCGTGTTCGCCGTCTCCTCGCGCAGCGGTGGGGCGCGGACGGCCGGAAAGCCGCCCCGCGGCGTGCACATGCCCTTGCCCAGCTACCTGCCGGTCATGATCTCCGTGTCGATCGCCCTGATCGGGGCCGGCCTCGCGTTCCGCGGCGACGATCAGCTGGCGAACCCGTTCCTCGCGATCCCCGGGTTGCTCCTCTTCGTGTGGGTCGTCGTTGCCTGGGTGCGGGCGGCCAACCACGAGTGGCGCGAGGCAGAGCACGGCGCGCACGACGACGGATCCGCGCACTGAGCGGCCGATGACCGCAACCGCGGCCCCGGAGCGCGGCCTCGACCTTCGACGGCTCGGGCTGCCGTATCTCGTCGCCGCCCTGGTGCTGCCGCTGCTCCTCGCCGCGCTGCTTGGCGCGTACCTGCTGACCATGACGCCCACCCCCTCGCCGACCGCCATCGGCAACCCGGCGCCCGACTTCGCCGTGGCGGACCTCGACGGCAATCCGATCCGCCTGGCCGACCTTCGCGGCCGCCCGGTGGTCGTCAACTTCTGGGCGAGCTGGTGCGGGCCGTGCGTCGAGGAGTTCCCCCTGCTGCGCGAGGCTGCCGCGGACCATGCCGCGGATGGGCTGGTCGTGATCGGGATCGTGTGGGACGATCGGTCGGAGGCGGCCCGCGACTTCATGGCTCGGAACGGCGCGACGTGGGCCGCGGCGATGGATCCGGGCCAGCAGGTGTCCCGGGACTATGGCACGCTCGGGCCGCCGGAGACCTACTTCATCGACCGAGATGGGATCATCAGAGGGCGACAGATCGGCCAGATCTCAGCGGCCTCGCTGGACGAGAAGCTGGCCGCCATCATCGAGGAGTGAGCATGGAGAGCAACCTTCCCGCGACGCGCGACGAGACGACGCCGATCCCGGCTGAGACGGCGCCGGTCGGGCGCCGTCGGCCGCTGAGCGTGGCCTTCCTGCCATTCGCGTTGATCGTCTTCGTCGTTCTCGCCATCACGATCGCCGCCTGGACCTTCCTCGCCGCTGCCTCCTGAGCGTTCAGGCAGCCTGCATCGGCGTGCTGCCGTGGCCTCGGAAGGTGCCGATCGCGGCACGGACGAGGCCGCCGAACGACCCGTACACGCGGAGGACGTCTGCCGCGATGAGCGTCAGAATGGCGACCTCCACCGCCTTCGCCACCCAGCCCAGGGTGAAGTACGGGCCGATGACGAGGTAGGCGCCGATCGTGACGGCGGTGAATCCGGCCAGGCCGATGCGCGGCAGCCAGCTGAAGCGGGCGACGAGCGGGTGGGGGATGGTGCCGGCGGCCAGCGCCGCCGCAAGCAGCGCGTAGCCGATGGCGTTCAACGTGAAGAGCACGCCGCCCAGGCTGAGATGGATGTAGGCCGTGGTGAGGGCCAGCTCGACGGTGGTGGCCGTCAGGGCCAACGTGGCCCAGCGGGTACGGGACGGAGTCGTGGCAAGCATCGGTCTGCCTCCGAGATTTATCTGCTACTCGACGGGAGCAAGTATCGCATCAATACGTGCGGCACGCAAGTAGCAAATGTCCCGTTCCGGCCGGGACACACGCGGTCGGCCGATGATCCGGCTGGCGCCTCAGGCCCGGGGCGGAGTCTCGGCGAGCGTCGCAGTCGCGCTGCCGGGCGCCGGGTATCGCCGCTCCACGTAGTCGTCGAGGATGGCCAGGAAGCGCGGCACGATGTCGTCGCCGCGCAGGGTCTCGGTCTTCTGCCCGTCCACGAACACGGGCGCCACCGGCTCCTCGAACGTGCCCGGCAGCGAGATGCCGATGTCGGCGTGCTTCGACTCGCCGGGTCCGTTCACGACGCAGCCCATGACGGCCACCCGCAGCTCCTCCACGCCCGGATGGGCCTGGCGCCAGCCCGGCATCTGCTCGACGAGGTAGGCCTGGATGTCGCGCGCCATCTCCTGGAAGAAGGTCGAGGTGGTTCGGCCGCAGCCGGGGCAGGCGCTGACCTGCGGCAGGAAGGAGCGCAGGCCCATCGACTGGAGCACCTGCTGGGCGACCTGCACCTCGGTGGTTCGATCGCCTCCCGGATCGGGCGTCAGGCTGGCGCGGATCGTGTCGCCGATCCCGCGCTGGAGCAGGATGGCCAGGCCGGCCGTCGAGGCGATGATCCCCTTGGCGCCCATCCCGGCCTCGGTCAGCCCGAGATGGAGCGGGTAGTCGCACCGATCGGCCAGGCGCGCGTAGACCTCGACGAGGTCCTGCACGCCGGAGACCTTGGCCGACAGGATGATCCGGTCGCTCGCCAGGCCGGCCTCCTCCGCGAGCCGAGCCGAGCGGAGCGCCGACTCGATCATCGCCTCGATCATCACCTCGCGGCTGTCGGCCGGCTCCGCGAGCAGCGCGTTGGCATCCATCATCTCGGTCAGCAGCTGCTGATCGAGCGAGCCCCAGTTCACGCCGATGCGCACCGGCTTCTCGTTCGCGATCGCGACCTCGATGATCTGCGCGAACTGCTCATCCCGACGCTTCGTGCCGACGTTGCCCGGGTTGATGCGGTACTTCGCGAGCGCCGCCGCCGCCTCGGGGTACTTCGTCAGCAGCAGGTGGCCGTTGTAGTGGAAGTCGCCGATGAGGGGGACGTCCACCCCGAGCCGGTCGAGCTTGCTGCGGATGACGGGAACCGCCTCCGCCGCCGCATCGTTGTTGACGGTGATGCGCACCAGCTCCGATCCGGCATGGGCGAGCTGCGCAACCTGGATGGCGGTGGCGTCCGCGTCGGCGGTGTCGGTGTTGGTCATCGACTGCACCACGACCGGGTGCGCCGACCCGACCGGGACGTCGCCGACCATGACAGTCAGGGTCGGGCGGCGGACAATGGCATGCATGGACGATCAATGGTAGAACGCACCCTTGGAATCGGCACGCGGCCTGCAACCGGGCGCGGGATGATGACGGCGGGGGTGTGACGACCGATGCCTGAGGATCGAAGGGTCTGGATCGTCGAGGATGAGCCGGCCGCGGCGATGCTGGCCGCCGAGCTCTGCGAGGCGAGTGGTGCCTCCGCATCGGTGTTCCGGGGCCCGACGACGTTCCTCGCGGCTCTGCGCACCTCCGGGCCCCCAACCGCCGTCGTGCTCGACTGGCGGCTCGAGCGGGAGCTGAGCGCTGGGCTGTTCCTGGCGACCCGTCATCGGCATCCGCACCTGCCCGTCATCTACTGGACCGGCAGCACGCTCGGCGCGTTGCCGGCCATGATCTCCGAGGACCGTTGGGCGATGATCGTCGACAAGGCGGCGGGCAGCGCTTCCTTCGAGGACGCCCTGGCCTGGGCACTGGCGCCGGCCGACGCGGAGCAGCCCGAGGACTCGACCGTCCGCTAATCGTGCCGGGCGAAGACGAGGGCGGCGTTCATGCCGCCGAAGCCGAACGAGGTGGAGACGGCGGCGTCGACGCGCGCCGGGGTTGCGCTCCGGAGCAGCCGCAGGTCGATGTCCGGATCGGGCACCTCCAGGTTGCAGGTGCCCGGCAGGATCTCGCGGTCGAGCGCCATGGCGGTGATGGCCGCCTCGAATGCGCCCGACGCCCCGAGCGCATGCCCGTACAGGCCCTTGGTGCCCGATACGGGAATGCCGTCGGCGAGGTCGCCGAAGGCGACGCGGATCGCCCGGGCCTCGGCGGGCTCGTTGAGCGGCGTGCTCGAGCCATGGGCGTTCAGGTAGCCGATGCGCTCCGGCTCCATCCGCGCATCCGCCAGGGCGGCTCGGATGGCGCGCGCGGCGTCGCGTCCGTCCGGCCGCGGTGCGGTCATGTGGTACGCATCGTTGCTGGCGCCGAACCCCACGATCTCGGCCACGATCCGCGCGCCGCGCTCGCAGTGCCGCATCCGCGTTCCTCGAGCGCGAGCACCGCGGCACCCTCGCCCATCACGAAGCCGTCGCGGTCGCGATCGAATGGGCGAGAGGCGCGGGATGGCTCGTCGTTCCGCTGCGACAGGACGCGGATCATGGCGAAGGCGCCAAAGGTGAGCGGCGCCAGCGGCGCCTCCGCCCCACCCGCCAGCGCGGCGTCGACCGTCCCGTCGCGGATGGCCCCGAACGCCTGGCCGATCGCCACCGCGCCCGATGCGCAGGAGTTGGCGTTGCCGACGGTCGGACCGGTCAGGCCGAGGTCGAGCGCCACGTTGCTCGCGCCGGCGCCGCCGAAGACGGCGAGCGCGAGCGTGGGAGCCACGCCGCGTACGCCGCGCGCCACGAAGCCGGCATGCTGCTCCTCGCCGAAGGCGACGCCGCCGAGCGCGGAGCCGATCCAGACGCCGGTGGTGGCGCCGTCCGCCGCCCGCGGCGAGACCCGCGTCCTCGAACGCCATGCGCGAGGCCGCGACCGAGAGCGCGCTGAAGCGGTCGAGGCGCCGCGCGCGCCGCGCGTCGAGATGGTCGGCCGGATCGAAGTCGTCGACCTGGGCGGCGATCCGCGATGGGAAGGGGCTCGCGTCGAAGCGGTCGATGGTGCGCACCGCCGAGCGGTTGGCCATGACGCCGTCCCAGAGCCCGTCCGCGCCGATGCCGATGGGCGTGATGGCCCCGATGCCGGTGATGACCACACGGCGAGGCGTCATCGGTCGAGACCCTCGGCAAGCATGCCGGATGCGGCGCAGGGTGCGCCCGGCGATGGCCTCGATGAACTGCGGCCCGATGACGTGCCGCGCCGCGAAGTCCCCGATGAACGGCCATCCGAGCTCGAGCCGGTGCTCGATGCTCACCTCGGTCCCGCCGTCGACCGGCACGAAGCGCCAGGCGACCCACATCCCCTTCGTCACGCCGCCGGTGTGCACGAACTCGATGGTCCGTTCGTCACGCAGCGGGCGCTGCACCGCCTCCCATGTGACCGGGATCGCACCGCGGCGGGCGCCCATCGCGAACCGACGCTCGCCGTCCGGGTCGGGCACGCGTCGGACGTATCGGTAGTGGGGGAGGATCTGTGGCCAGCGCTCAACCTCGGCGGCGAGCGGAAAGATGCGCTCCCACGGGGCTCGCATCAGGAGCCTGGATCGTGCTCTTCACGGGGCCAGCACCTCGAGCAGCGCGGCGGGTGAGAGCGCGTCGGTCGCCGGCCGGCAATCGCCCAGCGCGGAGCCGAGACGCAGCGCCGCCCTGGGGCGGGACTCCAGTCGGCGGACCACGTACTCGAGCAGCGGTGGCGCCGCCAGGAACCCCTGGACCAGCCAGCTCAGCGCGACCTTGGCCGCGAATGCTCGGCGGCGTTCTGCGCGGTAGGCGGTTGCGACGTCACCGCCGGCCAGGATCGCGTCGGCGGCGGCTCGCGCTGAGCGGAGGGCACGGTGGATCCCCTCGCCGGTGAACGGATCCACGAAGCCGGCCGCGTCGCCGACCAGCAGCCAGCCGGGCCCGGCAGGTGCCGACACGCGGTGACCGATCGGCGCGGCACCGCGAATCGGCGTGAGGCGCGCGCTGTCGGCGAGCCGGCGAGCGACCGACGGCAGGCCGGCGATGGCCGCCTCGAAGCGACGGCGCCCCGATCCCGGGCGGCGGTCCATCGGAAGGGCCATCCCCACGTTGAGCTCGCCGCCGGGCGTCGGCGCCAGCCCGACGTAGTAGCCCGGTCCCGACGTGCATCTCGCCGTGGTCGGTCAGGTCGCCGATGCCCGAGTAGTGCGCCACCAGCCCGATGCGTCGGGGGAAGCGCACAGCGCGATCGGCACCGACCAGGCGGCTGACGCTCGATCGCGTGCCGTCGGCGCCGACGGTCCAGCTCGCCGATACGACCTCGTCGCGCCCCGTGACGGCATCCCGCAGCTGGGCCCCGCGGACGCGGCCGTCGTCGGTGACGAGGCCGACCAGGCGGGTCCGCTGTCGGAGCTCTGCGCCTGCCGCTGCGGCGTGATCCGCCAGCATCGCGTCGAAGCTGCGCCGGTCGAGCCCCCATGCCTTCCGCGGGCCGCGGGCGTCGGCGTACCTGATCGGCATGGTGCGGCCGCCGGCATGCAGGTCCATGCCTCGCAGCGGAACGGCAGCATCGGTCCAGCCGGCCGCAACGCCCAGTCGGGCGAGCTCCTCGGCGATCCGCGGGCTCGCGTATTCGGCACATGCCTTCGGCCGCGGATGCTCCGCGGCCTCGACCAGCAGGACCGACGCGCCGTCCCGGGCAAGCGCAGCAGCCAGCGCGGAGCCGGCCGGGCCCGCGCCGGCGATCAGCACGTCGACGGAGGTCATGATCTGGCCGCCGGCGTCGCCGTCGTGACGACCCGCGGCAGCCAGCCCGGAGAGCGCCAGTCGACCGCGAGGCCGGCCTGGCCGATGAGGTCGTCCAGCTCGTCGAGGGTGTAGGCACGCCGCGCCGAGGCGAGCCCGTCGTTGCGGGTCACGCGGCTGCCGCCGAGCGCGACGACGCTGGCCGCGGTCGCCAGCAGGGGCAGGATTCCGCGCCGAAGGTCGTTGATGACGACGCCCGTGCCTCGCGACCCGTCCAAGCTCGCGCAGGACGGTGACGGCCTCGGCAGGAGCGAGGTGGTGGACCAGCAGCGAACAGTGGCTGACGTCGAATGCGCCGTCCTCGAACGGGAGCGATCGGGCGTCGCCCTCGACGACGTCGACGAGCGGCTCCGCCGCGGTCTCATCGCGCGCCACGATCAGCACGTCGGGATTGCGGTCGAGCGCCGTCGTCGCCCATCCGTGGCGCGCGAAGGCGATCGGGATGTCGCCGCGACCGGTGCCGGCGTCGAGGATGCGGGCATTCGTCCGTTCGCCAAGCAGCCGCCTGACTCCGTCGATGCTCGTGGCCGTGCCGCCGGGAAGGCGGTTGAGGCGGGCCAGGTCGGCGAGGTTGCGCTCGACCTCGGGCATCGACAGGCGACCGCCGTCGAGGAGCTCGGAGCGCATCGGCCCGCAGGCCGAGCGGCAGGCTCCGTCGAGCGCGGCGGAGGACGGTCAGCACGAATCGGGTCGATTCACGGGGTCACCACCATTCGGATGATAGGCGCTGGTCGGCTGCTCTTCGGATACGGCCGCGGTGACGGCTGGGCGCGAGTCTCGCGCGCGTCGCGCGTTACACTTGGATCGAGATGACAGCCACCGTTCCGCCCGCCACCGGCAGCTCCGACGACCCCCCCGACACCACGAATCGGAAGGTCGTCATCATCGGCTCAGGCCCGGCCGGGCTGACCGCCGCCATCTATGCCGCGCGGGCCAACCTCGAGCCGCTCGTGATCGCCGGCAACGTTCCGATGGGTCAGCTGATGATCACCTCCGACGTCGAGAACTACCCCGGCTTCCCGCAGGGCATCCAGGGCCCGGAGCTGATGCAGGTGTTCCGCGAGCAGGCCGAGCGATTCGGCGCCACGCTGGTGGAGCGCGACGCGACCAAGGTCGACTTCAGCGAGCGGCCGTTCCGGATCTGGGTCGGCGAGGTCGAGTACCGCGCCGATGCCGTCATCGTTGCCACCGGCGCATCGGCCCTGTGGCTGGGCCTGCCCTCCGAAGAGGCGTTCCGCGGTCGCGGCGTGAGCGCGTGCGCGACCTGCGACGGGTTCTTCTTCCGCGGCCGCGACGTCGCGGTCGTCGGCGGCGGCGACACGGCGCTCGAGGAGGCGACCTTCCTCACCCGCTTCGCCGACAAGGTCACCATGCTCGTGCGTCGCGGCGAGTTCCGCGGCAGCAAGATCATGCAGGACCGCGCCAACGCCCATCCGCAGATCGAGATCCTCTTCAACAAGGAGGTCGCGGAGGTGAAGGGCGAGATGACCGTGAACGCGCTCACGGTGCGCGACACCATCAGCGGCGAGGAGTCCGAGCTGCCGGTGCAGGGGATGTTCGTCGCCATCGGCTACAAGCCGAACACGGACCTGTTCGAGGGCCAGCTCAAGATCGGTCCCGGCGGCTACCTCGAGATCGTCGGTGAGACCGGGTCTGGAATCGAGGGCGTCTTCGTGGCCGGCGACGTCCACGACCACCACTACCGCCAGGCGGTGACCGCGGCGGGCGATGGCTGCAAGGCGGCCATCGACGCCGAGCGCTGGCTCGCGTCGGTCGGCGAGATCGAGACCTCGACCGCCACGAACTGGTAGTCGCTCTCTAGAAGTCGATGTCGAGCGGCACGGCCTCGGTGGCGTTCGTCGTCTGACACGTGTTGCCGGCCCGGTCGGTGGCAGTGGCCGACGGCGTCCAGATCATGTTGTTCGCCACTGCCTGCGTTCCGACGGCGCCCGATGGCGTGCCGAGCGTGATCGTGATGGCGTTGCCGGCTCTGGACCATGGTCGAGGCGGTGCCGGTCGCGCCGAAGTCGCGGGTCACCGTCACGTAGTTCGTGCCCACCAGGTTCACCGTGCCGAGCGGCAGGACGGCGGTGTTGGCCGCGTTGCGAACCGTGACCTGGTCGCCGCCGCCGGCCTGCGTGATCCGCACGACGACCGGGGTCGAGGTACCCGTCCAGCCGGCCAGGACGGTCTGCGGATCGATCTGCTCCGAGAAGGTCAGCGTCATCGTGTCGCCCAGGCCCGGCTGGCCGGCAACGCCCGCGTTCGTGGTCTGCACGTTCGTGCCGGTGGGCCGGGTGTTGTCGACGGTGACGCTGAAGCCGCCCTGGGTCACCGAATTGGTGGCCACGTCGGTGGCGGTGATGGTGTATGCCTTCGCGCCCTCTGCCAGGACCGCATTGGCGGTCACCGAGGCGCTGCGGTAGTTGTAGCTGACGCCGCCGATCGAGTACGAACCCGCAACGAGCGCCAGGGTCGTCTGGCCGGTCGTCACCGTGCTCACGTTTGCCCGGACGGTCGCCACGCCGCTTCCGGCATCGGTCACGTTGGCGTACACGAAGTAGGTGCCACCCTGGCGGACGAATCCGGGCAGGTAGAGCGGTCGTCTTCGAGATGACGCTGCTGGCGACCGTCGGTGCGGTCGTGTCGGGGAACGACGCCGCCGTGGTGAACGTGGACGGGTCGTTCTCGCTGTCGGTCAGCAGGGCCAGAGACAGCTGTGCGCCGCCGCCGATCAGATACCCCAGCAGCACGATCGCGATGGTCAGCGCCGCCGCGCTATGCCGGGGTCCCATGCGTCGCCTTCGTGGTGGCCCCCCGTGCTCACCCCGCTGCGAGAACCCACCTCCTCCGCCTCCTCGAGCAGCCAGATGCCGACGAGCAGCGTCCCAAGCCCGGCGAGGATGAAGACGAGTCCGCTCGGCATCGACAGCAACGCGAGCACGAACCCGACGTACGGAACGTAGCTGTCGACCCGGCCCACGACCGCTGCGGCGGGGACGAGCTCCGGGTCAGGGGTGACGTTGGCGTCGCCGATGAGCTCGAAGAACCGTCCCTCCGGCAGGTCGACGACGCGAGCCACGCGATGGGTCAGAACGACCCCGTTGGTTGCCGCGACGGTGAGAATGTCGCCCGCCACGATCTCCTCGGCGTTGACCGCGGTCGGCGAGATTGCGGCACCGACGGGCACTGCGGGCACCATCGATCCACCGGTGATGACGACCAGTGAGGCGAGGTGCGACCAGGCGGCCAGGCAGACGAGCGAAATGACCATCACCGCCCACGCGGCTGTCAGCGCGCGTCGCAGGGCGGTGATGATCACGGGCGGCATCTGGTGTTCTCCGAACGCTGGCCCGTCCGGGAAGCGAACCGAGTTCGGTCGGCTCGCCCGGATCGGGCGCTGCGTTTACGGATTACTGGCCGTCTGCTCGGCGTCGAAGGTGAAGGTGGTGGTCGTCGTGGCGCTCTGGTAGGCATTGCCGGTCCCACCCGGGAGTGACACGCGGAAGCAGAGCGTCTCGTTGGCCGCCGCGTTCAGCGTGCGGTCCCCGGCCTGCGAACCGGCCGTGACGTCACCGAACTTGGCGGTGTTCGTGCCGAGCACGGTGGCGGCCAGGACCAGCGTGCCGTCGAAGTTGTCGCACGGCGTGGCCGGGAGCGTGGCATCGATCCCCCTGACCGTCAGGGTGAGCACATCGCGCAGCGACTTGAGGTCCGCATTCGTGCTGGTCGTCGACATGGAGTAGCGCAGCTGTGCGGTGCCGTCGTTCTCGACCACGACGTCGTCGGTCACGGTGTCGCCAGGCATCATCGTGGCGGTGGTCAGCGTCAGCGCGTCGATCTTGACGTCGTCGAGCACGATGCTGCCGGTGCTGAAGGTGCCCGCAACGGTCTCCTGGTCGGTGAAGAGCGCGAGGCTGAGCTGGCCGGCGCCCAGGCTGATGGCAGCCAGGGTCGCAAGCAGCAGGACGAGCCTGCGGCGACGGCGGGAGCGCGGGGAGGTTACCTCCCCCTCGGGATCGCTGGTAGCAACCATGGCGTTGTCTCTCCTATGGGGCGTCGCCCGTCGTGTCTCCCTGCAGCCACGGTCGAACGTTTCAATATGGGTGCGGTTGTGCTGTGCAACTGATGAACGATGCGGAACAAGTTCCACTCCGTTGCGGCGGAGTGAGCCATTCCGGGCGGTCCAACGCGATGGGACCATCGGCCGAGCGGGGCGGCAGACGTACTGGTCACCGGTCCGATCCGCGTTGCCAAGCCCGTGTCACGGTGCCCGTTGAGGACGTCGAACTGTCACTAAACTGGCGGTCCGACCCCACCAACTCGCCAGGAGACCCTTTGCCTGATGGCTGCTCGCGCGCCGCGTCCCGAGGACCTCTACGACCTCCGGGTCCCGATCCAGCTCGACGTCTCGCCCGACGGCCGCCAGGTGGCCTTCGCCGTCAAGTCGGTGGCACCCGGCAAGGACGGCTACCGAACGTCGCTCTGGATCGCACCTGCGGATGGCTCGGGTCCCGCGCGGCAGCTGACCGTCGGATCGAAGTCAGACACGACGCCGCGCTGGAGCCCGGACGGCCGAACGCTCGCCTTTCTGTCCGACCGAGGGGCGGTGCTGCAGGCCGGTGGGGGAGGCGCAAAGCCGGGGACGGCGGAGGCACCGAAGGAGGGCGGCACGCAGGTGTGGCTCCTTCCCTTCGCCGACGGCGGGGAGGCGCGACAGCTGACCGATCTGCCGAAGGACGTCTCGGCGGTCTCGTGGTCGCCGGACGGCAAACGCCTGTGCGTCGTGAGCGGCGCGAGCTCGACGCAGCCGGAGAAGAAGCCCGAGCGCCGACCCGAGGACCCGCCACCGCCCGACACGCGCCTGATCGACACGCTCAACTACCAGTTCAACGGCGCTGGATTCATCCATGACAGGTTTCAGCGGCTCTGGCTGATCGACGCCGTCTCGGGGGATGCCGAGCTGCTCACCAGCGGCGACCATCACGACCTCGACCCGCGCTGGTCGCCGGACGGGAAGCGGATCGCATTCGTATCGGACCGTCATCGCGACCCCGACCTCGCCTGGCGGACCGACATCTACCTCGTCGACCTCGCCGGGAAACGCGTGAGCCAGCTCTCGCCCGGGCGCGGGCGCCAGAGCTGGGGAGCCCCGGCATGGTCTCCCGACGGCAGGTGGCTGGCGGCCATCGGGAATCGAGACTGGAAGCGCGGCGAGCTCCAGCAGGCATCCGTCTGGCGCTTCCGGGTGCGCGACGGCCGCGCCGAGGACCTGATCGCCGGATCCGACCTCGAGGCGGCCGCGGCCATGAACAGCGACCTGTTCGGCGGCGGCGAAGCGAGGCTGCACTGGATGGCGGACGGCCGTTGGCTGGTCTTCGCAGCTCCGGTCGACGGCAGCTTCGAGCTGTGGCGCGTGGAGGTCGACGGCGGTCGCATCGAGCGGCTGACGCGGGGCCGGCACTTCCTGGGACGCCTGGCCGCTGCACCCCTGGCGCGCGGTGGCCTTCGCGTCGCAGCCGTGCGCACCAGCGGCACGGAGGTCCCCGACGTCGTCGTTGGCGACGTGCCGGCCGGTCGCCTCGGCTCGCGCGACCACGTCGAGCTGCGACGCATCAGCGACCTGATGGGCGGCGCCTGGGGCGACGTTGCGCTGGTGGCGCCGGTCGAGCGCTGGCATGAGGTCGATGGGCGTCGCATCCAGGGCTGGTTCCTGCAGGCGCCACAGGGGACGAAACGGAATCCGGCTCCTGTCGTGCTCGAGATCCACGGCGGACCGGGCACCCTGTACGGCTGGTCGCTGATCTGGGAGTGGCAGCTGCTGGTTGCCGGCGGGATCAGCGTCTACGCCTGCAACCCCCGTGGCTCGCAGGGATATGGACGGGACTTCCTGACCGCCAACGTGGCCGACTGGGGCGACGGACCGATGAGCGACTGCATGGCCGGCCTGGACGCACTGGTGGCGGACGGCCTGGCCGATCCCGATCGCATGGGCGTGACGGGTGGCTCGTACGGCGGCTACCTCACGAGCTGGATCGTCGGCCACACCGATCGGTTCAAGGCGGCGGTCACCTGCCGCAGCGTCAATGACATGGTCAGCCAGATGCTGTCGGGCGACATCGGCGGCCCAACCTTCGGCCTGTACGAGTACGGCGTGCACCCGTGGGAGGACTGGGACCTCTACCGGCGGCACTCGCCACTGACGTACGCCACCAGCGTGACGACGCCGCTCCTCATCCAGCACAGCGAGAACGACCTGCGCTGCACCATCACCCAGGCTGAAGAGCTCTTCGCCGTCCTTCGCTCGCATCGCCGGACGGTGCGCCTCATGCGCATGCCGGACGAGTCGCACGAGCTGACCCGCTCGGGGACGCCGTTCCGGCGCGTTGACAACGCGCGGCTCATCGACGAGTGGTTCCGTCACTTCCTGGTCGAGGGCAAGACCCGGCTCCCACGGGTCGACCCGAAGCGGGGATAGCCTCCCTATACTCGCGCGCATGCCCTCTGACCTCGAGACGGCGATCGCCACCGGGTATGGCTTCGAGGGACCGGCGATCACGTTCGGCGCCGCCATGCAGGACGAGGAGGCCCTCCCCGGCGCCCAGGTGCGCGTCCCGCTGGCGATGATGAATCGTCACGGGCTGGTGGCCGGCGCCACCGGCACCGGCAAGACGAAGACGCTCCAGGTGCTCGCCGAGCAGCTGAGCGATGCGGGCGTTCCGGTCTTCATCAGCGACATCAAGGGCGACATCAGCGGCCTGGCCGCGCCGGCGGTGCTCAACGAGAAGCTCACGGCCCGAGCGCAGGCCATCGGCATGGATGGCTACGCGCCGAAGGCGTTCCCGGTCGAGTTCTTCACCCTGGACCGCGACGGCAAGGGCGTCCGCCTGCGCGCATCGGTCTCCAGCTTCGGACCGATCCTGCTGGCGAAGGTGCTGGACCTCAACGAGACCCAGCAGTCCGTGCTGGCGATGACGTTCAAGTACGCCGACGACAAGCAGCTGCCGCTCATCAACCTCGCCGACCTCCGAGCGCTCCTGAATCACCTCAACTCGGACGAAGGCAAGGCCGAGATGGCCGAGTACGGCGGCGTGGCGACCGCCACCGCGGGGGTCATCATCCGCAAGATCGTCGAGCTCGAGCAGCAGGAGGCCGATGCGTTCTTCGGCTCACCGGAGTTCGACGTGGAGCACTTCCTGCGCCTGGACGGCGACGGGCGGGGCGTGGTCAGCATCCTCGAGCTGGCGGACATGCAGGATCGGCCCGCCCTCTTCAGCACGTTCATGATGTGGCTGCTCGCCAACCTGTACGAGTCGCTGCCCGAGGTCGGCGACCTGGAGAAGCCGAAGCTCGTCTTCTTCTTCGACGAGGCGCACCTGCTCTTCCGCGACGCCAACAAGACGTTCATGGGCCAGATCGAGCTGGTGGCGCGGCTGATCCGCTCGAAGGGCGTCGGCGTGTTCTTCGTCACCCATGCGCCGACGGACGTCCCGTCCGAGGTGCTCGGCCAGCTCGGCAACCGGGTGCAGCACGCGCTGCGCGCGTTCACGCCGGACGACCTCGAGACGGTGCGCGCCACGGCCGACACGTTCCCGACCAGTGAGTTCTACGACCTCGGCGAGGAGCTGACCAAGCTCGGCATCGGCGAGGCCATCGTCTCGGCGCTGGATCCGAAGGGCAGACCGATGCCGGCGGCGCGCACGATGATGCGTCCGCCCACGTCACTCATGGCGCAGGTCGAGCCTGCCGTCTTCGACGCGGTCGTCTCCGCGTCGGCCATCGCGCCGACCTACGCGACGGACACCGATCCCGCCTCCGCCAAGGAGATGCTGGCCGCGCGGATGAAGCAGACGACCGACGATGCCAAGGAGAGCATGGAGGGCGTCGAGGATCCCGAGTCGCCGGGCGAGCGCAGAATGCGCCCGACGAGCGCCCCGGAGAAGGGGGTCGACTGGGGCAAGGTCGCGACCGAGGGCGGCCGCGTCGTGCGCTCCGGAACGTTCAATACCATCCTGCGCACGGTCTTCGGCATCCTGACCGGCGGCCGCCGCCGCTGACGTGACACCGCGGCGTAGACTCGTTTCCTGGCCGGTCCGCCCTCGCCGGGCCATCAGTGCGACCGACGGCCGGGCCGGGAGACGACGGAGGTGTCGCATGCATGCGTTCATCGTCAAGCTCGAGAACAGGCCGGGCAGCCTTGCCGATCTCGCCGAGGCGCTCGGTCAGCAGGGCATCAACATCACCGGCGTGACGGGCATCGGCTGGGACGGGACCGGGGCGGTGACGCTCATCTCGTCGGACGAGGCCGGCACGCGCGCGCTGCTCGACCAGCGCGCCACGCGACTACCGCGAGGCGGAGCTCGTCTCGGCGGCGATCGAGGATCGGCCGGGAACGCTCGGCGCGGCCGCGCGACGGCTGGCGGACAAGGGGATCAACATCGAGGCGATGGTGCCGACCGGCATGTCCGGCTCACGCATCACGGTGGCCTTCGCGGTGGATGATGCCGCGGCCGCCCGCGAGGCGCTCGGCGACCTCGCCGCGGTGGGTAGCCAGCCGGTCTAGCGAGGGCCGAGGGCCTCCCGCGCGACATCGGGGACGTCCGTCACGAAGCCCCACAGGCCACACGCGGCCAGGTGCTTCATCCGTTCCGGGTCGTTGACGACGTAGCAGCCGATCTCGCGTCCGAACGCCGTCGCCTGGGCCATCATTGGGAGGGGATCGATCCCGATGTCGCCCTCCCACGGAAAGACGCCGGTGTGCCCGTGCTCGGTGGCCCAGATCAGGGCGGGCTCGATGGGCTGGGTCGGCACGAGCAGGTAGCCGGTCTTCATCTCGCGATCGAGCTCACGGACGCGCTCGATCGCGTGCTCGTCGAAGCTGATGGCGGCCAGCCGGCCGCTGGCGCGAACCGGATGGTCGCGCACTGCCTCGACCACGGCGTCGGCGGCGGCGCGCGCCTTGATCTCGACCACGAGGCCGATCGTTTCGGGCAGCCAGGCGAGCACCTCGGGCAGCGTCGGCACGGTCAGGCCGCGGCCCGCGGAACGGATGATCGCCGTCCGGTCCGGGAAACCTGGCGCCGGCATCGGCCTCGCGGATCTCGTCCATCGTCTGGTCGACGACCGAGCCCGTTCGATCGGTCGTGCGGTCGAGCGTGTCATCGTGGATGACCGCCAGCTGGCCATCCGCGGTGAGGTGGACGTCGAGCTCGATCGCATCGGCGCCGGCCTCGACGCCAAGCCGGAAGGCCTCCATGGTGTTCTCCGGCGCCTGCGTCGATGCCCCACGGTGCGCGACCACGAACGTCATCGGTTGATTCCCTCGTTCTCCGGCTCGCCCTCCGGCACGCCGCGCAGGATCCAGATCCCGACCAGCAGCAGCACGAACAGCGACGCGATCGCCACACGGTACGCGTCGCGGTCCAGGCTGGCGAGCAGACTCGCCACGATGATGCCGTAGACGAGCGGGCCGACGACGGCGCTGAACTTCCCGACCAGGCCGTAGAGGCCGAACATCTCGCCGACCCGGTCGGGCGGCGCCAGGCGCAGGAGCATGAGCCGATCGACCACGCCGACACCGCCGAGCCCGGCACCCAGCAGCGCGCCGGCGACCAGGAATGGGATCGGTGCCAGGAATACGGTGATGATCACCAGGCCGATGGCCCACGTGGCCAGCACCGCGAAGAGCGTCCTGCGCGGACCCCACCGATCGGCGAGGACGCCCCACCCGACCGACGCGATGACCGCGACGACGGTGAGCAGCAGCAGGACCTGGAGCGCCTCTGACTCCTCGAAGCCGACGGCGTTGACCGCGAAGGCGCTCATGACCACGATCGCGGTGTTCACCGGGTCCGAGTAGAAGAAGCGCGCGACGATGAAGCGCAGCAGACCGGGCGTCTCGCGAGCGTGCCGCAATGTCTCGCCGAGCTGGCCCAGCGACCGAACGGCATCGGCCGCCCGGAACCGGGTGCCGGCGCGGGCAGGCTCCCGGACGACCAGGAAGAGCGGCCCGGCGAAGACGAGGAAGAGCCCGGCGACCAACGCGAAGGTGGATGCGGTCGCGGAGCCGTCGGCATCGGTGCTGATGCCCGCCAGGAGCAGGACGCCGACCAGGAGCGTGCCGCAGTAGCCGAGCGCGACGCCGATGCCGGAGAGGCGGCCGCGCGCGATCGGTCTCGCCACGTCGGGCAGGAGCGCGTCGTAGTAGATGAGCGCCGCCTGGTAGGCGAAGTTGGCGATCGCGAACGCAAGGAGCCCGAGCCGGATGTCGACCAGGCCGATGGCGAGCGTGCCGATGATGCACAGCGCGGTGAAGACGGCGAGGAACGGCTTGCGACGGCCCACGCGGTCGCTCATCGCGCCGAGGATGGGGGAGACGATCGCGTTCACCAGCACCGAGCCGCTGACGGCGACGGTGAACCAGAACGTGCCGGGTCCCTCGCCGAGGAAGCGGATCGTCCACAGGCTCATCGCGAAGCTGACGATCGCGAAGCTGAAGATCGTGTTCGCGAAGTCGTACAGGGCCCAGGCCAGGGCCTCGATCGAGCTGCCCGACCGCGTCAGACTCCCGAGCCCGCGCCACCAGGTTGCGGGGGCGAGGGCCGTCACGGATGTCGCGGCGCGCTGCTCATCCGGCGGATGATAGCCCGGCGGCTCAGCGCCGCAGCGTGCGGCCGACGAGCGCGATGACGGAGCGCTGCACCAGGTCCGGATCGAACCGATCGCCCATCTCCGCCTGGTGGGCGATGACGCCATCCATGAGCATGGTGGTGGCGAGGCTCAGCTCGTCGACCTCCACGTCCGGCTCGATCTCGCCGCGCGCGATCGCCTCGCGCAGGAACATGGCCGCGAAGGCGCGGATCTGGTCGCATCGGCGCCGCAGCATGTCGCGCAGCGCCGGCTTGATGTCCGCCTCCGCCCATCCGGTGGTGACGACGGCCCCCCAGTGCTCGGTGTCGAGGCTCTCCACGAAGTAGCCGACCGCCCGGGCCAGCCGCTCGCGGGCATCGGTGATCTGGCTGATCTGCACGGCCAGCTCGTCGAGCTGCGCCTGGGTGACCGATTCGCACATCGCCAGGTAGAGCTCTTCCTTGCTCTCGAAGTAGCGATACAGGAGCCCGACGCTGACGTCTGCCTCGGCGGCGATGGCCGGCATGGTGGTCCCGCGATAGCCCCCGGCGAGCATGGCCCGATGCGCTCCGTCCAGGATGCGTTCGCGCATCTCGGACGCGTGGGCGGCGCTGCTTCGTGGCATCTACGGTCGTCCCCTTCCTGATGAACTGTCATTCAGTTTAGGGTTTGACGGGGCCGAATGGCAAGTGTAGAGTGCCTCGCAGCATGATGAACGAGGATTCAGTCGGATGCGCAGACCGCTGATCATTGGCGGGATCCTTGCCGCTATCGCCGGGCTCTGGCTGGCGGCGCGCGGAGGTGGCGCCAGCGACCTTCCCGAGACCTTTCCGGCCGCGTTGCCGCCCACCAATCGCGACGTGAATGATCGGATCGCGCACAACGGGATCTTCGCCGCGCTGGGGCGGGCGACCTATCGGTGGCGGCGCTGGTTGCCATTCGCGGGACTCGCTCTCGTGATCGGTCTCAACGTCTGGGCCGCAAATGCGGGTGGACAACTCAGCCAGGGAGGCTGGCAGGTTCCCGGCTCCGAGGGCGCGCGCGCCGAGGCGCTCTTCGCCGACCGGTTCGGCGAGCAGGCGACGAGCATGATCGTCATGTTCACCGACCCCGACGGCGCGGCGGATTCCGCCGAGTTCCAGGCGACCGTGGCCGAAAGCGTGGCGCCGCTCGCGGACGAGCCGAACGTCGACGAGATCCTCACCTACGCCGACGTTGGCGACCCCTCGTTCCTGAGCCGTGACGGCACGAAGACCTTCGCGCTCATCCGGCTCAACCAGGACCTCGAGGATGCCGTCCAGGACGCGGAGCACCTCGCCAGCCTCGTCGAGGCGCCCGAGGGTGTCGAGACGGTCGTGACCGGCATCCCGGTCATCCAGCAGGAGTTCAACGCGGCGATCGAGAAGGATCTCGTGCAGGCCGAGGTGATCAGCCTGCCGATCGCGATGCTGATCCTGCTCGCCGTCTTCGGCACGGTCGTCGGTGCGGTGCTGCCGATCCTCATCGTCGCGCTCGCCCTGCCGAGCTCGATGGCGGTCATCAGCCTGCTCGCCGGCGTCACCGAGATGAGCATCTTCGTGACGAACGTGGCGACCATGATCGGCCTGGCGCTCTCCATCGACTACTCGCTCTTCACGGTGAGCCGGTTCCGCGAGGAGCTCCGACATCGATCCGTCGCCGACGCCGTGGAGCACACCATGGCCACGGTCGGCAAGGCGGTCGCCATCAGCGGGGTCGCGGTCGCCATCGGGCTCTCGAGCCTGACCGTCTTCGAGTCACCATCCCTGCGCAGCATGGGCATCGGCGGCGTGGTCACCGTCCTCTCGACCCTCATCTTCGGCCTCACCGTCCTGCCCGCGGTGCTCGGGATGCTCGGACCGCGCGTGAACCGATGGCGGGTGCCGCTCCCGCGCTCCCTCCGCCTCGTCGAGGACGACCCGGCCGCCGCGGACGCACGACAGGGACACGGCTTCTGGGGCCGGTTCGCGCTGGCGGTGATGCGCCGGCCCGTCCTCGTCGCCGCGCCCGTGCTGGTCATGCTCATCGTCGCCGGGCTGCCCTTCTTCGGCATCCAGCTCTCCACCGGCGGCAACCTCGACGACCTGCCACCCTCGACGAGCGTGGACGGCTTCCATGTCCTCGCCGACGAGTTCCCGGGCGGCGACGCCGACCCCATCGGGGTCGCCGTGCTCGCCGAGGAGCCGTTCCTCACCGACGGCGCGCTGCCTCCCTCCTGGGTCCAGTCGCTCCAGGCCTATGTCGCCGACCTGAAGGATCTCGATCTCGTGACCGAGATCACGAGCGTCCTCGAACCACCGGCCGGCATGGACGAGGCGACCTACCTGCAGCTGATCTCGGTGCCCGAGAGCCAGCGTCCGCCCGAGGCGGCCGGGATCGCTATCTGGATCGACCAGTGGGTCGCTGACGACGTCACCCGGGTGAACGTCTTCAACTCGGCGCTGCCCGACTCGGCCGAGGCCCGGGCGCTCATCGATCAGGTCCGGGCGCTCCCGGTGCCCGACGGCGCAACGGACACCCTCACCGCCGGCCTCTCTTCGCGATCGCGCGACTTCATGGCCAGCTTCACCAACTCGGTGCCGTACGCGCTTGCCATCGTCATCGGCGTGACCCTCATCGTCCTGTTCCTGACCTTCGGGTCGGTCCTGCTGCCGATCAAGGCCGTGCTCATGAGCCTGTTGAGCATCACCGCCAGCTTCGGCGCGCTGGTCTGGATCTTCCAGGACGGGCACCTGTCCGGGCTGCTCAACTTCGATCCCTCCGGCACCATCATCGCGTCGACGCCGATCCTGATGTTCGCGATCCTGTTCGGGCTCTCGATGGACTACGAGGTGTTCCTGCTCTCGCGGATCCGCGAGCGGTACCTGGTGACGGGCGACAACACGCGCGCGGTCGCCGAGGGGATCGGGATGACGGGCGGCCTCATCACCGGGGCGGCACTGATCATGGTCGCGGTCTTCGGGGCCTTCGCCCTGAGCTCGGTGGTGCTCATCAAGGCGCTCGGGTTCAGCATGGCGGTGGCCGTCCTCATCGACGCGACGCTCGTCCGCGGCGTGCTCGTGCCGGCCTTCATGCGGGTCATGGGATCGGCCAACTGGTGGGCGCCGCGATGGGTGCAGCGCGGGGTCGCGCGCATCGGACTCTACGAGGGCCCCCCACCGGAGCCCGCCCGGGCCTGACCCGGGTCGCGCTACTCTCAGCTGGGTGAACCGCGAGCGTCTCTCCAACCTCACCGTCCGATGGCGCGCACGTCACGATGCGCATCGCTCGGAAGCTCGCCCTCCGGCCGACCCCGGGCGTGAGGCACGTGGCGGCCCGAGCCTTCCCGTTCCGATCGGTGAGTCCGGCGGCGTACGTCGCCGAGCATGGCACCGACATGACCGGGTTCACCTACGACGAGGCGACCTACGCGCGACCCCGAGCTCGACGCCTGGCTCCTCGAGGTAGGGCGCCTGCTGCGGATGCGCCGATGACGGCACCCGGCTGGGCGCTCTCGCTGGTCGCATCCGTCTGCGCCGATGCCGGGATCGAGCAGCCTCGACTGTCCTGGCGCCGTCGCGCGGGGGAGCACTCGACCGGTGTGACACGGCGTCACGACGGCATCGTCGCCGTCCGCGCGGGGTCCGACGAGCTCGACCAGCGCCTGACCCTCCTCCACGAGCTGGCCCATTGGCTCTCGCCGGCTCCTCGACGTGCGCGGCGAGCGATCCACCATGGTCGCGCGTTCTACGAGGTCGCCTTCGAGCTCTATCGCCGCCATGGCGTGGCCGATGCCGATGCGCTGCGCCTGGAGTCCGCCCGCTACCGCAGCTCCCTGCGCCACGCGGTTGCACTGGGAGTTCCCGGCGCGGCGGCCGCGCTGGCGGAGCATCGGTCCACCATTCGCGCGCGGCCGCGTCGTCGCTGGCGCGTCCTCGTGCCGGAGCACCGCATCCAGCTCGAGCGCGATGGCCGCTGGACGGTGTGTGCCACCTGCCGCCAGCGAGTTGTCGGCGTCAACCTGGCGCGCATCCGCCGCGCCCGGCGGCCGGTGCGGCACGTCCTGATGACCGCCTCAGCCTAGCGAGGCGACCGGTACGCGTTGGCGGGCACGCGCCGCGGCCTCGCCAAGGCTGCGCACCGCCTCGGGGGTCCGCGGAAACACGTGCGCGATGAGGTGGTTGACGCCCAGCGCCGCATATCCGGCCAGCGCATCGGCGACCTCGTCGAGGCTGCCGCGGATTGCCCGCTCGGGTGCATCGGCATCGGCGCCGTCGAAGGCGACGAAGATCCCGGCCGTGAGCTCCAGCGTGGCCGGATCCCGACCCACGGCGTCCAGGGCGGCATGCAGGTTCGAGAGCCGCTCGCGGAGCTCGTGAGCCTCGTCGGGATGGCCGTACCAGGCGCCATTCCATTGATCCGCGTACCGCGCGACGAGCTTCAGCATCCGCGGTTGCTTGCCGGCGATGAGGATCGGTGGGCCGCCCTCGCGGATCGGGCGTGGGCGAAGCTCGGCGTCGTCGGCCCGGTGATACTTGCCGGCGAAGTTCACGCGACCCTCGCGCAGCAAGGGCACCAGGACCTGCAATCCCTCGTCGAAGCGCGAGACGCGATGGTCGAACGGGTAGCCGAACGCGTCGAACTCGGGCTTGTGCCAGCCGCACCCCAGGCCGAGGATGAGCCGCCCGCCGCTCACCTCGTCGAGCTCGGCGGCCATCTTGGCGGTGAGGGCCGGGTTGCGGAAGGGGAGCGCGAGCACGAGCGGCCCGATCTCGACGCGCGAGGTCACCGCCGCGATTGCGGTGAGCACGGTCCAGCATTCATGGATGCCGGTCGTCTCGCCTCCCTCGCGAAAGATGACGTGGTCGGCGCCCCACACCGAGTCGAGGCCTCCCTCCTCGGCGGCAATCCCCAGCGCGCGCAGGTCCGCGAATCCGTTGGTCTCGTCGTCAGCGAGCGGCAGCATCAATCCGATCTTCATGTCGTCAATGCTAGCGGCGAGCGTGCCAGCCGCTCATCTACCGTACGAATCGTGAATGACACGTTGCCCCTCGAGGGCATTCGGGTGATCGACGCCAGCCGCGTGCTGGCGGGGCCGTTCGCGACGATGCTGCTCGCCGACCTCGGCGCCGACGTCATCAAGCTCGAGCCGCCGGACGGTGACGAGTCGCGCACGTGGGGACCGCCGTGGTGGGGCGACCCCGCGGATCGCCGCAGCGCGTATTTCGCATCGGTCAACCGCAACAAGCGGAGCGTCGTGCTCGACCTTCGGACCGATGGTGGCCGCGCGACCCTCGACGGCCTGCTCGCCACGGCCGATCTGCTCGTGCACAACTACCGGCCCGCCACCGCGACCCGACTGGGCCTGGCGACCGAGTCGCTCCGCGCGCGCCACCCCGAGCTGATCGTGGCCATGGTCGGCGGCTTTCCCGGCGCCGATGCGGATCGCCCTGCCTACGACCTGCTGGCGCAGGCGGTGAGCGGCCTGATGTCGGTCACCGGCGATCCGGACGGGCCGCCGACCAAGACCGGCGTGGCGCTGCTGGATCTGCTCGCAGGCCTCGAGTGCGCGGTCGGCGCCCTGGCCGCGTTGCTCGGTCGCGGTCGAACCGGCTCCGTGCAGGTGAACCTCGTCGAGGCCGGCGTGACCGGGCTCATCAACGTGCTCGGTAACCACCTCGCGTCCGGCGAGGAGCCGGGTCGCCACGGCAACGCGCACCCCAACATCGCGCCGTACGAGTCGTTCGAGGCCCGCGACGGCCACCTCGTGATCGCCGTCGGCAACGACGGCAGTTCCGGCGCCTTCTCGACGTCCTTGGCCTTGATGATGCGAGGGTCGCTTCGCCACCAACCCGATGCGGATCGGCGCGCAGCGCGATCCTTGCCGACTGGCTGGGCGAGCGAATCGCCACCTGGGATCGCGCGGCACTGTCGACGCGCTTGCCCGACGCCGACGTCCCCGCCGGGCCGGTCAACGGCGTCGACAGGCGCTGGCGGCCATGGGGAGCTGGGTTGGACGACGAGGATCGACGGCATCGAGCTCGCGCCCGGTCCCATCCGACTCTCCGGCTCACTCCCGCCGGTGCGGTCCGCGCCACCCTTGCTGGGCGAGCACACCGATGAGATCCTGGCAGCGCTGGACATCGACGACCTTCGGATTCCCGAAGCGTGACCAGCTGACGGCTCACACCCGTCGTTAGCTCAGGGCTCCACGTCGATCGTGGCGACCATGCCGTGCTCCCAGTGTCCGGGGATATGGCAGCCGATGAGAAGGTCGCTCTCGGCGCTGAAGACATAGTACAATGCAAGATCCTCGTTGACGGCCTTCGGCTCCCGGTCCGGCTCGCCCCGCCGCTGCTCGGACAGCACACCGCCGCGGTGCTCCAGGAGATCGGCCTCGACAGGACCCTGACCCCTCTACACCACCTCGACGCCGATGCGGTGGACGACGTTGTTCCCGTAGCCGCCCTCGTTCCAGACCGGCGACTCCGGCTGGCGGTCTCCGGCGGCATCGGTCGCGCGTACGGCGAGCTCATGGCTGCCGGCCCTCGGCGGAGTCCAGTCGAATCTCCACGTCGACGGACCGGTCCCGTCGACGGGCTCGCCGAGCTCTGCCGGCGTCCAGCCCGCGCCTGCCTCGATCTCAACGCTGGTGATCGGCTGAGCGCCGGACCAGGCGATGCCGCGCAGCACGATCGGCTCACGAGGGAGCTGCTGCCCATCCGCCGGGGATGTGATCAGCGACCGCACCCGGATCGTGCCGACCGGCGAGTCATCGAGCAGTTCGCGGTCGCCCCGATATCGGTACTTGCGTGGAAAGTGGCCGACGAACGGCTGCTCGACCGCCGTGATACGCGTCAGCCACTTCACCGATCGCATGCCGTAGTGGCCGGGCACGACCAGCCGCACCGGGAAGCCATGCTCGGGCGTGAGCGGCTCGCCGTTCATGGTCCAGGCGAGGATCGGATCGCGGCCGCGGGCCGTGGCGAGGTCCAGGTTGAACTCGTACGCGATGGGGCCATCGGGTTCGACCGTTCCGCGATCGGCGCCGGTGAACACGAGCTCGATCGCCGCGGGGGAGGGGCCGCTCGCGGCCAGCACGTCGGCCAGCCGGACGCCGCCGAACCGTGCCGTGCTGACCGCGCCCAGCCCCCACGGGGTGCCGGGTGGGGCTGGCGACATCAGCGACCGGCCGTTGCCGGCGCACTCGAGCGTGACGGTTCGTTCCAGGCCGGGCAGTGCCCTGAGCTGGTCGAGGGTCCATGTGCGTGGGCGGTCGACGGCGCCTCCGACCTCGAGCCGCCAGGACTCCGCATCGAGCTCGGGCACCGCGAAGTTGCACCGGACGTAGAAGCGTTCGTTGGCGACGATCCCACCCTCGAGGTCGGCGAGTGATGCCTCGGCGTTCGGCGGGTGATCGGTGAGCGAAATCATGGCGGTGTCAGCGGTCGCATCGGCTCCGAGGATACGCATACTGCGTGTCGTGGCGATTCGAATCGGTGCCGTCCTTGCCCTGCTCGGGGTGGCCGCCCTGCTGGCGTACCTCCTGCTGCGTCCGCCGGTGGAAGCGACCTCGACGGCGGACCCCGACGTGGCGATCGAGTGTTCGGCGGCGACGGGTGTATCGGTCGAGACGTGCCGCGGGTGGGGCGACGAGATCCTGGCCACCGGTGCGCCGTCGCACGACGTTCGAGATGGACGACCTGGCACGGCTGGTGATCGACCGTCCGGCCTGGGGCTTCAGCCCGACCTGCGAGGTGGACTACTTCATCAGCCGCGACGCCGAGAATCCGGGCATGGCACGAGGCGATCCCGTGCGTCGACAATGGATGAACGTGGAGCGGGAGACGAGGATCGAACTCGCGACATGCACCTTGGAAGGCTCCCGCTCTGCCAACTGAGCTACTCCCGCCCGGGACCGTAGCGTACCCGAACGCGCGAAGGGCAGCGATGACGCCGCTACTCGATGTCGATCTTCTCGTGCGGGCGGCTGAGCTTCTCCGCTTCCTGCTCGTCGAGGCGCGCGATCCAGCGGTCCAGGTAGACACGGGCGGCCATCAGCTGCGCCCGGGTGGCCACCTTCAGGTGCTTGCGCGCATCCTCGGGAAAGATGCCGTGCATGAGTGCCCAGAAGGCGGTCTCGAACCCGGACTTGCCGCTATCGTCCGAACTGGGGACGCGGCGCTCGAGATCGGCGAGACGAGCCTCGAGCTCGGCGGTGCGAGCATCGGTGGGTTGTGGCTGGTCGGTCATGGGATGCTCCTTCAGCGTGCCGGGGTGCCAAAGCGAATCTTGAGCGTGCCGTTGTCGAAGCGGGCGCCCTCGGTCGGGGCATCGACGAGGATACGCGGCAGGACCAGAGTTCGCCGCCAGGTGCCGAGGTCGATGACCAGCTCATCGGCGTGGCGCGACAGGTTGATCTGCTGCTTGTCCGTGAAGGGAAGGTCGACCGACACCACGAACCCGCCGTTGTCGCGCGTGACCGCGTACGGCTTCCCGCGGTAGAAGAAGGTCGTCGGGTCGTCCGGGCCGTAGAGCGCCGCCGCCAGCTCGCGGAGCAGGTCGATGCCCACCATCTCGCGGTCGAAGAACGGCGCCTTCTTGACCGGGATGGGATGGAACAGCTTGTCGACCAGCGGCCCGTATCGCTGCTGCGCCTCGTACCAGCCGCGGAAGTAGCTGCCGACGTCGTCGGGCAGGACGCGATTGGCGACCACCATGTCGGTCGGATAGTTGTAGAGGTGGAAGTAGGTGAAGGAGCGCTGGGCCTCCTTGATCACCACCTGCTCGAGGGTGAGGACGACCCGGACCGATGTCTTGGCATCGTCGATGAGCAGCCCGTGCATGTACTCGAGGCGGCTGAACAGCTCTTCGCCGGCGCTGAAGACCTCGTCGCTCGGCATCGGCATGCCGACGACGCGCTGGATGAGCGGACCGGTGAGCTTGGTGATCCTGCGGCCGATCGGCTCGACCTTCTCCATCCACCATTTCGCCGCCTCGGGCAGCGAGAGGAGGCGCAGCGTCTCGCCGGTCGGGGCCGCGTCGACGACGACCACGTCGTAGAGGCCGGAGTCGTGGTGGTCGGCGATCCAGAGCAGTGACCCGACCTCGTCCATGCCGGGCAGGACCGTCATCTCCTCGGCCATGACCTCGTCCAGCCCTCGCCAGCGCAGGACCGATGCCGCGTACTCCTGGATCCGTCCCCAGTAGCGGGCGACGTTGTAGAAGACGTCCGATTCCTGCGCCCACAGGTTCGGCGCGATCTCGAGCGGCACGGGGCCGAGCTCGCGGTCGAACGCGTCGCCGAGGCTGTGGGCGATGTCGGTCGACATCACGATCGTGCGATAGCCGCGATCGGCGCATGCCAGCGCCGTGGCGGCGGCGACGCTCGTCTTGCCGACGCCGCCCTTTCCGGTGTAGACGAGGATGCGGGTCACGGCGTTGCTCCGGCGGGACTCGGATTCTAGCCCGAGCGCTCGGGTCTTCGAGGATCCACGGCTTGACGAGTCACGCTACATATGAGCCGTGGATCCGACCAACGTCCGTCACACGCGCGGGTTTCTCTTCGCTGACCTGCGCGACTACTCGCGCTTCACCGAGCGATTCGGCGATGATGCCGCGGCGCAGCTCCTGGCGCGCTATCGCGCCCTCGTGCGCGAAGCCATTGCGCGCTTCGAGGGAGCTGAGATCCGCACCGAGGGGGATAGCTTCTACGTCGTCTTCACGACGGTCGGCTCAGCCGTTCGCGCCGGCCTCGCGATCCTCGCCGATGCCGGCGCAGCTCCGGGTGAGGCAGGGACCCACGCCATTCGCGTCGGCATCGGTGTCCATGCTGGCGAGACGGTTGACACCGACGAGGGAATCGTCAGTTCTGCGGTCAACATCGCGGCCCGCGTCTGTTCCGTCGCCGGTCCCGGCCAGCTGCTGGTTACCGAGACCGTCCGCGGCCTCACTCGCGGCTATCTGCCGGTTCGATTCGAGCCTGCCGGATCACGCAAGCTCAAGGGCATTGCCGAGCCGATGCCTCTCTTCAGGGTCGTGGAGAGCACGGCCCCCATCACGTCGACCGCCGTCCATCGCAGGCGCTTGTCGCCGGAGGGCGGCATCGTTGGGGCAGTTGTCGTCGCTGCTGACGTCTGGTCGCAGTCGCTGCGGCCATTCGACGGAATCTTCGGGGTCGGACAACCGGGCGCTCCGACGGCGACGTCGTCTCGCTCGTCGGCATGGAACCCAGCCGCAGCCTTCGCCGGCCGAGAGCGCCGCCACCGTCATTGCCCGCGGCCAGCGCCGAGCTTGGTCCCTACCCGAATCTCGAAGAATCGGCGCTTCTCCGGCGGCTGACCTTCGACACGTCACTCATGCGTTCGCGCTGACCCGGATGAGATTCCTCGAGTGCCGGAGTACTACTTCGACGGCTTCAGGCCGATGGCCGTCTCGGCAAGCCTGCGTTGCCCTGGGCGCGGCGGCGCCGAGCCGGACGAGATGCTCTACTTCGCGCCCGACCTGCGACCCGGTGTCGATCCCGATGCGCTTCCGGGAGGCCTCGCCGAGGTGGACGCGGCCTTCCTGTCGACCGCGGGCAGACAGGTGCTGACACCCGACGAGTGCGGCGGCGATGCCGGGCAGGGATACGACTATTGGAACCTCGGACAGCAGGAGGGCAAGCTGCTCTGCTACGTATCGACGCGTGGCGAGGCGAAACTGGTCTGGACCGTTGAGTCCGACTCGGGTCCCGTCCTCGCACAGGCCGTTGCCATTGACGGGGATCTTGGTCGGCTCTACGCTGGTGGCGCGAGACGGGGCGGCTCAGCGTCATCAGTAGCCCCCGACGCCTGCGGACTCGACGCTCCGTGCCCATCGTCAGGTGCCCGCCAGCCGTTCCACGACCGGCACCAGCTCGTCGACCTCGCCGACCATGATCGAGCTGATGCCCAGCTCCTCGCGAAGATGGATGAACTTCTCCACCAGCCCATCGACCGAGCCGATGAAGATGTGCGGCGACGCCAGCAGCTCGTCCGCGCTGACCGTCACACCGCTCCGGGCGTGCAGCCGTTCGGAGAGCTCCTGCGCCTCGCGCCGTGCGTGATCGGTGACGCTGATCTCGGTCATCGACGGGTAGATGTTGAACTCGAGCTGGTCGGCACGATCGCCGGCCGCCTCTCGCGCCCAGCCGATCTTCTCGGCGGTGGCGGCGACCGTCACCGAAGCCGGATCGCCGGCGCCCATCGGCAGGATGCGCGGCGCGAGGCCGACGATCTGCGCCTCGCGGCCGGCAAGGGCCAGGGTCCGGCGGCCGCCCCCTCCGATCAGGAACGGCGGGTGCGGCTGCTGGGCGGGCTTCGGATGGGCGTCGTAGTCGGTGATCGTGTAGTGCTCGCCGGCGAAGCTGAAGGGCCCATCGGCGAAGCAGCCCTTCAGGACCGCGATCGCCTCCGCCAGGCGCGCCTGGCGGACCGGCGTGGGATCGAACGGGATGCCGATGGCCTCGTATTCGGGGCGATTCCAGCCGGCGCCGATGGCGACGTCCAGGCGTCCGCTCGACAGCACGTCGAGGGTGGCCAGGTCCTGAGCCAGAACGGCCGGGTGGCGCAGGTCGTTGTTCAGCACGAACCCCGCGACGCGCAACCGTTCGGTGGCCGCCGCGATCGTCGCCATGGCGGGAATCGGCGCAAGCTGGGGGATGAGGTGGTCCGGGATGACGAGGGTGTCGATCCCGATCCCCTCCGCCCGGCGCGCGGTCTCGGCGAGCTCGCGACCGGTGGCGACCGCCCGAGCTTCGGCCAGGAATCGGAAGGGCTTCACGCCGCTCATTGTGCCCGGCTCGTGGCCGCCGCGTGCCGGAGCCATCCGTGCGGGGCGGAGCGCGGTGCGGTCAGGTGCGGTCTGGTGCGGTTAGACGGTCTTGTGTGGGGCGTCCCGATGGTGTTCCATCCTCGACATGGCTGCCCGGAACCGAGCTCCGAGCCGCCCGTCGGAGCAAGACCGGTATCGCACCTTCTCGATCGCGGTCGATCTGATTCGACGCGGCGAGACGGTGCTGACGCTGATCGACCCTGCCGCGCGAGGTCGCGACCCCGACGCGTTCACCCAATGGCTGAGCGCGCGGTTGATCATCGCCGAGCTGCCGCGCCTCACCCTCCCCGACTGCGACGACCGCTGCATCGGTCTCGACCACGATCCCGACGCTTCGTCGTTCTGAGCGACATCGCGCTCGACGAGACGGAGCCGCGTGGCACCTCGTGGTGGGCGGGCTGGAACGAGACGCTCGAGCGGCTGCATCAATCCAGCGGCCTCTGGTACGCGGGTGCGCCCGCCATGCCGCTCACGCCGATCGAGCGCCGGCTCGCGGCCGGGACGCGGTTGCGGCGGATCGCCAGCACCGATCCGTTCTGGGTGGCGTACGACGGCGCTCCGCTGGAGACCCTGTTCACGATCCAGGACGGGCCCCTTGCCGGAGCCTCGCTCGTTGCGGTCAGCTTCGGCCCCGCGCCGCTCCTGCCCGCGCTCGCGGGGGTGCTGGTTGCGCCGGACCATCCACCCTCGCGCGACCCGCAGATCGCCATCCGGTTGCTCGCCGCCGGCTGGGCCGCCGTCGAGCGCGGCCTGCCGTTCGAGGAATAGCGCCTAGGAGGGCTCGGCTCGCGCGGGGCGAGCGATGGGCTCCGAGACCTTGCCGTTGCCGCCCACCTCGCGGCCGGCTGGCGTGGCGGCCTTCGGCGAGAGGGGAGCCACGATGGGCGCGTGATGGCGCTCGGCGTGGATCAGGTGCATCACCGCATTGATCAGCGAGAGGTGGGTGAATGCCTGCGGGAAGTTGCCCATGTGGCGGCCGGTGTGCGGGTCGAGCTCCTCGCCGTACAGGCCCAGCGGGCTCGCGTAGGAGAGCAGCTTCTCGCACAGCCGCCGAGCACGCACGATCTCGCCGATCTCGCACAGGGCGGAGACGAGCCAGAACGAGCAGATGGTGAAGCTGCCCTCTTCGCCCGATAGCCCGTCATCGGTCTGGTCGGTGCGGTAGCGCAGGACGAGCCCGTCGTCGGTCAGCTCATCGGCGATGGCGAGGACGGTCCGCCGGATGCGCTCGTCATCGGCCGGCAGGAAGCGCACGAGCGGCATGAGCAGGACCGATGCGTCGAGCGCCTCCGTGTCGTAGTGCTGCGTGAAGACGCCGCGGCTGTCGAGCGCGTTGGCGCAGATGTCGGCGTGAATCTCATCCGCCGCAGCCTGCCAGCGCTGCGCCAGGTCATGCGACTCGCGCAGCCGAGCCAGCCGCGCCCCCCGATCCGCCGCCACCCAGCACATCACCTTCGAGGAGGTGAAGTGCTTCGGCTCGCCGCGCACCTCCCAGATGCCCCGGTCCGGCTCGCGCCAGTGCTCGATCGCGGCCTCGACCTGGCGCACCAGGATCGGCCAGATGCGCTCGTCGAGATGGTCGCGTGACTTCGTGTGCAGATACACCGAGTCGAGCACGGCTCCCCACATGTCGTGCTGCCGCTGCCCGTACGCCCCGTTGCCGATGCGAACCGGTCGGGCCCCCTCGTACCCGCTCAGGTGCGACAGCTCCTGCTCCTCCAGCGCCCGCTCGCCGTCGACGCCGTACATGATCTGGAGCTCGGAGTCGCGCTCGGCGACATCGGCGATGAATGCCAGGTAGTCGTTCGCCTCCCAGTCGAATCCCAGCGTGTAGAGGCCCCACAGCGCGAAGGTCGAGTCGCGGATCCAGCTGTAGCGGTAGTCCCAGTTCCGCTCGCCGCCCGGCGTCTCGGGCAGGGAGGTCGTGGCGGCGGCAACCACCGCGCCGGTTGGCGCGTACGTCAGCCCCTTGAGCGTGAGCGCGGATCGCTCGAGGTACGAGCGCCACGGATGGTCGGGGAAGTCACCGCGAGCCAGCCAGTGCTGCCAGTGATGCGCGGTCCAGACCAGGCGCTGGTAGGCGTCATCGGTCGTGCGCGGTGCCGCGGCGCCGTTCCAGGCCAGCGCGCAGAAGCGTGTCTCTCCCTCCTTGATGAGGGTGCGCGCCATGGCGCGCGGGCCCTCGAACCCCAGGTTCATGTCGGTCGAGAGGACGAGCTCGACGTCGCTCTCCTCGTCGGCGCACGCCCCCTGGTGATAGCCGTCCTCGGTGAAGCGCCAGGTGCCGAGGCGCCGTCCGTAGTCGAAGACCGGCTCGCAATCCAGGGTGAGCTGCATCTCGCCGTTCACGCAACGGACCATGCGAAGCAGGACGTGGCTGGTGTCGTAGTCGGTCGGCGGCCGGCGCTGGATCTTCGAGCGCTCGTTTTCGTGTCGCCAGGGGCCCAGCAGCATCACGTCCCGCACGATGATCCAGCCGCCCGGCGAGCCCCAGCTGGTCTCGAGGATCATCGTCCCCGGCAGGTAGCGCCGTGCCGCCGGCACCTGGATGTCGGACGGGCCGAACCGGAATCCGCCGGCGTCGCGATCGAGGATCGAGCCGAAGACGCTCGGCGAGTCGATCCGTGGCAGGCAGAGCCACTCGACGTTCCCACTCGGCGCCACCAGTGCGGTCGTCTCGCAGTCCGAGAGGAATCCGTATTCGCCGATCGGCGGGAAGGGCGACGCGATGAGGGGGGCGGCGTCAGGCGCGGCGTGCCCGGGTTCCCGGCCGTGTCCGTTCGTCGACATCCTTCACCTCCCGCGTGGGGGCGACAGTCTCACACGTTCGCGCGCCGGGGCCAACCCCCGGTTCAGATGTCGGCGTTGAACGTGTCGCAGGCGTTCGCGTTCTTCTCCTGCAGGCCGACGCTGAGCCAGTGCTGGCGCTGCTCGGACGAGCCGTGCGTCCAGGTCTCCGGATTCACCTGCCCCTGGGTCTGCTCCTGGATGCGATCGTCGCCGATCACCATGGCGGCGTTGAGCGCCTGCGCGATCTGCTCGTCGGTCAACGGCTGGAGGAAGCCGGTGTCGACGGCGTTCCCACCCCACACGCCGGCGTAGCAGTCGGCCTGCAGCTCCGTGCGCACCGCTCCGCCCTCGGCACCGGTGTCGCGCCCCTGTTCGAGCAAGCCGAGCAGGTTCTGCACGTGATGGCCGTACTCGTGGGCGATGACGTACTCCTCCGCGAAGGGGCCACCCTCGGCGCCGAAGCGCGTCTCCAGCTGCTCGAAGAAGCCGAGATCGAGGTAGATCGTCTGGTCGAGCGGGCAGTAGAACGGCCCGACGGCGCTCGTGGCGGCGCCACACTGGGTGCTCACCTGGTCGGTGAAGATGACCGCTCCGGGCTCGACCCATTGCTGGCCATCGCCCGCGAACGCATCGGTCCAGTAGGCATCGAGGCTGAGCACGGTGGCCAACATCCGGCAATCCTGGCGCTCGTTGGCGTCGGTACCCGTCTGGCATTCGGTGGCGAGCTCGCTCGAGAGCGGCCCGTTGTCCACCTGGCCGCCGGGGCTGAGGAGATCCGCGGGATTCCCGCCGAGGAGGATGACCACCGCAAGGATCACCAGGCTGCCGAGGCCGCCGCCGAGAGCGATGCCGCCTCCGCGCACGCGCCCGCCGCGCCGGTCCTGGACCCGGCCAGGATCGAGGTCGACGTCAGGGCGGAAGGTCATGATTCATCTCTCCATGTGGCACGTGCACCCGGTGCGCTCATGCGCACGAGGCCGGAATGTAGCGTGCAGCGTGCCAACCGGGCGCTCGCACGCTCGTCCGGGCCCTATTCCCGCTCGCGCGGGCGTTTGCGTGGTCGTCAGCGCGGCTCAGCCGGAGAGGCGCTCCGCCAGCCAGCCGATCGCCTCGGGGTAGCGCCAGTCGATGCCCGCGTGCGTGCCGTCGAACAGCTCGAAGCGCAGCCGGTCGTCGTCGATCCCGAGCGCCACGAGCTCGCCTCGGAACGCGTCGGCGCCCAGGTCGAGGTAGAAGTCGTCCGCGCGACCCGCGTCGATCCAGATCGCGCGCTGGCCGCGCAGCGCATCGGCGTGGATCGCTGCCATGCGGACGGGGTCCCAGGCGAGCCAGCGTTCCCAGATCTCGGGGATCAGCCATTCCGGTGAGCGGATCGAAGGGCAGCCGGACCGTGCCGTCGGGATCGGTCGAGTAGCACGCGGCCATGCACCACACGTTCAGGAGCGCGCCGTCCGTTCGCTTCGACCGACCGGGGCGTGCGCGGAAGTCGGCCCAGAACGCCTCGTACGAGCCGTCGTAGACGTCCCGCAGCGCCCGAGCGACCTCGCGGAAGTCAGGGGCATAGCAGACCTCGAAGAGCGCGTCGCCGGCGTGGGTGACGAGGCCGCCGAACAGGTCCGGGCGGAGCATCGGGGTGACCATGGCGCCGTAGCCGCCGCTGCTCTTGCCGGCCACGCCTCGATGGGCGGCAGCGGGCAGCGTTCGGTAACCGGCATCCACGTACGGCACGATCTCATCGCACAGGTACGTGTGGTATCGCCCCGTCCCGGCCGAGTCGATGAACTGCGCGCCGCCGAGGCTGGTCCACGCGTCGACGAAGACGACGATGGCCGGCGCAGCGCCATCGGCGGCGAACCAGGCGTCGATCGCCTCGGGGGTGGTCCGGCTGAAGGCCTTGCGCGCCCGCCACATGTCGACCTGGCCGGTCAGCCCCTGGAGCAGGTAGACGCTCGGATAGCGCCGTCCCGGGTCGTCGTCGTACCCGGGCGGCGTGTACACGTACAGCGGCCGGCGGTGCGGGTCGCCGAGTGGGTTGCCGGTGAGCGCCTGCGAGTCGATCAGAAGCTCGTCGAGCCGGCCCTTCCACGGGTGTCCCCACGGCGGCGGCGGTTCCACTAGCTCGTCTCCCCGCGCAGCTCCACCAGGGCGAGGCGTCGAACCGCCAGCGCGAGGGCGGCGACGATGACGCTCGCGGCGACGATGATCGCGGTTCCCACCGCCAGCTCCGCGGGGACGGCGCCCTCGCCGCTCAGCGCATCGGCCACGGCGAGGACGTGCTGCCGGATCGACACGATTCGCGTGCCGGCGAAGAGCCCGGCCACGACGCCCTCCCAGACGACCACGTAGGCGAGACCGATGACGAGGGCGCGCGACGTCACGAGCGAGAGCGCCAGGAAGACGGCCGTGTACTCCAGCGTCCCGAGCAGCGCGGCAAGGCCGTAGCCGACGCCGAGGCTCGGGTCGCCACCGGTCCCCACGATGCCGGCAAGCAGGATGGGCAGCGCGACGAGCAGCGCGCTCACGGCCCAGGCCACGACGAGCTTGACGAACACGATGAGCGGGCGCGGCACCGGCTTGGACAGGAGGTAGACGATCGTTCCGTCGTCGAGCTCCGAGCCGAGCGCGGCCGTACCGACGATCACGCTCACGAGCGGCAGGAGTGCCGCCACGCCGAAGTTCGCCAACAGGCGACCGGTGAAGCGGACCGCCTCGTCGTCGCTGGGATTGCCGAGGCGGAAGATGACGGCCACCACCACGATGAGGGCGCCGAGCAGTCCCAGCAGCAGGGTCCGGCGCCGATTGAGGAGCGCCCGGAACGTGAGCGAGGCGAGCGTGAGGATCATCGGCGCACCAGGTAGCTGAAGACCGATTCGAGCGACTCGTCGGCGGGACGCAGCTCGAGCAGCGAGACACCGGCCCGCTGCGCTGCCGGCGCCACCTCGCGGGTCAGCGCGCCGTAGTCGCGGGTGCGGACGCTGAGCACGCCATCGCGCAGCTCGACCGCCTCAACCTCCGGGTTCGTGAGCAGCTCGCCCGCGAGCCGCCGGTCGTCGCTGGACCGAAGCGTGAAGCGGTGCGGACGATCGATCATGAGGCGGCGGATGCGGCGGAAGTCGCCGGAGGCGGCCAGGCGCCCGGCCACGACGACGAGGACCCGGTCGGAGAGCCGCTCGACCTCTTCGAGGATGTGGCTGGAGAACAGGATCGTCCGTCCATCGGCCGCCATCGCCCGCAGGAGGTCCATCATCGACAGGCGCTGGCGCGGGTCCATGCCGTTGAACGGCTCGTCCAGGATCAGGGTCGGCGGATCATGCACCAGCGCCGCGGCCACCTTGACCCGCTGCCGCATTCCCTTCGAGTAGCCGCCGATCGATCGCCCGGCGGCGTCACGCAGCTCGACCATGTCGATCGCGCGATCGGCGGCCGCCTCGGCATCGGTCACCCCCGACAGGCGCGCGGAGGCGACCACGAACTGACGGCCGGTGAGGAAGCTGTACACCGCCTCGCGCTCGGGGACGAAGCCGATGCTCCGGTACACCTCGGGGTGACGCCAGGTCGGCGTCCCATCCAGCTGCACCTCGCCGGCCGACGGAGCCAGGAAGCCCGCCATCATGTGGAGCAGCGTCGTCTTGCCCGCGCCGTTCGGGCCGAGCAGGCCGGTGATGCCGGCCGCGACCTCGAAGGTCACGTCGTTGACGGCCACCACGTTGCCGTACCAGCGCGAGACGCCCGTCAGCGAGAGCACGCTCACGCCGTCACCCGCCGGTACCGAACCGCCAGGATCGCCAGCGAGACGCCGAGCAGGATGGCGGTCGCCACACCGTAGACGTACAGCGGCAGGCCGGCTGCTCCGACCGGCGACTCGGCGACACTGCCGCCGAAGAGCCACTCCCGTGCACCGTCCAGGATCGCAAGCGGGTTGGTGAACGGCGCGAGCCACGCCAGATCGAGGGTCTCCACATCCTGGAAGGTGCCGCTGACCACGCCGCCGACGAGGAAGACCGCCAGCACCGCTCCGGCCGCGTAGGCGCGTCGCGCGGCAAGCGAGCAGATGGCGAGGCCGAGGCTGGCGAGCACGACCGCGTGCAGCACACCACTGCCGATGATGCCGGGCAGCGCGCCGATCTCATCACCAAGCGCCGCCACCAGGTCCTCGGCGGCGAGCACGCGGCCGCCGAAGAGCACGAGGACCGGAAGCAGGGTGAGACCGAGCAGCGCGATGCTGAGGGCGGCCAGCTTGGCGAACACGTAGTCGAAGCGACCGATCGGCCGGCTGAAGTAGAGCGGCAGGACGTGGTGGCGCATGTCGTTGACGACCAGCTCGGGCGCCTGGGCGGCCAGGAAGATGGGCAGCAGCGCGCCGATGCCCCACAGGTAGTTCGCGTAGCTGTAGAGCTCGACGATGTCACCGACCAGGACCTTGATGGCGACCGCGATCCCGGCGGGCAACAGGCCCAGCACCAGCACGCCCCACGGCAGGATCTTCGAGCGGCCCGAGCGACCGAGTCCGAAGACGGCTCGCAGCCCTGCGCCGACGATCGCGCCGATTGCCCCGCGGCGACCGAGGCGGGGGCCGTCGTAGTGACGGTAGCCGAGGTCGTAGATCGTGCCGACGGTCTCAGGCAACGAGCTCATCGGTCCCTCCGGCACGGAACAGGTCTTCCAGCTGGTGCCGGCGGTGCTCGAGGCGCACGAGCGCCAGCCCGAGCGCCACGGCCTCGTCGCGGACCGCGTCGTAGATCCCGAACTCGCTCCCGTCGCCGGATGCGAGGTCGACCACGACCGTCCGGCCGTCCGCCCGCGCGCCGATCCCCCGTTCGATCAGCCGCGCGGCGAGTGGCTCCGCGGTCTCATCGGTCTCGATCAGCAGCTGCCCGGTGCGCTCCGTGAAGCTTGCCAGCGGCGCCGTGCGCAGGAGCTTGCCGGCATCGATGGCCATCAGCCAGGTGGCGACGCGCTCGATCTCTCCGAGCAGATGGCTGGCCACGACGACGGCGATCCCGAACTCGCCGCCGATGCGCTCGATGAGCGCGAGCATCTCGTCCCGTCCGGCGGGATCGAGGCCGTTGGTCGGCTCGTCCAGGAAGAGCACCTTCGGGTCGTGGACGAGCGCCTGGGCCAGCTTGACCCGCTGCTTCATGCCGGTCGAGTAGCCGCCCATCGGCCGGTAGCGCTCCTCGTAGAGGCCGACGTGGCGCAGGACGTCGGCGGTCCGCTCTCTCGCGGCGCCGGATGGCAGCCCGGACACGCGGCGCCATGTGGGACACGAACTCGGTGGCCGAGACGTCCGGCGGCAGGCAGTCGTGCTCGGGCATGTAGCCGACCAGCTCGCGGATGCGCGCGCCCTGGGTGGCGGTGTCCAGGTCGAGGACGCGTGCCTCGCCCTCGGTCGGCGGCAGCAGGCCGAGCAGGATCTTGATCAGCGTGCTCTTGCCGGCGCCGTTGGCGCCGACGAGGCCGATGACGCCCGGCTCGAGGTCCACGGTCAGGCCATCGAGCGCGGTGACGCCGGGGTAACGCTTCGTCAGCGCCCGGGTGCTGATGAGGGGCATGCGCGGACCAGTCTAGAGGCAGCGGCACGGGCCGCGGCCGGCTACATGCTCGGCTGGTAGCCGGCCTCGAAGAACTTCGCCGGGTTCTCGTCGAAGTCGAGCTTGCAGCCCCTGCCGCAGAAGAAGTACGTCTCCCCGTTGTACTCGGCGGTCAGCTCCTGGGCCGAGGCGATCTCGCGGTTGACCTCCATGCCGCACACCGGATCGGTGGCGGGCGTAGGCATGTCGAGCTCGTTCACGTGCAACTCCATTCGTCGGGACGGATCAGGCGGCGCGGAAGCCCCGCAGCCGGAGCGAGTTGGCGACGACGCTGACGCTCGAGAGCGCCATTGCACCCGCCGCGAGGGCCGGGCTCAGCAGGAGCCCTGCCACCGGGTAGAGGAGCCCGGCGGCGACCGGGATGAGGACGATGTTGTAGCCGAACGCCCACCCGAGGTTCTGTCGGATGGCACGCATCGTGGCGCGCGACAGGCGCACGGCGGCCGCGCACGCCGCCGAGGTCGTCGCCGACCAGCGTGATGTCGGATGCCTCGAGCGCGACGTCGGCGCCGGTGCCGATCGCGATGCCGAGATCCGCCTGCGCCAGCGCGGGTGCGTCGTTGATGCCGTCGCCGACCATCGCGACGACCGCGCCGGCCGCCTGGAGCTCCTCGATCTTGGCGGCCTTGTCGGCGGGCAGGACCTCGGCCAGGATCCGATCGGGACCGATGCCCACCTGTGCGCCGATCGCGTCCGCGGTCGCGCGGCGATCGCCGGTGATCATCCAGACGTCGAGCCCGGCCCGCTGGAGCCGGCCGATGGCCTCGGCGGACGCCGGCTTGACCGCGTCGGCGAGCCCGACGAGCCCGATGAGCACCCCATCGCGGGCGACGAACATCGGGGAGCCGGCTCCGACGTCCGTCGCTTCGAGCTCCGTCACGGGCACGCCGGCCTCGGCCAGGAAGGATGCCGTGCCGGCCAGCACCGTCTTGCCGTCCACCGTGGCGCGGATCCCGCGACCCCCGATCGCAACGAACGACGTGGCCTCGCCAGCGGGGATCCCGGCCGCGTCGGCGTGGCGGACGATGGCCTCGGCCAGCGGGTGCTCGCTGCCGCGCTCGGCTGCCGCCGCCAGTCGCAGGAGCTCACGCTCGTCGATGCCGGGCATCGGCCGCACGACGGTGACGGACGGCTCTGCCGCGCGTGATGGTGCCCGTCTTGTCGAGGACGACCGCGGTGATGCGCTGCGCGTGCTCGAGCGCCGCGCCGTCGCGAATGAGGATGCCGTTCTCGGCGCCCTTGCCGGTCCCGACCATGATCGCCGTCGGTGTGGCGAGGCCCATGGCGCACGGGCAGGCGATGATCAGCACCGCGATCGCGCTCGCCAGGGCATAGGTCAGCTTCGGCTCGGGGCCGAGCAGCAGCCAGCCCGCGAAGGTCAGCGCCGCGATCGCCGATGACGGCCGGCACGAACCACCCCGTGACCCGATCGGCGACGCGCTGGATCGGCGCCTTCGAGCCCTGCGCTCGCTCGACGAGCGCCACGATCTGGGAGAGGGTCGTGTCCCGGCCGACCCGCTCCGCGCGCATGACGAACGAGCCACTGGCGTTGATCGTCGCCCCGATCGCCCGATCGCCGACGACCTTCTCGACCGGCAGCGACTCGCCGGTCAGCATCGACTCGTCCACGGACGAGCTCCCGTCGATCAGGACCCCGTCGACCGGGACCCGGTCGCCGGGTCGCACGCGCACGAGGTCGCCGACGACCACCTCGGCCACCGGCACGTCACGCTCGCCGCCCTGGCCGCAGCACGCGCGCGGTGTCCGGCCGCAGCTTCATGAGCGACTTCACCGCACCGGCCGCCTGGCCCTTGGCGCGCGCCTCGAGCCATCGGCCGAGGAGGATCAGGCCGATGATGATGGCCGCGGAGTCGAAGTAGGTCTCGTGGCCGAGGCCGGCCGCCATCGCCTGCTCGGGCAGCAGCGTGACGAACACCGAGTACCCGTAGGCCGCCAGCGTGCCCATCGCGACGAGCGTGTTCATGTTCGCCTCGCCGTGACGGGCTCCGCGCAGTGCGGCCACCAGGAAGCGCCGGCCGAACACGAACTGGACGATGGTCGCCGGGATCAGGAACCAGCGATTGATGTCGACCATCGGCCAGGGCGGACCGCCGGGAGCGAACATGATCGCCATCATCGCCACGCCCGACCCCGAGCGAGACGATCGCTCCGGTCAGCAGCTCGCGACGTTCGTCGGCACGCGCGGCCTCATCGGCATCGGCCGCCTCGGCGACGCGTCCGCCGGCCGCCGCGTTGCGACCGACCTCGTAGCCCGCGGCCTGGATGGCCGCCACGATGCCGCCGCGGTCGATGACGGCCGGGTCGAAGCGGACGGTGGCGCGCTCGGTGGCGAGATTGACGTTCGCCTCGGCAACGCCATCGGCCCGGCTGAGGAAGCGCTCGATGCGGTTCACGCAGCTCGCGCAGGTCATGCCAACCACGGGCAGCGAGAGCTCGGTCAGGGGTTCGGTGGGGGGCGCAGTCATCGCCGTCCAGCATACTACAGGGGAGTATCCGGCCGAGCGGCCCGTCGAGGGCCCGTTCCGTCGCTCGAATCCACCGACTGCGGCACGGCCCTTGCACGTTCCGCGGCGCAGATCACGCGTATCTGGATGCACATCTTGGCGTCGACACCCACGCACGACGTGGCTCACCACCCGACCCCGGCCAACTCCGGTCCGCCCTCCGGTCGTGTTCGTGGTGGACGACGACGTCCACACGCTCGATCTGCTGTGCGAGATCGCCCGGGAGGCGGGCTGGCTGGCCAAGGGCTTCACGCGCATCTCGGGCCTGCGGCGCTCCCTCGACACCGGCAACACCGACGCTGCTCATCCTGGACGACGACCTTCCCGACGGCCGCGGCGGCGACCTTGCCCGCGAGCTCCACGCGGACGATCGATTGGCCGGCGTCCCGATCCTGGTGTGCACGGCCGCGCATCCGATGCGGCAGGCCGAGATCGGCGCGTGGGCGCCGGTCGTCTCGAAGCCGTTCGACGTTGCCGAGGTCGAGGCGTTTCTCGCCGCGGCGGCATCGGCGGCAGTCCGGATCCGATCGCCACGGGCGCCAGGCAGGCTAGGCTGGGCGCGTGCGCGCCCTGATCCTCACCAACGAGTTCCCACCCGCGATCTACGGCGGCGCCGGTGTCCACGTCGACGAGCTCACGCGCCACCTCCGAGCCCTGATCGAGCTCGACGTCCGCACCTTCGGCGCAGGGGCGGACGCCGAGCCCGGGTGGCGCGTGCAGGGCTATCCGCCCGCCCACGACCTGTCGCAGGCCGACGAGCGCCTGCGGCCGATGCTCGCCGCGCTCTCGCGCGATCTCGCGATGGTCGCCGATCCGGTCGACGCCGACGTCGTCCACGCGCACACCTGGTACACGCACCTCGCCGGCCTGCTCGCGCGCCTCTCCTATGGCATCCCGCTCGTGCTCACCGTGCACTCGCTCGAGCCGTTGCGCCCGTGGAAGCGGGAGCAGCTCGGTGGCGGGTACGACGTGAGCAGCTGGATCGAGCGGATGGCGCTCGAGACGGCCGACGCGGTCGTCGCCGTCAGCCATGAGACGCGGGAGGATGTGCTGCGGCTGTTCGACGTCCGCCGCGGATCGCGTGCACGTCATCCACAACGGGATCGACGCCGACTTCTACCACCCCGATCCGCGACCGACGGCGCTCGAGCGCCACGGCGTCGATCCGACGGTGCCGTACGTGCTGTTCGTCGGCCGCATCACCCGTCAGAAGGGGATCGTCCACCTCGTTCGAGCGATCCGCCACCTGGACCCGGGCATCGGCGTCGTGCTCTGCGCAGGCCAGCCCGATACGCCGGAGATCGCGGCCGAGATGGAGCGAGGGGTCGCCGCCGCGCAGGCGGAGCGACCGAACGTGGTCTGGATCGGCGAGATGGTCAGCCGCGAGGAGGCTCGCCAGCTCTACTCACATGCGGCCGTGTTCTGCTGCCCATCGGTCTACGAGCCGTTCGGGATCATCAACCTCGAGGCCGCCGCGTGCGAGACGCCGGTGGTCGCCTCGGCGGTCGGCGGCATCCCGGAGGTGGTGGTCGACGGTGAGACGGGCCTCCTCGTGCCGGTCGAGCTGCGGCCGGACGACCCGATGTCGCCGGTCGACCCGGATCGCTTCGAGCTCAACCTGGCCGGCGCCATCAACGCGCTCATGGCCGACGCCGCCACGCGCGAGGTGATGGGCCGCGCCGCCCGCCGTCGCGCGGTCGAGCGCTTCAGCTGGGCGCGGATCGCCGCGGAGACGGTCGACCTGTATCGGTCCGTCGCGGCGGCCCGTGGCTAGCCTGGCGGTGAGCAGCCAACGCTCGCTGGGCGCGACGCGACCCGCGACATGAGGGCAAGCGTGTTGCCCTCGCCGTCCTCGAAGAAGGTCATCCACTCCTCGACGCCGGTCGCGTCGTCGGTGTAGATCACGTGCGGGGCGCCGGTGAAGTGGACGCCGTTCGAGACGAGGCGCTCCTGGGCGGCATGGATGTCGTCGACCAGGAAGTAGAGGACCGAGCCGGGCCGCCAGTCCGCCTCGTCCTTGCGATGCAGGTAGAGACGCGTGCCGTCGGCGTCGAAGAAGGCGAGGTCGCCGAACGTGAAGACGTGCGGCAGCCCGAGCGTCTCGCCGTAGAAGCGCTCGGCGCGGGCGACGTCGCGGATGCAGAGGGCGATCTGGCCGATGGCTCCGAGCCGGACGTCGGTCGATGAGGCGGTCATGGTGGAAGCGGTCCTCCTTCGGGCGAGCTGCGTGGTGTTCGGGATGCCCGGCCAGTGGCGGAGCTGGCGCGCGCCGACCCCGAGCTTTCCGCTGATGTTGGCCAGGTGGTACTTGACGGCGTCGACGCTGGTGCCGCGGCGACGGGCGATCTCGGCGCGGCCGCATGCCGTGGCGCACGCAGATCGAGCACCCGCCACTCGGCGGGTGTCAGCAGGTCCGGGTGGGGTGGCCTGCCGCGGCCGCGCATCGGGCTCATTCGAGCCAGCGTAGCCGGTTGCGACGCGAATTTCCCTACCCGCGAGGCCGCCTGCAATGACGCCCGTCGCAGACCGCTTGGCAGCCGGTAGGATGGCCGCATGACAGCCCCGAGCCCGGCCCGGCCGGATCCTGCCGCGCCCGGCGGCGCGCGGCCGATCATCGTGGTGCGCGACCTGCGCAAGCGCTACGGCTCGCTCACCGCGGTCGACGGGGTGAGCTTCGACGTCGCCGAGGGCGAGGTCTTCGGCATCCTCGGGCCGAACGGCGCCGGCAAGACGACCACGCTCGAGATGATCGAGGGCATGCGGCCGATCGACGAGGGCAGCGCCACGATCGACGGGATCGACGTGCGGCGCGATCCGCGCGAGGTCAAGCGGCGCATCGGGATCCAGCTGCAGGCATCGGCCTTCTTCGACGAGCTGACCCTGGTCGAGCTGATCGACCTGTTCGGGCGCCTCTACGGGCGTGCGGTGGACCCGATGAAGCTGCTCGCCGACGTCGAGCTGACCGAGAAGGCGCGCAGCCAGGTGCGGACGCTGTCCGGCGGTCAGAAGCAGCGCTTCAGCATCGCATCGGCGCTCGTGAACGATCCGCGCGTCCTGTTCCTCGACGAGCCGACCACCGGCCTCGACCCGCAGGCGCGCCGGCACCTGTGGGCGCTGGTCCGCACGCTGCGCGATCGGGGCCACACGGTCGTGCTGACCACCCACTACATGGAGGAGGCGGAGGAGCTCTGCGACCGCGTCGCGATCATGGACGGCGGCAAGATCGTCGCGCTCGACCCGCCGCAGGCGCTGGTCGACCAGCTCCTCGGCCGCGGCTTCACCAAGGCGCGCGTCGAGCGGCTGGCCAACCTGGAGGACGTCTTCATCGATCTCACCGGCCACGACCTCCGGGAGGACGACTGACCGATGGGTGCGCAGATCGGCCTGTGGCGGGCCCTCTTCATGGCCAGCGTGAAGATGTTCATCCGCAACCGGACGGCGCTCTTCTTCAGCCTCTTCCTGCCGCTGATCATCATGCTGATCTTCGGCGTCCTGAACTTCGAGGGGACGACGACCATCGAGCTCGGGGTCGTCGACGAGGCCGGCACCGATGCGAGCGCGGCCTTCATCGACGGCCTTCGGGAGTACGACTACCTCGAGCTCACGACGGGCGACCGGGAGTCCGAGCTCGCCGCCCTCGAGGCGGGCGATCGCGGCTTCGTGCTCGTCATCCCGCCGGACTTCGAGGCCTCGCTCGGCGGCGAGACGGGACTGGTGGCCTATGCGTCGACGTCGGATCCGGCCCAGGCACAGGTCGCCACGGGACTGCTCCAGCAGGCGGTCGGCGGCGCACTGGTAACCGCATCCGGCCAACCCGTCCCGGCCGGCGGCGGCAGCGCGCCGGTGACCTTCGAGTCGGTCGAGTCGCGCGACCTCGGCTACATCGACTTCCTCGTGCCCGGCATCGTCGGCATGACCGTCATGCAGCTCGGGCTGTTCGGCGTCGCCTTCGGGTTCGTCCAGCTGAAGCGCACCGGCGCCCTGCGGCGCCTGTTCGCCACCCCGACCTCGCCCGGCTACTTCCTGTCCGCCCAGGTGGCGAGCCGCATGGTGCTCGGCTACGTCCAGGTCGCCATCCTCATCGGCATCGGCATCTGGTTCGGTCTGCAGATGTTCGGCTCGTGGCTGGTGCTGGCGATCATCGTCGGGCTCGCGCTCCTGATCTTCCTGGCGGTCGGCTTCGCCGTCGCGGGCTGGGCAAAGAACGAGGACCAGGCGGCGCCGGTCGCGAACCTCATCAGCCTGCCGATGCTCTTCCTGTCGGGCGTCTTCTTCCCTCGCGATGCCATGCCCGAGGCGCTCCAGACCGTCACCCAGTTCATGCCGCTCACCTACGTGAACGAGGCGCTGCGCGGGGTGATGAACGAGGGCGCCGGCCTGGCCGACCTCGGTCCGCAGCTGCTCGGCATGGGGGTTTGGGCGGTCATCACGTTCGTGATCGCCGTTCGCCTCTTCAAGTGGGAGTGACACCCACCCGGCACGCTCGCCCGCACCGGACGCGTCCTGTACCGCGACGGCGCTCTGGCGGACGGCCGGTCAGCCACGCTCCAGCGCAACGTGAGCATCCTCGTCGAGGGGGGCCGGATCGCCTGGATCCGCCCGACCGGCGGCGAAGAGGACGCCAGCGGCGCGACCGTCATCGACAGCGCGGGCGCGACGTTCGTGCCGGGCATGGTCGACTGCCACAGCCACGTCACGGGCCCGGGCGGAGCGAACTGGATCGAGCGGTTCAACGATCCGCCCGAGGCCCTGCTTGCCGCCGCCGAGCACAACGGTCGGATCGGCACTGGCAGCCGGTGTGCGCTGGATGCGCGACGTCGGCTCGCCGATCGGCGTCGACCCGGAGGACGGACGCGAGCGGGCGCTGGCCATCGGCGTCCGTGACCGATGGGCCGGTCGCCCTGACCGACCCTACCTGCGCGCGGCCGGGAGCTGGCTGTTCGCGACCGGCGTGGGCCCGATGAACGGGGCGATCGAGGCCGCCAACGCGGACGAGCTGGTGGCCGCGGCCATCGGCCAGCTGGATGCCGGCGCCGACCTCGTGAAGCTCTACATGGACGGGCCGGACGTCAACGTCTCGCCGTGGACGGCGAACGAGGTCGCTCGCGTGACCGAGGCGGTGCACGGACGGGGTGCCCGGGTGGCAGCCCATTCGGGGCGGCTGAACGGGGCGCGCGAGGCGGTGCTGGGAGGGGTGGACTCGATCGAGCACGGATTCGACCTCGACGCCGCGGTGGCGGCCGAGATGGCGGGGCGGGGCACCACCCTGGTCAGCACGCTGGCGGTCATGCGCTCCTGGCTCAGCTTCGGCGACACGACCACCATGGAGCGCTTCGCCGGCGAGGGCGGCCGTGCCACCATCCAGGCTCGGCTGGAGCAGGGAGAGGCATCGGTGCGCACCGCGCGCGACGCGGGCGTGGCCATCGCGACCGGCAGCGACTTCGGCGGGGGATCGCTGCGCGCCAACCAGCTGGCGTGGGAGGTCACCAGCCTGGTGGCCGCCGGCCTCGAGCCGGTCGACGCGCTGGCAGCGGCCACCTGGCGCGGCGGCGAGCTCATCGGCGAGGAGGAGGCGGGCGTCATCCGCGAGGGCGGACCGGCCGACTTCTTCCTCGTCCACGGCGACCCGCTGTCCGATCCCGAAGCGCTCTGGCGGGTGTGGCGCACGGCCTGGCAGGCCTGAGCGAGCGTCGCGCGCGATCCTCGCTCGCTCGGCCGGTGGACGCACGTGGGAATCGGCCATCTGACCGATGAGTTCTCGCGACTTGCGCGGTCTCATTGGCACACGACCGAACCCGAAACGTACCTTGGAGGACGCCCGATGGCCATCACGATGTCGCTCGCCAGCGCGGTCGACGCCGCACCAGCCCTGATGGGCGCTCTCACGCCCGGGTTGCCATCGGTCCCGACCACGCGCTCCGTTCCGAGCCTCGATGCCGCGTTGCGCGACATCCGGCGGCTCGGCGGCACGGTCACGTCGGAGACGAGGACGGTGCCGGGCATTGGCTCATGGGCCTTCATCGCCGACGCGGACGGCGCCGAGATCGTCCTCTGGGAACACGCGTTGGCGATCGGGTAGCGCGGGAACGGAGAAGGAGCCTGTCCGCTTGGACAGGCTCCCTGGTCGGGTGAGCTCCGGAAGGCTTACGTTCCGTGAGCCCCTATGCGATCGAGGTCGCCGGTTGCAGTGCCGGCACCGCGGCCTTCTCGGGACGGGTTGCCCACACCAGCCCAGCGCCGGTGAGGAGGAACGTTCCGCCCACGCCTGCGAACAGGGCTGCGAGGCCGAGGCCCATCTGGAGGGCCGCCGAGACGTTCGTGCCGACTCCCAGCTCAGCGATCAGAGCGTGGGCCACGCCGGTCCAGGCCTGTGCGCGGACCGCCGCGTCGATCGGGTTCGTCCGGTCGAAGTCGGCCCAGTAGCGGCCGGCCACGTCGATCTCGTACGGGGTGCCCGCGGTGTACACGGTGCCGTCAGGAGCCGTGAAGTCCTCGTCGAGGATGACCGTCTGCGTCCCGTGGAGCGTGTGGTATGACACGGTGGCCATCTGGTACATGTACTCGCTGCCGGTGTTGACCACCGGATCGGCGGGATCAAGCTCGCTGGCGACGACGGGGTAGCCCCAGTCATCGGTCAGCAGGCTCATGATGCCCTGGGCACCCTCGACCTCGCCACCGTCGACCAGCTGGCCGTCTTCGTTGTACGAGAGCTCGACGCCCTGCGCCGCGCTGAATGCCTTGAGGGATGCCTGTCCCTCCTGGACCTTCATGAATGCAAAGCCACCGGCCACGACGAATGCGAGTCCGATGATGCCGAGGACGATTCCAAGTCCTCTCAATCGATTGATCACGGTTCCTTACCTCCCGTTGTTCGTTGAATGTGTTGACCTATGCACACACCTTCGCTTCGGGGGAGATCGGGGCGTAGGGCCCGACGGACCCATCTGGCGGCCAGCCGGCCCCTCCACGGAGGGCCGTTTGGCACGCCCAGACGAACGCCGTGCCCTGTGGCGCGAGGCCATTGCGAAGGACCGAATCGTGGTGACGAGCGACCCAGGTGTGGGGGCCGTTCGGCCGTAGTCCTTAGAGGGCGACCCGCGGGAGACTCGGGATACCGGCACCGATGACCGGGCCAACGAGGAGGTGTCCTGATGACCCCGATCGCCGATCTGAGAGTGGGCAACCTGATGACGCTCGACCCGGTGGTCATCGACCCCGACGCAACCGCGGCCGAGGCGGAGTCCCTGCTGAAGACCTACCACATCAGCGGATTGCCTGTCGTCCGGGCCGGGGAGCTGATTGGCGTCCTCAGTCAGTCGGATCTCGTCGTCGCCCGGTCGAGCGAGATGATCGCGGCGAATTGGCCACGATTGCGCGTGCGGCACCTCATGAGCACGCCGGCAGTGACGGTCCACGCCAACGCGACGATTCGCCTGGCAGCCAAGGAGATGCTGGCTCGTCACATCCATCGATTGGTGGTGGTCGGTGACGATGGCGCGCCAATCGGAGTCGTGACGCCGCTCGACCTGCTGCGATCGATCATTGATGACCCAGACGAACCGATCAGCTGATCGAGTCGTCCGTCGAGCAGGACTCGCGTGCTCGATCCTTCGAATGGACGGCAAGGTGGCGGCACTCGACGCACTCCTCGAACGGCCTCAGGCTCCCATTGGCCAGGGGACAGACGACGCTCTTGTCCACGACCTCGCGGAGAACACCCAGGCAGACGAGCCACTCCGGCGGCGGCCCGGAGCGTCGACGGGCTGCAGCCGCTGACGAGGACAGCCATCAGGGCGTGGGCCACGACGAATCCAGCAAGGAGCAGCTTCACGTTCAGCACTCGGATAGGGGTTGTCCGAACGAGGATCCTCGCGGAGCGCGACGAGAGCGAAGGGCCACAGGTCACGCAGTCCCAGGGCGGTTCGGCATGGAACGAGCCGCAGCGCCGGTGAACCGGCTCGCCGAAGCAGCATGTCGCGCCGCGCCAGGGCCGAACGGCCGCTGGACAACGGGCGGGATGGCACTCGCGCGGATTCGACGGCGGCGAGAGCTTTCGTACCACGGAACGAGCCTCACTGGCTCTGCGACAGCGGAGGTGGCCGAAATTGACTGAAGAACAGACCGCCCACGCATCCGGGCACACGTTCGCCGGCTCAGGAGACTTCGAGGATTCGCCCTGTGGCGCGGGGTGGGAGGAACGTCAGACCCGTGAGCTCCTGCGGCGCCGCGAGCGCTGTAGGCGCCCGCTAAATAGCCGACGACAGTCCGAAAGGGAAGTACCGTGAAGGTCCTCGTCGCGTGGGCCGACGCGCCACGGTGCCACTCGTGGAGTCGCACGAGCACATCGCCGACACGCTGCGACGAAACGGGCTGGACGTCACAGCTTGCGCACGCGGAAGCCGCCGAGCGGCTCGGCCAATATGGCGCGTTCGTCGTCGGCGGCGCCACCCACATGCACCACTGGTTGAACGAGGCAGCGAGCTTCGTGCGCCATCACCAGATGCTGCTGTCCGACTGCCCCGTCTGGCTGTACAGCATCGAGCCTGGCAGAACGGAGAGGTCGTCAGTTCCCAAGCACGAGACGCCCGGGAAGCTCTGCGCGCCGCGCGAGTTTCGCGAGTTCGCGGAAACGATCCGCCCGCGCGACGCCCGTGTCTTCTTCGCGGCGTGCGACCCCGAATCGGCAGCGGTCGGAGTTGCCGCGGGGCTGTGTGGCGCGCTTCGCCAAGACCGACCCTTTCGTCCGAAGCGGCGGCAGCCCAGAACGACTTCTGCGACTGGGCCGCCATCGATGCCTGGGCAGTCGGCATCGCGCGCGCGCTGGGGCGGACCGGCGTTCGCCAGCGGTCAACCGGAGCCGGCCATTAGCCGAAGGCTCCGGCAGCAGGCGTCATGGATCCTGCCGACAGCCTCGCCCCCGCGATCACGAAGGCCGCCAGCAAGCAGACCTATTACACGATCCGCTGCCTAGTCGACCGGCCTCGGAGACACGATGCCTTCCGGGCTTACGCCTACTTCCGCTGGGTCGATGACGTCCTGGATGCCGAGTGCTCCGATCGGGCTCAGTGTGGGGCGAAGCGCGAACGAATCAACTGCAAGCACTTTCTGGACCGTCAGAAGTTCGTGCTGGAGCGCGTGCCTTCGGGGTGAACCGCCGCGGGACGCCAGCCGCCAAGAAGCGATGCTGCTCGAGCTGATCCGGAACGCTGACGGTTCCGGAGCAGGCGCTGGAGATCTACCTGCGCCACATGATGCGAGTGATGGACTTCGACCTCCAACGCCGCGGCAGGCTCGTCACGGAGGGCGAGCTGAGCGAGTACACGAAGTGGCTCGCCATTGCGGTGACCGAAGCCATGCACCACTTCATCGGCAACGGCGCCGGTGCGCCGAACGACCCCGACGCGATACATGGCTGTGTCCGGCGCGCACATCCTCCACATGCTGAGGGACACCTACGTTGATCTGCGGGCCGGCTACTGGAACATCCCCGGTGAGGTGCTCGAGCGGAATTCGATTGGCCCCGAGGACGTGCACAGCGATGCGTATCGCGAGTGGGTCGAAGCGCCGGGTCCGGCTGGCCGCGACGTACCTCGAATATGGCAGGGCGTACTTCGCGCGCGTTGGGAGCGTGCGCCACCGTCTGGCCGGCCTCGCCTACATCGCCCGCTTCCAGTGGTTGATCGAGACCCTCGAAGCGAGACGACTTCCGGGCTCCGGCCTCGACTACCCCAAAGGCGGTGGCCTCGCGACGGGACTTCGCGGGAGCTGGCACGTGCTCTCTTCGATAAGTCGGTGCCGCCCTCCCGGCGGCTGCGACAGCCCTGAGCGCCCGCGGCGTGGGCGGGACCGACGATGACTCGCACGATCGGTCCTGGTCATCGGCGCGGGCATCGGTGGCCTCACGGCTGCGATCCACCTGCGCAACGCGGGGCTCGATGTCACGGTCGTCGAAAAGAACGCTGGGCCGGGCGGGCGCTGTGGCCGCCTCGTGCGTGACGGCCATTGCTTCGATACGGGGCCGACGCTGCTGGTCATGCCCCGCGTGTACGAAGCGGAGTTCGGGGCGCTGGGGGCATCGCTGCGTGAAAGGCTGAACCTGAGCCGCATCGATCCAACCTATCGCCTGGTCTTCGACGACGGCAGCCAGTTAGCGCTGACCTCCGACATGGCGTCCATGGAAGAGCAACTGGAGTCGATCGAGGCCGGAAGCTTCCGCGGCTTTCGACGCTACCTCGAGGAGGGTGGGCGGCATTACCAGCTCGATCGTCGACAAGATGGTCAACCGTGACTTCAGGCGTCCTCAGGACTTCTTTACGTTGCAGACGATGAGCCTCGCTGCTTCCGCGTCAAACCGCTGGTGAGCCACTATCGCAACATGGCGGCTTACTTCGATGCGCCGCGGCTGAAGAGCGCCTTTACGTTCCAGGACCTTTACGTGGGACTGAGCCCGTTCGATGCGCCAGCCACGTTCTCGATGCTCGCCGTTCAGCGAGCTCGCGCACGGCGTCTGGTACCCGAGAGGCGGCATGTACAGCATCGTCGAGGCACTCATGGATCTGGCCCGCGACGCCGGGGTGGAGTTCAGCTTCAAGACGTCTGTGGATCACGATCAACACGAACGGGGACCGTGCCAGCGGCGTGACCCTCGCGGACGGTTCGCAACTGCGCGCCGACGTCGTGCTCGCAAATGCGGATCTGCCGTATGTGTATCAGCGCCTCCTACCGCGCGACGGCGACGGCGAAGTCGCTGCTGCGAAAGAAATTCTCGTGTTCGGCGATCAGTTTCCTTTGGGGAGTCGACAAGACCGTACGAGGGCCTCGAGCCCCCACACCCTGTTCTTGGCGCACGACTATCGTGAGAACTTCGAGACGATCGGAAGGGACCTGAGCCTTCCCGCAAATCCGAGCCTCTACCTCCACGCCCCGACTCGGCTCGACCCATCCATGGCCCCGCCCGGCCAGGACACGCTGGCGGCGATCGTCCCGGTCGGGCACCTGAGCGACGACGGCAAGCAGGACTGGCAGGAGCTCCGAGACCGAGCGCGAGACCACGTCTTCCGCCGACTGACGACCATTGGGATCGACGACCTTGACGCGCACATCAAGTTCGAGGAGGCATACACCCCACGTGTCTTGGGCCGAGCGATCTCAACCTGACGCGGGGGTCGACTCACGGGCTGTCGCACAAGCTGACCCAGATGGCTTATTTCCGCCCCTCGAACCGCCACAGCCGTTATCGCAACCTCTACTTCGCAGGTGCGAGCACGCACCCCGGCACTGGAGTTCCGATGGCGATGGTTTCCGGTCGTCGGGTTGCCGAGCGAATCACCGCGGAGCTTCGGTAGGTAGGCCAGCGGTGATCAAACGGGTGGTGCTGGTCTCACCCCGTGGATTCTGTGCGGGGGTCATACGCGCCATCGCCACCGTGGAGCGAGCGCTGGATTCCTTCCCACCTCCGGTCTACGTACGCCGGCAGATCGTGCACAACGCCCGTGTCGTGGAGCGCCTCGCGTAGGGCGGGTGCGACGTTCGTCAATGAATTGACCGAGGTGCCCAGAGGCGCGACCGTGGTCTTCAGCGCGCATGGCGTTCCAGCTGCGGTGTGGGCGCAGGCGAGAGCGCGGAATCTTTGTGTCGTGGACGCGACCTGCCCGTTGGTCGCGAAGGTTCACCGAGAGGTGAGGCGATACCGCGAGTTGGGGTTCGACGTGGTCCTGGTCGGGAACGCGGGTCACGATGAGGTGGTCGGCACGCTGGGCCAAGCCCAGGGCGTCCAGCTCGTCGAAGGCAGTCCGGCGGCGCGCAGGTCCGCGTCGATCACCCGGATCGGGTCGCATGCGTGACACAGACGACGCTGAGCGCCGCAGGACGTCGCGCCTGTCATCGACCGGTTGCGGCACCGCTTCCCGGCCCTGGTCCAGCCGGCAGCGGCCGACATCTGCTATGCGACGCGGAACCGCCAGGCGGCCGTCACGTGGCTCGCACGGAACGTCGACGTCGTGCTCGTCCTGGGCGACGAGACAAGCTCCAATTCTCGGCGGCTCCGCGAGGCCGCCCGCGCGGCGGGCACACAGGCCTACCTGATTGCCAGCCCGGCAGGCCTGAAGGACGCCTGGCTCACGGACGCCCAGGTTGTGGGAGTCTCGGCAGGCGCGTCAACACCGGAAAGCGTTGTAGCCGAGGTCGTTGACCATCTGTGCCGCGAGGGCGCCGTGCTCCACGAAGAGTTGCTCCTTGACGAACGGGTCTCATTTGCGCTGCCGCCAGAGTTGGTCGCGCCAAGATCTCCAGTCAAGGCCGAAGCCACTCAGCCACCTCATCGGCGATAACGCGGTCCTCGCGAGCCTGAACGACAAGGACCGATGTCTGCCCATGCGTCAGGACGGCATCGGCATCGGCGTCGCGCACGTCGTCTCGGATCCCGACGCATCCAAGGCGTCCAACGATTCCGGCTCGGATCTGATGCGAGTGCTCACCGATCCCACCGGTAAAGACGAGGGCATCAATGCGCGGGAGCGATGTCGCTGCGGCGCCGATGGCGGCAGCCGCGCGCCGGACGAACATGTCGATCGCGAGACGCGCCGTCGTATCGCCGGCAGCCGCGCGGCGCTCGACCTCCCGCACGTCGGACGTGCCGGCGATGGCGGCGAACCCGGCGCGATGCCCCATCCCGTCAGCCAGCTCCTCGACGGGGACCCCGTCGGCGGCAAGGCGGAGCAGGATGCCCGGATCGACTGACCCGGCGCGCGTGGCCATCATCAGCCCTTCGTATGGCGTGAAGCCCATCGACGTGTCCACCGAGCGACCACCGTCGATCGCCGTGACCGAACAACCGGAGCCGAGGTGCGCCACTACGAGCGCCAGATCGTCGCGTGACCGCTCGAGCAGCTCCGATGCTCGATGTACCGCCCAGGTGACCGAGAGGCCGTGAAAGCCATAACGGCGGATGCCCAAACGCTCGACCCACTCGGCCGGCAGGGGATAGCGCTTCGCCTCCTCCGGCAGATCGGCGTGGAAGGCCGTGTCGAAGCAGGCGACGTGGTGAAGGTCCGGAAGCAGCTGCTTGGCGGCTCGCATGACCGAGGCGGCGCGCTTGTTATGGAGCGGCGCGAGCGCGTCGAGCTCCTCGACGGCGCTGAGCAGTGCGTCGTCGACGGCCGATGGGGCCGTGTATCGCGAGCCGCCGTGAACCACGCGATAGCCGACGGCATCCACGGTGTCACTGGGCAGCCGTTCGAGCGCCGTCGCCACAACGGCGGCGGCGCCCTCGAGACCTGCCTGCCACTCGATCGTGTCGTCGGCGACAACCTCGCCGGATTCCGCGACCAGGACCGCGGCCTTCAGCGTGCTGGATCCCGGGTTGAGGACGAGGACGCGCATCGGTGCCGGCGTCAGCCCGGCCAGGTCCAATCACGAATACGTGGGTCGTCCTCGCCGTGGGCTCGGGTGTAGGCTCGGGCCGCGAGTCTCGCGTCCTCCATCTCCTGGCGCAGCGCGCCGGCACGGTCCGCGAGCCCAGGCACGCGGTCGATCACATCGATGACGAGGTGGAATCGGTCCAGGTCGTTGAGCATCACCATGTCGAACGGCGTCGTCGTGGTGCCTTCTTCCTTGTAGCCGCGGACGTGCAGATTCGGGTGATTCGTTCGGCGATAGGTGAGCCGATGGATCAACCACGGGTATCCGTGGTACGCGAACACGATTGGCCGATCGGTGGTGAACAGCGCATCGAACTCACGATGAGACATCCCGTGTGGATGCTCCTTTTCGTCCTGCAGGCGCATGAGGTCGACCACGTTGACGACCCGGACCTTCAGGTCCGGCAGGCGCTGGCGGAGGATGTCGGCGGCGGCGAGGGTCTCGAGCGTCGGAACGTCACCCGCACAGCCGAGAACGACGTCCGGCTGTCCACCGTGATCGTTGCTGGCCCACGGCCAGATGCCGGCGCCGCGGGTCGCGTGCAGGACGGCGTCGGGCATCGAGAGCCAGTTCGGGCTCATCTGCTTGCCTGCCACGATCACGTTCACGTAGTTGCGGCTGCGCAGGCAGTGGTCGGCGACCGACAAAAGGGTGTTCGCGTCGGGCGGCAGGTAGACGCGGATGACCTCGGCCTTCTTGTTCATCACGTGGTCGATGAAGCCGGGGTCCTGGTGGCTGAAGCCATTGTGATCCTGTCGCCAGACGTGGCTGCTCAACAGGTAGTTGAGCGAGGCGATCGGTCGGCGCCAGGGAATCCCACGCGTGGTCTTCAGCCACTTCGCGTGCTGGTTGAACATCGCGTCGACGATGTGGATGAAGGCCTCGTAGCAGTTGAACAGGCCGTGACGGCCGGTCAGCAGATACCCTTCGAGCCAACCCTGGCAGGTGTGCTCGGAGAGGATCTCGAGGACGCGACCGTCAGGTGCGAGGTGCTCATCGGTCGGTAGTGTCTCTGCCGACCAGGCCTTGTCGGTCACGTCGAAGACCGCCTGGAGCCGATTCGAGGCCGTTTCGTCTGGTCCGAAGAGCCGGAACGTGCTCGGGTTGAGGCGGATCGTGTCGCGAAGAAACTCGCCCAGGACGCGCGTCGCCTCCGACGAGCTGGATCCCGGCCTGTCGACATCGACGGCGAAGGCCTGGAAGTCGGGCAGCTTCAGGTCGTTCATCAGCAGGCCGCCGTTCGCGTGCGGGTTGGCGCTCATGCGCCGATCTCCCTCTGGTGCCAGCGCCGCCAGCTCCGGACGCAGACCACCGTTCTCGCCGAAGAGCTCGTCGGGCCGGTAACTGCGCATCCACGCTTCGAGGATCGCGAGATGCTCCGGGTCATCGCGGACGTCAGACATCGGAACCTGGTGGCTGCGCCACGTATCTTCGACTGGCTTGCCGTCGATCTCCTTCGGCCCCGTCCAGCCCTTCGGCGTGCGCAGGACGATCATCGGCCAGCGTGGCCGGTCTCCGGCTCCATCGCCAGTGCGGGCGGCCGCCTGGATGGCCTCGATCTCGTCGATTACCCGATCGAGCGTCTCGGCCATCTGGCCGTGGACCTTGGCTGGATCGTCGCCCGACACGAAGTGGACGGTATGGCCGAATCCCTCCAGCATCGCGCGAAGCTCGCGCTCCGGAATGCGGGCAAGGATGGTCGGGTTGGCGATCTTGTAGCCGTTGAGGTGCAGGATCGGCAGGACGGCTCCGTCGCGGCGGGCGTCGATCCACTTGTTCGAATGCCAGCTCGCCGCGAGCGGCCCGGTTTCCGCCTCTCCATCGCCGATGACGCAGGCCACGAGCAGGTCGGGGTTGTCGAAGGCGGCGCCGTATGCGTGTGACAGTGCGTAGCCCAGCTCACCGCCCTCGTGAATCGACCCGGGCGTCTCCGGCGCCACGTGGCTCGGGATGCCACCCGGGAAAGCTGAACTGGCGGAAGAGCCGACGCATCCCCTCGGCGTCCGGCGTGATCGACGGGTAGACCTCGCTGTACGTCCCCTCGAGATAGGCGTTCGCAACAAGACCGGGTCCGCCATGCCCCGGCCCGGTGATGTAGAGGACGTTGAGGTCACGCGCACGGATGACCCGATTGAGGTGGGCGTACACGAGGTTGAGGCCGGGGACCGTCCCGAAGTGGCCGAGGAGGCGCGGCTTGATGTGCTCCGCCGCCAGCGGCTCGCGGAGCAGCGGGTTGTCGAGCAGGTAGATCTGGCCGACGCTCAGGTAGTTCGCCGCGCGCCAATAGGCGTCGGTCCGCTCCAGCTCTACGCGATCGAGCCCGGAAATCGGCCCGACGGCACTCGTCATGTGGCTCCCCGAATGCGTACGGGCCAGCCTACCAGCGCGCGCAGCGTCCCGGATGGAGCATCGGCACCTCGCCATTGATGCTGCGCGCACCGCTCTGGTCGGGATGGGCCGAGCCATACGGCCCGCGCCCGACGGGCCGAATCGCCCTACCGCGGATACTGATCGCGGACCGACGATGGCGGGCATGATCCAACCACGACCCATCACACGCACCTCGCCGCATCCGGGGCTTCCCCGACCGCTGGGCGTCGTGCTGCTGGCAGCCGATGCGAGGCCAGCAGACCGAGCCACCGTCGACCGTGCCATCGCGCTCGCCGCACGCGAGAATGCGACGCTCGTGGCCCTGCACGTCCTGCCCGGCGACCATGGATCACAGCTGCGCGATTCGGACGGGCCGGTGCCCTCCGAGCTGGAGCAGATCGTGAATCGCGCTCGTCGAGCCGGCGTCGAAGCACGCCACGTGGTCCGTTTCGGCGAGGTTGGCAGAGAGATCCTCCGGACCGCACGAGAGCTGGACGTCGATCTCATCGTGGTGGGGAGCAGTCCTGGGTGCGGGTATGTCTTGACGCACGGCGATCGTCCGATCCTCGTGGTTCACCCGTGGGCGGACGTTGGTCCCGATTGGGAGGAGGCCGTCCCGCAGCCTCCCGCCCGAGCGCAGGCTGAAGATGAGGCCGCCAGCGGGACAGACCCCGACGAGCGGCAGATTCCGGTTCAGGCCGGCCGCGTTGCGTGCCCGCTGTTGGGCGAGGTGCCGGTCGACCGTTGCCGCGAGTGCGATCACCTCATCCAATTTGAAAACGCGGCAGGTACGACTGCCCCGACCGTAACGTGCATCGACCGAGGGAGAGACTACGGCGACAACCTGGCGTGGTGAGCCAGGCCTGGGGATCAGGACTGCCGAGCTGACCCCTCCTCCTCGCGAGGAGCGAGCCCGCGGCCCTGAACCGTCCCACGGGCCATCAGGTAGCCCCCGAAGACGAGCGTCCACAGCATTGCGGGATACACGATCATCCGTTCAGCTCCTCCATGGCCGATGGCGCCAAAGATCGTCGGGTTGCCGGCGTCGCCGATGATCATCACGACAACGTAGATCAGCCCGGCCAGACCGGCTGCGTACGAGATGGCACGCATCGGTCCGCGCACGAGCGTCCCGGTGGCGACAGCTTCGACGTTGAAGAACACGAAGCCGATCAGCGCGAAGATGGAGTGGACGTCGCTCGTGTCGAGCGGCACGAAGCCCGCTCCAGCGGCACCGAGTCCGGCGAGCACGTACGTACCCAGGATCCAGGAACGGCGGTGGGACCGGTACAGCAGGTAGCCACCCGCGATGTTGAGCGCCCCCACGGCGACGAGCAGGGCATTGAAGATGAGCGCCGTCTCGTCAAGGACGCCGAGATCGCTGATCGCGGCGCCGTGGAAGTCGTATGCGGGCGCGATCGATGCCGCCAGCATTGTCACCGTCAGGAAGGACGATCCAACGAGCACGAGGAGGAGGCCAGGAAGCGAGCCCGTGTCAGGGACTGAAATGGTCTGCACGCTCGGGCTCGCGAGGGGCTGGTGTTGGGCTTGGGTAGTCATGCCGCTCCTTTCACCGCTGCGGGATGGATGATCGGCAGCGTCGGAGCCTCGGCACGCTGCTCGAACCACAGGCGCACGCCGAGAAGGAGCTGAATGGATCCGACGCCGAGGAAGATCGGCTGGAGCCAGGCTTGGAAGTAGCCGTTCAGCCGGGGGTCGGCGAGCGTCCACCCAACCACGGCGATCTCGACCAGCTCGAATACGATCATTGCGGAGCCGGCCGCGACCGACGCGAGCGCTCCGAGCCACGGACGGACGATGACGGCGACGAAGGCCGCCGCCGCGATCAGACCCACGAACCCGAGGGCGATCGCGGGAACCGTCCAGTCAGCGAAGGGTCCAGCCTTGATCCAATCGAGTGGCATCGTCGGGACGACCCAGATGGCTCCGCCGATGGCGGTGAGGGCGACGAGCCCGTGAACGACGAGCAATGCGATGCGAGACATCGATCTACCTCCGTCTGGCGCCTCAACCGGCCGCCAGCAGCTCGGCCGGCTGGGCGCCTTGATCATTGGGCAGGGGTGGTGGCCGGATCGGGGCAGCGCTGGCGAACATCCGGGTGACGATCGCGAGGCCGGCGGCGCCGGCGAGCCCGAAGACCACGATCGGCGGTAGCTGCAGAACGCCGGTCACGATCGAGGCGGACACCATCATCGCCGCGATCGCGGTCGTCATCGCCACGAACGTGACCCCGAACGCGGCGGCGGCCACCATGCCGACGGGCACGCGGCGCAGGGCAGCGATGGCCACGATCACCGAGACGGGGACCATGAGGCCGAGGTCGAGCGCCTGGACCGTCATCGTCGTCTCGCCGTGCAGCGTGGCCGTTGCAGCCGCCAGGCCCTCGGCGATCCGACCGATCCACATCACCGCCAGGAGCAACGCCATGCCGATGGTGAGCGCGGCGAAGCTGCGGCGCGGGAAGGTCTGATTGAAGCGATCGTCGACGCCCGCGTCGGCGATGAGGGCACTGACCGCGACGAGGCCGACGAGGCTTGAGCCGCAGATTGCGACGAAGAGCGGGAACATCGGCCCGAAGGCCCAGGTCACCGAATATTCGAGGTGCATGTACAGGAAGTAGCCGAGCATGCCCGCGGCGACGAGGTCGCCGCGGAACGAGCCGCGCGCGACGTAGAGCGCCGCGACGACCAGGATGGGAGCGGCGACGAGGAGCGTGAACACGTCCCAACCGACGCCCTCGGCGACCAGCTGTCCGGCACTGCCCGCATAGACGCCGCCCACCGCGACTTCGTAGGACTCGCCGAGGGCACTCGTCGCCGGCACGAATGTGCCGTCTCCGCGCCCGAAGACGCCCAGGCCCGCGGCCACGCCGGCCAGGACGCCAACGAATGCGCAGAGTCCGGCGGTCGCGCGCCGGCCCGTCATCGTCATTTGCATGCCTCCGGGCTTCGTGTTGCACCCCATTGAAGGCCCGCCGAGCGGGTACTTCCGAGAGCCATCCGGCCCACGATCGGGGGTCGTTTGGTGTGTTCTGCGGACGAGCTGTGTCACGGACTGAAAATCAATGACGCCGGCGCTCGCGCCGGCGTCATTCATCGGTCTGGCCTTCGAGCTACGGCCGAATCGCAACCTTCAGCACGCCGTCGCGGCGGTTGCTGAACAGGTCGTAGGCCTCGACGATCTCGGTCGAGAGTGAACCGATGGGTGATGAGCGGGGTCGGATCGAATCGGCCCGACGCGACCATGCGCATGAGCCGCTCCATCCGCTCCTTGCCACCCGGGCAGAGGGTCGTGACGATCGTGTGGTCGCCGAGACCAGCCGCGAACGCCTCGTAGGGGACCTGCAGCTTCCCGGAGTACACGCCGAGGCTCGACACGGTCCCGCCAGGCCTGACGCAGCGCAATGCGTTCTCGAACGTCGCCTGGAGCCCGAGGGCCTCGATCGCCACGTCGGCGCCGATGCCGTTCGTCAGGCGCCGGACCTCTTCGACGATGTCCGTCGAGTTCGGATCGAGCACGATGTCGGCTCCCATGCGACGCGCTGTCTCGGCGCGTGCCGGGTCGCCCTCGACGCCGATGACCCGCGAAGCACCCATGAGCTTCGCGCCTGCGGTGGCGCAGAGCCCGATCGGGCCCTGGGCGAAGACCACGACTGTGTCGCCGATTCGGACCTTGCCGGACTCGGCGCCCGAGAACCCAGTCGACGCGATGTCGGCCAGCAGGACGACCTGTTCGTCGGTGAGCGACTCGGGGATCTTCGCGAGGTTGGCCTGCGCATAGGGGACGAGCAGGTACTCGGCCTGCGCCCCGTTGATCGTGTTGCCGAACCGCCAGCCGCCGATGGCCTCGTAACCGGTGCCGTGGCCGCACTGGCTCAGCTTGCCGCTGAGGCACGCGTGGCACTGTCCGCAGGGGGTGATGGCGCCGACCAGGACGCGGTCCCCTATCTCGTAGCCTGTCACGCCGGCGCCGAGCTCCTCGATGATGCCGACGGGCTCGTGGCCCACGATGGTGCCCGGCTCGACCGGATACTCGCCCTTGAGGATGTGGACGTCGGTGCCGCAGATCGTCGTCAGGGTCACCCGAATGACAGCTTCACCGGGACCGGCGGTCGGGCGCGGCACCTCGTCTACTCGGATGTCGCCCGTCCCGTGGAACACGGCCGCGCGCATGGTGGCAGCATGACCCCCCTCGGGGCGCTGGGTCGGGTTGGATGTCATGACCATTTGATTGCCTCCTATGGTCCGCGAGCTCAGCCCGCGGCTCGTGTTGTGGTGAGAGATTCGTGCCGGACGTGGTCGGCCAGCGAGGCGCCCCACGCGCGGGCACGCTCGAGCTCGCCGGGCAAGAGTTCCGGCTTGGTGCTCACGATGAAGCTCTCGGGTGGAACCACCAGCCGAGCGCCGATGGTCTGCAGCCGCTTGGCGATGCCATCCGCGGCCGCGCCGGAGAGCAGCCGGGGCCAGTTGACGCGGGTGTCGAACGCCGCAGCGGCACGCGCTGCTCCCTCTGAAGAGATGCTGTCGAGGAAGCGCACGACCGCCTCGGTCATCCCGTGGGCTTCGGTTGGCCCGCCGACCACGATGAGATCGGTCCCCTCGTCGATGGACGCAGGTCCGTCGTCCACCGACACTACCTCGGTCGAGCCGCTGGCCCGCAGGCCCTCGGCGATGGCCTCGGCCACCAGCCGAGTGTTTCCCTTGCGCGACGCGTAGAACACGACGCTCTTCATGTCACAACCTCCTTCGGAGTGAGCTCGGGGACGATTTCGTCGGTCCGGCCGGCCATCGTCGGCGGCGGTGTTGCCGCGGCTGGCTCCACCTCTCGCTCGACGACGATCGTGCAGCGCGTCGCCAGTGCCGCAAGCGCGCCGATGGCGGCGAAGACGGGCAGCAGCGCAGCGCCGATGACGCCGATCGTCAGCGGTACCTCGAGCAACGTCCGGCCCTCCTCGGTCTTGATCGTCAGGCGCCGCACGTTGCCTTCGTGCGCCAGCTCCCTGACCTTGGCCAGCAGCTGGTCGCCATCGACGCTGAACTCCTGTGTGCGATTCATGAGGTGTCTCCCCGCGGAGCGCGGCCGACCATGCGCGCACCCTCGCTGCGAATGACCCTCTCCCGTGCGGTCGCGATCAGCGTGCGCTCGACGGCCTCGTAGGTCGCGTGCCGGACGGCCCGCGGCCGGTGGGCCGAATGGCGTCAGGTCCGCTGGAGCCGGTGGCGGAGAGCGATCCGAACCGCATGGTCGCGTCGGCTTCGCGCCAGGAATGTCTCGCTGGCTGGTATCGGGTACGAGCAGATGACGGAGGCCGGTCGCACCTCGCTCCCGCAGCCAAAAGCGCAGTGCTCACAGGTGACTGAATCGATGGTCCCGCTGCGCGGGCAAGCGACTGTCCCGGCGTCCACCGCGAGGTATCGCTGAAACGGCCGCCCACCATCCGGAATCGCCGCAGCAGGTCGGGAACTCATCGGTGCGAGCTCACGTCCGCCTCGGAAGCGAGCGGCCGGAGACCGAACAGCATCAGCTCGGTCCCGTAGGCGTTGTCCCGTCGGCCCACGATCTTGACTTCCCCATCAATCTCGCGGCCTCCTGCCGTCTGGCCTAGAAAGCCGACGGGGGCGTTCGAGGTGTCCAGGTCACCCAAAAGGCGCTCGCTCGCGACATAGACCCACCACGGGCTGCTCCACGCCACAGCATCATCTCTCGGGCGTACGCGCAGCATTGCCGATCGTGGATGGATGCTGACTCCGTCCAGGCTGATGCGATCCAGTGCGATGCCGCTGCCAGTCATGCCATGCCTCCTGCTCGAATGCCGTGTCATGACATCGTGCACGGTGCGCTCGTCTGGCCGAGAGGCCAACGGCCTTGATCAGTTGGGCCGTTTGGCATGGACTGGCAACCAGGAGCGGCGCCCATAGAAGGCGCCGCTCCGCAATCGACGCGCGGGTGCCATCCGCGCGTTGGCCTCAGATCGGTTGCGGGTGATGGACGTAGGAACCTTCGGTGGAGTACCGGAGGATCGCGTCGACCACGAACCCAACGATCAGGGCGCCGATGATGGCCGGCAGCACGTACAGGCCCTGAAATTCGGGGCCCCACGTGCTCGCCGTGCCGAACGCCTCGCTGCCGAGGTATCCGCCGATGAGGGCACCAGCGCCGGTCACCGCCCACTCGTACCCAACAGTCACGTCGCCGATGTACTGGCTGACGACACCGATGAGCAGCGCACCAAGGATCAGGAGCAGCGCTGCGACCGTGCTCATGCCCACATCCCAACCGACTAACTCAAGCATTCGAAGATCTCCTCTTCAGCTTCGTCACTTGTGCGGATGCAGCGTCCCGCCGCCGGCTCCCCGCGGACAGTGCCGGAGGTCGCGATGCGGGGATGCCATCCGGCTCATGCGAGACCTGGCGATGGGTCGCCGGCCGTGGACTCCGCGGCTCGATGACCGGTCAGACGGCCTGCGTGGCAAGCTGAGCGGCCGAACCGGTGCGCTTGCTCCTGACGCCGTGCGGTTGGACGTTGCTGCGAACCACGAGCACCGAGCACGGCGCGTGAAGCAGGACGTTCCGCGCCACGCTACCCAGGATGAACCGCTCGACGCCGTGCAGCCCGCGCGTGCCGGTGACGATCAGGTTGACGCCGCGGCGTTCGGCGCTCGCGATGATTTCGTGTGCAGCGTCTCCGGCCAGCACCGAAGCTGTGGCCACGAAGCCGCGCTCAGCGAGCAACTGCGCCATCTCCTCGGCAAGACGGCGGTGGCGGTCGAACAGGCTCTGCCGATCATTGTCCGACCGGTAGGCGCCGAGCGTGTAAACCTCCGACAAGAGGTCGAGCGATCGTTCCGGAAGCGGGGCGATGCTGATGGTCTCGACGGCGGCCCCGCGGAAGGCACCCCAGGCGCTGAGAATGTCGGGGATGGCCCGGGCGGCATCGGACCCGTCGGTCGCGACGAGCAGCCGCGAAGCCTCGCTGCCGCGCGCCACCAGCACGGAGCAGCCGGCCTGGTCGACGACTTCGGCCGACACCGAACCGAGGAGCATGGTGGTGAGTGGGCCGCGGCCCCTGGAGCCGAGGACGATGAGATCAGCCTCGAAGTTGCGTGCGACGTCGACGATGGCCGACGCGGGACGACCCTTGACGACCCGCCGCTCGAGTTGCCAGCCACGCCCCGCCAGCGGCTCTGTCAGCCGCTCGAGCTCGGCGGTCAGCTCATCGCGCATCGCGTCCTCTGCGTCACCCACCCACGGGGTCCACGCCCCCACCGCGCCGCTCCAGTCGACGGGCAGCTCGTACGCGCACACGACGCACATGGCGGTGCCTGTCGGCCAGGGCAGCCCGGCGACGAGGTCACGGGCCTGGATCGACGATTCGGATCCATCGAGTGCCAGGAGGATGCGCATTGGAGTCTCCTTCTCGTGCCGCGGCTGTGAACGACCTCGCGCCCATCAAGCCACGCCGTGCGCACTGATCGCCATTGCCGTCCGGCCCGTACGGAAGGGCCAGAGGTCCCGAGGCCCATCCAAGCGGCCGGACCTCCGAGCCCTGTCGACGTTCAGACGTGGTAGAGGCGCGCTGCTTCCCGTGCGAGGTCGGCGCGGAAGTCGGGATGCGCGATACGGATCAGCGCGGCGGATCGTTCGCGCACGCTGCGTCCGAAGAGCTCGGCGATTCCGTACTCGGTGACCACGGTGCGGACGTGCGCTCGACTGGTGACGACTCCCGCTCCCTCGGCCAGGACGGGCGCGATCCGCGAGACGGTGCCGCCGGCCGCCGTGGAGGGCATTGCGATGATGGCGCGACCTTCCGACGAGAGCGCAGCGCCGCGCATGAAGTCCATCTGGCCGCCGACGCCCGAATAGAAGCGGGTGCCGATCGAGTCGGCGCTGACCTGACCGGTGAGGTCGATCGAGATCGCGGAGTTGATTGCCACCATGCGCCGGAAGCGGCGGATCACCGACGTGTCGTTCGTGTAGTCGACGGGGCGCATCTCGATCATGGGGTTGTCGTGGACGAAGTCGTACAGCCGCTGGCTGCCCATGAGGAAGGCAGTCACGATCTTCCCCCGGTTGATCTCTTTCGCCGCGCCGGTGATCGCGCCGGCCTCGACGAGGTCGAGCACCGGATCGGTGAACAGCTCGGTGTGCACCCCGAGGTCATGCTTGCCCCGGAGGGCGAGCCCGACTGCCCCGGGGATGGAGCCGATCCCCATCTGGAGCGTCGCTCCGTCCGGCACAAGCTCGGCGACGTGCTCGCCAATCGCCCGCTCGACGTCTCCGATCGGCGGCTGGCCGTGCTGGTGCGGCGGCTGATCCACCTCGACCGCACAGTCGATCTCGCTGACGTGCACGAACGAGTCGCCAAGCGTGCGCGGCATCGATGGGTTCAGCTGGGCGATCACCGTTCGTGCGGCGCGCACCGCGGCAAGCGCCGCGTCGACGCTCGTCCCCAGCGAGCAATAGCCGTGCGCGTCCGGCGGCGAGACGTTGATCAGCACCGCGTCGAGCGGGAGGACCCCGCTGCTGAAGAGCTCCGGTACGTCCGACAGGAAGATCGGTACGTAGTCGGCTCGCCCGTCATTGACGGCCGTGCGGGCGTTGGCGCCGATGAAGAGCGCGCGGTGCCGGAAGCTCGCCGCCATCTCCGGCGCCAGGTGCGGCGCGGGACCTTCGGTATGGAAGTGGATCATCCCCACGTCGGCGAGCTCCGAGGCTCGCGCAACCAGCGCGTCAAGGAGCACGGAGGGAGTCGCGGCACCGCCGTGGATGAAGACCTGCTGGCCGGATTTGATACCGGCGACGGCCTCTTCGGCGGTGACGACGCGCATCTCGGGAGTGTACTCAGCGATGCATTGGCCGTGGCTGATCGCGCTGGGCGATCGACGCAGCTCCCGGCTCGCGCTCAAGCTCGCCAGGTGGCTTCCACGTCGTGTCGTCCACCTGCCAGGTCATCGCGTTGCGCACCTCGGTCACGCCGTCGATCAGGCCGATGAGGCGCCCGACGATGCCCGCGGTCGAGCGGCGATCCACCCTGCCGGCGATGCTGACGACTCCCTCGCTCACGCTGACGTCGAAGTCGGCAGGGTCGAGCCACATCGTGTGCCGCAACAGGTCGTCACGCACGGCACGCGCGATCTCATCATCAGATCCCAGGTATGCGCGTACGAGGTCCGCCCGCGTGATGATCCCCACGAGTGCCGATCCCGACACGACGGGTAGTCGATTCACGCTTTGATCGACCATGAGGGCCGCGGCCGTGTGAAGCGGCCGATCGGCTTCGATCGTCAGGGCCGGTGCCGTCATCGCCTCAGCCGCCGTCACGGCCGTCCGCCGTCGCAGCTCCTCGGGGTCCGGCGGCGCGCTGAGAAACCATTCGAGCGATAGCCGCATGGGCTGCCGGCGACTGACCTGCTTCAGCAGCAGATCCGCCTCCGAGACCACGCCGATGCAGGTCCCTTCGGCATCGGCCACGGGGACACCGCTGATCTGGTGGTCAACCAGCAGGCGGGCGACGTCGCGGAGTGAAGTCTCCGGGGCGACGCTGATCACCTCGCGCGTCATGACGTCAGCAACCTTCATCGGCCTTCCGTCCTCTGCATGGATGCGGGTTTCATCGTGACCGTACGGGATGCTCGGGTCATCCAGTGAGTGCGGATCGGCCCGCTGCGTAGGTCCGAATGGCACTTTGTCCGGTCTGCTGCGCCCGCGTGACGATGTGATCGAAGGAGAGGCACGGACGCATGGACGCAATGACATCCCACACCCGGCCGATTCCGCCGCTGCGGCATCGGATCGACGGGAACCGATGGGTATCGATCCGCCCGATCGAGCGAGCCGATGCGGCCGGCCTCTCCGACTTCTACGCCCGGCTCTCGCCCGAGTCGCGGCATCGGCGTTTTCTCAGCTGCGGAACGCGACCCGATGCCGACCTGGGTCGGGTGTTCACCGAGGGTGAGGGGAGCGGGTTCGTCGGCATCCTCGATGAGCCCGGTCCGAACGACGGGGCTGTGGTGGCGCACGCATCAATCCAGTCGGACGGCGAGGATTCGGCAGAGATTGCCTTCGCGGTCGCCGATGAGCTCCAGGGCAACGGGATCGGCACGGCACTGATGAGGGCCGTCGTTCAGCACGCTGGGCGAGCCGGCCTGCGTCGGCTGAACGCCATGCTGTTTGCGACAAATGTGCCGATGCGGCGCCTCCTGGGCAATGCGGGTTGCGCCATCCGCTCCGACATCGTCGACTTCGGGGTCGAGGAAGTTGCACTCGACGTGGCTACCTGACTGGCGGATCAGCCCTCGGCTGCGAGTGCCACGAAGTCCATGGCCGCAATGACACCGATCGGCCGGCCATGCGTGTCGACCGCCACCAGCCGATGCAGCCGCTCGTTGTTCATCACCCGTGCAGCGTCTCGGAGGCTCGCGCTGCCGTCGATCGTCACCGGCGGCGTGCTCATGACCTCGCCAACTCGGATGCCGCGATCGTGATGTCGAATCAACGCCTGGACGCGGGGGAGCGCCAGGTAGAGCAGGTCTGTCTGGCTGATCACACCCACCAGGGTCCCGTTCGGATCCACGACAGGAAGCCCGGTGATCCTGTGCTGGCGGAGCAGCTCCTCTGCGTCCTCGATCGAGGCGTCAACCGAGACGGCGACGGGGTCGATGGTCATCAGATCTGCGACCCGTAGATCAACGGTTGTGGCCTGCATGTCGGGGCTCCTCTTGGTCGGATGGCGTCTTGGCTGACATCAACCATGGCGCCTGCCCGGCCCGCCGGAGACGGCCGTCCGGCCCCGATGCCACGTGCCGAACGTCCCGTTCTATGGGGGCTTGGCGTGACCTACGGCTCTGGTCCGGAGCTTGGTGACCTGTGATCCTGTGGCCGTTCAAGCAAGAGGAGATTCGAAGTGATCACGGACATTGAGGAGACGGTTGAGGCTGCCATCGAGCGCCAGGTGGCGGGCAGTTCAGTCGACGTGCGCCGCAGCGTGGTCGGCCTGGTTCGCGGAGAACGTGTCGACGTTGCACAGGCCGGAGTTGGGCTCGTGCTTGCCGGCGGCGACGTATCCGTCACGAAGGGCGGAGGGCGCAGCTTCCTGGCGGCCGGCGATCTTCGCATCAGCCAGGGTGGCGGCGGCATGCTTGCTGCCGGTGGCGACGCGACCCTTGAAAGGGGCGGCACTGGAAGCATGCTGGCGCTCGGCTCGGTGACCGTCGAGCGCGGCGGGATCGGGCTGGCAATCACCCGCCGGGTCGAAGTGAGGGAGCATGGGTTCGTGGGCCTCTCGCTGGCGCCGGCGATCGAGGTTCATCCCGGGGGTCGAGTCCTCGTGGGGCTGCGGGAAGCGGCCGTGATCGGGGCGGCGGCGATGGTCGGTCTCCTGCTTGCCGCGCTGGTCGGCGGGCGTCGCCGACAATCCGCTTGATCCGAGGGCTGCGGCTGCATTGCCGTCGCAGCCCTGCAACCCTGGTCGACTCATCGGCTCGGGCAGATCTCAGGCGACCCATGCGGGTGTCGAGCCGCGACTCCGGATGAGCTCCGCGACGGCGGCGGGAGCCAGAGCGATGATCGCCACCAGGATCCATTCGCCCGCGCTGAGCGGAACCGCTCTGAACGCATCCGCCAGGAATGGGACGAACGGGATTGCGGCCTGGATGCCCACCGCGACGAGGCATGCGATGGCCAGGAAGCGATTGCCTCCCAGCCGATGCACCGGCTGGGAGAGGCTGCGGTTCGCGTAGGCACGGACGGCCTGGGCCACGACCAGTGTCGTGAATGCGAGCCAGCGCGCGTGCTCGAAGGTTCCCGGATGGGCGATCAGCAGGAGGAACGCGCCCACCGCGCTGAAGCCGCCGGCTCCCGCAAGGCGTGCCAGGATCCCGCGGTCCAGCAGCGGCAAGCCGCGCGGCCGCGGACGTCGCTCCATCGCGCCCGGTTCTTCGGGCTCAAGTTCGAACGCGACCGACGTGGAGAGGTCGATGAACAGCTCGAGCCACAGGATCTGCAACGGCAGCAGCGGCTGGCCGTATCCCGCGACGGTTGCAATGAGGATGAAGCCGAGGAGCGCGACGTGTGTGGAGACGAGGAAGACAAGGCCCTTCTGGACGTTCGCCACGATGCGCCTCCCCTCGCGCAGCCCACCCATCATCGTCGCAAACGAGTCGTCGCCGAGCACGAGGTCGGACGCCTCCCGCGCTACCGCCGTACCCGAGCCCATCGCCACGGCAACGTCGGCCGCCTGCAGCGCGGGGGCGTCGTTCACGCCGTCGCCGGTGACCGCCACCGAGCGGCCAATGGACTGTGCGATGCGCACGAGCCGCAGTTTCTGCTCCGGGGTGGCGCGCGCAACCAGTCGGAGCCCTGCGAGTCGTGCGGCGACCTCCTCATCGGCGAGCTGGTCGAGATCTGGACCGACCATTCCATCCCCAGCCGGCAAGCCGACCGCATCGGCAATCGCCGTCGCGGTGTTGAGGTGGTCGCCGGTGACCATCACGGTCTGGATTCCCGCGCGGGTCGCGGTTGCGACGGCGTCGGCCGCCTCTGGGCGCAGGGGATCGCCGAAGCGGATCAGCGCGCGCAATTGCCACGGCCGCTTCTCGTCGCGGGCGGCCAGGAGCAGCAGCCGACCGCCGCGGCCGGCCTCGTCCGCGATGAGCCGGTCCCAGGCGTCACGGGACTCGGCTTCCAACGTGCTGTCGAAGCCGATGATGGCCTCGGGCGCTCCGAGCGCCAGGTCGCGCCACCCCGATCCCTCGGCGTGGCGCACGGAGCTGTACGGACGCCCGTCAGCGGTCCCCGCCGACGAGATGACGAGTCGCCGGTCCAGGTCGAACGAGACTCCGCGCGCTTGGAGCGATGTCTCGATCGCGCGCGTGAATGATCCACGCCGTCCGACCGTGGCGGGTGCCCACGCATCCTCCTCGGCGGCCAGCGCTTCGAGCAGCAGCCGATCGGCCTCATCGGCATCGATCGGGTGATCCGGGCGCAAGAGTTCCTCGACCTCTAACCTGTTGCGCGTCAAGGTGCCGGTCTTGTCGGTGATGATGAGGTCCACCGCGCCGAGTGATTCCTGCGCCGCCAGCCTCCGAACGAGCACGCCGCGGCGCATGAGGCGATATGCGCCGAGACCGAGGATCACCGCCAGCAGGACAGGCGGCTCCTCCGGAATGGCAGCGATCGCGGCGGAGATTCCCGCGAGCAGGTTCGCACCGGCGGGCTGCCCCCGGAGGAATCCGAGCCCGACGGTGACCACGATGAGCGCGATCGCCGCGACCAGGAGGATGCGGACGAGCCGATAGAGTTCGCGCTGGAGCGGTGATCGACGGCGTTGAGGCGCCGTGAGGTTGCTTGCAATGGCGCCGAGCTCCGTTGTGGAGCCGGTCGCAACCACGAGTGCCGGCCCTCGACCGCCGACGATGCTGGTACCGGCGTAGACCATCGCATGCCGATCGGTCAGCGGGGCTCCATCAGCGTCAGGCGACGGCCTCGTGTGCTCGGGCACCGACTCGCCGGTCAAGACGCTTCGATCGACGAGGAGGCCTCCACCGGGTAGTACGCGGGCGTCGGCAGGTACCACGTCCCCGGTCGCCAGGAGCAGCACATCCCCGGGCACGATGTCGCCGGCCGGGATTTCGGTTCGAACCCCGTCGCGCAGGACGTGGGCGACGGGCGCGACCGCGTCCCGCAGCTCCGCCAGCGCGCGTTCCGATCGATACGTGGTCGCGACGTCGGCTCCGACGATCGGGATGAGGCCACCGAGGACGAGGAGCCCATCACGCACCTCGCCGAGCAAGACGGCACCGATGCCCGCGGCCGCGAGGAGAAGGACGAATGGCTCGGTCGCGGCACCGAACAGCGAGCGCCACACGGAGGGCGGCTCATGCGCCTCGAGCTCGTTCGCACCAACTCGGAGAAGCCGTGCGGCTGCCTCGTCGGCGCTGAGTCCCCGCGCCACGTCGACATGGAGCGCTCGCGCCACCTCGACGGCGGCGCCTGCGTGAGGGTGCGTGATCATGGCATCCGCCATGGGAGGATCAGACCCCGCCCCTCGGGAAACAGCGCGACGCGGGTGACCGCCTCCCGCGGCGTTCACCTTGGACGGCCCGGAACCGGGTGTCGGCCCACCCTCACCACCGGCCGAACGGCCCGTCGCAGACGGCCCCGTGGTCACTTCCTGCGCCATCGCGGCATCCTCAGAACCGCACGGAAGTTCAGAACAAGCCCGACGATGAGGGCGCTCCCGCCGAAGAGCGGGATGCGCCGGCTGAACCAGTCGGGCAGGAAGATGTCTGCCACGGACCCGCGCTCTGCGCCCAGCTCCTCGGCGAGCGGGGTAAGTGGGCAGACCTGGTTGTTGCTGACGTAGACCGCCGTCTCCCCAAGAGCCAGCCCGAGTGCGAGCGCGGCTCGGCGACCGGGTCGTTGTCGTAAACCGTCCCAGACGAAGAGGGCGATGGCGGCGCCCACCGACGCGAAGATGACCGTGTGGAATGTCTTGATGGCGTTCAGCGCCGCGGGTCGTCCTGCCACCGGGATGAGCCGGCCCAGTCGTCCAGTGAGCGCGCCGCTCCAGCGAGGCGCGCGAACGGCGACGGGCCGGTCCGTCGTCGCCGGGATGGGCAGCACCTTGATGCTGTCGAGCCGGCCGCCAACGTCATGGCCCGAACCGCGCGTGATGCGAGGCTCGCCGGATCGGCGAAACGCGGGCGTGGGCATTCCCATTGTGGCCCCGGTCATGACGCTCGCCGCCCTTCGACGACGCTGGGACGACCCCGCGCGGAGTCTGGAACCAGGACGGTAGCGTCATAACCGGTCGGTTCGGACTGTGACGCCCCGAAGCCAATGGCCGTATGTAATGGTCAGGACGGTCGCCCGCCTTCCTGGTTCGTGCCGACAGCCGAGCCGAGCACGAGCCCGACACCCGCACCCACGGCGCCGAAGATCGCCGCAGTCGTGGGGTCGGTGACGATGAGCCCGAGCGCGTAGCCCACGGCGGCGCCGAGGATCAGGCCGAGGCCGACGAGGTTGGACGTGTAGTCATGCATGGACAGCCTCCATTGATGCCATGATTGGGCAGCCGTCACGTCGGCGCGATAAGAGCCAACGGGCCTGTTCGCGGAGGCCGATGCGCACGACTCTGCCGGTAGTCCGCCGAGCGGCTCTGCTGGAAGAGAGCCATCGGACCCTTCTCGCGGCCACATTCCAGTCCGGTGCCGACCATCCCTCGGCGAGCTCGCGATTGAATGCGGCACCAGGGTGCGCGACGAGGACTCAGTCGCCTCTCGCGCTCACGACGTAGGTGGCCGGAACGATGTCCTCGTTCATCAGCCGCAAGAACGCATCAGCCTGCTCGAAGGCGACCGCGTGGCCGGCATCGGAATCGGTGATCAGCTCCTTTGTGGCGCCGTCAGCTGGTCGAACCACTCGCGGGCCAGCCCGCCGTCCCGCAGCTCGTTCTCACCGTCCAGCACGTGAACCGGAACCCCGAGTTCCGGTGCGGTACGGGGGCCCATCGGCTCCCCACGGGGTGCCTTCGGCACTAGGCGGGACTCGCCGACCGCGGGTATCTCTTGTCCTTCGACCGATGGGAGGTACGGACCGATGGCGGCACATGCGATACGCACCAAAGTCTGGCGGGCGCTCGCCGCTGCGCTCATCGTGGGCCTCTCCGGCTGCGGCGGTGCGGCCGTGGGGGACGGGACCGAGCCACGGGTGATCGAGATCTCGATCGACGGCTTCCACTTTGTGCCCGACCACTTCACCGTGCAGCGCGGCGATTCGGTCCGCTTCCTGATCTCCAACCCGGACCGCGTCGGGCACGAGCTGTTCATCGGCACCGTCGCCGAGCAGGCCATGCGCCGCGAGGCGGCGCCGTCGACACCATCGGACGGCGGATCGGTGACACACTTCGGGTATGGGATCTACGTCCCGGCCCTGACCGACGGCGAGCTCGACTACGCCTTCAGCAATGACACCGATCTCCTGATCGGCTGCCACCTGCCCGGCCACTGGGAGGAGGGCATGGTCGCGACGATCGACGTTCAGCCCTGACGTCCGGTCACCTCGTCAGTGGCCACTTTGCACCAGGTGCCGCGGCGTGATGGACCGCCAGCGCCGCCCACTGCCAGCGGCGCGAAGGCGCCCTCGGTGCCGCGCAGCACAATGGCTCGAGGTCAAGAGTGAGGAGGAGACGATGGCTCGGAAAGGCACCAGGAACCTACTCGTCGCAACGGCAGCAATCGCAATCGCCATTGCCGGCTGTACCACGACCGGTGAATCGCCGACCCCGGCTGGCGCCGACGGGGCAACCACCGTCGCCGTCACGCTCCAGGAATGGTCGGTGCTGCCTGCGTCGGACTCGGCCCCTGCCGGCGACATCATGTTCGAGGTCACCAACGATGGACCGGAGGACATCCACGAGTTCGTCATCCTCAAGACCGATCTCGATCCGGGCGAACTGCCAACCGATGAGAACGGCGCCGTCACCGAAGAGGGAGAAGGCATCGAAGTTATCGACGAGATCGAGGACATCCCCGTTGGCGAGACCCAGGAGCTCACGACAATGCTGGAGGCCGGCAGCTATGTGTTGCTCTGCAACATCTGGGACGAAGAAGAGGGCGAGGCGCACTACACCGTGGGGATGCGCACGGCCTTTAGCGTGACCGACTAGCGATCGGCCAGCACACCGGGAGGCGGAGGGCGGTCGGCGAGGACACTTGCCCGCTGACCGGCCGACGCCGTGCTCTCTGTCAGCCGGCGACTCCGGATTGCGCGGGGTCGCCCAGATCCGCGCGTCGGGGCTGCGGGTCCCACCCCCTTGGCACGGGCGGTATCGTGAATCGGCTTATGCGCGAGAACGCCGCGGAGATCGAGTTCCTGCAGCGACTGATGGACGACACTCTGGCCGACATCAGCCCGCACATGGCCAGCATCGTGACCCCGGACAAGCGACTGCGGGCCAGTCAGGTGGTGCGCTACCTCGACGGCGTCAAGTACGTCGCGTTCGGATCAGTGACAGCGGCCGGCGAGCCACGCGTATCACCGCTCGACTCCGTGTTCGTGCGCGGGCGCTTCACGCTCTCAACCGACGGCTCGGCGGCACGTGTCGCCAATCTGCGCCACAACCCGGCCTGCAGTCTCGTTCACATGGTCGGCGACGCGGTCGCGATCGTCGTCCACGGCAGGGTGGAGTGGATCGGTCGTGGCCATCCAGACCACGACGAGATCCACTCGATCTGGACCTCGGCATATGGCTCGGACCCTTATTCCTGGGGCAACGACATCGTCTTGTTCCGTGCCGAGCCCGCCGCAATGTGGGCCTCCGCGCAACGCCCCAACGACTTCCCGGAGTAGGCATCGCGAGTCGCCCGGTTGCCCGGAGAGCTCATCGATGTCGCGCCCGTGGTCCTCTCCGCCAACACACCGGGCCGTGCACTTGTCGGACCCCCTGGTGGCGTTCGTCCGGTCGACGCCGGCCGTAGCGATCGGCATTGGAGAAGCCGCCGCTATCCCAGCGTACCGGTCTTCCCGCTAGCTCGGGAGGGCGGCCAATCGCGGGCTTAGCGGCGGCCCAGTGTCTGGATGCGCTGGATCGCGCCAGTGACCACGGCTGATGCGACGTCGCAGATGTGACAGCGAGCAGACCCTCTTGCGTCTGTCTTCATCCCCCAGATCGAGAGGATGAAGCCCTTCCAACGCTCGTCCGAAGCGATGACTAACGGACCCCTTCGGCGCGATGAACGGCACTTGGGCAATGGCGCAGCCGGAGGTGCTATTGCCGCAGACACCATAGTTTGGAGAAGGGATTTCTCACATGCCAAAGCCAACGGTAGTCAAGCTCTTCGTGGGCAGCGCCTTCGCCTTCGTGGCGGGCATCCTTCTGGCGTTTGTCGCGGTGTGGTTCGCGTATGCCGGCGGCGCTTTCGTCATGAGCGGTCCGGATGTGACCGGCATCGATACGACGCCTTTCGCGTGGGCGATGGTCGGCATCTTCTTCCTGGCCATGTTCGCGATCATCGGCGGCCTGATTGGCGGTCTGGTGTCGTGGATCGGCGCCTTGCTCAATACCGCGCAGGTCGACGACAAGACATGGTTCATCGTGCTGCTCGTGCTCGGCCTTCTGAGCTTCGGGATCGTGGCGATGATCGCCTATGTCATCGGCGGGCCCGACGGAACGCAGAACAAGGAGTCCCGGATCGCAGCCATCACGGCCGCGACTTCCACCGTGGTGATGAATCCACCGAACTGACCAAGCGCGGCCTGACGACCCGCTCGCCCCGGGGGCGGGCGGATCGTGCTGTTTCGGGAGGACGCCGCTGGCTATCCCGATCGTGGAACGTGGGCCGGATGGGACTGGCCAGATATGCCATCCAGCTTTTCATGCGCGTTCAGTGAGGCACGACGATGCGGCCCGCCATCGCGCCGTCGGCCGCGAGGCGCTGACCGCGCGATGTGGGTCCGGTGCTAGGCCGGGCGCCCGCTGGATGCAACACTGATGGTGCTCAAGGCCGGACTGGATCGGCACCCGAACCGTCGGCGGCCCGCGAGAGCAGCCGCCAGAGCTCCCGTCGTTCGGTAGGCGTGAGCCCATCGAGGGCCGGGACGTCGACCCACAGCTCGTCCGCCAGGGTCTCGCGGATGTGCCGCCCGTCGTCCGTCAACGCGAGGCTCTTGATCCGCCGATCGGTCGGATGGGGCCGGCGCTCGATGAGGCCGCGCTCCTCGAGCTGATCGGCGATCGTCGTGACGTAGGAAGCGTCGATCCCCAAACGGTCCGCGAGGGCGCTCATCGACATCGGCTCATCGAGGGCGTGCAGCGCCCAGTTGTGCTTGAGGCTCAGCGAGTACGGGGAGAGGCGCTCCTCGGCGTGGTCCCAGATGCGGCGCATGACGAGCCACATCAGGTCGACGAGGGCGGCAGTCTCGCGCGCGGTCGTTGTCTCACCCATGAAAGCGCAGTCTAGCGGGATTCAGGGTCGATTCAGTCGTCCGTACTTATAATAGTCGGTAGTTGCAATGATTGACTAGTCCGACGTATGCTTTCGAGCGATGGCCGGACCTGTGACGCTGGGCAGAAGCGAACTCCGGGTCCCTCGCCTCGGGGTTGGAGCGATGACCTGGGGCGATCCGTCTGGGCGCGCTCGCTGGACGCCAGCCAAGCTTGCCTATGGCGGGGGCCCGACGACCCGCGAGGACGAGCAGGCCGCCTTCGATGCCAGCATCGCCGCGGGAGCGACCCTTTTCGACACCGCCGAGATGTACGGCGCCGGCGCGTCGGAGCGCCGCCTCGGCCAGCTCGCCCATGGTCGAGACGTCCTCATCGCGACGAAGTTTCCGCCGAACCTGCTGTCCCGCGCCGACGCGATGCCCGGGGCGCTCGACCGAAGCCTTGAGCTCCTCCAGCGCACGACCGTGGACCTGTACATGCACCACTACCCGTCGCGGCGGGTGGCGATCCCGCGGCTCATGAACCTCATGGCCGATGCGGTCGAGCAGGGCAAGGTCCGCGCGGTGGGCGTCAGCAACTACACAGCGGATCAGATGCGTCTCGCTCATCGCGTCCTGGCTGATCGGGGCATTCCGCTCGCCTCAAACCAGGTCGAGTACTCGCTCCTCCATCGCCAGCCCGAGACTGACGGAGTCCTCGACGGCTGTCGCGAGCTGGGGGTCACCCTGATCGCCAACCAGCCGCTCGCGAACGGCGCCCTCACCGGCAAATTCGCCGGTGGCGCGCGGGCCTCCGGCTTTCGTCGCTTCATGCCCCGCTTCCGCGGCCAACAGCGGGAGGCAACGACCTCGGTCGTAGCGCTCCTCCGAGAGATCGGCGATGCGCATGGTCGGAGTGCCGCCCAGGTCGCGCTGCGCTGGCTGATCGAAAACGCGCTTGTCCTTCCGATCCCTGGCGCCAAGAACGGCAGCCAGGCCGCCGACAACGCCGGCGCCCTCGGCTTCTCCCTGACTTCTGTCGAGATCGAAGCCCTCGATCGCGCCACCGCCGCGTGGGCCGGCAAGAAATGGACGACACGGTGACCGAGCGCCGCGGTGTCAAGGGATCGGACGCCCGCAAGATGACGGCGACGGCCCGAAACCCTGAGCCGATGAGCTGGGGAGTCCTCGCCGACGCAGCACCGGAGCTGGCCATGTTCGGCGCCGAGCGACTCCACGACCAGGTCGCCTATCTGGCCACCCTCAAGGTAGACGGGGCACCGCGCCTTCATCCAGTCCGCCCCGTGGTGGCCGGCGGGAGGCTGTTCGTGTTCACCGAGCCGGCCTCACCCAAGGTGCGCGATCTGGATCGCGATCTGCGATATGCACTGCATTGCACGGCCACGGGCGACCAACCATGGGACCTACGCGAGTTTGCGGTCGAGGGCACCGCACGGCGCATCGACGACAACGACACGCGGGCGGCAGTCAACGCCGGCAGCGCGTTCCCTCGCGACGAGCACTTCCTGCTCTTCGAGCTCTCCGTCGACCTTGCAATCTCGACCGTGTACGGGCCCGACGGCCGGCCCCACCGAGAGCGCTGGCGGGCGTCTTAACCGGAGCGAGCCGTTGAACCTGTTACGGCCGCGCCGCCTGCAACGCCTTCGGCAGGAACATCAGCAGGTTCCACCCGGCCACCCCGACCACGAGCACGAGCCGGACGACGATCGGCCAGCTCGTCTCCCAGACCCATAGCCCGATCATCACCGGGAGGAAGAGCACCCACACGACGATCTGGGCAATAGCGGCAGATCGCGGATTGCTTGCCACGCCTGGTCGAGGCTTCCCTGGCTCCAGATGAGCGCAGCTCCGAAGGCAACCCAGACGATGGCGAAGAGAGCGAACAAGATGCCGCTTTCCGCCAGCCAACCCACGCTGTTTCCAAGACCACTGCCCAGTGCTTCGATTACCTGTTCCATCGGTCCTTTCCTCCGAGCAGCCCCGTTCGCCTGGGCCGACTCACGTTCCATCCCGGCCGGAGTTGCTGTCATCGCGCCTTCCTCCTTTCGTGGCTGTCGGCGAGCGTGCGGGTGCGGCCCGACTGGCTGCCGCGCCGTACCCGCCAGTCATGCTGCCGCCGCCTGGATCTGGGCGACTGGCAGAGGCTCGATCGGGGTGCCGCGCAGGGTTCGCCACGCGGCGAGCACCACGGCGCCGAGGCCGAAGATCGAGAGCACCGCGCTCACGAGCGGCACCAGGCCAATCACGAATGCCACGAGCAGCCCGACGGTCGCCGCTGCGTACGGCCGCTCCGCGGCCACCGCTCCGTCGCGGCGTTCGACCAGCCACTCGCCGAGCCAGATGGCCGCGACGACGTAGCCGACGAAGGCGACGAGCGGCCAGACGACGATGAGCAGTCCGAGGCCGGCCGGGATTCCGACGATGGTCAACATCGCCAGCACCGCGAGGATCGGCGGCACGATGACCGCCAGCAGTCCGACCAAGAAGGTGCGGCCCGGTTCCCGGCGGATCAACGACGTGGCGGCGCGCGTCTGGCGTGCGGCCAAACCGGCCATCAGCAGGCCGACGATGAGCGTCGCGATCCCCACGCCGACCCAGATCGCCAGGGCGGCGAAGCCGACGAACACGCCGAACCCGGCGACACTGCCGGTGAGGTCATTCACCGTGCCACCAACCTCGACCTCCTCGGCCTGAGTGACCTCCGAGTTCAGCTGGCCGATGTCGCCGAGGACGGTCGTGCCTGCGCCGAGCTCGAGCGTCCCGTTGATGATCGCAATGCCCTCGACGGTCGCCCCCGTGACGGTCGCGGTGCCGTCGACGACGACGAGCGAATTGACGGTTCCCTCGATGTTCGCATCACCGTTGATGACGATGACCGCATCCGCCTGCTCGTCGGCCGGGACCTCGATGTCGCCGCCTGCCACGAACAGGACACGCCCCGTGTGGGGCAGCTCCCCGTCGACGGCGAGCGCGCTGCCGGTCATGCCGAGCGCGAGCGCCAGGGCGGCGAGGAGAATGAACAGCTTCTTCACGACGGTCTCCTCCGCGGGCGTCCGACGTGGGCGGCCGCTGCCCGCTGGGCCAACCGCCACTGTGTGGATGTCGGCTTCAGCGTGTCGTGCGGGGACATCGCGAGACAGTGCCGGACGTCCCGCTCTCGAGCCCCAAACGGCAGGTCGTTCCGGCTCGGAGGGTGTCAACCTTCGGCGGGCCGCGAAGTCCATGGCCGAGATGACGCCCACCGGCCGTCCGTTGATCTCGATCACGACGGCCGGTCGGCCCGCACAATGGGGTCATTCGGCCCAACCGTGCCCGGCGGTGGGATCGCGCGGCTCGCTCAGGTAGGGCCGGGTGACCCGTCAGCGACGATCCGGACCGCCCTTGCGTCCGACCGTCGTCGGACGGACGCTCGATGAGGTTTCGGTCGGCCTCCACGACGGAAGGCCTCCGCTACCTCACCGAGCGCCGTCGATCTCGGGAAGGAGGAGCGCGATCATGCGAGTACTGGTTGCCTACGCCACGCGACATGGGGCGACGCGCGGGATTGCCGAGCGCATCGGCGAGGTCATAAAGGACAGAGGGTTGGACGCGTCGGTCCAGCAGGTCGACACCGTCGGCGATGTCGACGATTACGACGCGTTCGTTGTCGGGAGCGCTGCGTACATGGGCAGCTGGCTGAAGGGCGCAAACGCGTTCGTGCTTCATCATCGGACCACGCTCGCCAGCAAGCCCGTCTGGCTGTTCTCCAGCGGGCCAGTCGGGACGGAGACGGTCGATGCCAAAGGGCACGACGTTCGGGCTGGCGCCGTGCCGAAGGAGTTCGCCGAGCTGCGGGACGTGCTCCATCCCCGCGACGAGCACGTCTTCTGGGGCGCCTACGACCCCGATGCCAAGCCGATTGGCTTGGCGGAGTCGCTCGGTCAGCGCATCCTGAGGCTGATGCCTGCCGCCCGTGACGCCATCCCGTCCGGTGACTTCCGCGACTGGCCGGAGATCGAAGCATGGGCCGATTCGATTGCGACCCGATTGGCGAGCGAACGCCGCGCCGCCGTCACGACCTGACCGTCAGACCGGTCCGCGTGGGGCCGTGTGCCAGTACGTCTTGTTGAAGACGATCTTGCCGAGGGGCCACAGCCGGTTCGGCCGCGGCGGCCGAGGCGGATGGTCGTAGTCTGGAACCAGGGCTCACTCGCAGCGTCTCCAGCTCGTCGCGGATGCCTGCGGCGACAACTTCGACGTCCGACAGGGCGTCGCCATCTGCCGTGATGCAGATTTCGAATGAGCCGGCATACGAGATGACCCCGACGC
>CAVWZA010000008.1:0-121203 GCA_963759405.1 uncultured Chloroflexia bacterium | reverse complement strand
CCTCGGAGAATTCATCGGTCCTTCTCGAGCCGCCGTGTGATCGGCGCGATATCGCTCGTACAGGCGGGCCAGCAGCTCCTCGAGGTCGCGCGCCATGTCGTCGTCGAGCGTCGGGAAGGTGAAGGCGGCCTTGCCCGACCGGCGCCTGAGGAGCGCATCGGTCGTGCCTGCCAGCGCATCCGGGTAGGTGTCTGCGACCAGGAGATACAGGCTGACGAAGTTCTTCCCAGCTCTGACTGCCGCGAAGTAGTCATGCGCCTTGGCGCCGGGCCAGCGAACGGACGGCATCCCATAGATCGTGGCCGACTCGAGTTCGCCGCGGTACGGATCGAGCAGCGACCAGATGCGTGCCTCGACCGCCTTCAAGTCAGACATGCCGCTTCAGTCTACGGACGCTGGTCTGTTTGACACTACATCCGCGACGGATATACTCCGGCCATGGCGAAGAAATCGGACAACCATCCTCTGACGCCGGCGGTGCTTCACATCCTGCTCGCGCTGTCCACCGAGGAGCGGCACGGGTACGGGATCATGAAGCAGGTCGAGCGGGAGTCGCAGGGCAAGGTGAAGATGGGGCCGGGCACGCTCTACGGCTCGCTCGGCCGGATGATGGCGGCCGGGCTGATCCGCGAGAGCGACAAGCGCGTCGATCCCGCGATGGACGACGAGCGTCGCATCTACTACACCCTCACCGGGATCGGTCGGAAGGCGCTCAGCGCCGAGCTGGACCGATACCGCGAGGTCGTCGCCGTCGCCACCGAGAAGCGAATTACCCCGAACGCATTCGCCGATGGCATCTGACCGCGCGATCGGCCGATACCGCCGCTGGTACGCCCGCCTCCTCCGCCTTTATCCGCGCCAGTTCCGGGAGCGCTTCGGTGAGCCGATGGCGCAGACCTTCACCGACCTGATTCGCGAACGATCCGATGGCGAATCGTGGGCTCCACGCCCTCGCCCTCGGGACGTTTGCCGAGACCTCCGCACAGATCATGAGGGAGAACATGACGCAGCTCATGCAGACCAGAGCCGTGGGGCGATGGGTGCTCATCACCGCGGCCGTGCTGGCCGTGCCGCTCCTCGCCATGGCGTTCAAGCTCGGCGTCCCCGACCCCGGCAGCGGCACCGAGGACGGCGTGAACTGGGGACCGATGGACTTCGCCACCGTGGGCGTCCTCATCCTCGGCGCCGGACTCCTCTTCGAGTTCGCGAGCGCGCGTGGCGGGAGCGGCGCGCACCGGGCCGCCGTCGGCATCGCCGTCGCGGCGGGGCTGTGGCTCGTCTGGGTCAACCTCGCGGTCGGCATGATGGACGTCGAGGGCAATCCGGCGAACCTGATGTACGTCCTCGTGCTGTCCGTCGCGCTCGTCGGGGCCGCGATCGGGCGCTTCGAGCCGCGTGAGGCGTCGATCGCGATGTTCGCCACGGCAGGCGCCCACGCGCTCGTCGCCGTGATCGCACTCGTCGCCGACCTCGGATCCGACGCTCCCGGCGGACGCGTTCTTCATCGCGGCGTGGGTCGCATCGGGCCTGCTGTTCCGTCAGGCGAGTCTCGCTTCCGCTCGGGCGGCCTGACCCGAACTCAGGCGGTCTCGTCCGACTCGGGCGTGGGAGCTCCGTCGGGCCAGGCGGCGATGCAGACCTTGTTGCCCGAGCGATCGGCGAGGATCCATGAGCCCGGGGCGCCGGACTCGTCCACGACCCGCCCGCCGGCGGCCACGGCCGCCTGCATGCGCGCCTCCGCCTGGTCGCGCGCGACCGAGACGTCGACGTGCATGGCGTGGCGCAGCGGCTTGTTCGGATCGAGGTCCTGCATCCAGACCGTGGAGCCCTGGCCGAGCGGGTCGATGCAATTGTCATCGTGCATCGGCGCGTAGCCGAGCACCGTGCGCCAGAAGCCGAGGTCGATCGCCTCGGGCTTGGCGGCGACCGCCAGCTGGACCTCCTGGACCGACCCCGATCCGCGGTGGCGCCGTGCTCGCGCGCCACGGCCGAGATGGCCCGCGCAACCTCGACGTGCCGGCCTTCGGTGCCCCACATCTCCCTCGTGAGCTTCACGGTGAGGCGGTCGGAGGCCGCCGTCAGCAGTGTTCGCGGCTCGAGGCCCGGCACATCGGCCACCGCAGCCGCCAGCCGCGCCGCCTCCTGGAGGCTTCCCACCTTGAACACCGCCGTCGGACCGCCGTGGAGGATGACCCAGTCGTCGACGCCTTCGGCGGAGAGAAACTCGCGCCACCCCTGCTCGCTCATGCCGCTCAGCCTACTCGCTCGCCCGCACGGAACCTGTCATCGTTCGTCCGATGGCCACATACGCACTGATTCACGGCGCCTACGACGTCGGGTGGTACTGGCACCTCGTCGAGCGCGAGCTCCAGGAAGCGAGGGCATCGCACCGTCGCGCCGGACCTTCCGATCGAGGACGACAACGCCACCCTGCTCGATAACGCGCAGGCCGTGATCGACGCCATCGAGCCGATCCATGACGGCAGCGAGCTGATCGTCGTCGGGCAATCGTGGGGCGGCTACGTCGCGCCGATCGTCGCTGAGCTCGCCAGGCCGATCGCCTGAGTCCTCGTGGCACCGATGATCCCGCGACCGGGCGAGACCGATGATGAGATGTGGAAACAGACCGGCTGGACGTTCCCACGGGCGAAGGCGACGCCTTCTACCACGACGTCGACCCGGATCTCGCCGCCGAGGCGAAGTCGCGGAGCGCGGCCAGTCCGAGACGACCGGCCGCGAGCCGTGGCCGCTCGAGGCGTGGCCGCGATCGTGCCGACGCACGTCGTCATCGGTCCGCGATGACCGGTTCTTCCCACGCCCGAGTGGCTGCGCGGCGTCGTCCGCAGCCGGCTCGGCATCGAGCCCGATGAGATCGCGGCCGGCCACATCGATGGCTCTCAGCAAGCCACGCGAGCTGGTCGATCTGATGGAGTCCTATCGGTCCTGACGTGACGCTGGGATCACAGCCGCCAGCGCGTGGCGCCGTTCGGCTCCGCCGTCGCCACCGCGTAGAAGGTCGTCGGCGTGATCTCGTACACGTCCCACGGCGGCGGACCGGCGCTCGGCGCGCTGAACTCGTGCCAGAAGGCGCCGTCCCGGACCTCGGGACCCCAGTCGTCGTACAGCTTGGCGATGCGCTGCAGCTCGCCTTCGTCGCGGATGATCTTCGCCTCTCCCTCGGCTTCGATGTCGATGCCGGGCGCCGCGATGCTGACCATGCACCGCGGATCGTGGGCGAGGTTCTTGCCCTTCTGCGTCCCCGCGCCGGTCGACAGGTAGAACTTGCCGTCATCCCAGACGATGCCCACCGCCATCACGTGCGGACGTCCGTCCGGTCGCGTCGTGGCGATCCAGAAGCGGCCCGCCGAGTCCGCCACCTCCAGGTCGCTCGTCTTGTCCAGGGCGTCGATCACGCGCTGCCACTCGAGCGGCGGATCGCCATAGATGTCGAGGTTCTTCGTCTCTTTCGGGGAAATCGTCGTGCTCGTGGTCATGGCTGTTCTCCTGGGGCGGTGCGTGTTGCGTTGGTAAGACCCGCCGCACGCGCCTGATTCATCGGTCCCGGTCTAGTCCGTCGTTGGGCCTGCAAGGCTGCGGCCAACCGACGAAAGGCGTCGGGCTCGCGCTCGGGATCGTGCAAGATCGCACGATGAGGAATCGAATGTCGCTCGCCGGTCGCGGGTCTGGTGGTCGCTGGCGCTGACCGCCTGTGCCGGCAGCACTCCATCGGCGTCGCCCACCGTGCCGTTGCCGTCGCAGCCTGTGCTCGGAGCCTTCCCGAGCGACCTCGTGGACGGGCCTGCGGACGGACGTCGACCTGTTCTACACGGACGTCGTGGACTGCGGACCGACGCCCTGCCTCCCGTCAGGGGACGTCCTGGCACCGGCCGGCGACGCGACGCTGCCGACGGTCGTCCTGCTGAACGGTGGAGGGAAGCTCTTCACCGAGCGCCGCTACCAGGCGCCGCTCGCCGTCGGAGCTCGCGAAGCGAGGCGCCGTCGTGTTCCTCATCGCCTATCGGGGGTTTTCGACCGGCAGCTACGTCGAGCAGGACAGCTGGAGCGACGCTCGCTGCGCCATCCGCTACGCCCGAGCCCACACGGAGGAGTACGGGGGCGATCCGAGCCGGGTCGTCGTCGTCGGCCACTCGCAGGGTGCGTTGATGGGCCTCGACATCGCCATCCATCCCGAGGAGGAGGCGGAAGCCTGCCTCGCCGATGGGAGCGCGATCCCGGACGGCGTCATCGCCCTGGGCAGTCCGCGCCCGTCGCTGGCTGGGGCGGCCGACTCCGCTCCCCCGCTGTGGCTGTATCTCGGGTTCGGAGGATGACGTCTCGGGCGATTGGGCGGAGGGGCTCCGGGATCGCGGGTTCGACGCCGAGGGGCAGGTGCTGCCGGGAGTGACCCACGACGAGATCACCGACCCGGCGGCGACACCCGAGATCGTCGATCTCATCGTCGAGGCGCTGGAGTCGATCTGACCGGCTCCTAGCCCCGGAGCTTCGCCTCGATCTCCGCGCGGTGGGAATCGATGTGGCTGATCAGGATCTGGTCGATCGCGTCGGCCAGGACCTATGCGGTGGCTCGAGGCGGCCTGGTAGGTAGGCCGAGCTGCTCATCGGTGAGGTCGTGGAGCAGGCGCACACCGTCCTCGGCTCGCTCATGGATCAGCTCAGCGGCCTCGTGCTGGGACAGCGGCGTTGTCATCTGCTTGCGCTCCAGTGCTGGGCGGCGGGACGACACCTTCTGGCCGATCGTGAGCCGGACGATCCACAGGTGATAGACGATTGCCTCGGCGACGTGCTCGGCCTCCTTGCCGATCGACCAGGTGCCCGGGTCCGGGACGCGATTCCAGTCGTCGTCATCGATCGGTTCGATCACGGCGACCAGGGCATCCCCCGCGGTCCGCAGTCGCGACGCGAGCGTGGGGGCCCTGGTCACGCAGTCCCCGCGTGCGCTCGGCGGCACCCTGACGGTCACTTCCGCCCCGATTGGTCTCGGTCGCCATCCACCCATGATCGCGTTCCTGACAAGCCTCCGCATGCGAGACCGGTGCCCGCGATTGAGCAGTTTCGAAGAAGCCATCCGGACGACGGGCGCCTACGATCAATGCATCGCCATCAATATATACAAGGATGAATCACCGATGCCTGACACCAAGACCACCGCCGGGCGCGAGACGCCGGCCAAGGGATGGACCGCCGAAGAGAAGGCCGCGATGAAGGAGCACGCCAAGGAGCTGAAGGCTGCCGCGAAGCGTGGCGCCGACGAGGCGGCAGGGGAAGCCGACGTGCAGGCGAAGATCGCCGACATGCCGAAGGCCGATCGCGACATGGCCAAGCGGATCCACGACCTGGTCCGCAAGGTCGCGCCCGACCTCATTCCGCGCACCTGGTACGGGATGCCCGCCTATGCCAAGGACGACAAGATCGTCTGCTTCTTCCAGGCCGCGGACAAGTTCAAGGCGCGATACGCCACGTTCGGCTTCAACGACGTCGCCAACCTCGATGACGGCGCGATGTGGCCGACCTCCTGGGCGCTGACGAAGCTGACCGCCGCCGACGAGAAGAAGATCGGCGAGCTGGTGAAGAAGGCCGTGAGCTGAGGAAACGACGCTCAGTCGGTGACGCCGGCTGGCTCGGAGGCGGCGCCCTCGACGGGCGACTCATCTCGGGCGGGCACGCTCCGGAGGGCGACCGCCGCGCCGATCGCCGTCACGACCGCGCAGGACCGTGGCGACCGCGGCCACGAAGTGGAGCGCGTCGATGAAGGCGATCTGCGCAGACCGCGACGAGCGCTCGCCCCGACGCCTCGGGCAGCGTCTCGGCGATCGCGAGCGCGCCGCCGAGCGTGTCCTGCGCCGCATCCACGGCCTCCGCCGGGATCCCGGACGGGAGCGAGTCCGCGACCTCGGTCCGGTAGACGGCCGTGCCGATGCTGCCGAGGATCGCGATCCCCAGCGCGCCGCCCAGCTCGCCGCTCGTCTCCGACATCCCGGTGGCGGCCCCGGCCTGCTCCGGCGGGGCGCTGCCGACGATGAGCTCGGTCGCGAGCGTGATGACGGGCGCCAGCCCGAGTGAGATCACGATCGAGGCGACGACGATGAAGGGATGCCCGAGCCGCTGTCGAGCCCGAGGCCGAGCAGCACCGCCGTCCCGACCGCGGCGATGGCCATGCCCGACGCCCATGATCACCGACGGGCGGAAGCGATGGATGATCTTCGGCGCGACCATCGAACCGACGATGAAGCCGATCGCCGACGGAAGCGACCAGACGGCGGCCTCGATCGGCGACAGCCCGAGGACGAGCTGCAGGTACTGCGCGATGAAGAGGAAGTAGCCGACGACGACGAAGATGCCGAGGAAATACGTGCCGAGCGACGCGCTGAAGGCGCGGATCCGGAAGAGGCGCACGTCGATGATCGGCGACTCGAGCTGCAGCTGGCGGCGAACGAACACGATGCCGAGCGCGAGGCCCGCGACGATCGAGAGGACCGGCAGCGGCGCGAAGCCACCCTGCGCGATCTCCTTGAGCCCGAAGACCACGGCGAGGATGGCGAGGAGCGACATCGCGACGCTGAGCAGGTCCAGGCGGCGGGCCTTCGGGGTCCTTGTACTCGGGCAGCGTGCGCGGGCCGAGGATGAGCAGCAGTCCCATGACCGGGACGCCGATCAGGAACACCGAGCCCCACCAGAAGAACTCGAGGAGCACGCCGCCGATGACCGGCCCGATCGCGCCGCCGGCGGAGTAGGCGGCGATCCAGACGCCGATCGCGGTGGTGCGCTGCTTCGGGTCCAGGAACATGGTGAAGATCAGCGACAGGGTCGACGGGGCGATCGTCGCTCCGGCGATGCCCATGATGGCGCGGCTCGCGATGAGCATCTCCGAGCTCGTCGAGAACGCCGCGAGCAACGACGCCGAGCGCGAAGCCCGCGGCGCCGCCGAGCAGGAGCTTGCGGCGGCCGATGCGATCCCCGAGCGTGCCCATGGTGATGAGCAGGCCGGCGACCAGGAAGCCGTAGATGTCGATGATCCAGAGCAGCTGCGCGCTCGTCGGCGCAGCTCCGCGCTGATCCGCGGGATCGGCGAGGTTGAGCACGGTCAGGTCCATCGCGTAGACGAGCGCGGCCAGCGTGAGCACGGCGAGACCGACCCATTCGCGCCGGGTCGCCCGCGCCGGAACCGCGTTTTCGCCCGTCATCTCATTCATGCTCTTCAGACCTCAGCGGGCCGTCGAACTCATCGGTCCAGCTCCTGTCACGGTCGTCGAAACCGGCCGATTTCTCACCAGGTGAGCGTTAACGCGGCTTCCGGGGTCTCAAGCCGGACGAATTCTCACCTGGTGAGCATTGAGCCGATGGGCCACGCTCAGGCGCCACGGGAAGTCGCGTCAGAAGTCCCCATAACGCTCATGGGGTGAGAATCTGACAGGTTGTCGCTCACGGAGCGACCTCGAAGAACCCGAACCAATAGCCGCGGACGAGGTCGTGGGTGGCGGTGAGCCGATACCCAGCCGCAGTCATCTCGCGCACGACGCGTCGGGGCGACGACGCATGGCGGCCGTGCCATCGGGCGAGCAGCCCCTCGCGGCGCGCCTCGAGAATCGCGACCGTGGCGCCGGGCCGGAGGTGCGCCCGGGCGTCCGCGAAGTACTTCGACGCCTCCGGGAGATGGTGATAGGTGGCCGAGACGAACAGCAGGTCCACCGGCTCCGGGATCTCGAGCCGGTCGCGTGGCACCAGCACGGCCCGGAGCGTCGTGATCCCACGATCGTCGGCCGCGCGGCGCAGATCATCGAGGGTGCCCTGGCTCGCATCGAGCGCGTACACGATGCCGTCCGGTTCGACCGCGCGGGCCATGCGGAGCGTGAAGTGCCCGTAGCCCGGCCCGAGGTCGCCCACCACCATGCCGGGTCGGAGCTCCAGCGCGGCAACCACCGCGTCCGGGTCGCGCAGCCGATCCTGGCGCGTTCCGCCGGCGTACAGCCATCGGCGGATCGGTCCGGGCAGCCGGTCGAGATTCAGCTCGGCGGACCGGCGACCGGGTCGGCCCGCGGGGTCGGGAAGAGGGCCGTGAATCGGGTCTGCTCACGCAGTGACGGTCACTCCCGTGTAGGCAAACAGGACGGCAAGGACCACCACCCCGCCCGCCACGCCGATCCAGATCGATGCTCCGCCGTCCACGCCGAACAGCATCGCCAGCACGGTTGTCAGCACGCCTCCGACCATGCCGACGATCAGGCCGATCATGCCGTTCGACGTCGTCAGCCCGTAGATGAACTGGCCTGCCAGCCGATCCGAGATGGGGCCGTAGACCGCCGTCACGGCATCGATGTCGTCGTGGATCGGCCAGGTGAAGTACGGCATCACGATCGGCGTGATCTGCGTGTACGCGTGGCGAATCCGGGCCATGCCGTGGTTCGCACGCAGGTCGTCGAGATTCGCCGCGTTCATCCGCAGGAACGTCGTCAGGCCGATGACGAGGTCGAACGCCAGGACGAGCGCGGCGACCGAGAGAAAGCTCTGCCCGAAGGACATCGCCTGGGCCACCAGGGCGAGGGCCACGAAGGACGTCGACAGGAACGTGAGGAACATGCCCGCGCGCACGAACGCCTCGTTGTAGGCGAGCGACCGGGCCGACAGCAGGCTCCAGTGCTCGGTGGTCAGCAGCGTGATCGTTCGCGGGTCGTCGATCGATGCGATCGGCAGGACGTTGGTCGGCGGCTGCGGGCGCTCGGGGGTCATCGGCAAATACCTCGGCTTATCGGGTGACGCGCCGATCATCGGCGCGCCTCGTCCGATCATCCGTTTGCCCGCGCAAGAGGCAGCGTCGGACTCGCCGCTTGACGTCTACGTAGCCGTATACGTATAGTGCTACGCATCGGCCGCGCCACCCACAATCGCCGGGAGATACGATGCACTCGTGCCGAACCGAACCATCTACGTCTCGGATGACGACCAGGCGCTCTTCAAACGAGCGCAGGAGCTCGCCGGAGACAACCTCTCCGCCGCCATCACCAACGCGCTCAAGCGCTACGTCGAGGTCGAGGACGCCCGCAATGCCGGCTTCGACGAGGTCATCGTCAAGGTGGGCATCGGCGCGGGCCGCAAGGTTCGCTTCACCGGCGTCCTCCTGGGCGAGTGGATCGACACCGAGGGCGAGCGGTTCGAGCACTATCGCGTCTTCCGCGGCCCGACCGGCAAGTTCGCCCTTCACGTCGAGCGCGCCGAGCACTTCGAGATGCGCGATGCCCAGGGCAACCCGCTCACCGGCTGGCGTGCCTGGACCGGCATCGGCATGGCATCCGGTGGCGGGAAGCCCAAGGAAGCGACCCTCCACGTTTTCGCGACGCTCGAAGAGCTTCGCGACCACGTTCCCGCTGAGCTCTTCGAGATGGTCGCCAGCTCCGTCAAGCAGCCCTTCGTGGAAGAGATCGACATCTGACCCTCGCCCTGACGGCGGTGCTGTCATGACCGCCAACGGGCAGGCGCCGGCGATCCGCGTCACCGGTCTCCGCAAGTCGTACGGCGATCTCCTCGTCCTCGACGGGATCGACCTCGAGGTCGCGCCGGGCACCGTCTTCGCCCTGCTGGGCCCGAACGGCGCCGGCAAGACGACGGCCATCCATATCCTCACCACGATGCTCACCGCCGGATGCCGGCGAGGTCCAGGTTGGCGGTCTCGACGTGCGGACCGACCCCGCGGGCGTGCGGGCGGCCATCGGCGTGACCGGCCAGTTCTCGGCTGTCGACGACCTGCTGACCGGCGGGGAGAACCTTCGGCTCATGGCCGACCTCAACCACCTGCCGCGAGCCGAGGGGCGACGCCGGATCGCCGACCTGCTCGAGCGCTTCGAGCTGGCCGATGCGGCCGCCAAGTATGTCGCCACCTACTCGGGCGGCATGAAGCGCCGGCTCGACCTGGCGATGACGCTCATGGGCAACCCGCGGATCGTGTTCCTGGACGAGCCGACGAGCGGCGTCGACCCGCGCGGGCGCCGCACGATGTGGACCATCGTTCGCGACCTCGTCGCGGACGGGGTCACGATCTTCCTCACCACGCAGTACCTCGAGGAGGCGGACGAGCTCGCCCATCGGATCGCGATGCTCGACCACGGGCGGATCGTCGCCGAGGGCACGCCGGCGCAGCTGAAGCGGCTGGTCCCGGGCGGCCCGTGCGCATCGAGTTCACGAACGCCGACGCGCTCGAGCGCGCGGCCACCCGCCTCGCGTCGGCGCGCCGCGAGCCCGACGGCCTGGCCCTCCACGTCCCGACCGATGGCGACGTCGCCTCCCTGCGAGCGGTCCTCGATCAGCTCGACGGAGCGTCGGTCGACGTCGCCGACATCGGCCTCCACACCCCCGATCTCGACGACGTCTTCCTGTCCCTCACCGGCCAGGCGACGCCACGAAAGGTGGCCACCCAATGACCGGAGCATCTATGTGCTCGCCGACTCGGCGACGATGCTCCGGCGCAACTTCCTCCACGCTGCGCGATATCCCGTCGATGACGCTGCTCGTCGCGGCGATGCCGATGATCTTCTACCTGATCTTCGTGTACGTCTTCGGCTCCACGCTCGGCAACGGGCTGCCCGGCGCGGTGGGCGGACGCGAGGCCTACATCGCGTACGTCACGCCAGGGATCCTTGCTCGTGACCATCGCCAGCGGCACATCAGTCGACGGCGATCATCGATCGCCATGGACATGCACGAGGGATCATCCCCCGCTTCCGGACGATGTCGATCCCGCGCGGTGCGGTCCTCGCCGGCCACGTGATCGGCAGCGTCGTCCAGACGATGCTCACTCGCTGCTCGTCGTCGCCGTCGCGGTGCTCACCGGCTTCCGGCCGACCACTGGCCCGATCGAGTCGCTGGCCGCGATCGGCATGCTTGCCATCGCGTCGTTCGCCTTCACCTGGCTCTCGGTCGGGCTCGGCCTGGTTCCAAGACCGTCGAGGCCGCGAGCAACCTGCCGCTGCCGCTCATCCTGCTGCCGTTCTTCAGCAGCGGCTTCGTCCCGACCGACTCGATGCCGGGCCCGGTCGCTGGTTCGCCGAGTACCAGCCGTTCACGCCGATCATCGAGACGCTGCGCGGGCTCATGCTTGGTACTCCCATCGGCTGGAGCGCCCTCATCGCCATCGGCTGGTGCGCCGTCATCGCGCTCGGCGGCTACCTCTGGTGCATGCGCCTCTACAACCGCGACCCGATTCCGCTGATCTAGCCGGCTCGTGGCTCGAGCACGACGACGGCGGTCTCGTTCGGGCGCCGCGTGGCGTAGCCGTCGACGTCGTCGCCGTGCTCCTTCCATCGGGCCCAGAGGCGCTCACGTTCCTCGCCCACGGCCGCGCGTCCGCGGACCGGGATCGACCGATCCGGCAGGTCAACCGTCGCATCCGGCTGGGCCTGGAGGTTGAGCCACCACGCGGGCTCCGGTGCCGCCCAGCCGTTCATGGCAAGGGTGACGAGGTTCGGTCCATCCTCGTAGTAGCCGAGGATCGCGGTCCGCTCGTTGCCGGAGCGGCGACCGGTGGTGTGGAGGCGCATGGTCCCCCACTTGCCGGGCTTCGCCGGCCAGAGGCCGAACCGACCGGGCGTGAGGCGGTAGATCGCGCGGTGGAGGACCCAGAAGCTACGCACGACCCAACGGGGCGGCAGGAATGGCGACTTCGGGTCAGTCATCGGAACCTCGTTCATCGTGCGGCCTGGCCGGGCTCACCGATTCCGCTCGCCCGGGCATCGGCGCGTCGGGCGCGCCGGAATCCATCGTAGATATCCCATGCCGTTACCAGCACCGCGCCGGCCGCCAGGCCGAGCATCACCAGCCCACGGGCTTCGGCCAGCGGTGGCCACCCGAGCGCATCGGCGAATTCGGGATTGATGAGCGAGCCGGTGAGTGCCAGCGCGACGACGGGCACCGAGAACGCGAGCTGGAGCACGGCGTTGGCGGCGGCGAGCGGCATCGTCCATCGGCCCACCAGGAAGACGACGATCTGGAGGCCCCCGATGGCCGCCAGGATGGCAACCAGCGTTGGAATCAGGAGGCTCCACAGGTCGGGGTTGAAGAGCGGGATCGGGTCGCCGGCGGCATCGGTGAACCAGACGACGCTGTTGAGGTACAGGAGGCCGCCGATCCCGAGCGCGGTGCTCAGCACCTCCCCCACCAGGTCGCTCGCGCTGATGCGCGCGGACGGTAGCGCCGGCAGTCGGTCGACGGTCCATCGCCCGACGGCGCCGCTGATCTCGTCCCGCGCGTCTCGAACGGCATCGACGCGCTCGACGGCCGCGAACGTGATCGTGACCCAGAAGAAGATGTGGAGGCCGACCGTCCACGCTCCGCCGACGCCGGCCATGAGCGCGCCGATGAGGTCGTCCCCGCCGGAGATGGCGACCGCGACCTGCACGATGCCGACGATCGGCATGACGATGCTCAGCAGCAGAACGAGCAGCTGCCGGTACTCGACGAACAGGTCCGGACCGATGAGGTACAGCGGCCGGCCCGAGATGCCTGCGGCCAGGCGCACCGGGTCCCCGAGGCCCTCCAGGACGGCCTTCTCGGCGGCAGCGCGGTCCTCGCCGGCGCTGACGCGGTCCTCCAGGGCATCGGCGATCGAGGACCGGAGCTCGCGCTCGACATCGGTCCGTTGCCCCTCCGGGATGCCGCGCATGGCGGCGGCAAGGTAGCGCTCGGTGAGCTGGGTCATCGCTCGGGTCCTCCATTCATGGCGTGCAGGGACGCCGTGAGATCGGTCATGTCGGTCATGAGCTGCTCTGCCAGCTCGACGCCGGTGGGGCTCGTCCGGTAGAACTTCCGCGGACGGGTGTCGTCGGTGTTCCACTCGCTGACGAGCAGGCCGCGCTCTTCGAGCCGGCGCAGCAACGGATAGATCGTGTTCGCGTCGCTCGCGATCCCGGCCACGTCGAGGCGCTTCAGCAATGCGTACCCGTACTCGGGAGCGCGCAGCGCCATGAGGCAGGCCAGCACCACGGTGCCGCGCCGGAGCTCCTGCCGATGCGTCTTGAGCAGCTCGTCATCTACCATGCGCGCCACATTAGTGTGTGTCACACAGTATTGTCAAGTACGGGGTATTCGGCGTGCTCCGCGCACGGTCTGGCGGATGACGGGTTGGATCGCTCTATACTCGGTTCGCCGCGGCCGCTCGCACCCTGGCGGGCGCACCAGAGTCGCCGGCCATGCAACGGGGACGAGCATTCGGTGAGGTTCCTCAATGTCTGGCTTCGCGCCTTCGCGCACGGTGCGCGTGACCCGAACGTCCAACCGCTCTACGTCGCCGTCGCAGGGATCCTGACGACCGGCACCATCTTCTACGCGGTGGTCGAGCGTTGGAGCATCCTCGACGCGCTCTACTTCAGCGTCACGACGCTGACGACGGTCGGGTTCGGCGATCCCACGCCGCAGACCGCCCTCGGCAAGGCATTCACGATCATCTACGTGCTTGCCGGCGTCGGGCTCCTTCTCGCATTCGCAAATGCCGTGCTGCAGGAAGCGATGCGGGCAGGCCGGCCGAGGAAGAGGACCGCCGCGATCCCCCAGCCGAGGACGACGCCTGACCCACCGCCCGGAGGGCACTGCTTCCCTGGTCGCCTGGTCGGTCCCGATGAATTCCGCGGGCGTGATCGGTCTGACACTCATCGACACGGCAACGATGACGCGAGGAGCACCACCGTGACCACCAACCTGACGACCGAGACGAAGGGCACCGGCGAATACGCCGATGTGAATGGCATCAACCTCTACTACGAGACCCACGGCACCGGGCGGCCGATGATCCTGCTGCACGGCGGGCTCGGATCCGGCGAGATGTTCGGACCGACCCTGCCAACGCTGGCGGAGCACCACCAGGTCATCCTCCCCGACCTCCAGGGCCACGGGCGCACGGCCGACATCGATCGGCCGATCGACATCCGGCTCATGGCCGATGACATCGCGGCGCTCATCGACCACCTCGGCCTCGACAAGCCGGACGTCGTCGGCTTCTCCCTGGGCGGCGGGGTTGCCTTCATGACTGCCTCGAAGTACCCGGACAAGGTCGGCAAGCTCGTCATGGCCGCGGCCAACATCCGGCGCGACGCGATCCCGGCCGAGATGCTCGCCCAGCAGAGCCAGGTGAACGCCGCGGCCGCGGAATTCATGAAGGACACGCCGATGTACGAGCTCTATCAGCGCGTCGCGCCGCAGCCGGAGAACTTCGGGAGGCTGCTCGACAAGGTCGGCGAGGCGATGGCCAAGGACTTCGACTTCAGCGAGGAGGTCCGGGCGTTGAAGGTGCCGACGCTCATCGTCGCCGCCGATGCCGACATGGCGCCGCCGAGCCACTACGTCGAGGCCTTCAAGCTGCTCGACGGCGGCCTGCGCGACGGCGGCTGGATGGGCGAGGGCCGGCCGAAGGGCGGGCACGCGCTCGCGATCCTGCCGGGGCTGACCCACTACAACCTCGACGAGTCGCCACTCTTCGCGGCCGTGACCCTCGACTTCCTCGACGGCCGGCGATCAGAGCAGCATTGAGAGCCAGCCGACCACGTCAAACGCGTTTCCGATCACGTGAACGACGATGGCCAGGTAGACGCTTCGCGTGCGAAAGACCGCGAACGCCAGCGGGAAGAACGCGAACACCCGAGCCACCGCGAGCCACGGGGTCCACATGTGGTAGAGCGCGAACAGGACGGTATTGATCATCGGAGCCCCGATGCCAAACCGGGACAGCCTTGGCAGGAGATACCCGCGGAAGTACAGCTCCTCCACAGTCGACGCCCCGATGACGACGACCAGCGTGAAGACGAGGAGCGAGACCGCCAGCGTCGCGCGGTCGTAGCCGGCCAGGTCGTGGCCGAGCACGGAACTGGCGGGAAGCCACGCAAAGAAGGTGTCGAACAGCGTCTCGCTCACCGGCGAGAAGGCCGCCATCATCAGTCCGGCAAGCACGAGCAGCACCGGCACCAGCCAGAGCCACCGCCTGAGAGGCATCGGCTCTCGGTACAGGACGATGCCCTCGAGCGACGCCCGCCCATTGCGCCGATATCCCAGCATCAGCAGGTAGCCGAGGACCAGCGGCAGTACGACGGCGTCGGCCAGCACGAGCGCCATGAGGGGCGGCAGGTTGAGCTCGGCGAAGACGGGCGCCGTTCCAAAGAAGATGGCTGCGATCGCCGCGCCGGGGGCGAGGTGCAGCAGCGCCGACTGGCCGAGCGACTGCTGCTCGACATCGATCGCGGACTCCTGCGAGGCAGTGGGCTCTTTCATCGGTCCTCAGGTGTGCGCCTGATGCGGGTCGGATCTCAGCATGAGGATAGACATGGCACCAGGCGACAGACGAATGTCGTAGGAAGGCAACCGACATCTATTCGCTGTTCCGCCGGCTCAATCGATGGCGTGTACTCAGCGATCCCCCGGCAGTGGTGGCCCGACGTCGACCTCGCCCGGTGCCACGAGACCGGACTCGTAGCCCGTGATGACCGCGGCGACGCGGTCGCGGGCACCGAGCTTGCCCAGGATCGCGCCGACGTGCGTTTTCACCGTCGCCTCGCCCAGGATCAGCCGCTCGGCGATCTCTCCGTTCGTCAGGCCGAGGCACACCAGGCGAAGCACCTCGCGCTCGCGAGGGCTCAATCCGGCGATGCGATCCTTCGGCCTCGCGACTCGGTCGTCGTGACGTGAATGCCTCCACGACACGCCGGGTGACGGCAGGGGCGAGAAGCGCGTCGCCCAAGGCCACGGTTCGGATGGCGGCGATGAGATCGCCTGCCGGCGCATTCTTGAGGAGGAAGCCGCTGGCGCCTGCTCGAAGAGCCTCGAATACGTACTCGTCGAGATCGAAGGTGGTGAGCATGACGATCCGCCACGGGTGGGGACCCGTGGGCCGTCCAGGAGCCGGCGGACCGCCTCCAGCCCATCGATGCTCGGCATCTGGACGTCCATCAGGACCACGTCGGGGCGCAGGATCGGAACGAGGCGAACGGCCTCCCCACCATCGGCTGCCTCGCCGGCCACGGTGAGATCCGGCTCCGCCTCGATGATCATGCGGAGTCCCTGACGGATCATCGCCTGGTCGTCCGTCAGGAAGACGCTGATCTGGGTCATGGCGGCAGAAGCGGGAGAGTCGCCTCGACCACGAACCCGCCTCCTTCGCGCTCTCCCGTGTGCACGCGCCCGCCGACGAGCTCGGCGCGTTCCCGCATGCCCTTCAGCCCGAGCCCGCTCCCACGGTGCGTCGTCAGGGGATGCCCTGCCTCGTTCTCGACGATCAGCCTGATGCCGTCGCCGGCTTGCCTGATCTCAACCGACGTATCGACGCGGCCCGCGTGCGCGACGACGTTCGCGAGCGCTTCCTGGACGATCCGGTAGGCGGCAGCGTCGAGCGATCGGTGGCAGCACGGGACGGCATCGAGCCCGGAAACATCGAACTTTGAGACCGGCCGCACGAAACTCCTCGACCAGGGACGGCAGATCTCGCAGCCCGGGGGCCGATGTCGACCGGGGTGACCTCCGTCTCCGCCCGGAGCGTGCCGAGCATCCGGCGAAGGTCACCGTTCGCCGTGCGCGCAGCCGTCTCGATTACCTCGAGCGACCGAGCCGCTGCGGCCGGCTCACGCTCCAGGACCCGGCGTCCGGCGGCTGCCTGGATGCCGATGATGCTGACCTGGCTGGCGACCGCGTCATGAAGCTCCCTCGCCAGCTGCAGGCGCTGCTCCGCCGCCGCCCTCGTCCGCCGCTCTTCACGAACACGACCACGCCGGACTGCGAATGCAACGGCCAGACCAAGCGTGGCGCCGAGGGTGACGCCACGCGTCCAACCGGTCGTCGGTGACGCCCCACTGGATCAGGGACACGCCGAGGATGGCGAGCGCGGCCGCCACTCCGGCTCCCAGGTCGAGAAGCTCGGAATGGCGGCGCGCCCAGGCTCGGAGACCGGTTCCGATCGGCCATGGCGCGGCTAGCCTACGCCCGGGCGCCAGCTGCACGCACGCGCAGGACCGGGAGACGACCGACAAGCCGCACCACGTGAGGACCGACGCCGACGGCTCCGATGAGGAGCTGGAGCACCGCGTAGGCGAACAGTGCCTGCCCCACGTCGATCTGCACCAGGATGTCCCATGGAGCGCCGAAGGTGTCCGGCGTGCTCGACGAGGATCAGCGCTGGGAACCACGAACCGTCCCCACACCGCGAGGCCGATACCCAGCCGGCGGCTTCCGAGGACAGCCCGCGTCGCCGGCTCGCCCCGCCGCGCACGCCCGGCGGCACGCACGAGCGACCGCAGCTGGAGGGCGACCATGGCTAGCACAGCGAGCGTGAAGACCGGGTAGAGCGCCATCAGGGTTCCGCCCGCCGGCTCCCCGACGAGGCGTGCCATTGCGCCTTCGGCGATTGCCTCCGGCTTGTGGAGCATCTCGTAGAGCAGGCTCTGCCCGTTGAAGAGCACCACGAGCCCGACCCCCTGTTCGGGCGCGAGGTACATGGCGCTCCCCATGTCGGTGGTAGAGCCCGAGTGGCTGACGGTCCTGGTCGTACCGATGCGTCCGTCGAACCAGCCCATCCCGTACCTGGACCGTCCGGCGTCCACCGCTCCCGCATGCATCTGCTCGATGGCCGGCCGCGGACAGGACGCGTTGCCCGTCGAGCGTCCCGCCCTCGAGGTTGGCGCAGCCCACCGACCGAGGTCGGTGGCGCTGGCGATGAGCCAGCCTGCCGGCAGGAAGTCGGGTCGCCAGAACGGCGTGCCCGCGCTCGGGATGCCGAACCAGAAGCGGTGCGCGGCGGTCAGGCCGTCGGCCTGTGCCTCATCCAGCTCGGTGTGAGAGTGCTCCATGCCGAGCGGGGCGTAGATGGCATCAGCGACGTAGGCGCCGAACGTCTTCCCGGTCACCTCCTCGACGACCAGCGCCTAGGACCTCGTAGTTCGCGTTGGAGTACGCGAAGGCCGTCCCGGGCTCGGATGCGAGGCTCACGTTTCGCAGGGCGCGCACCTGTGCCGCCAAACTCGTCACGTCGCCGCTGAGTGGCGATCCGGCCTGGCTCGGTAAGCCGCTGGTCTGAGTGAGCAGGTGCCTGACCGTGATCTCGTCCGCTCGACCATCGGCCACTGCGAAGCTCGGAGAGGTAGCTGCGTGACGGGCGCGTCAAGGTCCACCTGGCCGCGTTCGACGAGCTGCATCACCGCCGCTGCAGTGATCGCCTTGCTGAGCGAGCCGATGACGAACGGCGTGTTCGCGTCGATCGGACGGCCGGTTGGATCGGCCCGACCGATTCCCCCGGCGTGCGTCACCCGGCCGTCGCGAACGATCGCGAACGCCGCCCCCGGGTAGCCGGCATCGCCGACCTGTCGGTCAGGTATTCCTCGATCTCCGCGTCGCTTGCGCCCTGCCGTGGCGCCTCTTCCTGCCCGCGCAGCAGGCCGCTTCCCACGTTGACGAGCGCGAACACTGCTGCCGTCACGATGAGGACCGCGCGGATCTTTGCCTTGCGGGTTCGTAACTGTCGAATCGGTGGTGTCATCCGTCTGCCTCCTTGGTCGTTGTCGGCGCGCCTGTGCGCGCTCTTGGAGGCAAGGTCCGTCGTGAGGTGGCCAGGCCTCATCGTGCCGAGGGTGGGTTGCGGTCTCCCCTCGCGGGTTGAGCTGTGACGTAGAAGCGCTGAGACGGAAGGCCGCGTCTCCTACGGCAGCCGCCGGACGGTAAGATCGGCGAGCTGTGACCTTCCCGACTGCTGAACGATCCAACGCCGACGGGCAGCACGATTTCGACTTCGAGATCGGCTCATGGACGACCGAGCTGTCGCGGCTCGTGAGCCCGCTCAGCGGCTCGGACGAATGGGTCGAATACCGCGGCACTACCGTCGTGCGCCCGGTCTGGGACGGCCTCGCCAACCTCGTTGAGCTCGATGTCTCGGGTTCGGCAGGCCGAATCCAGGCGTTGAGCCTGCGGCTGTACGACCCCGCCTCCCGCCTGTGGAGCCTCCATAGCGCCAGCGTCCGCGGCGGGATGAGCCCTCCCGCCGTCGGGGCGTTCATCGATGGCCGCGGCGAGTTCCGCTCGGATGAGTCATTCGATGGCCGGCCGATTCTCGTCCGCTTCGTGATCTCCGACATCACTCCGAGCTCCTGTCGGTTCGAGCAGGCCTTCTCCGACGATGGCGGCCTGTCCTGGGAGCTCAACTGGATCGCGACCGACACTCGAGGCTTCCTGCATTGAGCGAGCTGACGGACGAGATGCGGTCCTTCCTCGGCGAGCGGCGTTACGCGGTGCTTGCCACCCACGATCCGGACGGCGGCATCCGCCTCGCGCCGATCTGGTTCCTGTTCGAGGACGACCGCTTCCACTTCGCGACGCCGTCCGGAAGCCGGAAGGTGAAGAACGTCGAGCGGAGCGTCTCGGCCTCGGTCGTGGTCGACGCACGCGAGCCGGGGCGGGAGCGCTGGGTCTCCGCGTCGGGCCCGGTTGAGATCCTGCGCGACGGCGAGGCGCAGTCGATCAACGCCCGCATCTGGCGCCGGTACCTCGCGCCGGAAGCGCTCGACGGCCCGATCGAAGCCGCGCTGCGCGCGTCGGACGACGTCACGCTCCGGCTGACGCCGACGGCGTGGCAGTCGTGGACCGCGCCGATCGTGGACTCGCCGGAGCGATCGTTCCTGGCGGTCGATCCGTAGCCGCGTGGCGACAACAAACGAGGGAGAAACGCATGGCAGAACGAACACCGGTTGCCGAGCAGCCGCTCGTTGACGACGGCGCCGGACCGACGTCCTGGGAGTTCGCTCGAGAGCGCCTCGAGAACCCTGAGAAACCGAGGACGTACTGGCTCGCGACCGTGCGTCCGGATGGCCGGCCGCATGTCATGCCGCTCATCGGCGCGTGGATCGACGGCGCGTTCTATTTCCTCAGCGGCGATGCGACGCGCAAGGCACGGAATCTGGCGGGTGACTCGCGATGCGTGGTCACCTCGGGCACCACGACGCTTCCATCGCTCGACATCATCATCGAAGGTGACGCCGCTGCGGTCACCGACGAGGCCGCGCTGCGCGGCGTGATTGATCACTTTCGATCGAAGATGGAATGGCCGCTGGAGCTGCGAGGCACCAAGGTGCACGGCCCGAACGCACCGACCGCCGGGCCACCTCCCTACACCGTCTTCCGCCTCACGCCGTCAACGATCTTCGGCCTGCCCGGGATGACCGGCATGGAACAGTTCGACCCGAGCGAGCTGCCTCGCCCAACTCGCTGGCGCTTTTAGGCCGCCAGATCGCCTCAGTCGGGGCGCCAGAGGTCGATCTGCGGCAGCCCGTGGATGCCGAGGGTCTGCGAGAGCTCGCCGCAGTGGTAGGCGTCGTGGCTGAACATCCGCTGCAGGACTGAGCCGCGGGTGTGGACCTGCTCCGTGCCCTTGAATTCGCGATGGATCTGGTCGCCGAGCATGTCCGTGGTCCATCGGTCCAGGCAGCCCTCGACGATGCGGAACGTCGAGTCCAGGGCGTCAACCAGCTCATCGGCGCCGCGTGGGTGATCGAGGTCGTCCTCCCAGCCGAAGCCCGACGGGTCGGTGAACGGCGTGGTCTCGACCCCGGGCTCACCGATGACGTGGCAGAGCCAGTAGGCCCGGGTGCCGGCGGTGTGGCCGACGGTTCCCCAGATCGGCCACAGGTCGGGCGATGGGCGGATCGCGAGCTGCTCGGGCGACATGGCGCCGATGACCTCGCGCAGCCTGCGGTTGTACTGGGGCCACATGTCGTAGGCGGGGCGAATCGTCGAAATGCTCATGGCGCCAACGATACGCGGGCATCCGGGCCTCGTCAGTTGACAGGCTGGTCGTACAACCGTATGGTTGTATGGATGCAGACGCTTCTCGACTTCGATCACGCGTTCGGCGCGCTTGCCGATGCCACCCGGCGCGACATCGTGCGGCGGGCGATCGACGGGAACGAGGGCATTGCCGAGCTGGCAGACCACTACCCGATGAGCTTCGCGGCCGTGCAGAAGCACGTCGCGATCCTCGAGCGGGCCGGCCTGGTCACCAAGCAGCGCATCGGCCGCCGAAAGGTCGTCCGCACGAACGTCGCCGGGCTCCGCATGGCGCGCGGCCTGCTGGACCAGTACGAGCAGCTGTGGCGCGACCGAATCGAGCGCATGACCGACCTCATCAACGAGACCATCGAGGAGACCAAAGGATGACCGTCACCGCCGTCCGCAAGGACCCCGAAGCCCTGACCCTGACCGTGATCGCCGAGTTCGAGGCGTCGCCCGAGCGCGTGTGGGAGCTGTGGTCCGATCCACGCCAGCTCGAGCGCTGGTGGGGACCGCCGACCTACCCCGCCACCTTCACGAAGCACGACCTGGCGCCCGGGCAGCCGCGTCGAGTACCACATGACCGGCCCGGAGGGCGACCAGCCGAAGGGCTACTGGGACATCCTCGAGGTCGATGCGCCGCATCGGCTCGTCGTCCGCGACGGCTTTGCCAACGACGACGGCACGCCGAACGACGACTTCCCGACCGGCGAGATGCGCGTGACGATCGAAGAGGCCGACCCGGGTCGCACGCGCATGTCGATCGAGAGCCTCCACCCGAGCCGCGAGGCGATGGAGCAGGTCCTTGCCATGGGCATGGAGGAGGGCATGACGCAGGCAGTCGGCCAGATCGACGCCATCCTGGCGGAGGAGCCAGGTGCGCCCGTGACGGCCGCATGCGTCGTCCCCGCTCGGGCGCCTCATCGGCACCTGGGAGTTCGAGCCCTTCGTCGAGGGCCGCTCGGCGGGCCGCGGACGCGCGACGTTCGAGTGGATCGAGGATGGCGCCTTCGTGCTCGAGCGCTCAGAGGCCAGTGGACCGACCCCGGATGGGTCGAGAACGCGCCGGACACGACGCACGCGGTCCTCGGCTTCGACGACTCGACCGGTGAGGTCACCCAGCTGTACGCCGACTCGCGCGGGGTCTCCAGGATCTACCGGGGGACGCTGACCGACACGGAATGGCGGCTCGAGCGGGCCGCCCCGGACTTCCATCAGCGCTTCGTCGGCGTCTTCCGCGACGACGGCCGGACGATCGACGGCCGATGGGAGTCGTCGCCGGACGGTGCGACCTGGGAGCTCGACTTCCCCATCACCTACCGCAGAGTCGAAGGATCCTCATGACGGTCGTACTCGGCGTCGGTCACGTGCTCGCCCCACTGGGATTCTTCGCCCTCCCCCGGCGCTTCCCACATCGCGAGATGCGTCATGAACCGATCCGGCGCGGCGCCGTGCCAGTGCCATTCGCCGGGCGGGGTGTGGATGGTGTCGCCGGCCCGAATCTCGACTGCCTCGCCGCCACGCGACTGGATGCGCCCGATGCCCTCGGTCACGTGAAGCGTCTGTCCCACGGCGTGGGCATGCCACGCGTTGCGAGCTCCGGGCGCGAAGCGGACGACGTTGACCCGGATCCGCGATTGCGGCTCGCCGCCCGCCAACCTGTCGATCCAGACGTCGCCGACGAATCGCTCCGGCGTGCCCTTCGTCGTCGGCTCCCTGGGTACTACCTTCATCGGAGTCTCCTGTTTGGTGCCCGACAACGGTACCGCCATCAGGAGGCTTCGCACTGACCGATGACGATGAGTTCCGCCGCGTGAGGCGGTCTGACTCGTAGCAAGCACATTCGAGCCGAAGGAGAGCACCGTGACCACCCTGACTGAGGCAACGACGCGCACGATCGATGCGCCCGGCGCGAACCTGACCTACGACGTGCGGCCGGCCACGACCGGCGACGACATCCCGCTGTTCCTGATGGGCGCACCGATGGGAGCCGCCGGATTCGGCACCCTCGCGAGCCACTTCCCCGACCGGACGATCATCACGTACGACCCGCGCGGAGCCGATCGGAGCACGAAGGACGACCCGACGAGCCCGTCGAATCCTCGACCAGCACGCCGACGACCTGCATCGGATCATCCAGGAGGTCGGAGGCCCGGTCGACCTGTTCGCCAGCAGCGGTGGCGCGGTGAACGCGCTCGCGCTGGTCGCGAAGCATCCCGAGGACGTGCGGATCCTCGTTGCGCACGAGCCGCCGCTCGCCTCGATCCTGCCCGACAGCGAGAACGCCAAGGCGGCGGTCCGCGCGATCCAGAGCTCCTACCAGGCCGGCGGCTTCGGAGCCGGGATGGCGCACTTCATCGCCATCACCGGCCACCGCGGCCCGTTCACCGACGAGGTCGTCAACCAGCCGGCACCCGATCCCGCGATGTTCGGCATGCCGACCGAGGACGACGGCAGCCGGACCGATGTGATGCTCGCGCAGAACATCATCGGTACGACGCACTACGAGCCCGACTTCGACGCGCTCGGCCATGCCTCGACCCGGATCATCTGCGGCGCCGGGGCCGAATCGGAGGGCGAGATGGCCAACCGCGGCGGCCATGCGGTCGCTGAGCGGCTCGGGCAGCAGACGGTGATCTTCCCGAGCCACCACGGCGGCTTCCTCGGCGGCGAGCATGGCTGGGCCGGAGACCCGGACGCCTTCGCGGCCAAGCTGCGCGAGGTGCTCGCGGAGGCCTGACCCCCCCGATCAGTCTGGGTCGGCCGGACCCGGCGGGCTCCGGCCCGGCCCCGCGATCTGCGCTGCCTCCTCCATCGTGAACGCGCCGCGATGGCTCCGAATCCAGGAGCGCGCATATCGGTAGCGCAGCGCCTCGTAGGCGATGAGCCCGGCGCAGACCGCGCAGACGAGCGCGAGCGCGGCGAGGGCCGGCACCACGGTCGCGACGGGGATCAGCTGCGAGCAGGACGAGCGTGGCCATCCACCGGCCGTGGCCCCAACCGCCGCCGATCCGCAGCCGCGAGGCGACGTGGGCGGCAAAGTAGAGCGCCAGGCCGCCGCTCAGACCCACGGCCGGGATGATCTCGAGCGCTTCGTCGACGTGGGCGAGCGTCGTCTTCATGCCGAGCGCGAACAGGACGATCCCGGCGACCATCGGCAGGTGGAGGTACGAGTACAGGTCGCGCGCCAGCACCGCGCGCTCTTCGCCCGTCGCGTCGGCCAGCCTGGCCTGATTGATGTAGACGGTCCAGTCGAAGTACGACCACCACAGGGCGGAGGCGACGACGATTCCCAGGATCGCGGCCGTGATCCTGGGGGCGTCGAGCGGCAATCCCGCGGCGCCGACCCCGACCGCCACGATCGACTCTCCGATGGCGATGATCACGATCAGCCCGTGGCGCTCCACGAAGTGCTCCGGCGAGACGCGCCAGCCCCGCATGCCGGTGACGATGAGCCACAGGTAGTCGATCGCCAACGCCACGGCCCAGATGGCCATCTGCACGGTGCCTTCGAGGAACCCGGCGACCACCAGCAGGGCCGCGCCGATGAGAGCGCTCGGCAGGATCCTGATGACGGCCCGCAGCAGCTCGGGATCACCGCGGCCCGCGAGTGCGTACAGGACGAGATGGAGGGCGCGCACGATGAAGTACGCGATGCCGAAGACGACGCCATCCACGTCGAAGGCGTGCGGCGTGGCCAGTGAGACGATGAGCATCGCGGCCATCGACCCGAACACGGCGATTCGGACGACGCCCTCCTCCGGGTTCAGGGTGTTGGTCAGCCAGGCGTACGCCGCCCACGCCCACCACAGCACGCCGAGGAGGAAGAGGCCGCGCAGCAGGCCATCCCAGGTCGAGTTGTCGGCGAGGAAGCCGGTGACCTGGGTGATCGCGAAGACGAAGACGAGATCGAAGAAGAGCTCGAGCGGGGTCACCCGCTGCTCGGATTCGTCCTGTCGCTCACGCATCTGGCCGTCTCGTGCGATCCTCAGCGCAGCCTACCCTCTCTCGACGCAGCCAGGAGCAACACCCGTGGGCAAGCTGATCTACCTCTTGAACGTGTCGCTCGATGGGTTCATCGAGACGCAGGACCACAGCCTCGACTGGACGATCGTCGACGACGAGCTGCACACGTTCTTCAACGAACAGATGCGAACGACAGACGCCTCGCTGTATGGCCGGCGCCTGTACGAGACCATGGCGGCCTACTGGCCGACCGGCGAGGACGACCCGGCGGGGACCGATGTGACGCGCGAGTTCGCCCGGCTCTGGAATGCGACGCCGAAGATCGTCTTCTCCACGAGCCTCGAGCGGGTCGCGCACAACTCCCGCCTGGTCAGCGGCGACGTGGAGTCCGTGCTCAAGGGCCTGCGCAGCGAGTTCGGTGGCGATCTGGCGGTCGGCGGACCGAACCTCGCCGGACAGTTCGTGCGTCGTGGCCTCGTGGACGAGTACCGGCTCGTCGTCCATCCGGTCGCCCTCGGAGCGGGAAAGCCCTTCTGGCCCGAGCTCGAAGCGCCGCTGCACCTGCGCCTCGTGGAGAGGCACGAGTTCTCATCGGGCGCCGAGCTCCGGTCGTACGTGCCGGGGTAGACCGCCTACGGCCAGCCGGCGCGCGGCGCCGGCGCATCGGCGACGAGCACCTGGCCCGTGCGATCCGCGATCGCCTCGTCCGCATGCTCGAAGCCACGCCACTCGGCCGCCAGCATGAACAGCGTCCGGCCATCCGGACCGCCGAGCATGCAGGCGAACGCGCCGCGGTCGAGACCGATCGTCTCCAGCACCTCGCCTCCCTCGCGGACGCGCACGCAGTGCGCGTTGCCGACGTCGGCGTACCAGACCGCGCCATCGGCATCGAGGCAGATCCCATCGGGATGGTCGCCGGGCGTCGCCGCCCACACGCGCCGCCCCGACAGCGAGCCGTCGTCCGCGATGTCGTAGGCAGTCAGCCCCTCCGCCCACGACTCGGCCACGATGAGCGTCCGGTTGTCGGGCGTGATGGCCATGCCGTTCGGGAAGGCCAGCCCTTCGGCCACCTGGCGGACGCCGCCGTCGGGCGAGACGAGGGCGATGACGCCCGAGGGACCCTTCTCCGGCGGCCCGAACATCCCGCCATTGACGTAGGCGTTGCCGCGGCCATCGACGACGATCTCGTTCCAGTCGCCCGCCAGACCACCCAGATCGGCGTGCGGGACTTCGGACCCGTCCGGCTGGACGTGCGTGAGCCCTGGCCCCGTGACCAGGAGGCGACCGTCCGGCAGCCAGTCGATCGACCAGCCGAGACCGCCCGGTCCGTGACCGACGACCTCGCTGGTGCCATCGAGATCGACCGCGATGATCTCGTCGGTCCCCCAGTGGGCGAACCACAGCCGGCCGTCGTGCCAGCGCGGCGACTCGACGTAGGCAAGCCCATCCAGGATGACTCGTGGCTCAGACATCGGTCGCCTCCAGGAAGGCTTCAGTGCGGCCACGCGCTGCTTCCAGAGCGGCCTTCGCGGTCTCCGCCGCACCGGCGTCAGGCGAGCCGTTCATGGGAGACGTGGGCCGTGGCCTTCATCGGTCCCTTCTCCTCGAACGTGACGCAGCACCCGCGTCGCGACCGTCGCCCCAATCGAACCGCGCGACCTTGCCCGGCTGCGACGTCCGCAGCCTCATCGTTCCGTCGGTGAGCCACTGCTCGCGCGTGCCGCTCATCGACGAATGCTTCGAACAGGACACTCATGGGCACGCCGACGGTCTTCGACGCGTAGACCGTGAAGCCGTCCGGTTGCTGATGCTTGAGGCGCATCCCGCGGGCGCGCTCGTAGCCGGTCGTGATCGGCCTGGACCCACCAGCTCGGCACGGAGTGCTCCGCGATCAGGTACGCCGCGATCTCCCGGTGCTTCCGGTCCCGTGCGCCCCACCGGTCGAGGATGGAAAGCCACGCGTCCCAGTCCCGTCCGGTGGCTTCGGTGAGCTTCTCGTCCGAAGCGAGGCTTCTGACCGATCACCCACAGGAAGCTCACGTCTCCCTCCGGTTCGTGCGTGACCGCGATCTCGTCGACCTTGAGGTCAAAGCCGGCCGCTCGCATCAGCTGCCGATTGGCGTCAGCGTCGTGGCTGCTGAAGAACATCTGCTCGCCCAGCCACTCACCCGTCCAGTCCGGGCTGTCCGTCGCCCCGAGGGTGGCCAGGAAGAGCCCTCCGGGGGCAAGCCACCGGAAGACGTCGACGAACAGCTGGCCGTGCTGTTCTCGAGGAAGGTGCGAGACGGCATAGAGCGCCACCACGCCTTCGAAGGCGTCCTCCGGGAGCTGTAGCTCCGAGAAGTCGCCCAGCATGAACTCGGCTTCGGGCACGTTTCGACGCGCCAGCTCGAGCTGCGAGCGCGAGATGTCGACGCCCAGCACCTGAAAGCGCCGGGCAAGCTGCTGCGTGGAGGGGACACCGGCTCCACAACCGAGGTCGAGAACACGCGCGTTCGCCGGGAGCCGATCAGAGAACGCAGCCAGCATGCGGTCACGGGGATCCCCTTCGATCGCCGCTGCCCCACTCCAGGTAGCGCTCGGCCATCCTGTCGTAGCCGGTAGCCACAACCCGCTTCCGCTCGTCGGTCATGACCTCAGCGGGCGCTGCCGCTCTCGTTGGGCCGCGAGGCGGTCGTGCGCCTCGGTGAGCAGCGGAATCACCGTCTCCTGGAGGGTTGTCTCGCTCGGGTTGAGGATCGAGATCCAACGCTGCTTCGCGTAGACAGGGTGCGGGAGGATCCGATCGAACGCCGCGTAGTCCGGCTCGGTGATATCGCCGACCAGGCGTTGGAACGTCTCCTTCCCGACCCCGATGTTCAGCCGGTAGACGCCCGGGCCGGGAGAGCTTCGAGGGCGCGCCCTCGTCGTGCTCATCGGTCCAGACGACGGTCGCGAAGTTCGGCCAGTGCTTCTCGTCGAGCGAGAAGAACGCGGCGCTCTCGATGGTGGCCACGACGGCGTCCGGCCAGGTCTCGCGTATGAGGCGGATCATGGCGTCGCGATCGGGTCCGATCGGCAGAGGTTCGTTGCTCATCGGTCCAGCGTAAATCCCGCATGTCAAGGTCTTCCTGACCGATGAGTCCGGCCGCCGACATCGGTCTTACAGGTGAAGACAACTTCGCACCCCAAGAAGGAGTGACCGATGCCCACGCTGTACCCCTGCCTGTGGTTCGACGGGAAGGCCGAGGAGGCCGCCGCGTTCTACACGTCGCTGCTGCCCGACAGCCACGTCGACAGAGCTGTGGCGCTCGCCGGCCGACACCCCGAGCGGGCCGGCAGGCATGGTGCTGACGGTCGACTTCACGCTGGCCGGCCAGCGGCTGCAGGGCCTCAACGGCGGGGATGACTTCCGCTTCAACGAGGCCGTCTCGTTCGTCATCGAGTGCGACGGCCAGGCCGAGGTCGACCGGCTGTGGGACGCCCTGACCGCGGACGGAGGCGAGCCGGGTCCGTGTGGCTGGCTCAAGGACCGATACGGGCTGTCCTGGCAGATCGTGCCGATCGAGCTCAATCGGCTGGTGGATGATCCGGACCCCGAGCGAGCGCGCCGCGCGATGGAGGCGATGCTGCAGATGGGCAAGATCGAGGTCGACGAGCTCCTGCGAGCAGCCGACGCCGCATAGCAGGCATCGAGGTCAGTCTGCCCGCGGCGAAGTTGCCTCCGCGTCGTACAGTTGCAATCGAGCAAGCGCACACCGCGCTACCGAGCTTCGAATAGGACTGGAGAACCCGAGTGGATTTCATCGTTGCGCTGATCGTGCTAGCGGTTGGACTAGTGGCGCTCTTCTTCGGCTACCGCCTCTTCACCGCGATCCTGCCGATCCTGGGCTTCGTCGCCGGCGCGGCTGCGGGAGCGCAGGCCGTCTTCCTGATCTTCGGCGACGGATTCCTGGCGACCGTCACCAGCATCGTCGTGGCCATCATCGTGGGGATCGTGTTCGCAGCCCTCGCCTACTTTGTGTGGGCACTCGGCGTCGTGCTGGCGGTGGCCGGCATGGGCTTCGCGGTCGGGACCGCCATCCTTCCGGCCATCGGACTCGACCTGGACGTGGTGAGCTGGGTGATCGGCGTGGCGCTTGCGGCAGCACTTGCGATCATCGCGGTGGTGATGCGGTTGCCCAAGGTCGATCGTCATCGGGCTCACGGCGCTGTGGGGCGCCGGCGCGTCAATCGCCGGCGTTCTGGTCTTCCTCGGCCAGGTCGAGCCGGAAGAGCTCGGGTATGGCGCCGTCGATGCCGTGGTGAGCCAGTCGTTCGTGTGGATCGTCGTTCTGTTCGCGCTCGCGGCCATTGGAGCTGCGTTCCAGGCGTACTCGACGCAGGGCTTCCTGCTGGCGTGGGCAGACGAGCCGTCTTCGTCTGACCCTGCGGCCCCGGCGTACTAGGGCACCGGCGGCCGGCGAGCCTCAGTCTGTAGGGCCACCCGCCGATCGGCGGGTGGCCTACGCCGCCGGCACGTCGCCTCCGCCGCTCACGGCGTCTCCCGTCCGGCGCTACCCAGCGGATCCATCCGGCGCAGGGGCTTGGGCCCATCGCTCGAACATCACCGTAGCGCCCACGACCACGATCCCGATGAGGGCCAACGTCAGCGCGATCCCTCCCATCGTGTTCCCGATCGCACGCATGAGATCGGCCGCAGCCGCGCGACCCTCCGGGGTCGCGCCTGATCCGCTCAGCGCGGCGACGAGCCCTTCAACCACGAGCCATGCCACGATCGCCGCAATCGTGGCCGCGACGCCGAGCCGGATGAGTCCGCCCGTGATCGACGGCGCCAGCAGGACGGAGAGCACGCCGAGAAGGATTGCGACGGCAATCGCAATCCAGACGACGCGGTCGAACGTCTTCACCAGTCCCTGGGCATCCCGCAGCGTTTCCTCGCTCGTGATGCTCACCTGGCCGAAGTCCGGTGGAAGGTCGCGGCCCAGTGCACGCGCAAGACGGTTGACTGCCTGATCAGCGTCCTCGGCCGAGGTGAACTCCGGGATCTCTCGGTTGTCGACCCCGGCGATGTCGAGCCCGGCGTTGATCGTGCGGCGCAGGACCTCGGCCATCAGCGGCACAAGGTTGAGCCGGACCTCTCCCTCGGTGACGACGAGGTTCGGCAGCTTGTCCAGCTCGTCGCGGAGCAGGAACACCGTCCGCTCGTGGGTGACCTCGATGACGTTGAGCAGCAGCCTGGTTCCCTCGGGTGACGACATGAACGCATTGACGGCGTCGCGGAGGCGGGATTCGACGCCGGCGGCGAGCGGCGACGCCAGTCTCTCCAATCCCAGGCCGCGCTCCTGGATGCGGCGCACGACGAGCGGCGGCAGCTCGAGGGCAGCCCCAAGCTCATCCAGCAGCCGATCCTGGAAGCTGGTCAGGGTTTCGCCGATGCGCGTCTCCAGGCTGAGCGCCTCGATGAGCTGGTCCGAGACCCGATCGCCCGCAAGGGCCTGGACCGACTCACTCTCCACGATCGGCGTCACTGCGGCCATGAACGGGTCCGTCTCGAGCACGGTCCGGTGGACCCAGAAGCCGAGGATCGACACGACGACGGCCAGCCCCGTGAGCACCACGAGCACCCAGGCGCCGACTCGGCGGAATCGGCTTTGGGACGGAGCCCGATCAGGGGACGCTTGGTACGTGGGGGGTGTGGGTGACGTCGTTGCCGCGCCGACCTCGGGAGAGCGCTTCGTGCAGGAGGGGGCGTGGCTGACGTCATTGCCGCACTGACCTCAGAGGGCGCCTTGTCCGTAGCGGGCTTGGGCGGAGGCTTCGTCCGCGGCGAGCTCGCGGGACGCTTTGTCCGTGGGCGGCTCGGGGGACGCTTCTTTGCGGACGCGGGCGCGGGGGACGCTTCCTCCGCAGGCGGCTCGGGGGACGCTTCGTCCGTAGCGGGCGTGGCTGAGGCAGGCAGGCTTCTTGTTCGCCATCGGGGCGATGGTACCCCGAGCGTCCAATGACGCCCCGGAGGAGCCGCTGAGGTCCTCAGTCTCCCAGCTCGATGTTGTACGACGTGAGCTCGGTGACCCTGCCATCCCTGAACCGGTAGATATCGCATGAGGCGACGGTCGAGATCGGCGCATCGATCGGCTGCATAGTCCGCCACGCTGTCGATCACCACCCAGTCCTCCCCGACCAGGACGCGGAACTGGCGGAACTCCGTCGATACCCCGTTCAGCTCCGCGAGGGTCGTTTCGCAGGCGCCGATGAATGCCTCCCTCCCCTCGAGCCGACCCTGCCCGACCAGCGTCCAGGAGACGTCGTCCTCGACATACGGATACGCCACGTCGAAGCGGTGGCCCGAGATGGCCCGGGCGATCTCTTCATTCGTCATGCGCGCCAGTTTCGCGTGGGATGATGCCGTCCTGCGTCAGGAATGACCGATTCCTGCCAGACGGTGTCACCTAATCGAGGCACCATGAGCGCATGAATGTCATTGACTGGCTGCTCGATTCAGACCCCGCCATCCGCTGGCAGGTCATGCGCGACCTGACCGATGCCCCGCCCGACGAGGTCGCGGCCGAGCGGGCAAAGGTCGCCACCGAGGGCTGGGGGGCCCAGGCCCTCGCCGCCCAGCCGCCGAACGGCGTGTGGGGTGGCGGCGCCTACTTCCCGGAGTGGATCTCGACGACGCCAACCCTCCAGCTGCTTCGGGAGTTCGGCCTCGACCCGGACAGCCCGCAGGCGCGTCACGCGCTCGAGCTCGTTCGCGCCAACGCCAAGTGGGAGCACGAGGGGCAGAACTACTTCGATGGCGAGGTCGAGCCCTGCATCAACGGCCAGGCGCTGGCCATCGGCGCCTACTTCGGACAGGACGTCCGAGGCATCGTCGATCGGCTCCTGACGGAGCAGATGGAGGACGGCGGCTGGAACTGCGAGCAGGAGCGTGGCTCGACGCGCGGATCGTTCGAGACCACGATCAACGTCCTGGAAGGGTTCCTCGAGTACGAGCAATCGACCGGGGGCGACTCGCGACGTCGCGGCTGCCCGCGTCCGGGGCCAGGAATACCTTCTCGAGCGCCGCCTCCTGCGCCGCCTCTCGACTGGCGAGCTGGCGCAGCCACGCTGGCTGTACCTCGAGTTTCCGGTGAGCTGGCACTACCACCCGCTCCGCGCCCTCGATCACATGCGGAAGGCCGGGGTCGCGCCGGACGAGCGGATGGCCGAGGCCATCGAGATCGTCGCATCCAAGCGCGACGCCGAGGGCCGATGGCCGCTCGAGCACGCCTTCCACGAGGAGCTGGTCGTCGACCTCGGCGAGACCGTCGGCGAACCGAGCCGATGGCTCACGCTCCAGGCGATGCGGGTGCTTCGATGGGCGGAGGGTGCGCGGCAGAGCGTCAGGCGTCGAGCGCCGCATCGGCATGACGGAGGCGATGACGATCGTCCCGGCCAACCAGGCCGCGTGCGAGGACCTCCAGACCGTCTTCGGCAGCGCGCGGCAGCGCGGCCGGTCTGCCAGTGCCAGCGATACAAGCTCGCGCCGCGGGAGTCCTTCGAGTCGTATCCCGGCCGAGGAACGCGCGCGTCCGGCTCCGCGAGCAGACGCACTGCGGCCAGCCGCGGCCGCGACCACGACGAGCGGCCTGGTCGCCTACCTCGACGGCGAGCCGGTCGGCTGGTGCGCCGTCGAGCCGCGCCCGGCATACGAGGGCCTCCTGCGCGTCTACCGCGTCCCATGGGAGGGCCGCACCGAGGACAAGACCGACGAGAGCGTGTGGGCGGTGACCTGCGTCTTCGCCCGCGCGGGATTCCGCCGTCGCGGCATCGGCTACGCGCTGGCGCGGGCGGCCGTCGACTTCGCGCGCGAACGCGGGGCTCGCGCGCTCGAGGCCTACCCGATGCTCACCCAGCCGGGCGACGACATCACCTGGGGCGAGCTCCACGTGGGGACGCGCAGCATGTTCGCCGCGGCCGGGTTCGAGGAGGTCAGCCGTCCCACGCCCCGCCGGGTCGTGATGCGGATCGACTTCGATACGGACAACAGCACCGCAACGAGCAACGAGGAGCACCACATGGCTGAGCAGTCCGCACCGATCATCCTGGTTCCTGGCTTCTGGCTGGGGGCGTGGGCCTGGGACGAGGTCGCCGACGACCTGCGCGCCGACGGCCACGACGTGACCGCCATCACGCTGCCCGGCCTCGAATCGGCGGATGCCGATCGGTCCTCGCATCACCTTCAAGGACCACGTCGACGCGATCGTCGAGGCCGTCGAGGCGGCGCCCGCCCCGGTCGTCCTCGCCGTCCACAGCGCCACCGGCTTCAGCGGCTACGCGGCCAGCGACCGGGTGCCCGAGAAGATCGCGGCGATGGTCTACGTCGACACGGCACCGGGTAAGGGCGCGCTCGACCCCGACTTCGCCGACGCCGAGAAGCCGATGGTGTGGAAGGAGATCGAGGAGGAGGAGAACCTCGACGGGCTCAGCGAGGAGCAGAAGGAGACGTTCCGCGAGCGCGCCGTGCCGGTCCCCGGCAGCCTGGTCCGCGAGAGCATCGAGCTGACGAACGACGCGCGGCGCGACATCCCGAGCACCCTGATCTGCACGGGGTTCACCGCCGAGCAGTACCAGACCTACGCCAGGGAGCATCCGGAGTGGGCGTTCCTGGCCGGCATTCCCGAGCTCCGCAACGCGACCTGGATCGACCTGCCGACCAGCCACTGGCCGATGTGGTCGCGCCCGGTGGAGCTCGCCGAGATCATCGGCAACGTCGCGAAGGAGCATGGCTCCAACTGAGGCTCGGCCGTGATGGGCGACGCGATCGCCTGCACGACCGAGCAGAACCTGCTGGGCGAAGGAGTCGTGTGGGACGCCCGGCGCGACGAGCTGCTGCGGGTCGACATCCTCGCCGGGCGGGTCTACCGCGACCGGATCGCCGACGACGGCAGCCTCCTCCCAGTTCGGACGTATGACCTCGGGCGGACGGTGGGCGCCATCGTGCCGATCGAGGGCGATGACGGCTGGCTGGTCGCCGCCGATCGAGGCATCGCCCACCTGGCACCCGACGGTTCGTTGCACGCGATCGCCGACATCGCGCCGGAGGGCACCAGGATGAACGATGCCGCCTGCGATCCGATGGGCCGGTTCTGGGCCGGCACGATGGCCGATGACGCCGGAGCCGCCGCTCTGTATCGGCTTGGAATCGACGGGCGTTCGGAGCTGGTGCTCGATGGTCTGACCATCTCGAACGGGGTGGACTGGAGTCTGGACGGCCGCACGATGTACCTCGCCGACAGCGGCCCGTGCGTGGTGCACGCATTCGACTTCGACGCAGACCGGGGGAGCATCTCGAACCCCAGGGTGATCATCAACCTGGCCGATGACCTGGGGACGCCGGATGGCCTGACCGTCGACGCCGATGGCGACCTTTGGGTGGCGATCTGGGGAGCCGGACGCGTCAACCGATACTCCGCCGATGGAGTCTTCCGCGAAGAGCTGATCGTGCCGGCGGCGCAGACCACGTCCTGCGCATTTGCGGGACCTGGATTGGATCGGCTCTACGTCACCACGGCGACCGAGGACTTCACCGACGAGCAGCGCGAGGCCGATCCCGCGGCCGGGCTCGTGTATCGGTTCGAGACCCTCGCCAGGGGACGGCCGGCGGCGCCGTACCGCCCGGATCGGACCTGGTGGGCGACCGCGGTTCCCTGATCCCATAGCGTTCACAGTCGGGTGCCTCGTGCATCTCGGGTGTAGCGTGGAATCCAGGTGGAACTGATCCGAGCCGACACCCCACCGCTCTCGGTGGACGACTTCGACGCGCGATTCGATCGCGCTCGTCCTCGCGTGCTCGCCGTCGCTCGATCGATCCTTGGCGCGCAGGCGGCGGAGGACGTCGTCCAGGAGACCTATCTCGCCGCCCGCCTGCCGAATCGGCCAGCTGCGCGACGTGAACGCGCTGGACCGATGGCTGGCGCGCATCGCGGAAAACCTCTGCTATCGCGCCCTCAGACGATCGGCGATGCAGGGCCGTCTCACCCCCCGGCGTGGCAGATCAGGCCCCTGCCAGCGATCCCGCGCTGCGCGACCTCATCGAGCGTCTCCCGCTCCGCGAGCGCGCAATCCTCGTGCTGCACTACGCCCATGGCTACAACCTCGAGGAGGTCGCCCGGATCCTGTCGCTCTCCTACCCGAATGTCCGCAAGCTCCTCAGCCGCACGCGCCGCCGCATGTACCGCGAGTGGAACGAGGCCGAACGATGACCGAGCGCGCATTGGCCCGCTGTGGCCGCACGGCTGCCATCGTCGGAGCAATCCTCGACGGTACGGCGACGCCCCTCGACCGATCCCACATCGCCACCTGCCCGACATGCCGTCGCGAATCGGAGCGAGCCTCGCGCTTCGATCGCAGCCTCGCGGCCGCCGCAGCCGAGGTCAGTGACGTGATCCCCGACCCGGCTGCCGTGGCCGGCGGGCCTTTCGTTGGAGCGCGCATCGGCCGCCTCAGGCTGGGCATGGCATGGACTCACGACGCTCGCCGCGGCGGTGCTTGTCGGGCTGCTGGTTGCGAACCTCGTCGGGTCTCGGGTCCAGCCGCCGACGGGCCAAGGGCCGAGGCCGTTCAGCACCGCCGAGGCAGCGCGCGAGGCGCTCGCCCCGTTGGGCATCGTCTGTCAGGGCCTCGTCTGCGAGGCGACGCTGCCGAATCACGTCCATCGCGTGCTGCTGACCGAGAACGACGGACGTGTCGTCGGCGTCGAGGCGCGCATCGACAGCACCGACGGCAAGGCGCTCGACCTCCGCGGCGTGGATGACTTCTTCGCGCGCATCGCAGCCGCTGTCCTCTCGCCGGACGTCGAGACGGCCGCAGCGAGCTGGCTCCGCGCCGAGTACGCGACCTGCGGGGCCAGCTGCGCCGGTCGAGCTCGAGCAGGTCGACATCGCCGTCGAGATCGGCAGCCGGTCGGTCAGCCTCACGCTGCGGGAGCCCTGACCGAAGCTGTCACGATCGGCCACCCGGCCGCATCGGGGAAGTGTGAGAGTCATCCTGGGCATGGCGGCCGTCGGCGCCATCGGCGTGCTGGCCGGTTGCGCCGCACCATCGTCGCCATCGGTGCGCGCCGCGGACCCGGCCGGCGATGCCTTCCTTCGATCCGGACGAGCTCGAACGCCTCCGCTCGCTCTGGATCGGCAGTCTCCCGGAGCTTCCCGCCGATCCTTCCAACCGCGTCGCCGATGATCCGGCCGCGGCCGCCCTGGGCGAGGCGATCTTCTTTGACGAGCGATTCAGCGCCAACGGGCAGGTGTCGTGCGCCACCTGCCACGAGCCCGAGCGCGCATTCACCGACGGCCTCGCGCGCGGCCGGGGCATCGGCGAGACCCCGCGCAGCACGATGACCGTGCTCGGCACCGCCTACAGCTCGTGGCTCTTCTGGGACGGGCGCAAGGACAGCCAGTGGGCGCAGGCGCTCGGACCGCTCGAGAACGCCGCGGAGCACGGTGGCAACCGCGGCATGTACGCGCAGGTGGTGGCCGCAGCACTATCGAACCGAATACGAGGCCATCTTCGGCCCACTCCCCGACCTCGGCGACGAGGACCGCTTCCCGGTGACGGCGGGTCCCGTCAGTGATCCCGTCGCCAGCGCCAACTGGGATGCGATGTCGGCGGCGGACCGCGACGCCATCACGACGGTGTACGTGAACCTCGGAAAGGCGATCGCGGCGTTCGAACGCGGCCTGGTTCCCGGCCCATCCCGCTTCGATCAGTTCGTCGAGGCAGTCCTTGCCGGGGACGACACGCGGCGTCGCCGTCCTCACCGATGACGAGCTCGCCGGGCTGCGGCTCTTCATCGGTCCGGCCGGCTGCACGAATTGCCACAACGATCCGCTCTTCACGAACCAGGGCTTCCACAACACCGGCGTGCCCGCCGGTGCCCGGACGCGAGCCCGACCTCGGGCGTGGCGCCGGCATCGGCCTGGTGCAGGCTGACGAGTTCAACTGCCTGAGCCGATGGAGCGACGCCGACCCCGACGCGTGCGTTGCGCTTCGCTTCCTGCGTGACGATGCGGATGCCTTCGCCGGCGCCTTCAAGCCGCCGTCCCTGCGCAACGTCTCCAGGACTGCGCCGTACATGCATGCCGGGCAGATTGCCTCGCTCATCGATGTGCTGCGCCACTACCGAGCGGCTCCGCAGGCGGCGGTCGGACGGACGGAGCTGGAGCCACTCGACCTGACCGATGCCCAGCTGACCCAGCTCGAAGCCTTCCTTCGCTCGCTCGACGAGCTTCCCGCCGATCCATGACCCGCCACGAGAGGAACCCGATGCCCAGGCTGACTGCCGTGATCCTCGTGGTCGTCCTCCACGCAGGCTGCGCCCTGCCCGCCGACTCACACTCGCCATCGGTGCCGGCGGATGGCGGCACGACATCGAGTCCGTCCGCCGAGCCCCCATCGGCCTCACCATCTCCAGATCCGTCCGTCGGTGCGACGCCACTGGCGAACGTCCAGGAGGGCGTGGGCTCGGAGCACGGCCAGTTCGTCGGCTCGTGGACGAGCGATCCTCGGACGCCTCCGATCAACGCCGTCCACGAATGGGTCATCCATATCGAAACGCCTGACGGCCAGCCCGTCGAGGGGGCCATCATCACCATCGATGGCGACATGCCCGCCCACGGGCACGGAATGCCGACACAGCCCCAGGTGACGGCCGATCTCGGTGGCGGCGACTATCGGGTCGAGGGCATGTCGTTCCAGATGGGCGGCTACTGGATCATCGACGTGTCGGTCAGCGCCGGCGGTCAGACCGATCTGATCCGCTTTGGCCTCGACCTCTGACGATTGCGGTCAGTATTGGGTCCGCCGAAGATCGACGCGAGAGGAGACGGCATGGCAGCCGACCGTATCGAGGCAATCAACGCGCTGCTCGTCGAGACGCAGCAGGCTCACGGAGCCTATGAGGCAGCCGAGCTGAACGGGGTGTACGACCAGGATTGGCCGCGATGGTATGCCGCGTATGCCGTCGAACACGGGATCAGCGCGTTGGCGGAACACGACATCACCGCCGACGAGCTGGCGGCCTTCCTCGCCAGCAGCTACGCCGAGTTCCAGCAGACCGATCCCACGCCCGCCGAGCCATGGGCCGCCTACACCGCCCGGCGCATTGCCGCGGAGCTGTAGCGGGACCTACGGCGCCGGTGCGATGTTCTGGTTCAGGTGGAAGACGTTGTCCGGGTCGTAGCGGCGCTTCACGGCGGCCAGCCTGGCGAGCTTCGCGGCGCCGTACGCCCGCAGCACCTGGGCCTCACCCTGCTCCGCCAGGGCATTGACGTACGAGCCCGTCGCGAACGGCTCGAGCGCCGCGCCGAATGCGCGAGCCGAGGCCATGCGCTCCTCGTCCTCGGCCGGATCGGTCCAGGACTGGCCGGCGAAGAACTCCACCAGCGTCGCCCGATGGCTGAACGCCGAGTCCTCGTTGGAGACCTCGCCGATGGCGCCGCCGTACGCCTGGAAGCCGCCGGCCGCAACCCGGCTCCAGTCGACGCCGTCGGCTGCCGCGACGCCGCGGGTCAGGAATGCGTCGATCGCCGCGTCGGACAGCTCGGGCAGGTAGTGCCCGGCAGAGTATCGGCGCTTGCCGTGGTGATGGTTCTCGTCGCCGATGCTCTGGAGGTCGAGGTAGCTCATCGGGCTCACCGATTCATCGCGCGGGGTGCCGATGCTGCGCATCGTCGGCAGGTAGGCGAGCGCCTCGTCGGGGTCGCCGACCCAGACGTAGCCGATGATCACCACCGGACGCCCGTCGACGGTCACGGCATCAGCCGTGAGCGTGGCGGCGCGTGGCGCATCGGCGAGGAGGTCGCGCCAGCGGCGCATCGGCTCGACGGCGTCCGCGACGTCGAACGTGAGCTCCACCACGAGCACGTGCCCGGCCACCGGATGGAGGCGGAACTCGAACTCGGTCACGACGCCGAAGTTGCCTCCCCCGCCGCGCAGCCCCCAGAACAGGTCGGGGTGGTCCGTCGCCGTGGCGCGGACGGTCTCGCCATCGGCCAGTGACGACCGTGTAGGCCTCGACGTTGTCGCAGGCCAGGCCGGCCTGCCGGGCCAGCCAGCCCATGCCGCCGCCGAGCGTGAGTCCGCCGACGCCGGTGTGCGACACGTTGCCGGCGGTCGTCGCCAGGCCGTGCTCCTGCGCCGCTCGGTCCAGGGACCGAAGGAGGGCGCCGCCGCCGACCACCGCCCGACGCGCGGTCGGGTCGACGCGGACCTCGCCCATCGGGGTGAGGTCGACCATCAGGCCGTCCTGGGGCACCGACAGCCCGAGCACGCAGTGCCCGCCGCACTTCACGCCGATCTCGAGGTCGCGTTGCCGCGCGAAGCCGATTGCCGCGGCGACGTCGGCTGCGCTGGTGCAGCGCGCGATGAGCGCCGGGCGTCGATCGACGACCGCGTTCCAGACCTCGCGATGCGTGTCGTAGCCGTCGTCGTCCGGACCGATGAGCGTCCCATCGAAGCCCGGAATCGTCTCTGGCATGGCTCATTGTCTCCTTCGCATGCCCATAAGACCGGAGCCGTGCCTGATTCATCGGTCTTGCGTTCCCGATCGGGCGCCAGGAGGTGTACACGGGCGGCCACGCGTCAGGATCGGCGCGGTCGCCGAACAGGGCGTGCTCGATGTCGAGCTCGACGAGCGGGTACGAGTCGTCAGGGTTGAACGGCCACGAGGCGACGGCCTTCGCGCGCGTGCTCGCATCCGTGACGACGGTTCCGCGGCCGCGGAGCAGGAACTCGTTCGGTCGCTTCGGGTCGAGGTGCGCGTGGAGCGCGTAGCGTCCATCGGTCATGAGGTCGCGTGCCTTGGCGGAGCGGGCCTGCACGAAGGTCATCAGCCGGCCGTCCACGATCCCGACGTTGACCGGGTGCGTGCGCGGCAGACCCTCGCCGGCGAGAGTGGTGAGCAGGCCCTCGCCGCTCCCTGAGCGGAAGAGTGCCTCATGACCCGCGGCGGCCATCTCCGGCGCCGCTGCCTCGAACTCGCTCCAGCTCGCCATGGTCTCCTTCCTCGATCGCGCCGTGGTTGCTGAGTCCGACGCCCGGCCTAGGGCGACGGCGGAAGGATCTCAATGGGGATGCAGGCATATTTCGATTCCAGGTCGGTGCAGAGCCGATAGTCGCCGGGCGGTGCCGTATCGGGCACCAGCAACGAGATCTGGACCCGGTCCCAGGATGCCCAATGAGCGGCGATCATGATCTCCGCATCGGCCTCATGCCCACGACGGCTGCTCACCGAGTTCCGCGGCCACCAGGTGATAGGCAAGGACCCATGAACGGTCCACGGGTCGCTCGAGCACGAACGCAGAGACCTCGGACGCGTCGATTGCGGGAAGCGCAGTTCGAACGTCGAGCCGGCGGCGACCGTCGCCGGCGTGGCCACCATGAGGTCCGGGCGCATGTCGGCGTCGGGATCGGCCGGGCCGCCTAGCTGCTGCTGAAGGACTGGTCGTGAGTTCGGCCATCGCGGTCGGGGACGACTCGACGCCCGCGCACCCCACCAGCGCCGCGACGAGCGCGAGGGCCGTCAGTGTGCGAACGTGCCTCATCGCGGGACCGACATCGTCTACACCCATCTAGAGCAGGCTTCGGTCGGTTGCCCAGCGGGTCAGCTCGTACCGGTTCGAGAGCTGCAGCTTGCGGAGCACGGCGGAGACGTGCGTCTCGACGGTCTTGATCGAGATCCCGAGCCGATGCGCCACCTCCTTGTAGGCATAGCCGCGGGCGATGTAGCGCAGCACCTCGCGTTCGCGGGCGGAGAGAAGGTCGAGATCGGGATCCGCCGCCTGGGGTGCCTCTCCGGAAAATCGCATCCAGGACGAAGCCGGCGAGGCGAGACGAGAAGACCGCGTCTCCGTCGTGGATGCGGCGCACCGCGGCGCGGCATCCGAAGGGGAATGACTGACATGAAGCGGCATCCGTTCGACCCGATCTCGTTCATCTTCGGAGCGCTGCTGGCGCTCGGCCTCGTCGTCCTTGCCGGGGACACGACGCGGCTGCTGGGCGCCTGGCTGGCGCCGGCGGTGATCATCGGCCTCGGCATGCTCCTGCTCTTCATCGGCTGGCAGTCATCGCGCACCAACGGTGGCGATGCGTCCGACAACGAGGTCCAATCCCCATAATTGCCGGCATGGCGCGCGCGACGGCTGCCGGCACCGCGGCGGATCGACTGGCACTGGAGCTCTTCGGCGCCACCGGCAGCGACGCCTCGACCGAGGAAATCGCCACGTGGTTGGCGGATTCCAGGCGGTTCCGTGCCTTCGCGGAGGCGCATCGCGACAAGATCCGCAAGAAGCTCCGCGGCGCCGCCGACGATGACGCGAGACGCGACGTCCGGGCGGAGCTGGCCGTGGCGCATCGGCTGCTGGCCGACCGGCGGATCGAGCTGGCATTCGAGGCCTATGGTTCCGGGAAGCCAGGGCCCGACTTCACGGTGATCTACCGTGAGCATCGGAGCTTCAACCTCGAGGTGACGCGGCCGCACCGGTCGCCCGACACGTCGAGCTACGCCGGGCCGCTGCTCGCGAAGCTCCGCCAGCTCCCGCCGAGCGCGCCGAACGCGGTGCTCCTCGCGATCGAGGGCGTCGGCGCCGAAACGTTCGACGTCGCGGCGGCGACGAGGGCTCTACGCGCCCGCGCGGACGCGAAGGACGATGACTTCTTCACCCGCCGGGGGTTCGCGGGGACCCGAGGGTTCTACGAGCGGTACCTGCGACTCGGCGCCGTCCTGGTGTGGTGCGAGGGCGCGACCGAGGAGGCACGAGCGGCGCTGTGGACCAATCCATCGGCGCGCATCGCGGTCCCCGATCGTGCCGCCCAGGCCTGCCTGGCCTGCCTTCGAGGCGGCTGAGTGCCTACGAGCCTGGCGGTCCCATCGGGCTCATGAGCTGGAAGTAGTTGTCGTCCGGGTCGGCGAACGTGCCGATCCACCCCTCCGGCGACTGATCGGGGCCGTACGGCTCCTTGATGACGGTGGCGCCGGCGTTCTTGAGGCGCTCGAACTCACCCTTGACGTCGGGCGTCTCGATGTTCCAGATCAGCCTGCCCGGGTGGGTGCTCTTGCCCTTGACCTCGTCGTGCGGGCCGATGGTGACCCAGCCGGTGCCGATCTGCCACGCGGTGTACCCGCCCTCCGAGAAGGCGGGCGCGCCGAAGAGCTTCGAGTAGTAGTCCACCAGGCGCTGCGGATCCTCGGAGCCGATGAGGATGCTGTTGAAATTCACGTTGTCTCCTTGCAGGGGTGGTCAGTGTATCGACTCGCTCAGCCGTCGAAGCGGAAACGGGTCGGGTCCCTGGTGAACTCGGTCCAGGCAATCACCTTCCGCAGACGAACCGCGATCGCCCCGTTGGTCTTGTAGAACGCGGCCGTCATCCCGTACTCGGGGAACTTGGCGTTCGAGGCGGCGGCAAGCCGTTCGGCGAGGTCATCGTCGATAGGCATGAGCGTCTCCGCCACGCCATCGATGATGACGACGTCGTCGACCCCGTCGAGATGGATGCTGACGTGCCGATTGGCCCGCACCTCCTGGACCCATCGCGTCTCCGGGCTGCCGCCCACGTAGATCGCGCCGTCGAGGTAGAGCCCATCGATCGGGCGAATGCGTGGCCGGCCGCCATTGCCGACCGTCGCGATCCAGTACACCCGGTCAGCGGCGAGGCGGTCCTCGACGTGCTTCCAGTCGACGAACTCGGTCGCCTTCGTGACCCCATATTCCGCGGGGATGGCCGGACGGTCGATGGTCGGTATCGGCTTGGACATGCTCCGATTTTCATCCGCGTGGCAAGTTGCTAGGGTGAGACCCGTGACCGATGCCGCCGCTCCCGAGATCGTCCCCGCCACCGAGAGCAGGTGGTCCGACGTCCGCGAGGTGCTGGATGGGAGCGGCGAGCAGGGCTGCTGGTGCCAGGCGTGGCGTGGACTCGACACGAAGGCGATCTCGGGCGGCAAGCCGCGAACCCAGCTCCTTCGCGAGCAGATGCGGGGCGGACCACCGGCACCCGGTTTCCTCGCCTACCTCGAGGGAGTGCCGGTCGGTTGGGTCGGCGTGGCGGTTCGGACCGAGACGCCGCGCCTCGTCAACTCGCGAACGATCCCGGCGCTGGATGACCTCCCGGTCTGGTCCATCGGCTGCTTCCGCATCCGCGCGGGCTATCGCCGGCGCGGCATCGCCAGGGCGCTGCTCGACGGCGTCGTGGACGCGGCACGGCGTGCGGGCGCACCGGGCGTCGAGGCCTACCCGATCGATCCCGAGGGACGGCGCGTGGAGGTCGGTGCCGGATTCGTGGGCATCGCCTCCATGTTCGACGCCGCCGGGTTCCGCCGAGCGCTGGTCACCGACGGGCACAGCGGCGGGCTCCCCCGCCTGCTCGTCCGACTGGACCTCGCAGCTGACGCCCAGCGTCAGTGAGCGGTCGAACTTCCTCGCGGTTCGTCACAGCTCGGGGCCGTTTGACCCGTGGGGCGGGTCTAAGCGCGACGGAGCGCCCGAGCAGGCCGAGCTCCTCTGCGATTTGACCCGCAATACGGGTGGATCGCGACAGAGCTCCGGCTCCTTCGCTCTAAGACCCGTGGGGCGGGTCATTGCCTTGCGAGTCGAGGACTACGGCAATGGCCCCATCGCGCGGTCAGGGACGGATGTTTCGGTTCACCTGGAACAGGTTTGACGGGTCATATTTGGCCTTGATCGTCTCGAGACGCTTGTAGTTGTCCCGGTACGACTCCGCCGTTCGCTCATCCGACTCGTCAGCGGTCTGGAAGTTCACGTAGTTGCCACCCGTGGAGTACGCCTTGAGCGCCTGCCAGGCGGATCGCACCCAGTCGCGGTTGGCTTCTCCGGCCGGGCTGTCCCCCGGCCACATCGCCTGGATCACGCAGGCGAAGGCGGCCTCTCGATTGCCCATGGCGCCGTCATCCTCGGCGTGCTCGTTGATGGCACCGGCGACGTGGAACAGGACGATCTGGTTCGCCGGCGCCTTCTGATCGACGAACTGCGCGTTGTAGGTCTCGAAGAGGTCGTCGCTGAGGCCGCCGAGGAACTCCGACTTCCAGTAGTAGTGCATCCCCTTGGGCTGCGTCGCATCGAGCATCGACTGCTGTGCGATGTACGGCTTGGCCTGGATCAGATCGGCAAGCGGCTGGCCGTGCGACTTGATCGGCGCCAGATCGGCCTGCGCCTGCTCCGGCGTCCCGGAGTGGCAGGCGACGATGACGATGATCGGCTTGCCATGCTCTGCCTCGGGCACCCACGGTGCCGGGGGCGCATTGCGGCGCAGAACCACCAGGGTCAGCTCGGGCGGCGCGGACTCGACGGCAGACCGATACAGCTGCAGGACCGCATCGGCCTCGGAAGCCGGCCAGGCGATCAGTCCGGCTGTCACCTCCGGACCGACCGGATGCAGTCGAAGGACGAACTCGGTGACGACCCCGAAGTTGCCGCCGCCGCCGCGCAGCGCCCAGAAGAGATCCTCGTTCTCGGTGCGGGACGCACGCCGCACGCTGCCATCGGCGGTCACGACTTCGACCTCCTCGAGATCGTCGACCGTCCAGCCGAACCGACGCGTCAGGTAGCCGAAGCCACCGCCGAGCGTGAGCCCCGCCACGCCCGTTGCCGAGACGAAGCCGAGCGTCGATGCCAGGCCGTGCTCCTGCGTGGCGTTGTCGACGTCACCGAGCGTGCAGCCCGGGCCGACCCGCGCCAGGAGCGACTCGGCGTCGACGTCGACGCCCTTGAGCCCCGACATGTCCAGCGTGACACCGCCGTCGGACAGCGCCAGGCCCGCGATGTTGTGCCCCCCGCCCTTGATCGACAGCTGCAGCTCGTGCTCGCGAACGAAGTTGACGGTCCTGACCACGTCCAGGTTGGTCTCGGGCCGAATCACCACGGCGGGCCGCTTCTTGATCATCCCGTTCCAGAGCAGGGTCGCCTCCGCGAATCCCTCATCGTCGGGGTACAGCACGGTACCTTCGAGATCGGCGGCCAGGGCGTCCAGGTCCCCGCGCGCGACTTCGCGAGCGTCGCCCGCGAGACCGGTGATCATGAGGTCTGTCATCTGCTGCTCCATCTCGGATTCGCCATCGCGTGACGCATCGATGGTACCGGACGCGAAAACCCCGGCCATCTCATCGGTCGACCGATGAGCTTTCGCCGATGCCGACGTTTCATCCGGTGACAGTCGCTATCGTGACCGACCTAGCAGGAGGCAAGCAACGTGGACTTCAAACTCGAAATGGTGGTGGTTCCGGTCTCCGACGTGGACCGGGCCAAGGCGTTCTACGAGAAGGCCGGCTTCAACCTGGACGTCGACCATCGGGCCGGCGACGCATTCCGCGTCGTCCAGCTGACACCGCCGGGCTCGGCGTGCTCGATCACGATCGGAACCGGGCTCTCCACGTCCGAGCCGGGCTCCTACCAGGGACTTCACCTGGTCGTGACCGACATCGAGGCCGCGCGCGACGAGCTCGCCGGCCGAGGAATCGACATCGGCGAGCCCTTCCACTTCGGCGCCGAGGGCCAGACGCCCGGGGTCCATCCCGAACGCACCGACTACGGGACCTACCTCCAGTTCAGCGATCCGGACGGGAACGTGTGGCTGGTCCAGGAAGTCGGGCACGCAAAGGCGTGACGAATCGGTGAAGCGTGACTAGAGTCTTCACCGTTCGATCCATCCAAGGAGGCAACCCAATGCCCGACAAGGGACCCGGCTCCAAGAGTGGCGGCAAGAAGCCGAAGGGCGGCACCAAGGCGGCCGGCGGCAAGAAGAGGAAGTAAGTTCCCGGCGCTCGCTCGCGTGATCGAGATCGTCCCCTACCAGGACCGATGGCCGGGCGAGTTCGCGGCAATCGGGCGGCGGCTGCGGTCGGCGCTCGGCGACGCGGCACTCCGCATCGACCACATCGGCTCGACGGCCGTTCCCGGCCTGGCGGCCAAGGACGTGATTGACGTTCAGGTCAGCGTGCTCGATCTCGACGCCGCGGTGGCGCTGCTGACGAGCGCCGGCTTCGTCAACGTCCCCGAAAACACGCGCGACCACATGCCGCCCGGCATGGACCTGCCCGACCACGACCTCGAGAAGCGCATGGTCGAGCCGCCGCCCGGTGAGCGGCCGACGCACATCCACGTCCGCGTCGAGGGGCGATTCAACCAGCGCTACCCGCTCATCTTCCGCGACTACCTGCGGACCCACCCCGAGGCTGCCGCGGCGGTCGGCGAGACGAAGAGCGCGCTGGCTCGCCATGTCGGCGGCGACGTCGACGCCTACTACGACATCAAGGATCCCGCCGTACGACATCCTCATGGCGTCGGCCACGCTGTGGGCGCTGGCCGAGGGCTGGAGCCCGGCTCCCTCGGACGCCTAGAGCGCGACCTACAGGTAGCGCGCGACCGCCATGGTCAGCCCGGCGAGCAGGAGCAGCGGGAGATCGATCCGGCCGGCCAGCTTGAGCTTTCCCGCGGCTCTGGCCAGTCGCGCGTTCTGCTCCGCGGTGGGTTCAGCCTTGCTCTCGGCGAGCTCGCGCGCGACGGCGGCCTGCTCGCCGACCCCAGGGCCGATCAGGATCCCGCCCAGCACGAAGGCGCCGATCGCCGCGAGCCCGCCGATGGTGAACGCGAGGCCGGTCGGCGAGGTGATCCAGGCCGCCTGCAATCCGTTCGAGTCGCGCCAGTAGAGGACCGCTCCACTCAGGATCGTCAGCCCAGCGACGATGGGGAACATGACTCCCATCCTGCGGCGGACCATGAGGTGCTCGATGAACGGCTGCGCCTGCATCCCCAGCGCCGCGACGGTCGGCTGCAGGAAGAAGGACGACACGATCGCCCCTCCGAACCAGATCATCGCGCCCCCGACGTGGATGATCCTGGACAAGATGAGGATGACGTCCATGTGCTGCCTCTCGGTTGGATCCGTGGTCCCCAAAACCATCCGCAGTATGGCCGAAGTCTGACCGTAGCCGGGCCGCGGACCGGACGATGCATGGTGAACCGATCGCCGCCGAATTCGGCACAACTTCTGCATTTCGAACGTCAGGAAACAACCGATGACCAGAAAGACCAGCCACTCGCGAAGACCAACGCCAGACGACCGGCGCTTCCTCGAGGCGCTCTGCCTGTGGCGGGCCCTCTATGCGGAGCGCGGGCCACGAGACTCGGAGCCGGTGGCCACCCTGGCGAGCGCCATCAGCGCCGCGGAGCTGCGCATGCGAACCCTCCGCATCAGCGATGAACGGATGCGCCGGCGGTTCATCAGCGGCTGACCCGCGGCGGTGAACGTGGCGCACCATCGGCCGCTCGAATCCAGCAGACTGTGCCGATGGAACCGAAGGTCATCCGTGCGGACGAGGCACGCAGCATCGAGCTCTACGACGTCGTGTTCAAGTACGGCATCGGCTCAGGCGAGACCAATGGCACGCTCTCGATGCTCGAAGTGACGATCCCGCCGAAGACGCTCATCAAGCCACACACCCATACCCGGGAGGACGAGTTCTCGCTCGTGCTGGCAGGGCCGATCGGCCTGCGCTCGGGCGACGACACGGTCGAGGAGGTTCCGACCGGCAGCTGGCTGATCAAGCCGCGCAACGTCCCGCACGCGATGTGGAATCTCTCCGACGAGCCCGCGCGCGTGCTCGAGGTGGTCATGCCGGGCGGTCTGGAGCGCTACTTCGAGGAGATCGCGCCGGTGCTCCGGGAGCACGGACCTGAGTGGACGCAGCGCTACAAGGCGCTGGCGGAGGAGTACGGCCTCACGATCCTCGACGACTGGACCGATGAGCTGAAGGCCAAGTACGGAATCACCCTCTGACCTCGTCGCCTGTACGATGCCGCGATGCTGTACGACTACGCCAATGTGACGGTCGACTCGGTCCGTTCCGAGACCGATGCGGCGCTCACGATCGCGGACGAGCACGTCACCCGCGCCGTTGCGAGTGCCGGCTCCCCCACCTTCGACGACACGCTCCTGCCGCTCGAGCTGGCCGGCGCGGAGCTCATCCAGGCCTACGGCCGCGGCGCCTTCATGGGCCAGGTCCACACCGATTCCGCCGTGCGCGACGCCGGCAACGAGGCCGAGGAGCGGATCAACAAGTGGCGGGTGGCGGTCGTCTTCCGCTCCGACCTGTACGACGCCGTTCGCGCCTTCGCCGACACCGACGAGGCACGGGCCCTGGAGGGCGAGCGCGCCCGGCTCCTGGAGCACTGGCTGCGCGACTTCCGTCGTGCCGGCCACGAGCTCGGCCCCGACGAGCGCGCGGAGCTCGAACGGCTGCGCACCCGCCTCGTCGAGGTGGAGGTCGCCTTCCAGCGCAACCTGAACGAGTACAGCGACGGGATCGACGTCACGCGCGAGCAGCTCGCCGGACTGCCCGACGCCTACGTCGAGCGCCTCTCGCCGGGCGAGCGGGAGGGCACCTACCGGGTCAGCCTCGACTACCCCGAGGTGAACCCGTTCCTGGAGCAGGCGCACGATCGCGACCTGCGCCGAGAGCTCTTCCACAAGAACTGGAACAAGGCGGTCGCCGCCAACCGGCCGCTGCTGGACGAGGCGCTCGACCTTCGTCGCCGGGTTGCGGTCCTGCTGGGCCATCCGACGTGGGCGCACCACGCCATGGAGGTCAAGATGGCGCGCACGCCGGAGCGCGTCGCCGACTTCTACGAGGAGCTCGTGCCACCGCTGGCCGGGCAGGTTCGGAATGAGCTGGATCGGCTGGCCGAAGGGCTGCACGCCGACGGCCACGAAGGACCGATCACCGCCTGGGACCATCGCTACTACGACGACGCGCTGCGGCGCACCGAGTTCGGCGTCGACCAGAACCGGATCAGCGAGTACTTCCCGCTCGAACGGGTGCTCGAGGGCATGTTCGAGATCAGCGGCGAGGTGCTGGGGTTCGAGGTCAGCAGCGTTCCGGACTCCGGCGCCTGGCACGAATCGGTGCGGCTGTATGAGATCCGCGACACGGCGTCCGAGGCCGTGCTGGCCCACTTCTACGCCGATCTCCACCCGCGCGAGGGCAAGTTCGGCCACGCGGCGGCGTTTCCGCTGGTGGTGGGGCATCGGTCCGGCGATGGCAGCTGGATCACGCCGGTCAACGCCATCCTCGCCAACTTCACGCCTCCGTCGGGTGACACGCCGGCGCTGCTCAAGCACAGCGAGGTGAAGACGCTCTTCCACGAGTTCGGGCACATCCTGCACATGAGCCTGACCCGCGCCGAGTTCGCGCGCTTCTCCGCTGGGGAGACCGAGTGGGACTTCGTGGAGGCTCCCTCCCAGATCATGGAGCACTGGACCTGGGACGCATCGGTGCTCGAGCGCTTCGCGCGCCACTACCAGACCGATGAGGTCATCCCCGCCGAGCTCGTCGACCAGATGCTGCGAGCGCGCTGGGTGGACGAGGGCATCCGGATCGGGGTCCAGGCCTTCTACGGCGGGATCGACCTGGCGCTCCATGCAGAGGCCGATGCCCCCGACGTCGACGCCGCGCTGCGCCGCACCTACACCGTGACCGGCATGCCGTACCCGGAGGGCACGTTCATGCTCGCCGGCTTCGGCCACCTGCTGGGTGGCTATGACGCGGGCTACTACGGCTACCTGTGGGCCGAGGTCATCGGCGACGACATGTTCGGCCGGTTCGCCCGCGAGGGTGTCCTGTCGCCGGCCGTCGGGGCCGAATACCGGCGCGAGATCCTCGAGCCGAACGGCTCCCGCGACGCCGATGCGCTGGTTCGCGCGTTCCTGGGCCGCGAGCCGTCCAATGCCGAGTTCCTGCGCCTGCGGGGCATGAAGTAGCGGTTCGGCGCCGCTAGCCCTGGCTCCGTGGCCGATGACCCGCCCCACGGGTCAAGCAGCGGAGGAGCGAGGCTCTGCTGCGATCTACCCGCCCCACGGGTGACATCGCGGAGGAGCTCCCCGGGTTCGGTCGCTCCGTTCGCCTTGACCCGCCCCACGGGTCAAATGCGCTGGTAACGCGCTGCGTAAGCCGACGCACCGCAGAATCCGGCGCCATGCCGGTACGCGAACGAGCGATCGATGCCGGCGCCCGACGAGGGCCGCGAGGTGAACCAAGATGCTCGGCGCCGAGCTTCGGAGGGCGCGCCGGATGGCCGGAATCAGCCAGGACACGCTCGGTGCGGCGGCGGGGCTGTCGGGCTCCGAGGTCGGACGGGTCGAGCGTGGCGAGGCGCCATGGCTGACCACCGTGCACGCAGCGAGGCTCCTTAGCCGCGGTCGGGCCTCGACCTCTGGGTGCGTGCGTTTCCAGGTGGTCCGCCAGTCCGTGATGCGGCACACCTGCAGCTGCTCGCCCGATTCGAGGCACGCCTGCCCGCATCGGTGCGATGCCATCGGGAATGGCCGATCCCAACGAGTCGCAGACCGGCGGGCGCTCGACCTGTTCCTCTCCGGGCTGCCGCAACGAACCGGGAGTCGAGGCGGAGACGGTGTCTGGATGACCTCCAGGCGCTCGCAACGCGACGATCAACCTGAAGCGGCGAGACGCCGGGCTCGAGCGGATGATCCTCCTCGTGCGGGACTCGCGGTCGGAATCGGGAGATCCTGCGCGTCGAGCCGATGCGCTCCGGCAGATCCTTTCCCCTGAATACTCGCGCCGTGATGGCGGCGCTTACGCAGGGCCGAGATCCGGGCGCCGATGGGATCGTCATCCTCTAGCGATGCGATGACCCGCCCCACGGGTCAACGCGCGGAGGAGCGCGAGCTCCGTCGCGATCTACCCGCGCCTACGGGTCAAATCGCGGAGGAGCTCCACGGTTTCGGGCGTTCCTTCGTCGTTGACCCGCCCCACGGGTCAAGCGCCGCTGGGGTAGCCTCGCGGCGATGAGCAGGACCCTCCTCGCCACGCTGGCATGCGTCGCCGCGGCGGCCTGCTGGGCGGCGAACGCGGTGATCGCGGCCGGGGCGTTCGAGCTCGGGGTCAGCCCGGAGCGCCTGGCCCAGGCGCGGGTGGTCATCGCACTCATCCCGCTCGCCGCGTACCTGCTCGTTGCACGCCGCGACCTCACTCGCCCGCCGCGCGCGGCCGTCCCGGCGCTGATCGGCTTCGGCGCCTGCATCGTTGCGGTCAACTTCTCGTATTACGTGGCGATCGACCGCGTGCCGGTGGGCGTGGCCGTCGCGCTCCAGTACACGGCGCCCGTGCTGGTGCTGGCCGGCACCGCCGTCATCGCCCACCGAAACCCGCAGCCAACGATCTGGCTGGCCGGAGCGCTCTCCCTCACCGGCGCCGTGCTCGTCAGCGGAGCGCTGGCGGGAGCTCAGGAACCCCTCGACCCACTCGGACTCCTCGCGGGCGCCGCCGCAGCCGTGACGTTCGCGGGCTACCTGGTAACGGCGGAGCTGGCCGGGCGCAGGGGAACCCACCCGGTGACCACGCTCTTCATCGGTTTCTGCGTCGCTGCGCTCATCTGGACGGTCGTGCTCCCGCTCTGGGAATGGCCGGTCGAGCTGCTCGCCGACCCGCAGGTCGCCTGGCGCGTGGTCGCCGTCGGGCTGCTGGGAACGCTCCTGCCGTTCGGGCTTGTGGTGGCCGCGCTCAGATGGATCTCATCGGCGCGTGGCGGGCATCGCGACCACCGCCGAGCCGGTCCTTGCCGCCCTCCTGGCGTGGCTCTTCCTGGACCAGGTGCTGAGCCTGCCGCAGCTCATCGGTGGAGGGCTGGTCATCGCCGCCGTACTGATCGCCCAGACGACGCGGCAGCCGGAGCCGGAGGCGGTGGCCGTCGAGATGACGCCGTGACGACAGGACCGCGGCGCGGGACTTGCATCGGTTCGTGCACAGGAGGTGAACCGATGGAGACCACCGATCGCACCCAGGACAGCATCGAGCAGATGGAGGGCAAGGAGCTCCCCAATCCGATCACTGACGAGCAAGCGAGCCTGGGCGAGGCCGGCGACGCCATGAACCCCGAGGGCGAGGCGCCCGAGGAGGACAAGGACGACGCCGAGGGCCCCGTTCCACACACGACCCAGATGCCCCGCTAGGCACCGAACGGGCGGCGCGCCACCCGGCGCATCGGTACGATGGCCGGGTGACCACCGCCGCCGAACCCACCACCCTCGACCAGCTCGCCGACGACTTCTGGAACGAGTCCCTCGAGCACCACCCGACCTTCGCCACCGCGATCGGCGAGCGCCGATTCGACGACCGCCTCGAGGACGAGTCGACGGAAGCCCTCGACGCATGGCGCGGACGGCTCGACACCTTCGATCGGCGGCTCGCTGAGCTCGGCGAGGATGCCGATCCCGTGACGCGCGCCGCGCTGGAGGACGCGCTGATCGTCGAGCGCTTCGTCATGGACGCCGATCTCTCCGCCTTCAACGTCGATCCGATGAACGGCCCGCAGGTCGACCTCCTCAACATTCCCTCCTTCCAGCCGATCCGCTCGGCGGCCGAGGCCGATGCGCTCCTCTCACGCTGGGGCGCCATGCCCGCCTACCTCGACACCGCCATCGAGAACCTGCGCCGCGGCGCCGCCGAAGGGCGACTCGGCGTGGCGACGCTGTGCATCAAGGTGGTCGGGCAGCTGGACGAGCTGCTCGCCCGCCCGGACGCCGATTGGCCGCTCATGGAGCCGGCCGAGCAGGCGCCCGAGATCCGCGATCAGCTGCTGGCGGTCATCGGCGAGGAGATCCGCCCCGCGTTCGTGCGATATCGCACGGTGATCGCGGACGAGATCGCTCCACACGCCCGACCGGACGATCAACCGGGGCTGTCGCACCTTCCCGGCGGCTCCGAGGCGTACGCCAAGCTCGCGCGCGCGTACACATCGCTCGAGGTCGACCCGGAGGAGGTCCACGCCATCGGTCTCGAGGAGATTCGACGGATCGACGGCGAGTTCGTCGAGCTCGGTGCTCGCCTGCTCGGCACCACGGACCTGGACGACACCCTGGAGGCCCTGCGCAAGGACAAGGACCTCTACTTCAAGACCCGCGAGGAGATCGAGGAGGTGGCGCGGGCGTCGCTGGCGCGCGCGAACGACGCGATCGGCGAGTGGTTCGGTCGCCTTCCGAAGGCTCCCTGCGAGGTGGTCGTCATGCCGGCGCACGAGGAGAAGCACTCGACCATCGCCTACTACCGCGACCCGGCGGCGGACGGCAGCCGTCCCGGCCAGTTCTACATCAACACCTACGCGCCGGAGACGCGGCCGCGCTACGAGGCCGAGACGCTCGCCTTCCACGAGGCCGTGCCCGGCCACCACCTCCAGCTCGCGATCATGCAGGAGCTGACCGACCTGCCGGCCTTCCGGCGCTTCAACGGCAGCACGGCGTACATCGAGGGCTGGGGCCTCTACACCGAGCGGCTGTCGGAGGAGATGGGCCTGCTCTCGAGCGAGATCGGCCGCTTCGGCGTGCTCAGCTTCGACGCCTGGCGTGCCTCGCGACTGGTGGTCGACACCGGCATGCACGCGCTCGGTTGGACGCGGCAGCGGGCGATCGACTTCATGTCCACCCACTCGGCGCTCGGCCTCAACAACGTGGAGAACGAGGTGGACCGATACATCTCCTATCCCGGCCAGGCGCTCGCCTACAAGCTCGGGCAGCTCGAGCTGCTCCGGCTGCGCGCCGAGGCTCGCGAACGCCAGGGTGATCGCTTCGACATCCGCCGCTTCCACGACGCGGTCCTGGGCGACGGTGCGCTGCCGCTGCCCGTCCTGCGCCAGGTCGTCGAGCGGGCGCTGACCTAGCGGGACCGATGGAGAGGCGCGATCCGTATCGGATCCTCCAGGTGCAGCCCGATGCCGACCCGGACGTCATGAAGGCGGCCTACCGGGTGCTGGCGCGCAAGGTCCACCCCGACGCTTCGGCGCCGCTCGACGAGTGGGCGGAGCGCCGCATGACCGACCTCAACTGGGCCTATGCCCTCGTCCGCGACCCCGCCAAACGCCAGAAATGGGAGTCGGACCGGCGCCGCGCTCCCCCACCCACGCCCGCCGAGGACGCCACTCACGGGGCGCCCCGGGGACCGCTCGACGCCGAGCCAGGCGGCCCTCGGCTCGACTTCGGTCGCTACCAGGGCTGGACCCTGCGCGAGGTGGCGCAGCGCGACCCCGACTACCTCGACTGGCTGCGCCGGCATCCCTCCGGCGCCCGCTATCGCGAGGCCATCGACGTCCTGCTGCGGGCCGCCCGCAAGCGCTGATCCGGGGTTCCGTGCGCCGATGACCCGCCCCACGGGTCATACCGAGGCGGAGACGGCGCGCTGTCGCCCGATGACCCGCCCCACGGGTCTTAGCGCGAAGGAGCCGGAGCTCTGCGGCGTTTCACCCGTCCCACGGGTCAAATCGCGACGGAGCTCGCCTGTTTCGGCCCGATCTTCGCGCGTAGACCCGCCCCACGGGTCAAACGCACCTGGCGCGTCCGGCTCCGCCGTTGCATCGGCGCACCGTCCCCACGCTCACACGGCGAAGAAGGTCCCCGCCCTTCGGGACGCATGTACGGCCCGCAGGCGGGCCATCGGCTGCCATGCTCGACGGGTTATCTATCAGGCGCGATATCCGCGCCGCTTTGACCCGGCGCACGCACTGCCCCGCGCGTCGCCAACGGGAGGCTTTCATCGCTCATGCATAAGTTCCGTTCCACATGGCTCGCGCTGATCGGAGGGGCATTCCTCGTCACCCTGTCCATCTCTGCGGCATTCGGCGCCGATCCGGCCGACGAGACCAGCAACCGCGGTCAGACGATCGCCGGCTTCGTCCATGACCTCGTCCTCGGCGACAACGCGCCCACCGACGACGAAGTCGACCAGGACGAAGACACCGATGAAGTCGACGAAGACGGCGACGAGGCCGACGAGAGGACGCCGATGAGGCGGACGAGACCGATGAGGACGCCGAAGAGACCGACGAGGACGCCGACGAGGCGGACGAGACCGATGTCACCGGCGCCGAGCACGGCGAGTGCGTCTCAGAGGCTGCCAACAAGGAGACCTCCGGCGAGGACGAGGCTGAGTCCGACGCTGCGAACCACGGCGAGTGGGTCAGCACGCATGCTCGCTACATCTGCTGGGGCCTGACCCCGCCCGAAGAGGATGCCGACGAGGAAGCCACTGAGGAAGACGCCGCCACCGAGGACGAGGCAGACACCGAAGAGGCCTCAGCCAAGGAAGTGCGTGCGGCCGACAAGCTGGCCGCCAGGGCCGAGAAGGCAGCCGCGCGGGCCGAGCGGGCGGACGCACGAGCAGCTGCGAAGGCTGAGCGGGCCGAAGCCCGAGCCGCCGCAAAGGCCGAGCGACTCGCCGCGCGCAGCGCCGCGACCGTGACTCACGGCAACGGCGGAGGGAACGGCAACGGCGGAGGCCACGGCAAGCCCTAGTTCAACTCCTCCTCCAATGGCGAAGAGCCCGGGCCGCACGGTCCGGGCTCTTCGTTTCCCTGATCAGTACACGACCACCCGTCGCGCTCCATCGCCGCGGCGCATGGCGTCCAGGGCGCCTTCGACGCCTTCAAGGCCGATGCGCTCCGTCACGAGCAGATCGAGCGGCAGGCGGCCCTCCGCGTAGAGCGATGCGATGCGCGGGAAGTCGACCGCCGGCGTCGCCGAGCCGTAGTTCGAGCCGCGCAGCTGCTTGCCGTCCTCGACGAACCGATAGACGTCGATGCCGGCTCGCCGTCCCTGCGGCGTCATGCCCACCAGCGTCACGATCCCGCCCGGCCGCACGAGCTCGATCGCCTGCTCGACCGTCTCCGTCAGGCCGATCGCCTCGAGGACGTGATCGGCTCCTCCATCGGTCAGGTCGCGAATGGCGTCCGCCTCCGACGGCTGGAACGCGTGCGTGGCGCCGGCGCGCCGCGCCAGCTCGAGCTTCTCGGGGTTCGTGTCGATGACCACGATCGGGCCGGCATCGGCGAAGCGCGCTCCCATGACGGCCGACAGCCCGACGCCTCCGGCACCGATGACGACCACGCTCTCCCCCGCCCGGACGCCGGCCGTGTTGACCACCGCGCCGAAGCCGGTCGTCACCGCGCAGCCGATCAGCGCGGCGAGCTCGGGTGGCGTGCCCGGATCGATCGGGATCGCGGCCTCGTGCGCGACCACCTGGCGCTCGCCGAAGGTGCCGATCCCGGAGTAGACACCGATGGGCGTCCCGTCCTTTCGGCGCAGCCGGACGTCGTCGGGCTGAAGCCGATGCCCGCTGCCGCGGGGCTGGGTGCAGAGCCAGGGTTCGGCCCGTTGGCAGGCGGCGCAGCTGCCGCACGGCGCCGTCCAGGCCAGGACGACGAGGTCGCCCTCCCGGAGCGAGTCGGCTGGCACGTCCGGGCCGAGCGCCTCGACGATGGCGGCTCCCTCGTGGCCGAGCACGACGTTCGCCGGCCGATCCCACTCGCCGTCGACGACGTGGAGGTCCGAGTGGCACACGCCCGAGGCCACCATCCGGACCAGCACCTCGCCGCCCTGCGGCTCGTCCAGCAGCAGGTCCTCGATCTCGAGCGGGCGCCCGGCGCCACCGAACACGAGCCCGCGGGTGGTCATTGCCATCAGGCCGATGCTATCGCCCGGGCAATGCCGAAGGGCGGACCATACGGCCCGCCCTTCGGGATTAGTAGCGGCTCGGAGCTACTTCTTGGGCAGGAACAGCGCCTTCAGGATGATCGGTCCATTGATCGAGCTCCATCGCGGATCCGGATCGTGTAGTCCTGGCCTGCGACGAACCCGGTCTTCGTGCGTCAGGTTGTACATGTAGCATGCTGTCGACCCGTCCGCATCTGCGAGCCGGTGTCCGCATTGCTCACGTTGTCGACGACGACGTTCGTGTCGTCGAGGTCACGCATCGCCGGTCATGTTGCCCTTCACGACCGTCATGTGGAGCGGCACTGGTCGTCGACGTTCGTGCCCGGGAAGCACATGCTCAGCAGGATCCACCTTGACCGGCACGACATTGCCGTACTTGGCGATGTTCCGCTCGTCCTCCTGATCGGCGGCCGGAAGCTGCGCGTCATAGAAGTCGAGGCCCGCTCCCGACGTTGTGGACCACAGAGGATGATCCAGTGTCGTCATCGGTGACGCTGATCGTCACCTGGATGGTGTAGCGCCCAGGATCGAGAGTGCACGCCCGTCACGTCGTGCGACCGGTTGAGTTCGGGTCACGATCCGAGTACGGAGTTCGTCTGCGACCCGCTCGCGGTCTCCGGCCACGGACAGTCTTGTCCAGGCGTATGCGAACGCGACGGTCATCCGTGCTCGGTGGCGATGGGACCTGGGTCGGTGTACATCACCGTCCCATTCAGGTTGCCCGACAGCTGATTGAACGTGCGTCGGCGCCGTGATGTCAGTGCGCTGTGTTGTTGACGGTCACCGTCGCGGACTTCGGTCGCTCTGGGTCCGAGAGCACTGTTCGTTGGTGCCCTGATCCCGTCACAGTCGTCGCTTGACCGTGTAGTTGTCGCTCGACGTCCCGCTGGGATTGTCATCGGCATACACGTGGGAGGCCGTGCAGGTGCCGCTCGTGCCACCCGGGTTCTGGGTGATGAGGCCTGCCACCGGCGCACCTTCGCCCCAATTGACCTGGCAGGTATGCGCGCCACCTCGACATCGGTGAAGGCCGCCGAGATCGATGCTGTGCCTCCCTCGCTAACCGTCTGATTGGCAGGCGCCGTCACAACCGGCGCGTCGTTGACCTCGGTGACGGTGACGTTGACCGTGCCGTGTCGGTCTTGAAGTCGTCGGCGCCGTTGGTGGTGCCGTTGTCCTGGACCGTGTAGGTGAAGCTGTCGGGGCCGTTGTAGTTGGCGTCCGGGGTGTAGGTGACGCCGCTGCCGGTGATGGTCGACCGTGCCGTTGGCCGGGTGCGTGACGGCGATGACGGTCAGGGTCTGGCCCGACTCGTTGGCCGGACCGGTGCTGTCGTTGGTGGCAGCGAGGTCGAAGGTCACCGCGCCGTGTCCTCGGCCATGGTCGTGCTGTCGTCGTGGCCGACCGGCGCGTCGTTGACCTCGGTCACGGTGACGTTGACACGTGCCGTGTCGCGTCTTGACGGTCGGCCGCCGTTGGTGGTGCCGTCGTCTGGACGGTGTAGCTGAAGCTGTCGGGGCCGTTGTAGTTGGCGTCCGGCGTGTAGGTCACCGGCCATCGAGCTGATGACGGCGGTGCCGTTGGCCGGGTCGCTGACGACGGTGATCGGTCAGGGTCTGGGCCGACTCGTCGGCCGGACCGGCGCTGTCGTTGGCGCGCGGTGTCGAGGGTGACGCTGTCGTCCTCGGCCACGGTGGCCGTGTCGTCGTCGGCGACCGGCGCGTCGTTGACCTGGTCGACGGTCGATGTCGTAGGTCGGCGCCGTTGCTGTCGACGGTGCCGTCGTTGGCCGGTAGGTGAAGCTGTCGGACCCGTTGAAGTCGGGGTCCGGGTCGTAGGTGAAGGTGCCGTCAGGGTTCGACGCTCACGTGCCAGTTGGCATCGGTTGGCCAGGGCGTAGGTCAGGGTGTCGCGCATCGACGTCGGTGCACACGACGCTGTCGTGAGGCTCGCGTGTCCTCGTCGGTGGTGCCGAGTCGCGGCGGCAAGGTCGGCGCGTCGTTGACCGCGGTGACCGTGATGCGGTAGGTGGCGACGTTGCTGTTGACGGTGCCGTCGTTCGGCGACTGGAGGTGAAGCTGTCGGACCCGTTGAAGTTGGGGTTCGGGTGTACGTAGGTGCCGTCAGCGGCCGACGTTCCACGGTGCCGACGTTGGCATCGGTCTCCGACGGCGTAGGTGAGGGTGTCGCCATCGACGTCGGTGCACACGACGCTGTCGTGCGAGGTCGATGTCCTCGTCGGCGGTGCCGCTGTCGGTCGAGCAACCGGCGCATCGTTGACCTCGGTGACGGTGATGTCGTAGGTCGGCGATGTTGGTGTCGACGGTGCCGTCGTTGGCACTGAAGGTGAAGCTGTCGGACCCGTTGAAGTCGAGGTTCGGGTCGTAGGTGAAGCTGCCGTCAGTGTTCGAAGGTCACGCTGCCATTGCCGGCATCGGTCTGCCAGGCTGTAGACAGGGTGTCGCCATCGACATCGGTGCACACGACGCTGTCGCTCGAGGTCGTCTCCTCGTCGGTGGTGCCGCGCTGCGGTCGACACAGGTCGGCGCGTCGTTCACCGCGGTGACCGTGATGTCGTAGGTGGCGATGTTGGAGTCGACGGTGCCGTCGTTGGCACTGAAGGTGAAGCTGTCGGACCCGTTGAAGTTGAGGTTCGGGTCATAGGTGAAGCTGCCGTCGGCGGTCGAGGGTCACGCTGCCATTGCTGGCATCGGTCTCCAGGCGTAGGTCAGGCTGTCGCCATCGACGTCGGTGCACACCACGCTGTCGCTGAGCGTCGACATCCTCGTCGGTGGTGCCGCTCTGCGATCGACACAGGTCGGCGCGTCGTTGACCGCGGTGACATGGATCGTGACCGTGGCACTCGCAGTGCCGCCCGGCCGTCGCTGATGTCGTAGGTGAAGCTGTCGTCGCCGTTGAAGTTCGGCGGCGGCGTGTAGGTGCAAGTGCCGTTAGGCAGCGTGACCGAGCCGCCTTCGACGCTGGTCGGGTCGTTGTCGGTGATGGTCAGGCTGTCGCCGTCGACGTCGGTGTCGTTGAGTAGCGACGTCGATGATGACCGCGGTGTCCTCGTCGGTGGTCGCCTCGTCGTCGTTGGCCACAGGCGCATCGTTGACCGCGGTGACCGTGATCGTTGTAGGTCGCCGTGTTGGAGTCGAGCGGTGCCGTCGCTGGCCTTGAAGGTGAAGCTGTCGGACCCGTTGAAGTTGAGGTTCGGGTCATAGGTGAAGCTGCCGTCAGGGTTGATGGCGACGTCGCCGTTGGCGGCGTTGGCCACCAGCTGTAGCGTCAGGCTGTCGCCGTCGAGGTCGGTGCACACCAAGGTTGCCAGTCGAGGTCCGTGTCCTCGGCGGTGGTGCCGCTCTCGGATCGGTGGCAGGTCGGCGCGTCATTCACGGCGGTGACGGTGATGTTGAAGAAGGCGACGTTCGAGTCGAGGCTGCCGTCGCTGGCCTGGAAGGTGAAGCTGTCCGACCCGTTGAAGTTGAGGTTCGGGTCATAGGTGAAGCTGCCGTCAGGGTTGACGGTCACGTCGCCGTTGGCGGCGTTGGCCACCAGGCTGTAGGTCAGGCTGTCGCCGTCGACATCGGTGCACAGCAGGTTGTCGTTGAGGTCGACATCCTCGGCGGTCGTGCCGCTCTGCGGACTGGCGCAGGTCGGCGTCTCGTTGACGTTGGTGACCGTGATCGTGAAGGCCTTCTCGAAGAACAGGCCGCCGGCATCGGTGGTGCGGATGCGGACGTGTAGGAGTTCTCGGCCTCGAAGTCGAACGAGGCGTTGGCGCGCAGGCTGTTGCCGAGGATGTTGAAGGCGGCGTTGTCGGTCGACGCCGGTGCCGGCGACCAGGGTGTAGGTGAACGTGTCGCCCGCATCCGGATCGGTGGTCTGAAGTGTGCCGACCGCGGCGTTGGCGCCGGCGTTCTCGGCGATCGCTGCTCGTTGGACAGGGCGATGTCGGTCGGCGTCTCGTTGACGTTGGTGACCGTGATGGTGAAGGCCTCCTCGAAGAACAGGCCGCCGGCATCGGTGCGTGCGGACGCGAACCGTGTAGGAGCTATCTGGTCTCGAAGTTGAACGAGCGCGTTGGCGCGCAGGCCGTTGCCGACGATCTTGAAGGCGGCGTTGTCGGTCGAGCCGGTGCCGGCGACCAGGGTGTAGGTGAACGTGTCGCCGGCATCGGGATCGGTCGTGCGTGAGGGTGCCGACCGCGGCATTGGCGCCGGCGTTCTCGGCGATCGTGCTGTTCGTCAGGGCGATGTCGGTCGGCGTCTCGTTGACGTTGGTGACCGTGATCGTGAAGGCCTTCTCGTAGAACAGGCCGCCGGCATCGGTGGTCCGGATGCGGACCGTGTAGGAGCTTTCGGCCTCGAAGTTGAACGACGGCGTTGGCGCGCAGGCTGTTGCCGAGGATGTTGAACGGCGGCGTTGTCGGCCGACGCCGGTGCCGGCGACCAGGGTGTAGGTGAACGTGTCGCCGGCATCCGGATCGGTGGTGCTGAAGCGTGCCGACCGCGGCATTGGCGCCGGCGTTCTCGGCGATCGTGCTGTTGCGACAGGGCGATGTCGGTCGGCGTCTCGTTGACGTTGGTGACCGTGATCGTGAAGGCCTCCTCGTAGAACAGGCCGCCGGCATCGGTGGTCCGGATGCGGACCGTGTAGGAGCTGTCGGCCTCGAAGTTGAACGAGGCGTTGGCGCGCAGGCTGTTGCCGAGGATGTTGAAGGCGGCGTTGTCGGCAGTCCCGGTGCCGGCGACCAGGGTGTAGGTGAACGTGTCGCCGGCATCCGGATCGGTGGTCTGAAGCGTGCCGACCTCGGCATTGGCGCCGGCGTTCTCGGCGATGAGCTGGTCGTTGAGGGCGATGTCGGTCGGCGCCGAGTTCGCCGTCCGGACCATGAACTTGCCGGTGGTGCAGTTGGGATTTCCGTTCCCGAACCGAATGTTCAGGACACTTGAACCAGTTACGCCCGACGACTGAGTCCCTGACCGACCCGAATCGTGCACGCGAAGGCGCCGGTAGCCGTATGACCTGCGCCGATCGAGACGAAGTAGCGCCTGTTGTTATTGAAATCCGCATTGGTCGTGAAGGACCAGGCGCCAAGCGCGGAGCTGATCGAGGTCCGGATTGATGGCGCATCAGCCCCGGTGGGCTCGAACACCCCGTCGTTGTCGAGGTCCTCCCAGAGGATGACCGAGACGCCAGCAAGCAGGGGCTCCCCTGCGCCGTCGTCAATGCCGTCGTTGTCCAGGTCGTTCTTCACGATCCCGCTGATCTCATCGGCAGCCCCCACCACGTACGGACCGACGAGCGGGCCGCCGCTCGCCGACCGGCGCAGCGCCGGCGGGCTGGATCGCATCGGTCGAGGCATCGGCCATGGCGCGGGCCAGGTTGAGGCGGCCGTTGCCGGTCTCACCGGGATTGCCGGCCGGATCGGCGGTGCGCGCGAGGCGCGACACGACGACGCCGTTCGAGAGGGCGGGCTCGTTGGCCAGGAGAAGGGCCGCGGCTCCGGCGACCTCGGCGGCAGCAGCCGAGGTGCCGGAGATGGTCGCGACGCTCCCCCCAGCAGAGGTAGTAGCGATATCGACGCCCGGCGCCGCCAGGAACACGGAGCTTCCGTAGTTCGAGGAGGCGGCCAGGGCGTCGAAGGCATCGGTCGAGGCGACGCCAATGACGCCGCGGTCCCCGGCCGGGAAGGTTGCAGTGCTCGAGCCGTCGTTGCCGGTGGCGGCGACGAGGACGGCTCCGGAGGCCCAGGCGTAGTCGATCGCCGCCTGGAGGGCGGGCGAGAAGCCGGGGTTGCTGAAGGACATGAGGATGACGTCGGCGCCCGCATCGGCGGCGTACACGACGCCGGCGATGATGTCGCTGTCCTGGCCGGTGCCATCGGCGCCGAGGACGGTGACGGGCAGCACGGAGACGCCCGCGTAGGCGGTGCCGGCGATGCCGGTGCCGTTATCGGTCTCGGCCGCGACGATGCCGGCCATCCAGGTGCCGTGGCCGTTCGGGTCGCTCAGGCCGTTCGACCCATCCAGGACCGAGGTGCCGGGTAGGACGACACCATCAAGGTCCGGATGGGTGGCGTCGACGCCCGTATCGAGGACGGCGACGGTTGACGTGCCGGCGATGCCGACGGTGCCATACAGCTGATCCCAGCCGATCTTCGGCAGCGACCACTGATCGGCGTAGGAGGTGTCGGAGGGGGCGGCCTCGACGGCGCGGGTCCGGTCGAGATCGACGCGCACGACCTCGGCGAAGGCGTTGAGCGCCGAGAGCTCGTCGAAGTAGCTGGCCTCGTGGAGGAGAACGCTGCGCATGCTGAGCTGCGGGATGGCGCTCTCATCGGTGACGTTCGCGCTCGCGAGGATCTCGAGCTGGCGGGCGTCATCGGTGCCGGAGGCGAAGGTGACGAGGTAGGGGCGCGTGCCGGGGGTCTGATCGGGCTCCGAGGGGGCAGGAGTCGGATCGGGGTCGGGGGAAGCGGTCGGGTCGGGGGCGACGGACGGATCGGGCTCCGAGGGGGCAGGAGTCGGATCCGGCTCAGATGGTGCCGGTGTTGCCTCCGGCGTCGGGTCTGTCGAGGGCTCGGGCGCGACCGATTCGGTCGGCGTCGGCTCCGGGGTCGGGTCTTCGGCGAAGGTCGCGGTGGGTCCGAAGATATAGGTGACGAAGACCAGGAGCTGGAGCAGGACGAGCGCGGGTCGACTGGCTCGACGGTGGGCAACCGGCAACATTGTTTCCCTCAATTCCCCTCAGGCACGATGCGGGCACAAAACGCCACGCAATCAAATGAGTGCTCGCGCACTGTGGCAAACCGATCGCCTGAGGACCATCCGTGGAGGTACGGACCCCGATACGGATTGAAAACTCCGTACCCCGACCCGAACCGGTGCCGTTACGCAACGGCACGTCCGGATACGGACCGTCGCGCTCAGTACTCCGATCCGTACAACTCCGGATACCGGCGGTGCCGCGCGGCGACATACACTGCGGCGCATGCACATGTCAGAGCGGGACCGGGACACCTCGGCAGATCTCGTCGAGGAGTCCACGGAGGAAGGTCCCGCGCTGCGTGACGCAGCCACGGCCGTCGAGCGAGCTGCCGCCGACGAGGCCCTCGCGAGCGCCGCGCGCGACATGTTCCTCGTCTCGCCGGTCCCCGTCATGGAGGCCGATGAGCTGGTCCTCGCCGCACCTTCTCCCGGGCGAGAACGTGCACGGCTTGCGTCGGCATGCGATCCTACGTGCACCCGGTGATGACCGAGCGCTCGGGTATGGGGGTTCTCTGTACCTCACGTCGCGCCGACTCATTCACCTGGGACAGGTGATCGTGACCGTGCAGCTGACCGATATCGTGGAAGCCTCCCTCGCCGGAGAACGGCTTCTGCTGACGCTTCGGGACGGAGAGGGCTTCACCCTCGACCTCGATCGGCCGCGCCTGCTGCGCGCCGAGATGGCCGCCGTGGCACGGGACCTGCGTGGGACGCGCGTATGAGCGTCCACCGAGCAAGCGACTCCCGCCCCGACGCGCGACCCAAGGTCGACGCGTCAGAGGCAAAGGCGGCGCCGAAGGCACCGGCCCGCACGCGAAAGGCTTCCCCGTCCGCCACCCCGCGCACGCCGGTCCCCGCACCGCGCTCGACCGAGGAGGCGGAGGAACGCTACGTCGCGGCGCGCGACGCGTGGATCGCGGCGATGCACAAGGCCAACAGCGGCCGCTCCGCCGACCTCGCCAGCCTGGCGATCACCCAGGAGGCCTACGAGCAGGCCATGGTCGAAGTCGAGAAGTGGCGTTCCGGCGCCAAGGTCGCGATCCCGATCGAGCCCGAGGCGAAGCTGCATGACCTCGCGACGGCGATCCGCCAGGAGCTTGCCTGGCGCCGCGTCCACGAGCGCCTGGTCCACGATGACCAGGACAAGCCCCCGGGCCGCTCGCCCGGGCGATCCGCCGGTTCACCGGCCGCGGCTGACCTCCGGCTTCAGCCGGTCCGATAGCGCTGCGCCGCCTCCGCGCGGTTGCGGACTCCCAGCTTGCGCAGCAGGCTGCTGACGTGGCTCTCCACCGTGCGCGGTGAGATGGCCAGCGCGCCGGCGATCTCCCGATCGGTCAGCCCCTCGGCCAGCAGCCGCAGGACCTCGCTCTCGCGCGCGCTGAGCAGCTGATCCACCTCGTCGCCGTCCGGCGGCCCGCCGCGGGCGCTGCGCTGAAGGTGCTCCAGCACCGTGGCGGCATGCGCGCGCGACATGGGCAGGTCGCCCGTGGCGGATGCCGCGCACGGCGCGCAGCAGCGCCTCGCCGCTGAGGTCCTTGGTCAGGTAGCCGTAGGCGCCGTGGCGCACCGCGGCGAGCAGGTCGCGCCGATCGGTGGAGACGGTCAGCATCACGATCTTCGTGTCGGGCAGCCGCGGCGCCAGCTCGCGGACGGCCTCGATGCCGCTCAGGCCGGGCAGGTCGATGTCGAGCAGCAGCAGGTCCGGCCGCAGCGAGGGCGCCATCTCGAGCGCATCCTCGGCGTTGGCCGCCTCGCCGACCACCTCGATGTCGGGAGCCTGCAGCGCCTGGCGGATGGCGGATCGGACCAGCGCGTGGTCGTCCACCAGCAGGACGCGCAGCGGCGCCTCAGCTTCCATCGGTTCCCTCCCTTCCCCTGATCGGCATGGCCAGCTCCACGCGGGTCCCATTCTGCGGCTCGGACGTGACGGTCAGCCGTGCGCCGATGATGGCAGCGCGCTGTCGCATGCTCTCCAGCCCGAAGCCGGACGAGATGTTCTCCGGCCGGAATCCGCGCCCATTGTCGGTCACGGTCACCAGCAGCTCCCCGTTGCTCGTCACGTCCACGCGCACGACCGTGGCGTCGGCGTGCTTGCGGACATTGGTCATCGCCTCCTGGACGATGCGCAGCAGCTCCGCCTGGGCCCGGGCCCCGATCTCCGGCACCGGTCCGTGGATCTTCAGCTCCGCGCGCAGCGCGAAGCGATCCGCGAAGTCGTCCACGTGGCGCGCCAGCATGTCGACCAGCGGCCCCGTCTCGGAGCTCTGGCGCATGGCCGCCACCGCCTGGCGCGCCTCCGCCAGCGCGTTGTCGATGGCGCCCTCGACCTCGTCGCTCAGCTGCTTCGCCTCCGGCGCGAAGCCGGCGATCTGCGCCAGCCGGCTGTGCTTGAGCTTGGCGAACCACAGGTCCTGCGCCAGTCCGTCGTGGATCTCGCGCGCCAGCCGCGCCCGCTCCTCGAGCGCGGCGCTGGCCAGCTCCGCATCGCCGAGGCGGCGCAGCTCGATGTTCGCCTCGCGCAGTGCCCGCAGGTCGTCGCGGCTGTCGAACACGAACCCGATCGAGCAGCACCACGTAGAAGGCGAGCCGCATCAGGTCGCCCGTCGTCACCACCGACGTGTAGCTGCCCGGGTGGATGGCGCTGCTGACCTGGCTGAATGCGGCGATCATCAGCCCGGCCGCCAGCAGCGCCTCGCCGACGCGGCCGTTGCGCCGCCACGACCGATGCGCCAGCACCGCGGCGATGGCAAAGCCGAACCCGACGAGCAGCTGGGCGACGACCAGCGACCAGGCCGAGCCGGTCGGCAGGACAGCCGCCGGGTGGCGGGCGATCTCGGCCAGGGTGGACGCGTCCACCAGCATCGGGAGGCCATCCTGGATCCGAGCCGCCAGCACGATCATGAGCGCCACCGTCGCGGCCGGGACGACGAGGAGCAGCGCCGGCCTCCAGGCGACGTCCGGGGTCGGGCGCAGGGCCACGATCCCGGCGCCGACGAGCAGCGCGGCGGCCGTACCGCGGCCGAGCACGGACGCAAGCAGCGGCAGCTGGCCGGGGTCGTCGAGTGACATGCCGAAGGCTGAATCGACACCTGCCACCTGGGCGACGAGGATGAGCCCGTTCAGGACGGCGAGCACCGCGAAGGCCGATCCGCGGAAGAGGGCCGCCCCGTCCCCCGCCACGCGACCGCGGGCCCAGTTGAGCGCCGCCACCGCGACCGAGACGAGGGTCGCGGCGGTGATGATCGCGACGTCCAGCCGCTCGTTGACGATGGCCGGCACCACCGGCAGGGTGACCGCCAGGCTGGTGATGGCGGCGAGCACCATGCCGAGGGCAGCGAGGCCGATATCGGTCGCTCGGTGCGTCCGCGCGGTCGCCCCTGCGTCGAGGCTCACGGTGTCTCCAGCAGCGCCAGCACCTGGTCGTGCAGCAGCCCGTTCGTCGAGACCGCCTGCGGGCCGGACCATGACGGGCGGCCCTCCAGATCGGTCATCCGGCCGCCCGCCTCGGTCACGATGAGATGCGGCGCGGCCATGTCCCACGGCTTGACGCCGTACTCGAGCATCGCCTCCGCCGAGCCCTGGGCCACCAGCATGTGGCCCCAGAAGTCGCCGAAGCCGCGATCGCGCCAGGACGCGGAGGTCAGGCGCCTGAGCCCGTCGCCGAGGCCGGCCGCGTCCAGTCCGCGGAGCGTCGAGAACGTGATCTGGGCGTTGGCCAGCGCGTCGACCGGCGAGACGTGGATCGGGCGCTCGGCGCCGTCGACGCGGACGGCCGCTCCCCCGCCCCGGGTCGCCCACCAGCGGCGGTGCATGGCCGGCGCCGAGACGACGCCGACCAGGAGCTCGCCGTCGCGCTCGAAGGCGAGCAGGGTGGCGAAGACCTCGATGCCGCGCACGACGTTGTGGGTCGCATCGATGGGATCCATGATCCAGCGGCCGTCGCCGGCGTCCGCGTCGGTGCCGAACTCCTCGCCGGCGATGGTGTGCGACGGGAACGCATCGGCGATCCGATCGCGCAGATGGGTCTCGATCTCGGTGTCGGCCTGCGTGACCAGCGTGCGGTCCGGCTTTGCGCTGACGGTCAGCCCGCCCGCGACGTGGCCGAGCGCGATCGCATCGGTCTCGTCCAGCACGGCATGCGCGAAGCGCAGCAGGGAGTCGGCATCGCGGTCGTCGGCGCTCACCTGACCGCCCTGACCTCCACCACTCCCTCGCGGCGGATGACGTCGACCCGGACTCCGAGCCGCTGGCGCTCGATGTGGAGGTTCACGGTCGCATCGCCCACGGCAAGGTTGTCGATCCGCAGGTGATCGAGGAAGGCCGGCAGGCTGGCGTGGTCGAAGCGCAGCAACCGGGCGGAGGCGTCGACCTCCATCCCGAGGCAGGCCTGGAGCAGCATGAACACCGCGCCGGCCGCCCATGCCTGCGGTGAGCAGGCGACCGGGTAGCGCGTCGGCCCCTCCCCCGGGCGGCGGCTGAAGCCGCAGAACAGCTCGGGCAGCCGCGCCAGCTCGAAGTGACGGCTCGCCTCGAACAGCCCGCCGAGCACGCGCGCGGCGTGGTCGTGGAATCCGGCGCGTCCCAGCCCGAGGGCGGTGATCGCGTTGTCGTGCGGCCAGATGGAGCCGTCGTGATAGGACATCGGGTTGTATCGGGGCTCGCCCGCGGCCAGCGTGCGGACGCCCCAGCCGGAGAACATCGCATCGCTCAGCAGCTCGTCCGCCACCAGCGCGGCGCGCTCCGGGCTCACGATGCCGCCGAAGAGGCAATGTCCGGGGTTCGAGGTCCGGACGCGGCAGAGCCGCTTGTCGCCGTCGAGCGCGATGCCGTAGGTGCCGAGCTCCTCGACCCAGAAGGCCTCCTCGAAGCGCTCGCGGAGCGTGAGGGCCTGGGTCCGCAGCTCGGATGCGCGGCCGTCGTGGCCGAGGGCATCGGCGAGGTTGGCGGCGCCCAGGCGGGCGGCGTAGACGTAGGCCTGGAGCTCGCACAGCGCGATCGGGCCCTCGGCCAGGACGCCGTCGGCGTGGAAGACCGCGTCGTTCGAGTCCTTCCAGCCCTGGTGCGCAAGCCCGGTGGGGCTGCGTCGCGCGTACTCGATGAAGCCGTCGCCATCGGGGTCGGCCGGACCGTCGATCCAGGCCAGCGCGCGCTCGACGTTCGGCCACAGCTGCTCGATGAAGGCCCGATCCGCCGTCTGCCGGTAATAGGCATCGGCCAGGATGACGAAGAGTGGCGTCGCATCGTGGCTGCCGTAGTAGCGCGCGAACGGCACCTCCATCCGCGCGGCCATCTCGCCGTGACGCACCTCGTGCAGGATCTTGCCGGGCTGCGCGTCGCGCTCGGGCTCGTCCACCGTCGCCTGGTTCGCGGCGAGGTAGCCCAGCACGCCGCGGGCGAGCGCCGGCTGGACCCACAGCAGCTGGAGCGCGGTGATCAGCCCGTCGCGGCCGAAGACGGTGCTGAACCACGGGATCCCGGCGTAGGGATAGGGGCCGTGGGCCGTCTCGCTGGTCATCATCACCACGTCGGACAGGCTGCGGCCGACCCAGTCGTTGAAGTCGTCGCTCGAGCTGGTGATGCGGGCCGAGCGTGAGATCCGCCCGCCGAGCTCGCGGCCCGACAGGTCCAGCGCGGTGGCGTAGTCCGTCGGGCGCGCGGGGCGCTCGAACTCGCACGCCACGCGGAACTCGATCGTCGCCGAGCGCCCCGGCTCCAGCTCGACGAGGTACGTGGCCTCGCGCGCGTCGAGCTCCGCGGGCGCCGGCGTGAACGTGATCCGCGTGTGGCGGCGCAGGCCGTCGAGCCCGTCGTAGCCGAGGAGCGCGGAACCCTTGTTGATCCGCGGCGCTCGAAGCGACCCGCGCCGAGCGCGTCGCATGCCGCGCACCTCGAACAGGTCGACGTAGTCGGCGGCGAAGCGCAGTGAGACCGGCAGGGTCACCGGCTCCTCGCCGAAGTTCCGCAGCTCGATGCGCTCATGGCAGGCGGCCGCCCACAGCACCTTCGTGCGCGAGACGTGGATCGTGCTCGTCCGCAGCATGCGGTCGCCGACCATCACGTCGGGGTTGGTGAGGTCGATCGCCAGTCGTGAGTTGTCGCCGCGGGCCGTCGAGCCCAGCAGCAGCGGGCGCTCCCCCGCGATGCGGAGGCCAAGGGCGGACAGGAATCGCGTGCCGCGGTGGTAGAGCCCCTCCTCGCCCAGGCCGATCGGCCGGATGTCCCCGAACCGGTCGAAGACGGCGAAGGAGTCGCCGTGCTTCAGGACGCCGGCGTTCTCGTCCGCCGGCGAGCTGGTCGCGAGGATGTAATAGCGGCCCTCGATCTCGACGACGGTGCGTGGATCTTCGGGCGGTGACACGAGCTCGTCTGGTTGGGTCGCCATCGGCCTCCAGGCTGCGGTCGCGCCCAGCCTACACGCTGGCCTGATCGGCCATCACCGGCAGCGCGACCTGATCCGATCGCGCCACCGACTGGCCACGAGGTGCTCGAACAGGGCGATGTAGTCGCGCGCCATTCGGTCCACCGTGAACCGATCCTCGAAGGATTGGCGCACCGCATGCCGATCGAGCTCGCCCAGTCGCTGCACGGCGTCGACGGCGCCGTCGAGGTCGTCGACCACGAAGCCGTTGACCCCGTCGGTGATGACCTCCGGCACCGAGCCGGTGCGGTAGGCGACGACCGGCGTTCCGCACGCCATCGACTCGATCATCACCAGCCCGAACGGCTCCGACCAGTCGATCGGGAAGAGCAGCGCGCTGGCGCGGCCAAGGAAGTCGGCCTTCTCGTCGGGACCGATCTCGCCGATGAACTCCACGTGCACGGCCCCCAGCAGCGGCTCGATCTCGCGCTCGTAGTACTCGCGATCGGCGTCGTCCACCTTGGCGGCGATCGAGCAGGTCGAGCCCGGTCCGGCGCGCGATCTCGATGGCACGGTCGGCGCGCTTCTCCGGCGAGATGCGCCCGAGGAAGGCGAGGTACTCGCCGGCCTCGAAGCGCGGCTCGAGCACGTCGGGCGGCAGGCCGTGGTGGATGGTCGCGACCCAGTTCGCCTGCGGCAGCGGCGATCGCTGGTCGTTCGAGATCGAGACGACCGGCATCTCGCTGAACTCGGTGTAGACCGGCTGGAGGTCCGGGATGTCGAGGCGGCCGTGGAGGGTCGTGGCATGGGGCACGCCGAGCCGCCGCGACAGCGGGAAGTGGAAGTAGTCGAGGTGCCAGTGAATCACGTCGAAGCGGTGGGCCTGGGCCGCCACCGCCTCCAGCTCGACGACCTGGTGCGCCAGCGGATCGATGACGCCGTCATCAAGCCGCAGGGCGCTGGGAGCGCACGGGACCAGCTCCGCCGAGGTCTTCGAGTCACCGCTGGCGAACAGGGTGACGTCGTGGCCCTGGCGAACGAGCTCCTCGGTCAGGTAGGAGACGACGGCCTCGGTGCCGCCGTACCCCTCTGGCGGCACGCTCTCGATGAGCGGCGCCACCTGCGCGATGCGCATCGGACTCCTCGTGCTTCGTTCAGCCTGGCGCTTCGCACGTCGCGTGCCACCAGGTCAGGCACGGCGCCGCTTCAGCGCCTGCCGCAGGGTGACGGCCGCCAGCCCCAGGACCGCCGCGCCCAGGACCCAGAGCGGGAACACCGGCGATGGCGGTGCTGTCGGCCACGTTGGGCAGCTCAGCCGCCGGGGGAACGGGCGTCGGTGTGGGAGGAGGCGTTGGCGTCGGCGTGGGAGTGGCGGGCACGCCAACCACCTCGAAGCCGGTGGTGTCCGTGCACTGGCCCTTGGAGGAATCGGTCGCCTCGACGGTCCACATGCCCTCTTCGCCGGCCGCAGGCGTGATGGTCGTCGTGAACGCCCCGGTGGCATCGGCCGTGACGGTCACCGATGAGAGCGGCGTGGCGTCAACGGAGTATTCGACGAGGACATCGCCCGGGAAGAAGCCGAATCCCTCGATGAGGACTTCTTCGCCGACGGTCACCACGGTCGCGGACCCGCCGTCGACGGTTGCCTGCAGCGAGCACGCGAGCACGCCGGCCGCCACCGGTGTGGCGAGCAGCGCGAGCAGCGCGCCCGTGGCGATGAGGGAACCGATGGCTCGCTTGTCGGTCATGCTTCAACCTCCCTTTGCCGCGTCGAGGCGACGCCGCAGCTCCTCGTTGACGAGCCGCGCGTCTGCGCGTCCCGCGGTGCGCTTCATCACCTGCCCCACCAGGAATCCGAACAGCTGAACCTTCCCCGACCGATACTCCTCGACCTGCGACGGGAACTCGGCCAGGACGCTATCGATCTCGCTGCCGATGGTACTCGCGTCGGACACCTGTCCCAGGCCCTGTGCCTCAATCAGCTCGCGCGGCGACTGGCCGCTCTCGAAGGCGGCGGCCAGCACCGTCTTGGCATTGGTGGACGAGACCCTTCCCGCCTCCACTTCGCCGATGAGCTCCGCCAGCCCCTGCGGGCGGAGCGCCACGTGGTCGGCGCGCAGCGCGTCGGCGGCGTGCTGGTTCAGCAGCCGGCTGAACTCGCCGGTGATCCAGTTGGCCGCGCTCTTGGGAGCCACCCCCGCCTCGACCACCGCGTCGAAGTAGGCCGCCAGTGCGACATCCGACGTCAGCACGCCGGCGTCGTAGGCGGAGAGCCCCAGGGCGTCGATGTACCGCGTACGGCGCTGCGCCGGCAGCTCGGGGAGGCGGCCGCGCAGCTCCGCGACCCACGCGTCCGACGGACGGAGCGGCGGCAGATCCGGCTCCGGGAAGTAGCGATAGTCGTTCGCCTCCTCCTTGCTGCGCTGGATGATCGTGCGGCCGTTGTCCTCGTCCCAGCCACGCGTCTCCTGGACGAGCGTCTCGCCCCGATCGAGCGCCTCGGCGTGGCGCGCGACCTCGAACTCCATGGCTCGCTCGAGCGATCGGAAGCTGTTCAGGTTCTTGACCTCGACCTTCGTGCCGAAGCTGGTGGCGCCCATCGGCCGCAGGCTGACGTTGCCCTCGATCCGCATGCTGCCCGCCTCCATGTCGGCGTTGCTGGCGCCGATGGCCCGCAGCAGCTCGCGCAACGTCTCGCCGTAGGCGCGCGCCTGCGCCGGCGATCGGATGTCGGGCTCGGTGACGATCTCCATCAACGGCACGCCCGCGCGGTTGAAGTCGACCACGCTGTACCCGCGACCGGCGTGCTGCATGCGCGCCGTGTCCTCCTCGAGGTGGGCGCGGGTGATCCCGATCGTCACCTCGCCGCCCTCCGCGGCCACCGGCACCAGCAGCCGGCCGTTGCTGGTCAGCGGCAGCGCGTACTGGCTGATCTGGTAGCCCTTCGGCAGGTCCGGATAGAAGTAGTTCTTGCGCTCGAAGCGGACCGCATCGGTCTCGACGTGGCAGCCGAGCGCCAGTCCGGTCAGCATGACGAGCTCGACGGCGCGCCGGTTGATGACCGGCAGCGTGCCCGGCATCCCGAGGCAGATGGGACAGACGCGCGTGTTTGGCTCGTCAGCCGCTCCCTCGGCCGGGGCGGTCGGGCAGGCGCAGAACATCTTGGAATCGGTGCGCAGCTGCGCGTGGACCTCGATCCCGATGACCGTCTCGTACTGCGTGCTCACCACCACGGCCCGATTGTACGCAGTAGGCCGGATGGGCCATGGCCCAGCCGCGGACCCTTGCGTAGGCTCAGAACACCACTCGCTAAGGTACGCGACGCTCAATGGGCGGCCACACCGTCCCACTGCGCCGGGTTCGTCCCGTCGGCGTTCAGCGATCGTTCGGCCACAACTCGCGCGCTGATCATCGCCAGCTTCGTGGTGCTCGGCGTGCTCATGCTGGCGGCGGTCAGCGTCCCGCCCTCGGCAACCCTCGCCGTGGTCCGCGCCGAGCTCACCCTCGCGGCGCTGCTTGGCTTCGTCCTCGCCGTGCTGTCCATGCGTGGCTCGGTCGGGCGCGTTCGGGCCGTCCGCGGCTGGATCACGCTGGGGCTGGGATTGTGGCTGCGTGCGCGCGCTGGTTCGGGATGTCGTGCTGCTGGCCGGCCTCGACGTGAGCCCCGTGCTCACGACCATGCCATCGATCGGCGTCCTTGCCTGCGGCGGGCTGGCTTTCGTGGCCGCCCTCAGGGGCCGGCTTGGGCGAAGCGAAGAGCTGACGATCTACCTGGACGCCACCATCATCTTCTTTGCGACCGCTGCACTGATCCTGACGACCTCGGCTGAGGCGGCGGCTGCGAGCGTGGCGAACGCCGTCTTTCTCGCCCACGCGATCTTCTTCCTCGGCCTCTCGGGCGCGACGCTCCTGCTCGACCTGACCGTGCGCGCGGAACGCGCGCCGCGCGGGGCATACCTGATCCTGGTGGGGATGGCCCTGCTTGGGGCAGGGTTCCTTGCCGAAGCTGCCATCCCGGCGCCGATCAACGGCCATGAGGCGATCGGCCCCGCCCACCTCCTGATCGCCCTCGGCGTCATCAGCGTTGCGCTCGGCACCGCCACCTGGACGGACGTCGTGGATGATCACCCGGGCTATGCCAGGTTCGCGGCCCGGCTGCGCTCGCTGATGCCGATGGGGGCCGTCGCCCTCACGGCGCTCCTCATGGTCGTCCACGTGCTCCGCCAGCTCGGCGGCGTCGTCGGCGTCATCAACATCGTGGCGATCGGCCTCGTGCTGCTCACCGTGGCGATCCGGCAGAGCGTGCTGCTCAGCGATCGCGAGGCGGCGATTCGGCGCGAGATGGAGCTGGGCGGCAAGCTCTCGACCGCCGAGGGCGAATACCAATCGCTGGTCGAACGCCAGCCGGGCGTCGTGTACATGGCCGAGCCGGGACCGAGCGGGCGCTGGCACTTCGTGAGCCCGCAGCTGGAGACGATGCTGGGCTACACCCCCGAGGAATGGATGGCGGACCCTGAGCTCTGGGCACGGAGCATCCATCCCGACGACCGGGATGCGGTGCTTGTCGCGGACGCGGCAGCAGCCGAGCCCGGAATGCCGAAGCGGTTCGAATATCGCCTGGTCACCCGGGACGGCCGGGTCGTCTGGGTGCTCGACGACTCCACGGTGACCGATGGGCCCGATGGGCAGCCCATGCTCCAGGGGCTGCTGGTCGACATCACCGCCGCCAAGCTCTCGGAGGAGGCGCTGGTCGCCAGCGAGGAGCAGCAGCGCATGATCATCGAGACGGCGAGCTATGCCTTCGTTGCCATCGACAGCGACGGGATCGTCGAGGACTGGAACCACCAGGCAGAGCGGACCTTCGGATGGCCGCGCACTGAGGCGATCGGCGTCGAGCTGGCGGAGCTCATCGTCCCGCAGGCCCAGCGTGCGGCCCACCGCGAGGGCCTGCGCCGGTACGCCGCGACGGGCGAGGGACGCATCCTCTCGCGACGCATGGAGCTGGAGGCCATCCATCGCGACGGCCACCAATTCCCGATGGAGCTCACGATCTGGGCGGCGCAGGGCGGCGGAACGGTCCGCTTCAACGCCCTCATCGACGACATCACGACCCGCAAGGAGCTCGAGGCACAGCTCCGCCACCAGGCGCTGCACGATTCGCTGACCGGGCTCGCCAACCGGGCGCTCTTCACCGATCGGGTCCAGCACGCGCTCGATCGGGCCAGCGGGCTGCGCGACTTTTCGCTGGCGGTCCTCTTCCTGGATCTCGACGACTTCAAGACGATCAACGACAGCCTGGGGCACGGGGCCGGCGACGAGCTGCTGGTGGCCGTCGGACACCGTCTTGGCGGCACCCTGCGGCCGGCCGACACGGCCGCGCGGCTGGGTGGAGACGAGTTCGCCGTCCTGCTCGAGAACGCGGCAACCGAGGCGCCGCAGTCCGTGGCGGGGCGAATGCTCGACGCCTTCGATCGGCCCTTCACGATCCAGGGCAAGCAGGTCCAGATGCACGCCAGCATCGGCATCGCCCTCGACACGCCGACCTCGACCCCGGAGGAGATGCTCCGCAACGCCGACCTCGCGATGTACGTGGCCAAGCAGCGAGGCAAGGGGCGTTACGAGCTGTTCGAGGAACGGATGCACGCGCAGGTGGTTCGCCGGCTCGATATGAAGGCCGCGCTCGAGCGGGCGGTCGCCAACGAGCTGCTGGAGGTCCACTACCAGCCGATCGTCGAGCTGCGCGAGGGCACCGTGGTCGGCTTCGAGGCGCTGCTCCGCTGGCGCGACGCGGACGGGCAGTTCCAACCGGTGCCCGAGGTCATCTCGCTTGCCGAGGAGACCGGGCTCATCGTGCCGATCAGCCGCTTCGTCCTGCGCGAATCCTGCCGCCGGGCGATCGAATGGATCGGTCCTTCCGGCGCGCCGCTGTACCTCGCCGTCAACGTCTCGGCAACGCAGCTGGAAGGAGGCTCGGTCGCGCGCGACGTGAAGGCCGCGCTGCGCGAGAGCGGCCTCGCCCCGTCATCCCTCGTCATCGAGATCACGGAGAGCACCCTCATCGACGACAGCCTGGCCGCGGCGCGCGAGCTGCGGCAGCTTCGCAAGCTCGGCGTGCGTCTGGCGCTCGACGACTTCGGCACCGGCTACTCGTCGCTCAGCCGCCTGCGGCGCCTTCCGTTCGACATCGTGAAGATCGACCGCAGCTTCGTGTCCCGCATCACCCAGGAGCAGGAGGGCGCCGTGGTGCAGTCGATCCTGGAGATGGCAGCCACCATGGGCCTCGAGGTCGTGGCGGAGGGCATCGAGACGCAGGCACAGCTGCTCGGCACTGCGCGCGCGGGGCTGCCTGCTCGGCCAGGGCTTCCACTTCTCCCGCGCCGTCCCACCGGAGGCGCTGGAAGCCATCCTGGCCATCGGCCGGCTCCCCCTCCCCCGCCGCCGCCTCCAGGCGCTGCCGGCGCAGGGCGCCTGACGGCATGCGGCGCGATCGCCGCGCCTGCTAGGCTGCCGCGCTATGAAGATCGGTGAGTGGGACAACCTCGGGAAAGCGCGTGGACTCATCCAGCGCCAGCTCGGCGAGCTCGGTTCCGACGAGTACGCGGCTCATGTCGGCATCAACCCTGACAACGGGCGGATGCGCGTCTTCGTGGCCACCGACGTCGGCCTGCTCGACTACAGCTACGCTCCGGTCGGTGCCAGTCCGACGGGCGACTGGATCCTGCGCGGACAGGTCCATCGGTGGGCCTCCATCCGTGGCCTGCGCCTCCAGACCGATGCGCAGCTCGACGAGGCCACGGGCCGAAACCAGGAGGTCTGGCGGTTGGTCGCGGAGGATCCGAAGATCGACCTCATGGCCAATTCCGACATGGACGAAGGGTCGATCGAGGCCCTGCTCGCGTTCGCGCGATCCTGCCTCCAGCACGCGGCCTGAGGCCCTCGCTCAGTAGTCGTCCATCGAGTACGGCGTGGAGCTCGCGCTCGGCTCGGCCGCTTCGTGCTCGATCGGGGCCGCATGGCTCCCCTCGGCACGAGCCTGAAGTCTCCCCGCGCACCGCCGAGTCGACGGCCGGCCTGCATGGCCGGCCGAGCACGAGCATGGCCATCACGGCCGCGATCGCGATCCATCGGTGCTTCATGCGCATGGATACGCGGCGCGGGTCTACTCGGGGATGACGACCTTCGAGAGGTCTTCCTCCGGCTTCGGCCACTTCGGGTTCATCTGCCGGGCTGCGGCGACCAGGATCTCGGCCGCCGCCAGGTCGCGATACCACTTGTGATCGGCCGGGACGATGAACCATGGCGCCAGATCGGTGGAGCAGCGCGCCAGCGCATCGGTGTAGGCCGCCCGGTAGTCCTTCCACTTCTCGCGCGCCTCGAGATCGGCGGATGACCACTTCCAGTGCTTCTCGGGGTCCGAGAGGCGCTTCAGGAAGCGCTCGCGCTGCTCGTCGCGGCTGATGTGCAGGTAGAGCTTCACGATCCGCGTGTCGTTCGCCGCCAGGGTCGGCCTCGAAGGCGTTGATCTGGTCGTACCGGTGCTTCCAGACGGACTTCGGGACGAGCTCGTTGACGCGCACGACCAGGACGTCCTCGTAGTGCGACCGGTTGAAGACGCCGATGCGCCCCTTGCCCGGCGTGGCCGCGTGGACGCGCCAGAGGTAGTCGTGGCGCAGCTCCTCCTCCGACGGGACGCCGAAGCCGGTGACCCGGGTGCCCTGCGGGTTGAACGCGCTGATCACCTTCCGGATGAGCCCATCCTTGCCGCCGGCGTCGAGCGCCTGGAGGACGACCAGCAGGGACTGGCCCGCCTCCGCCCAGAGGCGCTCCTGGAATTCGGCGAGCTCCTCGAGGAGCTCCTTGAGCCGATCCTCCGCGGCCGCCTTGTCGCCATCGAAGCCCGGCGTGGAGGCTGGATCGATCTTCGCCAAGCTTCGGCCGCGTGCCCGGCTTGACGCGGAGAAGATCCGGGATTGCTTGCTTCGTCATCGGTTGGTTGCCGTCAGGTAGATCGTGCCGAACGGCAGGAAGAAGGCGCCGTCGGCGTCGCGCGGCGCGGCAGCCATCAGGTCGCGCGCGAACTGCTCGCGTCGGTCGGCCGGCCACTCGCTCGCCGTTTGCCGATGCGGGCCGACGCGAAGCCACGTGCGAAACGTGGCCTCATCGGCAAGGGGGATGCCCGTGCTCGGGTCATCCTCGACCTCGATCCCGCTCCAACCGGCCTCGACGGCCCACGCTGCCAGGTCGGCCGGCAGCGGGTAGTCGGCATTGCCCCAGGCGATGCCGTACCGGTCGTAGACGTCGCCGAACACGGCGCTCGGCACCAGGCTGCCCGGCCCCGGCACCGAGAGCGAGATCCGACCGCCGGCGCGCGTGACCCGCCGCCACTCGCGCAGCGCCTTGACGCGATCATCGGCAAAGAGGAGCGCATGGACCGACGTCACCACGTCCACGGCGCCGTCCGGCATCGGGAATGCGGGAGAAGTTGGCCTCGATGAATTCGACGTCCGGCACGTCGCGACGGGCGATCTCGAGCATCCCGGCCGCCGCGTCGAGGCCGATGATCCGTCGCCCCTCGCCCCGCGCCATGGCCGCAGCCGTCCCGGTGCCGGTGCCCACGTCGAGCACGGTCTCCGTGGGTGCCAGTGCCGCCCGGCGCACGACCTCCGCGGCCATCGGCGCGAGGGCCGGGGCCATGGTGGCGGCGTAGTCATCCGCCCCGGCGGAGAAGCCGGCGGCGGCGGCCTGCTGCGTCATGCCCGGTGGCGATCGACGAACCGCTCGATGCGGTCCATTGCCTCGACGATCTCCTCGAACGCGGTGGCGTAGCAGACCCGGACGTGGCCCGCGCCGCTCGGCCCGAACGCGGCGCCGGGCACGACGCCGACGCGCTCCTCGGTCGAGCAGCTTCTCGGCGAACGTTCCGTCGTCCAGGCCGGTCGCATCGGTCACGCGCGGGAAGCAGTAGAAGGCACCCATCGGCTCGAAGCAGGCCAGGCCGATCTGGTTGAAGCGATCCGTCATGTAGCGGCGGCGGCGGTCGTATTCGGCGCGCATGGCCTGCACGTGTGGCTCGCCGCTGCGCAGCGCCTCGATGGCGGCGAACTGCGCGGGGGTCGGCGCGCACATGATCCCGTACTGGTGCACCTTGGCGATGCCGCTCATCAGCTCGGCCGGTGCGGCCACATAGCCGATGCGCCAGCCGGTCATCGCGTAGCTCTTGCTGAAGCCGCCCAGCAGGACGGTGCGCTCCCGCATGTCGGGCAGCGCGCTGAAGGCGGTGTGCTCGTGCTCGCCGTACACCAGCCGGTCGTAGATCTCGTCGCTGAGCACGAGCAGGTCGTGGCGCTCGGCGACCTCGGCGATGGCCTCCAGCTCCGGCCGGTCCAGCACGGCACCGGTGGGATTGTTCGGATAGCCGAGGAAGATCGCCTTGGTGCTCGGCGTGATGGCGCTCTCGATCATGCCGGCGGTGACGCGGAAGTCGGTGGCGTCGGTGGTGCTGACGGCGACCGCGGTGCCGCCGGCAAGCTCGATGCACGGGGCGTAGGCCACGAAGCAGGGCTCGTGGTAGATGACCTCGTCGCCGGGATTGAGCGTCGCGCGCAGGCTGGCGTCGACACCCTCGGACGCGCCGACCGTGATCAGCAGCTCGGTGCGCGGGTCGTAGGTGACGCCGTATCGGTCCTTGAGGTTGGCGGCGATCAGCTCTCGGAGCTCCAGCATCCCGCCGTTGGCGGTGTAGTGGGTCTCCCCCGCCTCCAGGCTGGCGATGGCGGCACGCGTGATCGGCTCGGGCGTCGTGAAGTCGGGCTCACCGATGGTGAGGCTGATCACGTCCTTCATCTCGGCCAGCATGTCGAAGAAGCGCCGGATGCCGGATGGCGGCATGGCCCGCACGCGGTCGTTCAGGAAGTCGGCCGTGGGTCGCGGGGTCATCGGGGCGGAGTGCGTCGTCATTCGGCCGACAGTGTACCGAGCCGCGTGGGTCGCAGCCCAACGGGTGGGCCGGAGGGGCGTCCGCGCGACGGCGCCTCGGGCTCGCTTGACCCGTAGTACGAGTGATGCGACGGACTCGCGCCTGGCGACCCGTGGGCGGATCAGCTGACGCTTGCGGCCGGTAGGGCGGGACGACGCTGGCCGGGGCGTGTCATCGGCGCGCAGGGCCAGCCGGAAGATGGGCGCAGGGACGGAGTCGTCGATGCGCACGGCCTCCACCACGACGACGTGGAGCCGGCCGGTGATCTCGCGGTTGAGCCACTCCACGCTCGTCAGGTGCTCGTCCTGCGCCCGGGCACAGACCCAGACGGCGGTCTTCGCGCCGCTGGCCACGAGCTGCCGCATGAGGAGCCCGAACGACTCGTCGCTGCTCGATCCGAGCTCGACGACCACGCGGACCTGTCCGCCGTCCGGATCGGTGGCGACCACCGTGCCTGGCGATGCGGCACCTGCCGGCGCCGGCGTGAGCGCGATGCCGATCAGCGCGCCGAGCTCGCCCAGGTTCGCGCCCAGCCAGGTGGCGAAGTCGGCGGATCGCCACAGCTCCACCGGATCCGCCCGCCGGAGACGACCGATCGGAAAGCCGGCGGCGGCTTCGACGGCGACCGGCGTGGACGGGACCGGCTCGGGGTTCGTGTCCGGCGGCTCGTCCGGCCACGGAAGATCCTCGCGGTGGGTGACCGTGGGATCGGTGGAGACGGACATCGGCGAATGGCACCTTGCATCAACGAGGAGGGTGGATTCCCCCTCGGCAAGTGTCGTCGCGGCCGCCTGCCATCGCCAGCCGTACGATCATCGGTCAAGCGTGGCCCATTCGGCCTCGGAACGGCACTGCGCGCTGACGCTTTTCGGCAGTGGAAGAGTTCACGTTCATCCTCCTGCTGCTGGCCGTGGTTGCGGCGGTCACCCTGCTCGCCGCCCGCATCGGCATCCCCTATCCGATCCTGATGGTGGTGGCCGGACTGGGCATCGGGCTGGTGCCCGGCGTGCCGCGCGTCGAGCTGGATCCGGAGCTGGTCCTGGCGGTCTTCCTTCCGCCGATTCTCTTCTCGGCGGCCTTCTTCCTGTCGCCACGCGAGCTCTGGCGCAACGTGCGCCCGATCACCCTCCTCGCCGTCGGCCTCGTCTTCACGACCACGCTGGCCGTCGCGGCGGTCGTGATCGCGGTGGCGCCGCAGATCGGGTGGCCGGTTGCGATCACGCTCGGCGCCATCGTGTCGCCGCCGGACGCCATCGCCGCCACGTCGATCGCCCGCCGGCTCAACCTGCCGCGACGGCTGGTCATCATCTTCGAGGGCGAGAGCCTGGTGAACGACGCCACGGCGCTCACCATCTATGGGCTTGCCGTGGCGGTGGCCGTCGGCAGCAGCGCGTTCGACCTCGGCGATGCCGCACTCAGCTTCGTCACCGTCGCTGCGGGCGGGGCAGTCGTGGGGCTGATCGTTGGCTGGGTGGCGTCCTGGCTGCTCTCGCTGCTCGAGGATCCGCCGGTCGAGGTGCTCATCAGCCTCATCGTCCCGTTCACCGCCTACCTGCCGGCCGAGCGCCTGGGCGTCTCCGGCGTCCTGGCCACCGTCACGGCCGGCCTCGTGCTGGGCTACCGCGCATCGCGCGTCATGCGATCCGACACCCGGCTGCTCGGGACGTCGACCTGGAAGATGGTGATCTTCGTGGTCAACGGGCTGGCATTCCTGCTCATCGGGCTCCAGCTCCCGACCGTGATCAGCGACCTCGAGAGCTATGAGCCCGGTGAGCTCCTCGGCCTCGGCCGTTGCGGTCTCGCTGACCGTGATCGTCGTCAGGCTGGTCTGGATCTATCCCGCCACGTATCTCCCTCGCTGGCTCATCCCATCGGTGGCCCGCCGCGACCCGGCGCCACCGGCCCGCGTTCCCCTCATCCTCGGCTGGGGCGGCATGCGAGGTGCCGTCTCCCTGTTCGCGGCGCTCGCGCTCCCGCTGACGCCGGTCCCATTCCCCGACCGCGGCCTCGTCATCTTCCTCACCTTCACCGTGATCCTCGTGACGCTCATCGGGCAGGGCCTGACCCTGCCGTGGCTCATCCGGTTCCTCGGGGTCGTGGACGACGGCACCGTCGAACACGAGGAGACGCACGCGCGAGCTGCGGCCACCGCCGCGGCGCTCGTGCGCCTCGAGGAGCTGCGCAGCGAGGTGCCCGGGCATCTCCCGCTGATCGACCAGCTCAAGGAGCGCTACGAGCACCGCAGCGAGCACCTCGTCCACGACGATGGCAACGAGCCGATGCCGGACGGGCCGGACGACATGACCCCCGAGGAGGTCGAGGAGCTGGAGCATGACGAGATCCGCCGGGCGGTGATCTCGGCCGAGCGGCTGGCGGTCCTGGACCTCCGCGATCGCGGCGAGATCAGCGACGACGCCCTGCGTGCCGTCGAGCGCGACCTGGACCTCGACGAGCTGCGGCGCGAAGCCTGACGGACGGCGAGATAATCATGGGCACGATGAAGGGCGTGAACCTCGGCAACTGGCTCGTCCTCGAGAAGTGGATGAGCCCGGGGCTCTTCGCCGGCACGTCGGCCGAGGACGAGGTGCACCTCTGGCGCGAGCTGAGCGAGACGGCAGCCCGCGAGCGGTTCACGGTCCATCGGGACTCCTGGATCACCGATCGCGACTTCGTGTACCTCGCCGCGAACGGGATCGAGCTCGTGCGCATTCCCGTCCCGTACTTCATCTTCGGGGACGTTCCGCCGTACATCGGCTGCATCGACTATCTCGATCGAGCGTTCGCCTGGGCGCAGCGCCACGGGCATGAAGGTCCTGATCGACCTGCACACCGTGCCCGGCAGCCAGAACGGGTTCGACAACGGCGGCATCTGCGGCGTGTGCACCTTCCACAAGAAGCCGGAGAACGTCGAGTTCGCGCTATCCGTGCTCGAACGGCTCGCGAGCCGATACCGGGACCACCCGAGCTTCTGGGGCCTGCAGGTGCTCAATGAGCCGATCTCGCAGGAGATCTGGGACATCGCCGACATCCCGACCCGCTACCCGGCGGTCGATCCGGAGGAGGCCGCGGGATCGGAGCCGGTCCCGACGGCATTCCTGAAGCAGTTCTATCGGGACGCCTACCAGCGCATTCGGGCCGAGGCACCCGACGTGACGGTGGTGTTCCACGACGGCTTCCGGATCGAGGAGTGGAAGGGCTTCTTCACGGCCCCCGACTTCGAGAACGTCGTCCTCGACACGCACCTCTACCTGATGATGTTCACGTGGTCCGGCGGCGATCGCGAGCTGGACGAGTACGTCGCCCTCGTCGCGGACCGATTCGCCAGCAGCGTCCGCGAGGCCGCGCGGGACGTTCCGGTGATGATCGGGGAATGGTGCCTCGACACCGCGTCGAAGCAGCCGCTCGAGCTGACCGACGAGCGAGCGGGCGTCATATTTCCGGACGATCGCCGATGCACAGCTCCGCGCCTGGGAGCCCGCCGTGGCGTGGACCTACTGGAGCTACAAGCTCCAGACGGACGATCCCCTGCACGACCCGTGGGACATGGGCCGCGTCATCGAGCTCGGTTGGCTGCCCGAGGACCTTAGCCCGTCGGCCGAGTGACCGGTTGGACGACCCGTCCCCTAGGGCTCGTCCACATCAAGCGAAGTGAAACGGCCGCGATTTGCCTCGATGTCGGCCTGCAGGTCGACGACCTTCTGCTCGGCGGTGGCCATCGCGCCGGGGAGGAATCGGCGCATCGGAGGCTCCTCGCGCGCGACAGCTACCAGGGCAGCCGCCAGCTTTGCAGGGTCACCGGATTGCTGGCCGCTCTGGGCCGTCCACGCCGCGACGTACGCCACCCGACGCTCGGCGTAGTCGTCTATCTCCGTTTCAGCGTACGTGGTCGATTGCGGGGTGAGCAGCTCGGTGCGGAAGAACCCCGGGTTGACGATGGTGGTGTGAATACCGAACGGCTCGATCTCAAGCCGCAGCGACTCCATCCAGCCCTCGAGGCCGAACTTGGAGGCGGAATACGCCGTGCAGAACTCCTGGCCGGCAAGCCCGGCGCTCGACGAGATCGTGATGATGTGACCGGAACGCTGCTTCCGCATCACCGGCAGAACGGCGCGGGTGACGTGCATCGGCCCGAGCAGCGACGTCGTGAGCTGTCGCTCGACCTGCTCGGGCGTCAGCTCCTCGAAGAAGCCCGCCTGGAAGTTGCCGGCGTTGTTGACGAGGACGTCGATGCTTCCGAATCGCTCCACCGCAGCCTTGACGGCAGCTTCGGCCTCGGAGGGGAGGTGACATCGAGCTGCACGACGAGCAGGTCGTCAGCCTCGCCGATGGCCCTCGTCGTCGCCTCCGGATCCCGGCCCGTCGCCACGACCGCGTTCCCCGCGGCGAGCGCCGCCTTCGCGATATCGACCCCCATCCCGCGTCCCGCCCCGGTGATGAACCAGGTCTTCTTGTCTGTCATGTCAGAAGTCGCCTTCCATGTGCGGAACTCACGTGACGTCAGGATAATTGGCTCGACGGACTACACGGCCGACGGAAACGAGGAACACGAACCATGGAGAAGCGCACGCTCGGCAGAGATGGTCCGGAGGTCTCCGCCATCGGGCTCGGTTGCATGAGCATGAGCGGCGGGTACAGCGACCGGCCCGACCGACGCGAGATGCTCTCGGTGATCCAGGCCGCTGTCGACCGCGGCGTGACGTTCTTCGACACGGCCGAGATCTACGGTCCCTATGCCAACGAGGAGCTCGTCGGCGAGGCGCTGGAGCCGTACCGCGGATCAGTCGTGATCGCCACCAAGTTCGGGTGGGACATCGATCCCGTCGAGCGCAAGGCAAGCGGGCGGGTCGCCAGCAGGCCGGAGGTCATCAAGCAGGTCGTCGAGGGGTCGCTGCAGCGCCTCCGGGTCGACGCCATCGACCTCTACTACCAGCATCGCGTTGATCCTGACGTGCCCATCGAGGATGTCGCGGGCGCCGTGAAGGATCTGATCGGCGCAGGCAAGGTGAAGCACTTCGGCATGTCCGAGGCGGCTGCTGGAACGATCCGTCGGGCGCATGCGGTGCAGCCGCTGACGGCCGTGCAGAGCGAGTACTCGGTGTGGTGGCGGCGCCCTGAGGAGGAGGTGCTGGCCGTGTGCGAGGAGCTCGGCATCGGGTTCGTGCCGTTCAGCCCGCTCGGCAAGGGCTTCCTCACCGGCACGATCACCCCGTCGACGAGCTTCGAGGCCGGCAACGACATCCGCAGCACCATCCCACGGTTCGAGCCCGATGCCCTCGAGCACAACCGAGCCGTCGTCGACCTGTTAACGAGCATCGCCGAAGGCAAGGGCGCGACGCCCGGACAGATCGCCCTGGCATGGCTTCTCGCGCAGAAGCCGTGGATCGTCCCGATCCCCGGCACGCGCAAGCTGCACCGGTTGGAGGAGAACATCGGTGCGGCCGAGATCCGGCTGTCGGCCGAGGAGCTGACCGAGATCGACGAGGTGGCATCCAAGATCCAGGTGCAGGGCGGTCGCTACAGCGAGGCCACGGAACGGATGACCAACCTCTGACGATGCGCTAGCTGGAAGGCGCCTTGGTCGCCCCATCGGGCCAGGCGGTGATGTCGACCTTGTTCCCGGCCCGATCGGCGAGCGTCCAGTGCTCCGGGCTCTCCAGGACGACGCGTCCGCCCGCGGCGAGCGCCGCCGCCAGCCGTCCCTCGACGTGCTCGCGTGCGACCGATACGTCGAGGTGCATGGCGTGCCGCAGCGGCTTGCTCTCCTCGAGCCCCTGCATCCAGACCGTCGAGCTGTGTCCGAGCGGGTCGCCGCCGGCGTCGTCGCCCATCGGCGCATAGCCGAGCACCGCGCGCCAGAAGCCGACGTCCATCGCATCAGGCTTCGCGGCGATCGCGAGCTGCACCTCCTGGACCGATGCGCGGTCGGCGACCGCGCCGTGCGCCGATGCGACCTCCGAGACGGCCCGCGCCAGGTCGACATGCCGCGATTCGAGCTGCCAGAGGTCACGGGTCAACCGCACGGTGAGGGAGGCATCGACGATCGTCAGCAACGCCCCCGATCCCTCGAAGCCGTCGATCTCCGCAACGGCCGCGGCCAGCCGCGCCGCATCGCCGATGGATTTGACCTTGAACACGGTCGTCGCTCCGCCGTGCAGCACGACCCAGTCGTCGACGCCGTCCGCCGCGAGGAACTCCCGCCAGCCCTGCTCGCTCATGCTCAACCTCCTGGGCACACGATACTCGGGAGCCGCGAGGGCCTCGGCTGGGATGCAATACTTCAGCCATGCCCGTCCGCACAGTCATCGAACGTGGGCCCAAAGGGAAGAAGTCCGCGGCCTTCAGCCTCGACTGGGCGGGCTGGGAACGGGGCGCGAAGAGCCCCGAGCTTGCCCTGGAGACGCTCGAGTCCTATCGGGAGCGCTACCGATCGGTCGCGAGCCTGGCCGGCATGGCGCGCGACTTCGACGCTGCCGGGCCCCTCGAGATCGTGGAGGACAGGATCGGCCCTGGCTCGACCGACTTCTGGGGCATCTCCTTCGCGCCATCCTCGACCGAGCAGGGACCGATGACCGACGCGGAGCTGGACCGCGCGATCACGCTGTTGCGAGCCTGCTGGACGTTCTTCGACGGCGTCGCGGCGCGGGTCTCACCGGAGATGCGCAAGGGTCCGCGCGGGGGAGGACGCGACCGCGACCGGATCATCCGCCACGTCATCCGCAACGAGAGCGAGGACTTCGCGAGGCGGGTCGGATTGCGGATACCGGAGGAGGGGGCACTCACGCCGGATGCCCTGCGGCAATATCGCGAGGACTACGTCGCTGCCATGCGCGCGTACAACGCCGGCCAGGTCGAGCGGCCCATGCGGTCGTGGACGCTCCCATACCTCATCCGCCACTCCGCGTATCACACGCTCGACCATGCGTGGGAGATGGAGGACAAGGACCTCTCCGCCCAGGACGGGGCCTGACTCACCACCCGCTCGTGTCGACGGCGCGATCTCGCCGGAATAGATTCATCGATCCGACTGGGGGAATTCCTCGGTTTGACTGATGCGTTCATGGTCGTGGGCGACCAAACTTTCCGGCATGGACACCGATGACTCCCAGATGCACGATCGCCAAGCTCTCCGCGCTCACACCGGCGGAGCAGGCAGTGCTCGACCAGGCACTGACCGGTGTCCCGGCGCGGGAGATCGCCGAGCACCTATCAATCAGTGAGGCGACGGTTCGGTCACACCTCTCGAGCATCTACGTGAAGCTGGGCGTCAGCGGTCGCGTGGCACTACTGGCCCACTTTCGTGGCGTCGAATCGAGCCTGCCCGGCGTGCAAGCCCCGGCCCCTCCGCGACCGCGGTCCGCATCGGTGGTCGGTTGGAGCTGGGCAGTCGTCTCGCTACTCGAGGGGGCCTACGCGGTCTACCTGGGCAGTGGGGCGCTGGCGAATGGCGGCTCGCAGGCGACCTGGGTGCTCACGATCGGCTTCGGGCTCCTCGCGGCAGGCTGCGCACGGCTCGCGCGAGCGATCCTCGAGCAGCCGTCGAGGAGGAAGCTCGTCGTGTCGCTGGCTGTCGCCGGCGGCCATCTCCTCTTCGCCATCCGGGGGATCTTCCTTGGACCTCCTCAGCCGTTCATCGTGATGGGAGCGATGGCCATCGCGATTGGGTGGATCTCGTTCGTCGCGATGGGTCACTTCCCGGCTGAAGCACACCGCGCGTAAGCCACGAGTGCCGCCAGCCGATCTACGAAGGCAGCATCAGCCACTGGGTGCTGACCTCAGGCTTCACTCGAGTCGTGCGAGATGGGCCTCTCGTCCAGCGCAGAGGCGGCGAGGAAGCTCAGCGCGATCAGCGGCACGCAGACGCCGAAGGACCAACGGATTCCGTACTGCTCGGCGACAACTCCAAGGAGCGGCGGGCCGAGCAGGAACGCGACGAACGAGATCTGCGCCAGAGCAGCGACGTTGATCGCCGAGGACCGGTCGGTTCTCTGCGCGGCAGCCGACATGGCCAGCGGGAAGATGGCGCTGGTGCCCACGCCCATCAAGCCGAATCCGAGCAAGGCAATCCACTCGGTCGTCGCGAAGAAGACCAGAAGGCAACCCAGCCCGAGCACAGAGAGGAGGGCTCGCGCCACATGCACCGGGCTGTAGCGCTCCACGAAACCGTCCGCGAAGAAGCGCGTCACGGCCTGAGTCAGCGCGCCGAGCGCAACGGCGAAACCGGCGAGAAACGGTGTGACGCGGAACTCGTCGGTCATGTAGATCGCTGACCAATCGGCGCCGGCGCCCTCGAGAATCAAGGCGGACAGCGTGACGGCAACCAGCACCAGGATGGCAAGTGTCGGCGCAGCGAACCGCGGTGCGGCCTTGGTCGATGTACCCGTGCGGTGCGGCGCGGGGTCGAAGCGCCCGAGGACCAGCACGGTTCCGATCACTACCAGCGGGATCATCGAGAAGAGGTGGACCTGCGGGCTGACCCCGAGCTGGGCGATGAAGGCTCCCAGCAATCCGGACGAGAAGAAGCCGAAGCTCCAGAATCCGTGTGCCCGATTCATGATGCGGTGGCCGATCTGGTGCTCTGTTCGGTCCGCTTCGAGATTGAGGATGATCTCGATCGCGCCGATGCAGAGCCCGGCGGGCAGCAAGAGGAGAAACAGCGACGCGGGATTGGTTGCCAGCGTCGCGAGGGCATAGAAGAGCGAGACCAGCGGGATGAGGACCAGGATGCTTCGCCGGTAGCCGATCCGCTCGATCACCGGGCTGGCGAAGGTCAGCGAGATGAGCGTCCCGACCGCCGTGCCGATCAGCGACAGGCCGAGCGCGCCCTCAGCCACGCCGAGCGCAGCCCTGATGTCGGGCAGGCGCGGGAAGAGGCTCCCAAGGCAGAAGGAGTAGATCAGGAACCCTCCGTACACCCGTCGTTGTGGAGGGAGGTCTAGACCGAATCTCATGGCTGCCTGGCTCAGTGGCGGTCCCAGTTGCGCTCGCCGGCCTCGACCCGAATCGGCAGGCGGTTGGCGGGCCACGGCAGCGGGCAGGTCGCGAATCGACTGAACACGCAGGGTGGGTTGTAGGCGCGGTTGAAGTCGACGGTCACACGGCCGTTGGCGTCGGGTGCGCCGGTGTACAGGAACCGGCCGCCACCGTACGTCTCGTGGCCGTTCGTCGCGTCCCCGAACACGAGCCACAGCTCGCCGGAGTCGCCACCCGGCAGGGCCTGGAGCCGATGCGTCACGCCATCGAGCTCGAAGACCACGTCGCCGGGCGACTCGTCGTCCTCGTCGGTGCCGAGCACGTCGGGCACGCGGATCGTGCGGCCCGGCGTCGCCTCGAAGCGGGCCTCGAGGCGCCACGCGGGGTCGAATGCCCAGTGATCGATCCCCTCGAACTCGCGGCGGGCGGCCGCCTGGGTATCCCACGTGCGAACGGCCATCCGGCCCCCGCGCTCGATCAGGCAGAGGCGAAGCGCACCGAGCTCCAGCATCGTCGGTTTCCCCTCCTCGTCGTTCACCAACGGCAGGCCCGAGACCCGTTCGCCGGCGATCGACAGGCCATCGGGCGTGCCATCGGCCCGCACTTCTCCTCCGGCCAGGGTCAGCGTGCCGGCATGGGGCGGACCTGAGGGCAGCACGATCTCCGCGTCGGGCGCGGTACCGATCCGGTTTGCGCCAGGCCGCAGCCAGTCGAGCCCTGCAAGGGTGAGCCAGCCGATCTCCCGGCGCAGGTTGGCATAGCGCTGCGTACGCCACGCCTCTACGGCAGCGCCGTGGTCCCGATCCGTCACCGAGCCAGGAAGATGAGCGTTGGGCTGGTTCCCGGACCGATGCGCGCGTAGGTGGCTGGGCCATCCTCGATCGGATTCGTCGGTACGGCATGTCCTGTGGGGGCGGCACCGTCGAGCGCGACCGCGATCGGTCCCTCGCCGAGGTGCGCGAGGCAGGCCGCCGTGTAGCCCTCGGCGATCGGCTCGGCCAGCACGAGCTCGCTGCGATCGAGCGTCATGCGCCAGCAGTGCGCGCCGAGGATCCTGTCGTCGCCCACCTCGTGCCAATCCGATCCCAGGGCCGGCTCCAGGTCCGCTTTGGCTCGCTCCACGTCGACGGTTGCCAGAACGAGGCCACGCGGCGCCTCGGTCCAGTCGTCGACCGGCCGAGGAAAGAGCCCGAAGCGGGCGTCGTCCTCCGCCGGGATGTCCAGGAACGAAACGGGAGCCGCACGCACGCCCCACCACAGGATGCGCGCCTGTTCGCCAGGCTCGGCGTACATCCATTGCGGGAAGCTCTGGGCACCCAGTTCGCGAAGGATCCGGTTCAACCCTGCCTGGTCCGGTGCCACGATGCGGACGTGGCTGATCTCAGGCATGTCGCTGCCTCCCGCAGACGGTCCGCGACACCGGCAATCTCAGCGGGATCGCCGGGCGTTGGCGTCCACGGGTCGATCCAGGCGTCGTTCGGCCAGCGCGGGATCGAATGCACGTGAACGTGGAACACGATCTGGCCGCCCACCTCGCCGTTGGCGACGAAGAGGTCCAGGCCCGGAGGCGCGAGGGCCGTTCGTAGCTGGTGGCAGACCTGGCGCGTCGCGGCCATCAGGTTGCGCGCCTCCTCGTCGCTCAGGTCCCAGATGTCGACCGCGTGCCGCCGAGGCACGGTCAGGACGTGACCGGGGTTGACCGGGTTGATGTCCATGAACGAGACGGTGTGCTCGTCCTCCGCCACTCGCTCGGCGGGCCCGGTGCCATCCACGATCGCGCAGAAGATGCAGTCAGTCATGCGCTGTCGGTGGCCGCAGGTCGGCGAAGCCGGCGGCGCGCTCGTAGGCATCGGCGACACGCAGGATGGTGGCCTCGTCGAATGCCCGGCCGATGACCTGGAGCCCGACCGGGAGGCCGTCGGAGAGCCCGCACGGCACGCTGATGCCGGGCAGCCCGGCGATGTTGACCGGCAGGGTGCAGGCGTCGTTCAGGTACATGGCGAGCGGGTCGTCGACCTTGGCGCCGATCTTGAAGGCCACGTTCGGTGAGGTCGGCGCCAGGATGGCGTCGACCGTGTCCAGGACGTCGTCGAACTCGGCCTTGATGAGCGTACGAACCTGCTGCGCCTTGACATAGTACGCATCGTAATAGCCGGCCGACAGCGCGTAGGTGCCGAGCATGATCCGTCGCTTGACCTCGGGGCCGAAGCCGGCGCCGCGGGTGTGGGTGTAGTTCTCCCAGATCTCGTCGGCGCCGGCGGAGAGCCCGTAGCGGACGCCGTCGAAGCGAGCCAGGTTTGCCGATGCCTCGGCCGGGGCGATGATGTAGTACGTCGCCAGCCCGCGATCCGTTGACGGCAGGCTGACGTCCACGATCTCAGCCCCAAGCCCGCGCAGCGTCTCGACCCCGGCGCGCACGGCGACCTCCACGCCCGGGCTCCATCCCCGCCACGAAGTACTCGCGTGGCACGCCGAGGCGCAGGCCCTTGACGTCGCCGGTCAGCGCGGCCGCGTAGTCCGGGACCGGCGTGTCGACACTGGTCGAGTCTCGCGGGTCGTGGCCTGCCAGCGCTCCCAGCACGGTCGCCACGTCCCGGACCGAGCGGGCGAAGGGCCCGCACTGGTCGAGGCTGGACGCGAAGGCGACCATCCCCCATCGGCTCACCCGCCCGTAGGTGGGCTTCATGCCGACCGTGCCGGTCAGCGACGCCGGCTGGCGGATCGAGCCCCCGGTATCGGTTCCGAGCGCGAAGACAGCCTGGCCGGCCGCCACCGCTGCCGACGAGCCGCCGCTCGAGCCGCCCGGAACCGTCGTCTCGTCCCACGGGTTGCGCACCGGGCCGTAGGCGCTGTTCTCGTTGCTCGAGCCCATCGCGAACTCGTCGCAGTTCGTCTTGCCGAGCAGGATCGCTCCGGCCGCCTCCAGGCGCTCCTGGGCCGAGGAGGCGAACGGCGACCGAAACCCGGCGAGGATCCGGGAGCCGGCCGTGGTCGGCAGGCCGCCGGGAAGATCGCGGCCCTCGTCGTCGAGCGCGCGGGTGACGAAGATGTCCTTCAGCGCGTAGGGAATCCCGAGCAGCGGCTGGTCGGATCCGTCGCCTCGGGCGAGTGCCGCATCGGCCTTGTCCGCGGCGGCGCGAGCCGCATCGGCCTCGATGGCCAGGAAGCTGTTCAGCCGCTCGGCGTCGCGCTCGATGCGGGCCAGGCAGGCATCGGTGAGCTCGCGCGCGCTGAGCTGGCGGTCGTGGAGGAGCGCGCTCAGCTCGGTGATGGTGCGGTCGGCGATCGGAAGCGTCACCGGCCCTCCTGCAGGACGGTCGGCACGCGCAGGAACGGGTCGTCGCGCAGCGGCGCATTGGCCAGCGCCGCCTCCCTCGTCAGGCCGGGACGCACCTCGTCCTCGCGCATCACGTTCTCGAGCTGGATGACGGACGCGGTTGGCCCGACGTGGCTGGTGTCGACCAGCTGCAGCGTCTCGATCGCCTCGAGGATGTTCGACAGCTGCGTCTGCATGCGGTCGACCTCCTCGTCGGTCAGGTGGAGGCGGGCGAGGTGGGCGACGTGCTCGACGTCCTCGCGGCTGATGCTTGCCATGAGCCGATGGTAGCGCCATCTGGCAGCATTAGGCCGATGACCACTTCGTCGCACCCGATCCCCGGCGGGAGGATCGAATGGTTCTCGCTCGCGGGGGGAAACGGGACACCGCTGGTGGTGCTCGGCGGCGTCGAGACCGGCTTCCGCCCGCTGGCCGGCACGCAGCAGGTGCTCGCGCGCCGCTGGGAGGGTCGGACGCAGGGCCGCCCGGTCACCGTCCTCGGCCGCCCGATCCCGGACGATCCGGCCGATGCGGAGCGGATCATGCACCCGCGGGTCATCGCCGACGGGATCGCCACGACGCTTCGCGACGTCGGACTGGGGCCGGTCGCCATCGAGGCCGAGTCGGGTGGCGGTCGCATCAGCCTCTGGCTCACCGTCGATCATCCCGACCTGGTCGAGCGCCTGGTGCTGGCGGCGGTGTCGTCCGAGACGCCTGCCGGACTCGCCGATGGCCGAGCGAATGCGCCGATGGATCACGCTCGCCGAGGCCGGCGACTGGGGCACGTTCTTCGCGACGATGGCCCAGCAGATGAAGGCCGCCACCGAGACCGAATCCGGCGCCTTCGGCGCGGCGGCGCGCCTCCAGCCGCGGCCGGCGACGCCGGAGCGCTTCATCGGCGAGCTGAAGGCAACGCTCGATCCGAGCTCGTTCGTGACCGATCGGCTGGGCGAGATCGCCGTGCCGGCCCTCATCCTGGCCGGCGAGATGGACCAGGTCGTGCCGCTCGCCTCCACGCAGCTGGTCGCCGATCGCATCCCCAACGCGCTGCTGGTGACCGATCCCGACTGCGGCCACACGGTCCGAAGCTCGTTCGCCGGCTACGACCGACTGGTCGAGGAATTCCTGGCGGAGGGTGACCGATGAGCTGGACGCCACCGGCCGTCGGCGCGCGGGCAACCTGGACCAGGACCTTCACCGCGGCCGACGTCGAGGCGTTCGCCGGCATCAGCGGTGACCGCAACCCGCTCCATTTCGACGCCGCCTTCGCCGAAGGCACGCGCGTCGGGCGTCTCGTGGTGCAGGGCGGCCTGACGACCGGCCTGTTCAACGCGCTGGTCGCCATGGAGCTGCCCGGTCCGGGAAGCGTCTTCCTGCACCAGGAGTGGGATTACCCCGCACCGGTCTACATCGGCGACACCGTCACCGCCGAGGCCGAGGTCATCGAGGCACGCGCCGACAAGCCGATCACGCGGCTCCGCTGCGTCGCGCGCCGGGACGATGGCACGGAGGTGCTCCGAGGCGAGTGCCTCGTCTACACGATGCGACCCGACGTCGCGTGACGTCGTCTGCAGCGAGGGAGCCGCACGGTCGCTGGTCCCAGCTCGCGATCCTGTCCGCGTCGTTGCTGCTGGCGCTCGTTCCGTGGTTCAGCGCCGCCTCGGTCGCGCCGCTCATCGCCGCCGAGTGGCAGATCAGCAGCCTCGAGACCGCGCTGCTGACGGTGGCCGTGCAGCTCGGCTTCGTGGTGGGCGCGCTCGTCGTCGCGTTCACCGGAGCGGCCGACGTCATCCCGGCCCGGCGCCTGATCGCGGGCGGGGCGCTGCTGGCGGCGGTCGCCAACGCGGCCTTCGCCATCTTCGCCACGGACCTGGTCACCGCGCTGCCGCTGCGCGCGCTGAGCGGGGCCGGCATCGCCGCCGTGTACCCCGTGGCCATGAAGGTGCTCGCCGGCTGGTTCAGCCGGGGCCGCGGGCTGGCCGTCGGCATCCTGACCGGCGCCATCACCCTCGGCACGGCCATGCCGCACCTGTTTCAGGCCGGCGGGGCGATTGCCGGCCTCGACTGGCGGATGGTCGTGGCGGCGGCCACCGTGCCCTGCCTCACCGCGGCCGCGATCGCCTGGTGGGGCGTCCGGGAGGGTCCGCTGTCGACGCCGGCGGCCCGGCTCAGCCTGCGCATGGCACGCACCGCCCTCAGCGAGCGCAGCGTGCAGCTGGCCAATCTCGGCTACCTCGGCCACATGTGGGAGCTCTACGCGATGTGGACCTGGGTGCCGGCCTTCATCGCCGCCAGCCTCGCCATCTCCGGCGAGGTCGATGCCTCCGGTGCCAGCGGCGTCGCGTTCCTGGTCGTGGCGGCGGGCGCCATCGGCTGCGTCGCGGCCGGCGCCCTGGCCGACAGGCTCGGTCGTACCACCCTGACGATCGCGGCCATGGCGCTCTCCGGGTCCAGCGCGATCGCGGCCGGCCTCCTGTTCGGTGCCCCGACTGCCGTCATCCTGGCTGTGCTCGTGGTCTGGGGCATCACCGTGATCGCCGACTCGGCCCAGTTCTCGACCGCCATCAGCGAGCTGGCGCCGCCGGGCACCGCGGGATCGGCGCTGGCGCTGCAGACCGCGGCCGGCTTCCTGCTGACCGGCGTCACGATCGTCGGCGTCGGCCTCCTGGATCCCGGCGACCGCGATGCATGGACGGTCGCCTTCGCCATCCTCGCCCTCGGGCCCCTGGTCGGGATCCTGGCCATGCTCCGACTGCGCGGGCGCCCCGATGCCGTCCGCATGGCCGGCGGGCGGCGCTAGTCGAGGGTGCGGCGCAACGTGAGGTCGCAATCAGGCGTGTCACCACCGCCCACGACGACGAAGCCGTTGCGGTCGTAGAACGCGCGGCCGCGCTCGTTGCGGGAGTGCACGTCGAGCACGTAGGCCTCCACGCGCCCAGCCAGCCGCCGATGCAGCTCGGAGAGCAACGCGTAGCCCGCACCGGTGCCGTAGTGCGCGGGATCGGCGTAGATGCGGAACAGCTCCGGACCTCGCCGCCCCTCGCCGTACTGGGCGAAGGCGATGACCGCTCCATCGCGCTCGGCGACGAGGAAGTGCTGGTCATCGCGGGGGACCGCCCGCTCGGCAGCGGCCGCGAGCGCCTGGGTCGCGTAGTTCTCGCCGAGGAACCTCTCGATGAAGTCGGGCTCGAAGATGTCCCGGTAGGTATCGGTCCAGCTGGCGCGCGCCACTCCGGCGATCGCCTCCGCGTCGGCCGCGGTCGCGTCGCGGACCGAGGGCAGCATCAGCCGAGCAGCTCGACGGTGACGGGGACGGCCCGGCGCACGGCGTCGGAGACCGGGCAGTGGTCGACGGCCCAGTTCGCGACATCCTCGAGCCGATCCGGGCCGGCCGCCGACATCCTGAAGCCGATGCGCATCGAGAGCGGTCCGCCGGGGACCGTTGGCTCGAGCCCCAGGATGCCGCGATCGTCGGACTCGCTGTCCACCTCCACCTCGCAGGTAAAGCCGTCGATCCCCAGCTGCGCGGCGCGCATGACGGCGAGCGACGTGACGCAGGCCGAGACCGACGCGCGCAGGAACCATCCGGGACTTGGCGCGGCGCCGGCCCCGCCCACCGCGCCGGGCATATCGGTCACGAGCGACTCGCCGTTCGGTCCATCGACCCGGATGCGCAGCCCGTCCTCGACACGCGCGGTCGCCAGCGAGTCGGTGTAGCGCGCCTCGTCGGGATGCTCGGTCAGGTACGCGCTCGCCCCCTCGATGGCTGTTCGGATCGTATCGGTCACGTGGTGGATCCTCCTTCGAGCAGCTTGCGGAACGCGTCCTCGTCCACGACCGCCACGCCCAGCTTTTCCGCTTGCGCCAGCTTGCTGCCGGCCTTCTCCCCCGCCACCAGGTAGTCCGTCTTGGCGGAGACCGATCCGGCGGGATGGCCGCCGGCGGCGCGGATGGCCTCCTCCGCCTCCGATCGGCTGAATCCCGGCAGCGTGCCGGTCACGACCAGGGTCTTGCCGCTCAGGGGGCCGTCGACGGGCTCGGACGCGCCGGGGGCCGGTGCCTCAGCGCTCACGCCGGCGTCGAGCAGGCGGTGAAGCGTGTCGCGCGTGTGCTCGTCGGCAAAGAAGCGCTCGATCGCCTCGGCCACGACGCCGCCGATCCCATACACCGCCGTCAGCTCGTCGACTGATGCGTCGCGCAGCTTGTCGGCGGCGCGTCGCGTCCAGGCGGCGTCGGTCTCGCCGTCGGCCCGCGGCAGCTCTTGCGCCAGCCAGGCGGCCAGGTCGATGGCGGTCTGCCAGCCGACGTGCCGGATGCCCAGCCCGTTGAGGATGCGGCTCAGCGGACGATGCCGGGCCGCCTCGATCGCCGCGTGGAGGTTCTCGGCGCTCTTTCGGCCGAGTCGGTCCAGCCCCTCCAGCGTCTCGACGTCGAGCTTGAACACGTCGGCTGGCTCGCGCACCAGGTCGCGATCGGTGAGCTGGAGCATGATCTTGTACCCGAGCCCGTCCACGTCCATCCCGCCGCGCCCGGTGAAGTGGAGCAGGCCGCCGATCCGCTGTGCCGGGCAATACGGGTTCGGGCAGCGCGCCACCACCTCGCCCTCCTCCCGGACGGCCTTCGTTCCGCACACCGGGCAGCTCGTCGGCATCTCCCAGATCGTCTCGGTGCCGTCGCGGGCATCCACGACCGCGCTCACGATCTCCGGGATGACGTCGCCGGCTCGCTGGAGAACGACGGTGTCGCCGACGCGCAGGTCCTTGCGGCGGATCTCGTCGATGTTGTGAAGCGTGGCGTTGCGTACCGTGGTTCCACCAACCACGACCGGGGTGACGTGCGCGACCGGGGTGAGGGCACCGATGCGGCCGACGTAGACCTCGATCTCCTCGAGCTTGGTGGTGACCTGCTCGGCCGGGAACTTGTAGGCGGTCGCCCAGCGCGGTGCCCGCGCCACGAACCCCAGCTCCTCCTGCTCGGCCAGGGAGTCGACCTTGATCACGATCCCATCGGTCTCGTAGTCGAGCTCCTTGCGCTTCTCCGCCCACTCCTCGGTGTAGGCGATCATGGCGTCGGGGCCCTTGACCTGGCGGATGTTCGGATTGACCGGGAAGCCGAGCCGGCCGAGCAGCTCGAGCGACTCGGTGTGGCTCGCCAGCCCGTGCGCGCCGACCAGCTGGTAGGTCCACAGGCTCATGCGGCGCGAGGCGGTGACCGCCGGATCCTTCTGGCGCACCGTGCCGGCCGCCGTGTTGCGCGCGTTGGCGTACAGCGGTTTGCCGTCGCGCTCCAGCTGCTCGTTGAGGGCGGCGAACGCTCCGCGAGGCATGAACACCTCACCGCGCACCTCGAGCCGATCCCCCGGCGGGTCCGCGTGCAGGCGCAACGGGATGGCGCGCACCGTGCGCAGGTTGGGAGTCACGTCCTCGCCGGTGCTGCCGTCGCCGCGCGTCGCGCCGCGCACGAAGCGACGGCCCTCGTAGCGCAGGCTGATCGCCAGCCCGTCGATCTTGAGCTCGCAAACGTAGGCCACCGGCGCGTCGTCCGGCCCGCGCCCCAGTCCCTTGCGAACCCGGGCGTCGAACTCGCGGAGCTCATCGGCGCCGAAGGCGTTGCCGAGGCTGAGCATGGGCACGTCGTGCCGGACCGATGGGAAGCCGCCCTCCACCGGGGCGCCGACGCGCTGTGTGGGCGAGTCCTCCGTCACCAGCTCCGGGTTGGCGGCCTCGAGCTCGACGAGCTCCCGGAAGAGCAGGTCGTACGCGCGGTCGCTCATGGTCGGCGCATCCAGCACGTGGTAGCGGTGGTTCGCGTCGTCGAGCTGGGCGCGCAGATCGGCGGCGCGGGCGGCGGGGTCGGTGGCGGTCATCGGCTCCGATTCTAGGGGCCATGTCAGGACTCCTCGCGCGGTTGAGCGCCCGCCGGTCCATTGACCCGTGGGGCGGGTCTACGGTGGAAGGAGCTGGTGAAACCACTGAGCTCCGTCGCGATCTGACCCGTGGTGCGGTCGAAGTGCGACAGAGCTCCACCTCCTCCGCGCGTTGACCCGTGGGGCGGGTCATCGGGGCGCAGACCTCGCTCCTTCCCGCTAAGACCCGTGGGGCGGGTCAGGCGTCCGGCGGATCCTCTTCGTCGTCCTCGCTGAACCAGGCGCGCAGGTGAGCGGTGTGCTCACGATAGTGCTCGGGCCCGTCGTAGCCGATCACCTCCGCCACGGTGTCGCCGTTCCCGAGCCGCACGTCGAGCAACGCCGGGTCGAGCGCCGAAATCGCCGCGGCGAGGCCCTCGTAGGCGCGCTCCTCACGCTCGACAGCGGCGTCCGGCGTGGTCAGACGCGATTCCTCCAGCAGCCGCGCGTTCATCGCATCGGTCTGCGACGTGTCGTAGGCGAACTCGTCACCGCGGCCCTCGGTCGCCAGGCGCAGGGCATCCGTGGCGTGCTCCGCCCAGAACGCAACGTGCACGACGAGATCGCGGACGCTCCAGTCCTCCACGACGCCGGGAGCCGTCACCAGCTCGAGGTCGACCGCCTCGAGGGCGGTCACGAAGGCATCGTGCTCGGCCGCGAGCTCGGCCAGCAGGTCCTGGGTGCGGCTCATCGGCTCTCGACCGTCGACCGCAGATCGGCGGTGTGCTCGCGATAGTGCTCAGAGCCGTCCTCCCGGATGCCCTGCGCGAGCGTGGCGCCGTCGGGGAGGGACTGGGAGAGCAACGACGGTCGATCACGGCCAGGCGGTCGAGCAAGGCCTGCGCCGATGCGGCCTCGCGCTTGCGCGCCGTGGCCAGGTCGGTCTGACGCGCGACGCGCGCGACGGTCTCGTTGCGCTCATCGACGGAAGGCTCATCGACGCCCACCTCGGCCGCCCGGCCGGTCTCCACGGCGTGGATCACCTCAACCGCGTGCCCCGCCCAGTAGCCGAGATGCGCGACCAGCTCGCGCGCGCTCCATTCGCCAACCACGCGCGGCGCCGTCGGATCGACGGTCTCGAGGGCTGCCAGGAAGTCTGCACGCGCGCTGGTCAGCTCGTTCGCCAGCGTGGCGGCGTCGTCCGTCATGCGCGTTCCAGCCCGGCGTAGGCGGCGATCAGGCGCTTCACGCCCTCGCCGACGAAGGCGACGGTCACCTCCTCGTCGCCCTTCACGATCCGGCTGCTGACCACGATCCCGTCACCGAAGCGGCGGTGCTTCACGCGATCGCCGGCCTTCCACGCCGGATCCTCTTCGGCGCCGAGCGCGTCCCCGGCGCCGGGTGCGGAGAACGTGCCACTTCCCAGGTCGACCGCGCCCGCCCCGGTGTAGTTCGCCGACGCGACGCGCTGGCGGACGGCGTCCAGCTGCCGGCCGACGGGCCGCGGAGCCGGCGGCGCGCTCATGTCGGGCAGCGAGATGGGGCGCAGGGGCTCGTTCACGCGGCGGGTCGGCGAGCGGTAGCCGCCCGGCAGCCAGCCGCCCTCGTCATCGGTCCCGCGTGGCCAGTCGCCGCCGCGCCGGAAGGGCGCCGCCGAGCGCTCGGAGGCCAGCAGCTCCTCGGGGAGCTCGGACAGGAAGCGCGACGGATCGGACTGGGCGCCGACGCCGTAGGTGGACCGATGGTGGGCGTGAACCAGGTAGAGCCGATCCTTGGCGCGCGTCATTCCCACGTAGGCGAGGCGACGCTCCTCCTCGAGCTCGCGCTCGTCCTCGAGTGCGCGCCGATGCGGCAGCAGGCCCTCCTCCATGCCGACGATGAAGACGACCGGGAACTCGAGCCCCTTGGCCGCGTGGAGCGTGATCAGCGTCGCCCGGTCGGGCAGCTCGTCGAGCTCGTCCTGGTCGCTGACGAGCGCCACCTCCTCGAGGAAGCGGGCGAGCCCCTCCGGCGGGGCGATCTCGTCGAACTCGGCCGCGTGGTTGCGCAGCTCCATGACGTTCGCCCAGCGCTCCTCGCCCTCGTCGGTGCCGTCCTGGATGGCCGCCTGAAGGCCGGAGCGCTCGAGCGCTGCATCGAAGATCGCCGAGGGCGGTTCGGTGGCGGCCATGGCAATCAGCCCACGCATGAGATCGGCGAAGACGGCCAGCTGGGCGCGCGCCCGTGGCGCCAGGTTCGGGTTCTGACCGGCCTGCTCGACCGCGGTGAACATGCTGACGTCGCGCGATTCCGCCCACGCGCCGAGCTCCTCGACCGTCTTCGCCCCGATGCCGCGCGCCGGCACGTTGATGATTCGGCCAAGCGCCACGCGATCGGCCTGATTGCGCGCCAGCCGGACGTAGGCGAGCACGTCCTTGACCTCGCGGCGCTCGTAGAAGCGGGTGCCGCCCACCAGCTGGTACGGGATCCCGAACCGCATGAACGACTCCTCGATCACGCGGCTCTGGGCGTTGATGCGGTACGCGATGGCGATGTCGCCGTAGCGCAGCGAGCCGTCCTCGTCGTCGGCCCGGCTCGTCAGCAGGCGGGTCATCGAGCCGCGGCCGGCGCCACCCACCAGCTTCTCGACCTGGCGCGCGACGAACTCGGCCTCCTCGTACTCGTTGTAGGCGTCGAACAGCGTGATCTGCGCGCCGCTGCCGCGATCGGTCCACAGCTTCTTGTCCTTGCGGCCGGCGTTGCGGCTGACGACCGCGTGGGCGGCGTCCAGGATGGTCTGCGTGGAGCGGTAGTTCTGCTCCAGCTTCACGACCTTGCAGTCGGGATAGTCCGCCTCGAAATCGAGGATGTTGCGCAGGTCGGCCCCCCGCCAGGAGTAGATGCTCTGGTCGTCGTCGCCGACCACGGCCAGGTTGCGGTGCTTGGCTGCCAGGTGACGGCAGAGCAGGTACTGGGCGCGGTTGGTGTCCTGGTACTCGTCGACGTTGATCTGCTGCCAGCGGCCCTGGTACTTCGCCAGCACGTCCGGGTGCTGCTCGAACAGGAACACGGCGCGCATCAGGAGATCGTCGAAGTCGACCGCGTCGTCCTCGCCGAGCTGGCGCTGATAGGCCTCGTACACCTTCGCCGCCGTCTCGTCGTAGTAGTTCGCCGCCTGGCGGGTGGCGGTCGCCACATCGGCGAGCTCGTCCTTGCGCTGCCCGATCCAGGCCAGCATGCCGGCCGGGCTGAAGCGCTTCTCGTCGAGGTCCAGCCGGCGCAGGATCGCCTTGACCAGGGCCACCTGGTCGGCCCGGTCGTAGATGGTGAAGCTCCGGGTGAGGCCGATGGCGGCGCCGTCGCGCCGCAGGATCCGGGCGCAGATGGAGTGGAAGGTGCCGATGGTCGCCTCGCGCGCCGCCTCCTCGCCGATGAGCCCGGCGATCCGCTCGCGCATCTCGCCGGCCGCCTTGTTGGTGAAGGTGACGGCCACGATCTGCCACGGTTTGTAGCTCGTGGCGACGAGGTAGGCGACGCGGTGAGCGAGCACCCGCGTCTTCCCGCTGCCGGCGCCCGCCAGGATGAGGAGCGGGCCGGAGAGGTGACTGACCGCCTCGCGCTGTGGCTCGTTCAGGCGAGCCAGGATCTCCTTGGGCGTGAGGTGCGGAACGGGTGTGGTGGCGGCGTCGGGCATCAGCCCGATTCTAGGGGCGCCACCCCCGGTGCGCAGGCTCGTGAGCCGGGCCGGCGCCTAGCGTTCGCGTCGGCGCGCGCGGATCCGCTGCGGGGCGAGACGGTCCCGCTCGAGCATCAGCCCGACCGCGAGCACGATCAGGACGGCGATGACTTCCATGCGGGGTCTTATGCAGGCGGCGTGCCACCCTCGGGACGGAGATAGACCGGCTCGATCTGGACCGTCGCATGCTTCTGCGTCGACAGCGACGGCCACTCCGACGCGATGGCGACCGCCTCGTCCATGTCGGTGGCCTCGAGGATCACGAAGCCGCCGAGCAGCTCCTTGGTCTCGACATACGGCCCATCGGTCACCGCGATCCCGTCGCCCTGGCGCCCGGGTCGCAGCGTCTTGACCGTGCGGGGATAGTCGAGCTCCTCTCCGCCTTCCACGTGGTCGCTCCACTTCCGGAACCACTCACGATGCCGCTCGACGTCGGCGGTCTGCTCCTCCCGGGTCGATGCCTCCCAGGCGGCAACGTCCTCGGGGTCGACGTAGGTGAACATCACGTAGCGCATCGAATCCTCCTGTCAGGTTCGGCGGCGCGCACGTCGCGCCGCTCGACCCCACGACGCGTCGCCGGGCGCCGCACTCGACAAATCGACGCTACGGCGTGCCCACCAGCCGTTTCAGGCGAGCTTCTGCCGCCGGGCTGATGACGCCGGTGCCACCAAGCATGACCAACGTCCGCGAGCCGAGGCGCAGGATCTCCTGGCCGGTGGCCAGCGGCACCGCCGGTGCCGTCGACCAGCAGGATCGGCACGCCCGACCTTGCCCGCGACGGCGCCGCCCGCAAGCGCGTCGGCGAAGCGTCAGCCGGTCGCGACGTACGCGCTGCTCTTGACCCAGAAGGCGCGCGACGACGGCGGCGGCGGTGGCGAACCGATTCGGCGCCGGCGAGGCGCGTCACCGGTCCCGTCGTGTACGCATCGAGCGCAGTCCGCGCACCGCCCTCAGCTGACGACGCGCGGTGCCGCCGAGCACGTAGATCCGCTGCGGCTTGAGCCGAGTGAGCTCAGCCGCCGTGGCCGTCGGGAATCGTGTTCTGCCCGACCAGCAGCAGCGGCGAGTCGTTGAGCGCGGCCGCTGGGCCGCCGGCCAGGGCGTCCGCGAAGCCGGCCCCGGTGGCGATGAAGGCGGCCTGGACGCCGGGCGCATACCAGGTCGGAGCTGATTCGTCGCCGCAGTGGCGTAGCGGTCGGCGCCGGCCAGACGCGTGGACCTCCCCCGTCGATGCGTACGGCACCAGGGCCGGTTCGAACCGCCTCCGACACCACGCCGAGCCCCCCGAGGACGTAGATCTCGTTGCGGGTTGAGCCGGTCGATCTCGGTCGCGCGTTGCATGCCGGGATCGCGTTCTGCTGGACCAGCAGGATGGGCATGCCGAAGCGTCCGGCCGCAGCGCTGCCGGCCAGTGCATCGGGGAAGTCTTCAGCCCGTGGCGACCATGACGGATGCGCACGCCACCGGGGAATGCGGACCTCGCTGATTGCCGCGGCCGTCGCGTACCGATCGCTGCCGGCGAGCCGCGACACAGTCGGGGTCGCGGGACTGATCCGGATCACCCGGTCGTTGTTGCCGTTCGAGGTGGTGATGTAGAGCTGGCCGCCGGGGCCGGAGACCATGGCGCGGAGCCGTCCCCAACTGTTGTTGAAGTGGGTGGCCGGCACCCCGAGCGTCGTGCCGGCGGCGTTGATCGAGAAGCGCCGGACGTCGCTCTCCTTCAGGGTGCTCACGAACAGGTTGCCGTTGTAGTCGTGCCCACTGCGTGCCGCTCGCGAACGCGCCGCCCGAGGTTGCGATCGTCGAGCCGCCCGATGCCCAGAGCGACTCGCGGTAGCTCGTGGACGGGCCCGCAGCCGGCTGGTCTGATACGGCGATCCCGGCGCCGGTGTAGCAGGGCCAGCCGTAATTGCCGCCGGCGTTCGATGAGGTTGATCTCGTCGTTGACGTTCAGGCCCGTGCTCCGATGGCGTACACCTGGTCGGTGCCCGGCCGGATGGCGATGCCCTGCGGGTTGCGATGACCCATCGAGTAGACCGCGTTGCGCGTGCCGGCGATGACGGGGTTGTCGGACGGGATCGCTGCCGTCCCGGTTGATCCGCAGGATCTTGCCGTTGAGGCTGTTCCGGTTCTGCGGCACGCGGTGCATCCGCCGGAGTCGCCCATGCCGATCCACAGCTTGCCGAAGCGATCCATCTCGAGCGCGCAGCCGTTGTGGATGGTGTTGGCGCAGCATGCCGCTGAGCAGAACGGTGCCGCTCATGCCAGCTGCCGGTCGTCGGCCGATCGTGTAGCGGAGCACCTGGTTCACCCAGCCGCCGCTGCTCGTGTAATCGCGAGACGCGCAGACGTAGACGAATCGGTTGGTGGCGAAGTCAACGTCGACGGCGATGCCCATCAGGCCCGGCCTCGCCCTCGGCCCGGACGGACGCGATCGGTGACGGTCCGGATCAGCGACGCGCCGACGGCACCGCTCGAGTACACGCGCACGCGACCCGGCGCGCTCGGTGACCAGCATGGTGCCGTCCGGCACGAAGGCCACGTCCCACGGGATCGACGAGGCCGCCGGCGATGATGGCGGTGGCCATCGCCGGAGCGGCGGCCGACGCCGATTGCGGGGCAACCGCGGCGCCGATGAGGAGGGTCAGGGTGAGGACGAGGCTGCGGCGTCGGAGGTGCCCGGGCATCTGGCTCCCTTCACGTGCGTGGTCGCGCTTGATGCCCGCGAGTGTAGAGGGATCGGAAGCGCGCCGCGCATGACGCTTTTGTCGTCCCCGGACACGACGAAGGCCCCGGCCGAAGCCGGGGCCTTCGCATCGGTGCGAGAGTGCGGGACTAGAAGTCCATTCCCGCCGCCGGGCGGCATGCCCGGCATCGCCTTCTCCTTCTCGGGGAGATCGGTGATGGCCGTCTCGGTGGTGAGCAGCAGGCCGGAGACGCTCGCCGCGTTCTCCAGCGCCGATCGGGTCACCTTGGCCGGATCGATCACGCCCCACGCGAACAGGTCGCCGTACTCGCCGCGCTGCGCGTCGTAGCCGCTGCCCGGGCTTGAGCTTGCGGACCGCCTCGACGACGACCGAGCCCTCCTGGCCGGCGTTGATCGCGATCTGGCGGAGCGGCTCCTCCAGCGCACGGCGCAGGATGTTGACGCCGATCAGCTCGTCGCCGAGCACCTCGACCTTGTCGAGCGCCGGCATCGAGTGGATGAGGACCGAGCCGCCACCGGCGACCATGCCCTCCTCGACGCCCGCACGAGCCGCCGAGAGGGCGTCCTCGATGCGGTGCTTCTTCTCCTTGAGCTCGACCTCGGTGGCCGCGCCGACCTTGAGGACGGCGACGCCGCCGGAGAGCTTGGCCAGGCGCTCCTGGAGCTTCTCACGATCGAAGTCGCTGGTGGTGTCCTCGATCTGGGCCTTGATCATGGCGATGCGGGCCTTGATCGCCGCTCGCATCGCCCTTGCCCTCGACGATGGTGGTGGTGTCCTTGGTGGACGTCACGCGCCGTGCCTCACCCAGATCCTCGAGGGTGACGCTGTCGAGCTTGCGGCCGACCTCCTCGCTGATGACGCGAGCGCCGGTCAGCGTGGCGATGTCCTCGAGCATGGCCTTGCGGCGATCGCCGAAGCCCGGGGCCTTGACGGCCAGGACGCTGATCGTCCCCTTCAGCTTGTTCACGACCAGCGTCGCGAGCGCCTCGCCGTCGACGTCCTCGGCGATGATCAGGAGCGGCTTGCCGGTCGAGACGGTCTTCTCGAGGGTCGGAAGGATGTCAGCCACCGCGCTGATCTTCTTGTCGGTGACGAGGATGTACGGCTGGTCGAGCGTGGCCTCCATCTTCCCGCCGTCGGTCGAGGTGACCATGTAGGCGGAGAGGTAGCCGCGATCGAGCTGCATGCCCTCGACGAATTCCTTCTCGAGCTTCAGCCCCTGAGACTCCTCGACAGTGACGACGCCGTCCTTGCCGACCTTGTCCATGACCTCGGCGATCATCTGGCCGATCTCGGTGTCGCGGGCGCTGATCGAGGCGATGTGCGCGATGTCGTCGCTCGTCTCGACCGGCTTCGAGAGGCGCTTGATCTCCTCGACGATTGCCGAGACGCCCTTCTCCAGGCCGCGCTTCAGCCCCATCGGGCTGGCGCCGGCGGTGACGTTCTTGAGGCCCTCGGTGATGATGGCCTGTGCCAGGACGATGCTCGTCGTGGTGCCGTCACCGGCCACGTCGTTCGTCTTGGTGGCGACCTCCTCGAGCAGCTGAGCACCCATGTTCTCGTACGGGTCCTCGAGCTCGATGTCGCGTGCGATGGTCACACCGTCGTTGGTGATCGTCGGTGCGCCGTATTTCTTGTCGAGGAGAGCGTATCGGCCCTTGGGGCCAAGCGTGACCTTGACGGCATCGGCCATCTTGTCCACGCCGCGCTTCAGTGCACGACGCGCCTCTTCCTCGAACAGCAGCTGCTTCGCCACGGTTCTCGTATTCCTCCTAGTGCTTGATGCGCCGCGCGCCGGCGGCGAGATATGATCTGCGCGTCGCTAGTCGACGATCGCCAGGATGTCGCCGTGCTTCAGGATCAGGAGCTCGTCGTCGTCGAGCTTGAACTCGGTGCCGGCGTACTTCTGAAAGAGGACCTTCTGGCCGACCGCGACCTCGATCTCCTCACGTGATCCGTTGTCGAGCGTGCGACCCGGGCCGACGGCCAGGATCGAGCCCTCCTGCGGGCGCTCCTTTGCCGTGTCCGGCAGGACGATGCCGCTCTTGGTCATCTCCTCGCGGGGCGTCGGCTTGACGATCACGTTGCTGCCAAGCGGCTTCAGGTTGGTCGCCGTGCTGCTGACCGTGCTGGTCATGTGTGCGTAGTGCCTCCTTGCGTGCGCAACCGGTGCATGTGCTGCGATTGAGGTGCTTCCGCGGGAGCGCCAGGGCGGCCGATTCGACCGCGGAACTGGCACTCAACCGACGAGAGTGCTAAGTGGCAAGGTAGCATCCGCGCGAGGGGAATGTCAAGGTCGCCGGACGTGAACGATGCCCCGGCGCCAGGCCGGGGCATCGTCGGTGAATCGTCGCGCGGGAGATCAGGCGCGATGGGTCACCATGAGCGCGCTCGGCACCGGCGCCTCGCCGCCGTCGTCGGTCGTGTCGGTGCCACCGTTGTCGGCCGGCGGCGCCAGGACGAGCACGTAGACGAGCACCGCGATGACGATGATCGCGATGATGATCCCGAGAATGAAGCCGGCTCCGCTGCTCCCCGCCGGCTCGCCTCCCCCGTCCCCCGGTGTGTTGACGTTGACCTGGCCCATTCGCTGGGTCCTCCTCCTTCGTATGGAGCGGCGGCATGTACCACCGCGACCCGACCTTGAGCAACCGGCGTGCCAACCCCATTGCCGCCACCCGAGCAAGGCGTCGATCAGGTGGCGATCAGGCGCTCGTACGCTCGTCGCGCGTCATCCGCCACCGCCTGCGGCTCCATCCCTCGAAGGCGGGCGAGCTCGGCCGCGACGCGGAGCGTGGTGGTCGGCTCGTTGCGGCCGTTGCGGTCCGGCCCGAGGTACGGCGCATCGGTCTCCACGAGGTAGCTCTCGGCCGGGATCGCCGCCGCCGCTGATCGCGGCCCGACGGCGCTCCTGAAGCTGACCGGAAGGGCGAAGCTGACGAGGAATCCACGCCCGGTGAGGGTCGCCGCCATGGCCGCGTCGCCGGAAAAGGCATGCAGCACTCCCCGAGCAGCGCCCGAAGCGCGGCGCCCCGGCCAGCGGCTCAGGGCGCTCGTCACCTCGTCGTGGGCGTCGCGATCGTGGACGAGCACGGGCAGGCCGCGCTCGGCGGCGATGCCCAGCTGTCGCTCGAAGGCGGCGCGCTGCACGTCCGGCGGCGACAGGTTCCGGAAGAAGTCGAGGCCGATCTCACCGGCCGCCGAGCAGCGCGGGTCGCCGAGCAGCCCCTCGAGCTCACGCCACGTGCCCTCGTCGGCCGCGGCCGCGTAGTGAGGATGCAGCCCGACGGCACCCTGCACGAGCGGCGCATGCCGCTCGGCCAGCCCGAGCGCGGCCTCCGACGAGGCCACGTCCCAGCCGGGCACCAGGATTCGTTCGATGCCCGCCGCCACGGCCCGCTCGAGGACCGCTTCGCGGTCCGCGTCGAAGCGCTCGTGCTGGAGATGGCAGTGCGAGTCGATGAGCCCCGACAGCCGCGCGGGACGATCGCGTCCGCTCAGACCGCCGCCTCCGCCTCGATGCGCGGGAAGATGGGCACGGCCGCTCCGCTCACCGTGGCGCCGCCCGCCGCGCCCCACTCCAGCAGACGGTCGAGGCCGGGGCCGCCCGCGCCGCGGTCGTCGTAGGGCGGCGGGACGCCGAGCTGCTCGTGGATGGCTCGCGCGCCGGCGGGTGCCACCGGCGCGAGCAGGTGACCCAGGATGCGGCAGACCTCGCCCATGACCGCCAGCACCTGGCCGACGCGCTCGGTCTCCCCCGCCTTGTTCAGGCTCCACGGCGCCTGGCCCTCCGCGTAGCCGTTGGCGGCTCCGGCGAGGTCCATGATGGCCGCCAGCGCCTCGTCGAGGTGGTAGCGAGACATGGCGGCGTGGTAGGTCTCGACGCGTGCGCGCGGCGGTGGCGCGAATCTCGTCGTCTGCCGGCTGAGCCGCATCGGTCACCGGCGGGAGCCTGCCGTCGAGGTAGCGGTTGCTCATGCTGACCGTGCGGTTGACCAGGTTGCCGAGGTCGTTGGCGAGGTCCGCGTTGTAGCGCCGCACGAGGCCGTCCCAGGTGACGTCGGCGTCGCGATCGAACGGCACCTCGCGCAGCACGACGTAGCGGACGCCGTCGATGCCGAACGTGTCGGCCGCCTGGTCGGGATCCTCGGTGTTGCCGGTCGTCTTGCTCATGCGCTGGCCGCGGTCGAGCATGAAGCCGTGGGCGAAGACCTGCTTCGGCAGCGGCAGGCCGGCGCTCATCAGCATCGCCGGCCAGTAGAGGCAATGGAAGCGGGTGATGTTCTTGCCGATGACGTGCAGGTCGGCCGGCCACCACTTCTCGAAGGACGCGGCGTCATCCGGGAAGCCGGCCCCGGTCAGGTAGTTGGTCAGGGCGTCGAACCAGACGTAGATGCGGTGCTTCTCGTCGCCGGGGAACGGGATGCCCCAGGTCGTCCCCGAGCGGCTGATGCTGAAGTCGCGGAGCCCCTCGCGCAGCCAGCCCAGCACCTCGTTGCGGAAGTGCTCCGGCTCGCAGAAGGACGGGTTCTCGGCGTACAGCCGCTCGAGCCGCTCCTGGTAGGCGGAGAGCCGGAAGAAGTAGTTGTTCTCCTCCAGCCATTGCGGCTCCAGGGTCGGATGGTCGGGGCAGCGCCCGTTCACGAGCTGCTGATCGGTCTTGAACTCGTTGCAGCCGGTGCAGTACCAGCCTGAGTAGACGCCCTCGTAGACGTCGCCGGCCGCCTGTGCGCGGCGCACCATCTCGACCGATGCGGCCGCGTGGTCCGGATCGGTGGTGCGGATGAACCGATCGAAGCTGATGCCGAAGCGCTCGAAGGTCGCCTTCCAGGTGGCGGCCCACGGATCGATCAGGTCGTGCGCGTCGACCCCTCGCTCGCGCGCGTCGCGCTCCACGTTGGCGGAGTGCTCGTCCAGGCCGGTCAGGAAGCGCGTCTCACGGCCGAGCAGCCGCTGGTAGCGGGCGATGGCGTCGGCCCCGATCGCCTCGAACATCGAGTGCAGCGCGGGACGCTCGCTCGGGTAGAAGATCGCGGTGGTCAGGTAGAAGCGGTCGCTCATCGTGGCGTGCTCAGTGCTCGCGGCCCTTCGGCCAGTAGAGCTCCTTGCGCACCTGCTCGGGCGCGAAGCCACGCTCGGTGGCGATCGCCTCCACCGCGCTCACCATCTCGGGGTTGCCGCACAGGTACATCGTCGTGTTCTCGGCCGTCAGCCCGTGCTCATCGAGCTGGTCGGCCAGGATGGCCTCGACGCGACCGGTGCAGCCGGTCCAGTCCGGTGAGCCCTGGGGCCGCGAGACCGTGCCCGACGTACCGCAGCGGGAAGCCGCCGCCGTTCGCGAGCTCGGTCAGCTGGGTGCGCCAGGCGAGGTCGTAGTCGTAGCTCACGCCATGGAGGAGGACGATGTCCCGGGACTGCCCGCGCCCGCGCAGCGTCTCGATCATGCTGATGAACGGCGCCAGCCCGGTGCCGGACGCGACGAACAGGCAGGTCCGGCCATCGTCCTGGAGCAGGAACTTGCCCTTCGCCCCCTTGATGTTGATGGCATCGCCGACCGTCCGCTCCCACATGAGCGGTGTCAGGCCACCGTGCTCGACCAGGCGGATGAAGAACTCGTACTCCGACAGGTCGTCGGCCGAGGACGAGATGCTCATCGGCCGCTGGATCAGCTTTTCGGGTCCCATCAGGCCGAGCGTGGCGTACTGGCCGGGTGCAAACGGAAACGGCTCCTCGAGGGCCTGCACGCCAACGATCGCCAGGCCGGGAGCGATCTCCTCCCAGCGGCTCAGGCGCCCGTTGTAGGGATACTCCGCGGTCATCCATCCCTCGACTGCACGCGCCAGCACCCTGAATGGCTGTCGCGGGCGGCCAGTATAGACGCGGCTCGGCTACCATCGGATCCATGGTCACGGTCGGCTCGATCGTTCTCCGTGTCGAGGATCTGCAGCGCCAGGCGGAGTTCTGGGCGGCGGCCCTCGACTACGTGCCTCGTGAGGAGAACGACGACGACTTCGTGCTCATGCGCCCGAGGGACGGCGATCGGGCCAAACCTCTCGCTCGACCTGCATCGGTCAGCGCTGACGGTGCCCCCGCGCATCCACCTCGACCTCTACACCGATGACCAGGCCGGTGAGGTCAGCCGCCTGCTCGCGCTGGGCGCCACCGAGGTGCACTGGGACAAGCGACCGCCGGACGCCGATTACGTGATCCTGGCCGACCCCGAGGGCAATCGCTTCTGCGTGGTGGACATCACGACGTAGCGATCCGCCCTTGCTCATCGAACCGAATCACGCGTCCGGGCGCGCGAACCAGAGCAGGTAGTCGCCGTCCAGGCCCGGTGGCGGCTCGTCCCACCGCAAGGTCGTCACGCCGAGCAGCGGCACGTGCTGGTCGATGACGGTTGCCATGTCGCTCGCCAGCGGCGTCACGCTGCCGTCGATGGCGACGACGTTCGCCAACATTGACCACCAGCCGGCCGCCCGGCCGAAGCAGTGAGCCGACCTGGCCGAAGATTGAGCCGAGCTCGCCCAGGTAGACGGCGTAGTCGCCGTCATCGGTCGCATAGCCGGTGAGCGGGTTCTGCGGGTGATCCGTGCTCGGCATGTACGGCGGCGAGGTCAGCACGAGGTCCACCGGCTCATCCACGAGCCGCGACAGCTCCCGCGCGTCTCCCAGGATCAGCTTCGCCCCGCCGCCGGTTCGGCGTCGAGCGATCTCGAGGTGCTCCGGGACGAGCTCGATGCCGATCGCCCGCCGTCCCATCCGTTCGGCGACCGTCACGGTCGTGCCGTAGCCAGCGAACGGGTCGAGGACGAGCTCTCCCGGCAGGCTGGCGTAGCCGATGACGGACGCTGCCAGCGCCTCGGTGAAGTGGATGTCATCCGCCGTGCCCTCCGGTCGCTCGGCCACGAGGTCAGCGGCGCGCAGGATCAGAGGCTCGGTCACCTTACGGCTCAGGCTCGGGCAACACCGGGTAATCGGGGATCGGGTAGATGCCGACCACGAACCCATATGCGGTGGCGCCGGATCGGGGAAGGCGGTCGAACTCGTGCACCAGTGCGATTGCCTCGTCCCAGAACTCGGCGGCTCGCTCGGGCGGAATCCGAGCGTGGCGGATGTACGACCAGAGCCGTTGAGCCTGATATGCCTGCTGGGACTCCTGCACGGCTGTATCGAGGTCATTCAGGTCCAGGGGAAGCCCCTCCTCGTGCGGGCGCGCACCGACCCCGACGTAGAACATGCGCGCCGTCCGCCCGAAATATCGCTCCTCGATGGCTCGGATCCGTCGCGTCCGCACCACGCGAACCAGGCCGGCGTCGCGCAGGACATTCACGTGATAGGCGACGGAGCTCTTCGGACGACCGACGGCTGCGGCGATCTCCGACACGCTGGCCGCGCGCTCGTGGAGCAGACCGAGAATGGTTGTCCGGAATCGGCTCCCGATGGCCTGGACCTGGACTGAGGACGTCAGCGCCATCGTGTCATCGAGGTCGTAGTCCGGCACGGAGTTGCTTGCCATCGCCGATCAGACTAACATCTCCGATTGATCCAGAAAACTGGATCGATAGTCAAATCCAGAAGGGAGATGGAGAGATTGGCCGAGATCGTGTTGTTCCATCACGTTCAGGGTCTCACGCCTGGAATCGCTGCCTTCGCCGATGAGCTGCGTGCTGCGGGTCACACCGTGCACACGCCCGACCTGTTCGACGGCCGCACCTTCCCCACCCTCGATGAGGGCATGGCCCACGCCAAGACGGTGGGGTTCGACGCCATCCTCGACCGGGGGGTCAACGAAGCGCGAGGCACTCGGGACCGAGTTGGTCTATGCCGGCTTCTCGATGGGTGTCATGCCCGCACAGAAGCTCGCGCAGACCCGGGCAGGCGCTCGCGGGGCGCTCTTGATCGACGCCTGTCTGCCTGTCACGGAATTCGGAGACCGATGGCCGGAGGGCGTACCGGTCCAGGTCCACGGCATGGACGCTGACCCGAACTTCGTCGAAGGGGGTGATCTCGATGCGGCGCAGGCCCTGGTCGACTCTACTGAGCACGCTGAGTTGTTCCTGTATCCCGGCGACGTCCACCTGTTCGCCGACTCGTCACTCCCCTCCTACGACCGGAAGGCGACGGAGCTCATGACCGGTCGCATCCTCGACTTCCTGTCCGCTCGGAGAGGTGAGGCTCGGCAGCCGACGCTCAGGTCTCGACCGACGTACGACTCCTGCGGAGCTCAACGACTCGCTCGGGTGGGGTGGTCGCGAACAGGTGCATCGCGCGCGCGATGACGCCGGTCCAGCCCGTCTGGTGGCTTGCCCCGAGGCCGGCCCCGTTGTCGCCGTGGAAGTACTCGTAGAAGAGGATGTGGTCGCTCCAGTTCGGGTCGTCCTGGAACTTCGACGTCTCGCCGTACACCGGCCGCCGCCCCGACGCGTCACGCAGGAAGATCGACTCGAGCCGCCGCTCGAGCTCGTGCGCGACCTCGTACAGGGTCATCTGCCTGCCGGACCCGGTGGGGCACTCGATGGTGAACGCGTCGCCGTAGAAGCTGTAGTACTGGAGCAGGGCCCGGATGATCAGCGCGTTGACGGGCATCCAGATCGGGCCGCGCCAATTCGAGTTGCCGCCGAACATCCCCGAGTCCGACTCGGCCGGCAGGTAGGCGACGCTGGTACTCGGCGTCTCCGACATCGAACACGTACGGGTGCTCCGCGTGATGGCGTGAGAGCGATCGGATCCCATGCGGGCTCAGGAACTCCGACTCGTCGAGCATCGTGGCGAGGACGCGGCGGAGCTTCGTCTCGTCGAGGATGGACCCGAGCCGCCGGCCGTTCACGCCGACGAGGGTCGGGTCGTGGATGAACGAGCGCAGCTCCGGCCGAGCAGCAAGGAAGCCACGCATTCGCTCGGCGAGCTCGGGGTATCGGTCAAGGAGCTCACCCTCGAAGGACGTCACGGCGCACAGTGGCAGGAGGCCGACCATCGACCGAACCTTCAACCGCTGTGCGCTTCCGTCGGGGAGACGGAGGACGTCGTAGAAGAAGCCGTCCTCCTCGTCCCACATGCCCGTGTCCCCACCCGCGTGCATCATCGACGTGGCGATCCAGAGGAAGTGCTCGACGAACTTCTCGGCCAGCTGCGCATACGCCGGGCGGTGCATCGCGAGCTCAGTGGCGATCTCGAGCATGTTCTGGCTGAACATCGCCATCCACGCCGTGCCATCCGCCTGCTCGAGGTGGCCGCCCGTCGGGAGCGGTGCGGATCGATCGAAGACGCCGATGTTGTCGAGGCCGAGGAACCCGCCCTCGAAGAGGTTGTTCCCCGATCGGTCCTTGCGGTTGACCCACCACGTGAAATTCAGCAGGAGCTTGTGGAAGACGCGCTCGAGCCAGTCCACGTCGCCTTCACCGCGCGACGCCTGGCCGAGTCGGTAGGTGAAGATCGTCGCCCAGGCATGGACCGGCGGGTTCACGTCGCCGAAGTTCCATTCGTACGCGGGAAGCTGACCGTTCGGATGCAGGTACTCCGAGCGGAGCATGAGTTCGAGCTGGTCCTTGGCGAAGTCCTCGTCCACGACGGAGAGCGCGATGACATGGAAGGCGAGGTCCCACGCCGCGAACCAGGGGTACTCCCACTTGTCCGGCATCGAGATGACGTCGGCGTTGAGCATGTGATGCCAATGGAGGTTGCGGCTTTCGGCGGCATCGCCACTCAAGGGATCGATGCCGTGGTCGCCGAGCCAGCGGTGCACGTCGTATTGGTAGGTCTGCTTCGACCAGAGCATCCCGGCAAGCGCCTGACGCATGACGCGCGTCTGATCCTCGCCCAGCGATGGCGGGATGACCGTCGCGTAGAACGCGTCCGCCTCGGCACGGCGCAGGTCGATCACCGTCTCGACATCGCCGGCGGAAGGGCCGTCCGGTGAGCCCGCATGGTTCAGCCACAGGCTGATGGGCACCGACGCTCCTGGCTCGATGCTGAGCTGGTAGTGGGCCGCGGCCTTCGTCCCGACCCGCGCGCCGTTGACCGCGCCCAGGTCCCCATCGGTCACGTATCTCCCGATCCCATCCTTGACGAACGGCGTGCGGTTGGGCGGACCGCCCAGGCGTTCGGAATTGGTCTCGTTCTCGGTGAACAGCAGGGCATCGGCGCCGTCGCACATCAGCCAGTACTCGCCGAGCTCGGGGTGAGAGGCCGCGATGACCCGGGTTCCCCCGACCTCCGTCCCACGCATCGCCGGCCGCGGTTCGTCGCCGCCCCACGACCAGGTGTTGCGGAACCAGAGCGTCGGCAGGAGGTGGATGGCGGCCGGCTCCGGGCCGCGGTTCGTCACGGTGATGCGGATCGCGGTATCGGTCGGGTTCGCCTTGGCGTATTCCACCTCGACGTCGAAGTAGCGGTCATCGTCGAAGACGCCCGTGTCGAGGAGCTCGTACTCGGGATCGGTCCGACTTCGACTCGCATTGGTCGCGACAAGGTCGTCGTAGGGGAAGGGAGCCTGCGGGTACCTGTACGCGAAGCGGAGGTACGAGTTGGTCGGCGTGGCGTCCTCGTAGAAGTAGTACTCCTTGACGTCCTCGCCGTGGTTGCCCTCTCCGTTCGTCAGCCCGAACAGGCGCTCCTTGAGAATCGGGTCGCGGCCGTTCCAGAGAGCGAGCGCGAAGCACAGGATCTGTCGCTCATCCGAGTACCCGGCGATCCCGTCCTCACCCGAGCGGTACGCGCGCGAGCGCGCCTGGTCGTGGCTGAAGTACGACCACGCGTCGCCGTCGTCGGAGTAGTCCTCGCGGACCGTCCCCCATTGCCGCTCGGACAGGTAGGGTCCCCAAAGCCGCCACGGCGCGTCGCCATCGCGGGCTTCCGCGAGGCGCCGCCGTTCGGCATCAGGTTCCCGTTCGGTTCCGCTCGATACCACGCGGTTGCTCCTCGTCGGGCAGCGTCATTGGCCCAGCATCGTAGACGACGGTCGAGCGATCCTGGCTTCTAGCTCTGAGCTGTTCGAAGTAAGTAAGATCCGCCGATGAGGCTAGCCACGCTCGTTGCCGTGCTCGCCTTCGGTCTGCTGCTCGTAGCGTGCGGAAGCGAAGAGGCCGCAGCACCCCTGACGCTGGAGCAGAGGGTTGTGGGCACTGCCGAGGCCCCCGGATCCGAGCCGGACCCGGACGAGACGCAGGTGACGGCGACGGGGCTCGACGAGCTCGAGGCAGAGCTCGGCGGGCCTCCCATCTACGACGAGGATCTCCGCGCACTGGGGAAGCGGGGTTCGTCTCCCTGGTCATCGATACCCGCTTCTTCCCGAGCGAGCCGGGCGGCGAGCACATCCCGCGGGTCGCCTCACGTCTTCACGGTTGTCTACCGAGTTCGAGTCGGCTGCGGGAGCGAGCGAGGCCGCCGACGTCGCGCACAGAATCGGCCTCAGGCCCTGTCCCGAGACGTGCGCCTACGAGATCACCGAGTTCCAACCGGCCGGCGTGCCGAATGCGAAAGGTGTGCAGGCGATCGCCACCCAGGAGTCCATCGATCGGATCGGCGATGACATCCAGCCGGACGCCAGGTACAGCGTGTACTTCTCGGATGGGCCGTTCGCGTACGAAGTGACGACGTTCGGCCCGCCGGAAGAGGTCAGCAGGCAGCAGGTCGAGGACATCGCCGCGAAGCTGTACGCGCGCATCAAAGGCGCGCCCTTGCCCGAGTCTTCCTGACCGACCCCGTCAGCTCCACCCGAACGGCTAGGAGCGGCGCAAAATCAGCGTGAGAATCCCCGCCGTCGCGCTGAGCGCCGCCACCACGGCCCAGACGATGGTTCCGCCTCGTGACCCGGTAACCCGGCGCCGAACAGCAGATACACGACGGCGGCGATGGTGAGCACCGCGCCGAGGAGGAACGAGACCCGGAGGATCGTCGGCGTCGGCGCCTGCAGGAGGCTGGTCCCGACGATCAGGCAGGCGCCTGCGAACAGGATGATCAGTGCCGCGAAGGCGAGGGTCAGGATGGTGTTGGCGGACTGCGTACTGGCCACGATGGAGAGGAGGGCGCCGAACGCAAGGACGGCTCCGTCCATCAACCAGATGACCGCCACCAACCTGATCACCTGCACATCCTACGTGACCACCCAGCACACTCTGAGCGGCCGGATGTCGACAGGTCCCTCGGTAGGTGCCGCGGGGTTGCACAAAGGCTTCACGGTCGCCGCCGAGCGCGCCACCGCGATGCTCTCGGAGCCTGCTTCAGATCCCCTCGCGACCTAGAGGTGTCTTGGAGGGCGGCTCGAGTTCCACAAGCGATGCCCGCCATGCGGGTGGGTCGAAGGCTGGGCCGAAGTACGCGACTTCACGCCAGATCTTGCCGTCCCTCATGGTGAGAAACAGGGCGGTATGCCACGTCTCGCCGTTGGGGTAGGTGATACGGCCCGTGAACGACATGTCGTCGCCCGATCCCGACAGGTGAATGATGTTCCAGGACGGCCCAGTCACGAACTCGTCGTCCGAGCCGACGATCCGGTCGGAGGACGCCGTGATCCCGCGCTCGGTACCCGGGTAGCTCTCCATGATCTTCCGCCGGTTCTCCCGGCCCCGGATGATCTCCCCCGACTGCGGGTAGCGGCCCACATAGTCGTCGTGCAGGAGTGCGTCCTGTGCGTCGAAGTCGTTGGCCGCCAGCGCCTCGGTGAATCGCTCGACCACTGCTCGATTTCCCATTCCTCGCCCTCGCTCTGCGCTGCTTCCATCCGCGTGTCCAGACAAGTATCGGCCCGACGACTTCGGCGAGTCTCGGTCGAGCATGCCGGCTCCAACCGAAGTTGGGCCGCAGAGGTCCGGCGACAAGATCGGCTCCATGGGAGATTTCATCCTTGCCGGCGTGCTGACGTGGCTGACCATCTTCGTGTGGTGGGGAACCGACCTGGTCCTCCGGGCTCGCCGCCGTGAGAAGGTCGTCGGCGGATTGCTCATCGCGGTCGGATTGGTCCCGAGCCTCATCGCGCTCTGGCTGGGCACGTAGCAACAGGCTCCCGGTCGACCCGAGTGTTGAGGTTCGCAGCATGGGAACCTAACGAGGCCAGGTAGCGCGCGTTTGTACATTGCGAACCCCGGTCCGCGAGTGGGAGCTCCTATGCTCCCGGGCAGCCTCGTCGGCCGGGGTTCACCCCGGTGGCCGTGGCTCTGGTGCCATCGAGGACCGTCGCGGAGTAGCTACCCCTCATCCGCGTTTTGGCTTGGGGGCACGAGTACGCCCGGGTCCTGCGGGGGGAGAACAGGAGCCGGGCGTCTCGCAAGTCTAGACCGCCCGGTCTAGGGTCCATTTGACCCAAGACGGCACCCTACCGCTCCCATCGAGGACTGCGCCGGCAGCGGTCCACTCGGGTGCCGCGCCATTAGCCAGCCCCTAACGGCGAGCGAGCCCTTGCGTTCTCAGATGTAGACCCGTGCCGTGAGTGGGAGCTTTGCTCCCGGGCAGCCTCACGCCACGGGTCTCCTAGCGCTCAGATGCCCCGAGCGAGCATTACACCCAGAGCCAGCTGGACGTTGCGACAACAAGCAGTCGTCCGCTTCCTGAACCGGAACCCTAGGGTTCGTCCTCGCTCATCAGCTCCACCCACGTCGAGCGGTACTCGGCCGGGGCAAAAGGCTCTCCGAAGTAATCGGTCTCGCGGACGACCTTTCCATCACGGAACTCCATGATGAATGCGGCCTTGGTGGGCCGCTCGCCGTCATAACGGATCGTGCTCTCGGTCACCCACAGGTCGCCATTGCCGATCGTGCGCCGGATGGCGATGTCCACAGCAAACGGTGCCGCTTCGTGCATCGCGATGATCTGCTGCTTGCCGCGGATCCGCTCGCCGCTCTGCGGCCATTCGATGACCGCCTCGTCGGCGAAGATCTCGCCCGCTGCGACCTCGTCCTTGCCGGCGGCCGCGAAGTGGCTGGCAATGAGCTCCTGAATGGCGGACTCGTCCATATCGCGCACCTCCTACGGGGTGACCTCAAACTGCGGATGACCGGGGGCGGCACGTGGACCAAATCGCGGCCGACCTCCAGCCCCGGTTTAGCACCGCTGGCGGGGTCGGGCATTACGGATCAGTAATGCGGCACGGCGTGATCGGTGCCATTCGGCTCTGCCCGTGGAGGGCGGAAACCCGATACGCTCATGTCGTCCCGCCCGCTCGACGAGGAGACCCGTTGCCCGGATGAGCTTGCTCACGGTCTCGACCTTCCTGGCGCTGCTGGCGCTTCTCGCCGCCGCGGGCGCCATCGGTGTCGTCCTGCTGGCACTCGCCGGGCGATGGAGCGAGTCGGCGGCCGATGCATATCGGTCCGTGCGGGTGACCGTCAGCCCCATCGGTCTGTGGCTGGCGTTCGCCGTTGCGGGGACGTCTACCGCAGGCAGCCTCTACTTCTCCGAGATCGGCCACCTGGTTCCGTGCACTCTGTGCTGGTACCAGCGGATCGCGATGTATCCGTTGGCGCTCATCATTGGCATCGCCGCCTGGCGCGATGACGCGGAGTCTCGCGCTACGCGATCCCGCTCGCCGGCATCGGTGCCGTGGTCTCCGCGTACCATGTCGCTCTGCAACGCCTTCCCGGGCTGCCGTCGGGGGCGTGCTCGCTGGAGGCGCCGTGCTCGGCGATCGAGCTCGAGCGCTTCGGCTTCGTGACCATCCCCGTGATGGCGCTCATCGGCTTCGTGTCGATCATCGTCGTCCTCTCCCTGCTGACCGCCCGAAGGAGCCAGACCCCGTGACCAGTCGTGCGGCCAAGAGCCGCGGCATGCCGCGCAAGTCGAAGGTGGCCGCCAAACCCGCCCGATCTATCTGGCCGATCATCGTTAGCGGTCTCGTCGTCGTCGCGATCGTTGCGGTGCTCGCCGTCCTGCTGACCCAGCCCTCGACGGCCGAGGTCGTGGAGCCGGCTGCGGAACCGCTGGCCATCCAGGGAGCGGCGCTCCCGGAGTCGCCTGATTCCGGGGCCGACCCTGCAGTCGGCCAGCCGATCCCGAGCCTCAGCGGCATCGGCCTCGACGGACATCCGATGACGATCGGTCCGAGCGACGGCGCCGAAGTCATCGTCGCCGTCGCGCATTGGTGCCCGCACTGCCAGGCCGAGATTGCCGAGCTGACGGCATGGCTCGCCGACAATCCGCTGCCCGAAGGCGTCCGGGTCGTGACGCTGTCGACGGCCATCGATCCGGCGCGACCGAACTACCCGCCCTCCGCATGGCTCGAGCGCGAGAGGTGGCCTAGGCGCCGGTCCTCACCGACGACGCGGACTCGAGCGGGTTGGTCGCCCTCGGACTGAACGTGTTCCCGGGCTTCGTCTTCGTCAACGCTGATGGGACGGTGGCATCGCGGGCGACGGCCGAGATCGGGACCGATGCGTTCGCCGCTGGGATCGCCGCGATCGCACCGTAGGCCCAGGTACGTGGTGACCGGACAGCACCGCGTCAGATTGACGCGAGCCGGCGCGGCAGTCGTCGCGGTGCGCCTGGCCGTCCCTCTTTCCATCGTGCGATGGCCCCTGCCCGGAGCCGCCTTCGCCGCAGTCCTCGACGCTGCGGACGTGGTTCTCGTGGACGTGATCGCGCGCCGGCTGAAGGTTCCCGTGGGCTTCGGCCCTCGATATCCGCAGATCGACAAATGGCTCGACTCGTACTACCTCGGCATCGAGACGATTCAATCGCGCAGCTGGCCGGAGGTACGCGAGCGCCGTGTCGCGGCGGCGCTGGCGATCCATCGGTTTGTCGGTGTGTTCGCGTTCGAGATGACCGGGGATCGTCGGCTCTTGTTGGCCTTTGCCGAACCTGTTCGAGAACTTCTATTGGTACGTACTGGCGAACCGCCTACTCCGGCCGGGCAGGGTGCTCCGTGGATTCGGGGACACCTCGAAGCTCCTGGCGGTGCTTCTCGTGCCGAAGCTGGTGCGGAATGGGTCCTCCATGTCGCCGAGATTCACCCTTGGCAGCTGATCGAGGGCTGGAGCCGGCGGCCCGCCCAATGGGCCGCGGTGACCGCGGCATCGGTCTTGCGAGTGACATCGACCACATCCCAGAGAGTTCAGGTGATCCCCATGGCCACGACGGCAACCACCCTTATCGATAGTTTGAACAACGAGCTCTCCGACGAACGCGTTCGTCGCATCAGCGACCGGATCGGGGCGGATCCCGATCGCACGAAGAGCGCCATCAGCGACGCCCTGCCGCTCCTGGTCGGCGCAATCGGCGCGGAGGCATCCGACCCCACCGCAGCGCCCGGCCTAACCCGCGCGCTGGCCGACGACCACGACGGCAGCCTGCTCGACGACCTCGACGAGTACCTCACCGGGAACGTGAGCGGTCGGCGTGCCGATGGCGCCGGCATCCTGAAGCATGCTCTCGGGGATCGCCAGCCGGCGGCCGAGGAGGCAGTCGCCAGGAAGAGCGGCCTCGACATGAGCAGCATCGGTCCGCTGCTGTCGCTCCTCGCCCCGATCGTGATGAACATGCTCGGGCGCAAGCGGCAGCAGAGCGGCGCCAGCGGTGGGTTCGGCCTCGACGACCTCCTGGGTGGGATCCTGGGCGGCGGAAGCACCACCTCCACGTCGGCGCCGCGCACGCAATCGCAGGGCCTTGATGACCTGCTCGGATCGCTGCTGGGAGGCTCGACCAGCTCCAACCGGTAGTGCCGGTGCGGATAATGCGGCGATAGTGGGTCGACCCTCCTCTTCCTCGCGTGCCGCAGCCGACATCGGCTCCTGAAGGTGTTGGCATAGCGATTGCCTGAGGGTCTGGCTGGCTGCCACAGGGGGAGGGGGAATGGACGAACACATACGACGAAGGGCTGTCGCCCCGTGGGCGCTGCGAGCGGGGCTGGCCGGGGGCCTCTTGGGCGTCGTGCTGTTCAGCCTCGTGACCGCCGCCAGTCCGGATGCCGACGTGCCGACGCGCACGCCTGGGATCATCGTCGGCATCCCGGGAGGAGCCGTGATCCAGGCGGCGCCCTCGTCGATCGCCCCCCTGCCGACCCCGACCACTCGCGGGGCCGCGCCTGCCACCCCGGCGCCAACGCCGGGTGCAACGGCCACCCCGGCGCCAACGCCGGGTGCAACGGCCACCCCCGCACCAGCACCCACGGCGGCCTCGCCAAGCGCGCCGCCATCGGTGGGACCACCGCCCGCCACCGTCCCGAGCACGCCCGTACCCACCGCCGCCGTGGTCGCGGTCGTCGGCCCGCCCCAGAGGCGGCCGTAGCGACCTTCTACCGCCACGTCGTCGCCGGGGAATTCGACGCCGCCT
>CAVWZA010000007.1:0-36650 GCA_963759405.1 uncultured Chloroflexia bacterium | reverse complement strand
TTGATCGCGATCTGGCCGCCGTGGGCCCGGACCAGGTTCCGGGCGATCGGAAGGCCGAGGCCCGTTCCGGGCGAGCCGGGTGATCGGTAGAAGCGGTCGAAGACATGCTCGAGCGACTCCGCATCGATGCCGGGGCCGGTGTCCTGCACCCTCACCCAGGTCTCGTCCGCGTCCTGGCCGGCGTCGACTGAGACGCGCCCGCCCGCCGGTGTGAAGCGCAGGGCATTGGCGACGAGGTTGCCGATGACCTGCCGAATCCGCGATGGATCGACCTCGAGCGGCCGCAGGTCGCCCGGCGCCTCCACGTTGATTGCCACGCCGGCGTCGTCGGCGGCGGCGCGATGGCCGGCCACGACCTCCTGGATCAGCCGCGCGAGGTCGGTCGGCTCGCGATGGAGGCGAAGCACGCCCGCCTCGGAGAGCGACAGGGTGCGCAGGTCGTCGATCAGCCTTGCCAGCACCCGCGTCTCCTCGAGCACCGGTACCAGGTGCGCCTCGTCGGCTGGATAGAGGCCGTCGAGGATCCCCTCCAGGGTGCCCTGCATGACGGTCAGCGGCGTACGCAGCTCGTGGCTGACGTCGGCAAGGAGGCGGCGACGGGACGCATCGGTCTCCTCGAGCCGCGTGCTCATGGCGTTGAATGCGCGCGCCAGCGATCGAACCTCGGATGGCCCGCGCACCTCGACCTGGGTCCCGATCTCGCCCGCCTCGACCCTGCCGGCCGCCTCGACGAGATCGCCGACGGGCGCGGCGGTGCCGCGCAGCACGCGCCGAAGGCCGCCGACCACGACGACCAGGACGAGGAGCGCCAGGAAGGCGGAGAGCGCCACCGATGGATGGCCGCCGAACAGGCTCGTGATGATGTCGATGAGGAACGCAAGCAGGATTGCGAGCGCCAGGACGAGAACAAGGAAGAAGACGCCGAAGCGCCACATGAAGCGCCGGCGCATCCGCTGCCAGCCCGCACGCTCGTTCGGGGGCCACGCCTCGCCTTCGGGCCACCAGCGTGGGCGGCGCCCTTCTGGCGGCCCCCAACGGCGATGCCGCCATCGATCCTCGCGCTCGTCAGGCATCGGCCAGCCGGTAGCCGACGCCGTACACCGTCAACAGGTAGCGCGGATCGTGCGGCGTCACCTCGATCTTGCGGCGCAGGTTCTTGATATGGGCGTCGATCGCGCGCTCGTACGACTCGAAGGCGACGCCGTGGATCGCGTCGAGCAGCTGGGAGCGCGTGAAGACGCGGCCCGGCTGGCGGGCCATCGCCGCGATCAGCGTGAACTCGGTTGCCGTCAGCTCGACGACGCGGCCGGCCACCTCGAGCCGCATCCGCGGCACGTCCAGCGTCAGCTCGCCAACGCGCAGCACGTCGTCCGCACCGGCTCGATCCCGCCGACGAAGCACGGCCCGCACGCGCGCCACCAGCTCGCGCGGGCTGAACGGCTTGGTGACGTAGTCGTCGGCGCCGAGCTCGAGCCCGATCAGCTTGTCGGTCTCGTCGTCGCGAGCCGTGAGCATGATGATCGGCACGTCCGCGTCACGGCGCAGCCGGCGCGTCACGTCGAGCCCGTCGAGCTGGGGCAGACCGAGATCGAGCACCACCAGGTCGGGGTGCTCGGTGCGAGCCCGCATCAGCGCCTCGCGACCGTCTGCCGCCGTCACGACGCCGAAGCCCGCCCGTTCGAGGTAGTCGCGGACGAGCTGCGTGATCTTCGGCTCGTCGTCGACGACGAGGATGGTGGCCATGCTGCGCCGATGCTACGCGACGCGCGGACGGGCGACGCTCACGCGCGCCGCCCGATCCATCGCGGTCATCCGGCCGGTGGTGGCGCCTGCTCCTCGCGCCGATGAAGCTCGCGGTGGAGCTCCGAGATCCGGTCCTGGCGCGACTCCCAGCCACCGCGGCCGGGCCCACCGCCGCCCCATCGGCCCCAGCCGAAGGCCGCGCGCAGCAGCCCGAAGATGAGGAAGAAGCCCAGGATCCAGAAGAAGATCCCGAAGAAGCCGAAGCCCCATCCGCCATGGCCGTAGCCGTAATCGCCGCCGACATACGGCGGATAGACCACGACCGGGTCGCCCGACGCGGCGGCCGCGTTGGCTGCCTCGGCAATGCCCTGGCTGACTCCGGCGTTGTAGACCGATGTGCCGATCACCGCCACGAGGCCCACCAGCGCGATGACCGCCAGCACCCCGAGGATCGTCCGTCCAAACATGTTGCGTCTCCTTCGTTTCGATACCGGCTCGCTCCTGCGACCGATCGACCCTCACGCTGACGCCGGCTTGTGGACCAAATGTGAACGCGCGACGGATGCGGAGAGGAGGACCGGATCGGTCCGCATCGGTCTGATGAGGACGGATACCGCCGTTGGTAACGCCACGGATAGCCTGAACGGTCACTCGTCGCTGAGCGGGCAAGCCAATACCGTGATCGGCACGGGGATCCACGCAGAGGCGATTACGAAAGGGATTCGATGCAGCAGGTCCAGCCGCACCACTGGCGCAGGTACGGGTTCGGTGGTCCGCCGGAGCCGTGGGAGCGCGACGCGCAACGCGACCTCGATCGGCTCGCGACGTCCTACTACGTCGAGATCCTCGCGTCGCGCCGGATCATCATGGCCGCCGGCCCCGACGAGGCGACTCGCGGCCGCATCGATGAGCTGTTCGCCACCGCCGAGCGCCACAAGCACGAGGTCGACTTCACGCTGCGCCACTGGGCCACGCCGGTCGAGCGCGCCCGCGTCGAGGACCGCCTCGGCTCGCTGATGCGGATCGGGATGCGCCTGCGCGAGCTGCGCGACACGGCCGATCCGGAGACGCTGCCCGCCGCCTGACGGCGCACCTGCGACACTCCACGGCATGCCGCGCATGCCCACCCTTGCCGACGTGAACGCCGCGCGCGCGCGGCTGCGCGGCATCGCGCTCCACACCCCGCTCGAGCCGAGCCGGGAGCTGTCCGAGGCGACCGGTGCCGCCGAGGTGCGCCTGAAGCGCGAGGAGGTCCAGCCGACCGGCGCATTCAAGACGCGCGGCGCGCACAACAAGGTCGCGATCGTGGCCGATGAGCGTCCCGAGGCCGCCCTCGTGACCGCCAGCAGCGGCAACCACGGCATCGCGGTCGCCACCGCCGCCATCCGCCACGGGATGCGGCTGACCGTCCTCGTCGGGCGCTCCGTATCCCCCGCGAAGCTGGAGCGGCTGCGCGCGCTCGAGACGAGCCGCATCACGGTCGAGCTCGTCGGGAACGACACCGACGATGCCGAGGCCGAGGCACGTCGCCGCGACGACGCCGGCCACGCGATCTACATCCCGCCCTACAACGATCCCGAGGTGATCGCCGGCCAGGCGACGGTCGGCGTCGAGATCCTGGAGGACTGGCCGGAGGTCGACACCATCGTGGTGCCGATCGGCGGTGGCGGGCTGATCGCCGGCATCGGCCTGTGGGCCAAGGCCGTCAAGCCGGGCCTGCGCCTCATCGGCGTGCAGCCTGCCGCGTCGCCGCCCATGTACGCCCACTTCGAGACCGGCTCGACCGACCCGATGCCGATCGCGCCGACCCTGGCGGATGGCGTGGCGGGCAACATCGAGCGCACCAGCATCACCTGGCGCCTGTGCCGGCAGCACGTCGACCAGGTCGTGCTGGTCGAGGAGGACGAGATCGCAGGGGCGATGCGCTGGGCGATGGAGGTGCCGCATCTGCTGCTGGAGGGAAGTGCTGCGCTCGGCATCGCCGCGCTGCGGCCGGGGCTCCTGGATCTCACCGACCGGCACGTGGCCGTCGTGACGACCGGCCGCAACGTGAGCCTCGAGACGCTGCGCAGCGTTCTCGAATGACGCCCGACGAGGCACGGACCAGGTTCGCCGCGGAACCGGTGGCGCGCCTGGCGACGGTGGATGCCCGGGGCTACCCGCACATCGTGCCGATCACCTTCGCCGTCGATGGCGACCTCGTCGTCAGCGCGGTGGATGGCAAGCCCAAGCGCGGCAACCGGCTGCATCGGCTCGAGAACATCGAAGCCAATCCCCGTGTCTCGCTGCTGGTCGACCACTACCACGAGGATTGGCGGCGGCTGTGGTGGGTCCGGGCTGACGGCACGGCCCGCATCGTCGACGCCGACCCGGAGCTGACGCGGATGCTCGACCTCCTCCGCGAGCGCTATTCCCAGTACGAGCGGGTGGAGCTCACCGGCCCCGCAATCGTGGTGGAGGTCGAGTCGTGGAGCGGATGGGCGGCGGCCGGCTGACGGGGTGGTATCGGTCTTGCGGGCATGAACCCCCCGTAGGTACATCCCAAGGAGAAGCAGTGCTTCAGATCACCAATGGCGCAGCCACCTTCCTGTCCGAGCTTCGACGTGGACAGGACGTGCCCGAAACGTACGGGCTGCGCATCTATCCGGAGTCCACGGAGCAGGACGAGGTCACGGTTGCCCTCGGCTTCACCGATGCGCCGGCCGACGGCGACCACGTGACCGAGCACGACGGCCTGCGGGTCTTCGTCGCTCCTGAGCTCGCCGCGCCGCTCGACGAAGCGGCGATCGACGTCACGGCCGACGAGGAGGCTCCGCGCCTCGTCTTCCGGCCGCAGGGCGAGCTCCAGAACTAGCTCACTCGTGGGCCCCGGCCCACGCGGGCTCGTCGTCCGGCGGCGCACCAGCGTCCTCGAGGTCGGCGAGCTCTTCCTCCATCTGCCGGAGCGCGGCGCGGGCCTCCACCACGGAGACCGCCGCGAACGTCACAGCGTCCCCGGTCCGCAGCCCCGCGACGCGACCGACGTCGGCGCGGATGACGCACGCCGGCACCGGGTAGCCGCCGGTGACCGGGCGATCGACGAGCATCACGATCGGCCGGCCGTCAGGAGGCACCTGGATCGCCCCGATCGCGAGGCCCATCGAGGCGACCTCGCGCTGCTCCGGCGTCGAGCTGCCGCCCGTCGAGGCGCACCCCCGTGCGGTCCGCCTCGACCCCGACGACCCACGTCTGCCCGGTGAAGGCATCCAGGCCCAGCAGCCGATGGTGTGGACCCGGCAGGATCCGGATCGGGCCATTCGGCGTGCGGCCCGTCCAGCGTCGGATGCTGCCCGAGGGGCTCCCGACGTCGAGGCGATCGCCGGCGCGCAGCGCACGCCCCTCGTGCCCGCCGAACCCCGTCCGCAGATCGGTCGACATCGACCCGAGCACGGCCGGGACCCGGATCCCGCCCGCGACGGCCAGGTAGCCGCGGGCACCGTCCCCCGTCCCGATGCGCAGCACCGAGCCGCGTCCGCACCCGACGGCCGACGAAGGGAGGCAGCGGCAGGCCATCGAGGGTGGCATCGAAGGCCGCGCCGGTGAGCGCGATTGACGTCTCCGCCTGGAACCGCAGCGTCGGTCCGGTCAGGGTGAGCTCGAGCAGCGCCGCATCATCGTCGTTGCCGACGAGCCGATTCGCCAGCCGCGCGCTCCACGCGTCGGCCGCCCCGCCGACCGGCACGCCCACGTGCCGCCATCCCGGCCGGCCTCCGGCGGTCTGGACCGAGGTCAGCGCGCCGGGCTCGACGACCTCGATCATGCCGGCTCGAAGCGGACGCGATCGCCGGGCTCCAGGAGGGCGGGACGGTCACTGGAGGGATCGAACAGCGTGACCCCGGTCCGGCCGATGACGCGCCAGCCGCCGGGCAGGTCCGCGGGATAGATGCCGCTCATCGATCCCGCGATGGCGACGGAGCCCGCCGGCGTCCGGGTGCGTGGCGTGGCGAGCCGATCGACCCGCAGCTCGGGCGGCAGGTCGCCGAGGTAGGCAAAGCCGGGTGCGAACCCGCAGAACAGCACGCGCAGCTCGGCCGACGCATGGCGCGCCACGACCTCGGACGCGGTCAGGCCGGTGAGCTCGGCCACCGTGTCCAGGTCGGGCCCGTCATAGGTGACGGGAATGGTGTGCAACCTCCCGCCCTGCCGCAGCGGCCGCAGGCCGGCGAGACGGCCCTCGAGATCAGTCGAGACGCGCTCCGGATCGCCACGCAGCGGATCGAGCTCCACCAGCAGGGATTCGAGGCCCGGCACCGCTTCGACCATGCCCGGCGGTGGATCGTCGCGGAGGGACGCGGCAAGGGCCTGGGCCAGGTCCGATGAGTCGAGCTCGACCAGCAGCGCGGCCTCGCCGAAGGGCCGAATCACGGAGCGCCGAGGGCGGCCACCGTCACGCCCTCGCCCTCCAGCGCGCGTCGAACCGCCGCGGCGATCTCCACAGCGCCGGGCGTGTCGCCGTGGCAGCAGATGCTCTCGGCGCGGAGCGCGACCGGGCTGCCGTCGGCGGCCAGGACCTTCGCCGTCGACGGCGATCGAGACCGCCTGCGCGGCGGCGTCCGCGGGGTCGGTGATCAACGATCCCGGCTCGCTGCGCGGCTGGAGAGAGCCGTCGGCGAGGTAGCGGCGGTCGGCGAATGCCTCCGGCACGAAGCGCAACCCCACCTCGGCCGCCGCGGCGGCCATCGGCTCCGACGAGGCGAGCCCATAGAGGGCGACGTCGCTGCTGAACTTCGCGGTGGCGCGCGCGATCGCGGCCGCCAGCGACGGGTCGGCTGCGGCCTGGTTGTAGAGCGCACCGTGCGGCTTGACGTGCTGCATCTCGACCCCGTGTGCGCGGCAGAAGGCCTCGAGCGCGCCGATCTGGTAGCGCACGAGTGACTCGACCTCGTCCGGGTCGAACGGAAGCGGGCGCCGGCCGAAATTGAGAAGGTCGGGATAGCCCGGCTGAGCGCCGACCGCCACCCCGGCGCGCCGGCACATGGCGACCGTCGCCTCCATCACCCGGAAGTCGCCGCCGTGGAATCCGCATGCCACGTTGGCGCTGGAGATGTGGGCGACCAATCGCTCGTCGTCGCCGAGCGTCCAGCGCCCGAAGCTCTCGCCAAGGTCGGCGTTGAGGTCCATCTCGCCGACATGCTAGCCGCGGCCCGGGTTGCGGCGGACGGTAGGATCGGCGCATGACAGAAACGCCCGACGCACCCGATCGGCCTTCCGAGGGCGGCGCTCCGACGGTCGCGATCGGTCTCGTCCTCGTGGTCGTTGGCGCGATCCTGTTCGCCGGGCAGATGGCCGGGATCGGCATCGAGGACGTCGGCTGGCCCATCTTCGTCATCGGCGCCGGCGTCGTGATCCTCCTGATCGGCCTGTTGGTGGCCAACGAGCAGGGCATGGTCATCGGCGGCACCGTCGTCACCACCGTCGGGCTGGTGCTCCTCTACCAGGATCAGACCGGCCGTTGGGAGAGCTGGGCCTACGCGTGGGCGCTCGTCGGCCCGGCTGCCAGCGGACTGGGTCTCGTCCTGTGGGGCCTGCGCAGCGGCAACGGCAACGACGTTCGCAACGGGACGTGGGGCCTGCTCGGCGGGCTCGCCATCTTCGGCATCGGGTTCCTCTTCTTCGAAGGCGTGATCGGGATCGGTGGCGATCGGCTGGCGCTTCCCGAGTGGCTGCTGCCGGTGGTGGTGATCGGGATCGGGGTGGTCGTGCTGCTGCGGGGACTCCTCGAGCGTCGCCAGCCCGAGGGGTCGTAGCGCCGCCCGTCGGTTAGCGTGGTGCCGCGCGAGGTCCACGTGCGCACCGTATCCTTGAGTGCGTTATGCCCGACCCCGAACGGCCGACCGATACGCTCGACGAGCTGAACCTCGTCAACGCCGGCTACGTCGCCGACCTCTACGAGCGATATCGCAACGACCCAACCAGCGTCGACGCCGAATGGCGCAGCCTGTTCGACTCCGGCGCCGGCGGCTACGAGCCGGTGGCTTCGTCCTCGAATGGCGCCCGCCAGGTCGACGCGCAGGCGCCGTCGGCGCCTGAAGCCGCCCCCGCAACGTCATCGGTCCCCGAGGGCGCGACGCCGATCAAGGGCCCGGCCGCGCGGCTGGCGCAGAACATGGTCGCCAGCCTGGGCGTCCCGACCGCCACCAGCTTCCGCGAGATCGACGTGGCGATGCTGGAGGCCCGACGCGGGGAGCTCAATCAGCAGATCGCCCCTCGCAAGGTGAGCTTCACCCATCTCATCGGCTGGGCGATCGTGCGGGCGGTGGCCGAGCAGCGCTCGATGAGCCACTACTTCACCGAGATCGAGGGTCAGGCCTACCGGGTCGACCCCGGCAGCGTCAACCTGGGGCTGGCCGTGGACGTCGAGCGCAAGGACGGATCGCGCTTCCTGGTGGTGCCGGTCATCAAGGCCGCCGACGCGATGGACTTCGCCGCGTTCCTCGCGCGCTACGAGGAGCTGGTCGAGAAGGCCCGCGGCAACAAGCTCTCGCCGGATGACTTCGCGGGCGCCACCGTCACGCTGACAAACCCGGGCACGCTCGGCACCACCGCCAGCGTGCCGCGCCTGATGCCCAACCAGGGAACGATCGTCGCCACCGGCACCATCCGCAGCGTGGGCGGCGATCGGCGCATGACGCTCACGTCGACCTACGACCACCGCATCATCCAGGGCGCCGAGTCCGGCGCCTTCCTGCGGCGAATGGAGGGGCTCCTCTCCGGCGCGGACGGCTTCTACGCCGATCTGTTCGCGGAGCTGGGCGCCAGGGCTGCCGACGTGACGACCGATGAGCCGATGCCGTCGGCGGGCGAGGCGGCCGGTGCCCCGGCCGTCACCGCGAACGAGGGCGAGCAGTACGAGCAGCTCAAGGCCGTCGCCGCCGGGATGGCGCTCGTGAAGGCCTACCGGTACTTCGGACACCGGGCCGCCAGGCTGGATCCGCTCGGCTCCGAGCCGGCCGGCGACCCGGCTCTCGACCCCCGGCCGCTCGGCCTCACGCCCGAGAACATGCGCACCGTCCCGGCCGAGCTGATGCGGATCTATGTTCCCGGCGAGACCCTCGCCGACGCCCTCCCCCACCTCCAGGAGACGTACAGCGGCACCATCGCCTACGAGGTGGAGCACATCGGCTCCCACGAGGAGCGGGTCTGGCTGCGACGGGTCATCGAGTCGGGCGAGCATCGGCTGCCGATGGAGGCCGAGGACCAGGTCGCGCTGCTCGAGCGGCTCATCAGCGTGGAGACGCTCGAGCGCTTCCTGCACAAGGCCTACCTCGGGCAGAAGCGGTTCAGCATCGAGGGCCTCGACACGATGGTGCCGATGCTGGACGTGATCATCGGCGAGGCCGCCGACCAGGGCGCCCGCAAGGTGATGATCGGGATGGCGCATCGCGGCAGGCTCAACGTCCTGGCGCACGTCGTCGGCGTCAGCTACGAGGCGATCCTCGCCGAGTTCGAGGCCGGGCGCGCCGGTGGCGAAGCGGCGACGGCGCCGAAGGGCGGCCTGGACGACGTCAAGTACCACCTCGGCGCCGAGGGCGGCTACCTGACGGCCGACGACGAGGAGGTTCGCGTGGTGCTCTCGCCGAACCCGAGCCACCTCGAGGCGGTCGATCCGGTCATCGAGGGCCGCACCCGGGCCGAGCAGACCGACCGCTCGATGCCGATCCCCACCACCAACCCGGCGTCGACCCTGCCGCTGCTCATCCATGGCGACGCCGCCTTCGCGGCACAGGGCGTGGTGGCCGAGACCCTGAACCTCGCGCGGCTGGATGGCTACAGCACCGGCGGCACGGTGCACCTGATCGCGAACAACCAGGTCGGCTTCACCACCGGAGCGCGCGAGGCCCGCTCGACCGACTATTCGTCCGACCTCGCGAAGGGCTTCGACGCACCGATCGTCCACGTCAACGCCGACGACCCGGAGGCATGCCTCGCGGCGGCCCGCCTGGCGATGATGTACCGCGAGGCGTTCGGGCACGACGTCGTCATCGACCTGGTGGGCTACCGGCGATACGGGCACAACGAGGGTGATGAGCCGGCGTACTCGCAGCCCGCGATGTACGCGACGATCGCGGAGCACCCGAGCGTCCGCGAGCGCTACCAGGCACAGCTGGTCGACGCCGGGGTGATCACGACGGCCGAAGCCGAGGCGAAGATCAAGGCCGCGCAGCGCGACCTCGCCGCCCGCCAGGCATCCCTGCGCAAGGGGACCGATGACAGCGAGGGCGAGCTCGACCGCGGCTCGGAGGCGATCCCGCAGAAGAAGGAGACCGAGCCCAAGACCGCGGTGCCGTTGGCCCGGCTTCGCCAGCTCAACGCGGCGATCGCCGCCGTCCCGGACGGGTTCACGATCCACCCCAAGCTCGGCAAGCAGCTCAAGCGGCGTGCCGATGCCCTCGGCGACAACGAGCCGCGGATCGACTGGGGCCACGCCGAGCTGCTCGCCTTCGCAACGTTGCTCGATGAAGGGACGCCGATCCGGCTGACCGGCCAGGACACGGCCCGTGGCACGTTCAGCCAGCGGCACGCGGCACTCTGGGACGCCACCACCGGGGAGCGATACGTCCCGTTGCAGCACCTGCCCGGCGCGAAGGCGTCGTTCGAGCTCCACAACTCGCCGCTCTCCGAGTACGCCTCGCTCGGCTTCGAGTACGGGTACGCGGTCACCGCGCCGGACGGGCTCGTCCTGTGGGAGGCGCAGTACGGCGACTTCGTCAACGGGGCCGAGATCATCATCGACCAGTTCCTGGTCTCCGGCCTCGCGAAGTGGCGGCTCACATCGCGCCTGACCCTGCTGCTGCCGCACGGCTACGAAGGATCGGGCCCGGAGCACTCGTCGGCGCGGCTCGAGCGCTTCCTGGCGCTCGGGGCCGAGGGCAACATCCGCGTCGTCTACCCGACCACGCCGGCGCAGTACTTCCACCTCCTGCGCCGGCAGGCGCGCCACCGCGACGCCCGACCGCTGGTGGTCATGACGCCGAAGTCGCTGCTTCGCCTGCCGCAGGCCGCCTCCCGGGCATCCGAGCTTGCGTCGGGCGCCTTCAAGAGCGTCCTGGACGACCCGCGGGTGGCCGATGACGCCCAGGCCGCCGCGGTCCGTCGCATCCTGCTCTGCAGCGGCAAGGTCTACTACGACCTCATCGCCGCGCCCGAGCTCGAGGCAGCGCCTGACCTGGCGATCATCCGAGTCGGAGCGCCTCTATCCGTTCCCGGACAGCGACCTGCAGGCCGTGCTCGATCGGTACCCGAAGATCGAGTCGTTCGCCTGGGTGCAGGAGGAGCCGCGCAACATGGGCGCCCGCAAGTTCGTGCTCCCCAGGATCCGCCACCTGGTGCCGTACAAGATCCCGCTCGGCGACATCTCGCGTCCCGAGCGCTCACGCCCCGCGGAGGGCTACCCCGCGGCGCACCACGTCGAGCAGGAACGGATCGTGCGCGAGGCGCTGACCGGGCGCTGAGCGGTGCCTGCCATACTCGGCGCCGTGCAGCCACAACCGCTCCTCGAGCGCTACCGCGACCTGATCGCCGAGCGACGGCGAGTCCTTTCCGATCTCGCTCGGCGAGGGTGGCACCCCGCTGATCCGCGCCAGGCGCCTCGGCGCCGAGATCGGCATCGAGAACCTTCACCTCAAGTTCGAGGGCGCCAACCCGACCGGGTCGTTCAAGGACCGGGGCATGGTCCTGGCCGTCAACCGGGCGGTGGCCGCCGGCGCGCGGGCGGTCGTCTGCGCGTCGACCGGCAACACCAGCGCGTCGGCGGCTGCCTACGCCGCCGCGGCCGGCCTGCCGTGCCACGTGATTCTGCCGGCGGGCAAGGTGGCGCGCGGCAAGATGGCCCAGGCGCTGGCAGCCGGCGCGAAGCTGATCATGGTCGACGGCAACTTCGATGCGGCGCTGGCCGCGGTACGCCGCCTGGGCGAGGATGGTCTGGCGGTGGTGGTCAACTCGATCAACCCCGACCGGCTCACCGGGCAGCAGACGGCCGCCTTCGAGATCGTCGACGCGCTGGGCGAGGCCCCGGACGCGCTTGCACTGCCGGTCGGCAACGCCGGCAACATCACCGCCTACTGGCGCGGCTTCCGCGCCTACGCCGACGCGGGGCGCACGCCCGGCGCGAAGCTGCCCCGCATGCTCGGCTTCCAGGCCGAGGGCGCCGCACCGATCGTGCGCGGCGAGCCGGTCGAGTCACCCGAGACGGTGGCCACCGCGATCCGCATCGGCAACCCCGCCTCCTGGCAGCAGGCGGTCGCCGCTCGAGATGAGTCCGGCGGCCTGATCGAGTCAGTCACCGACGACGAGATCCTCGATGCGCAGCGCATGGTCGCTCGGCTCGAAGGGGTCTTCTGCGAGCCGGCCTCCGCCGCGGGCGTGGCCGGCGTGCGGCGTCTCGCCGCGGAGCGGCGCATCGGCGCGGGCGAGACGGTCGTGTGCGTGCTCACCGGTCACGGCCTCAAGGATCCGGACGCCGTTCAGGCCGAGGAGGGCACGTTGACGCCGATCCCAGCGGATCTCGACAGCATCCGGCGCGAGATGGGCATTTGAGATCGGCGCCGTAGGTTGAGGCGGCTCCGTCAGGCGGCGCCGCAGGCGTCGACGATGGCGGCCGCGAACTGCTCCGGCGAGGCGCTCTTGCTCACGTACGTGGTCTCGCTGGCCTCGAGCGGCACATGACCCTCGGTGTCGCTCCAGCCCGTCGTGACGACCCGCATGGACGGCCAGGCACGAGCCAGTCCGGCGACGAGGGCCAGACCGGCCTCGACGTCGGGCAGCCGCGGGTCCACCAGGACCACGTCGGGCAGCTCCTGCTGCACCAGCTCGAGCGCCGCGCGCACGTCGCCAGCGCGACCCACGACCTGCACCTCGCCGGTGACGCCCAGCAGGTCAGCCAGGCTCTGCTGGACGCGGCGATCTGCGTCGACGATCACCACCCGCGGCGATCGGGGCAGGGTGGGGCGCGGGCTGGCTGACATGTAAATGAGGCTACGCTTCTAAAGGTGGATCGCCTAGTGGGCAATGGGCGCACGGGCGCCTACGTCATTCGGCCGACTCGTCGTCACCCGCGGGAACCGCGGCCTCGATGTGGGTGCCGCCACCGGCCCGGCTCTCGACGAGCAGCTCGCCGCCGACCAGGTCGATTCGCTGCCGCATGCCGATGAGGCCGATATGCCCGCGCGGCACCGCGTCGGGCGCGAAGCCGACGCCGTCATCGGTGACGCTCAACCGCACCCGGTTCCCCTCCGTTGCGATCCGCAGCGTGGCGTTCGACGCGTTCGCGTGCTTCACGACGTTGTGGAGCGCCTCCTGGCCGATCCGGTACAGGGCCTCCTCGGCCGGGAGCGGCAGGCGCTCGATCGGCTCCGCATCGACCACGATGGTCAGGCCGGTTCGGCGCTGGACCGCGGTCGCGTGCGTGCGCAGGGCCTGGACCAGCCCGTCCGATTCCAGGCTGGAGGGACGGAGCTCGAAGATGAGCGTGCGCATCTCGGCCAACGCGTCCTTCTGGAGCTCGCGCAGCTCGACCAGCTTGCCGCGCGCCGCCTCCGGATCGGTCGCCAGCAGGATCTCGAGCGTGCGGAGCGTGAGGCCCATGCTGAAGAGGGCCTGCGTCACCGAGTCGTGCAGCTCACGCGCGAGGTGCGCGCGCTCCCCGCTTGCCGCCAGCTCGGCGGCCTGGTCGCGCAGGTCGCCTGCCAGCCGTTCGCGCTCGCTGATGTCACGGACCGATCCGTGGGCGCCCGCGAAGCGGCCGTCGACGATGGTGCCGGTCATGGCCACCTCGGTCTGGCTGATGCGGCCGTCGGGCAGCGGCAGGTCGAGGCGCAAGCGCTGCTCCTGGTCGGGATGCTGCTTCAGCAGCTCCCAGGCCGCGACCGCCGCGGCCAGCGTCTCCTCGCCGGCCATGGTCGCGAACGGCTTGCCCATCAGGTCCCCCGGCTTCCAGCCGGTGCGGGACTCGAGCGAGTCGCTGAAGAAGGTGAAGTTGCCGTCGACGTCGACGCTCCACACGATGTCGGGCGAGTTGTCGACGAGATGGCGGTAGCGGCGTTCGGACTCCTCGACCTCGGCATACAGCCGTGCGTTGGTCAACGCGATGGCGGCCTGGTCCGCGAGCAGCTTCAGGAGCTCCGCGTCGCCGGCGTTGAACGCGTTCGTGGCGGTCGACTGGACGGTGATCGTGCCGATCAGCCGGTCCGGTCCGAGCAGCGGCGCGGACATCATCGAGTGGATGTCCTGCGCCGCAATGCGGCGCATCGCCCTTGTCATGCGGGAAGGCCCTGTCGTTCAGGTAGTCGCCCGTCCATCGCACGCGGCGTTCGGCGGCGGCCATGCCGGCGATCCCCGATCCGAGTGGCACCGTGACGTCATCCGGCGATGGCGGCAGCGGCGCCGCGGCGATCGGTCGCTCGAGGTGCTCGCCGCTTTCGGCCGCGAGGTTGACCTGTGCCCGATCCGCGCTCAGGAGGCGCGCGGCATCGGCGACCGCGCGCTTGATGACGGTCAGCGGGTCGTGCAGCGATGCGATCTGCGCCGCGATCTCGGCGAGGCTGCGCTGGGCATCGGACCGTTCGCGCAGCTCCTCGTACAGGCGCGCGTTGGTGATGGCCACGGCGGCCTGGGCGGCGAAGAGCTGGACGAGCTCGAAGTCCGCATCGGTGAAGGCCACCTCGCTCCCGCCCGTGCGGCCGATGTTCATGGCGCCGATGACCTCGTCGCCGCTGACCAGCGGCACGATGATGACGGCCTGCTCATCCGCGGGGGTGCCGGGAATCTGGATCAGGCGCGGATCGTTGAGCGCGTCGTTCTGGAGGACCGGTTCGCGATGCTCGACCGTCCACCACGTCAGGCCCTGGCCCCTCGGGATCGGGAAGCCGAGCACGGCCTCCGCGTGGCGCTCGCGAGCGAGCATCGGCTTCAGTGCACTCTCGTCCTCGTCGACTCGATAGACGCTGAGGCTGTCGTACCAGACCACGTCCTTCAGACCATCGGCGACCAGCTCGAGGACGCTTGCGGGCTCGAGGGTCGAGAGGAGCTGCTGGTTGATCTGGAGCAGCCGCCGCTGCGAGTCGGTCTGGCGCGCAAGCGCCGCCGACTCCTCGCCCAGCTGCTCGTACAGGCGCGCGTTGGTGACCGCGATCGCGGCCTGGCTGGCCAGCACCTCGAGCAGCTCGGCATTCGCGGCATCGAACGCATCGCGTGCCTGGGAGTGGACGGTCAGTGAGCCGATCGCCCCGTCCTCGCCGATCAGCGGGGCGCTCATGACCGATCGGATGCCGTGCTGGCGGATGTAGCGGTCGGGCGCCTCCGCGTGCGTGAACTGCGGATCGGCCAGGTAGTCGCCGGTGCGGACGACCCGGCGCTCGATCACCGCGCGGCCGGAGACGCCCTCGTTGAGCTCGACAGGATCGACGGCCTCGTCACGCTCGATCGGCAGGTCGATCGCCGAGTGGCCGAACGCCCAGTGCAGCCCGCCGGTGGCGGCCACCAGCTCGATCCGGCCGCCGTCGGCGTCGAGCAGCCGCACCGCCTCGTCGAGCGTCCGCTGCAGGACGTCGCCTGGGTCGCGGATGGCGGTGATGCGTGCCGCGATCTCGCCGAGCGAGCGCTGCGCCTCCACTCGCCGCTCCAGCTCCTCGTACAGCCGGGCGTTGCCGAGCACGATGGCCGCCTGGCTGGCGAGCGCGCCGAGGAGCTCGGCGTCGTCCGCGGCGAACGCGTCGGGCCGCGACGAATACGCGCTGATCGCCCCGAGCGGCCCGGACTCGCCGATCAGGGGCGCGCTCATCTGCGAGTGATACCCGTAGCGGGTGATCCACTCATCGGCGCGCGTCGGTGTGCGAGAACGAGTCGTCACCGAGGTAGTCGCCGGTCCAGGCGACCCTGCCCTCGGCGACGGCTCGCCCGGCGATGCCCTGCCCGATGCTGACCGTCGTGTCGTCGACCGGCGTGTCGGTTCCGGCGCCGAACACCTCGCGGTAGTCGGCCAGCTCGCGCGTGCCGGCGCGCACCTGGTGGATGACCACGTGCTCGGCATCGAGCAGCCGTTTGGTCTCCGCCACCGCGCGGCTGAGCACAGCGGACGGATCACGGAGCGAGGTGATCGAGGCCGCGATCTCGCCGAGCGTGCGCTGTGCCTCGACCTGGTGGGCCAGCTTCTCGGCGGTGACGTCCGCCTCGGCGTTCAGGCTGGCGTTGGCGAGCACGATCGCCGCCTGGTCCGCCAGCAAGCCGAGCAGCTCGCCGGCGTCCGCGTCGAACGCGCCGGGCGTCTCGGCGAAGACGCCGATGGCTCCCACCGGCCCGTCCTCGCCGAGCAGCGGAGCGGCGACCACGGCCCGGATGCCCAGCTCGCGGACGACCCCGTCGGACTGTGCCTCGTGCGTGAAGGAGTCATCGGCCAGGTAGTCGTCGGTCCAGGTGGCTCGGCCGGTCTGGATCGCGAGGCCGGAGACGCCATCGTCGGCCCGGGTGCGGTCCAGCTCGGTGAAGGGAACCAGCTCGTCGTGGACCAGCGAATGGCCGTCGCCCCAGCGCAGGATCCCCTCCGCATCGGTGGCGACCATGCCGATCTGGCCACCATTCCCCTTCAGCAGCCGCACGGCCGCGCGCAGGGTCTGCTCCAGCACGGCGGAGGGATCCCGCAGCGACGTGAGCTGCGCCGCCATCTCGGCCAGCGTGCGCTGAGCCTCGACCCGGTGAGCCAGCTCGTCGGCCTGCTCGCGCAGGTCCTCCTCGAGCCGAGCGATCTCGGTGATGTCGCGGTTCGTGCCATGAGCACCGATCAGCTTGCCGTCGGCATCCACGATGCCCGTGCCGCTGATCTCGACCGGCAGCGTGCTGCCGTCCTTGCGAGGCTCAAGGATCCGGAGCCGGTACACCCGGTCGGGATGCTCCTGGAGCTCGGCGAAGGTCGCCGCCACCATCGCCATCGACTCCGGCGCGGTCGCGGCCGACACGTGCTGGCCGATGAGCTCGTCGGGGCGATAACCCGTCATGCGCTCGACGCTGTCGCTGATGTAGGTGAACCGCATGTCGGCGTCGATCGACCACATGATGTCGACCGACTCGTCGACCAGGTAGCGATATTGCTCTCGCGAGCGCTCCAGCTCCTCGGTCAGCCGCGCGTTGGAGATCGCGATGGCGCCCTGGTCGGCGAGCCCCTGCAGCAGCGCGAGCTCGTCGTCGCTGAACACGTGCGGCTGCTCGAACGAGACCGCCAGTGTCCCGATCACCTCGCCGCCCGGTGCCAGCAGCGGCGCGGCCGACATGCCACGCAGCCCCAGTCGCTCCGCGACCGACTGATCGGCCTCGTCGTGCGGAATGCGTGGATCGACGAGGTAGTCCTCGGTATGGATCACCTCGCCGCGTGACGCCGCCAGACCGTTGATCCCCCCGTCCACCGGGAAGTCGAGCTGCGCGAGCCAGTCCTCGGTCCATGCGGCGATTGCCGCCGACCACGACCGTCGGTCGCAGGACCCGCCCACCGGTCTGCATGAGCGTCAGGTGCGCGCCGTCTGAGCCGAGGAGCCGCCGAGCGGCGTCCACCACCGACTGCAGGATCTCCCCGGGCTGCCGGATCACGGCGATCCTGGCCGAGATCTCGCCGAGCGTGCGTTGCGCCTCGACGCGACGCGCCAGCTCCTCCTGGGATCGCGCGAGCCGCTCGATGAGCCGCTGGTTTGCGATTGCCGCCGCCGCGTGGTCGGCCAGCGCCCGAAGCAGCGCGATCTCGGACTCGTCGAAGTCGTCGATTTGGGACGAGTAGGCGCCGAGCGCGCCGAGCACCTCCCCCTCCGCGATCAGCGGCGCCGCGGCCATCGAGCGCATGTTGGCGATCGTCACGATCCGATCGGCGACCGGCGAGTGCGGGAAGCGCTTGTCCCGCCGGTAGTCGCCCGAGACGACCACCTCGCCGCTGGCGATTGCGTGGCCGAAGAGGCCGACACCCACCGGCAACGAGAGGTCGCGGATGAGCTGGCGCGCCTCCGGATTGCGGATGCCCGCGTCGACCGCGAACTGGAGCCGGCCCTCGTCCGGGTCGACCAGGTAGACCATCGCACCGTCCGCCTTGAGCAGGCGCGCCGCCTCCTCGACCGCGCGCGACAGCAGGGCGTGACTGTCCTGCTGCTCGCCGGTCGCGCGTTCCGGCGTCTTTGGCTCGGGGCGGGAAGGAGCGCGGGTCATGAGGCCGGTGAGGATACGCCATCTCGCCGCGGGGTCCTATCGGGCTCGCTGCCTCGGACGCCTACGTCATTCCGCCGTGTTCTCTACCGCAGGTGTCCCGCTGGTCTCTGCCCCGTCTGCCCGATTCCGCGACGGTCGGCCTCGATGACACTCTGCAGCAGCCACTGCATCGGATGCCGACACGAGGCATCGAGCCCTCACCCAACGGAGGACCCCGCAATGCCCCAGTCCAAGCGCAGCCGCGCCGCCGGCGCCGTGCTCACCGCCGCCATCGTCGGGCTCACCCTGGCGACGGCCTACATCCACTCGACGCTGGGTGGCCTGCTCTTCACCCTGAACGCGCTCGGCTACCTCGGCCTCGCCGCGCTCATCGTGATCGGCGCCGCCGCGCCGACGACCCTCATCGAGCGATTCAGCTGGTTCCCGCGCGTGGCGCTCCTCGGCTACACCGCTCATGACGATCGTCGGCTACCTGGTGATGGGCCCGTACTTCACCCTCGGCTTCATCGCCAAGGGCATCGAGGTCGCCCTGGTCACGCTCCTCGTCATCGACATCATCCGCGTCTACGGCAGCCCGATGGGCCTGGTCCGCAGCGCGCTGGCGTCGGTCGACCCGATCGTCCCGGAGCGCTTCCGCCAGACCGCCTAGACCTCGACCCGACAGACCGAAAGGCGGGCCGGATATCCGGCCCGCCTTTCTCGTTGCGCCACGGACTGCTCAGACCAGCTTGTGCTCCACCGCGTACAGGGCTGCCTGGGTCCGCGAGGCGAGCGCCAGCTTGCCGAGGATGTTCGACACGTGGGTACGCGCCGTGCGCTCGGTGATGCCCAGCTCGTAGGCGATCTCCTTGTTGCTGGCGCCCTTCGCGAGCTGCGAGAGGACCTCCTTCTCGCGCGCGGTGAGCGGCTCGACGGGCTCAGCGTCCTTTCGCTGGCGCAGGCGTTGCGCCAGCAGCCGTGACACGGCGGGATCCAGGTGCACTTCGCCGTGGTAGGCGGCGCGGATCGCCTGAGCCACCTCCTCCGCCTCGGCGTCCTTGAGCAGGTACCCCGATGCGCCGGCCTCCAGCGCGGAGGTCACCTTCTCCTCCTCGATGAACGAGGTGACGGCGACGATCTCGATCTCGGGATGCGCCTGCTTGATGGCCGCGATCGCCTCGAGGCCGCCCATCTCGGGCATGAGCAGGTCCATCAGGATCACGTCCGGAGCGAGCCGGTCGGCGGCGGCCACGCCCTCGCGCCCGTTCTCGGCCTCGCCCACCACGTCGAAGTCCTTGAGGAGCTCCAGGAAGCCACGCAGGCCGCGTCGCACGACCGCGTGGTCGTCGACCAGCAGCACTCGGATCGGCCCTTCGTCGTCAATCACCGTCTCGGTCCCCTGCATCTCGGATTCGTCGGGTTGTGCCGCGTCGTCGGAACGGGCGCGGGAAGTATGCACCAGCGCGAACACCCGTTCCGGCTCCGGCACGTCGCGCAGCCGCTGCGTACCGAGGTCGCGAAGGACGGTGCCCGGCGGGAGCTCTCCCTTGAGCTCATCCACCGTGCTCCCGGCCAGCAGCGTCTCGCCGCCCTTCGCCAGGCCCTGGAGGCGCGATGCTCGGAAGAGGGCGCGTCCGTAGTAGCGGTCTCCGAGCACCTCGACCTCACCGCTCACCAGGGAGATGCGGATGCGCATGCGCCCGATCGCCCCCCAGTCGTGCTCGGCAACTGCCGTCTGGAGGTCGTCCGCCGCCGCAACGGCGCCGGCCGCATCGGGGAAGGAGGCGTACGCACCGTCGCCGATTCGCTCGAAGAGGCGCCCTCCGTGGTGCGCCGCATGCGACGCCACGAGGTCGTGGTAGTGCGACAGGGCCACGCCGGCGGCCGCGCCGTGGTGCTCGACCAGGCGCGTGCTGCCCTCCACGTCGGCGAAGAGGAAGCTGAGATGGCGCGTCTCCGGGTCGGCATGCTCCACCCGGCAAGCATACCGACGGATGACGTAGGACGGCATCGGCCCAACATCGGGCGTCCGCTCGCGACCACCGGCCGTGGTGATGGCCGATTGCGACCCCGATGATGGACTTCATCAGCGATACACACAGAAAGGAGGCCGAACCGTGAACATCGGAAGCGCATTCGCGATCGGCATCAGCGACGTCAGATTCTTCACGCCGCCTCCGAGCCGGCCAACCCGGCCGCAGCGGAACGGCGAGGGCGGCATCCTTCGCAACCTGCTTCGTGCCATCAATCGTGAGCTGGCGCACGCGGCGACGGGTCCGGTCACGACCTGGATGCCTCGGATGACGAACTACCCGTACTGACACGCTCATCAGCGATCAACGCCCGGACCGATGCGGTCCGGGCGTTCTCGCGTCCTGCGCAGGGCTATCCTCCGTGGCGTGACACGCCCGACGCTGACCGGCACGCCCGACGCGGTACCGACCGTCGAGCTCGATGAGCTGCTCGAGAGCGGCGACCTCGAGCTGATCGACCGATGGCTGGGCCACGCCGATGTGGTTCAGATCGCGGAGGAGCTCTCGCGGCTGCAGCGCGAGCAGCGCGCGGTGCCGTTCCGCCTGCTCGCCAAGGATCGAGCGCTGGAGGTCTTCGAGCTTCTCGACCCCTCCCTGCAGCAGGAGCTGCTCGAGGGCCTGCGCGAGACGAACGTGCGCGAGCTGTTCGAGGAGCTTGACCCCGACGACCGCGCCCGACTCACCGAGGAGATGCCCGCCAAGGTCGCCCGCCGGCTGCTCGCGGGGCTCTCGCCGAACGAGCGTCGGCTGACCTCGACCCTGCTCGGCTACGCGGAGGACTCGGCGGGCCGGCTCATGTCGCCGGAGGTCGCGAGCCTGCGGGCCGGCATCACCGCCGGCGAGGCGCTCGACCGGCTGCGACGCATCGGCCGTGGCGCCGAGACCATCTACGCGCTGCCCGTCACCGACGACCAGCGCCGGCTGGTCGGTGCGCTGGGGCTACGCGATCTCGTGCTTGCCGACCCGAACACGCCGGTCGGGGACCTGATGGACACCGACGTGTATTCGGCGCGCGTCGACGCCGATCAGGAGGAGGTCGCGCGGCTGATCCGCGAGGCGGACCTGCTGGCGCTGCCGATCGTGGACACCGAGGATCGCCTGGTCGGCATCGTCACGGTCGATGACGCCATGGAGGTCCTCGAGGAGGAGGTGACGGAGGACGTCGCCCGCGCCGGCGGCGCCGAACCGCTGGGCCGCCCGTACCTGACGACATCGGTGCTCCAGATCGCGCGCTCTCGGGTGGTGTGGCTGCTCTTCCTGATCGTGGCCGCAACCCTGACCGTCAACGTGCTGCAGGTCTTCGAGGGAACCCTGAACCAGGTCGTGACGTTGGCCCTCTTCATCCCGCTGATCATCGGCACCGGAGGCAACACCGGGGCGCAGGCCGCCACCACCGTGACCCGCGCCCTGGCGGTCGGCGAGGTGCGTTACGACGACCTTGGCAACGTGATCCTGCGCGAGGCGCGGGTCGGCCTTCTCCTCGGCGGGATGCTCGGCCTCCTGGCGCTGGGGCCCGCCTGGCTCTTTGCCGGACGTGACATCGCGATCGTCGTCAGCCTGACCCTGCTCTCCGTCTGCACGCTGGCAGCGTTCGTCGGCTCGCTGCTGCCGCTCGTCGCCCGGCGGGTCGGGGTGGATCCCGCGGTCATGAGCGCACCCTTCATCACGACCCTGGTCGATGCCTCGGGACTGATCATCTACTTCCTGATCGCTCGAGCCGTGCTCGGTCTGTGACCGATCCTCCCCGTTGCCCATGGGCCGGAAGCGATCCGCTGTACACGAGCTACCACGACGCCGAGTGGGGCGTGCCGATGCGCGACCCGCGCCGGCTCTTCGAGCTTCTCTGCCTCGAGGGCGCCCAGGCCGGGCTGGCCTGGATCACGATCCTTCGCAAGCGCGAGGGATATCGCGCGGCGTTCGACGGCTTCGACGTCGAGCGCATCGCAGCCTACGGCCCTGAGGACCGAGCACGACTGCTCGCCGATGCCGGCATCGTGCGCAACCGCGCCAAGGTCGATGCCTTCATCGGCAACGCGGCGGCATGGCGTGGCCTTGATGACCCGGTCGGGCTGATCTGGTCCTTCGTGGACGGGAGGCCTCTCGTGAACCGATGGCGGACGATGGCCGAGGTCCCCGCCGAGACCGAGGCGTCGGCGGCGCTCTCGCGCGGGCTGCGCGCCGAGGGCTTTCGTTTCGTTGGCCCGACCATCTGCTACGCCCTCATGCAGTCGGCCGGCCTCGTGAACGATCACCTGCTCGACTGCTTCCGCCATCCGGAGTTCGGAGCGCCATAGCCGGTCGTCAGGTGGCCGCGGCACCCTCCGCCCATCCGCGACCGCCGTAGCCCAGGAAGCGCGTCGGGCGCAGCACGATCGGCTGCGAGTACACCTCGGCGAATCGATGCACCGTCAGGTTGGCACGGCGCAGCAGCTCGCGGTACTTGGCGCCGAAGCCGGCCGGCATCACATCGGCGGCCGGCGTGTCGGGGAGCTCGGCCATTGCCTCGATCAGCTCGACCTCGAAGTCCGGGCCGGGTGTGCCGATCGCCAGCATGACCCGCGGCTCATCGCGCAGGTTCTCGACCTTGCGCGCTCGCGGCTTGCTGAACGCCACGATCTGCTCGCCATCCCAGTGGAACCAGACGGGCACCAGGTGCGGGCGTCCATCGGTCTGCACCGAGCTCAGCCAGACGATCGGATCGTCGCGCAGCGCTGCCTCCGCTCCGCGGCGAGCCTGCGGCTCGAGTCGCAGCGGGTCGTGAGCGGGTCGTGTCATGCGCTGAGTGTCGGTCAGCAACCGGCCCACCTCCACCGCGAGACGTCTCGCTTCGACCCGCGACGTTGGCCGAGCGGCGGACCGGCCGGATGACGTACCCGCGACCCTATACTCGCCAGCGCATGCCGCCGATCGCCAGCGTTGACGTTCCAGCCTCCAGCGCGAACCTCGGGAGCGGCTTCGACTGCTTCGCGGCGGCCCTCTCGCTGAAGCTGCGGGCCGAGCTCTGGCATGGCGACGAGGCGGGGATCGTTCTCAACGCCCGCGGCGAGGGCGCCCCGCGCGACGACGAGCCCGCTGACGAGAACCTGCTGATCCGAGCCTTTCGCGACGGCCTGCGCGCATCGGCGGCCCCGGGCTCCGCATCCTGGCGGATCGAGGTCTCGAGCATGATTCCGGCCGCGCGCGGCCTCGGCAGCAGTGCCGCCGCGATCGTGGCCGGCCTGGTGCTTGGCGCGGCGGTCGGGCGGCAGACGGTCCAGGCGGACGAGCTGCTCGCCATGGCGGTCCGCGCTCGAGGGCCATCCCGACAACGTGGCTGCGGCGCTCTACGGCGGGTTCACCGTCGCCGTCGCCGACGACGAGCGGGTGACCCTGCGCCGCTTCCGCGTGCCGGAGGCATGGATCCCGGTGGCGTTCATCTCGCAGCGCGAGAGTCGCACACGCGACATGCGCGCGGCACTGCCGGCGACCATCGAGCATGCGGCGGCGGCTCGCCAGGCCGGTCGGAGCGCACTGCTGGCGGCGGCGATCATGACGTCGGACGCGGGCCTGCTGCGCAGCGCCATGACCGACGAGCTCCACCAGCCCTTCCGGCTGCCGCATCTGCCGGGGAGCCGCGAGCTGATCGATCTCGCCTACGAGCGCGGGGCGGCGGGCGCGTGCCTGTCCGGCGCCGGCCCCACTGTCCTCGCCATCTGCGACTCACCGACCTCCGCGCACGCCGTCGAAAAGGCGTGGAACGCCTCGGGAGTCGCGGGCATGGCCACCCGCCTCCGGTTCGATACGGCCGGCGCCAAATTGGTGGCCGCCGACTAGCCCGCTACCATGCTCATCGCCCCATGAGCCTCGTGACCATCGCGGGCGTGTCGAAGAGCCACGCCGCGCAGCACCTCTTCAGCGACGTCGGCCTGATGATCAGCGCCGGGCGCCGGATCGCCGTGGTCGGGCCCAACGGCGCCGGCAAGACGACGCTGCTCGAGCTCATCACCGGCGACCAGGAGGCGGACGCCGGAACGATCACCCGTGCCCGCGAAGTCGTGATCGGCTACCTGCGCCAGGAGGTGGCCCAGACCCGCGGTCGGAGCGTGCTCGCCGAGGTGCTGGCCGGCGCCGGCGAGGTGAGCGGCATCGAACGTCGCATGCGCCACATCGAGGCCGAGATGGAGGACCCGGACGACGACGAGGAGCTCGCCGAGCTGATGGACGAGTACGGGCGCCTCCAGCACCGGTTCGAGGCGCTCGGCGGCTACGGCATGGAGGCCGAGGCTCGACGGATCCTCGCCGGCCTCGGCTTCGCCGATGGTGACGTCGAGCGCGACATCGGTCAGTTCTCCGGCGGGTGGATGATGCGCGTGGCGCTCGCCCGCCTCCTGCTCCAGAACCCGGACGTGCTGCTGCTGGACGAGCCGACCAACCACCTCGACCTCGCCAGCGTGGAGTGGCTGCAGGGCTTCCTGGCCGACTACGCCGGTGCGATCGTCCTGGTCAGCCACGATCGCGACTTCATCAACGAGATCGCCAACCGGGTCGTCGAGCTCCACGACGCGAGCGCGACCGAGTACGTCGGCGACTACGCCGACTTCGTCGAGCAGCGCACCGAGCGCATGGCCCAGCTCGAGGCGGCGGCGAAGAACCAGCAGCGCAAGATCGCGCACACGCAGGCCTTCATCGACCGATTCCGCTACAAGGCATCCAAGGCGCGCCAGGTCCAGTCCCGCGTCAAGGCGCTCGAGCGGCTCGACCGCGTCGCGTCGCCCGGCGCGCGCGCGAAGTCGGTGAAGTTCCGGTTCCCGGCCCCGGCGCGCAGCGGCCGCACGGTGATCACGCTCAGCGACATCGAGAAGCGGTACGGCGAGAACGTCGTCTACCCCGGCGACCTGAACCTCACCCTGGAGCGCGGGCAGAAGGTGGCGCTCATCGGCCCGAACGGTGCCGGCAAGTCGACCCTGCTCAAGATCCTGGCGGGCGTGCTCGACGTCGAGTCGGGCACCCGCGAGCTGGGAAGCAACGTGCGGGTGGCGTACTTCGCGCAGCACCAGATCGAGGCGCTGAATCCGGCCAACAGCGTCTTCAACGAGCTCAACGACGCGGCGCCGATGATGTCGACGACCGACATGCGCAAGCTGCTCGGCGCCTTCCTGTTCAGCGGCCAGGCGGTCGAGAAGCAGGTGGGGATCCTGTCCGGCGGCGAACAGACGCGGCTCGCGCTGGCAAAGCTGCTTGCCGATCCGGCCAACCTGCTCTGCCTGGACGAGCCGACCAACCACCTCGACATCCAGTCCCGGGACGTGCTGGAGGACGCGCTGAACGCGTTCAGCGGCACGATCGTGCTGATCACGCATGACCGATACCTGATCCGCAGCGTCGCGAACACCATCATCGAGGTGAACGACGGAGCCGCGACCGTCTATCCGGGCGACTTCGAGTACTACGCCGCCAAGCGTGGCGTCGACATCGAGACGCGGGGCGCGGTGGAGGGCGCGCGCTCGACGCCGCGTGGCGTGGTGGTCGAGGCGCCGAAGCCGCGTGAGTCGGCGAAGGCGGCCGCGGATCGGAAGCGTCGCGAGGCTGAGGAGCGGAACGCGCGGCATCGGCGCACCCGCGAGCTGCGCTCGACGGTCGCGAGAACCGAGGCGGAGGCGGCCGACACGGAGCGCGAGCTGAGCGAGCTCATCGAGCGGCTCGCCGACCCATCGATCTATACCGATGGAGCACTGGTCCGCAAGCTCGTCGAGCGCCACAACGCCCTTCGGGATCGCACCGAGACGATCGGACCGGAGCTCGCCCGGCTCCGCGCCGAGCTGGAGGAGGCGGAGGAGCCTCAGCTGGTCGGCAGCGAGTGACGGCTCGCGCCCGCGCCGGGTCGAGCGGGTGGCTGGGGGCCGGGCTGATCGTGCTGGCGGCGGTCTGCTTCGGCACGCTCGGCCCGATCACGCGCTACGCCGATGACGCCGGCGTGGGATCGCTGGCGATCGTCGCCTGGCGGGCCGGCATCGGCGCCAGCGCCATGCTCCTCCTGCTCTTCGTCCTGCGGGGCACGTCCGGCAGACGTCCGCTCTCGTTCCGCGAGCTACCGCAGCGTGATCGATGGTTCATCGGCGCCGCCTCGATGGCCAACCTGTTCCTCAACCTGGCGATGTTCATCGCCTTCGTCAGGATCGAGATCGGCCTCGCCCTGCTGGTCTTCTATTCCTACCCCGCCTTCGTGGCGATCGCGTCGGTGATCTGGTTCGGCGAGCGGCTGGATGCCGTGCGCTGGTCGGCGCTGGTCGTGTCGATGCTCGGTCTCACGCTCACGCTCGCCGGCTCCGGCGACCTCGGGGAGCTTGACGTCGTCGGCATCGGCCTCGCGTTCCTTGCGGCGCTGACCCAGGCCTTCTACGTCCTGGCGGCCCGACACGGCTTCCCGCACGTTCCACCGATCGAGGCCGCGGCCGTGACGATGGGCGGGGCGACGCTCGGCTACCTGGCCATCGCGCTTGCCACGGGTCAGCTGGCCTCGCTGGGCGCGCCGCTGGCCAGCAGGGAGGCGCTGGTGCCCGTGCTCCTTGCCGGGTTCATCGGCGCGGCAATCCCGACCCTCTGTTTCATCACCGGCATCCGTCTGCTCGGGCCTCCCCGCGCCGCGATCCTGGCAACGCTCGAGCCGGTGGTGGGCGTTGCGCTTGCCGCATGGCTGCTCGGCGAGCAGCCGGCCGCGCTCCAGCTCGTCGGCGGTGCGCTGATCCTGGTGGCGGCCGTCCTGCTCCAGGTCGGCGGCACGACCGCATCGGACCACGAGGCGGTCGCCGGATAGCCGAAAACGCGGTGCGTTCCGGCAACGGCTCGCTCACCGCACCGTCCGCCACCGTCGGGTACCGTCGCGGACCGCACCACCGAAGGTACTACCCGCCGACAGGACCATCGGCTACGTTCGACCTGGAGCCAGGCAACCGCCCGGCCCGCAACCAGGGAGGGCGACGATGCTGCCAGTTCGTACCCGGCGGTCGGCCGGCTTGTTCATCATCACGCTGTCGATGCTGCTGGCGCTCGTCGTCGCCGCACCGGTGGCGGCCAAGAATCCGGCCGGCAACAACGGCACGGTCAAGATCGACGGGCTCGAGTGGGACAACCATCCCGACAACGAGCCGCACGTCGGCTGCACCTTCGAGGTCGACTTCTACGGCTTCGATGAGGGTGACCTGTGGGCCGATGTGATCTTCGAGGCACATCCGCCGACCGGCCACGGCGTGTTGCTGACCGATACGATCTTCATCGGCGGGGACGACAACTCGGGCGGCGGCAGCGAGGCCGGCTGGGACGCGTCCCGGCAGTACGACCTCACGGCGGCGCTCAGCGCCTACCCGGTCCATCCGCAGCAGGGATACCACGTCAAGCTGACGATCCACGCCGATGGTTCGCAGGGCGCGGACACCAAGCACAAGGTCTTCTGGGTGGGACCCTGCGAGCCCGATACGGTGATCAATCCACATGTCAACCCGCCGGCGAACCCGCCTGCGAACCCGCCCGCGAACCCTCCGAATGACGGAGGGGGCTCGGGAAGCCAGCCGCCGGGCGAGGGCACCGCTGGTGGCAACCCCGATCCGGGCATGCTCCTGCCGGACACCGCGATGGATCCGGCAAGTGCGTCGCTGGCGCTCCTTGCCGGCGCGCTCCTCCTGGGCGGATCGGCCGGACTCGCCGTGGTGGAAGTGCGTCGCGCGCGCTCCCGCCGCCGCTGAGCTCGAACCCCGATGGGCGGGCACCGGCCCGTCCCATCGGGGGTCCTCGAGCTAGAGGGCCATGATCGCCGCGTGGACGCGTTGAGCGGCCACGGCGGCCGAGGCGACCGGCACCTCCGCCCACACCACGCGCAGTCCGCCCTCGTCGAACGCGCCCTCGCCGTGGGCCGGCAACGGGAGCACCTCCGGGGTCATCGATGCCGGCCCCACCAGGCTGATGCGCGCCATTCGCTCCTTTTGATCGACCGCCAGCATCAGCACGCCGCCGTCGTCGCGTGACGACGGACGGACCACCGTCTGTGGCGCCTCGTCCTCCAGCGCCCGCACCACCAGCAGCATGCGCCCGCGGCGTGCGCGACGGACCGCGACGGGATGGACCACCTCGGCCCCCATCTCCGCCAGCAGCTCGAGCTGAAGGGCATCCACGAACGGCAGGAAGCGGGCGCCGGGGACGAGGTGCGGATCCGCCTCGAGGATGCCCCCGACGTCCTTGAACAGCTCGCAGCGATCCGCGCGCAGGGCAACCGCAAGGGCGACCGCCGACAGGTCGGTGCCACCGCGGCCGAGGGTCGTCAGCTCGCCGTGGGTGCCGATTCCCTGGAAGCCGGCGACGACGGGCACGAGGCCATCGTTGAGCGCCGCTCGCAGCGGCCGTGACAGCACGCGGCGCACCTCCGCACCCAGGTGCGCGGCGGCCGTCCTGATGCCGGCCTCGGCACCCGAGAACGAGCGCGCCGAGATGCCGCGACCCTGGAGCCCCAGGGCGAAGAGCGACGCCGAGAGCGCCTCACCGGTGGCGAGCGCCCGGTCCGTCTCGCGCGCGAGGCCGGAGTCGGCCGCCTGGCCGGGGTCCCGCAATGATTCGCCGCGATCGGGCAGGAGCACGCGCGCCGCTCCCAGGATCGTGTCGGTCACACCCTCGAAGGCGCTGACCACCACCACGGGCCGCAGGCCGGCGGCCAGCTGCCGAGCAACGACGTCCACGGCGGCCGCGATGTCCTCCGGGCGGCGCAGGACCGATCCGCCGAACTTGTCGACGACGATCTCCGACGATGGTGCGCGCGTCACGATGCCGGCCTCAGGCGGTGGCCGGCTGATCGGCCGTGCTCACCTCGCCGCGCGGCAGCGGGCCTCCCGCCCGCACGATCTCGGGCAGCTCGTCGAGCGAGCGGATGACGCGCGCGTCGGTCGGCTCGCGGCTCGCCGTCGGGGGTGATGCGGATTCCCTCGGTTCGGTCGAGCCAGACGGCATCCATCCCCGCCCCCCACGCGCCTCGCACGTCGGCGCGGTACGAGTCGCCGACCATGATGGCCTCCCGGGGCTCCACCTCGGCCCGGTCGAGGGCCATCCGGAAGAAGGCGGGATTCGGCTTTGCCACGCCGACCGCCCCCGAGGGCAGGACGAAGTCCAGGTACTTCTCGAGGCCGAGCTCACCGACGATCGGGCGCAGGTTCGAGCCCCAGTCGCTGATGATCCCGATCGTCACGCCGTCGAGCGCCCGCACCTCGGCGAGCATCGGCTCGACGTCGGGATACAGCTCCCAGGCATCGGTCGCGAACTGGCTGGCAAGGATGTGGTCGAGCAGCTCCGCGTGGGCCTCGATCCCGATCCGTTCGAGCAGAATGCTGTGGTAGCGCCGCCAGTAGTCCTCGATCCGGCCGTCGTCGGTCCAGGTGTCGTTGTCGGGCCGGTGATACTCGTCCCAGAACCATCGGTCCGAGTCATCCCATGCCGCGCGGAGGTCGTCCTCGGTGATCGGACGGCCGTCGGGCGTGAGCACGCCGCTCAGCGCGTCGACCAGCGTCGGTCGCGGCGAGAGGAGCGTGAAGCCCGCGTCGAGGCAGAGCAGTCGGTAGCCCATGGCCAGCAACGGTAGCGCACCGCGCGAGACCGATGCGACCGGCGGCTCCTTGCTACGCTGCGTCGCGTGTCCGGCGATCCCACCCCCTCCAGCCTGAGCCGCATCCGACGTTCGCTGCTCGACTGGTATGCGGCCGGCCATCGCGACTTCCCCTGGCGGGAGACGCGCGACCCGTATGCCGTGCTCGTCAGCGAGGTCATGCTCCAGCAGACCCAGGCGTCGCGAGTCGCCGAGCGATTCCCGGCGTTCCTTGCCCGCTTTCCGACCGCCGTCTCGCTGGCATCCGCCTCGACGGCCGCCGTGCTCGCCGCGTGGAGCGGCCTCGGGTACAACCGGCGCGCGCTCGCCCTCCAGCAGACGGCGACGGTCGTCGCGCGCGACGGCTGGCCACGCGACGTGGCCGGACTGTCGGAGCTGCCGGGGATCGGCCCATACACCGCGCGGGCGGTCGCCTCGCTCGCGTTCGACGCACCCGTCGGGGTGGTGGACACCAACGTGCGGCGATGGCTCCTCCGACGCTTCGGTGGACCGGATGAGCCGAGACGCCTGCAGGGCCTGTCGGATGCGCTGGCCGCGCCCGGACAGGGGGCCGATGTGGCCGCGTGGACCCACGCCAGCATGGAGTTCGGAGCCGCCATCTGCCGATCGCGTGACCCGCGCTGCGACGCCTGCCCGATTGCCCGGGGCTGCCCGTCGCGCGGCACGGCGGCAAGCGTCGCCGTCGCTCGCCAGCCGCGCCTGCGCGGCTCCGACCGCGCCTATCGCGGCGCGGTGCTGCGCCTGCTGTCGGCCGCGGACGACCATGCGCTCGAGGATCGGAGGCTGCGGGCGGACCTGGCGCGCGACGCGCGACGCATCGGTCCTGCCCTTGACGAGGCCGGCTGGGCGCGCATCGTGGAGGCGCTCGAGCGTGACGGGCTGGCCCATCGGGCGGGCGGGATCGTTCGGCTGGGCGCCGCTACAATCGGCTCATGAGCTTGAAGCTGGCGGTCGGTGACCCGCTGCCATCGGTCGGGCTGCGCGCCACCGACGGGTACCTTCTCAACCTGCGCAGCTTCGTGACGAAGCAGCCCGCCGTGACGCTGTTCTTCGGAGCACCCACGCTGAGCGGTGCGGGGCGTCGCCGCGGCCTGAAGGCCATCGAGGCGCTGGCGAAGGGCTATGAACGCCTGCACGAGGCCGGCATCGCGGTGGTCGGCGTCAGCTGCGACTCGGAGGAGCAGCAGACGAAGTTCGTCGAGGAGCACCAGCTTCCGTTCCTGCTGCTGAGCGACGAGCGGCGCAGCGCGGTCGAGGTGCTCGGGATCCCGACCGTCGCGGACGGAGAGAACGTCAACGTGGTGCAGCCGGTGGCGCTGGTGGTCGACCGTGACGGGATCGTGCGGGCAATCATCGAGCGCGTGGACCCCGATGCGCTGGTCGACCAGGTGATCCAGGCGCTCTCCGAGCCGATCCCGGCGGCCGCCGAGGACGCCTCGACCACTTCCTGACCCGCAGCCCGATGCGCGCCGTGCGGCTCCACGCGGTGGGTGAGCCGCTGCGCGTCGAAGAGGTGCCGATGCCCGATCCGGCCGGCACCGAGGTCCGCGTCCGCGTCGCCGGCTGCGGGGTGTGCCACACGGACCTCCACGTCGTCGACGGCATCCAGACCCGGGTCGAGCTGCCGGTCACGCTGGGGCACGAGGTCGCGGGATGGATCGACGCCATCGGCCCATCGGCGCAGGGTCCGATGCGGGTCGGCGATGCCGTGGTCGTGCACGGCGGCTGGGGGTGCGGCGAGTGTCGCGAGTGCCGTGCCGGCGCGGAGCAGCGCTGCGCTCGGTCGGTGGCGCCCGGCTTCCAGGCGGACGGTGGCTACGCCGATGCCATGATCGTGCCCCATCAGCGGCACCTCGTGCCCCTGCAGACGCTCGACCCGGTCCGGGCCGCGCCGCTGGGAGACGCCGGCATCACGCCCTACCGCGCCGTCCGCCGCGCCGACCCCTGGCTGGTGCCCGGTGGCCGGGTGCTGCTGATCGGGTGCGGAGGGCTCGGCCAGTTCGCGGTCCAGTACCTGCGCATGGTGCCGGATGCCGGCAGCGACCTGATCGTCGGGGTCAGCGAGCAGTCGGCGGAGCGCCTGGCCCACGCGATGGAGCTTGGCGCGGACATCGGCCTGTCCGCCGACGAGCCGGCAGGCTGGACCGATGCGCTCGGCGGTCCGGCGGACGTCGTGCTCGACTTCGTCGGGACCGATGCGACGCTCCGGCAGGCGGCGGCGGCGATCGCCCCGGACGGGCTGCTGATGCTCGTCGGCGAGGCGGGTGGATCAATCGCCGTTCGGCTTCGATCACGTTCCCGTCGAATCGTGGCTGACATCGGTGGCGTGGGGCTCGCACGACGACCTTCGCCGCGTCGTTGCCCTGGCGGAGGGCGGGCAGCTGCGATGGGACGTGGAGACGATGCCGCTTGCGGAGGCGGGTGCGGCGCACGCACGGCTGCGGGCCGGTGACGTCCGCGGCCGGCTGGTGCTGGTGCCCTAGGCGCGTCAGCTGCCGAAGATGCGGGAAAGGATCCCCTTGCGCTCCCCCTGACGAACGTAGAACGGCGCGGCCGTCGCGTTGTACGTGTCGCGCAGCGCCGGGGCGCGCAGGTCGGTCACGGCCAGCAGCCGTCGCGAGCCGAGGTGCTCGGTGGCCACCGCGTGGAGCCGGTTGCGGACGGCGTCGAAGTCGGCCAGCAGGGCGTCGGGGTGTAGCTGGACACCGGCCGTCCATGCCGTGCCGGCACGCAGCAGCCAGGCGCGCTCGACGTGCGGAAGCACCTCGAGAGCCGCGTGAAGCTCACGCCCGAACGGCTCCGGGATCTGCTCCGGCGCCTCGAGCGCCGGCAGGTCGCCGAGCGGCCGGCGCGCGCGCTGGACGTCCGGGCGGTTCGGATCGATGCCGGCCACGAGGAAGGGCAGGACGCCGACCGCGACCTCGACCTCCGTCGGGGCGCCGGGGTCCACCACCACCCGCTCCTGGACGGCATCGGCGCGCTCGAACAGGTCGCGCGCCCGCATCCGGATGCTGTCGCTGCCCGGCGGACCGAACTCGACGAGGGATGCCGGCGTGCTGAAGGCGGCGATGAAGCGCACTCCGTCCTCATCGGTGCCGTGACGGAACGCATCTGCGTCGAGCAGCTCCGGGTCGGGATTGGCGCCCGTCGACGATCTGATCGGCACGACCAGCTCGGCCTCGACGAGGGCATCGAGGCGCGGCGCCATCTCTCCCGGGCGAGGCTCGTCGTTCGTCACGCGGCCACCTGCGTCAGCTTTCCGATGGCGTCGTCGATCCGGGCCAGCGAGCGCTCGCGTCCCAGCAGCTCCAGCGACGCGAAGAGTGGCGGGGAGACCGTTCGTCCCGTGACCGCCACCCGGATCGGCATGAAGAAGTCGCCCGCCTTCATGCCGGCGGCGTCGGCCGCCTCCCGGCAGCGCTGCTCCAGCACGTCCGCCGAGAAGTCTGCATCGTCGAGCTCGGCCAGGGTCGCACGCGCGGCCTCGAGGGCGGCGCGTGCCTCGTCGGGCCCGCCCTTCTTCGGGAAGAGAGCCTCCGGGCCATACCAGCTGGCGACCACCTCGTCGGGCTCCCACACGAAGCCGATCAGGCCCGGCACGTCGCCCAGCTTCACCAGGCGCTCCTTGATGAGCGGCACCAGGCGCAGCAGGTCGTCGTCGAGGATCGCCTCGGGCACCCAGGCCCGGAGACGCAGCGCCAGCTGCTCGTCGGTCATGGCGCGAATGTACGTGCCGTTGAGATGGTCGAGCCGGTCCTTGTCGAAGACGGCGCCGCCATGGTGGACCTTGCCGATCTCGAAGCGCGCGGCAAGCTCGTCGAGGGTGAAGATCTCCTCCTCGGTGCCGGGCGACCAGCCCAGGAAGGCAAGGAAGTTGACCAGCGCCTCGGGCAGGTAGCCCTCCTCGCGGTACGCGCTGAGGGCCATCTGCGACTTGCGCTTGCTCATCTTGGTGCGGTCCGCGTTCAGGATCATCGGGATGTGACCGAAGCGCGGCTCGCGGTAGCCGAGGGCGCGGATGAGGGCGATGTGCTTCGGCGTGTTCGACAGGTGGTCCTCGCCACGGATGACATCGGTGATCTCCATGGCCTCGTCGTCGACGACGACCGCGAGGTGGTAGAGCGGCATCCCGTCGTTGCGGACGATCACGAAGTCGCCGAGCAGCGCGTTGTCGAACTCGACCTCGCCACGCACGAGGTCGTCGAAGCGGATGACCTCTGGCTCGACCCTGAAGCGGATGACCGATGGGCGACCCTCGGCCTCGAAGGCGGCGCGCTCCGCATCGGTCAGGTTCAGGCAGCGGCGGTTGTAGCGCGGGGGTTCCTTCGCGGCCTCCTGCTCGCGTACGAACGGCGTCGAGCTCCTCGGGCGTGCACCAGCAGCGGTACGCCTTCCCGGCCTCGAGCAGTCGGTCCGCCTCGCGGGCGTAGAGCTCCATGCGATGCGCTCTGGCGGTACGGCGCATACGGGCCGATGTCGTCGCCGCCGGCCACCTGCGGGCCCTCGTCCCAGGCGATCCCGAGCCAGTGCAGGTTGTCGATGATGTCGCGCTCGAACTCGACCGTGCTGCGCGCGGTGTCGGTGTCCTCGATGCGCATGACGTAGGTCCCGCCGGCGTGACGAGCCGTCAGGTAGTTGTAGAGGCTCGTGCGGGCGGTACCGATGTGCAGCGGTCCGGTCGGGCTGGGCGCCATCCGCACGCGCATCGGCCGATCCATCCACCGATGCTAGCAGGCCGGCTCGAGGGGTATGCATCGCCCCCTGCCACACCTATCATCGCCTCTCCACACCGGAGGACCCGAGCATGGTGATCAACGGCGACAACCTGGAGCCCGAGAACGAGCTCTACGACCAGTTCCCGAGGGGCGCGGACCTGCCCGGCGACGACAGAGCCGGGATCGGCGGACGGGTACAACACGTACGTCAGGCTCAACGACGAGTCGCTCTTCACGGCCGGAGGCGCTGGAGGCGGACCCCGCACTGCGGGCATTCGTCGAGACCGGCGACGAGCTCAGCATCTCGTTCGCCCAGTTCAAGAGCAGCACCCGCGAGTCGGAGTGGGCCATCCACAAGCCGGGCCGCACGATGGATGCCGGCAACCGAAAGGGGCCCGGCCCCGGTGGCCGCCTGCCGGCAGACCTGGACATCCAGCGCTCGGTCGAGCGCTTCCCCGGACCTGCCGAGGCGAATATCGCGACCTTCATCATCAACCACGACGACACGCTGGCGCGCTGGAAGCAGAGCGCGCTCGTGATGGAGAACGGCAAGCGAGCGGGGCAGATGATCTACAAGCACCCGCACCCGGACGATGACCCGGCCGACCGGTAACGACCGAGGGCGCTGACCCGCCCGCGATGGCAGGTGGTTCATGCGATGCCCGTCGTGCGAATCGAATAACCCGGAAGCCGCGCAGTTCTGCGCGTCGTGCGGCAGCGCGCTAGCCCAGGCTTGCCCGCATTGCGGCGCCGAGCTGACGCCCGGCGCACGGTTCTGCATCGCATGCGGGAAGCCGGTCTCGACGCCGCGCGAAGCCGCCCGAGCGGACGAGCTCCTCGGACGCGGAGCCCATCCCGGTGTCGGAGCGCCGTCGCATCTCGGTGCTGTTCGTCGACCTCGCGAACTTCACCGCGCTTGCCGAGTCGATGGACCCCGAGGAAGTGCGCTCCGTTCAGTCGCGCTACTTCGAGGTGGCGCGATCGATCGTCGCCACCTACGGCGGCACGATCGAGAAGTTCATCGGCGACGCGGTGATGGCCGTCTGGGGCGCGCCGCCCGCACACGAGGACGATGCCGAGCGGGCTGTGCGCGCGGCGCTGGCGATCGTCTACGCGGTCGACCGGATGGGCGGCGCCGCGGCGGTCGGGCCCTGCGCGGGCGCGCCGCCGTGACGACCGGCGAGGCCGCGGTCACGATCGGCGCCACGGGCCAGGGCATGGTCGCCGGCGACCTCGTCAACGTGGCGGCGCGGCTCCAGAGCCGCGCGCCCGTCGGCGGCGTTCTGGTCGACAGGACCACCCGCGACCGCGCGTCGGCAGCGGCATCGTTCCGACGCATCGGATCGCTCGCGCTCAAGGGAAGGACGGGCCGGCTCGAGGCGTTCCGGGCGACCAGCGCGGCAGACGGCGCCGCCGGCGGCCCAGCGGCGCGCACACCGGGCCGCTCGTCGGCCGCGATCGAGAGTTGATGGAGCTGACCGACCTTCAACCAGCGTCATGCGCGACGGACGCAGCCGCCTCGTGTCGGTGACCGGCATCGCGGGCATCGGCAAGAGCCGGCTGGCGTGGGAGCTCGACCGTTGGGTCGACGCGCATCCCGACGACATCGCCTGGCACGACGGCCGCGCGCTCGCGTACGGAGAGGGAATCGCCTTCTCCGCCGTGGCGCAGATGGTCCGCCGCCGGGCCCGGATCGAGGAGGCGCGCCGCCCGAGCTCGCCCGCCGGCAGCTCGGCTCCGCGCTCGAGGAGCTCGTCCGCGACGAGGCCGAACGGCGCTGGATCGAGCCACGCCTCGCCGCGCTGCTGGCCGAGCCGAGGAGGCCGCGTTCGAGCGCGACGAGCTGTTCGCCGCCTGGCGCCGCTTCTTCGAGCGCGTCTCCGAGCGAACCCCGGTCGTCCTGGTCTTCGAGGACCTCCAATGGGCCGATCCGAGCCTGCTCGACTTCATCGAGCACATGGCGACCTGGTCCCGGACCCACCGCATCTTCATCGTCGCCCTCGCCCGCCCCGAACTGCTCGACCGCCGCCCACCGTGGGGCGCCGGTGTAGGCAGCTTCACGGCGTATCAAGCTCGAACGACTCCCCGACGTCGCCATGCGCGAGCTGCTCGCCGACCGGGCCCTGATCTCCGGCGCGGCTCGTCCAGCCCATCCTCGAGCACGCCGGCGGCGTCCCGCTCTACGCGGTCGAGGTGGCCCGCATGATCGGCGACCATCGTGCCGCGCCGTCGCGAGCGTCGACGGCCCGCGCCGTCACGACCCCGGCCAGAGCGAGGTGCCGGACTCGCTCCATGGCGTGATCGCCGCGCGCCTCGACGCCATTCCCGAGGAGGAACGACGGCTGT
>CAVWZA010000006.1:0-48882 GCA_963759405.1 uncultured Chloroflexia bacterium | reverse complement strand
TCCGGCGTGCGGGCGCGAACGCGGATGAGCGCCGGCTCGGCTACCACGACCGCCACGCATCGTGCCCGCGAAGTCGCGACGTTGAGGCGGTTCCGCGAGTAGAGGAAGCTCATGCCGCGGGGGGCATCCTCGGGCGAGCTGGAGGTCATCGAGTAGATGCTCACCGGCGCCTCCTGCCCCTGGAATTTGTCGACGGTTCCCACCCGCGCCTCAGGCAGCTCGCGCTGGATGGCGCCGACCTGGGCGTTGTACGGCGCCACTACGAGGACGTCCTCGTACCGAAGTGGATGCTCCTCGCCGTGCTTGTCGGTCCAGCTTGATCCGCTCGCGATGAGGGCGCGCACGACGGCCGCGACCTGCCGAGCCTCCTCGGGGGACTCGGACTCGCTCCCAACGTGGTCGACGGACAACAGCCGGACGCCGGCTCCCACCAATCGGCGCTGGACCATGCAGGAACTGGCGGCCGAGGTTCTCGCGCGACTGCAGCTTGCCCTCGTAGAACGCGGTCGACGTGAACTTGGTGACGTCGGGGTGGAGTCGCCAGGTGTGCTCGAGGAACAGGCCAAGGTCGTCGGGCATGGCGTCGTGCTCGCCGATCAGGTGCGCCAGCGCTGATCGGTCGGCGCCGGGGGGATGCGAGCCCTGGAGGGGCTGGTCGAGCTGCTGCGGATCGCCGAGCAGGACGATCGAGCGCGCGGCGCCCGCCATGGCGAGCACGTTGGCGAGCGACATCTGACCCGCCTCGTCGATGAAGAGGACGTCGAGCAGCCCATCGCTCTTGGTCGGCGCCCACAGCCAGACGGTTCCAGCAGCCACGTCGTACTCGTCGTTGGCGATTCCGTCCCGCGTCTCGGCATTGTCTTTCGTGATCGTCACACGGTCGTCGTCGACGGCCTGGTCGTCCTCGGTGACCTTCTGGATGCATCGGATCGGCACGCCGGCTTCGGCAGCGGCATCCTCGATGTTCCGCAGGAAGTTGCCGATCACCTTGTGGCTGTTGGCGCTGATGCCCACCTTCCTGCCGCTCGCAACCAGTCGCACGACCATCCGGGCACCGGTGTAGGTCTTTCCCGAGCCCGGCGGGCCCTGGATGGCGAGGGCAGCGTGGTCCATCGCCTCGACGATGCGACACGCGGCATCGAGTCCGGTCTCACCGGGCTGCTGCAGGGGATCGTTCGCGACCTGGCCGACCGATGGCGGGCGTCGAAGGAGCACGTCGCGCGCCGCGCGCCACGGGCCGGGGGCGTCGATCCCGTACTCCGCGACCCACTCGCCCAGGCGTAGGAGTGCCGCCCGCTGCTCCTTGTCGCCGTAGATGTTGAGGGGGACCAACGCCTCCGGATGGGGCGGGTCTGTGCCCGCCGGCCACGCCAGGTCGACGGTCGACTGCCTGTCGTCGACTGCCTGAACCTCCGCGCGCACCTTCCACGCGCTCCACTTCGCGTCGGGCTGCTGCCGGTAGAGCGCCGGGTCGTACAGGTCGGAGCCGATGTCGTAGTCCTGCGGCGCGTAGCGATAGCGCCACGTCTGGCGCGCGTACTTCGCCTTGGCCGATGGCTTCCATGGCTCGCCGATCGGTCCGACCACCTCCAGCGGTCCGAGCGCCTGCTTGTCGGCCGCCAGCTCGGCGACGTCCATCCCCATGCCGGTTGAAGAAGTCCCAGAACGCGACCTTTGCCTCGCGCCGATGCCACGACAGGAGCTGTGCCAGCAGCCACGGGGCCTGCTGGAGTGCCGTACGCTCCAGCGGGTCGTCCGGGACGCCGTCGGTCAGCCGCGCGGCGACCTCCTGCACGTGCGCATCGGCCTCGCGGAGCTGCTCCGGCGCGTCCGGCGAGCGGGGAGCCGGCCGTCGGCACCTCCTGCCCAGTTGCCTCGGCAAGCTCGGAGACGCTGGCAGCTCGAGCCAGTCCCGGAGGCGCAGCGTGCTCAGCACGTCGTCGCGGTTGTACGTCTCGATCGAGGCGAGGATGGTCGACGACGGCCGATCGGTCTCCCCCAGCTGCAGCCACTCCTCGAACTCCACGATGCTCGAGCCGGCATCGCGCAGGCCCTCCTGCCTGGTGAAGTCGTAGAGCGCCTCGATCTTCTTGATGCTGTAGCTCTCGACCGATGCGCGCAGGCCCTGGCGCACGGCGCGGAACAGGTCGACGAGGACGCCGCCGCGCAGGAGCCGATCGACCTGCTCCTCCCGCGTCCCGTGGCGGCCCATCAGCCGCTTCAGGGCGGTCGGCTCGTACGACGCGTAGTGGTAGACGTGCATCTCCGGATATCGTTCGAGCCGATCGGTGAGGAAGTCCATCAGCTGCTCGAACGCCCGCTTCTCGCCGGCCAGCGAGACGTCGCCCGACCCGTCCGGATCGAAGGACCAGAACGCCCGGAACTCGTCCTGCGTGTCCATGACCCCGAACAGGTAGTCGACGCCGTCGTCGAACGCGTACGGGTCGCCCTCGAGGTCGAGGAACAGGTCGCCGGGATCCGGCTCCGGCAGTGTGGCCAGCCCGCGTTCGGGCTCGATCGGCAGGAGCAGTTCGTGGATCGGCTTCGGCAGGCCTCGGCCCTCGACCTGGATGCGGGCCTGCTCGCGCACGCGCTCGACGCTCGCGGCACTCGTGCCGTCGAGCGGGGGATCGAACGGGATCGGTGCCGCAGCCAGTCGCACGACCGTGTCGAGCTCGCGGGCGGCGAGCGCCTTGCGCTGCCGCGCGGTGATGCCGGCGACCAGCGAGAGATGGTCGTCGTCGCGGCGGCGAATCGCGCAGAGCTCCGCCCATCGGCACACCCCGCAATGCTCGACCGGCTCGGGATAGGTGGCCTCGGGCGGGTAGGCCGCCGCGGGAGCCGGCGCAACGTCGGTTCCCAGCACGGTCTCAGTGAAGCGCTGCTTGGCGGCGCGGTAGTAGGCCATGTAGTCGTCGACGCGCAGCATCGCCGTCTCGTGCGCGCTGCCGCCGAGCACCACCTTCATGTGCTCAGGCTGCACGCCCTGGATCTGGGTCAGCTGCTCGACGTAGCTGCAGATCTGCAGCACGGCGCCGGCCTTGACGTGCCGCGCCAGCTTCGTGTCGGCGACCTCGTAGTGGTACGGGCCCCAGACCGATGGGCGCTCGGGCGACTCGACCCGCAGCAGGAAGTCGGCGTAACCGAGCCATTGGCCGTCGAAGAAGGTCGCCTGGAAGATGACACCAACGCCGGACGCCATCGCGGCGATCGTCTCCGCCGCCTGCCGGCGAATGCGCTCGCCGTGCTCCTCTTCGTCGTCGCGCTCGATGGAGGCGACACTGGCTCCGCCCGCGCGCAGCTCCGCGAGGTAGCGAGCCTCGTGCTCGAAGCCGCGCTTGCGGATGACGTCGAGCTCCCGATCCGCGCGGTCCGGACGATCGACCAGCCCGGCCAGCGCCGCGCGCTCGAGTGCGGTGAGATGCTCGCAGGCCAGGTACCCAACCAGATCGGTCGCCGCAAAGACCGGCTGGCCGTCGATCAGCTGCAAACGACACTCCTCCCCATGCGGAGCAGCCTAGCGGCTTCGCGTGACAGCTCGCGCGTCGCGCCGGCCTTGCGCGCCGCGTCCACAATCTGGCATGCGAATGGCCCGGGAATCGTGCTCGCCGTGCTGTTGAGTGCCTGCTCGCTCGGCCCGGGGACCGAGGTCACCGGACGCAGGCCCTCCCTGCCCGGATGCGACCAGGCGCAGGAATTCGCGTTCATCGGCAGGACCTCGCTGGACGCGCTCGGACTGGATGAATTCGGTGGAGGACCCGATGGCGCGCAGATCGGCACGATCTGGGTGACCGCCGACCAGGTGCAGATGGACGCTCCGCCGGGCCCCGCCGTTGAGCCGACACGGATGGTCTGCGTGGAGTGGGCCGATGGATCCGGGATGACCGCACCACTCCCGGACAACTGGCAGCTTCCGGGGACGGCCGAACCACTACCCCCGTCCACCACCATGCCGGTTGCGCCGCTCGTCCTCGTCGTCGTGGTCGCCATCATCGTCGGCGTGTCGTTCCTCGCCTTCCGCCGCGAACGCCCTGCCGACGGCTGACCGGCCCCGTCGTACCATGCGTGGCATGCGTTTGCCGGGATCCCGCGACTGCGGCGACCTGCTCATGTTCGAGGAGGTGCGTCGCCGCCTCCATCTCGGCGCACCCGTGATCGAGGGCACCGAGACGATCCGGGTTGACGACGTCATCGGCACGGTCGGGTCGCGGAGCCGACTTCGACGGCTGCTTCCGCCCGCGTAAGCCGAGGCTCGCCAGACGAATCCGCGAGATCCGCGTCCGCAACCCGAATGCGTTCAACGAGCCGATCGATGTCGTGCGCGTCGACCGCGCCTACTTCGTCGCCGACGGCCACAAGCGGGTCAGCATCGCGAAGGAGACCGGCGTCGAGTTCATCGATGCCCGCGTCAGCCGCGCACTCTCGAGCTACGAGATGGCTCCCGGGGTCGATGCCGACAGCATCGACCTCACGTCCCGGGAGCAGCAATTTCGCGAGGAGAGCGGCCTCATGGCCGCCGTGCCGGGGGCCCGGTTCGCCGTCAGCGAGACGGTCGGCTATCCGGAGCTCCAGGAGGCGCTCGAGTCGTATGCCTACGAGCTGAGTCATCGCCTTGGCCGTCTCCTGTCGCGGGAGGAGGGAGCCGCGCTCTGGTACGAGTGCGTCTATCGCCCGACCGTGACCGCGGCGCAGGAGGCGCGCCTGCCGGAGCTGCTGAGCGTGTGGACCGAGGCGGACCTGTTCCTCGCGCTCCACAAGCAGAGCCGCCAGCTGTGGGGGACCGAGTGCCGTCCCGCCCAGGACGAGGCCGATCACCTGGTCGCGAAGGTCGTCGACAAGCTGGACCCCGACCCGTCGGCGATCAGCAAGCTCGTGCAACGGGCTCGTCGCCGTCGCCAACCGGAGCTGCTGCCCCAGCGCCAGACCTGATGACGGCGACGCACCCGGCAACGGCCTGGACCGGCGACGGGCGCCTGGAGCGGCCGGCACGACGGATCGTCTCGCTGCTGCCGTCCGCCACCGAGATCGTCTGCGCCCTCGGCCTCGAGTCTCGGCTCGTGGCGGTGACGCACGAATGCGACTTCCCGGCCGATGCCGTCGCCGGCCTGCCGCGGGTCACCGCCAACCGGCTCCCGCCGGAGGTGAGCCGATCGGCCGACATCGACGCCGCCGTCCGCACCGCCATGACCGATGGCCACGGCATCTATGCCCTCGACGATGCGCTGCTCGCGGACCTCGAGCCCGACCTGATCCTCACCCAGGAGCTCTGTCGCGTGTGCGCGGTCGCCTATCCGACGGTCCTCGAAGCGGCGCGCTCCGCCGGCGGCGACGGTGGACCGATGGTGGTCTCGCTCGAGCCGCACTCGATCGCCGACGTGCTGGCCACCATCGGCCACGTGGCGCGACTGGCGGGCGTCCCCGACGCCGGAGAACGCCTGGTCGGTGATCTCGAGCGCCGCCTGGCCTCCGTCGAGCGAGCTGTGCGACCCACGCCGCGTGGCGCTCGTCGAGTGGCTGGATCCGCTCTTCGCGCCCGGCCACTGGGTTCCCGAGCAGGTCGAGATGGCAGGCGGCACGTCCGTCATCGGTCAGGCGGGCGAGCGCTCGCGCGAAACGACGTGGGAGGCGCTTGCCGAGAGTCGACCAGACGTGGTCGTGCTGGGCCTGTGCGGGTTCGACCTATCGCGCACGCTCGCCGAATGGGCAGCGTTCGAGGTCCCCGACGCACTCGCCCGAACGCCCGCGTGGCGGGACGGAGAGCTGTGGGCCATCGACGGCTCCGCCTACGTCTCGCGCCCGGGTCCGCGGCTGGTCGACGGCGTGGAGATCCTGGCCGGCATCCTCGCCGGCCGGGCCGATGACCGCGCCGTCCGGCTGCTCGCGACGACCGTCCCGTAGGTCAGAGGGCCTCGACCGCAGCGCGGATCTCGGCCGTGGCGCGGTTCGGGTCGTCGTCGACCGCGAACCTGATCGGCTTGCCGAAGACGACCTCCACGTCCCCTCGCCATGAGGTGCTGGGCTCCGGCGCGTCCTCGTCGAACCGGCTGTAGCGGTGGATCTTGAGGCGCATCGGCACCACCGGGATTGCTCCGTGAATGGCCACCAGCCCGGTGCCGGACTTGAACTCCTGCAGCGGGCCGCCGACGGTCAGCTTGCCCTCGGGGTAGATCAGGATGCTGTAGCCGCGGTCCAGCCGCGCGCCGAGCAGGTCGAGGCTGCGCCGAACGGCGCCCTCGCGCGCCAGCGGGAACGCGTTGCCGATCACCGCTGCCCAGAATCCGCGGAAGCGTGACTTGAAGATGCCGTCGAGCGCGGCGGCGACGGACAGCCTGCGGCGCCAGGCGAGCGGGATGGAGCACAGGATGATGGCGTTGTCGTTGTGCAGGTGATGGTTCGGCGTGAACATCACCGGCCCCTCCAGGCCGGCCAGGTGCTCCAGCCCCGTCACACGCCGCCGGTACACGATGCCGACGATCGGCTTGAGGATGAGCTGCTGGATGCCGATGCGGAGCCCTCGCACCAGCGGGTTCATCGGCCAGGCGAAGATGCCCTCCTGGGGGGCCGCGGCGCCGGCGGCCGCACTCGCGTCGACCCGGGCCTGGAGCCCGCCGACGGTCTCGTCGGGATCGAGCTCACCGTCGTCGATGTAGACGCCGAGCTCCTCCTCGACGAGGCTCAGGAGCTCGACCCGCCCCAGCGAGTCGATTCCCAGGTCGGTCGAGAGGCGCGCCTCGGGTACGACAGCATCGGCCGGCACGCCCTCGATCTGGCGCACGAGCCGCGCGATCGCGCCGGCGGCGGCCACTGCCGTGGCCGATGCCGATGAGGGCGTCTCCGCGAGCCGCTTTGCCTGGATCCAGCTCAGCACCTCGTGCTTCAGCACCTTCATCGAGGAGTTGCGCGGAAACTCGTCGTCCGGCCACACGGTCCGGCCCCGGATCTGCTGATGGCCGCCGAGCTGGCGGTTCGCCTCAGCCACCACCTCATCGGCCTCGTCGTCGTCGCGCAGGATGAGGACGGCGTGGACCTGGACGTCGCCCTCGGCTCGCTCCAGGCCCACCACGGTGGCGTCGCGCACGCGCGGGTCGCGAGTGAGGACCTGCTCGATGTCATCGGGATGCACCTTCGTGCCGTCCGGCATGACGAGCATGTCCTTCTTGCGGCCCTGGAGGGTGAGGAAGCCTTCCTCGTCGAGGATGCCGTGATCCCCGGTGTGATACCAACCGTCCTCGAGCACGGCCGCGGTGGCCTCGGGGCGCTCCCAATATCCCTTGAACACGTTCGGCCCGCGCACCAGGATCTCGCCATCGGGCGCGATCCGCACCTCGACCCCGGGAATCACCTCGCCGACGGTTCCGATGCGGTTGTGCTCGACGCGTGTGAAGGCGACGACCGGCGAGGTCTCCGTCGCCCCGTAGCCCTGAAGCGACGTGACGCCCATCTCCTGCCAGCGGCGCGCGACGTTCGGGTTCATTGCCGCACCGCCGACCGCCAGGTACTCCAGCGCGCCACCGAGTCGGCTCAGGACGGGGCGGAACAGGAGGCGGCGAGCCCACATCGGCAGGTGCTGTGCGACGGCGTGGAGACGCTCGAAGGTGGCTCGCCTGCCGTCGGCGTCGACGCGGCGCTCGATCGCGTTGTTGAGGAGCTTCACCACCTGCGGAACGGCGAGGAGCATCGTCACCTTCCGCTCCCGGAAGGTTCGCGCGAGCACCGGCGGCTGGAGGCTGGTCGGATAGACGACCGATGCGCCGGCGGTCAGCGGCGCGAGGAACCCCGGATTCAGGCCGTACATGTGCGACAGCGGGAGGATCGAGAGAAGGCGGGTCTCCGGACCGAGCGGCACGACGCCGGCAAGGGTGGTCGCATTGGTGGCGATGTTGCGATGCGTGAGCATCACGCCCTTCGGATCGCCGGTCGTGCCCGAGGTGTAAACGATCTCGGCAAGGGCGTCCGGGTCGATCGCTGGACGGGGGAGCGGATCGACGCCGCCGGCCATGTCGACCAGGGACTCGATGGCGAGGGCCGGGAGCTCGAGCCGGCTCGCGGCCTTCAAGGTGGGGAGGGATGCGAGCACCAGCTTGGCGCGCGTCTGGGCCGCGAGCTTCATCGCCAGCTCGTCGGTGGTGCGCACGTCGGCCGGCACGACCACGGCACCGGCCCACAGGAGACCAAGGAACGAGATGCCCCATTCCGGCCGGTTGACGGCCCACACCAGGACGCGGTCGCCGGGCTCGACCCCTGCGGCGCGGAGCACTCCGGCGACCCGCGGGACGAGGTTGCCGATGTCGGCGTAGCTCCAGATCCGCGTCCGGAAACCCGGCTTGATGATCAGCGCGGGCAGGTCGCGGTGCTTCGCGACCGCTTGGTCCATCAGGTCGATGATCGTGTCCACTCGGGATCGCCCTCCGCGCGATATCGGACAGTGTCCATCACCCTGTCTACGGCGAGACTGCGGGATATGCATCGGCCCGAGCGCTGGTGCATGATGCGGGATCGGCTTGAGCGAGAGAGGGAATGCGAGATCAGCTGCCCGAGCGCGTGGTGCCCTTCGTGCCGGAGCACCCGGGAGTGCGCCTGCTGGCTGCCGGCGTCCTCCTCGCCACGCTGGTGCTGCCCGCCGTATTCGCGTCGCCGGTGGCAGGCGCCGCGGCGCTCACCAATGGATCGGTGACGCCCCGCGGCCGGCACGACCCTGACGACCTTCGCCTTCAGCGTCGACTACATGACCCCCAGCCCGCAGCAGGCCGCCACCGCGGTCACCGCCCTCGCCGGGCCGGCCTCGGTCGGACTGACGCTCGCCAGTGGCACCGCCACGAATGGAACCTGGACGGGCCAGTCGACGCTGCCGGCCGGGACCTGGCAGGTGACGTTCGTCGCCTCCACGCCCGGAAACGACCCGACGCTCAGCGGCCCGACCGTCGTCGTGGTCGGGCCTCCGCCGACCCCCACTCCCACGCCGCCACCGACGCCGCGCCCGACCGCCAGCCCTCGCCCGACCGCAAGTCCGCCCCCGACCGCGAATCCCACGCGGACGCCGACGCCGACTCCGCCTCGGTCGAGCCCGGCGCCGATCCCGACATTCGGACCCCCGATTCCCTCCGGTTCGCCGGCGGCATCGGGGCGTGCAACGCCCACCGCTTCTCCATCCGGATCCGGCTCCGCGCGCCCGACCCCCTCGCCGACTTCGGCAGGTGGCAGTGGGAGCCCGCGGCCATCAGCCTCCGGCGGTTCCGGTTCCCCGAGCCCGTCAGCCGCACCTGCCGAGGAGTCGAGCGGTCCCGTGGTCGGCGCGAATCCGTGGCTGTTCGTCGGCGGGGGCCTGGCGTTCCTCGGGGCGGTGATCATCGGCGACCAGTGGGCACTGCGGCGCGCCGCCCGACCCCCGCCCCCCGTCGAGGGCGAAGGAAGCTCCGAGGCGCCTGCAGATGGTCCGACCGATGCTTGAAGGCTTGCGTCAGGAACTCAGCCCGTCAGCCGCCGCGCCGATAGGAAGCCGTGAGCTGGCCGGAGCCGAGCACCTTGCCCTCCATTGCCGCACGCAGCTCATCGGCCGAGTAGCCCGACGGCAGCCCGAGCGCTTCCGAGAGCGCGAAGACCTCGAAGGTGTAGCGATGCGATCCGGATGGCGGACAGGGGCCGCCCCAGCCGGTGCGCCCGAAGTCGTTGCGCCCGTCTGTGCCGGCTGATTCTCCTTCGGAGCTGGATGCCCGATCAGGCGGGATGTCCGCGACGATCCAGTGGATCCAGCCACGCGCGTCCGGATCGTCCACGATGAGGGCAAGGGCGACGGTTCCTTCGGGAACGCCGGACCAGGCGAGCGGCGGGGAGATGTCGTCCGCGTCGCAGGTGTAGCGAGCGGGGATGGCCCCGCCATCGGTGAAGGCGGGGCTGGTGACGGTGATGGGATCGGACACGAGGGGAGCCTCCGTGGACGGGCCGGGCGTGCAGGCGGCGAGGGCAACCAGGGCCACAACGCCGCGCAGCATTCGCCGTGCCGTGACCCTGGTGTCGAGCATGCGGGCAACTCTATCGCCGGCCGCATCCCGTCCTCGTCCGTCGCCCGCGCGGGCGACTCGGGGCTACATGATCCCGACGATGTGTCCCTCGGGATCGGCGAACAGGGCGATGTTCGTCTCAGGTGCGACCTCGGTCAGCGGCATGATCACCTTGCCACCGAGCTCCTCCACCTTGCGAAGGGTGCCCTCCGGGTCCTCGGCGTGGACGTAGAACGTGACGAGTCCCGCCCCGCCATCCTGCGCGGGGCCGAAGCCGGCCGTCATGTCGCCGTCGCGGTGCAGGCCGTAGCCGCCCGGATTGTTCGTGTCGAGCGTCCAGCCGAAGACGTCGCTGTAGAAGCTCTGCAGCGCGCCCCCGTCCTTGCCGGTCACCTCGACGTGGATAACCTTGGCTGCCATCTGGTGTGACTCCTTCTGTACCGCTTGGTGAGGTGTGATCGCAGCCGATCACACCTCAACGACGCACGGGAGGCCCCGGAATCGACACCGCCCGTGCTAGGCCGCCGCCGCCTCCGGCTGTTCGGGCGACTCGGTGATCGGGTCGGACGGCGCGTTCTCGCGGCGGGCCAGGACGGCGAACGGCACGGCAAGCAGCTGGATCCCGGCCGCGACCACGTACGAGGTGCCGTAGCCGTAGACGTCCGCGATCCGCCCGAGCGCGGGCTGCGCGACCACGCCGCCGGACGATCCGATCAGGGCGTCGAACGAGAGGACGGTCGCGCGCTGCTGTGACGGGATCAGGCCGTTGATGTAGGCCTGGCGCATCGGGGTCGTGACGGCGAAGCTCAGGCACCAGACGGTCATGAGCGCCAGCGCCACGACGAAGCTCGTCGTCAGGCCGATGAGCGCCATCAGCACCACGCTCAGAACGCCACCCAGGATCAGCGCATCGGTCCGGCGCTTGAAGAGCCGGCGTACCCACCCGACGGTGAGGCCGCCCCAGATCTGCGCCGCGGCAACGATTGCGGCGGCGAGGCCGGCGATGCTGTAGGCGGTCGGGTCGCCGTAGAGCTCGAGCAGGTACGGCTGGAACGCGTAGAAGGCGTAGAAGCCGACGCCGACCGTGAACGGAGCCGCAAGCATCAGCCAGCGCACCGGTCGGTTGCGGAGCCCTCCGTCAACCGCGCCCGAGATCACGGTGCGGACCGCCGCGATCGGGCTGGCTCCGCGTTCGGGTGTGAAGCCGAGGTCGTGCATGAGCCACCAGGCGACGACAAGCGTGACGCCGAGCATCCCGGCCCGCACGATGTACGGCACGCCAAGGTTGGTCAGCTGCGCGATGACGCCGCCCCCCACCGATCCGACCAGCATCGCCACGCCGCTCACGACCTGCGCGCGACCGAACACCGACTCCAGGTTGCCGGTGAAGCCGGTCGCGGCCAGCGCATCCACCAGCCACGCCTCGGTCGCGCCCGAGAAGAACGTGAAGCCGAGCCCCAGCAGGATCGAGGCGATCGCCCAGCCCCACAGCGGCGCGTTGAGGTTCCACATCACGAGGTAGAGGAGTGTCGAGACGAGCAGCGTGCCCGCACCGAGCATGAAGGAGAAGCGGCGCCCACGCGTATCGGCCACGACGCCGGTGGGAACCTCGAAGATCACCTGGCCCAGCGTGAAGAACGCGTTCGCGGCGAACGCTTCCGTGTTGCTGAGGCCGGCGTCCAGCAGGAAGAGGGTGTTGATGCCCCAGATGAACGACGCGGCCAGCGTCGTCAGCGTCGTCAGCAGCAAATAGGTGCGTTGAACGCCCCGGCCCCCGTCCATCATCGCGTGTCGCGCAGGCTTGCCAGCGCTCGTTCGGCCTGGGCGACGTGGAAGCGGTCGTGCCCGGCGATCATGGTGAAGAGCAGGCCGAAGCTCTCGGGCCCGCGCTCGCGATGGATCCCGACGCGGTCGCGCTGCTCCGCCGGATTGCGCTCCCAGAGCACCAGGTTGGCCGCCCGCAGCGGCTCGAACAGCCGGAGCAGCGATCCCGCGTCCTCGACGGGCTGATGGAGCCGGTCGACCCAGAGGTCCTGGTCGTAGCCGATCAGCTCGGGCTCGTCATGGGCCAGGATCCAGCGGTAGCGTGCCGCCGCCACGATCTCGGCGTCCACGATGTGGGCAAGGCACTCGAGCACGCTCCATTCCCCGTCCGTCGGTCGCGTGCCGGCGTCGTCGCCGGCGTCGGCGAGCAGTAATCGGACGCGCTGCGACGTGCCGGCCTGCACCGCGGCGGGGTCGTCGTCACCAACCAGGCCGATGAGGTGATCCTGGTAGGCCTTCGGCTCGCTGATCGGGTCGGGGCTCTGCACGCTCGTCATTGTCTCTGATTGGTCTCGCTGACTGCGGGCCGATGAGTTCCGGCGACTCCATCGGTCTGTATGGGGAGCTCGCGAGTATGAGGTCCACCGCTTGGACTCGACCGATCACCTGCCTCCGGCACCGCAGCAAGGTGCGGGCTCGGCCCCTGGGTCGAGCGCCGCGGTCCTTGAGCTGCGCGGTGCAATCGCACGTTCAGACGTCCCGGCGCTCTGCGGGCGCGTCCGCGCGCTCGTGGAGGACGGTCGGGCGGACGTCGTGGTGTGCGACGTGGCCGGCGTGTCCGATCCGGACTGCGCCACCGTCGATGCGCTGGCGCGGATGCAGCTCACGGCGAAGCGGCTCGGAAGCGGGCTGAGGCTGCGTGGTGCGTCGGACGAGCTGCACGAGCTGCTCGCCATGGCGGGGCTGTGCGAGGTCGTCGGCCTCTGTGGCGGTTACGCTGCCAGCTGAGGCGGCAGGCCGAAGAGCGGGAAGAGCCGCTCCGTGTCGAGGAAGAAGGTCAGCCCGCTGATCCGGCCGTCGCGGACCTCCATGACCTGGATCGACCACGGCTCCAGGGTGCCGTTCGGTCCCGGCTTGTACTGGCCCCACGCCGGCGATCCATTCGCCTCGACGGGGACCAGGCGTGAGCCCTCGCATCCGATACCCGGGCCGAGGCACCACTTGACGATGTCCTCGTGGGTCCGCAGCCAGAGCTCGTACGGCGGCATGTTCCAGTTCGCGTCCTCGTGGAGGAGCGCGGTCAGCGACTCCATGTCGTAGCGCTCGAAGGCGTCCACGTAGCGCGCGAGCAGCGCCTCGTGCTGCTCGTCCATCGGCTCCGCCGGTTCGGTCTCCTTGACCTCGTTGGCGGCAAGCGTGGCCCGCGCGCGCTGGAGCGCGCTGTTGACCGATGCGACCGTCGTTTCGAGCAGCTCGGCCACCTCGTCCGCCTTCCAGCGCAGGACCTCGCGCAGGATGAGCACCGCGCGCTGACGCGGCGGGAGGTGCTGCAGTGCGGTCACGAACGCAAGGCGGATGCTCTCGCGCGCGACCGCCACCTCCGCGGGGTCCGCTGCCGCCTGGATGGCGATCGCATCGGGGATCGGCTCGATCCAGGTCGCCTCCGGCAGCGGGGGAGGGAGCGCCCGGTCCGCCGAGGATGGCGCGGCCAGGTCCATCGGGCGGGCGCGGCGCTGGCTGGCGCCGAGCATGCTGAGGCAGACGTTGGTTGCGATGCGGTACAGCCATGATCGGAGCGCCGCGCGACCCTCGAATCGGTCGTAGCCGCGCCACGCTCGCACGAAGGTCTCCTGCACGGCGTCCTCCGCCTCGAAGGCGGATCCGAGCATGCGGTAGCAGTACCCGGTCAGCGCCGCGCGGTGCTCCTCGAGCTGCGGGGCGAGGTCCGCGAGCGCTGTGCCGGCGGCGCCTGCAGGTCGTTCGGTGGCGATCTCAGTCATGACGGCCATCGTAGCGGGTCCGGTCCAATCGCCACTCAGCCGGGTCCATCGGCCCCCGCCGCGCCGGCGGGTGGGATGTTCTGGTTCAGCCGGAAGAGGTTCGTCGGATCGTAGCGAGCCTTGAGGGCCGCCAGTCGGTCCCAGGTGCTGCCCGGATAGGCCGCTCGCACGCCCGCCTCGCCCTCGTCGCCGACGAAGTTGACGTACGCGCCCTCCTTGCCCTGGTCGAGCGCATCGGCAAATCGATGGACCCACTCCTCGCGCACGACCTTGTCCTCGGGCCCCTCATAGAAGGCGACGACGATGACCATGATGCGACTGGCGCGGTGCGCGAATGCGGTCGCATCGGCCGGGACGCGCGCCATCGCCCCGCCCAGCACGCGCAGCTGCGTCGCTCGCATCGAGGCATCCGATGCCTCGAGGTACTTCATGATCGTCTCGGCCACGTTGTCATCGATGGTGTCGACGAACATCGTGAACCCGGCGGCCGTCGGGTGGTACGAGTCGTCCGGCGGTTCCGGCGGGTAGATCTCGGGATACGGCATCGGCTTGACCTCGTCCACCAGCGGCGTGGCGAGCGCCCGGAAGGGGGCCATCTCACGCTCGCCGGCCTCCGCATCGCCGGCGAATGCCAGGAACGCCAGGACGACCAGCTTCCCGTGATGCTCTTCCGGAATGTTCGGCATCGGCGGGCAGTTCATCACGTTGGCGATCGTGGAGAGCTCCTCCGGAGCCGCCTCCGCCGCCGCAATGAACCCGGCCACGACATCCGCACTCGCCGGCAGGATGAGCATGCCGCCCACGAACGAGGGGAGCTCGTGAAGCCGATAGAGGAACCGCGTCGCGACGCCGAAGTTGCCGCCGCCGCCGCGGATGCCCCAGAACAGCTCGGGCTCGGTGTCCGCGTCGACGAGGCGGAGCTGGCCATCGGCCGTCACGATCTCCGCCGCCAGCAGGTTGTCGATCGTCAGGCCGTCCTTGCGGACGAAGTAGCCGATGCCGCCGCCCAGCGTGAGGCCGCCGATCCCGACCGAGCCGGTGTCGCCGAAGCCGACCGCCAGGCCATGCGCGGCCGCCGCCTCGGTCACCTCGCGGGCCGTGAGCCCGGCCTCCGCCCAGGCCGTGCGGCGTTCCGGATCGATCTCGATCGCCTTCATGTCGCGCAGGTCGATGACGATGCCGCCCTCGGTCACGCCGTGGCCCAGGCCGCTGTGGCCGCCGCATCGGACGGCGAGCTCCATGCCGGCGGTCCGCGCCAGCCCGATCACGTGCTGGATGTCCGCCACGTCCGCGACGCGGACGATGACCGCCGGCCGGCGATCGATCCCACCCGCCATGACGGTGCGCGCGGTGTCGTAGTCGGGATCGTCGGGCGCGATGACCCGACCGCGGACGGCGGCGCGGAGCTCCGGGATCGAGAGCGTCGCGGAAGGCGATGTCGTCATGAAGAACTCCTTCCCTCGAGGCGCCGTGCACGGCGCGGATTGGTTCGCCCGTTCAGACCGTCACGACGCCAGGAACTCATCGGTCGAGACACCGATGAGTTTCGCACCTGATGCGGGTCTCAACTGGCAACGCATGCGCCGCCGCGAGCAGGTGGCGCATATTTCACCCACGCGACTCACCCCGCCACCAATTGACGCTCGCACAACATTCCTGACGATGATTGTCAGGTTCCCGAGTCATCCTTGAGCCAGCAACCCGAACCGAGGCACTCATGACATCCGCTCCAGACCAGGATCGAGCACCGATCGAGCTTCCGCATCGCGTTCGCCTCGAGATCCTGGGCGCCGTGCTGCTGGGGATCTTCCTGGCCGCCCTCGACCAGACCATCGTCGGTACCGCCCTGCCGGTCATCGTCACCGAGCTGAACGGTAATGAGTTCTACGTCTGGGCCTTCACGGCCTACCTGGTGACGTCGACGATCAGCGGGCCGATCTATGGAAAGCTCTCCGACCTCTACGGCCGGCGGCCGCTCTTCATCATCGGCATCCTGATCTTCCTGCTCGGGTCGATCCTGTCGGGGCTGTCGCAGGAGATGTGGCAGCTGATCGCCTTCCGAGGGCTGCAGGGCCTTGGCGCGGGCGCGCTGTTCCCGATCGCGCTGGCGATCATCGCGGACATCTTCGCTCCGTCGGAGCGCGGCAAATACCAGGGCTTCTTCGGCGCCGTCTTCGGCCTGAGCTTCCTCTTGGGCCCAGCGCTCGGCGGCCTGATCACCGACAACTTCGGCTGGCGGTGGATCTTCTACATCAACGTGCCGCTTGGCGCGGTGGTGCTGCTGATCATCCGGCGCACGCTGCCAACCGTTCGCGATCCGAATGCTGAGCGCAACCTCGACTTCCTGGGAGCTGCGCTCTTCATTGCGGCCCTCCTGCCGTTCCTGATCGGCCTCACCAACAAGCAGTTCGGCGAGTGGACGGATCCGGCCGTGAGTGGCCTCATCGCCATCGGCTTCCTGTTCGGCGCCGCATTCGTCTGGGCCGAGTCGAGGGCGAAGGAGCCGATCATCCCGCTCGCTCTCTTCAAGCACCGAGCGTTCACGGCCAGCGTCTCCGCCATCTTCCTGGCGGCGATGGGCTTCTTCGCCGTGGTCGTCTTCCTGCCGCGCTGGTACCAGGTCGTGGGCGGGACCTCGGCGACCGAGGCCGGCTACCAGATCCTGCCATTGCTCGGCGGGTTGATCATCTCGGCCGTCGGCTCGGGCCAGATCGTGGCGCGGACGGGGCGCTACAAGGCCCTGATCTTCGGCGCCCTCATCGTGTTCGCGATTGGGCTCTACCTGCTGACGAACCTTCGCGCCGACACGCCCGAGCCAACCATCTGGCTGTGGATGGCCGTGACCGGCCTCGGCGTCGGGCCAACGTTCGCCGTCTTCACGCTCATCGTCCAGAACTCGGTGCCCGTCCGGTGGCTCGGGGCCGCGACGAGCAACGTCACCCTCTTCCAGCAGCTCGGAGGCACCATCGGCCTGGCCTTCGCGGGCACGATCTTCGGCTCCGTGATGCTCGAGGAGGTGCCCCGCCAGATGGCTGCCGCCGGGGTTCCGGAGCAGATCGTCTCGGGCTTCCAGTCGGGCGGCAGCTCGACGCTGAACAACCTGTCCAGCGTCGGCGACCTCGGCGCGACGATCCTGTCCCAGGTGCCGGAGGCGTTCCAGGCGCAGGTGGAGCCCTTCATTCCGGCCATGGTGGCCGGGATCCACGAGGCGATCTCGATCGCGACGGCCTCCACGTTCGTGGTCGGCATCGTGACGGCGCTGCTTGCGGCTGTGCTGGTGCTGGTGCTCCTGCCCGGCGTGAAGATGGGAGAGGGTTCAGAGCCGGTCGGCGCGACGGATCGCACCTCGACGCCGGTTCCTTCGACGGACTGACTCGAGCCGCTTGTCCGCTGGGGTACGTATCGGCCAATCAGTGCCGGTTTCGTACCTCAGCAGGCAACAAACGGCGACGATGACGCTCCCTGCCTGGCTGTTCCGTGCACCAGCGTGCAAATTCGGCCACTCAGTGGCCGTTACGTACCCTGGCTGACAAGTGCGCGGGCTAGGCTGGGCGCTATGGGAACCGATGTTGCCGTCTACGGCACCCTGCGACGCGGCCAGCGCAACCACGCGCTGCTGAACGAGGCAGAGTTCCTCGGCGCCGGCATCGTCGAAGGCGCGCTGTACGACGTCCCGCGCACCCCGTACCGCGCCTACGCCTACCCGGCGCTGGTCGAGGCGCCCGCCGGGCGCGTGACGGTCGAGGTCTACCGCCTGACGGACGACGAGATGCTGGCGGCACTCGACGCGCTGGAGCGCTACGACCCCGCGGACGAGGCGGGCTCCCAGTACGTGCGTCGGACCGTTCCGGTGCGCGACGGCCCCATCGGTCGAGCCGATGTGTACTTCTACCGCGGGGAGCCGGGGGAACTGGGTGAGCTCATCGGGACCGGAGACTGGGTGACCCACATCCAAGCGCAATCCCGACAAGACCTGCAGGAGGTGTGAACCGATGGATATGAAGCTCGAGCTGGTTGCGGTCCCGGTGACGGACGTGGATCGCGCGAAGGCCTTCTATGTCGACAAGGCCGGCTTCAACGCCGATCACGACTACCAGGTCACCGATGGCCTGCGCTTCGTGCAGCTCACACCGCCGGGGTCAGCCTGCTCCATCGTGATCGGGCAGGGCATCACCGAGATGGCGCCGGGGTCGCAGACGGGCCTGCAGGTCGTCGTCGAGGACGTCGAGGCCATCCGTGGAGAGCTCGCCGGGCGCGGCCTCGAAACGACCGAGGTCGATAAGCAGCCGTGGGGATGGTTCAGCTTCTTCCGCGACCCCGACGGCAACACCTGGGCGATGCAGCAGATCCCGAAGCAGGAGTAGCTCGTCGCTCCGGCTGGCCGATCAGGAGCCGGACGGCTTCCTCGGCCGCTTCGCCGCGGTGGTGCGACCCGTGGTCCGGGTCGACTTCGTCGTGGTGCGCTTGGCGGCAGCCGGCTTCGTGGACGCGGCCCCGCTCGCTGACTTCGACGCCGCCGGCTTCGACGCGGCGGGCTTCGAGGCCGATCGCTTGCGGGTCGTCGTGCCCTTCGACGCGGAACTCCTGGACGCGGGCCTCGTGGACCCGGAGCTCTTGGTCGCGGCGCTGCGCGATCGGCGAGCCGTCTTGGGCGAGCTGCTCCCAGGCAGGGCCTTCGCGACCGCCTTGCCGGCGCTCGTTGCAACGTCGCCGACCGCCTTGCCCGCGGTTACGGCAGCGCCACCGACCACCTTGCCGGCCGTCGTGGCAGCACTACCCACGGCCTTGCCGGCCGTCGTGGCCGCGCCACCAACCGCCTTACCGGGACCTGATGCGGCCACCGTTCCGGCGGCCTTGCTGACGGTTCCGGCCGTCTTGCCGGCCGTCGTGCCGACGTTCCTGCCAACGTCCTTCAGGATCTTGCCCGTGTCTGGCATCCGTTCCTCCTCGTGCGCCCGTGTCGTCGGGCGGTCGACCCCAGTCGGGGCCTGCATCCGCCGTGCCCGACTACGTTGGTCCTGCAGCCGGCAAGAGATGCGGCGCCAGGCGGGCCACCAGTTGCTCCTTGGGCATGGCGCCGACGATTCGGTCCAGTGACTGTCCGTCGCGCAGCACCATGATCGTCGGGATCGAGAAGGCCTCGTAGCGTTGCGCGGTGCTCGGGTTGTCGTCGACGTTCACCTTGATCACCTTGATCCGGCCGCGGTAGTCGCGCGACAGCTCCTCGAGGATCGGGCTGACGAAGCGGCACGGGCCGCACCACGGCGCCCACAGGTCGACGAGGACGAGCGCGGACGCATCGGCCTCCGTGTCGAAGCTGGCGTCGGTGGCGTCCACCAGCCAGGGCAGCGGCTGCTTGCATCGGCCGCACGTCGGAACGCCCTTCGGGCTTGGCCGGATCCGATTCCTGGCGCCGCAGTTGGTGCAGGTCAGGACCGATGCCGGGGCGGACTCCGTGCTCATCGGTCCATCATGCGCGTTAGAGCTTCGGCGGCAGGCCGAACGCGGGGAAGAGCTCGGTGCCGAAGGTGGTGATCTCGGCGATCCGTCCGTCCACGACCCGCAGGACGTCGAACTTGAACGCCCGGAACTCGGTGTCGCCGGGACGGCGCAGGTAGCTCGCCGCGGTCGGCATCCGGTTGGCCAGCGTCGGCACCAGGCGCCACTCGCCGTCGTTCAACGCGCCCTGCATCAGCGGGCCCGATCGACGCAATCCCCTCGTAGAAGAACGGGTTCGGCGGCATCGTGACGCGCAGGTCCTCCGACGCGATCGAGACCGCGAGGGCGTAGTCGCCGCGTTCGTGCGCGTCGATGAACGATGCCAGCAGCGTCCGTTCCGCCTCACTCGGCTCGCCGGCCGACCATTCGGCACGCCGCGCCGGCAGGTGCTCCTGCATCGTGGCGCGAGCTCGCTGGAGCGCGCTGTTCGCCGCGGCGACGCTCGTGTCGAGCAGATTCGCCGTCTCGATCGCCGGCCAGCCGAGCACGTCCCGGGCGACCAGTGCGGCGCGCTGCCGTGGCGGAAGGACCTGCATGGCGGCAAGGAACGTGAGCTCGATCGTCTCCCGCTCGACGACGACCGCGTCCGGCTGGTCGTCGCTCGGCGCCACCTCGTCAAGCAGCGCGTCCGGGTACGGCTGCAGCCATGGGACCTCGGAGAAGTTGTGCAGGGTCGTCAGCCGTCGCGAGCTGCGACGAAGCATGTCGAGGCAGACGTTCGTGGCGATCTTGTAGAGCCACGCCCGGAACTGCGAGCCGTCGAACGTCTCGCGGCTGCGCCACGCGCGCAGGAAGGTCTCCTGTACCGCGTCCTCCGCCTCGTCGAACGAGGCGAGCATCCGGTAGCAATGGACGTGCAGCTCGCGCCGATGACGCTCGGCGAGCGCCGCGAAGCCCGGCTCCTCAGCCGGGATCGCGACGGTCATCTCATCGGTCCGATTCATCGGCGCGATCGTACCGGTCATGCAACGGGCTCCGCTCGCTTGACCTCCTGGACGAGCCAGGTGTTGCCGTCGGGGTCGTTGAAGGGCATGAACGAGTTGTAGCTGCTGCGCTCGGGATCGGGTCCCGGCGTCGGTCCGGTCTCGGTCATGTGGAACATCTCGCCGACCTCGGTGCCCCGAGCGACCAGCTCGGCACGGGCGGCCTCGATGTCCGGCACGATCACGTGGATGCCGTTCAGCGAGCCGGGCGCCATCCGCTTGTCCCTCATGAGCGCGATCGAGCACCCAGAGCCCGGAGGTGTCAGCTGCACGACTCGAAAGTCGTCGCCCGCGCTGTGATCGACCAGCAGGTCGAAGCCGGCCTGGTTCAGGTAGAAGTCCTTGGCGCGGTCGATGTCCGAGACGGGGACCACGATGAGCTCGATCGTCCAGTCCATGATGCAATCTCTCCTGGTGCGTCATCGGCTTGGAACCGATGCTCTGGAAGGTGAAACGTCGACCTGCTCGGAAACTCATCGGTCCACCGATGATCCGGTCGTTCAGCAGCGGCTCAGGCGTCGCTCAGTAGCGTGAGCGCACGACACCTGCAGCAGAGGCCCACCTGATGCCGTCACCCCGCCGGACGACCTCGCGACTGAGCCTGCTCATCGGAGCGGCGCTCTTCCTTGCCGCCTGCACCCAGGGGGGCGCACCGTCCAGCTCAGCGGCGGGCAGCCCCGCGGTCAGCGCACCAACCGGCCGCGAGGTGGACACCGAGGCGCCGGTCTTCTCGAACCCGACCGACATCACCAACCCGCTCTTCCCGATCAGCGACCTGGCGCAGGTCATCCAGCTCGGCACCGAGGCCGGCGACACCCTGCGCGTCGAGATCACGCTGCTGCCCGAGACGCGGATGATCGAGATCGACGGCAACCAGGTCGAGGCGGTCGTGTCGCAGTACGTCGCCTACGGCGGCGGCCGGATCGTCGAGGTCGCGCTCGACTTCTACGCGCAGGCCGATGACGGATCGGTCTGGTATCTCGGCGAAGAGGTCGACAACTACGACGACGGAGAGATCGCCGACAACGAGGGCACGTGGCTGGCCGGCACCGATGGACCGCCCGGCATGATCATGCCCGCCGATCCCCAGGTCGGCGACGTCTTCCACCCGGAGAACATCCCGGACCTCGTCTACGAGACGGTGACCGTGCTCGAGGCCGATCAGACCGTCGACGGCCCGCGCGGGCCCGGTCGACGGCGCCATCCGCACCGAGGAGGTCCTGATGGACGGCGCGATCGAGCACAAGACGTTCGCCCCCGGCTACGGCGAGTTCGGCGCCGAGGCGGAGGATGAGCTGGCGACCGTCGCCGTCGCCGTGCCGATCGATGCCGGGACCGATGCGGCCGTCTCCGACGCCGCGCTCGAGCTCACCGAGCTTTCGCGGGATCTGTTCGACCATCCGGATGATCCCGATGCGGCCACTGCCGTGACCGATGCGGCAACCGCCCTCGCGGAGCTCGAGGTGCCGCCGCTGCTCGCCGACGAGCTGAGCGCCGCTTCAACCGCAGTGACCGATGCGGGGGATTCCGCCGAGCTCCAGTCCGCCGCGGTGCAGGCGCTGCATGCCGCGCTCGACGTTCAGCTGCTGGATGCCGAGGTGAAGGACGTCGACGTCGATCGGCTCGATGCGTGGGCACGGCAGGTGATCATCGATGCCGCGGCCCGGGACGGGGCCGGCCTGCTGGGCGACGCCGCGACGCTGGAGACGATCGCTGCCCGGTCGGACGTCGGCTCGGAGGCGAGTGCCCCGATCGAGGCGCTGCGAGCGGCGGCGGATATCGGCGACTTCGCGGCTGCGGCCGAGGCGGCGCAGTTGCTGCTGCGGGCCTAGGCGGCCTCGAGGTCCGACGAGTCGGGCGCCCGACCGTCCGGGTCCTGGGCCTGCTCGGGGCGATCGATGAGATGCGTCAGCGTCCACAGCACGAAGGCCATCGCCAGGAACAGCGCCACGCCGATCAGCGTGGGATCCAGGCCGGTTGCAACCTGCAGCTGTTCATGAAAGTTCATGAGGGGATTGTGTTCGCGCCGGCCACACCGACGTATAGGACTGCGGTACCCCTACCCAGCCAACCTACGGACCGATCTGCACCGATTCCAGCACCGGCTCGGCGGCCGCCAGTGCCTCGTCCCAATGCGCGACCGATCCACCCACCATGATGGCCAGCAGGCCGTCCGGGCGTGTCGAAGAACGCGATCCACAGGCGGCGTCCCGGGTCGATCCCGAGCGGCCCCGGCGGAACCTGCATCACGGTGGCGTGCGCGTCGCCGGAGTTGTCGACGGTGACCTGCAATCCATCCAGGCCGCCGATGCGTGAGTCGCTGGTCTCGACGACCGCCAAGGCTGAATTGGCCTGGACGGAAGCGATCGCCGCCTCCGCCGTCGTCGCCGCATCGGTTCCAGCCTCGCCAAAGATGGCGCTCGGCCGGGCGAACTGGACCGCGATCACGTCCGCGGTGCCGACCTGCTGCTGGACGTCGAAGAAGCCGCCGAACAGCTGGACCGCCTGCCACGAGCCATCGAGCTCGAAGGTGATCGCGGGCTCGAAGCCGGCGCGCGTGTAGCGCCCTGCCGGGAGGGGCTCACCGGTCGCCGTGAGCTCCGTCGCCGTGGGGCTGGCCGAGGCCGGCGGATCGCTCGGGCTCACCGATGGATCGGTCTGGGCGCAGGCGCCGAGGACCGGCAGCGCCAGGAGGGCGGCGATCGTGAGGTGCGACGGGCGAGGAGCCATCACCCGTGATACCGCCGAACGGCGCCGGCGGTTCACGATCCTCCGAGGTTGGCCTGGCTAGTTGACCAGACCGGCCTGGAGGACTACTGCCCGCCGAAGAACTTGTTGATGCGGTCGGTGTCGTCGGAGAAGGCCCAGCGCTCGGTGATCTTGCCGTCCTTCATGTGATAGATCTCGGCGGTACGGTAGACGAGCTGCTGGTCGCCCATGCTCGCCGTGGCGGTTACCAGCGCAATCGCGTGCTCGTCGTTGGCGACGACATCGTGCGTGCTCCACCTTGATGCTCGCGCCCTCCGGCATGGCGGCGTAGCGCTCCGCGAGCGCCTGCTTGCCGCGGATCGGCTCGTCGCTGCCGATCTCGTGCCAGACGACGTCGTCGCTCAGCATCTCCATCTGCGACGTCATGTCGTCGCTCACGGCCATGGCCTCAGTCGCGGCACGGATCTTCGCGGCATTGGGATGATCAGCCATTGATTCCTCCTGCGGGACGTTCGGCGTGGAGCACGCAGCCTACGCCCCGAGCGGCCGCAGCAACAAGGTCAGGCGTTCGCCAAGAGAGACTGAAGATCGCTGACCGCGTTCGGCAGGCCATCCCCCAGGACACTGCCCGGCCGCATGCCCGTCGCACCGTCCCCACCGAAAGCGACGACGACGCCGGGAACGCCGCGACGGAGCGACCTGCCGACCGCGCGGGCGGCATCGGCGTCGGCGGAAGTCGGAACGCCGATCACGGCGACTGCCGCATGGGTGGATCGCGCGGCGCGCATCCATTCGGCAGCGGGCAGGTCGGCGCCGAGGTAGTGGACGGTCATGCCGGCGCGCCGAGCGGCGGTGGCGAAGGCCAGCGCCGCGAGCTCGTGTCGGGCACCGGGCGGCAGGCCGACCAGCACGGGCCGGGCATCGGCGCGATTCGTGCCGGCAGCGTCATACGCGGCGCCGATCCAGCGCGCGACGGCGGCGCTGGCAGCATGCTCGGCGGCCACGGAGACGGCCCCGGATTGCCAGGCGTCGCCGAGCGCGCGAAGGGCCGGGAACAGGTACTGGTCGCTCATCGGCTCGAAGGACGCTCTGGTTCCCATCTCGTCCAGGACCGCCTGCAGCGCCGTCGCGTCCATGGCCCCGGCGGCGGACACGAATCGTTCGACGAGCTCGCCGGCGTCCAGGTCCGTGGCGGGTGAGCTGACGCGGGGCTCGGCCACGACTGGGAGATCCGCGTCGGCGACGTCGCGCAGGGATGCCGCCGCCGCGCTCGGAGTCCAGCCCTCGTCCACGAGCCCGCGCATCGCGCGGACTCGACCGATGGCGGCCTCATCGTAGAGCCGGTAGCCGGCCGCGGTCCGCCGCGGCGTAACGATTTCGTAGCGACGCTCCCATGCGCGGAGAAGCTCGGCACTCACTCCGGCGCGATCGGCAGCCTCGCTGATGGTGTACATGGCCTGTACAGAGTACGCCTTAGACAAAGACTTGACAAGGATGCGAGGCACGGACTAGAGTCTGGACAAACCTTGGACAGCGAAGTCACAAGGCAAGCACTCGAAAGGAACCGTCGCAATGCGCATCTTGAAGGCCGTCGCTCTCCTGCTCGTGATCGTCGGCGCGATCAATTGGCTGCTCGTTGGCATCGCCCAGTTCGACCTCGTGGCAGCGATCACCGGCGACACGTTCGGCGAGACGAACCCCCTGTCCTCGGTCGTGTACATCCTCGTTGGCCTGTCGGGCGTGGCGCTGCTGCCGACGCTGGCCGCATGGCTCACCAACGGACTCAGAGGCCGTCACCGCCTGAGTGACCGGCGGTGCCACTGCGGCGCCGTTCAGGTGAAGAAGCCGCTCGTCGTGTTGACGGGCGGCTTCTCTGTGCGTGCGCCGCAGTCGCGTTGCGCCTGGCTGGCCATACTTCGGCAATGACCACGGGTGCGACGCCGCCGGACAAGCGGGGCGACGCTCGGGACGAGGCGTTCTGGCGCGATTACCTTTCGCACCCGGACTCGATGCAGGCCATCGGCCGCCGGGTCTTCAGCCGAATCCCGGCCAGCCCTCGCTGTCAGCTCTGCGCCTCACCGTTCGCGGGCGTGGGCGGGCCGCTGATGCGGCTCATCGGCAAGCGGCCGTCCGAAGGCAACCCGAACGTCTGCAACTCGTGTCAGAAGGTGCTCCTGAAGCACCACGGCGGCGCGGAGGTCGACGGCTCGATGCTGTTCGCCGACATCCGCGGCTCAACCGCCATGGCCGAGCGGATGTCCCCCGGCGAGTTCCACGCGTTGCTCAACCGCTTCTACACCGTCGCCTCCGAGGCGGTCTTCGCCGCCAACGGCGTGGTCGACAAGTTCGTCGGTGACGAGCTGGTGGCGGTCTTTCCCCCGGTCTACGGCGATGACCACCCGAAGCGCGCGGTCGAAGCGGCCCAGGCCCTGCTGCGTGCGACCGGACACGCCGATCCCGGCGGTCCGTGGGCGCCCGTCGGAGCGGGTGTGCACACCGGGCGGGTGTGGTTCGGCGCGGTGGGCGAAGGCAGCCACGTGGAGATCACGGTCGTCGGTGACGCGGTGAACACGACGGCTCGCCTGGCAGCCGAGGCCCGCGCGGGCGAGATCCTCGTCTCCACCGATGCGGCGGCTGCAGCCGGGCTCGACCCGACCCTCGTGCGGCGGAGCCTTGCGTTGAAGGGCAAGGAGGGCGCGACAGAGGTGGTCAGCCTCGGAGCCGAGCGATAGGCGCGAAGGCAACCTCAGGCGGAACGCACCTCGTCGGCGGCTGGCACTGATCGATCCGGTGCGCCGAACGCCGATTGGCCGGGTGTGCCGGCCAGGGCTGCGTCCAGCTGGGCGAGGTACGGCTGAGCACCGAGTCGCTCGAAGGTGGTCCGCGCCTCATCGGCGACACGTTGCCGCTCCGCGGGCTCCAGCACATCGGCGACGATGGCATCCAGGCCGGTGTTGGCCTCGGTCCATGCCGAGACCCAGCTCCCGGAAGAGCCTCAGCGCCTCCAGGTACTGCGCTCGGGCATCCGCGCGGCGACCCTCGACGGCCGCCAGCGCGCCCTCCATCGCAGCGAGGCACGCCGTCGCGACGCGGCCCTTCCGGGCTCCCTCGAAGACGGCGAGCATCTCGCGGATGACCTCCGCGTCACGCGTGCGCAGCGCCGCGCGACACACCAGCGGTGGCACCGCCGTCGATCGCTCCCTGGCCTGCCCAGGCGAGTGATGCCCGGGCGGGCTCGATCACCTCCGCGTAATGCCCGGAGGCCAACATCGCCATCCACCCGGCGTAGACGACGTTCCCGCGATACTGGGGGTCGTCGAAGCCCGCGGCGAGGCCCTCGAGCTCGGCGATCAGCTCGGCCACTGGCTCGCCGCGAGCCGCGAGGATCTCGGCCTCGATCGCTCCCAGCCAGATCCGCTCGGCCGGCTCGAGGTCATCCCAGATCGGGTCCCGCACCTCTCGCGAGCGCCCAGTCCCAGTCGCCGATCGAGGATGGCCGTGCTCGTCGCATTGCCAACCAGGTAGCGCAGGGCGAAGCGCTGGCCCCACTGCCGAGCCTTGGCCGCCCCTTCGCGCGACACGCGGTAGGCCGCCTCCGGGTCGTCCGGGTCGAGCGCATACCCCAGGTTGATCGTCGCCCGCAGCAGCGGGTCCTGGAGGTTGTGGCGATCTGCCAGGGCGATCACGCCCATGAGCGACGCGACGGATTCGATCGGCCGGTTGATGTTCGAGAGCGAGACCGCGCGCGTCGTGAGCATCTCGACCGCAAGGACGGTGAGACCGCGGGACTCGGCTGCCGGCAATGCTCGCTCAACGAGCGCCACGGCCTCGGCGAAGCGTGACCTGCGCATGAAGAGCTTGGCGAGCGCCTCGGCGATCTCGACGTAGCCATCGTCGTCCGGAGTGAGGCCCGGCTCGGCCATCGCCTCGCTCAGCAGCTCGAACGCACGGTCCTGGTGGCCCTCGATGAGGACATTCCCGAGGTGCCCGACGGCCCGGCGGCGCGCGACGCGGTCTCCCATCTGCGTCGCGAGCTCGATCGCCCGCTCGAGATGGGGGACGGATGCGTCGAACTTGCCCGCTTCGGCCGCAAACCCGCCCGCTTCCCGCCGAAGCGCAAGCTCGTCGGCCGCATCCGTCGTGACCTCCAGGGCCAGCTCCACGTAGCTGAGGGCGTGGGCCGGTGACGCCAGCGCCTTGGCCCGTGCCGCAGCGGCGCGCAGCGTCACCCGTGCCTGCGCCGCGACGGCGGCTCCCTCCTCGCCGCCGGGTTGGGCGCGATACGCCTCGATGTAGTGCTGCGCCAGCACGCCCGCCAGCTCGTCATCGCCGAGCGACTCGAAGTGCCGGGCGGCGGCCAGGTGCCGCGCACGACGGTCGCGCTTCGCCAGCGTGCCGTAGGCGACCTCCTTGATGAGGCCCTGGACGAACAGATACTGGCCGCGCTCCGGGGAGCGAGGGTCGTTGTCGAGGGTGATGAGCTCTCGCCGCACGAGGCTATGCGAGGCGTCGCTCAACCTCGTCCGTGGCGAGCCCGGAGACGGCTGCCAGCGCATCGGCGCCAAACGACAGCCCAATGACCGATGCGTCCTGGAGCAGGCTGCGGTCGGCCGGTTCGAGACCATCCATTCGCGCCGCGATGAGTGCGTGGAGCGTCTCCGGCACGGCGAGCGTGGAGAGGTCGCCGACGGGCTGGTACGCGCCATCGGTCTGCTGCAGGCGGCCGTCGTTGAGGAGCATGCGCACCGTCTCGACCGCGTAGAGCGGAATCCCCTCGGCGCGTTGCACGATCGTGCGAGCCGCGCTCTCTGGCAGGCCAGGGACGAGGCCGCCGAGCAGCTCGAGCATCTCGGCATCGGTCAGCGGCTCGAGGCCGAGCGACGTGAAGCCGCGCTGGCCGGCACCCCAGGTCGGGCGGCGCTCGAGAAGCTCCGGCCGGGCGAGGGTGATGACGTAGATCGGTTTGCCGCGGGACCAGGCCAGGAGGTCCTCGATGAAGTCGAAGAGCCCCTCATCGGCCCATTGGAGATCCTCGAAGACCAGGACCACGGGCGCCTGCTCGGCGATGCGTTCGAAGTAGGTCCGCCACGACGAGAACAGCTGGCCGCGTTCCGACTCCGCGCCGCCCTGGAAGCCCAGGAGCTGGAGGAGGGGAGCCTCCAGGGCTCGGCGCTCGTCCTCTTCGGGCACGAACTCCTCGAGGCTGCCGGTGAGGGCTTCGCGCGTCTCCTCTTCGTCGGCTCCCTCGCCGATGCCCAGGCGCATGCGCACCATCTCGCCGAGCGCCCAGAACGTGATCCCGTCGCCGTAGGACGGGGAGCGGCCCTGGTGCCAGTACACGAGCTCGGTCACGCCGTCGATGTACTTCAGGAACTCCCAGGCCAGGCGCGTCTTGCCGATGCCGCCCTGGCCGATGACGCTCACGAGCCGCACGCCGCGTTCGCGCGCGGTGCCGTGGTAGAAGTCCTTGATCAGCTGGAGCTCAGCGTCGCGGCCGACGAACGGCGCCTCGAGCTGGTCGCTTCGTCCGGCGCCGCCGCGCTTGGCGACGACGCGCAGCGCGCGCCAGGCCGCGACCGGCAGCTCCTTGCCCTTGAGCACCTGGTCCTCGACGGGCTCGTAGGCGATCGCCTCTCCCGACGCTCGCCGCGTCGAGTCGCCGACCAGCACGGTCCCGGCTTCCGCGACCGACTGGAGACGAGAGGCGGTGTTCACGAGGTCGCCGGCGACCATGCCCATGTCACTGGCGCCCAGGGTGACCGCAGCCTCGCCGGTGAGCACGCCGGCCCGCAGCGCCAGGTTCGGCACGTCGGCTCCCTCGCCCAGCCGTCGGACCGCGTCGACGAGATCGAGCGCGGCCCGCACCGCCCGCTCAGCGTCGTCCTCCTGCGCGATCGGCGTGCCCCAGACCGCCATGACCGCGTCGCCGATGAACTTCTCGATCGTGCCTCCGTAGCGGCCGACGATCTCGCGACACATTCCGAAGTAGCCGTCGAGGAGCTCGCGCACGTCCTCCGCGTCACGGCTCTCCGAGATGGTGGTGAAGCCCACCAGGTCGGCAAAGAGAACGCTGACCAGCCGTCGCTCGGCCACCTGTGCCGCAGGTGTTGGCGCGGCCGCGGTCTCTATCGGCGCATCGGTGGCCGAGGCGCCCAGGGAAACGCCGCACTCGCCGCAGAACTTGCCGCCGCCCGGGTTCGGCGTCCCGCAGCTGGGGCAGGGGACCGCCAGTTGTGCGCCGCACTCGACGCAGAACTTGCGTCCGGCGTCGTTCTGGCTGCCGCAGGTGCCACAGATCACGGGGTGCCTCTCACTCGGGAGGCGAGTATCGCCGTTCGGCGCGCGGAGGGTCAACGGGGCATGTCCACGAGAAGGTAGGTGGTCATTGGACCGAGGCCCTTCACCTCTACCGGCTCGCGTTCCTCGAACTGCCAAGCGTCACGCAGCAATTCGTGGGTCGACGCCGCCACGTGGATCCGGCCGGCGATGCCAGACGATTGCATTCGTGAGGCCGTGTTCACGGTATCCCCCCACAGGTCGAACAGGATCCGCCGCTCACCGATGACGCCGCCCACCACCGGCCCGCTGGCGACGCCGATGCGCAGCTCCAGGGTTACCCCGTGCCGCATCACGCTGCTCTGCCAGGGCCGTCAGCATGCCGCGGGCGAGCGAGATTGCGGCGGAGGCGTGATCGGCGTGCGGCTCTGGCGCGCCGGCGACTGCCATGTACGCGTCGCCGATCGTCTTGATCTTCTCGACCCCGCACTCCGCGGCAAGCTCGTCGAATCGCGTGAATAGCTCGTCGAGAAAGCCGACCACCCGCGCCGGATCGGTGTCACGAGCCCATGGCGTGAAGCCGGCCAGGTCGGCGAACAGGACCGTCGTCTCCGGGTACGTCTCGGCGATGTGCTCCTCGCCGCGCTTCAGGCGGGTGGCGATCGAGGCCGGGATGGCGTTGGTCAGCAGCTCCTCCGAGCGTGCCTCGGCGCGGCGGCGCCGGAGATCGGTGTAGCGCAGCATCGCGAACGTGATGCCAAGCGGAACGGCGAGGTTGGCCGCGTACCAGACGAGCCGGATCGGGTATGGCTGTGGGGTGATCCGGCTGCTGATGAACGGGTCGACCAGGATGACTCCGGCGACCACGACCAGGAAGGCGACGAACCACGCCGTCGCGCGCCGGGGACCCAACGCGAGGAGTGCGAAGACCGGGCCGAGGAATGCGAACAGGATGGCGGCACTCGCTCCCCCCAGTCCGCCGAGGGAGATCTCGATCACAGCCGGGAAGATCAGGACCATGACGACGAGGACCTTGACGTAGCGATCGAAGCGGCGAGTGCGCGCCAGCAGGAGGAGATTCGATGCGCTGACGAGAGGCATGGTCGCGGCCACGAACCAGCTCAGCGGAAGGCCTTGGGCGAGGATGGGAAGCTGGAGCGGAGCAAGGACAAGGATGTAGCCGGCTGATCACGCCGACTCGTTTGCGGAGCCGGAGATCGTCGTCATCCGTCGGTTCATCGGCAAGGCCGATCACACGGTCCAACAATGACGGCATGGGCCGATGGTGCGGCCGCGCGTCAAGCGCCACGGTGTCGTTGGTCGTCAGGTGGGCGTATCGGCCAATGAGTGGCCGATTCGTCACGTGGCGACGAATAATTGACGGCCGTACGGCACGTACGACGCCTAGGAGACGTCGGTCCGCCAGCTCGCCCACGCCATCGGCTTCCGCGCGGCGAATCGTGCCGAGGGCATGGTGTCCCGATGATGCGTACAGCTCGGCGAGCTCCACGAGCACGGCCTGGCGAACCGCCCGCAGCAGGGATCGGCGAGCCTCGACGTAGACGCTGGTGCCGAAGAAGGGGCAGTCGTCCATGTAATCGGCGCGATTGAGCTGACGGCAGCTCTCGAGGAGCTGGATGCGGTCTCGGACGTCGGTGGTGGTGGCCGATGCGTCGATCAGACCCTCCAGCTCCCACGTGTCCGACCAGCTGACGAGGCCCGATGCGAGCACGTAACGGCCGTTTCGGAACTCGACGGCGTCACCGAAACCGCCGGCGCGCAGCGAGCCGCGCAGGCCAAGCAGGGTCCGATGGAATGCGGTGTCCGCGACGGTGAGGGAGGAGTCCGGCCAGATGACCTCGACGGCCTCGTCCTTCTCGATGCCCTGGGCGCCTCGATCGAACAGGAAGGCGAACAGGCCGGTCGCCTGGTTCGTGCCGGCCTTCGGGCCCCCCAGCGACTGGATCGGCGTGCGGCCGAAGTGAACGCGCAGGGCACCGATGGCGTGCACACGCACGGCACGTGGTCTTGGGTTGGCAGCGAGATGATCCTGGAAGGGAATGATCGGCGCTTGGGCGGCACCGACCTGGGCGGTATTCAACGGGGTACCTCACGGTGAACGCGGGAGTGATCCTCCGCTCGCTCCCCCGAGAACCGATGGAAGGGCAGCTTCCGCGGTTGTTCAGGCGATCGGAGGCACGACGTGCGTTTGCGCCTGTCCGAACATCAGTCCTCGCCTGTGAGCTGTCATCACCGAGCTGCTGTCACCTTGGGTATACGACGGGCGTCATCGAGACGCGCTCGGCGCGGCGATCCGTGAGACGGCCGGAGCGATGGTCGGCAAGCCCGGCTGGATGAGCCCTGACGAGGTCGCTCGCTGGGTCGACGATCTGCGAGCGGAAGAGACCGACTGATCCCAGTGCGCTATCTGCTCGATACGACCCTCATCATCGACCACGCGAACGGCCACGAGGCCGCCATGCGCCTCCTGCACCGTTTGTACGAGGAGGGCGCGGAGCTCTTCACCTGCGACGTGGTCGTGTGCGAGGCACTGTCGGGCGGTACCGATGAGCACCGGGAGGTCATCGCGCGACTGCTGGCCCCGCTCGACTTCGTCGCCACCGATCCGGACGCGGCGCGGGCCGCCGGCGCGGCGCGGCTCGAGCGCCATCGGGCGGGCGGCCGGCTCGGGCTCGGGGATGCCCTCATCGCGGCGGTCGCTCGCGGCATGGATGCGACGATCGTCACGCGCAACCGCCCCGACTTCGAACGCCAGGGTGCATCGGTGCTGGCGTACTGATTCACGGCCGCGCCATGAAGCGGGTACTGTTGCGCGCGTGACGTGCCCGACCTGCAACGCTGAGAACCCTGCCGGCACGAGGTTCTGCCTCGAGTGCGGGACGCGGCTGGGCGAGCAGTGCCAGTCGTGTGGCGCGGCCCGAGTGGGCGAAGCCAAGTTCTGCGGAGAGTGCGGTACCCCCTTCGCAAGCGCCGATCAGGCTCCATCGGCCGCGACGCCAGGCACCGGCGTCGGGTCCGGCTCCGGTGGCGGAGCGAAGGCTCGTGTCGATCCTGTTCGCCGATCTCGTTGGCTTCACTCCCTTCGCGGAGGAGCGCGACTCGGAGGACGTGCGCGAGACCCTGACGCGCTACTTCGATCTCGCGTCGGACGTGATCACCAAGTACGGCGGGACGGTCGAGAAGTTCATCGGCGACGCGGTCATGGCCGTGTGGGGAGCCCCGACCGCGCAGGAGGACGACGCCGAGCGCAGCGTGCGGGCGGCCCTCGACCTGGTCGACGCGGTTCGCGGCCTTGGCCCGGGAATCCAGGCCCGCGCCGGCATTCTCACCGGCGAGGCGGCGGTCACGCTTGGGGCGACGAACCAGGGCATGGTGGCCGGCGATCTCGTCAATACGGCATCCAGGCTCCAATCGGTTGCTGAGCCCGGGTCGGTCCTCGTCGACGAGCCGACCATGCGCTCCTCCAGCGCGGCGATCGCGTTCGAGTCCGCCGGCGAACGGGACATGAAGGGGAAGTCCGCACCGCTGCCCGCCTGGCGTGCCATCCGGGTCGTGGCGGAACGGGGAGGGCGCGGGCGTTCGGATGCGCTCGAGGCGCCCTTCGTCGGCCGCGACGACGAGATTCGGCTGCTGAAGGAGCTCTTCCACGCCACCGGCCGCGAGAAGCGGGTCCGCCTGGTGAGCGTGATGGGCGCGGCCGGCATCGGCAAGAGCAGGCTCGGCTGGGAGTTCCTGAAGTACGTCGATGGCGTCCTCGAGCCGGTCTGGTGGCACACCGGCCGTTCGCCGTCGTACGGCGAGGGGATCACGTTCTGGGCACTGGGCGAGATGGTCCGCCGCCGCGCCGGCCTGGCCGCGGACGACGACGAGGCGACAACGCGGGCACGGATCGCCGAGACCGTCATCGAGCACGTCCCGGACGAGGAGGAACGGCGCTGGATCGAGCCGGCGCTGCTGGCGCTGCTCGGCATCGGCACCGAGTCGGCCAACTCGGAGCAGCTGTTCGCCGCCTGGCGCACGTTCTTCGAGCGCATGGCGGAGACGGGGCTCGTGGCGCTGGTGTTCGAGGACCTGCACTGGGCCGATTCGGGCACGCTCGACTTCATCGAGCACCTCCTCGAATGGTCGCGCTCGAGCCCGATCTTCATCATCACGCTGGCCAGGACGGACCTCCTCGAGCGGCGAGCCGAGTGGGGTGCCGGGAAGCGGAACTTCACGTCGCTCTACCTCGAGCCGCTGCCGGAGCCCTCGATGCGCGAGCTGCTCTCGGGCCTGGTGCCAGGGCTGCCGGAGAACGCCGTGCGCGCGATCATTGGTCGGGCCGACGGGATCCCGCTCTACGCCGTCGAGACGGTGCGCACGCTCCTGGCCGAGGGCCGCCTTGCGCTCGAGGGAGACCGATACGTCCCCACGCAGGACCTCGCGCAGCTCTCGGTACCTGAGACGCTCCAGGCATTGATCGCGGCGCGCCTCGATGCGCTCGATCCGGCCGATCGGTCACTCGTCAGCCTCGCCGCGGTCCTCGGCCAGAGCTTCACGCTCTCCGGCCTGGCCGCCGTCAGCGGCACGCCGGAAGACGAGCTCGAGCCGAGGGTTCGGGACCTCGTCCGCCGGGAGCTCTTCGTCCACATCGCCGATCCGCGCTCTCCCGAGCGAGGCCAGTACGCCTTTGTGCAGGGGCTGATCCGCGAGGTCGCCTACAGCATGCTGGCCAAGCGCGATCGGAAGTCACACCACCTTGCCGCGGCTCGCTACTTCGAGTCGGTGCCGACCGACGAGCTGTCCGGAGCGCTCGCGCTGCACTACTTCTCTGCCCACGAGAACGCGCCGGAAGGTCCTGAGGCCGATGCGCTGGCCGCGCAGGCCCGGATCGCCCTCAAGGCTGCGGCCGAACGCGCGACTGCCCTGGGCGTCCATGCCCAGGCGGCCTCCTACCTCCGCCAGGCCCTGAAGATCACGACCGATCCGGCCGACGAGGCCGCGCTTGCTCGAGCAGGCCGGAATGGCCGCCTCGCACGCCGGGCACCGCCAGGAGGCCGATACGCTGCTGGCGCGGGCGGTGAAGCTGAACCGGGAGGCCGGTGACGTGGCCGCGACGGTCCGGTCCACGACGAGCCACGCAGTGGCGCTGATCCATGCGCGCCAGGTGAGCCGCGCCCTCGCCCTCCTCGAGCCGGCAGCCGCCGAGTTCGCCGATCTTCGTCGAGCCGGGCGTCGCGGCCCTCCACGGGCAGCTGGCACGCGCGATCATGATGCAGGGCCTCGACGACCGAGCGGGGGTTGTGGTGGCGGATCGGGTTCTCGAGGTCGCGGAGCAGCTGGAGCTCAGCGACGTGGTCGCGGACACGCTGGTGACCAAGGGGATGGGCCTCCTCAACCTCGGCCGTGGCAATGAGGGGATCGGCCTTGTCTCGGCTGCCCTGGAGCTGGCCCGAGCCAATCGGCTCGGCGAGACCGAGGCGCGTGCGCTCAGCAACCTGGCGATGATCGTTGGCATGCGGCACGTGGGCGACGGGCTGCGGCTGACGCACGAGGTAATCGAGCTCGACCGCAGGATGGGCGTGCGGTTAGGACACCAGATCATGAACGCGACGGAGATCGCAAGGTTGGGTGGCGAGTGGGACTGGGCCGATGACCTGCAGTCCGAGATGGCGGCCAGCGACCTGGAGGGCGCCGACCGGGTCTTCGCGCTCAGCATCGAGGTGCTCTTCAAGGCGGCTCGTGGTGAGCTCCGGGCCGGCGAGCAGGAGGAGCTCGAGCGTCTGGCGGCGGAGCTGGACGATCCATCCGCGCTCCAGATCGCGGTGCAAATCCGGCCTGAGCTGTACCTCTTCGGCGGCAGGTTTCGGGAAGCGATCCTCGAGGCGGAGTCCCAGCGGCACAGCGACAGCCTGAACGCCACCATGTATCTGAACCTTGGCGGCCACGCTGCCCTCTGGGACGGAGACCTCGAGTCGCTGAAGCGAGTGCATCAGGAGCTCGAGGGGATGGGTGGTCGCGGACCGCTCGTCGCCGCACAACGTCGCGCGATGCGGGCCGGGATCGACGGGCTCGAAGGTCGCCGGACCGATGCTCTCGCCGGGTTCCGCCAGGCGATCCGCGAGCTCGAGGAGATGGGCGCAGTCCTCGACGGTGTGTACACCGCGATCGACATGGCGGCCACCCTCGGACCTTCCGAGCCCGAGGTCCAGACCCAGACCGACCGTGCCCGGGCGACCCTCGAGCGCCTCGGGGCGAAGGCACTGCTCGACCGCCTCGACGCGGTCTCGCGGCAGCCTGCGGACTCTGCGTCAGACGTCTCAGCGCCCGTCACCGCCTCACGCGTGAACAGCGCCTCGGAGCTAGCCTGCGACGATGAACGACCAGGAGCTCCCCGACTCGATCGCCGCCAACGTCGCCGAGTGGACGGAGACGAACGCGCAGTTCACCGATGCGCAGGCCGAGGGAGCCTGGGCGCCGCAGGAGCTGGCCTGGGGCGTGTTCGGGGTGCGCGAGGACGCCATCGGCTCACCGCTGGGAGACGTCGATGGTCTCGACGTCGTCGAGCTCGGCTGCGGGACGGCGTATTTCTCCGCCCAGCTGGCGCAGCGCGGGGCGCGGCCGGTGGGCGTCGACCCGACGCCGGCGCAGCTGGCCACCGCGCGGCGGATGATGGAGCGCACCGGGATCACCTTCCCGCTGGTCGAGGCACCCGGCGAGCGCGTGCCGCTGCCGGATGCGTCGTTCGACCTTGCGGTTTCCGAGTTCGGCGCCTCGCTGTGGGCCGATCCGGCGCTGTGGGTGCCCGAGGCGGCGCGCCTCCTGCGGCCCGGCGGCCGGCTGGTCTTCCTCACCAACTCGTTCATCTCGTTCCTGTGCGCGCCCGACGAGGGCGGCATCAGCGAAACGCTCCTGCGGCCGCAGTTCGGCGCGTACCGGATGCAGTGGCCGGGTGAGACGGGGATCGAATATCACATCCCCCACGGCGAGTGGATCGACCTGCTGCGGGCGAACGGGTTCGAGATCGAGCGGCTCATCGAGCTGCAGGCGCCGCCAGAGGCGCAGAAGCATCCGTTCTACGACTACGTCACGCCGGAGTGGGCCCAGAAGTGGCCGCACGAGGAGCTCTGGGTCGCGCGCCGGCTTACCTAAAGGCCGAAGCGCATGAGGATCATGCAGGTGAAGATCACGAAGAAGCCGAGCAGCTCCAGCACGGTGACCTGCTTGGCCCGGGTCAGTGCGGCGTCCAGCTCGGGCGTCGGTCCGCCGTCGGGGGCGAGCGGCGCGGCCGCCAGCCGGTTCACCGCCCCGAGGATCACGATCCGACCCCAGAAATAGACCACCACGATCGTCACCAAGGCCACCAGCCAGGTCAGCCCGTACGCAGTGGTAAGGGCTTCCTCGACCGAGTCGATGGGTCCGAGCAGCGTTCCGCGGATGACGCCCAGGACCAGGATTGCCGGCGCGACGATGTCGATGATGGGTGTCGCGCGCTCGCCCAGGTTCGCGCCGATCTCTCGTTGCGTCGTGATCGGCAGCCGGCTGATGGCCGGAATGAAGAAGATCGCGAGCGCGAGCGAGTAGCCGAACCAGACGATCCCGAGCAGCACGTGCAGCCACTGCACAGCGAAGGTGACCCAGTCCATCCAACACCTCCTCGATGCACATCCTACGTGCCGGAGTGCATCGGCGAGTTGGGTGGTCGGCGTGCAAGCCCTCGGGCGGTCGTTGTCAATGCTAAGCAAATCCGATAGACTCCCGCGATTGATCGACCCGCACCGAGCTGGCGGGTCAAAGAGGGGAGATCCGGCACCACCGGTGCCGCAGCACGGATCCTTCGCCGCACTGCCCGGGTATTGGTGCGCTGCGAGCGGGGATCAAGGAAAGGGAATACATGCGTCGCACCCTGCTCGCGCTCGTATCGGCGGCAACGCTGGCCATCGCCCTGGTCGGGCCGGCCACCGCCATCACGGGCAACTACGTCGAGGACTTCGACCACCCGTTCGTCGGCCTCATCGCCTTCTACTCGGATCGGCAGGGCACGGATGACGGGTTCATCCACCGCTGCACCGGCTCGCTCATCGACGACGGGACGCCGCTCGATGGCTCGCGCGTCGTCGTGACCGCCGGCCACTGCACCGATGACGGGACCGGGGACGCCGTGGCCGTCTCGGCTCGCATCTGGTTCCGCCAGGACGCCGGGACCCGCTATGACGGCACCCGCGATCCGCTCACCGGCTACCCGGACAAGTGCATCAATGACCCGGCTCTGGATGACGCGCTCGAGCGGTGCGCCACGTCGCACGAGATGTACAACTACGGCTTCGACAACTTCGCCGGCTTCCCGAACAACCGCGACGTCGGCGTCGTCATCCTCGACAAGCCGGTCATCCTGCCGGAGTACGGGACGATCACCGATGCCGGCGCGATCACCAGCAACAAGAGCGTCGAGGTCACCGTGTCGGGCTACGGCATCACCGACGGCCATGCCGCCAGCGACCCGACGGTCTCGTTCCGCGAGCGCCTCATGGCGACGAGCACGGTCATCACCTCCACCGACACCTGGACCGACGGCTACAACCTGAAGACCCAGAACAACGGCGGCAACCGCGGTGGCACCTGCTCCGGCGACTCCGGCGGCCCGGTGTTCTACCCGTCGACCTCGAACACGATCGTCGCGGTCACCTCGTTCGGCCGGACCGGCCCGAACGACTGCCAGGGCGGCGACTACTCCTACCGGCTCGACCGGCAGGAAGTCATCGACTGGATCGACCAGGTCTCGGGCAACCTCTGGAACCAGTGATCGCCTGAGATCACGTCCCTAGCGACCGACAAGGCCCCGGCAGAGTCCGGGGCCTTGTCATGTCCAATCAAAGCTTGGCGCCGGAACGGTCGGGCGGCGGCTTCGGGGGCTCGATCGGATCCTCGAGGCCTTCGACCGTCAGCCCATTCGCCGATGCCCATGGCTCCTTGTACTGCTCCTCGACCTGCGCCGGCGTCTTCGGTCGCCCGGTGAAGGCGTGCTCGAGACCCGCCAACAAACCGCCGATCATCGGGCCGGCGGACGGCTTCGATGGCAGGCGATCGGGGTCGTCGCTCTTGCGCTTCACGCTTCCACCGTACCGCACGCCAAGAGGACGATCGGTCGACCCGGCGTTCTCGCGACGGATCGACGAGCGCTCTGCGAGAACGCGACTCTGCGAGCCCCGGTTGCTCGACGTCCTCGCCGATGAGCAGCCGGCGAAGCCGATGAGCTGATCGCTCCGGGGCCGCGAGCGGCGATCCACGCCTAGGGCAATTGGCTAAGCGCGTCTTCCGCCACGCTTCATCGTCCGTCACGACGATGAGATAGTGGCTCGGCCGTCGCGTACATCGTACGGCCGGCCGCGCTGATGCTCGTCCTGCAGGATGACCTCGGGGTGCCGATGACACGTCGTCTGCTCCGACGACGCTGCTCTCGAAGGCGCGAGTCCAGATCGGCATCCCGCGAACTGCGCCGATGTTGCCGATGAGGACGGAGACGGCAGGCTCCATCGGCATCGGCATCGGCCGGCACTGACATGACCTACACGAAGAGAGGCGCGGTCAGACGCGACATCAGATCGATCGGTCACGGCCATCTGCAGGTCGTTGACGTCGATGTTGCAGCTCTCCACGAGCGAAACCAACTCCTGGACGTTCCTCTTCGGTGCCGGACCAGGCCGTGGTTGGCCAGCACCAGCCTGCAGCGGACCACGGCGTCATCTGATGGCCGTCATCGCTCGGCACGACGGCCTCGAGCTACCGGCGCGTCGGCGCGAGCTCGCGGACTGGCGCATGCAGGAGCGTCGGCTGTCGGCGGTCCGCCGCCTGAAGCGACGGGACGTCGTCGCGTGCCGGGATTGGCGCACTCGGCAGAGCTGGGAGATCGGCCGAACCTTCTTCGGTCGAGCTGCCGTGGTCGGCGACGCACCGACGCACTGCCCAGCGCGAACAAGATGGCGATCGATAGCTCGCCGCCTGCTTGGCGCCGATGCTCCGGCACGGAGTGGGAATCCGGCGCCAGCGATCTCGGGGACGTGACGACCTGTCTGACTCGGCACAGGCACGCATCGAGCTAGCGGCGTCATGGCGAGGTCGTCACGACGGGCCGCTCGAAGTCTGCGCCGAGCCCGGCACAATAGGCGACGTGACGATCACTGACGAGCGCCGCCTGGTCACGGTGCTGTTCGCGGACCTCGTGGGCTTCACCGGTCGCTCCGAATCGAGCGATCCGGAGCAGATCCGCGAGCTTCAGCGCGCCTATTTCGGCGTGGTGGCGGCCGAGGTCGAGCGGTACGGCGGCAGCGTCGAGAAGTACATCGGCGACGCCGCGATGGCCCTGTTCGGCGTCCCGGTGGCGCACGACGACGACGCGGAGCGCGGGCTCCGTGCCGCCCTCGCGATTCGCGAGGGCGTATCGGCGCTGGATGACGAGCTGGAGGTCCGCATCGGCGTCAACACCGGCGAGGTGGTCGGTGGGCCGGGCGGCCCGCAGCAGGGCGAGTACAGCGTCAGTGGCGATGCGGTGAACGTCGCCGCCCGCCTGCAGCAGAGCGCGCAGCCGAACGAGATCCTGGTCGGCGGCACGACCCGCCGGCTGGCGTACGAGGCGTTCGGCTTCGTCCCACGCGAGACGATGCCCCTCAAGGGCCGCGCCGAGTCGGTCGAAGCGTGGCAGCTCGAAGGCGCTTTGGCCGAGCGTCCAAAAGGGCGGGGCGGTGAGGCGCGGCTCGTCGGCCGCGAGCGTGAGCTGGGCGCCCTGGAGTCCGCCCTCGAGGAGGCCCGCGATGGTCGCGGGCTGATGGTGGCGCTGGTGGGGGAGCCCGGGATCGGGAAGAGCCGGCTCGCGCTCGAGATCCTCCGTCGGGCCGAGTCGAGCGGATTCGCCACGGCATGGACATCCTCGCGCTCGTACGCATCGGTCTTTCCGTATCACCTGGTGGGCCAGCTCGTGCCGCAGCTGCTTGGGGCGTCGAACGGCGCCAAACCGGATACCGAGGCGGCTCTTCGGGACGCGGGAGCCGAGGCGGACGATGCGACGATCACGACCTGGGCGCGCGTCCTGGACGACGTGCTCGGCACCGCCCCGGAGGAGGCGGCGGAGCTGGCCGATCTGTCACCGGCGGGAAAGCAGCGGATCCTGGTGCACGCGATCGGCGCCCTGCTCCGCTGCCGGGCGATCTCCGCTCCCGTGCTGCTCGTCCTCGACGACCTCCACTGGGCCGATCCGGCCAGCCTGGCGATCGTGGAGGAGCTCCTCAACATCTTGCCGGACCTGCGCGTCGCGCTGCTCGCGACGTACCGATCGAACTGGTCGCACGGCTGGGAGGGCCGCAGCTGCTACGAGCAGATCAACATTCGCCCGCTGCGGCCTGACGACGCGCGTCGCATGGCCACCGAGCTGGCGACGGGCGCCTCGATCTCCGAGGAGATCGCAGAGCGGGTCCTCGAGCGGTCCGGCGGCAACCCGCTCTTCCTGGAGGAGCTCGTCCACGGGGAGCGCGGCGCAGCGCCGGACCAGGCGCGCCGGCTGCCGGCGTCGATCCACGAGATGCTCCTGGCCCGGCTCGACGCCCTGCCTGCCGATGCGCGACGCGTGCTCCAGCTCGCATCCGTGGTCGGGATGGAGTTTGACGAGCCGATCGTCGCCGCCCTGGCCGAGACCGATGCCGCCGCGACGGACGAGGCGTTCCGCACGCTCCAGCGGACCGAGCTCGTCCAGGCCACGGGAGGCGCCACGACCGATCGAGCGCTCGTGTTCCGTCACCCCTTGATCCACGAGGTCGCGTACGGGAGCCTGCTCACCAGCACCCGGCGCAAGATGCACGGCCGTGTCGGCCGGTGGCTCGAGGAGAACGGCGGTGAGGAGCGCGTTGACGAGCTGGCCCGCCACTACGAGCACAGCGATGACCGCGAGCGTGCGCGTCGCTACCTGCGCCTCGCCGGCGAGCGCGCCCATGCCCTGAACGCCACGCGCGAGGCCTTCGACTGGTTCATCGCCGCGGCCGAGGCATCGGTCGACGAGCCGGACCTTCGAGGGCAGATGCTCGAGGCCGCCGCCCAGGAGATCTACCTGCTGGGCCAGCCCGAGCGGGCGACGAAGATCCAGCAGGACGCGGTGAGCCTCCACGAGTCGGCCGGCAACGACCGCGCGGCCGCCAGCGCGCGGATCTGGCTCGGACGCTACATCTGGCTGCTCGGCGATCCGGATGAGGCGCAGCGCCAGAACGTCCTGGCCGTCGAGGGCCTCGAGAAGTACGGGCCGAGCCCGGAGCTGGCGATGGCGTTCAGCTTCCGCGCGCAGAGCCTGATGCTGGTTCCCGACTTCGACGGGGCAGAGCACTGGGCCCGTCGGGCGATCGAGGTGGCGGAGGCGACCGGGGCGACCACCGCGTTGATGCACGCCTACAACAACCTCGGCACCAGTCTCATGGGCATGGCCGATGCGTCGGGCATCGAGTACCTGCGCCGCAGCCGAGACCTGGCGATCGAGCACCACCTTCCCGATGAGGTCGGCCGCGCCAACACGAACCTCGCCTCCCAGGGCTCGCGCATCCTTCCGATGCCATACGAGGAGATGGACCAGCACCTGGTCGAGGGGATGGACTTCTCGCGGCGCACGATCCCGGACGGCATCTTCGACCGATGGATCCGCACGGCGCGCAGCGAATTCCTCATGGTCTCCGCTCGCTGGGAGGAGGCGGACCAGGTCCTGTCTGGCCTTGACGCGAGCAGCTCCGAGGCCTACCTCAACTGCGAGATCCTCAGCATGCGCGGGCTGCTCTACGCCTACCGCGGCCGGTTCGACGAGGCGGCCGATGCGATCACCGCCGACGTCGCCGACATGGCGCTGCGCATTGGTGATCTGCAGGCCGTGATCCCGGTGCTCGCCGCGCAGTTCGCGATCCGGATCGGCACCGAGGACGACACCGGAGCGGTCGAGAGCCTGCGGCAGGTCATCGAGCAGCGCGGCGATATCTCGGAGACCTTCCTCAGCGCCTGGTTCGCCTTCGAAGCGGCCGATGGGATGACCACGATCTTCGTCCGCCACCCGGACTCGGCGGCGCTGCGGGAGGGCCTGGAGCTCCTCGGTTCCTTCTGTGCCCACATTGCGCCCGATGTCGTCCGCACCGGCGACCTCGTCGGCCTCGAGGTTGCGCAGGCCCTCTTCGGCGCGGCGGTCGAGCAGCTGGCCAGCCTCGCGCGTCGCACCGGCGTGTCCATCACCCTGCCGGAGGGCGATCTCGTGGGGCGTTCGGGCGCCCTGCCCGTGCTCGACCGCGAGCATCGCCCCTTCGACGTGGCCCGGATCCGGCTATGGCTCGCGGAGGAAGCCGGCGGTCGGTCGCCGGACCTCGACGCGGCCTCGGCGACGTTCGACGAGCTCGGCGCGCATCCGTATCGCGAGCGCGCATCGCGGATCGGCTGACGGTTGACAGGGTCTATGAACCGATCATCATGATCGGCTATGAGAACGATATCGGCGATGGAGCTTCGTCGCAGGATGGGGGAGCTGCTGGATCTGGCCTCGGCGGGTGAGCACATCCTCGTGGAGCGTGACCGCCGGCCGCTCGCCGTGCTGGTGCCCTACGAAGATGCGCTCCGTCTGCGCGAGTCGCCGGACCAGGCGAAGGCTCGTGCGCTTGCCGCTCTCGATCGGCTGGATGCCTTCGCGAAGCGCACCCTGGCGAGCCATCCAGACACACGCATCTCCCGCCCGCGGCGCGCCTCGTGCGCGACGAGCGCGAGGGCGGCCACGGGGACGCTGGATGACGGGGATCGTGGTTGACGCATCGGCCGCGCTCATGCTCCTGCGCCGGGAGCCCGGGCACGAGGCCGTTCGGATGCACCTGGCCCGGGCGGCTGCGGAGAGCCGACCGATGCTGGTGCCGCCGATCTTCTGGCTCGAGATCGTGAACGTCCTGGCCAGGCGGTACCGATACCCGCCGGCGGCCATCGTCGAGGCGGTCTTCGAGCTCGAGCAGGTCGGGCTCGCCACCGCGGATGTCGGGCGGCCGGGCGTCCTGGCGACGATCGATGCGGTCGCGAGGCTCGGCTTGACCGCGTACGACGCTGCCTATCTCGTTCTCGCAGAGTCGGCCGACGCGCAACTCCTCACCGCCGATGCTCGCCTCGCCGCGGGCGCCGCTGATCGGGCCCTCCTCGCCGCCACGGACGACGGCGTGGCCGAGGGGTCCGCGCACTACGTCCTCCCGAGGACTCGTGGGCAACCTGGAGAGGCGCGTGCCCACGATAGCCCGATGTTTCTGTCGCGACGGCTGCAACGACCCGCAGTCGACTGCAGAGGACTAGGCGAGCAGCTCCTCGACGATGTCGCGTCCGCGGAGCGCCGCGAGCCAATCGCGCGGGATGCCGCCGGCGCTCTCGTCGAGACCCCAGCGCATGCCGGCCAGGCCGCCGGCGATGGCGGCGGTCGTATCGGTGTCGTGGCCGTACTTCACGGCGCGCTCGATGGTGTCGCGGTACGAGGTCCCAGCGGAGAACGCCTCCCACGCCGACCAGAAGCTGTCGAGCACCCAGCCGCCTCCCGGCTTGCGAAGGTTGGACCGATGCGCCAGCAGGCCTTCCAGGACCGATGCGAACTCCGGCTCCCCGGCATAGACGGCTTGCAGGCGATCGATGGAGTCCTCGAGCAGCGTCTCGGGCGCTTCGGATGAGTTGCGGCGATCGCACCGGGCGATGAGCACGTAGAGCGCGCAGGCGACCTGGCAGTTCGGGTGGCCGTGTGTCACGCGTGACGCGAGGTGAGCGCGCTCGACGAGCTCGGCGTCGTCATCGGGCGGGTCGACGAGGGCGATCGGCAGGATGCGCATGAGGCTGCCGTTGCCCTGGTCGCGGTCGCCGGTGCCGCCGGCATCGATGGCGCGGCGTGCCGCGCGCGCAGCCGGCCGAGGGCAGCGCTGGTGGCGCCGCCGATGTCGAACATGCCGTCGCCATCGGGGGTGTAGGCGCCCGCATCGGCCCAGGTCAGGGCGCGGCGACCCTGGTCCTCCGGATCGAAGCCGACGGTCGAGCAGCGAGTCGAGGAGTGCCAGCATCAGCGCCCCGTCGTCGCTCCAGGTGCCAGGTGGCTGGTTGTGACTGCCGTGGCCGCGGAGCTCGACCGTCTCGATGTGGTGGCCGAACTCGTACGGCACGCCGATAGCATCGCCGACGAGGTGGCCGTAGACGGCAGCGCGGATCCGGTCAGTCATCCGGCGCGACCCACGGCAGCGGAGCGCCGCAGCCGCGGCACTCGTAGTCGGGTGATTCGTCGCCGACCAGGCATCCGCCAAGCACGAATTCGCCTCGCTCTGACGCCTCGAAGGCCTCGTTCGTCGGGTAGCCGTAGAGGATGCGGACGGCATCGGTCGAGCCGCAGGCCGGGCACGCACGGGCTGGGGATTGAGTTGTCATGTGTCCATCATGAGAGCTCAACGCGACAGCTCAGGTGTCGGCTGGGACTCGCGACAGGCGATCTGTCGCGGTCGACGCACATGATTGGCTCGTGATCGACACGAAGTGGACTTCGAGACGCTCGACCTGTAAGACCCTTGGGATGCTCGTTGCTCGCTCGCATCATCCCGCCGTTGCGATGCGCCCTCCGCGGCTTTGTGCGGCTAGGGAGCCTTAGCTCTTCGCGATGCGCCCTGCCGTATCCGCGAGTAGCTCGTCCATCCGCGGGATGAACCCGCAGGTGCACGATCTGCCCTCGACCGCCATTGGGCCTGTCGCCTCGTACCCTGGGCACTCAGGGTCATGCTCCCCGAAGGAGAGGATGAACCGCCGAAGATCCGCGATGAGCGGATCTTCTGGCTCGGCCGGCTTAGGCATTGAGATCACCTCCGCGTCGGGATTGAGGCGGCCTCATCGCCCGGGAAAGGTCTACGGACTAGGACCCTGCGGGCAGCGAGGCGAGCAGCTCGTCCGACGATCCCCTCGAACGGCTTCAAGGCCTGTTCGATTGCCTCTCTCGCCTCGAGGCCCAGACCCAGGCTCGGACCATCCGGCGTATCCGCCGAGGCGATCCAGCGCCCGTTGATCTCGCGCAGGCGGACATCAACCCAGAAGGCTGAGCAGGTGAGCCTCAGCGTGATCACGGCGCTCGGTATAGCGGGTCGACCTTGCCGAGGACCTTGCAGTCGTCGCGCTGAGCTAGCAGGGAGGATCGGTGCGTCGGGATACCGGCGGCTTTCGTAAGCGGCATCATGGATCGCAGTAGCCAGTTCGCCGTGGGGTTTATTCAGGCCTTCTCGACAATGAGTGGGACGGCCTCCCTCTCGTAGCGACGAAGCGTGGTTCGAGCGATGCCCGGCCCTGCGGCCCCACGAGCAACTGATCTATTTCTGGCGTGCAGGCTCCTGTCGGCTTACACCCAACGGTCGAGGGTGGACGCCGTGGGCGTCTGCAATCGCGCAGGTTGCACAAAGTGTGGTTAGTGTGATGCGTGCGTGAGGCGCTCCGACGCCGGTCGCGTCTAGAATGCAAAATCGACTTTTCCGCTCTGTTTGAGCGTGAATCTGCGCCCGTAGCTCAGTGGATAGAGCAGCTGACTTCGGACTATTCCGGCCGATGCGCTGTAGCCCGAGCGTGGGGGGGGAGCGTAGAGCGTCGAGTTATCTGCTCTCTTTCTGACGGCACCGGGTGAAGCACCGGCTTCAGCGATGGGGCAGGAGCGGCAAGCGTGCGACTGATGGGCTGGTTCCTCTCCTAGCCCGCGGCGTCGCCATGCCTTCGCGGTGTCATTACGGGGCGTCGGTGACCCGAAACGGCTGCCCGGCTGTTCTATGTCCTCGATGGGCGAGACAATCCAGCCGATGCGCCGCACCGCCACCGAGACGACCGTCCCGGGAGCCGCCAGTGTCGAGGATCAGCTGGCGGCGTTCTTCGATGCGCACTACGAACGGATGGTCCGCCTCGCCGGCCTCGTCTGCCGCAGCGGCGTCCTCGCAGAGGACGCGGTCCAGGCGGCGATGGAGCAGGCCTGGAAGCGACGGTCATCGCTCCGTGATCCGGCTCGCATGCGATGGTGGCTGGATCGCATCGTCGTTCGAGAAGCGATTCGCATGAATCGGCGACCGTGGTGGAGTCGCCTGACCGCCACGCATACCGATGAGCACGCATCCCTGCTCCCGGATCCAGCCGGGGAGACGACGCCGCAGCGCATGGCACTCACCGCGGCCTTCGAAGCGCTCACGCCTGAGCAGCGAGCGGCCTGTGTGCTTCATCTGCACCTGGGATATGGCGTCGTCGAGACTGCCGAGCTCATGGGCGTCGGCGTCGAGACGACGCGATCACGGCTGCGACTGGCCCGCCGGCGATTGCGGGCGGATCTTTCGGAGGACGAGTCATGACCATCGGCAACGACGACCTGATTCGCGCGTTCCTGGCCGACGAGGCACGGCGCGCAGTGGCGGCAGCGCCCTCCCTCGACGAGGCCGTCGGCCGGCTGGCGCCGCGAGTCGAGGGGCGACCGAGTGGTGCCTCGCAGCGACTGATCGTCCTCCTGGCGGCCACCCTGCTCCTGGTGGCGGCACTCGGCACCGCAATCGCCGTCGGCAGCGGGATCCTGCGCCTGCCCTTGGTCATCGACTCCGAGGAGCCATCCGTGGACCTCGGGATCTTCGCGCCGGTCGCGGGTCAGATCGTCTACTGCACCGACTCCGGCCTCTGGGCCGTCGACCCGAACGCGCCGTCTCCAACCCCGACGCTGGTGCTCCTCGAGGGAACGGCCGACCCTGACGGCCAATGCGCATCGTACACCGAGCAGCTCGGCTGGTCGAGCGACGGCACGGAACTCCTGTTTTCGCGTGAAGATCGGACCCACCAAGGAGCTCTGTTCCCGACCTACCTCTACATCCTCCGCGCGGATGGGACCGAGACCCAGGTGGACAGTGACGATGCCGGTATGGCGCGACGATCTCGCCCGACGGATCGCGCGTCGTCTTCGCCGCCGAGGGTATCGCGACAAGACTGGGCCTGTTCGTCGTCGACGCCGAAGGCGGCCAACCGGTTCGGATCGCGCAGGGGCAAGAACCGACCTTCTCGCCCGACGGGACGCAGATCGCGTATCTCGCCTCCGAGCGGGACCGGAGCCACGTGTGGGTGGCCAACGCGGACGGCAGCGACGCGCACGAGATCCTGGCGGACGAGCCGGCCTTGGCCGAGAACGGCGTCGGACTCCGTGGTCGCCGGCGGGCGACCGCATCGCGATGGAGAGAGCTCCGAGGGCCATTCGGCGATCTACACCTTCGCTCCCGACGGCTCGGACTTCACGGAAGTGATCACTGGTGGGTCCGGCCCGCACTGGTCGCCCGACGGGTCGCAGATCGCGTACGGGGAAGCCGGCTTGTCCATCGCCGATGCGGACGGCTCCAACGTCCGGACTTCGGCTTCGGGGTCTCGGGTCCCTGGCATCCGGGCGATTGAATGAAGGGGCTACGCGAGATGAGGGCTCACCGCCACGGGCTGTCGGCCTTCGACCTGGTGGTCGCGCTGGGAGGGTGCGCACCGACCTCGAACGGCACGGAGACCGTCGACCTCGGTCGAGCCATCGGCGCACCCGTTGCCTCGGCCTCGCCGAGCGCACAGGTCGCGGCCTTCCCGACCGAGGCGTTCGCCGGCATCGGTGAGGAACCCGTCTCCGAAGAGCTGGCGGCGGAGCTTCAGGCGATCCTGGACGACATGGCCGGCGGAGCCGGGATCTCGGCCACGGTGATGTCGGCCGACGGGACATGGAGCGGGGCGACGGGCAAGGCGGACGACGTTCGAGACGTGACGGTCGACGATCAGTTCGCGATCGCCAGCGTCACGAAGTCGGTGGTCGCAGCCCAGGTGATGCAGATGGTCGAAGCCGGCGAGCTCGGCCTCGACGACCCGGCCGCCGACCACCTTCCCCCGGACCTCGACTTCGACACCAACGGCGCGACGATCCGCCAGCTGCTGGGACACCGCAGCGGCCTCCCGGGCATTGACCCGGCGGTCTTCGATGCTGCGGTCCAGGAGAGCCCGACAGCCGATCGGCAACGGGTCTGGACGCCGGCCGAGATTCTGGAGCTGGTCCTCCCCGATCGCGATCCTCCTGGCCAAACCTTCGCGTACACGAACACCAACTACCTGTTGCTCGGCCTGGTGATCGAGCAGGTGCGCGGGCGACCGATCGCCGAGGTCCTGCGCGACGGCGTCCTGAGCATCGAAGGCGTCGAGCGGCTGATCTATCAACCGGATGAGATCCCGACCGAGCCCATGGCCATGCCGTTCGGCGGGTCAACCGACAACCTCGAGGAGGGTGGCGGCTACCTACCATCCCTGGCCGGAGCGTCCGTTGACGGTGCTGCGGCAGCCATGGCATCGGACTCGCCTGCCCTGGCGCGCTGGTGGCGGGCGTTCTGCGCCGGCGAGATCGTCTCCCAGGCCTCGCTGACCGAGATGACGACCATGCACGACGGGTACGGACTGGGGCTGTACCAGCCGGACCCCCCCGGGACCGTGGGGCATGGCGGCGAGCACGTCGGATACACGTCCTTGGCCGGGTGCCTGCCGGAGGACGGCATTGTCTTCGTCGTCCTGAGCAACGCGATGATCGACACCAGCGCGGTGGCCGGTCCGCTGGTCGACGCCGTTTCGGACTGA
>CAVWZA010000005.1:0-31639 GCA_963759405.1 uncultured Chloroflexia bacterium | reverse complement strand
TGGGCCTGACCGTCACGAAGACCGCATCGGCGAACACGGTCGAGGTCTCGCGGCGGTCAATGAGGCCCTGGACGAGATCGTGGCCGAGAGCGAGGCAGATCTCGAGATCACGCGCGTCTCGGACCAGTCCGACTTCATCCTCGAGTCGCGTGACGGCCTGCTGCGCGAAGGCGGCCTGGGCGCGCTGTTCGCGATCCTCACCATCTTCGCGTTCCTGCTCAGCCTGCGCTCGACGTTCGTGGCGGCGATCAGCATCCCGCTGTCACTGCTTGTCGCGCTCATCGCGATGCAGTTCACCGGCATCACCATCAACATCATGACCCTCGGCGGCCTGGCGGTCGCGGTCGGCCGGGTCGTGGACGACTCGATCGTGGTGCTCGAGAACATCTATCGCCACCGCGCCATGGGCGAGGACCGGCGCACCGCGTCCTAAGGGCACATCCGAGGTGGCCGGCGCGATCACGTGGAGCACGCTCACCACCGTGGCGGTGTTCCTGCCGCTGGGCCTCGCCGGCGGACTCATCAGCCAGTTCTTCCTGCCGTTCGCGCTGACGGTCAGTTCGCCCTCCTGGCCTCGCTGGTGGTGGCGCTGACCGTCGTTCCGGTGCTGGCGTTCTTGTTCGTCGGCAAGCCGTCGGCGGCGAAGTGGACGCAGAGGGCGAGCCGCAGCGCTCGATCTGGGTCCGCCTCTACGACCCGACCATCCGCTGGGTCGACTCCGCAGCCGGTGGGCCGCGCTCGGCGACCTCGTCGGCGCGCTCGTGCTGTTCGTCGGCTCGCTGTTCGCTGGTGCCGCTGCTGCCGACCGCGTTCATCGACTCCGGGTCGGAGAAGATCCTGCGTCGCCAGCGTCGCTCCGCCCGCCGGGCGCGAGCTCGGAGGCCGTCGCGACACGCGCCATCGAGGCCGAGGCGATCCTGCTGGAGGACGACGAGGTCGAGCTGGTCCAGTCCGACCGTGCCGCCGGAGGGCGACACCGGCTTCCGCACCCTGATCGCGGCCCTGGCCGGCCGCGCGCCAACTCGGCCAGCTGTTCGTCCGCCTCGACCGACGACGCGGACCTCGAGGAGGCGGCCGTTCGCCTCGAGGAGTCGCTCGCGCCGCTCGAGACCGACGGCTGGGACGCGGTCGTCCAGCAGACCACCGGCCCGGCCGGCGGCGGCAACCTGCGCTCGTCGTCGGCGGCCCCGACCTCGAGGCGGTCGAGGCCGCGACCGCGACCGTGATCGACGCCATCGAGCGACGTCGAGGGCCTGGACAACATCACCAGCGACCTCGTCGCGGCGGCCCCGCAGGTCGAGGTCATCGTCGATCCCGAGCGAGCCGCCGCGGCCGGCGTCGAGCGCCGCCCAGGTCGGCGGCATCATGCGCGGCGCCCTGACGCCGACGGAGGTCACGACCATCCAGCCCACGGACGCCGACGAGCCGGTGAGCGTCCTGCTCCGCTCGATCCCTCGACGATCGATTCGGTCGAGGCGCTCGGTGCCCTGCCGGTCGGCCCCGGCGCGACCCTGGCCGACGTCGCCGACATCGAGGAGGTCGAGGCCCGCGCCACGATCTCTCGCGTCAACGGCACGCCATCGGCGACGGTCATCGGCCGAGATCATCGGCGAGGACACCGGCGGCATCTCCGCCGCGGTCAACGCCGAGCTCGATCGAGCTCGAGGCCTCCGGCGAGCTGCCGGCGGGCGTCACCGTCGCCGTCGGCGGCGTGGGCGAGCAGCAGGCCGAGGCGTTCGGCGGCCTCTTCACCGCCATGGGCGTCGCCATCGGCGCTCGTCTACCTGATGCTCGTGCTCGCCTTCAGCTCGCTGATCACGCCGTTCATCATCCTGTTCAGCCTGCCGCTGGCCACCATCGGCGCCTTCCCGGCGCTGCTGCTGACCGGCCGGCCGATCGGCATCAGCGCGCTCATCGGCTTCCTCATGCTCATCGGCATCGTCGTCACGAACGCGATCGTGCTGCTCGACCTCGTCGAGCGTCTGCGGGCCGAGGGCGTCCCGCTGCGGGAGGCGCTCATCCGTGGCGGTCACACCCGCGTGCGGCCGATCCTGATGACGGCGATCGCCACCATCCTGGCGCTCGTGCCGCTTGCGGCCGGCTTCAACGAGGGCTCGATCATCGCGGCCGAGCTCGGGACCGTGGTCATCGGCGGGCTTCTGAGCTCCACGTTGCTGACACTGATCGTGGTGCCCGCGGCGTACTCCCTGGTCGAAGGGCTGCGCGAGCGCATGCGGCGACGGGGTGAAGCGGCGACCTGAGGGGTCGGTAGACTACCGACGATGGCCGCCGCCTGGCTACCCTGAAGCCGCGGCCTCGCTGCGGCCAAACGATGGGCGAAGGCTGCCGCGGCGGTTGACCAGCGCGATCCCGCCGATCACGAGCGCCGTGCCGAGGATCAGCCGCACATCGATCGGCTCCGCCAGCACAAGCGCACCCAGCGCGATGCCCCAGATGGGCAGGAGATAGGCGACGAGCGACGTGCGAGTCGCGCCCCAGTGCCCGAGGAGCCGGAAGAAGACGAGGTAGGCGGCGCCCGAGCCGAGCAGGCCCAACCAGATCACCGCCAGGAGCGCCTCCGGCTGGATGTCGAGGCGGATCGGTCCCTCCAGCACGATGGCCGGAATCGCGACCATGACCAGGGCGAAGGCGACCTGGAAGAGCGCCGGGATCATGGGTCGCAGTCCGGTGACGTTGCGTCTCGCGTACACGCCGCCGATGGCGTACGACATCGCCGCGCCGATCAGGGCAAGCTCTGCGACCAGCTCGTCGCCCACCAGTGAGGCAGGGTCGAAGCCGACCACGATCGCGACTCCGACCAGCCCGATCAGGATGCCGATGACCTTGTTCACCGTGATCCGCTCGTCGCGCAGGATCAACGCGGCGAACGGGATGACGAAGAGCGGGACCGCCGCGGTGAGCACCGCCGCCAGGCTGGAGTCGACGCTCTGCTCGGCCCAGGTGATGAGCATGAAGGGCAGGGCGACGCTGAAGAAGCCCATCACGACGAGGTGGCCGTAGGTTCGCCGTTCCCGTGGCAGCGCCTCTCGGGCAACCGCGACCACGACGGCGAGGAGGGCGAGGCCGATGAGAAGGCGAAGCGTGACGAGCGTGAACGGCTGAAGGCCGGCGTCCACGCCGATCTTGATGAACAGGTAGCTGCTGCCCCAGAGGAAGCCGAGGAGGATGAAGAGAAACCAGTCGAGGCGGGAGGACGCGGGCGGGCTCATCGCGCAATGATGCGCGCTTGCCGCCGTCGGCGCTCAGGCCTCGTCGATCTCCGCGTCGCTCTCCGGATCGGCGTCTGATTCGGGCGGGATGTTGGCTTCGTCCTGGTCGGTCATGGACGGGTCGTAGGCGAGCCCTTCGTCGGGCGGCGGCCCGCTTGGCTGCTTGACGCTGGTCGCGTCGCGTTCCTGTTCCATTGCGTGCTCCACTGCGTGACCCGCTCACATGCAAGCGGCGCGCCGAAGCGAGGTATCAGGGGAAGGCGCCATTTCACGAGCCGGAAGGTCCGCGGCCGACGATCACGTCGTCTCGTAGAATCGAGGGCCACTCGCCGTCAGCCGGAGGACTCTCCAAACCATGCCTGTCCATTCGATCACGCTGCTGGGGACGGGCCTGATCGCGGACTTCTATGTGAAGGCACTGCAGGGCCAACGCGGGCGGGATCGGGTGGGCGTGGTGTACTCGCGGACGGAGGAACGCGGTCGAGCGTTTGCCGCGCGATGGGGAGTCCCCGAGCACACCACCGATCTCGAAGCTGCGGTGGCCCACCCCGACACCGACGTCGTCGTCGTCGGGGTGCCGAACCACCTCCACGAAGGGGCTGTTGCGGCCGCGGTGGCGGCGGGGAAGGCGGTCCTGTGCACCAAGCCGCTGGGTCGCAATGCCGATGAGGCTCGTCGCATCCTCGAGATGGTCGAGCGCGCCGGCCTCTTCGGCGGCTACCTCGAGTGTCTCGCCTATACACCCAAGGCGCTGAAGGCGCTGAAGTCGGTCGAGGCTGGCGCGGTGGGTGACGTCACCTGGGTCCGATCCCGCGAAACGCATCCGGGCCCGCATTCGGCGTGGTTCTGGGACGGGCGGCTGACCGGCGGTGGAGCGATCATCGACCTCGGATGCCACTGCATCGAGGTCATCCGCAGCTTCGTCGGCAAGGGCAACCGGCCGCTCGAGGTGATGTGCCACACCGACACGTTCGTCCACCCGATCGCGGACGAGGACAACGCTTTCGCACTCATCCGGTTCGAGTCGGGCGCCATCGGGCAGTTCGAGGTGAGCTGGACGTTCCGCGGCGGGATGGACCTGCGCGACGAGGTCGCCGGCACGCACGGCACGATCTGGCTCAACCACTTCCTGCGCACGGGCTTCGAGATGTTCACCGCCGGCGGCAGCAGTGGCTACGTGGCCGAGAAGGCAGAGACGAGCGCGGGCTGGCTCTTCCCGGTCGGCGACGAAGTCAGCGAGCTCGGCTACGTCGACATGTTCAGCGACATGTTCGACGCCATGGACGCCGGTCGCGCGCCGCGCGAGACGCTCTACGACGGCTACGTCGTCAACGCGGTCATGGACGCGTGCTACCGGTCGGCGAAGAGCCGCCGTGGGAGCCGGTGGAGCTCTTCGAGTGGCGCGGCGGCGTCGACGCCGCGCATCGGCACCGAGCCGGAGCATTACGACGGCAAGGTCGTCATCAAGCGCGAGACCCTGCCCGACGGCCGCGAGAAGCTGATCCTCAAGGACGAGGCGACCGGCGACTTCGCCGACCTCGTGGTCGCCGAGCCTGACCGCCGGCCCTCAGCCCTCGCGGCGAGCACGCCGTCCGGGATCGCGGATGGCCCGTCGGCCTGCTTCCAGCGCGCCATCGAGTCGCGGGAGAAGAGCTGGTCGACCACCATCGCCGACGCGCCGACGACGCCGGCCAGCGCGCCGAGCGACGACCGCTGGACGACCAGGTCGCGGGTGGCCAGCGGCAGCGAGCGGCGATAGACCGTCTCGCGGATCGCCGCCAGCAGCTGGTCGCCGCTCTGTGCCACGCCGCCGCCGACGACGACCAGCGACGGGTTGAAGAAGTTCACGATGCTGGCCAGCATCGAGCCCGACCCGATGGCCGGCGGCCTGGAGCAGCCGACGGCGACCGGATCGCCGAACGAGGCGGCCCGCGCCACGTCCTCGGCGGTCACGCGGCCGTGCTGGTCGAGCGCGCCCGCAGCCGCTCGCTGCGGCCGCCGCGGCCGCCGCCTCGCCGTCCCGGCCGAGCGCCGCGCCGCCGGCCAGCGCCTCGAGGCAGCCGACGTTGCCGCAGCGGCAGACGACCGACGCGGCGTCGACCACCTGGATGTGGCCGACGTCGCCGGCGCTGCCCTGCGCGCCGCGGTGGATCCGCCCGTTCGAGATGATCCCGGCGCCGATGCCGGTGCCGATCTTGACGACCACCACGTTGTCGTGGCCGACGGCGATGCCCGAGCGCCACTCCCCGAGGGCGAGGATGTTCACGTCGTTGTCGACCCAGACCGGCGCGCCGTAGCGATCGGCGAAGCGCTCGCGCACCGGGTATCCGTCCCAGCCGGGCATGATCGGCGGCGAGACCGGCCGCCCGGTGCGGAACTCGACCGGCCCGGGCACGCCGATCCCGACGCCCCACAGCGGGCCGGGCAGGTCGCGCGTCGCGTCGAGCAGCTCCTCGAACAGCTCCTCGATCGCGCGAAGGCAGCGTTCCGGCCCGGCGGAGACGTCCGCGGGCTCGTCGCGGTGGCCGAGGATGCGGCCCGTCGAGGTCCGTGACCGCCACGTCGATGCTGGTGGCGCCCAGGTCGGCGACCAGGATGTGCCCGGCATCGGCCCGGAACGAGATCCGGCGCGGCGGACGACCGCCGGTGCTCGGCCCGACCTCGCCCTCGACGACGAGCCCGAGCTCGAGCAGCTCGCCGACGCGCTGCGCGACGATGCCGCGGTCAGGCCGGTGCGCGCGACGAGCTCCGATCGCGAGCGCGAACCGGCCGAGCCGGATCTCGTCGAGGACCAGCGACGAGCGCGTCGAGCGCCTCGTCCGGGACCGGCTGGCTGGCCGGCTCGCGCGCCGTCCCCGGCAGGTCGGGCGATGGTCCAGGCGCACGGCGATCCGAGGGCGAGACTCTTGTCGTTGCACATGCATATACCGCAGAGTCGCAGACTTTTGCTATTGACAGGCCAAAGTACGATCAGCCGGGTGCAGACCGACGTGGTGCCTCGGAGTGAGGCGCCCGAGCGAGATCGGGGCCGCCGTGATCGGCAGCGGCTTCATCGGCACCGTCCACATCGAGGCCCTTCGACGCCTGGGCGTGCAGGTCACGGGCTCCTCGGATCGACGCCGGAGCGCGGCGCGGCCAGGCGCCGAGCGCATCGGCGTGCCGAAGGCCTACGCGTCAGCCTCGCCGACCTGCTCGCCGACGACGCGCGTCGAGGTCGTGCACGTCACCTCGCCGAACCACCTCCACCATCCGCAGGTGCGGGAGATCCTCGCCGCCGGCCGCCACGTGGTGTGCGAGAAGCCGCTGGCCATGACCTCGGACGAGTCGCGCGAGCTCGTCGCGCTCGCCGCCGAGAGCGGCCGCGTCAACGCGGTGAACTTCAACATCCGCTTCTATCCGCTCAACCAGCACGTCCGCGAGCTCGTGCGCGACGGCGCGCTCGGCGACGTGCGGCTCGTGACGCGGGCACTACTTCCAGGACTGGCTGCTGCTCGAGACCGACTGGAACTGGCGGCTCGAGCCCGATCTCGGCGGCTCGCTGCGGGCGGTCGGCGACATCGGCTCCCACTGGCTCGACCTCTGTCGCTTCATCACCGGCCTCCGCATCACCGAGGTCATGGCCGACCTCGCCACGTTCATCCCGACGCGCCAGCAGCCCACCGGCCCGGTCGAGACCTTCTCGACCGAGCGCGCCGCCGAGACCGTCGAGCGAGAGATCGCAGACCGAGGACACCGCCACGATCCTGCTGCGCTTCGAGAACGGCGCCCGCGGCACGGTCGCCATCAGCCAGCTCAGCGCCGGGCCGCAAGAACTCGCTCGAGTACGAGATCGACGGCTCGACCGCGGCCGCGGCCTGGGACTCGGAGCAGCCGGACCAGCTGTGGATCGGCCACCGCGAACGCGCCGAACGAGATCCTCATCCGCAACCCGGCGCTCATGGGCCCGGCCGGCGCAGGCGGCCGCCGCCCTGCCCGGCGGCCACGTCGAGGGCTTCGCCGACACGTTCCGCGCGCTGTTCCGCGCCGATCTACGCCGACGTCGGCGAGGGCCGGCCGGCCGAGCGCCCGCGCTATCCGACCTTCGCCGACGGCCACGACGAGATGCTGGTCGGCGATGCCGTGGCCGCCAGCGCCCGCGACGGGCGCTGGATCGAGGTCGACCGCACGCGGCGCCGATCGCGTCGAGCTGGAGGATGCCCGCATGAGGCTCGGCTTCCTGACCGCCCCGCTTCCCCGACACGCCGCTCATGGAGGTCGCCGACTGGGCGGGCGCGAACGGCTTCGAGAGCCTCGAGATCGCCTGCTGGCCGCCGGTCGAGGGGCCGAGCGCGTCGCTACGCGGGCACCTCGCACATCGACGTCACCGACCTGTCCGAGGCGCAGGGCCAGCGAGATCGTCGACGAGGTCGCCTCGCACGGCCTGGCGATCTCGGGGCTCGGCTACTACCCGAACCCGATGCACCCCGACCGCGAGGTGCGTGAGGCGGCGATCGCGCACCAGAAGCTCGTGATCGAGGCCGCGGCCAAGATGGGCGTGCCGTTCTTCAACACCTTCATGGGCGGCGACGCCGTCGAAGCACGTCGACGCCAACTGGGAGACGGCGCTCGAGGTCTGGCCCGACGATCGTCGAGCACGCCAAGACGCACGGCGTGAAGATCACGATCGAGAACTGCCCGATGATCTTCAGCTACGACGAGTGGCCGGCCGGCAACAACATCGCCTGGTCGCCGTACATCTGGCGCCGGATCATCGAGCGAGTGGGGCGACACGATCGGCCTGAACTACGACCCGTCGCACCTCGTCTGGCTGATGATCGACCAGGAGCGCTTCATCCGCGAGTTCGGGCCGCACATCCTCCACGTGCAGGCCAAGGACGTCGAGATCGACCGCGACGGGCTCTACGAGCGCGGGTCGCTCTCGTCGGCGGCATCGGCTGGCAGATCCCGCGGCTGCCCGGCCTGGGCGAGGCGAACTGGGGCCGCATCTTCGCCGCGCTGTGGCGCGCCGGCTACGACGGCGACGTCATCATCGAGCACGAGGACCGCGACTTCGAGGGCACCGACGAGCTCGTCAAGCGCGGCTTCCTGCTCGCCCGCGACATCCTCCGGCCCGTACATCAAGTGAGCCTCACGAGCGCTGCCGATCACCGTCGAGACCGTCACCGAGCGCCAGCTCGCCAAGACGATCGACCACTCGCTGCTCAAGCCGGAGCTCGACGACGCGTTCATCGAGGCCGGCTGCCGCCTCGCGGCCGAGTACGACGTCGCGTCGGTCTGCGTGCGCCCGGCTGGACGTGAAGCGCGCCGTCTCGATCCTCGACGGCACGGACGTGGCGGTCGGCACGGTGGTCGGGTTCCCGCATGGCTCGTCGACGACCGCCACGAAGGTCTTCGAGGCGCGCGACGCGCTCGCCAACGGCGCCACCGAGCTCGACATGGTCATCCCGATCGGCGCCCTGCGCTCCGGCCGCGACCAGGACGTGCGGGACGACATCGCCGCCGTCGTGGCGGTCGCCCACGAGGCCGGCGCGATCGTCAAGGTCATCCTCGAGAACGCCTACCTGACCGACGACGAGAAGGAGCGTGGCTCGCGCCTGGCCGAGGCGGCGGGCGCCGACTTCGTGAAGACCTCCACCGGCTTCGCGCCGTCCGGGGCGACCCACGAGGACCTGGCGCTCATGCGCCGCGTCACCTCGCCGCACGTCCAGATCAAGGCGGCCGGCGGCGTGCGGACGCTCGACGACCTGCTGGCGGTGATGAACCTGGGCGTGACCCGCATCGGCGCCACGCAGACGAAGCCGATCCTCGACGACTTCCGAGCACGGCGTGACGGCGCCTCGCCGGTGGCCTCCGCTGCGGCCGACGACGGTGCTACTGAATGAACGCACAGCGATCCCCAAGAGCATGCCCGGCGCATCGCCCATGCGATCGACCAGCGACCAGGAGGTGACTGACGAAGCTGAGACCGAGACGCATCGTCTCAATCGTGGCAAGTCCGCCGGCTTCTGAGGCCGGGCCGGATCATCGGAGTAGAGGAGTCAGGAACGGTATGAACAGAGTCAAGAGGAGCCGGACGCTCGTGGCGGGGTTTGCCGCTCACGTTCGTCATCGCCGGCTGCACGGGCGGTGGCGGCGGTTCGCCGGACGCCAGCGGCGGCGGCGGCGAAGGCGCCTATCACATCGGCGTGTCGAACACGCTGACCAACAACGGCTGGCGCGAGGAGATGATCTGCTCGATCAATGCGCAGTCGGTCGTGTCCGGAGAAGTGGCCGAGCTCACGGTCAACCATCGCGACACCGACGCTGCCGGGCAGCTGGAAGACCTGCGGAACCTGATCGCCCAGGATGTCGACGCGATCGTCGTGAACCCGGCTGACCGGGATGCCATCGGCGATGCGCTGGCCGAGGCGACCGAGGCGGGGATCACCGTCGTGGCCGTCGACCAGGCGGTGACCGAGGAGAGCGCCTTCGTCCTGAGCAACGACCAGGAGCAGTACGCCTACCTCGGCGCCACGTGGCTGTTCGAGAAGATGGGCGGCGCGGGCGACGTGGTGTACATGCGCGGCATCGCCGGCGCGGCCGCCGACGACGATCGCGACGCGGGCTTCCAGCGCGCGCTGGAAGAGAACCCGGACATCAACGTGATCTTCGAGGAGCCAGACCGACTGGGACCAGGGCAAGGGTGTGCAGCAGCTCACATGACTTCCTGGCCACCGGCGACAACTACGACGGCATCTGGACTTCGGGCATCGACAACGTGATCGTCGACGCGCTGATCGAGGCCGATGCCGAGCTCGTGCCGATCGTCGGCGCCGACAATGCCGGCTTCGTGCAGCAGCTGCTCGAGGTCGACGGCCTCGTCGGTGCCGCCGTCACGAACTCCGCAGCCGTGGGTGGCGCCGGCGTCACGCTCGCGCTGCAGATCCTCGATGGCGAGGAGCCGGCCGAGCGCATCACGCTCACCGAGCCGCAGATCTGGGCGAACGACACCGAGGAGGGCATCGCGCAGCTCGAAGAGGCCGCCGATCCCGACATCGAGGAGACCTGGCCGCTCCAGTACACCCTCGAGGGATGGACCGACTACACGAAGGAGGACATCATCGGGTGCGAAGGGCCGTAACCTTCGCCTGACCAGCGAACGTTTACTGCGGGGGTGCCGGCGCCACGCCGGTGCCCCCGCCCGAACCCCACGGACCGGGACGGTAGGCGGATGACGGAGCTCCTGCTCGAGGCGACCGGCGTCGAGAAGCGCTACGGCGCGGTCACGGCGCTGCGCGACGCGTCGCTGAGCGTCCGCCCGGGCGAGATTCACGCCCTGATGGGTGCGAACGGGGCGGGCAAGAGCACCCTGGTCAAGATCCTGACCGGAGCCGTCAAGCCGGACGCCGGGACGATTCAGCTCCGCGGCCAGGACCGCGCCGCCAACTCGCCGGCCGAGGCCCGCCGGACCGGCATGGTGTCGGTGTACCAGGAGCCGGCGATCATCCCCGACCTCACGATCGCCGAGAACCTCGTCCTGACCGAGACCCCGATCGGCCCGTTCCGCGAGCGGATCGCCGATCTCGGCATTGCCGACCTCGACCTGCGCGTCCCGGCAAGGGACCTGCCTCTCGCCACGCTTCGGATCGTCGACCTGGCCCGCGCCCTCGCCATCGAGCCGGACGTGCTGCTGCTCGACGAGATGACCGCTGCGCTGCCGGCGGACCTCACGGCCCGCGTGCTCGAGGTCGTCGCCAGCCATCGCGGGACATCGCGCTCGGTCATCTTCATCTCCCACCGCATGCTCGAGGTTGCCGGGCTCTGTGACCGCGCGACAGTCCTGCGAGAGGGCAGCACGGTCGGGGTGGTCGAGATCGTGCCTGGAGCTGGCGCGGAAGAGGAGATCGTCAAGCTCATGCTCGGGCCGGCGGCCGCGTCCGCGGAGGCCGCGACACCGGCAGCCAGGACGACCGCCACGCCGGCTCCCGACGCCGTGCCACGACTCTCGGCGCGCTCCCTCGGTGCGGCCCGCAACCTCGTGGACGTCTCGTTCGACGTCCACGCCGGCGAGGTGCTCGGGGTCGTCGCGCTCGAGGGCCAGGGACAGGACGAGCTGTTCGACATCCTGTGCGGGCAGACACGCCCGGGAGCCGGCGAGATGCTGGTCGATGGATCGTCGGTCACGCTTCGGCATCCCGCCGACGCCATCCGCGCCGGGATCGTCCTCGTGCCGGCGGACCGATCGTCGGCGCTGCTCATGCAGCGCTCGGTTCGCGAGAACATTGCGCTGCCCGCCATCGCCGCCGCGCGGCGCTGGGGCCTGGTGAACGCGCGGGCCGGAATCACGTCGCGTGACGGGCGCGATCGAGCGGCTGCAGATCGACACGCGCGCGCAGTCAGAGGCGAGGCGACTGTCGGGGGGCAACCAACAGAAGGTCACGATCGCGCGATGGCTCGGGAGCGGTGTGCGCACATTCCTCTTCTACGACCCGACGCGTGGGATCGACATCGGCACCAAGCGTGAGATCTACGAGCTCGTCCGCGAGCTGGCCGCCGCCGGTGCCGCGGTCCTGCTCCTCACCTCTGAGCTGGAAGAGATCCAGCGCGTCTGCGACCGCGCCATCGTCATCTTCGGGGGCCGCGTCGTCGATGAGCTTCCGGCAGCGCGGGCGGACGAGCCGACGCTCCTTCGCTCGGCCCATGGGCTGCCTGTGGCCGCGGGAGCCGCTTGAGTGACGGAGTCTAACGACGCTGCCGCCGTGGTTGCCGAGCCACTCCCGGAGCGCATGAGCTGGCGCGATCGTGTGGCGCGCGCGATGGGTGGCGACGCGTGGACGATCGGTCTCATTGGGGTGTTCATCATCCTGTTCGTCGGCACCCTGCTCCTGCGCCCCAGCTACGGGCTCGAGGCCCTCGCGATCGCCTCCCTGCCCGTCGCGTTCGCGGCTGCCGGACAGGCGATCGTGGTGATCTCGGGCGGGATCGACCTGTCGATTGGCTCGGTCATCGCGCTGACGAACGTGATCTCTGCCGTGCTTCTCCTCAATGCGCCCGAGCTGTCGGTGCCCGTGGTACTGCTGGTCCTGCTCATCGGCATCGTCATCGGGCTGATCAACGGCTTCCTCGTGGTCATCAGCCGCGTACCCGACATCGTCGTCACGCTCTCGATGCTGTTCGTCTGGGCAGGTGCGGCACTGCTGGTCCTGCCCACGCCGGGCGGCGATTCGGTCGACTGGCTCGGTGACCTGATCGATGGCGGGCTGGGCATCGACCTTGTGCCCCGCGCCACTGGTTCTGCTGTTGGTGGTGGCGTTCGCGATCTGGATCCCGTTGCGGCGGTCGCGGCTCGGTCTCTCGCTCTACGCCATCGGGTCCAACCAGCTGGCTGCCTTCCGCAGCGGCGTGAACGTGGGCCGAACGAAGATCGCCTCGTATGCCTTCGCCGGCTTCTTCGCCACGCTGGGTGGGCTGGCGCTGACCGCGAGCACGGGCATCGGCCAACCGGTCCCCGGCCCGTACCTCCTCCTCAGCGTCGCGGCCATCGTGCTCGGAGGGGTGAGCCTGGCCGGTGGTCGCGGCGGATTGCTCGGCCCGATCATCGGAATCTTCATCCTGGGGCTGATCCGAGCCGACCTGCTCTTCCTCGGGGTGGAGCCGGCGTTCTCGACCGTCATCCAGGGGGTGATCATGGTGGCGGTGGTCATGCTGGGCGCCTACGTGACGCTGCGGCGGAGGACGGCATGACCGCCGGTGTCGCCACCGCCCGCTCCCAATCCACGCTCGCCGTGGCGCGCGCCTGGATGCGCGACCGACCGCTCGTCCCACTCTTCCTTCTGCTGGCGCTGCTCGTCCTGATCCTCCAGATCGCGCAGCCCGGGATCGTGACGGCGACATGGGTGTCGAGCACGATGCGGTTCGCGATTCCTCTCGCCATCATCGCCGCCTGCCAGACGTTGACGATGCTGACCGGCGGCATCGACCTCTCCGTCGCGGTCGTCGCGTCGATGACGGCCTACGTCATGGCGACGATGGTGTCGGACGTCGGCTGGCTCGGAGCCTCGCTCATCGCGCTCGTGCCGGCGGCGTTGGTCGGCCTGGTGAACGGCATCGGGGTCGGCGTGTTCCGCGTCCACCCGTTGATCATGACGATCAGCATGAGCCTGATCGTCTCCGGCGCGGTGAACGTGTACTCGCGGGCGAACATCTCAGGCGGCACGCGTGTGCCGCCGGAGATCACCTGGCTCGGCGGCCAGTCCCTCCTGGGCTTCCTGCCGAACAGCCTGTTGCTGTTCGTTCCGTTGGCCGGGCTCATCCTCTTCGGGCTGCGGCGGTTCGGCTACGGACGGCTGCTGTACGCCGTCGGCGACAACGAGACCGCCGCTCGGCTGGCCGGTGTGCGCGTCGGCGCGGTGCTGGTCGTTCTGTACGTGATCTCCGGCATCCTCGCCGGCATCGCGGGGCTGGTGTACGCGGGCGTCATCGGCAGTGCGACCGGTCGCCTGGTGGACGCCTATCTCCTGCCGTCCGTGGCTGCGGTAGTGATCGGCGGAACGTCGATCTTCGGCGGACGCGGCGGCTATGCCGGAACGATCGTGGGGGCGGTCATCCTCACCGTGCTGACGACGCTCCTGAACGTCCTGGGGTTGGGGGAGGCGGTTCGCCAGATCCTGTTCGGGGCCATCGTCCTCGCCGTCGCGGCCGCCTACGCGCGGATCACCGAGGAGTCCTGACCAACCTCAGTGGTTGTAGGCCGACATGATCCGATCCTTGGCGCCGGATCGGTGCTCCGGATCGGTCTCGTGGGTGTCGGTCTCGCCCGGGGTCGGCACGGCCGATGCGATGTCGACGCCCGTGTCGACGAGGAGCGCGTTGACCGCGTCGACGTAGGCGCCGATCGATGCCTCGAGCACGTTTTCGCTCACGAAGTGGCCGGGATAGAGCGGGCCGTCGGCGTCGCCGCGGCTGCGGACGGAGAGCGAGACCGATGCCTTCGTCTCGTGGCCCGGCCCGGTGGCGTGGACGTCGTAGGTCGCCAGCGCCACGCCCTCGCCGAGGAGCGGCGCCAGCGCGTCGTCGACGGCGCGCATCAGGGCATCGACCGCGCCGTTGCCGTCGGCATGGGCGCGCCACCGATGGCCGCCGCCCTGGAGGACGAGCGAGGCGCGGCTGCCGCGCTCGCTGCCGCTGGTCGCGGACCAGCGCTCGATGCTCAGGCCGTCCTCGGTGGCAGCGGTTGGGTCGGGCTGGGGAAGCGTCATCGGTTCGTTCTCCTTGCGGGTGGCCGCGGACAGCGGCGGCGGGTCAGATCGGGGTGAGCCAGCTGGCGTAGCGCTCGTCGCTGCCGCGCACCGCGGCGAAGTAGCGACGCTGGATGTCGAGAGAGGTCGGGAACTCGCCGGTCCCGATGGGCCGGTCGTCGATCGAAGAGATCGGCGCCACCTGGACGCCGGTGCCGGTGAGGAACACCTCGTCGGCCAGGTAGAGCTCGGATCGGTCGATCCGCCGCTCGACGACGTCGAGGTCGGCATCGGCGGCGATGCGAAGGATGGCGGTGCGCGTGATCCCGGCGAGGACGTCATCGGTCAGGGGTGGCGTGGCAACCTCGTTGCCGCGCACCACGAAGATGTTGGCGGCCGATGCCTCGGCCACGTGGCCGTCGCCGGTCAGCAGGATCGCGTCGTCGTAGCCGCCGGCATGCGCGTCCTCGGCCGCGAAGGCGGCGTTCACGTACGAGCCGCTCACCTTGCCGCGGGCGGGGATGGCGTTGTCGCTGACCCGCTGCCAGCCCGACACGGTGACGCGGATGCCGCCGGTCGGCAGGTAGTCGCCGAGCGGGATGGTGAACAGGGCGACCCGGTCGTCCAGCCCGGTCAGCTTGACCCGGATCGTGTGCGCCGACTTGTAGACGAGCGGCCGGATGTACGCGTCGCCGTCGTGCGCATTGCGGCGCAGCAGGTCGCGCGTGATCTCGACGAGGTCGTCGGCGGACTCGGGGACCGATGCGCGCAGCAGGCGCGCGTTGCGCAGCATCCGCTCGTAATGCTCGCTGGCGAACAGGATGGCGGTGCTGCCGTCGCCCTGCCGGTAGGCACGAATCCCCTCGAACACCGCCGTGCCGTAGTTGAACGTGTGGGTGGCGATGCTCACCTTGGCCTCGCCGATGGGGACGACGGCGCCCTCGAAGTACGCCCACGCGCCGAGCTCGGCCGCCGCGGACGCCGGTCGGGGCTCGACCGCGGTCACGACGGCTCTCCGGCCGCGAGGGGTGCGGGGTTGTGCGCCGCGTGCGATGAGCTGCGCTCGTCGCGACGCTGCGGACGGGCGTCGAGGCGCCAGATGGCGTACTCGAGCGAGTCGTGCAGGGCGGCCAGGCTGGCGGCGATGATGTTGGCGTCGGCGCCGGCGGTGAGCCAGGTGCCGGTCTCGTGCCCGGTCTCGATGATCACCCGGGTGCGGGCGCCGGTGGCCGCCTCGCCGTCGATGATCCGCACCTTGTAGTCGACCAGGTGCACGTCGTCGAGGGCCGGGTAGAACGCGCCGAGCGCCTTGCGCAGTGCGAGGTCGAGCGCGTTGACCGGCCCGTTGCCGTCGGCCGCGGTGTGCAGCACCTCGCCGTCGACCTCGACCTTGACGCTGGCCTCGGCACGCGGCGCCGCACCGTTGCGGCGCTCGACGATGACCGTGAAGTCGACGATCCGGAACGGCGCCACGTAGTCGTCGCGCCGGCGGCGGACGAGGAGCTCGAAGGAGGCATCGGCGCCCTCGAAGCTGGCGCCCTCCGACTCGAGCTGCTTGACCAGCCGGCTACAGCTCGGCCGAGTCGAGCCCCTCGGATGCCAGCTGCGCCGAGCTGGCGCACGCGCCAGGCGGCGTTGGCGCGACCGCCGAGCTCGCTGACGACCAGTCGCGACGTCCCGCCGACCACCTCCGGGTCGACGTGCTGGTAGGCCTGCTCCACGCGCGCCGTCGCGGCGCCGTGCACGCCGCCCTTGTGGGCGAAGGCGCTGGTGCCGACGTAGGGCTGGTGCGCGTCGGGCGCGATGTTGGCGACCTCGGCCACGAAGCGCGAGAGCTCGGGCAGGTGCGTCAGGTCGTCGCTGCCGGGAACGGTCTCGAGTCCGAGCTTGAGCGCCAGGTTGGCCCAGATGGTGACGAGGTTCGCGTTGCCGCAGCGCTCGCCGTAGCCGTTGATGGTGCCCTGGACGTGACTGGCACCGGCCTGGACGGCGGCGAGGGAGTTAGCCACCGCCAGGCCGGCGTCGTCATGAACGTGGATGCCGAGGGCAACGCCGCTGCCCAGTTCGGCACCCACGTTCCGCGTCAGCGCGGCGACCTCCTCGGTGAGGCAGCCGCCGTTGGTATCGCACAGCACCACCGTCGTCGCGCCGGCCGCGACGGCGGCGCGCAGGGTGGCGATCGCGTAGGCCGCATCGGCCTTGTAGCCGTCGAAGAAGTGCTCGGCGTCGTAGATGACCTCGCGCCCGGCGGCGCGCAGGAAGTCGACCGACTCGCCGATCATCGCCAGGTTCTCGTCGGCGGTCGCGCCGAGGACGTCGATGACGTGGAGCAGCCAGCTCTTGCCGAAGATGGTGGTCACCGGCGTCTCGGCCGCGATGAGGGCGCGCAGGTTCGGGTCCTCGTCCGCGCGGTTGGCGCGGTGGCGGGTCGATCCGAACGCGGCGAGCTTCGCGTGCCGGAAGGTCATGCTGCGCGCGGCCGCGAAGAACTCCTCGTCCTTCGGGTTCGATCCGGGCCAGCCGCCCTCGATGTACGGGAAGCCGGCCTCGTCGAGGCGGCGCGCGATCTTGAGCTTGTCGGCCAGCGAGAGGACGAGGCCCTCGCGCTGCGTGCCGTCGCGCAGGGTCGTGTCGTACAGGACGATCGGGGAGCGTCATGCCGGCACCTCCACTCGCTCGTCGATCCGCGCCAGCAGGAACCCGGCGACCGCCTCGGTGCCGTCCGACCCACCGAGGTCGCCGGTACGCGGGCCGTCCTCGATGGCTGCGGTGACGGCCGCATCGAGCGCATCGGCGGCATCGGTCTCGCCGAGGCTCAGGCGCAGCATGAGCGCGGCGCTGGAGACGGTGGCCAGCGGATTGGCCAGCCCCTGGCCGGCGATGCCCGGTGCGCTGCCGTGCACCGGCTCGTAGAGGCCGAACCGACCCTTCTCCGTCACGCGCGTGCCGAGGCTCGCCGAGGCGAGCAGGCCCAGCGACCCGGCGATCGCGGCCGCCTCGTCGGACAGGATGTCGCCGAACATGTTCTCGGTCACGATCACGTCGTAGTGCGCCGGCTGGGTCAGGATCAGGTAGGCGGTCGAGTCGACCAGCGCGTGCTCGACGCTGACCGATCGGGATGGCGTCGGCGCGAGCTCGTCCACGACCTCGCGCCAGAGCCGGCTGGAGGCCAGCACGTTGGCCTTGTCGACGCTGGTGAGGTGCCCGCGCCGATCGGCGGCGAGGTCGAACGCCAGCTCCACGATGCGCTCGATCTCCGGGCGCGTGTAGCGCAGCGTGTCGACGGCCGACTCGACCCCGTCGTCGCTCCTCGCGTCCCTGCGGGCGGCCGAAGTAGAGGCCGCCGGTCAGCTCGCGCAGGATCAGGATGTCGGCGCCGGCCCGGACCTCGGGACGCAGCGGAGACGCCGCGTCGAGCGCGGCGTGGGCGGTGACGGGGCGCAGGTTGGCGAACAGCTCGAGCGCCGATCGCAGGCCGAGCAGCGCGTCCTCGGGCCGGGTGGGTGCCGAGGGATCGTCCCACTGCGGACCGCCCACGGCGCCGAGCAGGACGGCGTCGGCGGCACGGCAGGCCTCGAGGGTGGCAGCCGGCAGCGCGCTCACCGGTCGCGTCGATCGCGGCACCGCCGACCAGCTGCTCGTCCCAGCTCACCTCGAATCCGAACCGCGCTCCGGCGGCCTCGACGCAGCGTCGCGCGACGTCGCAGACCTCCGGGCCGATCCCGTCGCCGGGAAGGTAGGCGACGCGGTGCCGCCTCACGGATGGCTCCCCGCGGGGGTCGGAACGGGCTCGCCGCCGGAACGCCGCTGTCGCGCGGCCTCGACCGCATCGGCCGCGACCGGGTGCTCGGCGATGAGCTTGTTGACGGCCGCCAGGTAGGCGCGTAACGACGCCTCGACCACGTTGGTGGATAACCCGTGGCCGGTGAAGACCTGCGGCACGTCGCCCTCGCCGGCCGGCGCCGAGATCTTGACGGTCGCCTCGCCCTGGGCGTCCTCCCCGGAGCCGATCGAGCGGAGCTGATAGTCGACCAGCTGCGGCCGCCCGGCGATGATCTGCTCGAGCGCGTTGTCGACCGCCGAGAGCAGCGCGTCGACCGGGCCCGTTGCCGCCGGCGAAGGCGCGGAAGGTCTTGCCCTCGTAGAAGAGCGAGACGTTGCCGGAGCTCGACTCGCCCTGGCGGCTGGCGGCCGCCCAGTGCTCGAGCTGGACGAGCTGCGGGACGGGATCGGCGTGCATCTCGGCGAGCGCGAGCAGGTCCGCATCGGTCACCTGCTTCTTCTGGTCCGCCAGGCTGATTGCCTCGCCGTAGAGCAGGTCGAGCATCTCGGGCTCGACGTGGATGCCGAGCCGTCGCAGGCGCTCGTCGAACCCGGCGCGACCGGAGAGCTTGCCGAGCGTCAGCGTCGAGCCGGACAGGCCGACCGACTCGGGGGTCATGATCTCGTAGGTCAGCGGGTTCTTCAGGAATCCGTCCTGGTGGATGCCCGACTCGTGGGCGAAGGCGTTGGCGCCGACCACGCTCTTGTTCGGCTGGACGGGGATGCCGGTGAGGTAGCTCACCAGGCGGCTGGTGGCGGTGAGCTGCTCGGTCGCCACCCCGGTCGTGGCCGATCGGAACTGGGTCGGCCGCGTGCGCAGCGCCATGACCACCTCTTCGAGCGAGGCGTTGCCGGCGCGCTCGCCGAGCCCGTTGACGGTGACCTCGACCTGGCGCGCACCGGCCTGGATGGCGGCGAGCGTGTTGGCGGTGGCGAGGCCCAGGTCGTTGTGGCAGTGGGTGCTCACGATCGCGCGTCGCCCGACAGCCTTGACCACCTGCTTCACGACCGCGGCGTACTCCTTCGGCTCCGTGTAGCCGACGGTGTCGGGCACGTTGATGACCGATGCACCGGCCTCGACGGCGGCCTCGTAGGCCTCCAGCAGGAACGGCAGCTCGGAGCGCGAGGCATCCTCCGCGCTGAACTCGACGTCGTGGTCCGGCCCGACCATGCGCCGCGCCTGTGCGACGCAGGTGCGGATCCGCTCGAGGACGTCCTCGCGGGTGGTGCGCAGCTTGTGCGTGATGTGGATGTCGCTGGTGGCGATGAAGACGTGCAGCTGCCGCTTCCGCGCCGGATCGAGCGCCGCGGCGGCGACCGTCACGTCGGCCGGGACGCAGCGCGCCAGCGCGGCGATGGCCGGCGCGTCGTCCGCCGCGCCCACCTCGGCCGAGATGCGCCGCACCGCCTCCGCCTCGCCGGGGGAGGCGGCCGGAAAGCCGGCCTCGATGACGTCGACGCGCAGGCGCGCCAGCTGTTTGGCGATGGTGACCTTCTCGTCGACGGTCAGCGCCGCCCCGGGCGTCTGCTCCCCGTCGCGCAGGGTGGTGTCGAAGACGCGGATCCGCGGCATCAGGCCACGCCCTCGCCGGGTACCGACTCGGCCTTCTCGCGGCCACCCTCGGCCCATCCGTCGGGCGCGCTGCTTCGGGCCGATGAAGTCCATGTGGCTGCGCAGCTCGGCCCCGACATCCTCGATGCGGGCCCTTGCGTTCTCGGCGCGCAGACGCTTGAACTCGGGAGCGCCGCGCCGGCCCTCCTCGATCCAGCGCTTCGCGAAGGTGCCGTCCTGGATCTCGGTCAGGATCTTCTTCATCTCGGCGCGGATCCGATCGTCGATGATGCGCGGCCCCGACACGTAGTCGCCGTACTCGGCCGTGTCGCTGATCGAGTAGCGCATGTACTGCAGGCCGCCCTGGTACATCAGGTCGACGATCAGCTTCAGCTCGTGCATCGTCTCGAAGTAGGCGAGCTCCGGCTGGTAGCCGGCATCGACCAGCGTCTCGAAGCCGGCCTGCACCAGCGACGTCACGCCGCCGCACAGGACGGCCTGCTCGCCGAACAGGTCGGTCTCGGTCTCCTCGGCGAACGTGGTCTCCAGCACGCCGGCGCGCGACGAGCCGATGCCGCGCGCGTAGGCGAGCGTCCGTGCCCGAGCCGTGCCGGTCGCGTCGCGATGGACGGCGAACAGCGCCGGGACGCCGCCGCCACCCTCGTACAGGCGACGCACCAGGTGGCCGGGGCCCTTCGGGGCGACCATCCCGACGTCGATGCCGCCGGGCGGGTCGACCTCGCCGAAGTGGATGTTGAAGCCGTGGGCGAACATCAGGAGCGTGCCGTCGCGGAGGTTCGGCTGGATCTCGCCGTGGTAGACCGCCGGCGCGGCGGTGTCGGGCACCAGCACCATGACCACGTTCGCCTCGGCGGTGGCGCTCCCGGCATCGGTCACGCGGAGGCCGGCTTCGCGAGCCCGGGAGGCGGAGGTCGAGTCCGGTCGCAGGCCGACCACGACGTTGACGCCGGATTCGGACAGGTTGCGCGCATGCGCCTCGCCCTGGCTGCCGTAGCCGATGACGGCCACGGTCTGGCCGTCGAGGGCCGACGCATCGATATCGGCGTCGTAGATGAGCTTGGTCATGACCGGGTCGCTCCGTTCTCAGTGGTGCTTTGGGTTGTCTCGAGATCGGCGGTGGGAGGCGCTGCCATGGCCACCGCGCCGGCGCGGACGAGGCTGCGCAGGCCGTGGCCGCGCAGCGCCTCGAGGGCGTGATCGATCGTGTCGGGGGTGGCCGTGAGGCGAGCTCGCCACACATCCGGGCCGGTCGAGAGCGTCTCGCCGCCGGCGGACGCCAGGACGCCCTCGAGGGAGCGCTCCGCTGCCGGGGAACGCGGCGGATCGAGCTCCACCAGCACCAGCTCCAGCTCGATGTGCGGTGCGCTGGTGAGGTCGGTGACCTCCAGGACCTCGATGATCCGCTCGAGCTGCGCGAGCACCTGGCGCAGGTGCCCGTCGTCGCCGCGGATGGCGATCGTCATCCGCGAGCGGCCGGGCTCGTGCGTGGTGCCGACGGTCAGCGACTCGATGTTGAAGCTGCGGGCGCGCAGCAGGCCCGACACGCGGTTCAGCGTCCCGGGGCGGTCGACGACCAGCGCGCTCACGACGTGGCGGCGGTGGACCGCATCGGCCTCGCCGGCCGGAACGGTCCTGCGAGGCGCCGGCATGGCGCTCACTCGGGCTCTCCCGTCGACCATGTCGGAGAGGCCCTTCCCGGGCAGCATCATGGGATAGACGTTCTGCGCCTCGTCGAGGTGGAAGTCGATCAGCGCCGGGTCCGGGCGCCTTCCGCGCCTCGGCGATGACACCGGCAACCTCGTCGGGCCGCGTCGCACGCCAGGCCGGGATGCCGTACGCCTCGCACAGGCGCAGCAGGTCCGGACCGAGCAGCTCGGCGGAGTGATAGTTCTCGTCGTAGATGATCTCCTGCCACTGGCGGATCATCCCCAGCCGATGGTTGTTGAGGACCGCGATCCGCACCGGGATCTGGTCCTGGACCAGCGTCGCGAGCTCCTGCATCGTCATCTGGAAGCCGCCGTCGCCGACGATCGCCCAGGTCTCCCGGTCGGGAGCGCCGAGCGCCGCGCCCATGGCCGCGGGGACCGCGTAGCCCATGGTGCCCAGCCCGCCGCTGCTGAGGTGCCGGTACGGGTGGCGGAAGCCGAAGTAGCGCGCCGCCCACATCTGGTTCTGCCCGACGTCGCTGACGAGGGTCGCCTGGTGACCGGTCGCCTCACCGATCTGGTCGACGACGTAGTCGGCACTCAGTCGGCCCTCGCGCCAGGCACCGGAGCCGTGCCACGAGCGGGCCTCGCTGACCTCGCGCCACGCGGCGAGCTGGTCCATCCACTCCGTCCGCGGTTCGGACTGCGGCAGCCGGCGCAGGAGCGCGGCGAGCAGGTCGCCGGCATCGGCCACGATGCCGAGGTCGGTGCGCACGTTCTTGCCGATCTCGCTGCGGTCGACGTCGACGTGCACGATCCTGCGCGTTCGGCGCGAACGTGCTCGTCTTGCCGGTGATCCGGTCGTCGTATCGGCAGCCGATCCCGATCAGCAGGTCGCACTGCTGGATCATCTTGTTGACGTGCATCCAGCCGTGCATGCCGGCGTACCCGGCGGACAGGCGATGCGTCTCGTCCATGTTGCCGATCCCGAGCAGCGTGTGCGCGACGGGGATCTCGGTGCGCTCGGCGACCTGGAGCAGCAGGTCGACGGCGCCGGCGATCTGCACGCCGTGGCCGCTCAGGATCAGCGGCCGCTCGGCGGTCGCGATCATCTCGGCCAGGTCGTCCGCCTCCGGCACGTCGCCGCGGACGGGTCGCAGCAGCCCCGGCAGCCGCAGCTGATAGGGCTCCGGATAGGGGACCGATGTCTCGAGCTGCAGCACGTCCTTCGGGAAGTCGAGGAGCACCGGGCCCGGCCGCCCGCTGCGGGCGATCTCGAAGGCCTCGGCGACTGCGTAGGGGACCTCGTCGGGGTCCATGACCACGGTGGCGTACTTGGTGACCGGCAGCGCGATGCCGACGATATCGGTCTCCTGGAAGGCGTCCTTGCCGAGCAGCGCCCGCGGGACGTTGCCGGTGATGGCGACCATCGGCACCGAGTCCATCATGGCCGTGGCCAGGCCGGTGACGAGATTGATGGCACCGGGGCCGCTGGTGGCGATGGCCACGCCCACGCCGCCGGTTGCGCGGCTGTAGCCGTCGGCCGCGTGCGCGCCGCCCTGCTCGTGCCGGACGAGGATGTGGCGCAGCGGGAACTCGCGCAGGACGTCGTAGATCGGCAGGACCGTCCCGCCGGGGTAGCCGAAGATGGTGGTGACGCCCTCGCGGACCAGCGCCTCGCATACGGCGCGCGCACCGATGCGCGGCGCGACCTGCTCGGCGGGCGGAAAGGCGCTGTTCGGGAGCGGGAGTGCTGTCATGTGGCCTGGGTTCCTCTGGTGAAACAAGAACCCCGCCTGGCTCCTTGGCCTGGCGGGGTGGCGGTTGCGCTGTTCGGGTGCCTGTCCGGCTACTCGGTCTAGCGTCCTCCATCCCGCCATCCAAGAAGGATGACGAGCCGAAGAATGCTGATGAGTACGAGCACGCCGAGGAGCCCGGCCTGGACCGGACGCACGACTGGCTCAGCGGCGGACGCGCCGCGCTCGACGGACATGGGTGGACCGTACCAGTGTTGTCAACCCTGGGTCAGTGGGACCTTCGGGCCAGTGCCCGACGACGGCTGACCGGCAACGGTTCGAGTGATCGATTGGCCGTGCGACCGCCGAACGCCATGCAGCCCGGCGGTCGCCGGCTCGCTCGACGAGCGCCCGCGCAAGCCGCTCGCCGGTCGTCACCGCGCCCTCGAGGCCGATGAGACGAGCGCCGCGTACTTCGCCATGACGCCGGTGCGGTAGCGGGGCTCGGGCGGCGTCCAATCGGCGAGGCGCCGGGCCAGCTCGTCGGCAGGCACGTCCAGGTCCAGGCGTCGGGCGTCGACGTCGATGACGACCTCGTCGCCCTCGCGGACGATCGCGATGGGTCCGCCGAGCGCCGCCTCCGGCGCGACGTGCCCGATCATCAGTCCGTGGGTGCCGCCGCTGAAGCGCCCATCGGTGAGCAGCGCGACGTCGCCGCCGAGGCCCTCGCCGACCAGCGCGGCGGTGACCGACAGCATCTCCTGCATGCCGGGGCCGCCCACCGGCCCCTCGTTGCGGATGACGACCACGTCGCCGGGGCCGATGCGCTGCGCGCGAACCGCGTCGTAGCAGTCGGCCTCGGAGTCGAACACGCGCGCCGGGCCTCGGAACTGGCGCATCTCGTGGCCCGCAAGCTTGACGACGCAGCCGTCGGGCGCCAGCGATCCGCGCAGGATCGCGAGGCCGCCGGTCGGCTTGATCGGGTGCTCGATCGAAACGACGACCTCCTGGCCGGGCGTCTCCGTCGCCGCATCGGCGACCTCGGCCAGCGTGCGACCGTCGACGTTGCGCGTGGTGCCGTCCACCATCCCGCCGCGAATGAGCTCCCGCGCCACCAGCCCGATCCCGCCCGCCTCGTGGATGTCGAGGGCCGTGAAGCGGCCGCCGGGCATCATGTTGGCGACGATCGGCGTCCGTTCGGCGATGCGGTCGAAGTCCTCCAGCTCGAGGGGGATGCCCAGCTCGTGCGCGAGGGCCAGCAGGTGGAGCACGCCGTTGGTCGACCCGCCGGTTGCCGCCACCGATGCGATGGCGTTGTCGATCGCGGCCCGCGTCATGATCTGGGACGGTCGCGTGCCCGTCGTTCACGAGCTCCATCACCAGCTCGCCGGCACGGGTCGCCGCCGCTTCCTTGGCGGGATCGGTGGCGGGGATCCCGTTCAGGCCGCCTGGGCTGATGCCGAGGAACTCGAGCGCGGTGCTCATCGTGTTGGCCGTGAACTGGCCGCCGCACGCGCCCGGCCCCGGGCACGCGGCGTCCTCGATCTCGCGCAGCTCCTCGAGGCCGATCTTCCCGGCCCGATACGCGCCGATCGCCTCGAACACCGTCACCACCGTCGCGTTGCGCTTCCCTCGCACCACGCCGGGGTTGATGGTGCCGTTGTAGAGGACCAGCCCCGGCAGGTCGAGCCGCGCCAGCGCCATGGCCGCGCCGGGCAGGGTCTTGTCGCAGCCGACCAGGCAGACGAGGCCGTCGAACAGGTGGCCGCGCGCGACGAGCTCGATCGAGTCGGCGATCACCTCGCGGCTGATCAGGGACGCCTTCATGCCCTCGGTGCCCATGCTCACGCCGTCGGAGACGGCGATGGTGTTGAACTCCATCGGCGTGCCGCCCGCCGCCCGGATGCCCTCCTTGACCTTCACCGCCAGGTCGCGCTGGTTGTAGTTGCAGGGCATCGTCTCGATCCAGGTCGTGCCGACGCCGATGATCGGCTTGGAGAGGTCCTCATCGGTGAAGCCGATGGCCTTGAGCATGGCCCGCGCGGCGGCTCGGTCCGGCCCGTCCAGCAGGACGCGGCTGTGCTCGCGAGGGTCGTAGGTGCCGGCGGGATCGGTCATGAGTGGGGAGTCTAGCCGCCGATCAGGGCACCGCCACCGGCACGCGCTCGCTCCAGGTGTCGAGCGGCTCCGCTCGGCCGCGGAGCTCGACCCGCCTCCGGAGTCAGTCCGTCGGTCGCGATCCCGGCGGCCCTGACGGTCGCGTCGCTCAGCAGCAGCTCGCCGGTCTCCGCCTCGGAGCCAAGCCGGCTGGCGGTGTTGACGGCGTCGCCGAGTGCGGTGAAGTCGACGACGTCCTCGCCGCCGCCGACGAAGCCCACCCACGCGTTGCCGGTATGCACGCCCGCCCCGACGGGGAGCTCGACCTCGCGGAGGATCCTGCGGGCTGCGCCGACTGCCTTCGCAGCGTGGTCGCCCCCGGTGAACCCGTTGATGAAGAGCGCCATCACGCCGTCGCCCAGGAGCTTGTCGATAAGCCCGCCGGGCTCCCTGATGGCATCGGTCGCGACGCGGTAGTACGCGTTGAGCAGGCGCGAGAACTCGGCGGGCGGCATCGTCTCCGCCAGGGCCGTCGACCCTCGGACGTCGGCGAAGAGAACGGTGAGCTCGATCTCCGCGCCGCCGGGGTGCTTCGCGGACGAGCGGAAGCAGGCGTTGCACAGCTGCGGGTTGCCCGGGTATTTGCCGAAGCCGAGCATCGTCATGATCGGTCCGACGATCCCGCCGTACGGCGCGTGGCACAGCTTGCATCGAGGGTCGGAGGGGAGGCTGCCGAACAGGCGATGCGTTCGGGCGAGGAACGATCCCTTGCCGTTCAGCATCTCCGCCCACTCTTCCGAGTTGAGATTCCTTCGAGCGCATCTGGTGAGCGTAGTCAGTCGCCGCGCTCTCCGCTACCACACAATGCCGCCGTGAACGAGCAGCAGGACGCGCGGCGCTGGGTCGTGCTGGCGGTGGGCCTGCTCGGCCTGACCGCCGGCTGCGCGGCGCAGTACGGGCTCGCCTTCCTGATTCCCGCGCTGCGCGCCGAGGGGCTCACCCTGGAGGCGGCCACGCTCCTCGTCACGGCGCCGATCGCCGGGATCCTGTGCACGCTCATCGCCTGGGGCGCCGCCGCGGACCGATGGGGCGAGCGCCGGATCCTGACGCTCGGTCTGGCGATCGCCGGACTCGCCGAGCTTGGCGCCGCATCGGTCGACGAGCCGATCCAGCGCTGGCTGCTTCTCTTCCTGGTCGGTGCCTCGAGCGCGTCGATCCATGCGGCCAGCGGACGGCTGATCCTCGGCTGGTTCGGCGCGCCCGAGCGTGGCCTGGCGATGGGCATCCGGCAGATGGGCCAGCCACTTGGCGTGGGTCTCGCCGCCATCGTCCTGCCGCCGCTCGCGGTCTCGGGCGTCGGCACCGCGCTGGCTGCCCTCGGTGTCGCGCTCATCGGGTCTGCTGCCCTCATCTGGCTCGTCGTCCGGGATCCGGTTCGGCCCGATGACGTGGCCGGACCGGCGACGACCTCGCCGTACCGCGACTCATTCCTGTGGCGGATCCACGCAGCGAGCGGGCTGCTCGTCATCCCGCAATTCGCCGTGACCGTCTTCGCCTTCGACTACCTCGTCAATGCGCTCGGGTGGTCCATCACCGATGCCGGCGCGCTGCTCGCCGCCACGCAGCTCGCCGGCGCCGCGTCGCGGCTGCTCGTCGGCTGGTGGTCGGATCGCGCGGGTTCGCGCCTGGGACCGATGCGCCTGGTGGCACTGGCGATCGGTCTCGCGATGGGCGCCCTTGCGACCCTCGCGTGGATCGGCGCGTCGGTCGCCGTGGCTGCCCTGGCGACCGCGGCGATCGTCACCGTGACATCGAACGGACTCGCATTCACCGCGGTGGCGGAGCGGGCCGGGCCACGCTGGGCCGGCCGCGCGTTGGGAGTCCAGAACACGTTCCAGAACGTGATCGCCACGCTGGTCGCGACGCCGCTCGCGTTGCTCATCGGTGCCGCCGGCGGGGGAGCATCCGGCTACGCGCTGGCTTTCGGCGCCGTCGTGGTCTTCCCCTTCGTCGCGGCGACGCTGATTCCGGTCCGCGGCGAAGCGCCAAGTGGGAGATCGATCAGCCCTTCCGCGACCGCCAGCTCTCGCGAGACTGGCCCCAGATCTGGACCGGCACGTTGAGCGGATCGGGCAGGACGGCGTCGCGAAGGTGGGTGGATCCGAGCTTCCGAGCGACGTTCGCGGATCGCGTGTTGGCCGGATCGATGGCGTGAATCACCTCGGCCCAGCCGAGTCATCGAACGCCCAGTCGATCGCCGCTGCGGCGCCCTCGACGGCATAGCCCTTGCCCCACGCCTCGCGCGCCAGTGCCCAGCCGACCTCGGTGCCCGGCCAGCCGATGGGCATCCACGGACCCAGGCGGCCGACCCATCGGCCGCTGGCCTTCTCGACGACCGAGAACATGCTGAAGCCGTTGATCGTCCACGCTCCCGCGACCGCGCACATGGTTCGCCAGACCATGGCGGGCGTCTGAACGCCGCCGATGAACCGCGCCACCTCCGCGTCGGCCCCGAACGCGACCCATGGCTCGAAGTCCTCCGCGGCTGGCGGGCGGAGGATGAGACGCGCGGTCTCGAGGGTTGGGCCGATCGGCCCGGACGGATACCCCATGGCCGACCGATTCTGCCAGCCTGAACCACGCCCGGGCGGCAACTTGACGAATCGGCTAGGGTCGAGCGACCGATGAGTGATCCGACCCCCGACTCAGCACGCGCGCGCACGATCGTCGACAAGATCTGGGACGAGCACCTCGTCGCGCCCGGCACCGATGGCGCGCCCGACGTGCTGGGCATCGACCTGCACCTCGTCCACGAGGTGACGAGCCCGCAGGCGTTCGACGGCCTCCGCGACCGCGGCCTCCGCGTGCGACGCCCGGGCCAGACGCTGGCGACCGTCGACCACAGCATTCCCACGACCGACCGCTCGCTTCCCTTCGCCGACGAGATCGCGTTCACCCAGGTCAGCCGCCTCGAGCAGAACTGCAACGAGTTCGGGATTCCGCTGCACGGCATCGGCTCGCCGCACCAGGGGATCGTCCACGTCATCGGTCCCGAGCTGGGACTGACGCAGCCGGGCATGACGATCGTGTGCGGCGACTCGCACACCGCGACCCACGGCGCGTTCGGCGCGCTGGCGATCGGGATCGGCACCACCGAGGTCGAGCACGTGCTCGCAACCCAGACCCTGCTGCAGCGCCGCCCGAAGACGTTCGAGGTGCGGGTCGACGGCTCCCTTCACCCCGGCGTCACCGCCAAGGACATCATCCTCAGCCTGCTCTCGCGGATCGGGGTTGCCGGCGGCACCGGCCACGTCTTCGAGTACGGCGGCTCGGCCATCCGCGGCCTCGGCATGGAGGGCCGGATGACGATCTGCAACATGAGCATCGAGGGCGGTGCCCGTGCCGGCCTGGTCGCGCCGGACGAGACCACCTTCGAGTACGTCGCCGGCCGGCCGCACGCTCCTTCCGGAGCGGACTGGGACGCCGCCGTGGACCGATGGCGCCGCCTGCCCTCCGATCCCGACGCGAAGCACGACCGCACCATCAGCTTCGACGCCGGCGACCTCGTGCCGATGGTGACCTACGGCACCAATCCCGGCATGGGCTTCCCGATCACCGACCGCATCCCGGACCCGGAGCGCCTGACCGATGCGACCCAGCGCGACTCGCTTCGCGCCGCGCTGGCCTACATGGACCTGGTTCCCGGCGAGCAGATCCTGGGCAAGGAGATCGACGTCGTCTTCATCGGCTCGTGCACCAACTCGCGCATCAGCGACCTCCGCGAGGCGGCGCGCATGCTGCGCGGGCGCCACGTCGCCGAGGGCGTGCGGGTCATGGTCGTGCCGGGCTCGACCGAGGTGAAGCGCCAGGCCGAAGAGGAAGGGCTGAACACCGTCTTCCTCGAGGCGGGCGCCGAATGGCGGGAGGCCGGCTGCAGCATGTGCATCGCCATGAACGGCGACCAGCTCTCGCCCGGCCAGTATTCGGTGAGCACCTCGAATCGCAACTTCGAGGGCCGGCAGGGCAAGGGCGGCCGCACGTTCCTTGCCTCGCCGCTGACCGCGGTCGCATCGGCCGTCACCGGTCGGCTGTCCGATCCGAGGGCGCTGCTGTGACCGTCACACCCGCTCGCGAGCCGTTCCGCTCGGTCACCTCGGCGGTCGTGCCGATGCGCGCGCAACGACATCGACACCGACCAGATCATCCCGGCGCGCTTCCTCAAGACGGTGAACCGTGCCGGCCTCGGGGACCAGCTCTTCTTCGACTGGCGCTACCTCGCCGACGGCTCGCCGAACCCCGAGTTCGTGCTCAACCGGCCCGAGATGTCTGGCCGCCAGATCCTGGTTGCCGGCGACAACTTCGGCTGCGGATCGTCGCGCGAGCACGCCCCGTGGGCGCTCATGGCGTGGGGGATCCGCGCCGTCATCAGCAGCAGCTTCGCGGACATCTTCCGCAACAACGCGCTGAAGAACGGGCTGCTCCCGATCGCCGTTCCGCCGGAGGAGCTGATGCGCATCGGCTCCATCCTGGAGGCCGAGCCGGACGCGCAGATCACGGTCGACCTCGAGACGAGCGAGCTGCACCTGCCCGGACGGTTCGATCATCCCGTTCACCATCGACGCCTTCGCGCGCCGCATGATCCTGGACGGGACCGATGAGCTCGGGCTACCTGCTCGGCACGCGAGCCGGAGCTCGAGGCCTACGAGGCGTCGCATCCGCCGAGGATCTCCACGCTCGCCTGAGCCGGTCGGGGTTGCGTCGGGGGCGACAATGCCTCCGTATGAGCACGGCGAAGACGAACGGGAAGCGATCCGGTACGAAGCTGGCCGACGACCGGGTCGAGTCGACAGCCGGCGAGAACGGCGCACCCGTCCGCAGCATCAAGAACAAGGTCTACCTCAAGGAGTTGGCGAAGCTCCAGGTGGAGCTGGTCAAGATGCAGCAGTGGGTCAAGCAGGCCGGCCTGCGAGTGGTCCTGGTCTTCGAGGGACGCGACGCGGCCGGCAAGGGCGGCGCCATCAAGACGATCACCCTGCGCCTCAACCCGCGCTTCGCCCGGGTGGCGGCACTCGGTACGCCGACCGAGCGCGAGCGGACACAGTGGTATTTCCAGCGCTACGTCGAGCACCTGCCCGCGGCCGGCGAGATGGTCCTCTTCGACCGGAGCTGGTACAACCGTGCGGGCGTCGAGCGCGTGATGGGCTTCTGCACCGATGACGAGTACCAGGAGTTCCTGCGGTCGTGCCCCGAGTTCGAGCGAATGCTGGTCCGCTCCGGGATCATCCTGGTCAAGTACTGGTTCAGCGTCAGCGACGCCGAGCAGGAGCGCCGGTTCCAGAGCCGGATCGACGATCCCACCAGGCGCTGGAAGCTGAGCCCGATGGATCTCGAGTCACGCACCCGATGGGTCGCGTACTCGAAGGCCAAGGACGCGATGTTCGCCCACACCGACATCAAGCAGGCGCCGTGGCACGTCGTGACCGCCGACAACAAGAAGCGCGCCCGCCTGAACGTCATCCACCACCTGCTCAGCGTGATCCCGTACCAGGACCTCACGCCCGATCAGATCGTGCTGCCGCCACGCGAGCCCGACACGGGCTACGTTCGGCCGCCGATGACCGACCAGACGTTCATCCCCGAGGTGTACTGAGCGTCAGCCGTCCCACCGGCTGACCGCGGCATACATCGAGCCGAGGAATCGACTCGGCACCTCCCCGATGCGACGCGTGTCCCGCAGGCCGACCTCGACCGCCAGCTTCTCCCAGCTCGCGTAGCCGATCGGCCACGGCACCCACGCATTCCCCCGGTCCGACCCGTACTCCACGATCAGGAAGCGACCGCCGGGCCGCAGCACGTCGATGGCGGCCCGCAGGACCGGCACCTTTTCGCGCACGAAGTGCAGCGAGTTGGCCATCAGCACGCCGTCGAACGAGCCCGGCTCGACCGCCAGCGGCTGCGTGAAGTCTCCCACGATCGTGCGGACCTGAATCGATGGGAAGCGGCTGGCCGTCGCCTGCTCCAGCTTCCGCAGCGCTCCGGCGTCGCGGTCGATGGCGGCAACCTCCGCCTCCTCGCCGAGCACGTCGAGCACCGCCAGTGTGAAGGCGCCGCTGCCGGCTCCCAGCTCGAGCCAGCGCGGGCCGGCGCCGTCGAGGCCGTCCCGGATCAGCGCCACGTGATCGGCATGGTCCATGAATCAGCCCTCGCCGGGGGACACCTCAAATCATCAGGCCAGATCAGGCCATCCACGCCGTCCACAACGTCGTGGTGGCCTCGCTGGTGCTCGTCCTCACCGCGCCCATTCGCCTCATCCGATATG
>CAVWZA010000004.1:0-59621 GCA_963759405.1 uncultured Chloroflexia bacterium | reverse complement strand
ACAAGTCGCTTCGGTGGCTACGATGGCGCCGTGAAACTTCAGGGGCCCGGCCGAGTAGCCGCCGTCGCGGCGGTGACGTTGCTCGTCGGATGCGTGAATGCGAGCCCCAGCCTCGTGCCCACCACCCCCGGCGCCGCCGCCACCCCGACTCCCCAGCCAACTCCGACGGGCACGCCAATTCCCGATGTCAGCTTCCCGCTCGCCGTCGTTACCGGCATCACGAATCTCAAGGCGACGATCAGCCTCGACGAGCTCGGGACGCTGGCCAGCGGCGGCGAGCTCGTGGTGCCCTGCGGCGTCACGGTCGACCAGCCGGAGCTGACGGCGACCGCGGCCTGTGTCGCGGCAGATCAGATCGTCGCGGAGATCCAGGCTGATCAGACGCTGGTGGCACTGCTGCCGCCTGGCCTCGTCGAGCCGGCGACGAAGGTCCTCTCGATCGCGGGCGAGGGGCCGTTCGGGCTCTTCGGGCCCGACCTGTTCGGCGATCCCGAGGCTCGGGCGCTGCCCTACCCGGTCATGGGCTCCGCCCCGGCGGACGGGCCTGGATCGCTCGACCCGGCCTGGACCGCATACGACGCCTCCCAGATTTGGAACCTGACGTCGATCGGGAGCCTCTGCGCCGATCGCCTGGCCGCCCATCACGCCGTCACCTTGGGCAAGGGCTGGGACTGGCCCTTCAACGGCGGCACGGCCGCGTACGAAGGCGGGCCATTCATCAACCCGAACCCACCCGCCGGCATCTCGGCATTTCCGATCGTCCAGTCGGTCGAAACCGGCAACGATGGGGTCACCGCGAGCATCAGCAGGCGAGCCGACGTCGCCCTCGCCGATCACAAGTGCCCGATTCTCACCGACGAGGCCTGGGCGCCGACGCAGACCGGTCCGCCGAGTCTGGCCGTGCCGGAGGCAGTCCTGACAAGGTGGAAGGACCTCCTTGGCATCGACGCCGTGTATCTCGCGGCCGACCACCAGAGCGATCGGGGCCCCGGCGGCATCAGCTCCACCCTCCAGCTGCTGGACGAGTACGGGTTCCCGCATACCGGCATCGGCATGGATCTCGACGAGGCGCTCGAGCCGGCCTACGTTGAGGTAGCCGGCCTGAAGGTGGCGTTCGTGTCCTGGAACGAGGTCACTGGGCCGGTCCACGCCGCGCCGGGCATACCGGGCGTCGCGTGGCTCACGCAGGAGAACGTCGACGCGGCCGTTGACCGGGCGCGCGCCGCCGGCGCCGACGTGGTCATCTGCAATCCGCAGTGGTGGGGCGGTGACGAGTACCACCCGGACCTGTTCGCGAGCCAGGAGGAGGCCGTCGTCTGGATGGACGAGGCCGGGTGCGACCAGATCGTCGCCGGCGGCCTGCACCTCTCGGGCTCAATGTTCCTTCGCGAGCGTCCGAACGGGGTCAGCGTCATCAACGCGGGTCCGGGCAACTACATGTACGGCCAGCCGTGGTGGCAGGAGACCCAGGAGGGCATCATCCTCGACATGACATTCAGCGGCACGACCCTCGTGCAGGTCCGGCTCCACCCGTACGTCATGGTCGAGTCCGCCCGCGCCAGCCTCACCGACCCGCAGGGCGACGGCCACTATGTCCTCGAGCGGATCTGGGCAGGGAGCGAGGTCGACTACTAACGGAGGGTTTGCAGATGGTCCGCGTTGCCCGCTACGCGTACGCCGCCCTGGCATGGGCATTCCTGGCCGGCGTTGTGCTCCAGGTGTTCTTCATCGGCCTGGGGCTCTTCGATGGGGCTGACTACCGACAGCTCCACGCCGATTTCGGCTGGACGATCCTGCACCTGGCGCCGCTTCTCATCCTTGTGGCAGCACCCTTGGCCCGCGCCGGGCGCAGGCGGATCCTGCAGGCGGTCGCCCTCGCGATCACCGTGTGGGTCGTTCCGATCCTGGCCGCGGTACGGGCGGATCTCCCGGTCGTGGCCGCCTTCCATCCGGTCGGCGCCCTCCTCGCCTTCTGGCTGGCGATCGTGGTGGCTCGCGGCGCGACGAGCCTGGTCCGTTCGACCGACATGGAAGCAGCGCCGACGCGGGGCGAATGGGCGGTCGTCGCGGTCGTCGTGGTGCTGCTGCTGTTCCTGTCGTTCTCTGGGAGTCCGACGGAGGCTTAGCGCCGCCTCAGTGGCCGCGGCCGGATGCTGCCTGCTCGACGGCCGTCTTCGTGGCCGCCTGACTGGCGGTCTCCTTGCGGCCCTGCTCGCGTGAGCTGTGGTGGCGGATGATCGCCTCGCAGGCGACGTCGATATCGTCGGTGATCGTGAGGAGATCCAGGTCCTCGGGACTGATCTTCTCCTCGTACAGCGGCTTGTCGCGGATCCACTGCATCATGCCCTCCCAGTAGTCCTTGCCATACAGGACGACCGGGAAGTGCTCGACCTTGCCGGTCTGGATGAGGGTCAGCGACTCGAACAGCTCGTCGAGGGTCCCGAAGCCACCGGGAAAGATGACGAACCCGACCGCGTACTTGACGAACATGACCTTCCGCACGAAGAAGTAGCGGAACTCCATCCCGAGATCGACATACTCGTTGAGGCCCTGCTCGAACGGGAGCTCGATGTTGGCGCCGATGGACAGGCCGCCCGCCTCCTTCGCCCCGCGGTTCGCCGCCTCCATGATCCCGGGACCGCCGCCGGTGATGATGGCGAAGCCCTGCTTGGCCAGCGCCGCGGCCAGCCGCCGGGCGGCGCCGTAGTAGCGGTTGCGGCGGCCGACCCGTGCGGAGCCGAAGATGCTGACCGCCGGACCGACCTCCGCCAGCGCATCGAATCCCTCGACGAACTCGCCCATGATGCGCAGCGTTCGCCAGGTATCGGTCTCCTGGAAGCCGGGAACGGGCTGCCGCGAGCGAAGGAGCTTCTGATCCTCCGTGCCCTGGTCGGGCCGGGTCTGGCGGCGAACCACGACGGCGCCACGACGGCGGTCGGGCTCCTTCTTCCTACGGGGCATCGGTACCTCTCACGCTCGACACTCGGGGGATCGGATGCTACGGTGACCACGCGCCGGCATGACTCCTGCATCGCAGTGAGCATGCCGGTCGGACCACGTAACTGGATGAATTCTATTGCCGGACCTTCTGCGGCGCGTCGCCGTGCTGACCGTTCTGAGCGCCGGGGGAATCGCGTTGCTCGCGCCCCTGACCGCGCGCTCCGCGATGCCTGACGCCACCCGCGCCGCCGACCCGCTGCTCGCCGCGCTCTCGACACCTCGTGGCGACCTGGCGCGCGGGTCGCTCGCCGACCGCACCTCATTCAACCAGCTTGCCCTCGCGGTCGACACTCCCGCCTCAGGCGCTGAGCAGATCGCCTCGCCCGCCCTTCCGACGCCGGCCGCCGCCCCGATGCAGGCCACTCTCTACCCGGTCTCGGCCCCGACGCCCGCGGTATCTCGGTCGGCGCATGCCGCGCCGGCACGGACCGGCGACACGGTGACCGGCAAAGCGACCTGGTACTGCTGCTCACGCGGATACCGCGGACTTGCCGTCATCGCACTGCCCGGCGCCCTCGGCGGCCAATACGACGCACCGCCGGCAGCACGAACGGTCACGGTCTGCGCCGACCGCTGCGTGTCGCTGCCGGTCGTCGACTACTGCGGCTGCAGCTGGGGCACCTCCTCGCAGAAGGTGGCCGATCTCTCACCCGAAGCCTGGGCGGCGGTCACCGATCGGTCCCGCAGCGCCGGCGTCGTCACCATCACGATTCAGCTGGGCGGCTGACGATTCCCGCCATGCTGCGCCGAATCGTCCTTCTCGCCGCCATCAGCGTCGCCGGCGTCGCGCTGCTCGCGCCGCTGGCCGCCCGCTCCGCCACCACCCCACTCACGGTTGAGATCGCCGAGACGCTGCTTCCCGCAGGCGACGCGCCGCAGATCGGCCTCGACCGTGGTGGCCTGTCCGCCCGGCAGGCGACCGCCGTCACCGGGTCCGCCGGCCTGCAGGCGACCGAGGAGCTCCATGCGAGCGCGGTGCCGACCCCCGCCGCCGCTCCGATGGAGGCGACCCTCAACAGCGCAGCCGCCCCTCCGGCGCCGCCGGCTCCCCAGCGCGTCGTCACCTACGCCGGCAACAGCGTGTGGGACGACCTGGCGCGATGCGAGTCGGGTGGCAACTGGGCGATCAATTCCGGCAACGGGTACTACGGCGGGCTCCAGTTCAGCCTCGGCACGTGGCAGCAATACGGCGGCACCGAGTTTGCCGCGTACCCGCACCAGGCGACCCGCGACGAGCAGATCATCGCGGCCGAGCGGCTTCGCGCCGTCCGCGGCTACGCCCCCTGGCCGGCCTGCCGCGCCAAGCTCGGACTCCCATAGGCCGTCGTAGCGCCCTGGAGTAGCATCGGGCCATGCTCCAGCCGCTGGGCATCGGTCACGTCGTGCTCAAGGTGCGAGACCTGGATCGATCGCTCGCCTTCTACCGCGACCTGCTGGGCTTCCGCGTGTCCAGCGAGATGAGCAACGTGATGATCTTCCTGACGGCCACCGGCGACAGTCACCACGACCTCGCGCTGCTCCGGGTCGGCGACTCCGCACCATCGGCGGTGCCCAACGCCGTTGGCCTGTACCACGTGGCCATCCAGCTCGCGGATCTTGACGCGGTCAAGAAGGCGCACGCCGTCCTGTCGGAACGCGGCCTGCTGCGAGGCACCGCCGACCACGGCGTCACGCGCAGCCTGTACACCGCCGATCCGGACGGCAACGAGATCGAGCTCTTCTGCGATGCGCCGCGCGAAGAGTGGGAGGGCCGGGTCGCCGAGGCGATGACGGTCCGACCGCTCAACCTCGGCTGACGTTCGCCGCACACCCCGCGGCACATCGCTTGCTTGACGAGCGATCGTGCCATTTCTGCCCGTCGTCCTGGTCCTCGCCTGGCAGGCGCTGAGCAAGTCGGCGTCGTTCGCGCTCGGTTGGGCGACGGCGATCTACTTCGGTCAGGTGCCCGGCCGGCAGGGCCGCGTGCTGTCGGTGATCAGCCTCGTCGCCGCGGCATGGCTGATCCTGGTGGTCGGCTTCGCCATTCCCATCCTCGGCGGGGCAGCCCTGGAGGCGAGCGGCGTCATCGAGGACAACTTCGACGTCGAGCCGCTGACCTACCTGGCCCTCGTGGCCGGAGTCGTGCTCACCCCGCCGCTGATCGCGGCGGCGACGATCTACGCCCAGTTCCATGAAGAGCGAAGCGTCGGCACCTGGCTCCGGCATGGTCCCGGTCAGCTATCCGGCCACCGCCATGCTCGGCATATCGGTGCTCCAGATGGTCGCGATCACGCCGATCCTGCTCATCCAGCGCTGGCGGCAGAAGCGGAAGCTCCTGCAGGTCCCGCTCGTCATGCGCGAGAGCACCCACGAGGACGACCTCGTGAACGCCGTGCGTGGCGCGCTGGCCTCGATCGGGCTGGACAAGGTCGACGTCGGCGAGGCCACCGGGCGCAAGGCGTGGCCGCTGCGCACAGTCGGGTACGCGGCGCGGCACCTGCTCGGTGCCGTCGTGCGGGGCGAGCCGGTGCGGTTGGCGACGGACGGCCTCGAGATCATCGCGTACGCGACCGACGTGTCGATCCAGGGACCGAAGGAGCAGGCCTACCGAGTCCGCGCGGCAATGGAGCGCGAGCTGGCCTTCCGCAACTTCTACCTCACCTGGAACGAGGAGGCCCAGGGCTTCGAGGACGACCTGCAGGGCATCAGGGACTCGTCGACGGACGACGTCGCGGCCCTCCGGTCGGAGCTGGACGGGGTGCAGGAGAGGATCGACGCCGCCAGCCTCAACCTGGAGGAGTGGAACATCCTCTATCGGCTCCGGCTGCAGATCGAGCAGGATGTCATGCAGCGGGCGGCCGACCGGAAGCGATGGCAACGAGGTGCGCGAGCGCGGCGTTGCGTAGGATGTGCCGATGCGCCGCCTGCGACGGATCGGCCTTGTGCTGCTCGTCCTCGCCGTCGTCCTGGTGGCCTGGGAGCCGAGCCGCGTCGCGATCCAGACCGCCATCCTGCTCCCGAACCTGCTCGACGCCGGCCCGAAGCCGCTGAACCTGTTCAGCGAGGCGCCCCAGCGCAGCAGCCTGCCCTACCGCACCGGCCGAGCCGGGCGCGGACCCCGACCTCGCCGAGCTGTGGCTGCCGGCCTGGGCCAGCCCAGAGAAGCCAGCCGGCGCCATGCTCCTCGTCTTCGGCGTCAACAACCTCGGGCGCAACCATCCGTCGATCGAGCGCGTCGCCGATGGACTGGCTCGGACCGGCGTCGCTGTCCTCGTGCCCGACTCGCGGACGCTGCTCGAGGGTCGCCTGGAGGTGGGCGAGATCGACGGCGTGGTCCGCGCCTTCCAGCTGCTTGCGGCACGGCCCGAGGTCGATCCGACGCGCGTCGGCATCGTCGGATTCAGCGTCGGCGGATCACTTGCCCTGCTGGCGGCCGGCGATCCGCGGATCAGCACGCAGGTTCGATACGTGAATGCCTTCGGCGCATTCGCCGATGCCGCGACGTACCTGGCGGCCGTCTCCGCCCACGCCTATCGAGCCGCCGATGGGTCGGCGGTGCCGTGGACGCCGACTCCGCTGGCGCGCGAGGTCTACCTGCGCTTCCTGCTCGACCAGGTCGACGATGAGCGCGATCGGCGTCTCCTCGACGAGGCCTTCAGCGAGCCGATCCTGGCGGCCGAGCGGCCCGCTCCCGATGCCTCCCTCCGCGCGTCGCTCGAGACCGACGCGGCGCGTTCGGTCCACGACCTGCTCACCGCGTCCTCCCTGGAGGTGGCGGAGGACGCGATCGCTGCGCTGCCCGCCAGTGCCCTCGCCTTCATCGACGCCATCTCGCCCATCCGCCATCTCGACGGCGTCCGCGCTGACGTCCACCTGATGCACGAGACCGAGGACCATCACGTCCCATTCGTCGAATCGCGGGCTCTTGCATCGGCGCTCGAGCCGACCGGCCTGCTTGCGGCGCACACCGAGTTCCGGCTCTTCGACCATGTCCAGCCCGATGACCTGGACCTGGTGGCCGCGGCGCCGGAGCTCGTCAAGCTGCTGCTCCACCTGCGAACGCTGATGGAGGAGACGCTCTGAGTCAGCGGTTCCCGGCGAGGAGCGCGAGCGAGCCGACGATCAGGAGGAGCGCGACCGCGACCACGAGCAGCCGCGCGATCCAGGCGCTGGATCGTCGCGCCGGAAGCGGCTGGTAGGTGCGTCCGCGGCGGCGGCGCGGGGAGCGGCTCACGACCAGCTGCGCCTGAAGAGGAACGGCACGGTCAGCGCCTCGCGGCTCGAGACGGAGCGCAGCTGTTTGCGCGTCCGCTTGAGCAGCTTGCCGTGGAAGCTGCCGTCACCGTACGGCTCGAGCAGGCGCGCCACGTCCCACTCGCGCACGCCGGCGACCGCCGACTCGGGAAGCCAGCGGTCGAGGATGGCCTTCGCCTCGTCGATCGCCACGAAGCGCCGCGAACGCGTGCCGTTGTCGAGCGTGATCAGGGCATTCTCGAAGCTGACGTCGAGGTCCTCCACGAGCGTCGTCAGGCGCTCCATCGTTCCCGGCATCCGTTCGGGCTTGAAGAGCCCGGTCAGGATCGCGCGGCGCTCCGCCTCGCCGAGCGTTTCGAGCAGCGGCCGCATGCTCGGGATGCCGGCATCGGCATCGGCGGCAGGCACGTCGTAATCGTAGAGGCGAACCATCATCGGTCCAACGATCCTAGACCGAAGCGCCTCATGGCGTAATCTTGAGCCTGTCGCGCCCGCGGGTGCGCATCGGTCCCATCCGCACAGGAGGCTCCGCCCGCATGCTCCTCGAAGGCAAGAAGCTGCTCGTCACCGGTGTCCTCACCGACGACAGCATCGCGTTCGCCGTCGCGAAGGTGGCGCAGGAGGCGGGGGCCGAGATCGTGCTCACCTCGTTCGGCCGCGCGCGCAGACTGACCGAGCGCGTTGCCCGAAAGCTCCCGGGCGGCGCGCCCGACGTCCTCGAGCTCGACGTCAACGACGAGGCGAACATTGATGCCGTGTCCAGGGAGCTCATGAGCCGATGGGGATACGTCGACGGAGTCGTCCACGCCATCGGCTTCGCGCCGTCCGACGCCCTCGGCGGCAACTTCGTGAACACGCCGTGGGAGAGCGTGGCGACCGCCTTCCAGACGTCGGCGTACTCGCTCAAGGCGCTCGGGGTCGGCCTGCGTGAGCCGATGGCGGCCGCGAAGGACAGGGGCGGCGCCTCGCTCGTGTCGCTCACCTTCGACGGCCGCTACGCCTGGCCGATCTACGACTGGATGGGCGTGGCGAAGGCCGGGCTCGAGGCGATCACCCGCTACCTGGCCAGGGACCTCGGCCCTGACGGCATCCGCGTCAACACTGTCTCCGCCGGCCCGATCCGGACCATGGCCGGAAAGAGCATCCCGGGCTTCGACCAGATCGCCGGCAACTGGCTGGACCGCTCGCCGCTCGACTGGTCGCTGACCGACGCCACCCCGGTCGGTCAGATGGTCTGCTTCCTGTTGAGCGATTGGGCGCGCATGACGTCCGGCGAGATGATCCACGTCGACGGCGGCTATCACGCCATGGGGGCGGACATCCGCGGCGCGCGGATGGAGGGATAGTGCGGCGCTATCCAGATCGCCATGGTTGAGCCGAGGACGGTCGGGCAGCATTTCGACGAGTGGGCGCCCCGCTACGACGCCCAGATCCGCGAGATGGTCCCTCGGTACGAGGAGATTCACGAGACGCTCCTCGCGCTCCTGGCCCTGCGGCCGCCGCGCCGATTCCTCGACCTGGGCGCCGGCACGGGCTACACCCTGCGGCGGGTGCTCGAGTCGTATCCGGACTCAACCGCAACCGGCCTGGACGTCTCGGCCGAGATGCTCGAACGTGCCCGTCAGCGTCTCGAGGGGCTCGAGGACCGGGTCCAGCTGCGAACGAGCGACATCGCCGCCCCTGAGATCGACGGCTCGTACGACGCCATCTCGAGCGTGCTGGCGGTCCATCACCTGCTCGCGGATGAGAAGCGACACCTGTTCAGCCGAATCTGGGAGCACATCGAGCCGGGCGGCATCTTCGTCATCGCCGACTACTTCCGCCCGGCGGTGGACCGGCTCAGCGAGCTCTATCAGCTGCCGGATGAGCCCGACTCGCACGAGGCCGAGCACGACCATCCGGACACGACCGCCGAGCACCTGGCCTGGCTTGTCGCGGCTGGATTCGCCGCGGTCGACGTGGTCTGGAAGTACGACGACGTCGGCGTGCTGGTGGCCTGGCGCGCCGAGCGCTAGCTCTAGCTCACCGCCCTCGGCGGGTTCCTCGTTGTAGAAGAGCTGTATGTCGGCCGATTGCCGGCGACTCGCACTGTGCGCTCGGCGAGCTCGGAGATGCGCAGGCTGCCGAGCCCCGCTATCGAGGTTCGCAGCGTGTCGCGCAGAGGCTCGATCCAGCCCCAGGCAGGCCCCTCGCACCCATCAGCGCTCCTGCAGCGGATCCGACCGTTGCCCCGTTCGAGTCAGTGTCGAATCCCGCCGCGACCGCCAGCGTTACCGACCGCTCGTAGTCTCCGTCGCCCCACAGCAGGCTACTCGCGATGATCGCAGCGTTGGGAATCGCGTGAACCCAGCTGTAGTGGGCACTCGCCGCGATCACCTCGGGGATCGATTCTTCCCACGTGCGGCCTTCACGGTGGAGCCCGATCACGTGGCTCAGCGCCACGTGGAGCCTTGAGCCTTCCGGCACGAATTCGGCAGCCATAGGGACCGACTCTGAAGGCGGCACGCCGACCAGGGCGAGGCTGATCATGGCCGCGGCCCACATCGCGGCCGCGACCCCGTTGCCGACATGGGAGACGGAGGCATCTCGCGCGGCCAGTTCCGCCGCGCGCACCGGGTCTCCGGGCGACGCGTATGCGTACACATCCACGCGGATGAGTGCGCCGATCCATTCGCGGTACGGATTACGGTGCCAGGCGGATTGCGGAGGCATGAGTCCTAGCAGGAGGTTGCGGTAGGCCGCACGTTCGGCCGTGTAGGTCTGGCCCGCGGGCAACCGCGCGAGCCACTGGGCGGCCACGTCGGCCGCCGCCGGGTCGCCGCCGGTCCGTTCCAGCAGCAGCAGGGCAACGACTGTGTAGTCGAGGTCATCGTCGCGTGCCATGCCGTCGATGGCTCCTCGGGTCGTCTCGCGCCATGACGCCGTCATCGGTGGAATGTCGGCCGGATAAGGATCCAATGCCGGGATGTATCCGTCGAGGGGCAAGGCATCGGCGCATTCGAGATATCGATGGATCTGCTCGGCCGTCCAGCCTTCGACCGGTTTGCCCAGCAAGCAGCCGGCGCTTCGACCAAGCCAGGCTCCCAGCACCCGATCGCCAAGTTCCGCCGCGGGGAGGTGCCGAGCAGGTCGCGGCCGACCGAGCCGCTGGACCAGCTCGACTGCGGGGTCGACCTCGACGAAGGGCCAGTCGGCTCCCCGGGTGCTCGCATCCAGACGTTCGAGGTGCGCTAGGAGGCGGTTGTCGTCAGGCCCGCTGGCGGCGTCCAGCGCCTGTGTCACGGCGGCCTCCATGGCTCGGACCTCGAAGCCCGACTCCCGCCGTTGCGCCAACTCGTACCTCAGGAGGTCGCGAAGGTCACCCGAATCGTGCATCGACTGTCTCCGACCTCGGGGTGGTTGTTTCGGCGTACGACTCGGTGCTGGTTAGCCCTTCTCGGCGCCCGCGGTCAAACCTTCGACCAAGAGCCGCTCGGTCAGGAAGAATACGATGATGATGGGGACGGTCAGGATCACCGCGCCGGCCATCACCACGGTTGTCGGCACCTCGATCGTGCTGTTCGCGAGCTGCGAGAGGCCGAGCGAAACCGTCCAGTTCTCCCGCTTGTCCACGAGGAAGAGCAGCGCGAACAGGAACTCGTTCCAGGCGATCATGAAGACGAAGAGGCCGGTCGACATGATCGCGGGCATCGCCAGCGGGATGCTGATGTGGCGCATCACCTGGAAGAGGTTCGCGCCCTCGAGCGCCGCCGACTCCTCCAGGCTCTCCGGGATCGAGTTGAAGTAAGTGCGCAGCATGAAAATCGTAACAGGGACTGTCTGCGAGGCGTACACGATGATCAGGCCAATCAGCGATCCGCGCAGTCCGATGCGCGTGAAGAGGACGAAGAGTGGGATCGCGAGCAGGATTGCGGGGAACAGGTAGACCGCCAGGAACAGCGCACTGACCTGGCGCCGGCCGAAGAATTCGAGCCGGCCGATGGCATACGCGCCGGGGATCGCCAGCAACAGCGACGCGATCACGGCGACAGTTGCGATGATCGCGCTGTTTCGCAGGAAGCTGAGAAAGCCCTGTCCGCCCTGCTCGACGCTGCGCAGCACCTCGTCGTAGGTGCCAAAGGTCAGACGCTCGAACGGGACGAGCAGGGCGCCGGGGTCTCGCGCGAGGTCGGCGATCGGTCGCACCGAGAGAAGGAGCATGTAGAGGAACGGAAGGGCGGTGATGCCGACGAAGAAGACGACGCCGACCCACTTGAGGACGGTGATGACTGTCGATTCCGTGCGCTCGCGGGTCCAGGGTCGCCGGGTCGATTCCCGAGCGGCGGCATCGAGGGCGGTGCCAGCTTCGGCGGCCTTCGGTCATGCCGACGTCTCCGCGTTCTTGGCAAAGAATCGGAAGTAGACGAACAGGAAGACTGCGAGCAGCCCGGCCAGCACCAGGGAGAAGGCGGCCGCCGCCCCGATGTCGCCGCGCCCAGTGAGGCGGTTGTAGATGCCGATCGAGACCACCTCGGTGCCCGCGCCTCCGCCAGTCAGGAGGTAGATGTCGTCGAACTCGTTGAACGTCCAGATGAATCGGAGAACGGCGAGCAGTGCGATGACGCTCGACAGCTGCGGCATCAGGATGTACCGAAAGCGCTGGAGCGGCGAGGCGCCATCGACCTTTGCGGCCTCTTCGAGGTCAGCCGGCACCGCCTGGAGACGCGCCAGGATGAAGAGGAAGGCGAACGGGAAGTAGCGCCAGGCCTGGAAGGCGATGACGCTGAGCAGCGCGACCGGCACGCCGAGCGAGATGCCGAAGATCGTCACGTCGGCCGAACGCTGGCTGAGGAAGGGGATGGCGCGTTCCCAGCCCAGGACGTCCTCGCCGAACGCGTTCACGACGCCGAGATTCGGATCGAGCATCACCGACCAGACGAACGCAACGGCAACAACCGGCGAGACGTACGGCAGAAGCATGGACGCCCGGACCAGCGTCCGTCCGCGGAAGGGGGCTCGGACGATGAGCGCGGCGGCCAGACCGAGGGCGATGGCGAGAGTCGTCCCGACAACGCTGTAGATGAACGTGGTGAGCAGGGCGTCAAAGAAGCCACGGGACGTGAACACGCCGATGAAGTTCTCGAGCGTGAAGCCGGCGCCGAAGAAGCCGACCTCACGCAGGTCGCGGAGCCGGAGCTCACGGAACGCGATAAAGATCGTCCACAGGATCGGGATGACCACTACGGCCATCACGACTACGAACGTTGGCGAGAGGAGGGCGAGGCCCGCCCGGCTCTCCTGTTGCCGGAGGGTAGGCCCGGTTTGCTCGCCCCCCGCCTTCGCCTTGGTCGCGGTCATCGGCGCGATATCCGCTCTACCCAGATTCTATTCCAGGGCGCCCGCGATCTCCTCCACGGCAGCCTGCGCCTCGGCGGCAGCCTCCTCCGGCGTCATCGTCCCGTCGAGCGCCAGCAGCAGCGCGTTCGGCACGGGGGCCTCGGTGAGCAGCGCTCCGGCCAGTCCACCCTGGCCTTGGCTGAAGGCCCAGCGCTTCATGGTGTCCGAGCTGGACGTGAGCGCTTCGATGGTCGCCTCGTCATAGATCTCGCCGAGAGGGGCCTTGCTATCGACGCCGGCCTCCAGGCCGCCCCACGCGTCGGCATATTCCGTCGGGTTCTCGGCGGTGCCGAGCCGCGTCGGGAACTTGCCTTCAGGCGCCAGAGCGAGCCAGTCGACATAGGCGTCGCTCATCATGTACTCGACGAACTGCTGCGCAGGGGCCGTGTCGGCGTCCTCGCTGATCACGAAGGAGACCATCTCGCCGAACTGCGAGGGCTCGTCGGCGCTCGGTCCGCTGATCGCGGTCACCACGCCGCTGTTCTCTGCCAGGAAGAGCGGGTCGTCGGTGCACTCGTCGCAGGTTGGCAGCGCGTCATCGCGCAGGCCGGCCAGCTCGTCCAGGAGGAAGGAGGACCAGACGATCATCGCCGCCTCGCCCGCGAAATAGGCCGCGCGGGTCGTATCGGCGTCCTGTGCGCCCTCGACCGATCCGTTGTTCACCAGGTTCGTGTAGAAGTCGAACGTCTCGACGCACTGCGGCGATGTGAGGGTCACGTTGCCGTCGGCGTCGACGACGTCGCAGCCGTTCGCGACCGCGAAGTACTCGAACGTCTGCTGGACGAACGCGAGGTCATTGCCGGTGGCGAGCACGATGCCGGCCTGGTCGCCGGTGTTCAGCTCCTCGGCGGCGGCGAGGATCGTGTCGAATGTCGTGGGCGGCTCGAGGCCGGCGGCCTCGAACAGATCCTTGCGGTAGACCAGCAGCTGGGCCCAGCTGTCACTCGGGACGCCTGCCAGCCCGTCGTCGGTGGTCACCAGGTCGAGCGCGCTCGAGGAGAACGTGTCCGCGTCCGAGCGCATCGACGACCGCGGCGTTGGCGTCGAAGTTGACCAGCCCGTCGGCCGCGAGAGAATGTGTGAAGCCCAGGGAAAGGGCGCCAAGCACATCCGGGAGGGTGCCACCCGCCACCGCCGATGTGATCTGCGTCGTCAAGTCGCCCTCGCCGATGGCGACCAGCTCGACCTCGATGCCGGTGTCCTCGGTGAAGCGATCGATGATCGCCTGCTGGCCTTCGACACGATCGACGTTGTCCTCGACGGTCCAGAAGGTGAGTGTCCCGTCCCCGCCACCGTCGCCCCCGTCGCCAGAACCCGATGGGGTCGCCTCGCCACCACAGGCCGCGGTGATGAGCATGAGCCCGAGCAGAGCCGTACCGATCCGAAGTCGCATTGGGGTCCCTCCGTTGGCGCCGAAACAGGTGTGCAGGAACCTACCTTACTTTCCGTGGATGTGTCCACGTATCGGGGCAGAGTTTCACAAGCTGGGTGACGCTGCGAGTTCAACGAGACCGGTGCGAAGGGCGGTCGCCACCGGGCCGGTCTCGGGAGCGACGTAAGATGTCGCCGGGCCGAATGGGCAATGCCTCGTGGACGCGCACCGCGGGCTCGTCATGGCCCAGCAAGTGAGTGGGATGTAGTGGGCGTACACCGTTGGTGAAGCTGGCGATTCAGTCTCGTCTCGTCCCGGGCTCGTCGCTCCGCGAGAAGCATGAGAATGCGCTGCGGTACGGCTTCGACGGGATGGAGCTCTCGCACTTCCCGATGATCGAGGCCGCGGAGGAGGCCGTACGTGACGGAGTGCCGGTCAGCGCGATGTGTTCCGGCCACCGCGGATGGTTCATCGATCCAGACCCAGACGCGATCCGGGCGTGCCTCGAGGACGTCAAGCGGCTCCTCGAGTTTGGGGCGGAGCTCGCCGCCCCGTTGATCGTGGTGCCCATCTACGGGCGCACGAACAAGTTGCCGAATTGCGGCACGGGGCGCTCACCAGAAGAGGACGAGCGGCTTTGGCTTGATGGACTGCGCGAGGCGACCAACCACGCTGAGACGGTCGGGGGCACACTCGTTGTCGAGGGAATCAATCGCTACGAAAACAGCGTATCCGTAACTGTCGCCGATGCCGTCCGCTGGGCTCGGGCAATGTCGAGCGCAAACGTGCGAGCGATGGGTGATGTGTTCCACATGAACATCGAGGAGCCCGACATGGGCGCGGCCCTGGTCGAAGCCGGGGAGATGCTCGCCTACGTCCATCTCGCCGATTCGCAGCGACTCGAACCCGGCAGAGGGCACCTCGATTTCGCCAGCGTCTTCGACGGACTTCGTCGCATCGGGTACGAAGGATGGGCGTCGATGGAATGCAACCTGTCGGGCGATCCCGATCTCGTGCTGCCGCCCGCCGTGGCATTTCTGCGCGGTCACCTCGAGCGCGCGGCGAGGGTGACCCTCGCGTGACGCGCCTGCAAGCTGTCCCGGAGGCGTTGCTCGGTCCGATCGAGCGTGGCGAGATCGGCGGTAGGACTGTGCAGCTGAACGAGACCGGGGCGGTCGAATGCGTCCGGTATGACCCGGCACCGTTGGCCGATGGCCACGTTCGGATTCGAACGGTTCGGTCGGCGATCAGCTCGGGCACCGAGATGACGTTCTACGGCAAGGGGGCCACGAACGTCTACCTTCACAAGCGCTGGAACGAGGAGTTGCGGCTGTTCGAAGTCGGGACCGCATCGATGGCATATCCCCTGGTGATCGGATACCGCGCCGCAGGGGAAGTCACGGAGAGCCGGGCGCCCGGGGTGGCGGTCGGGATACGTGTGTACGGCAACTGGCGGCACACGGAGTTCACGTCGGTTTCCGGCGAGGTCGCGATGGCCCAGCGGATGCCCGACGGGTTGACCTGGGACGACGGCGTTGACATCGCACAGATGGGACCCATCTGCCTCAACGCCACCTCGTACGGCGAGGGCGAGCACGCCGGCAGGCCGGCCGTCGTCTTCGGCGCTGGCGTGGTCGGCCTGCTGACCGCCCAGATGGTGCGGGCCACGGGTGCGGATCCCGTCCACGTGGTCGACCGCCTGCCCGCGCGGCTCGAGATCGCGGCCTCGCTCGGACTCGAAGCGATCGACGCGACGAGCACCGACGATGTGGCGGCCAGCCTGAAACGCCGCCATGGGGCCGATGGCATCCCGGTGGCCTGGGAGTGCACCGGCTCGCCCCGGGCGCTCCACGAGGCGATCCGCGTCGTGCGGCGCCGCGGGGCCGTGGTCGCGGTGGGCTTTTACCAGGGCGACGCGTCGGGCCTCGTCCTCGGCGACGAGTTCCACCACAACGGCATCCGGGTTATCTGCGGGCAGATCGGTAACGTCCATCCCGGTCAGACGTGGCGCACGTTGCGCTCGGGGACGATCGGCATGCGGCTTTCCGGCCAGGTGACGCTTGGCGGCCTCGCGCGCCTCACGCTGCCGGTCGAGGAAGCGGCGCGAGGCTTCGCGGCGCTTCAGCAGCCGGGCGACGTGCTCCAGGTCGCACTCACCTACGACGAGGCGCACTGAGATGCTGGTTGGCGCCGTGGGCGCACACACCGGCTAACGGCGGGCACCTCGCCGACACAATCATCTCAGGAGCGAAGCGTGAAATACGGGTTGGAAATCAACGAATTCAACTGGTCCGGTGGCCCGGCCGCCATGGGCCGGCACCTGGCCGATATCGGCCGGCGGGCCGAGCAGGCGGGGTTCCACTCGATCTGGGTCTGGGACCACTTCATTCAGCTGCGCCGCTGGCACGCACCGCTGCTGGAGGGCTGGCTCACGCTCGCCTTCCTGGCCGCTGCCACCGAACGGATCAAGCTCGGGACGCTCGTGACTGGCGTCACGTACCGATACCCGGCTGTCCTGGTCAAGCAGGCATCCACGCTTGATGTGCTCTCGGCCGGTCGTTCGTACTTCGGCGTCGGTGCGGCGTGGAACGAGCGCGAGCACGGCGCATTCGGCGTGCGCTTCCCGCCGATCAAGGAACGCTTCGAGATGCTCGAGGACCTGCTGCAGATCGCCCACCGGGCGTGGGGCGGCGAGACCGGTCCGTTCACCGGCAAGCACACGCGGCTGACCGAGCAGATGGACAGTCCACCGCCCGTACAGCAACCGCATCCACCCATCCTGATCGGCGGTGGAGGGGAGCGAAAGACCCTCAAGCTGGTGGCCAAGTACGCCGATGCCACGCACCAGACGACCTCGGACCCATCGGTGCTGCGCCACAAGCTCGACGTCCTCCGCCGCCATTGCGAGACGGAGGGTCGGGACTACGAGGAGATCGAGCGCTTCTGCGGACTGGATCTCAAGGCGCTGCCCGGCCAGGCCGGACCGATCGCCGATGCCGAGACGATCCTCGAACGGGCCGACGCACTGGCCGACGCGGGGTCGCAGGGCGTGTTCATCGTGCTTCCCAACGTCGCCGACAGCGATGCGATCGAGCGGTTCGGTAGCGAGGTGATCGCCGCCACCGCTTGAGCGAGGCCCATTAGCCTGCAATCTGCAGACTTCGGGACTTGACACGCAAAAGTACGATGCACGGGTGACGTTCGCCGATCCCAACGGCATCTCCGAAGCGCGTCGCGCCGTGCTCGCCGATCCGACGCTGACGGCCGTCCTCGACGCCGTACGTCGAGGACATGCCCGTTCCCGGCTCGATATCTCGCAGCGCACCGGCCTGTCACGGACGGTCGTTGCACAGCGTGTTGCCGAGCTTCTCGACCGCGGCCTGGTGACCGAGTCGGGCATCGGCCCGAGCACCGGTGGCCGGCCACCCCGCCAGCTTCGCTTCGACGCCGAGTCGGGACATCTCCTCGTGGCCGACCTCGGAGCCACCAGCATCGCGGTCGCCGTCACCGACCTCAATGGCACCGTGCTGCACTTCGAGGAGGAAGCCGCCGACATCGCGGATGGTCCGGGGCCGATCATCGGCCGGGTCGAGGCGCTGTTCGACGCGCTCGAGGCGCGCGGGGAGTGGCCGGGTCCATTACGGGGCGTCGGTGTCGGCGTGCCGGGCCCGGTGGAGTTTGCGACCGGACGGCCGGTCGCGCCGCCGATCATGCCCGGTTGGGACGGCTACCCCATTCGAGAGCGCCTGGCAGCGCGCTACGACGCGCCGGTCTGGGTCGACAACGACGTCAACGTCATGGCGCTCGGCGAGTGGCAGTACGGAGCGGCCTTCGGCCATGACAACGTCGTGTTCCTGAAGATCGGTACCGGCATCGGAGCCGGCCTGATCTCGGACGGCCTGCTGCATCGGGGCGCGCAGGGAGCTGCCGGCGACGTGGGGCACATCGGCGTCATCGGCCATGGCGGGGTCCTGTGCCGGTGCGGAAACGTCGGCTGCCTCGAAGCGGTCGCGGGCGGGGGCGCGCTGGCTCGCGACGGCGAGGCGGCCGCCAGGGAGGGTCGCAGCCCGGTGCTTGCCGAGGCACTGGACCGCGACGGCGCCGTCACCGCTCGGGACGTTGCGGCCGCGGCGGCCCGAGGCGACGCCGTCAGCGTCGAGCTGCTCCAACGGGCCGGACGCTATATCGGGTACGCGCTGGCGAGCATCGTGAACTTCTTCAATCCGTCGCTGATCGTGGTGGGCGGGGGCGTGGCGGGCAGCGGCGACGTCTTCATCGCAGCGATCCGCGAGGTCGTGTACGGCAGGTCGCTGCCGCTCGCGACGCGCGAGCTGGCGATTCGTCGCTCCTCGCTCGGGCTTCGCGCCGGCGTCATGGGCGCCGCGGCGATGGTGCTCGACGGGCTCTTCTCGCCGGATGGCATTGCGGCCTGGACAAGGCACCCCGACGAGGGACGGAGAACGGCGGTGGTGGGTGCCTGACACGCCGACGGTCACCGAGGTTCCCGGCCAGCCATCCGCGCCGCTGCTCGAGATGCGCGGCATCAGCAAGTCGTTCTTCGGCGTCCCGGTGCTCCGCGAGGTCGACCTCGATCTGCGCGCCGGGGAGGTCCACGCGGTGCTGGGCGAGAACGGGGCGGGCAAGTCGACGCTGATGAAGATCCTCGCCGGAGCGCACGCACCCCGAGGACGGATCGATTCGCGTGGCCGGCGAGGAAGTGCGCTTCGGCCACCCGAAGGATGCGCAGGCTGCGCGGCGTCAGCATCATCTACCAGGAGTTCAACCTCCTGCCGGAGCGGACGGTCGCCCAGAACATCTTCCTCGGCCGCGAGCCGATGCGCGGACCGGTCGTCGACCGCGGGGCCATGGCGGCGACCACCCGACAGCTCCTGGCACAGCTGCGCGTCGACCGGGGCGTGTCGCCGGGCAGGCTGGTCAAGCGGCTCTCGGTGGCGCAGCAGCAGACCGTCGAGATCGCCAAGGCGCTCTCCATCGACGCTCGAATCCTGGTCATGGACGAGCCGACCGCCTCCCTGTCGCCGCATGAGATCGGCCGCCCTCTTCGAGCGTGTCCGGCTGCTGATCGAGCAGGGCATCGGCGTGCTCTTCATCTCTCATCGGCTCACCGAGATCTTCCAGATCGCGGATCGCATCACCGTCCTGAAGGACGGGCGGCAGGTGGACACGCTCGTGACCGCGGAGACGACGCCGAGCCAGCTCGTCCGGATGATGGTCGGCCGCGACCTCGAGCACTACTTTCCGCCGCGCGGCACCGCGGCGGAGATCGGCGAGCCCATCGTCTGCGGTGCGCGGCGGTGCGGTGAGCGGCCTGCTCCAGGGACATCGACCTCGACCTGCGGCCGGGCGAGATCCTCGGCATCGCCGGGCTGGCCGGGCTCGGGCGGACGGAGCTCGCGCAGGCCCTCTTCGGCGTCCGAGCCCTTCGACGCGGGGGACGTCGACGCTCGATGGGCAACCGGTGCGCATGCGCTCCGCCGCGCCAGGCGATCCGGGCGCGGCTTCGGCTTCGTGACCGAGGATCGCAAGGCCGAAGGGCTGGTCCTGGGGCTTGGTGTCCGCGAGAACGCCCTGCTCGCGCTCCGCGCCCTCGGTGCGTGGCTCCGCGGCCGGCTGCCCGCGGCGGCGCATCGGTGCTGGAGCTCGCCCGCCAGGTCGACCTGCGGGCGAAGAACCTGGAGCGGGACGTGCGCTTCCTGTCGGGCGGGAACCAGCAGAAGGTGGTGCTGGCCAAGTGGCTGGCGACGCGCGCGCAGATCCTGCTCTTCGACGAGCCGACGCGCGGCATCGACGTCGGCGCCAAGGCGGGCATCCACGAGCTGATGCGAGAGCTGGCGCGGGCCGGCGCCGCCATCCTGATGATCTGCTCCGAGCTGCCCGAGGTGATCGGGATGAGTGACCGCATCCTCGTCATGCGCGACGGCACGATCGCCGGCGAGCTGCCGGCGGGGCCGACCGAGGCCGACATCATGTTCCTCGCCACCGGCGAGCGCGAGGCCCAGGTGGCATGACGGCTCGCCAGGACGCCTTCCCGGCGGAGCGCCGCTCACCTCTCGGGGCCATCGGGGACCGCATCGGTGCCCTCGGCATTCCGCCCGCGTGGGGCGTGCTGGTGCTGCTCGTCATCATCGCGGTGGCGACGGCCGGCATCCAGTTCATCGGCCAGGAGAACCTCGACCAACATCCTCGTCCGCTCGGTCTCGCTCGGGCTCGTCGCGGTCGGCCAGACCCTCGTCATCCTCGGCGGATCGCTCGACCTCTCGGTCGCCTATCTGGTCAGCGTTACGGCCGTCCTGGCCGGCGTGATCATGCAGGGCGACCCGGCGCTCATGCCCGCTCGGCATCGGCCGTCGTCCTCGCTGATCGGCGTCGGCATCGGTCTCGCCAACGGGTTGATCATCACCAAGCTGCGCGTCAACCCCTTCATCGCCACGCTCGGCGTCGGCGCTGATCCTGCGCGGCGGCCTCAACGCCAGCTTCGTCAACTTCGCCGGCGCGGTGCCGGCTCGATTCCAGACGCTCGGCTACGGCTACCTCGGACCGTTCCCTACTCGGTCCTCCTCCTGCTCGCCGTCGTCGTCGGCGCCTGGTTCCTGCTTCGGTTCACGCGCTTCGGGCATCACCTCTACGCCGTCGGCGGCAGCGAGGAGACCGCCCGCCTCTCCGGCGTCCGCGCGGCATCGGACCCTCATCGGCGCCCATGTCCTCTGTAGCCTGACCTGCGTCCTGACCGGGCTCTTCATCGTCAGCCGGTTGCGCGCCGGCGCGCCGTGGGTCGGCCCGGACGGCAACTACGACCTGGAATCGATCGCGGCCGTCGTCGCTCGGCGGCACCGCGCTGACCGGCGGCAAAGGCGGCGTCCTCGGGACGGTCGCGGGCGTGCTCATCCTCGCCCTGCTCGACAACCTCTTTAACCAGCTCGAGATCAACGCCTTCCTGAAGGACGTCCTGCGCGGGGTGATCATCATCGCGGCGGTTGCCGTCTACGCCGTGCGCAGCGAGAGCGCAACCGATGACCACCGCAGAGCGGCCGATCGCGCCGCTTCGAGGAAGCAGCGGACGAATCTCGTGGCGGGCGCCTCTGGCCGCGCCGTGTTCGCCGGCCGGCGCCGATCTTCCTCGTGCTCGCGGTCTGCTCGTCGCCATCGGGCTCGTGAACCCGCAGGGCTTCACCGACCTCGGGTATTTCCTCGCCTTTCTCAAGCGAGCGGCCCCGCTCATGATCCTTGCCGCCGGGCAGCTCTTCGTGATCGTCGCCGGCGAGTTCGACCTGTCGGTCGGCTCGATCGTCACCGTCGTCGTGGTCGCCGGCGCGGGGCTCACCGACGGCGACCCGGATCTGACGTACCTCGTGGGTCGGCGGCCTGCTGCTCGTTCGGGATCGTCGTCGGGCTCGTCGAACGGCGTCATCACCACCAAGCTCGGCGTGCCGTCGTTTCTCACCACGCTCGGAATGCTGCTCATCCTGCATGGCGGCGTCGCCGTCTGGACCGGTGGCGCGCCACGGGGTCGTTGCCCGAGAACCTCCGTGTCTTCGGGCGCGAGGGGTTCGAAGACGTGCCGATCATCGAGCGAGCTCCCGTACTCCGTCCTGATCCTTCTCGTTGTCGGCGTGGTTGGCTGGCTCTTGCTGCACCGTTCGACCTTCGGCAAGCAGCTCGTCGCCGCCGGCGGCAACCCGCGCGCCGCCGCCTTCTCCGGAGTCCGACGTGGACGAGGTGCGGATCGCTCGCCTTCGTCATCTGCGGGATCAGCGGCCATCCTGGCCGGCATCCTGCTCGGCGGGCTTCGGTGGCCTCTCGCACCAGGCCGGAGAAGGCTACGAGTTTCAGGCGATCTCGCGCCGTCGTGCTCGGCGGCGCGGTCCTGGGCGGCGGGCGCGGCTCGATGGCCGGCCACCCTCGCCGGTGCCCTTGCCCTCGAGGCGCTCTTCACCCTGCTCAACTTCCTCGGCCTTGCCGGTAAAGCTTGCGGTTCGCCGTGCCAGGGCCTGATCATCATCGGCGCCGTCGGCTATGCGTCGCTGCGGCTCCGTGCAAGCCGCTGAGCGGCGAGAGGAGGGTTCAACACGAGACCGCACGTGGCACAAACCATCACCGTTGAGAAGAGGATGTTCCAATGACACAAGTTCCATTCGTCGGGCGCATGGCAGCGTTACTTGCCGTCTTCGCCCTCGTGCTCGCCGCGTGCTCGACGCCGGCCGACAGCTCGTCGCCGAGTGCAGCGGAGAGCGCCGGCGCCTCGACCGCCGAGTCCGCCGCACCGTCTGACAGCGAGGCCAGAGCGGCCACCGGTGAGGGCGCCGAGGAAGGCGAATTCTTCGTCCACGAGGTCTTCGAGGACGCAGTTGCGCTCAGCGCTCCATCGAGCCGGAGGGGCCGGCCGATCGAGCCGTGGGTGCAGGCGCTCGAGCCCGAGTACGTCGACACGCAGCGAGTACGCGATCGATGGCGCCGCTACAAGGTCTGCTTCTCGCAACGCCGGCGTCAACAATCCGTGGCGCGTCGTCGGCTTCAACGACGATGCAGGCCGAGGTCGCAATCCAGACCGAGGCCGGCGAGATCACCGAGTTCGTCCATCGTCGACGCCGAGCGGCGAGCGACGAGAAGCAGATCACCGACATCGAGGATCTGCTCGGCCAGGACTGCAACATCCTCATCGTCTCGCCGAACACGACCGCCGCCCTGACGCCGGCCGTCGAGCAGGCGTGCGACAGTGGCATCCCGGTCGTCGTCTTCGACCGCGGCGTCAACACCGACTGCCCGGTCACCTTCATCCATCCGATCGGTGGGTATGCCTTCGGCGCCGACGCCGCCGAGTTCCTGGTCGACAATGTCGCGGACCGGGCGGCAACATCCTGGCGCTGCGCATCCTCCCGGGCGTCGACGTGCTGGAGACTCGCTGGTCGGCGGCCAAGCGCGATCTTCGAGCAGAGCGGCCTCAATGTCGTCGGCGTCGAGTTCACCGACGGTGACGCCGGCCAAGACGAAGTCGATCGTGACCGACTACCTCGACCGCTTCGGCACGATCGACGGCGTCTGGATGGACGCGGGCGCGACAGCGGTCGGCGGCGATCGAAGCGTTCGAGGACGCCGGCCTCGATGTCCCGCCGATCACCGGCGAGGACCAGCAGACTTCCTGACGCAAGTGGAAGGACGACGGACTGACGGCCGTCTGCGCCGACCTACTCCGACCTTACCAGTGGCGGACGCCGATCATCGCCGCCGTGATGATCCTGAAGGGCGAGGAGGTTCCCACGGAGTGGATCCTGCCGCAGCCGTTGATCACCGAGGAGAATCTCGACCAGTACCTGCAGCCGGACATGCCGCCGCTGCACTACGCGCTGTGCGGCTGCGAGGACATGCCGGGCTATCCCGAGGACTGGCAGTAGGACCGATGCGGGAGCCGGCTCCGGCCGGCTCCCGCTTTCCAACAACCCCAACAATGAATCGAGACCGATGAACCCGATCGGTGCCAATACCTGGATCTGGGTCTCGCCGCCCACCGACGAGCGGCTCGCCGAGCTCGCGCCGCGGATCCGCGGCTGGGGCTTCGACGTGATCGAGATCCCGATCGAGCAGCCCGGCGACTGGGATCCGGGCCGAACGGCGGAGCTGCTCGCTGACCTCGGGCTTGGCGCGACGACCTGCGCCGTCATGCCCGACTCGCGCAGCCTGGTCAGCGACGACCGCTCGACCGTGGAAGCGACGCAGGCATACCTGCGCACGTGCGTGGACCACGCCGCGAGAATCGGTGCGTCGGTGGTGGGTGGTCCGATCTACGCGCCGGTGGGCTGGACGCCGCTCCTGAACGTCTCGGAGCGCCGGCACGTCATCGGCCGCCTCGTGGAGGCTCTGCGCGAGGCTGCCGAGTATGCGGCGTCGCGCGGCGTGACCCTCGCCATCGAGCCGCTCAACCGCTATGAGACGAGCATCGTCAATACCGTCGAGCAGGCGCGCGAGATCGTCGAGGCGGTCGACTCGCCCGGGTGCGGGATCCTGGTCGACACGTTCCATATCAACATCGAGGAGCGCGACCCCGCGGCCGCGATCCGGCTCGCCGGCGACCGGCTGGCACACGTCCAGGTCTGCGCGAACGATCGCGGCGCCCCGGGATCGGACCACATCGACTGGAGCGGGCATCTCACTGCGCTCCGGGAGGTCGGCTATGACGGGCCTCTGTGCATCGAGTCGTTCACCGCCGAGAACCAGACGATCGCGCGCGCCGCCGCCATCTGGCGTCGCCTCGCACCGACGCAGGACGCCATCGCGACCGATGGCCTTGCCTTCCTGCGCAGCATCCTCAGCCCCGCAGCCCACAGGGAGACCGCATGAAGCTCGGAGTCTTCACCGTCCTCTTCGCCGATCGGCCATTCGAGGAGGCGCTCGACCGCATCGCCGAGGCCGGCCTCGATTGCGTCGAGATCGGCACCGGCAATTACCCGGGAGACGCCCACTGCGACGCGCCCGCCCTCCTTGCCGACGACGCGAAGCTGCGCGCCTTCCGCGAGGCGGTGACCTCACGCGGGCTCGAGATCAGCGCGCTTTCGTGCCACGGCAATCCGCTTCATCCGCAGCGCGAGGTCGCGGCGGCGGCACACGATGTGTTCCTTCGAACCGTCGAGCTCGCGGAGCGCCTGGAGGTCGACCGCATCAACCTGTTCAGCGGCTGCCCCGGGGACTCGGATACCGCGCGCTTCCCGAACTGGGTGACCTGCGCCTGGCCGAACGAGTTCGGCGAGCTGCTCGAGTGGCAATGGAGCGAGAAGGTCATTCCGTACTGGGGCGAGCAGGCGGCCTTCGCCACCCAGCACGGCGTGAAGCTCGGCTTCGAGATGCACCCCGGATTCGTCGTCCACAACCCTCGGACCCTGCTGCGCTTGCGGGACGCCTGCGGCGAGGCGATCGGTGCGAACCTGGACCCCAGTCACCTGTTCTGGCAGGGGATCGACGTCGAGATGGCGATCGCCGAGCTCGGGAAGGAGGGGGCGATCTTCCACACGCACGCCAAGGACACGGCCATCCATCCGCGAAACGCCGGCGCTGAACGGCGTATTGGACACCGTGCCGATGGGCGAGGTCGGACAATCGCTCGTGGATCTTCCGCACCGTCGGGTACGGCCACGGTGAGCTCGAATGGCGACGCATTCTCAGCGCGCTGCGGATGGCTGGCTACGACGGCGTCCTCTCGATCGAGCACGAGGACGCGCTCCTCTCGATCGACGAGGGATTCAACAAGGGCGTCACCTTCCTGCGAAGCGTGATGCCCAATGAGCCGGCACTGGCCGATGCGTGGTGGACGTGACCGAGCGGCTTCGCGTCGGCGTCATCGGCACCGGCTTCATCGGCCCGCATCACGTCGACGCGGCGCGGCGCACCGGCCTCGCCGACGTGGTCGCGATGGCCGGCTCGAGCGTGGAGCGCGCCGGGCCGGTGGCGAAACGGCTCGGGATCGACGATGTCCGCACGGCCGACGAGCTGCTGGCCGATCCGACGATCGACGTCGTGCACATCTGCACCCCCAACGCGTCCCACGCGGATCTCGGTCGTCGGGCGCTCGAGGCCGGCAAGCACGTGATGATGGAGAAGCCACTGGCACTCGACGCGACCGAGGCGGAAGACCTGCGCCGTCGGGCCGCCGATGCCGGTCGCCACGCTGCGGTCGCCTTCACCTATCGCGGGTACCCGATGGTGCGGCGGGCGCGCGACGAGGCACGCGACGGCAAGCTCGGCGACCTGCGGCTCGTGTTCGGCGCGTACCTGCAGGACTGGCTGCTGGAGGAGGGCGACTACAACTGGCGCGTCGAGCCGGAGGCCGGCGGACGCTCGCGCGCGGTCGCCGACATCGGCTCGCACTGGTTCGATACCGTCGAGCACGTCAGCGGGCTGCGTGTCGCGGAGGTGATGGCCGACCTGCGCACGTTCATCACGCGCCGGATTCGTCCGCGCGAAGCCGGGGCAACATTCGAGCGGAGCGCGGACGGCGAGTCCGTTGCGATCCAATCGGAGGACGCCGCGAGCATCCTCCTGCGCTTCGAAGGCGGCGCCACGGGCACCTTCCTCATCAGCCAGATCTCCGCGGGGCACGCGAACGACTTCTGGTGGGAGCTGATGGGCTCGCGAGCGAGCGTCGCGTGGCGCCAGGAGGATCCGGAGCTGCTCCGCTACAGCGAGCGGGATGCCGGCAGCCTCAGCGTGCGGCGTGCGCCGGCGGCCGACCTGGTCCCGGGCGTTCCGTCGCTTCCGGCCGGCCACCCCGAAGGCTGGAACGACGCGCTTCGCGACCTGTTCCGCGACCTGTATGCCTCGATCCTCGGCGGCGAGCCGCCGGGCGACCACGAGCCGTATCCGACCTTCGCCGACGGCGAGCGCGCGGTGCGCTTCGTCGACGCCGTGCTTCGCAGCTCGGAGCGGGAGGCCTGGGAGCGGCTCTAGCTCGACGCCGCGGCGGCCTCGAGCTCGAGCAGACGCCGCTTGGCGGCGAGCCCTCCGCCGTAGCCGCCCAGCCCGCCGCCGGCAGCGATGACGCGGTGGCAGGGAACCACGACCGCCACCCGGTTCGAGCCGTTGGCGCGACCCACGGCGCGATAGGCCGAACCGGCGCCGACGCGCTCGGCGAGCTGGCGATAGCTGATCGTTTCGCCGTACGGGATGCGCCGGAGCTCCGCCCAGACACGCTCCTGGAATGCGCTGCCGGGGATGTCGATCGGCAGGTCGAAGTCCTGGCGCGTGCCGGCGAAGAACTCGTCCAGCTGGGATTCGAGCCGCGTCGAGCAATGGTGAGCTGCCCTCCAGCGTCGGGCCGATGCGCCGGCGTACCGCGGCGAGCTGCGCCCCGATCATCGGGCGGTCCGCGAAATCGCACAGGACGATCGCCTCGTCCGTCGCGCCGGCCAGCATCGGGCCGATGGGAGTCTCGATCGTTCGAAGCGTGACCCGGGTGCCTCGTTCGGGGTGGCAACGAAGGCATGCTCGGTATCCGGCCGCTCGCGCCGCGGCGGCGTCGGGCAGGTACTCGACGTTCTTCGGCAGCGGCTTGCGGACCCGGCACGACGGCCGGCAGAAGATGCCGGTCGTTCGCACGGCCGCAACGAAGCGGCCGTCCCAGGCGGTGTCGGAGGCGTAGAAAGCGCGTTCCATCTCAGTGGTCATGCGCAGGAAACGCTGCCGGCGCTGCGGTCGCGTTGAGGTCCTAGCATGGCGCGCATGGTCAGCACAGCCGCGGTCCAGCGCAGCTTCGATCGCTCGTTCGGCCTCTACCGCGATCTGCTCGCGGTCCTGGACGAGGACGGGTTGCGCTCGAGGCTGCCCGGGCTGAAATCGAACACGATCGGTGCACAGCTGTGGTGCGTGATCGGCGCGCGCGAAAGCTACGCGCGCGCCATCGCGGCCGGCGAGTGGGCCGGCTTCTCGTGCTCGTTGGACGAGCCGGGCGATCCCGCCAAGGTCGAGGCGGCACTCGGCAGCTCCGCGTCGGCGGTCTCCCAGGCGCTGCGGCAGCCGGCCGAGATGACCGAGGCGCAGGACCGGCTGGTGCTCGACCTGCTCGAACACGAGGCGCAGCACCACGGCCAGATCATCCGCTACCTGTACGCCCTGGGGTTGAGATCCCTGCCAGCTGGCGGGCACGGTACGCACTGGACTGAGGCGGGCTGGCGCCGCCCTCGTCGGCTCAGGCGTTGCCGGGCGTCTGCCGCAGGATCAGGTTGACGAGGAACGGGCTGCTGCCGAGGATCTGGTCGCCGGAGCGAACCTCGATCCGGTAGCGGCCGATCTCCTCGATCCGCATCCCCTTCAGGTCGGCCACGATGTTGGCGGTGGTCGCGTTGGGCGGCACCTCGATCCGCAGCCGCGGTGCCTGCTGGAGCGTCGCCTTGCCCGTCGGGCTGATCACCTGGAAGGTCAGCTCGTGCGCGCCAGGTGTGGCCTCGAGGATGGCCACGATGAAGCATCGGCCATGGGTTGCCGGCAGTCGGGCGACGTTGATCTGGCTGAAGACGCCGATCGCGCTGATCTTGCCGTCCTGCGCCGTGAGCGCGTAGTCGCACAGCAGGAGTGTGTGAAGCTCGACGTCCGCCATCCTGGCGAAGCCTACACCGATGTGCCCGCGTCCCGATCATCGGTGAATCCGACGAGGCGGATCCCGACTTCGGCCAGCTCGACGAGTGGAAGGGATGCCAGCTCCGAACGGTTGATCCACGCGCACGTATCGCTCGAGCCGTCGACCTCGTCGCTGAGCTCGCCGCCGGTGATTCGCACCCGATAGATGACGCGGATGCCGTGGAAGTCCGTCAGGACGCCATTGCTCGGGTCGACGAAGCGTCCTTGCCATGAGTCGACGTCGGCCAGATCGACGATCTCACCGGTCAACCCGGTCTCCTCCGTCAGCTCGCGCAATGCGGCGTCTCGCGGGTGCTCGCCGAACTCGATTCCGCCGCCCGGCAGGGTCCACATCCCATCGGAGCTTGACGTGGCGCCCACCGCGATCCGGCTCAGGAGGATGGCGTCACCATCCGTGCAGAGGGCGTAGCCCGCCACTCGCTGAAGCCGGTGCGCGGCGGCCGTCACTTCGTCGCGTACTGATCCGCGCCGAGGAAGTGGATGCTCACGTACGGCTCCTCGCCGATGACGACCGAGTCGTGTCCCGGTCCGATCTCGAACAGGTCGCCGGGACCGATCTCGATGCGACGGCCGTCGGTCATCTCGATCAGGTTGCGTCCTGAGACCACGAAGCCGAGGTGCGCCACCTCGCAGACCGCCTGGCCGTTCGCTGCGCCGACGTGCTCCGACCACCGCCAGCCCGGCGCGTATTCGGCGCGCCCGACCGTCATCCCGCCGATCTGGACGAGCTCGAAGCGGCCGAGGGGGAACTCCCGGAGCTCATCCGGCTCGTCGAAGCGGCGGGTGTTGGCGACCGACTCGGGCATGCTCACGCTCCCTGATCATCGTCTGCATAGAGGTCGGGGTCGAGCAGCCAGGCGATCTCGCCGCCGCCCGGCTCCGGGACGCCGTAGAACTCGAGACACGCCACGCCGCCGGTGCGCATGCGAACCGATGCCGCGCCGGTCAGATGCACGATCGCGGATGAGAGATCCGGCTCGTGGCCGACGAACATGACGCGGCGGGCGTCGGGGTGTTGCGCCATGGCGCGCGCCAGCTGGCCCCACGACGCACCCGGTCGCAGCAGCTCGTCGATGACCGGCTCGCCACCGAGCGCCTCGCACAGGATCTCGGCCGTCTGGCGCGCGCGGATGAGGGGCGAGGTGATCACGACGTCGGGTCGCAGGTTGAGTCGACGCCACAGAGGCGCCGCGGCGCGAAGTCGCTTCCGGCCGCCCTTCGTCAGCTCGCGCGCCTCGTCGTTGCCATGCTGCGGCGAGCTGGCCTTGCCGTGCCGCAGGAAGTAGAGGATCACGCTGCTCTATGCCAGCTCGGAGCCGCCTCGGGTTCCCGAGTGACCGGCGATCATGCCGCGGGTGTGGCCGGTGCGCTGGACCAGCACCCGACCGGCGCTGGTCGCTTCGGCCTTCGGGAAGCTGATCGAGAGGACGCCGTTGCCGAACGTCACGTTCGCGCGCATCGCGTCGACGGCGCAGGGCAGCTGGATCGAGCGCTCGTATGGCCCGTACGACCACTCGCGCGTCAGGTAGCGGATGCGCTCCTGTCCCTCCCCGTGGATCGCGGCGCGCACGGTGAGGCCGCCGTCATCGGTCACGTCGATGCTGATGTCCTCGGGCGCCACGCCGGGCATCGGCGTCACCACCATCAGCTCGCGATCGTTCTCGAACATGTTGATGGGGACGGCGGTCGGCTCGGTCATGGTCGGCTCCTCCTGCAGGACCGATGCTACCCGCCTCTCACTCTCCGGCCTAGCATGGGCTCGATGGCGGACAACGAGCGCTATGAAGCTGGCACCGAAGACTGGTGGCGCGCCGTACTCACCGACCTGAGCGCGCCTCAGTAGGAGCAGGCACGATGCAGCGTTCCGAGACGAGCCCTGACGACTTCCTCGCCTCGCTCCCCGACGACGTCCGCGACGACATGGTCGCCATCGACGGGGCGCTGGCCCCGGTGTTCGCCGGCGACGAGCGTGTGCTCTGGGAGGGCCCGTTCTGGGGCGGGACCCAGCAGCACATCATCGGCTACGGCTCGTACCACTACCGCGGTCGCAGCGGCGCCGAGGGCGAATGGTTCGTCATCGGGCTTGGCGGCGCAGAAGAAGTACCTCTCGGTGTACGTCAATGCAGCCGACGACGGCGATGCCCCTGACGCAGCGCTACGCGAGCCGGCTCGGAAAGGTCAAGGCGGCCAGGTCGAACCTGCAGGTCAAGCACGCGTCCGACCTCGACCTCGACGTCCTGCGCGAGCTGGCGGCTCGGGCTCGCGAGGTGGCTCCCAAGAGCGGCTAGGACGCTCGTCGTCCATCGCGTCAGTCCGGGAAGGCCTCCGGTCCCGCGCTCGGAGAGCTCGCGCGCGTGCTCGCCAGAATCCTCGGGCGGGATCCAGGAGAACGGATAGCGATCGTCCTCGAGGGCCGATGCCTGCTTCGTGAGATGCAGCGGGTGGAACGTGTCGATCATCACGGCCAGCTCCTCCGTTGCCTCCTTGCCGATCTACGCCTCGACGCTCCCCGGATGTGGGCCATGCGGAATGCCGGCCGGGTGGATGGTGAAGGAGCTGATGTCGACGCCGCGGCGGCTCATGAAGTTGCCGGCCACGTAGTAGATGACCTCGTCGGAATTGATGTTGCTGTGGTTGTACGGCGCCGGGATGGCGAGCGGGTGATAGTCGAACTTGCGCGGCACGAAGCTGCAGATGACGTAGTTCCGCGGCTGGAAGGTCAGGTGCACGGGCGGCGGCTGATGGACGCGCCCGGTGATCGGCTCGAAGTCGCCGATGTTGAAGGCAAACGGCCACAGGTGACCGTCCCAGCCCACGAGGTCGAAGGGGTGATGGCGGTAGTGATAGGCGGTGACCTTGCCCCGGGTCTTCACCTCGATGACGAAGTCGCCGTCCTCCAGGCTGGGCGGCATCTCGGCCGGCGGGCGGATGTCGCGCTCGCAGTACGGTGAGTGCTCGAGCAGCTGCCCGAAGTCGTTGCGGTAGCGCTTCGGCGGCACGATGCTCGACGGGCTCTCCACCCACAGCATCCGCTGCGCCGAGCCGTCGGCCGGGCGGAGCCGGAACGTCGTGCCGATGGGGAGGACCAGGTAATCGCCCGGGCCGTAGTCGATCGGTCCGAAGTTGGTCTCCAGCGTGCCGGTGCCTTCGTGGACGAAGTACATCTCGTCGGCCTCGCCGTTGCGGTAGTAGCGCTCCATCGGCTCAGATGGGAGCGCCACGCCGAAGGTGACGTCCGAGTTGTAGAAGAGCGGCACGCGACCGGTGACGCCATCGCCCGAGGGCTCCAGGTCCTTGGTGTTGACCAGCCGATGCCGATGCGGGCCGCTCGCCTCGTCGGCGCTCTGCTCGATCACGACGTCGCGCACCTTCTCGATGGCGTGGGTCTGGGTCGGCGGCGTGTGGTGGTAGAGGAGGCTGGCGCGGCCGGAGAAGCCCTCGACTCCGAATAGCTCCTCGGCGTACAGGCCGCCGTCGTCCCTGCGGAACTGGGTATGGCGTTTGTGCGGGACCTCGCCGCGGCGGACGTAGAACATCGGCTGCATTATCGCGCCCAGACCGATGGCAGAAGGCGCCCGATGGTGCGCCTGGGTGACCCTCAGCTCGCCCGGCCGAGCACTCGGTCGACAGCTTCGATCACGTCCGCGAGCAGGAAGGGCTTCGCGATCCAGCCGTCGGCATCGAGACGCTCGGCGGCCGACTCCAGGTCGCGGGCAGCGGAGATGAGGATCGTCTGGGCCGCCGGCGCGATCCCGAGCTGTCGCTGCCGCGTGCGGAAGGCGAAGGCGTCCATGGTCGGCATCATCAGGTCGAGCAGGATGAGGTGCGGTTCCCAACCGTCGAGCTGATCGAGGGCCTCGTGCCCGTGCGCCGCGGCCCGCACATCATGCCCCTCGTCGAGGAGGACCTCCGTCAGCGTTTCGCGGAGGGTGTCGTCGTCCTCCACCACCAGAACGCGCTTGATCCCGGCAGTCATGCCGCGTCCTTTGGCAGCGAGACGCGGAAGACCGAGCCGACCCCGCCGGGCGCGGGCTGCGCTTCGATGCGGCCGCCGTGGCGCTCGACGATCTGGTGCGTGATGAACAGCCCGAGTCCCAGTCCCGGGACGTGGGTCGCGTTATCGCCGCGGGAGAACGCCTCGAACAGCCGCGCCTCGGTGGCAGCGTCGAGGCCGATGCCGCGGTCTGCCACGGTGACGGTGACGCCCTCCGGCTCGTCGGCCACCTGGACTTCGATCGGTTCGCCATCCGGGGAGTACTTCAGCGCGTTGTCGATGAGGTTCGTGAAGACCTGGTCGAGCCGCGAGGCATCTGCCATCACGACCGCGCGGTCCGGCGCATGGACCGTGACTCGCGACTCATCGTCCGCCGGGTCGACGAAGCGCGCCGCGACCTCGTGGATGAGGGCGACGACGTCCGTGGGCTGGCGCACGGGACGGTCACGCTCGGCCGATAGCATCGAAACGTCGAGCAGCTCCGATACCAGCGCGCTGAGCCGCCCCGTCGACCTCAGGATCCTGTGGAGGCCCGTCTCGAGTCGAGCGTCATCGAGGCGACCAAGCTCTCGAGCGCGCAGCAGGCTCTCGGCGGAGAGCTGCAGCGTGGCCACCGGCGTCTTCAGCTCGTGCGACGCGACGCTCAGGAAGCGATCACGGACGATGAGCGCTTCCTCGGCTGCGGCTCGAGCGTGCTGCTCGACGATGAGGTTGCGCTGCTGCTCTTCCGCGCGCCGGCGCTCTGTCAGGTCGCGCGTGATCTTCGCGAACCCGTACAGATCTCCGTTCGCGTCGCGGAGCGCCGTGAGGATGACGTCCGCCCAGAACCGGGTGCCGTCCTTGCGGACCCGCCAGCCCTCGTCCTCGACCCTTCCCTCCGACGCGGCCCTGGCGAGCAGCCCTTGCGGCCGGCCGGCCTCGCGCTCCTCCGGCGTGTAGAAGACCGAGAAGTGCTGGCCGATGATTTCGGACGCCGTGTACCCCTTGGCTCGCTCGGCGCCGGGGTTCCAGGTGCGGACGCGTCCGTCCGGGCCGAGGAGGAAGATGGCGTAATCCTGGACGGCCTCGATGAGCAGTCGGAACGCCTCCTCACGAGGCGGCTGCGTCGCGATCTCGCTGGCGAGAGTCGGGTCTGGCTCTTGCTCGACGGGCATGATCTGGCCTTCCTGGAGGCCCTGAGTGTATGCCTTGCGCTGCCTGGCGGCGGCGTCAGCCGTCGTGCCGAGTCAGCTCGGAGTGGCCGCCGCGCGGATAGACGATCAGGAGCCGGGCCGGCTCGTCGCCGATCGTCTCGGCGTCATGCGGCAGGGTGCCGTCCAGCAGGATGTAGTCTCCCGGACCGGCCTCGACCACCGACTCGCCCTGCGTGATCCGAACACGGCCCGCCAGGATGACGTGGTGCTCGTCGCCAGGATGGGCGTGAAATCCGGTGCGATGGCCGACCGGCATGGTCCCCTCGAAGATCGCCAGGTCGCGCGCGACGCCGCCGTCGACCTGCGACAGGCCACCGCCCTCGCGACCTCTTCGTCGCGGCCGATCCGCTGCCCGGACCAGCCGCGGAGGGGTGCTGGCGTCGAGCAGGAACCAGGCGATGGGCACGTCCATCGCGGCCGCGAGGGCGGCGAGCGTCTCGAGCGACGGGGATGCCTTGTCGTTCTCGACCTGGCTCAGGTACCCGATGTTCAGCCCGGTCAGCTCGGCGACGGCGGCGAGGGTCAGGCCGCGCTCGCCGCGGCGACGACGAATGCGGGAGCCCGACGAGCGGTCGTTGGCGGGAAGGTGGCGGTGTCTTCATCGGCTCGCATTATGCCTACAAGAAACAGGTATTGACAAGAGCAAATCCGAGTGGCATGATTTGGCCAACAACAAATCCCGCTTGGCATCGGCCAACACCACTCGGAAGGAACGAACTCGACCATGAAGGTCGCAATCATCGGAGCCGGCAACGTCGGCAAGGCACTCGCCACCTCCATCACCAACGCGGGCCACGAAGTGACCATCGCGGCGAAGAACTCGGGGAACGCCCGCGCGGCGGCCGACGAGATCGGCACGAGCTCGGCCGACAGCAGCGCGGCCGCGGTCGATCGGTGCGGACGTCGTCATCCTCGCGATCCCGTACGCAGCCGGGCGCGCAGGTCGCCGACGACATTCGTGACGGGGTAGCAGGCAAGACGATCATCGACGTGACGAACCCGCTCACGCCGGACTACTCGGGGCTTGCCACGACCGACACCTCGGCCGCTGAGGAGCTTCAGCTGCGCCTCCCCGACGCGAACGTCGTCAAGGCGTTCAACACGATCTTCGCCGGCAACCAGGCCAACCCGACCCGCCAGATCGACGGCTACGTCGCCGCCGATGATCGCGAAGGCGAAGCAGGAGGTCATGTCACTCGTCGAGTCGATGGGCTTCACGGCGCTCGACGTCGGCCCGCTCAGCTCGGCGCGCTACCTCGAGGGGATGGCCTATGTGAACATCGGCCTCAACGCCCAGAATGGCTGGAGCTGGACCTCAGCCTGGCACCTGGAGCGCTAACTCAATGCCGATCAACCGACTCAACCACGCGGTCCTCTTCGTCCGCGACGCCGATGCCGCCGCCGAGTTCTATCGGCGAGCGTTCGGCTTCGAGGAGCTGAGCCGTCCACCGGGGATGCGGGCCGCCTTCATGCGCTCGCCCACCGGCGGCAACCACCATGACCTCGGCCTGTTCGAGGTCGGACCCGAGGCGCCGCGTCCACCGCGAGGCTCGGTTGGGCTCTACCACCTTGCCTGGGAGATCGACACGATCGAGGCGCTCGCCGAGATGGCCAAGTCCCTGACGGAGCTCGGTGCGCTGACCGGCGCCTCGGATCACGGCGTCAGCAAGTCGCTGTACGGCCGCGATCCGGACGGCAACGAGTTCGAGGTCATGTGGAGCGTCCCGCGCGAGGCGTGGGGCAGCTTCGAGGACGAGGCGACCGTCATGCCGCTCGACCTCGAGGCCGAGGTTCGGCGCTGGGGAGCCGGAACGACCGTCCAGTAGGGCGCTAGCGATCGAGGCTGTCGAGCTGGTGGCGTGCTCCTCGAGGTGCTCGACGATGAACCGCTCGACGATGCGTCGCACGGTCATCACACCCAGCGGTCGGGTGCGCGCCGCGCAGCGTCCACGCCTCATCGGGCAGTGAGCGCGCGGTGTCGGTGACCGTGGCGAGCGAGCTGCGGACCCGCTCGAGGAGCGCCGCCGGATCGGTGTGACGGTCGCGCTCGATCGCGTCGACGCGCGTCGGATCGGTCCTGACACGCCCGAACGGCACCGGCTCGTTCGTGGGGAGCGAGACGACGCGCTGCACCTGCCCGAGCCAGTAGCCGGGAAACTCGGCGAGGTGCGCCCAGACCTGGCCGGCCTCCCAGCGCTCGTCGGTGGTCGGATCGGGATCGGTCAGGCCGGCCGGAAGCGGCGCGTTGGCATGCTCGGCCAGCCGGCGCTCCGCTTCGGCAAGGCGGCCAAGCAGGGTGTCGACGTCGGCGGTCATTGGCCAGGACGCTCGACGATCGGCGCGGTGAGCGCGCCGAGCCGGTCGATCGCAAGCGTGACGCTGTCGCCCGGCTCGAGGTAGCGCTTGAGGATCTCGTCGCGGATCTCGAGCAGGCACCCGGTGCCCGACCGTGCCGGAGCCGAGGAGGTCGCCGGGGCGCAGCCACACGTCGGCGGAGGCGCGCTCGACCATCTCGCCGAAGGAGAAGTGCGCCGACGACCAGTTGCCGCGCGACAGCTCGCTTCCGTTGACGGTGGCGGTCATCGCCAAATCGTACCCCTTGTCGCGCCGAGCATCGGCCAGCTCGTCCGGGGTCACCAGCCACGGGCCGATGGAGGAGGCGAAGTCCTTGCCCTTGGCCGGGCCCAGCCGGACGGTGCTCTCGTCGCGCTGCAGGTCGCGCGCGCTCCAGTCGTTGAGGACCAGGTAGCCGCCGATCGCCTCCTCGCCGCGCGCTCGCGTCGAGGTCGCGGACCGGGGTGTCGATGAGAGCGGCAACCTCCAGCTCATAGTCCAGCTCCACCGAGCCGCGCGGCGCGTGAACCGGGTCGCCCGGACCGCGGATCTCCGACACGTTGCTGAAGTAGAAGATCGGCAACCGATACCACGCCTCGGGAATCTCCATGTCGCGACGCTTCCACATGGTGCCCACGTGTCGCTCGAAGGCGTAGAAGTCGCGGAAGCTCGGCGGACGGAGGATCGGCGGACCGAAGTCGAGGGCCGATGCGTCCATCGGCTCGTCGGCGTCTGCCGCCAGCAGGTCGGCCAGTGCGTCCACCCGCAGGCCGGACGCGAGGTGCGCATCGAGGGTCGTGATCGGCTGGCGGAAGAGGCTGCTGTTGTGCGCTCGGCCGGGTTGGGCGGCGACGAGCGCGCGCCGAGCCTCCTCGAGGTCGAGCCATCGCGCGCCATCGGCGTCGAGCGCGGCGGCCAGGCGCCACGAAGCGCCGGCGGGCGCGTTCCGCTCCCGGACGTGGGCGATCTTCATCGCCTTGAGTCTAGGGCGCCCCGCGAAGCCGATCGCGGATGCGCCGCCACCGGGCCAGCCCGCGCCGATGCTCGGCATCGGTCAGGTGGCGTTCCCCGTATCTGGCCAGTGCGTAGTCGGCCTGCAGCGCGCCGAGGTCGACCAGCCCGACTCGGGCCGCGTGGGCGCGTGGCGACTCGGCATCGCGCCGCGCGCGAGATGGGTCGTGCGCCGCCAGGTCGTCGAGGGTGGCCAGGTAGGCACCGACCGCGTCGGTCGGGGCTCCGCGCCGGCCCTGTCGAGCGAGTCCGCCGATCCGCGGCAGATGGGGCCGGAACGACCCCTGCGGAATGCTGAACGACCGCTCCTCGGTCCCGCCGCGCGGTCGGCCACGAGCCCGGCGCCGTACCCAGGTGCGGAGCACGATCACCGCCAGGAGGATCACGGCGATCCACAGGATGGCCACCGTCGTGATCGGTCCCTGGAGCTGCTCGATGGTGTATTCCCGTACGTCCGGCAGCCGGGCGAGCTCTTCCGGGCTCAGCGGTGCGGGCAGCACGATCCCGATCCGGCTGAGCACCTCGTAGAGCGCGGCAGACAGGATGGCTGCCACGAAGGCCACCGCCAGCAGGAGGTAGCCGAGCAGGCTGAAGAACGGACCGACGAGTCCGCGGGCGACGGTACCGACCGGGAGCCCGAGCAGGGCGGCGGCCGGCACGCCAACGGCGAGCACGATGGCCAGCACACCGAGCACGGTCCCCAGCCACGACCGATTCGTGCGCCAATCGACGCCCGTCTCCCTGCCGATCTCCTGAAGCCGGGCAAGGCCGGCGGCCATGAATCCGGCCGAGACGAAGGTCAGGCTGGCCACGAACGCGTGCTCGACGAAGACCGGCCGAAGCTCGCCGGAGCCGAGCTGGCCGAGGATCCATGGGATCGCCAGCAACGGCACGCCGACCAGGACGAGGCGGGTCAGCGCACGGTCGTCGATCTCGACGCCGCGCCCGACGCCACGCATGGCGGCCACCAGCAGGAGCCAACCGCCGGGATGGAAACCGATGGCGCCGGCGAGGTCGCCGGCGAACACGAGGGAGCGCACCCGGTCGTCCCACAGCCAGCCGACCGCGCCGAATGCGACGAGGGCCACGAAGAAGGTGAGCGGGTTGTCGTCGGGCCGCAGCAGTCCCCGTCGGACGGCGATTGCGGCCAGGCCGGCCGCGGCCGCCAGCTCGAACGTGCCGAGGAGCGGCTGCCTGCCGTCGACGGTTGTCTCGACGGCGACGTAGACCACCGCCAGCCAGGCACCCTCCGCAAGGATGGCCAGGATCGGCAGGATCCAGCCGACGATCCGATCAGCCGGCCACGACGAGCGCATCAGCCCTCCTCCAGTCCGGTTCGAGTTCGGCGATGCGCGCCGGCACGCCGAGTGCGGCCAGCTCGGCCCGATGCGCCTCGCGCTGGTCACCGAAGCAGAGGTGAGTGACCGCGTAGCCGGTCCGCGACAGCCGGCGAAGGCTGTCGGCGTACGCTTCCGGGTCGCGCGCGCCGAGACTGAGGACGGTCCCGCCCGGCGCCAGGCGCCGGGGCACGACGCCGAGCAGCCGCTCGAACGGCAGGGAGAGGATCGGCTGCACCCGCGCGAGAACGTCCTCGATCCGGCCGAGCTGACTGGCCGCCGCAGACGGGGGAAGGTAGGCCCAGCGCCGCCCGCCGGCCAGCTGCGATCCGACGAGCAGGCCGCAGGCAGTGTCGCTGCGCAGCATGCGACGCGCGAGCGAGGCCGCCGCCACGCAGAGCGCCTCGACCATTTCGTCGTCGAAGTGCATCAGCCAGTGCGGCCCGGGCACGGTCTGGAGGTCGATCGCGAGCACGACCTGGCGCTCGTGAACCGGCTCGTACCGCCGGCTCACCGGCTCGCCGACACGGGCCGTGGCGCGCCAGTGGATGCGGCGCAGTGGGTCGCCCGGCTCGTAGCGTCGGACGCCGGCGAACCGGGACGGATCGGTGAACAGGCTTGCGCGGCTGCGTGCACTACCGAGTGGTGCCTGTGCCGTGGGCGGTGCTCGAACCGGCACGGTCCGCGGCCTGACGACGAGCTCTGCCGGCAGCTCGCGCTCCTCGCTGGTCGTGCCGCGTTCGAACAGGTCGCTCACGGTGAGTCGGAGCGGGCCGAACGTGAACGCACCGCGCCGCCGGGCGTCGATCACCAGGTGCCGGACGACGCGCTCGTACCAGAGCAGCGACCACGAGTTCTGGAGGACGCCCTGGCCCGGCCGCTCGCTGGCGACCAGCTGCCTCCCGGCGACCCGGATCGTGTCGGTGACGTGGTCGTCGGCCGTGAGGAGCGGGACGGGCAGCAGCTTGCGGTTCCAGACCTCGATGTCGAGCGGCACCTGGTCGCCCCACACCGCCCGGTTGGTGGCGATCCGCCGCTCGTAGCCGATCGAGTCCAGCCCGTAGCGCGACCAGAGTGTCGTCAGCCAGCGCGAGAGGAGCGTCAGGCCGCCGATCAGGAGAAGGCCAGGCGCACCCAGCAGCGCGCCCGCGATGACCATCGCCAGGCCGAGGAGGGTCCAGCCGCCCATCGTCGCTTGCCTCAGCGCACGCCGGCGCCGACCCCGACCGAGGCCGCCTCGAGCACCTCGCTGATGACGTCCCCGGCGGTGGCGCCGCGCAGCTCACGGTCGACGTCGACCAGGAGCCGGTGGGTCAGCACCGGACCCGCAAGGGCGGAGACGTCATCGGGCAGCACGAAGTCACGGCCGTCGATGAGGGCGAGCGCCTGCGCCGCGCGATAGAGCGCCACGCTGGCGCGAGGGCTGGCACCGAGCTGGAGGTCGGCGTGCTCTCGGGTCGCGCGCACGAGCCGCACGAGGTAACCCTCGACCTCCTCGCTCACCGTCACCCCGCGCGTCGCGTCGCGGATCGCCGGCAGCTCGGCGGGGTTCATGACCGCGTTCAGCGCCTCGAGCGGCTCGCCGGCGGCGCGGTAGCGCCGCGCGATCGCGCGCTCGTCGGCCTCGTCCGGGTAGCCCAGGACGATGCGGACGAGGAATCGGTCGAGCTGCGCCTCCGGCAGCGCGAACGTCCCCTCGAGCTCGACCGGGTTCTGGGTGGCCAGCACCAGGAAGGGCGCCGGAATCGGGCGCGTCTCGCCATCGACGCTGACCTGGCGCTCCTGCATCGCCTCGAGCAGTGCCGACTGGGTGCGTGGCGTGGCGCGGTTGATCTCGTCAACCAGCAGCACGTTCGTGAAGATCGGTCCCGGAATGAAGCGGAACGAGCCATCGGCCAGCACGCTCGAGCCGGTGACGTCCGACGGAAGCAGGTCGGGGGTGCCCTGCACCCTGCCGAAGTCGAGCCCCAGCGCGCGAGCGAAGGCCCGCGCCAGGAGCGTCTTGCCGACCCCGGGCACGTCCTCGATCAGCGCGTGCCCCTCGGCCAGCAGCGCGACCGTCAGGAGGCGCAGCGGCTCCTCGCCACCCACGACGGCGCGCGCCACCTCCTCGCGCAGGCTCCGCCACAGTCGCGCGCCGGCATGCGGATCGGTCATCGGCCCTCCGAACAATGCGTCTGCGGAGGATACGGGCTGGTCGCTATTCTCGTTCAGCCCATGCCCATCGAACCGACGCCGCTGATCGCCTCAGACGACCATCTCGCCCACGACGGCCTCATCGAGGTCCAGGGCGGTCGTGAGATCCCGTGCTGGGAGTCGCCCGAGCGCGCGATCGTGATCCGCGACGCGCTGCTCGCCACCGGCGCCTACGCGCTGCAGCCACCGGAGGATCACGGGCCGGATCCGATCGCGGCCGTCCACGAGCTCGAGCTCATCGACCTCGTTGAGCACGTCTGGACCGATGCGATGGCCGCCGGCTGGGATCCGTCCCGTCCACTCGTGCCCGACACGTTCCTGCTGAGTGGCTACGTCGGCGCGATGGCCCTGGAGTCGCTGCCGGCCGGCCGGCACCTGCGGCTGGGCGCGTACTGCTTCGACACGGCAACGCCGATCGTGGCCGGCACGGCGGACGCCGCCCGGGCGGCGGTCGACATCGCGCTCACCGCGGCCGATCGCGTGCTCGAGGGCGCGCCGCTCGCCTACGGGCTCTGCCGGCCCCCGGGCCACCATGCCGGCCGCAACCTCATCGGCGGCTATTGCTTCTTCAACAACGCGGCGATCGTGGCCGAGTCGCTGGTGTCCCGCGGCGCCTCGCGGGTGGCGATCCTGGACGTCGACTTCCATCACGGCAACGGGACGCAGCAGATCTTCTGGAACCGTGACGATGTGCTGTACGTGAGCCTCCACGGCGATCCCGGGTGGCATCTACCCGTACTACTCCGGGTACGCCTCGGAGCGAGGTGGTGACGGCGGCGTCGGAGCGAACCTGAACCTTCCGCTTGCCCCCGGAACCGATGGCGACGGCTATCTCGCCGCACTGGCCGATGGCCTCGACGCCATTGCCGCGCTTCGACCCCGATGCGCCGCTCGTGCTCTCGCTCGGCTTCGACACCTACCACGCCGACCCGATCTGCAACCTCGCGCTGCGGACCGACGACTACGCGCGCATCGGCTCGCGGATCGCCGAGCTCGGGCACCCGGTCGTTGCGCTCCAGGAGGGCGGCTACGCGGTCGATGCGCTGGGCGCGAACGCGGTCGCGTTTCTGGGTGGCCTGCGCGAGGGCCTCGGTCCCCAATGACGGGGAGGCGCCAACCACCGCGTCGCAAGCGCGAGCGTGAGACCAGCGGTGCGCCGCGCGAGACGAGCTGGGAGCGCGTGGCGACCTGGTATGACGGCTGGGTCGGCGACCACGGCTCCGCCTACCACCGTGAGCTGGCCATCCCGGCCGTGCTCGACCTGCTCCAGCCGCAGCGCGACGAGCAGATCCTGGACGTCGGTGGCGGCCAGGGCGTGCTCGCTCCCTACCTGGTGCAGGCCGGAGCCAGCGTCACCGTGCTCGACGCCTCGGCGAGGCTGATCGCGGCCGCCAGGCGCCGGCACGCGAAGCTGCGCGGCGCGCGCTTCATCGAAGGCGACGCGCGACGTCTGCCGGCGGTGGTCGGCCTCGAGCCGGGTGCATTCGACGCCGCTGTCTTCATGCTCTCCATCCAGGACATGGATCCGCTGGACGATGTCGTCCGCGGGGTCGACTGGGCGCTCGGGCCGGGCAGCCGCGTCGTGCTGCTGATGACCCACCCCGCCTTCCGCCAGCCCCGCCACTCGGGCTGGGGATTCGACGAGACTCGAAAGCTCACCTATCGGCGCATCGACGGCTACCTGAACGAGATGGCAGTGCCGATGAAGTCGCTCGGCGGCGGCCTTCCGACGCGCTCGTTCCATCGGCCCGATCAGTGCCTACGTCAACGCGCTGGCCGATGCCGGCTTCGCCACCGACGCCATGGTCGAGGTGCCCGACCTCCCACCCGAGCGCCGTCCCGGAAGCGCGGCGCGCGGCGACGCTCGCGCCAACGCCGAGATCCCGATCTTCCTGGGACTGCGAGCCGGCCGCCGGTGAGGCACTGAGCGCATCGGTCCGTTTCGCGGGAGAATGCGCCTCCGCGTGCCCTCTCCCGTACCACAGGACTGACCGATGACCACCAATCCATCCTCCCGGCGATCGCCTGCGGCACGTGCCGCGGCCCTGGTCGCGGTCCTCCTCCTCTTCGGCGCCCTCACCTTCGTCGCCGGCCTGGCGGTCGGGGGTGGCGGGATCGGCACCGGTCAGCGCCGATCCCTCGCCATCGGTCGCGGCGTCGGGGTCCGTGCCGTCGGACGTGGCGACGCCCGCAGTCGACCCCGACGCTCGAGACCGTCACCTGCGCCGAGCCGACCGAAGCCTTCGCCGTCCTGTGCGAGGCGTACGCCCAGATCAAGGGCGAGTACGTCGACGCGGTCACCGACGAGGACCTCGTCGATGGCGCCGTGCGGGGAATGATCGAGTTCGGCCTCGAGGACCCGTACTCGGGCTACCTGCCGCCCGAGCAGTACGGGTCCGCGCTCGACGACCTGTCCGGCGAGTTCAGCGGCATCGGCGCCGAGGTCGGGATGGAGAACATCGCCAACCCCGACGACCTCGCCGCCTGCACCGCCGTGACCGAGAACTGCGCGCTGGTCATCGTTGCCCCGCTGTCCGGCTCGCCGGCCGAGGAGGCAGGGCTGCGGGCCGGCGACCGGGTGCTCGAGATCGACGGTGTGTCGACCATCGGCGAATCGGTCAGCTCGCTGGTCTTCACGGTGCGCGGCGAGGCCGGCACCGACGTCACGCTCACCGTCGAGCGTGACGACGAGCAGCACGACATCACGATCACCCGGGCCGTCATCGACCTCCAGGAGGTCGACTCCCGGATGCTCGAGGACGGCATCGGCTACATCCGGCTGACGACCTTCACCGATCGCGCCACCGGGCTGTTCCGTGAGCAGCTCGGGTCGCTCCTCGACCAGGGGGCCACGTCGATCGTGTTCGACCTGCGCGGCAACCCCGGCGGCTTCATCACCACCGCGCAGGGCATCGCCAGCCAGTTCGTGCCGGCGGGCGAGCTGCTCTTCACGGTCGAGTCCGGCGAGGACGTCCAGCGCTGGGAGTCGGAGCCCGGCGGCCTCGCTCAGACCGACGCGATTCCGGTGGTCGTGCTCGTCGACGGGGGATCCGCCTCCGCGTCGGAGATCGTGGCCGGCGCCCTCAAGGAGACGGGACGCGCCACGATCGTGGGCGAGCCGACCTTCGGCAAGAACACCGTCCAGATCTGGAACGACCTGCCGAACGGCGGCGGGCTGCGCATCACCACCGACCGCTGGTTCACGCCGCGACCACAACTCGGCGGCGCCGGATGGCATCCAGCCGGACGTGGTGGTGGCGTCGCCGGAGGATCCGACCAGCGGCGACGATCCGCAGCTGGACCGTGCCGTGGAGCTGCTGCAGCTAGCCGGCGAGGATGCTCAGGAACAGCTCGGGATCGAGGTTTCCGCCCGAGATGATCACCACGCGGGCGTCGTCTCCCGGCACGCGCGGGGCGTGACCGCCCAGGTGCGCCGCCATGGCGGCCGCGCCGGATGGTTCGACCACCAGCCGCGCCCTGATGAGCGAGCTGGCGCATCGCATCGGCGAGCTCGTCCTCGCTGACGGTCACGATCTCGTCCATGAAGCGGCGCAGGTGCTCGAAGGGCAGCGGGCCGAGCGAGTTCGTGCGCAGGCCGTCGGCCATGGTGCGGACCGTCTGCTCGGCGGTCCAGTACACCAGCTCGCCACGCTCGAGCGACTCCTTGGCGTCGGCCGCCAGCTCGGGCTCGACGCCGATGACGCGCGCCGACGGAGCCAGCGCCTTGACGGCCGTCGCCACGCCTGACGAGAGCCCGCCGCCCGAGACCGGCACGAGCACGCTCGTCACGCTCGGGCAGGTCCTCGACGATCTCCAGGCCACAGGTTCCCTGGCCGGCGATGATCGCCGGATCGTCGTACGGCTCGACCATGACGAGCCCGCGCTCCTCGACCAGCTGAAGCGCGCGCTGGTGGCGCTCCTCGGAGTCGTTGCCGGTGGTGACGATCTCGGCGCCGTCACGCAGGACGCCCTCGACCTTCACCCGCGGCGCGTTCTCCGGCATGCAGATGACCGCCGCTGGCACCGAGCAGGCGTGCGGCGCGGGCCACCGCCTGCGCGTGGTTGCCCGAGGAGTAGGTGACCACGCCGCGGGCGCGCTCGGCATCGGTCAACGACGCGACCTTGTTGTAGGCGCCGCGCATCTTGAACGCGCCGACGGGCTGGAGCGACTCCGGCTTCAGCCACGTGGTGTCGTCCCAGCGCAGGAGCGGGGTTCGGGTGGCGACGCCGCGAATCCGCTCCGCGGCATCGCGGATCTCGGCGATCGAGACGATGTGCGGCTCGACGGAGGTGCTCATCCGCCGATCCTACCCGCCGCTCTCACGGGATGGGCTGGCTTTGGCAGTCGATCATCACGAACACCTCTTCGACCCAGACGTCGCGTACCTCGTCCGCACCGAGCATCTGCGTGCAGGTCTCGCGTTCCCAGGCGCCCGATCCGGTCGGGTCCCCGGTGGCATCGGTGAAGATCTCGATCGTCCCGTTCTCATGGACGCGCAGGTATCGCGTGATCTGTCCGTCCTGCCCGGCCGCCTGCGTACTGATCAGCTCGGCGCCCTCGCCGGCGCGGAACGCGTCGAGCAGGCACTGGCGCGCCTCGACGTCCGTGTCGCCGCGCTCCAGCACCTCTTCGCCGCAGGACGGCGAGCGGCTGACGATTCGCGACCCAGTCGGGCTGCGCGGACGACAGCAGGCCGCAGCCAGACAGCAACAGGCCGAACAGCAGTGGCCACCCGACGCGCATCGATCAGTACGCCCGCGCCCAGTACGCCACGTCGACGCCGGGCTTGCCGCAGTGCATGCAGTCGGCATGCGGATCGGTTGGCTCGATCGGAAGGAAGCGAATCGTGGCCTTGGTCCGCGTCGCGATCTCCGCCTCGCAGCTCCCGTCACCGCACCAGGGTCCGACCCAGAAGCCGCCCTGCTCCTCGACACCGCTGGCGAAGGCGTCGAACGAGGTGATCTGGTGGGTATTTGCCTCCCGGTAGGCGAGCGCATCGGCGAACAGGGCCTGCTGGAGGGCCTTCAACCGATCGTCCATGCCCGGCGGCGACGTCCGAGACGGCGACCTCCTCCTTCTCGCCGCCGAGGCGGCTGGCCATGACGACCCGCCCCGCCGCAACGTCCCGCGGACCGAGCTCGATCCGCACCGGCACCCCCTTGAGCTCCCACTCGGCGAACTTGAAGCCGGGCCGGTGCTGATCGCGATCGTCGAGGCGCACCCGGATGCCGCGCGCGGCCAGGTCGGCGCGCAGCCCGTCCGCGACGCTCATCACCGACGCGCGCTCCTCGTCGGACCGGTAGATCGGCACGATCACCACCTGGATCGGCGCGACCGCAGGGGGCAGGCGGAGCCCGGCGTCGTCGCCGTGGGCCATGATCGTCCCCCCGACCATTCGCGCCGAGAATCCCCACGAAGTGCCCCATGCGTGCTCCGGGGCGCCATCGGCATTCACGAAGGTCACGTCATACGCCTTGCCGAAGTTCTGGCCCAGGAAGTGGCTGGTGCCGCACTGGAGCGCCTTCGCGTCCCGCATCAGCCCTTCGATGCAGTACGTCTCGACGGCCCCGGGGAACCGCTCAGCCGGTGACTTGCGCCCCTTGAAGACCGGGATGGCGAGGACGTCCTCGGCCACCTCGCGGTACACCTCCAGCATCCGGAGCGCCTCGGCCAGGGCCTCGTCCGACGTGGCGTGCGCCGTGTGGCCCTCCTGCCACAGGAACTCGCGAGGTGCGCAGGAACAGTCGCGTCCGCATCTCCCAGCGCACGACGTTCGCCCACTGGTTGTAGAGCAGCGGCAGGTCGCGATAGCTCTGGATCCAGCGCTTGTAGGTGCTCCAGATGATCGTCTCGCTGGTCGGCCGGATGGCGAGCGGCTCCTCGAGCTTCTCTCCGCCACCATGCGTGACGACGGCCACCTGCGGGGCGAAGCCCTCGACGTGATCGGCCTCCTTCTGGAGGAGGCTCATCGGGATCAGGAGCGGGAAGTAGAGGTTCGCGTGTCCGGTCGCCTTGAACCGGTCGTCGAGCGCGCGCTGGGTGAGCTCCCAGATCGCATAGCCATGCGGCTTGATGATCATCGAGCCCTTCGCCGGGCCGTGCTCGGCGAGCTCGGCTCGCTTCACGACCTCGACGTACCAGCGCGGGAAAGTCGTCCGCCTGGCTCGGTAGCCCCTTCGTGCTCATCAGGGGACCGATGCTAACCGAAGTCCCCGCGACGCCTCAGGCCGGGCCGGGCTCCGTCCGCAGCGTCCGCCGCTTCCGCCGGCCCTTCGCCGGCTCTCCGGCTGGCTGCCATCTGGTTGGCGTGGCGAGGCCCTCCATCCCGGCCTCGATCTCCTCGGCGCCGATCGGCTTCGCGAAGAAGTAGCCCTGCCCGTAGGTGCAGCCCAGGGAGCGCATCCGCTCGGCGTGCTCCTTCGTCTCGATCCCCTCGGCCACCGTCGCGATCTCGAGCGACTCGCCGAGTGCCACGATCGCGCCGGCCAGCGCGGCCGACCGGGAGTCGCCTTCGGCGACCTGCACGAACTCGCCGGCGATCTTGAGCGCGTCGACCGGGAACTGGCGCAGGTGGCTGAGCGAGAAGTATCCGGTGCCGAAGTCGTCGATGACGACTCGCACGCCCAGCGCGCGAAGCGCCTCGAGGGTGGCGACCGTCGTCGACGTGGCCTTGATCAGTGCGGTCTCGGTGATCTCCAGGATCAGGCGCGTCGGCTCGAGCCCGGCCCAGGCCAGCGTCTCCTCCACCGCGCCGACGAACCCGGGCTGCTGGATCTCGCGGGCGGACACGTTCACGCAGAGGAACAGCCCGGGTGGTGTCAGCCCGGACTTCTGCCAGGCGACCGCGCGTTCGCAGGCCTCGCGCATGACCCAGCGGCCGATCGGCAGGATCGCGCCGTTCTCCTCGGCGATCTCGATGAATTCGCCGGGGGCCACGATGCCGCGCTCGGGATGCTGCCAGCGCACGAGCGCCTCGAGGCCGGAGATTCGTCCCGACTCGAGCGAGACGATCGGCTGGTAGACGAGGCGCAGCTGGCCGAGGTCGACGGCATGCTGCAGTTCGGCACCGAGCTCGTGTCGTGCTCGGATGGCCGCGTGCATGCCCGGGTCGAAGATCGCAAAGCCCGACTTTCCGTTCGCCTTCGCCATGTACATCGCGACGTCGGCGTTGCGGACAACCTCCTGCGCGTCGCTACCGGCGTCGCGGGCGCTGGCGATCCCGATGCTGGCGGTGACGGTCACGGTCTTGCCGCTGAGCACGTACGGCACCCGGAGGTCGCGCACGAGCCGTTCCGCCATGGCGCGCGAGCGCCGCAGGTCGGGCAGATCGCCGGTAAGGATCGCGAACTCGTCGCCACCCAGCCGTGCGACGAGGTCACCCTGGCGGACAAGCCCCCTGATTCGATCGGTGACCGCGACGAGAAGCTCGTCTCCGGCGGCGTGACCCATGCTGTCGTTGACGATCTTGAAGTCGTCGAGGTCGATGAAGAGCACGGCCGTGATGCGTTCCGCGCCGGCCTCGCCGGTCGGCTGCGCTTCCAGGGTCCGCTCGAGTGTTCGCTGGAACATGCGCCGATTCGCGGCGCCGGTGAGGAGTCCTGCTCCGCGAGATCCTGCACGTGCCGCAGGAGCACCGCGTTCCGAAGGTTCAGCGCCGCCACCGCCGAGAATTGGCCGAGCACCGATGCGACTCGCCGCTCAACGCCGAACACGGTCCGTGACCGATGCTCAACCACGATCGCTCCGACCGGCCGGCCGTCGGCGATCATCGGCGACACCAGCAGGTTGTGCGCGTCGGGCAGGGCGGCGGTCAGAAGCGGGTTGCCTTCCGGGCTGATCCGCTTCACCGGCAGCAGCTCGCGGCGCTCCCACGCTCGGCGAATGATGGCGTCCGGCGGCTCGGAGCCCGACCACTCGGTGGCGCCGCGCGACGCGAGGACCACGAGGCTTCCTTCGGCGGCGCCGATCACGAGCCCGCGCTCGAAGCCGAACCGCGCCGCCATCCCGTCCAGCACGACCCGCGCCTGGAGCGCCGGGTCGGCGACTTCGTCGAGGCGCGCCCCGACGTCCACGAGCGCCTGCAGATCGGCGCGGCGCTGCCGCAGCTCACGCTCGTTCATCGCCGAGAAGATCGACGTCGCAAGGGCGAAGAGCCAGAACGAGGTCACGTTGAGCACGGGCATCCGATCGAAGTCGATCCCGCGCCCGGGGATCACGTCGACGGGCGGGAAGAGGCCGGCGGCCTGGCCGTAGAGGACCACGAAGAGCAGCAGCGAGTGCCAGAGCGCGATCTTCAGCCCCGTTCGGTACGAGGCGAGCAGCGAGACCGCCACGAGGTGCAGGTAGATGAGGAACCGGATCGGGCTCTGCGTCGCGCCGGTGACGTACATCGCGTAGGCGAGATACAGCCCGTCGAGGATCAGCAGCGTGCTCAGGACGGCGAAGCCATACCGAGTCGCGCGCCGTCGCAGCAGCTCGGCGAGCGCCGCGACGACGACGTAGCTCACGCTCACCGCGGCGAGAACGGCGAACGGCGTCCCGAGCGCCTCCGGCCGAATTGCGCTCCACGTCACGGCAACCGATGCCATGGCGATGCGCAGCAAGAGGAGGTAGCCCATCCGGTCGCTGAGGGCGGTGTACTCCTCGGGACGCTGATGCTGCCGGATCACAGCTGCTCCTCCGTCTTGAACTGCATGATCGTCTCGAGGCTGGTCTGCGGCGCCATGCGCAGCTTCGGATCGCGCCGGTCGATGTAGCCCTGGATCAGGAGGATAGCCGAGGACCGCGAGGGCCAGCACCAGCGGGAAGCCGAACTCGGTAGCGACTGCCACTGCCGCTTCGGGCCGGACGACGCGAACGATTTCCTGGGCTGCCGCTGACAGCACCTGGCCGACGACCGCCACCGGTCCCACCCAATCGGCCGGCCTGCTCGCAGCGACCGGCGCGGCATCCGGCAGCTGAGCGGCCGGCTCGGGCGGAGCTGCCTCCTCATGGGGTCGCGTCGGCAGCGCGTCGGGTGTACCGGTCTCGGGTGGTGCGGCTGGGGCGGCAGGGGCGGCGGATGGATTCACGTCGGGTCCGGATCCGCGCGCGTCTGGCGGCGTCGGCGCTTGTCCGCTCGTCGGCTCGACGGCCGGGATGAGCTCGGGCGTCGGTTCCGGGGTCGGCGGGGCGTCCGGTGTCGGCGTGGCGTCCGGCATCGGCGTCCGGCGTGCGGCGATCGGCGTCGGGCTGGGCGACGGCGTCGGGCGTCGGCGACGGCGTCGGGCGTCGGCGTCGAGGCGTCGGCGACGGCGTGGGGCGTCGGCGTCGGCGACGGCGTTGGCGAGCGGCGTGGGCGTCGGCGACGGCGTGGGGCTCGGCGTCGGCGAAGGCGTGGGCGTCGGCGTGGGCGGGTCGGCGTCGGGCGGTCGGCGTGACGGGGTCGGCGTCGGCGTCGGACGTGGGCGTCGGCGTCGGGCGTCGGCGTGGGGGTCGGCGTGGGACTGGGCGACGGGGTGGGCGTCGGCGTCGGATCGGTGCTCACCACGCGCAGGACGACGTCCACGTTGTCGTCCCACTCGGGAGCGTCCTGTGGCTCACCGCACGATGACGTCGGCCCACCCACGATCGCGCAGATGGAGTCCGTGCCCGCGACAGCCGCGATGTACGACACGGAGCACTGGCCGGTGTCTCCGGTTGAGCAATCCAGGTCAGGGCTGTTGCCGGGGCTGTCGATGTCGTTCGGGCTGCCGAGCGCGAAGTACCAGCGCACGTGGGTGTCTCGAGCCGATTCCGACCGACGGGTCTCCATTCGGCTCGGCAACGTGCGCGGTCAGGGTGACGGTCTGACCCACTGCCACCGCGAGCACCTCCGGCTCGACGTTGACGCGGGTCCCTGGAGCTGCAATCGACGGTGCCGCGATCGTCAGCGCCAGGGACCACGCGAGCGCGATGGCGGATGCCCCAGCGAGGAGGCGCCGCCGAGTCGGCAGATGCGGGTTCAGGCGATTCGTCGGGTCTCCGCGCACTTGATACGTTCTCCATTACCGGGCATAGGAATGGTGAGCGCAGCATCGGGTGTGGCGGTGGCAACGACGAGGGACGTAATCGTCACATGGGGTACGGCCCGCATTTAACAATCGATGTCGCCGGCGAGCGAACATTTCGCCGGAGTGGGGTTGGGGAGAGTACCCGGCCGTACTCGAGTACCGGTTCAGACCCCGATTCGACCGGTCAGGTGCGGTCTGCTGGATTACTCGCCGCTGCGCGCGATGCGGTAGATGAATCCCCCTTTGTCGTCGCTGACGTACAGCGCGCCGTCCGCGCCGACCGCAAGACCCGCCGGCCGGCCGAGCGCATCGACGTCACCATCCCGCAGGAAGCCGGTGGCGAACGGCTGCGGATCGCCGGCAGGGCCACCGTCCCAGGGCAGCCACCAGACCGCGTAGCCGACCTTTTGCGACGAGTTCCATGAGCCGTGGAACGCGATCACCAGGTGATCCTCCCAGCCGACCAGGGCGAGCGGTGCCATGTGCGCCGGGAAGGTGGCGGCGGGTTTCGCCACGCCTGCGCAGGCATCGGCTCCGGATCCGAACTGCGGATCTGGGAGATCCCCGGCGTGGCAGCGCGGCCAGCCGGCATCGGCGCCGTCGACCACCTCGTAGAGCGTCTCGGGCGGCCGATCGTCGCCGAGTCGATCGCGGCCCATGTCGGTCGCCCACGCTCGCCCCGTCGCGTCGTCGACCCAGAGACCCACCGCGTTCCGCAGCCCGCGCATCGACACGCGGTCGTCGCCGGCGGGCGTCACCACGCTGATCGCGGCGCGGCGGCCGTCCTCCTCTTCGCAGACGTCGCAGGACGAGCCGATCGAGAGGAGCAGATCCCCGCCGGGGAGCACCTCGACCGTCTTCGTGGAATGGCCTCCGGTCGGGAGGCCGTCGACGACCACCTCGCGCCGAGACTCGCGCGGCACGCCGGATTCGAGCGTCACGCGGTAGAGCGCGTCCACGCCCGCCACGAGCAGCGAGCCATCCGCCTCGAATTCGATGTCCTGAGCGTTGCCGTAGCCGCTGCCGACCTCGATGACACCGTCGGCGACGCCGTCGCGATCATCGTCCGGCAGCGCGACGATTCGATCCGCACCGCGTTCCGCGACGAAGAGGACGCCATCCGGGGAGACGGCCATGAATCGAGGTCCCGCGAGGCCCTCGGCGAAGACCGATGCGGCATATCCCTCGGGCACACTGAGCTCGGCGCGGCCGCCAGGCCCCGAGTCGAAATTCACGCCGAGGAACGGCAGCAGCTGCGCACGAAAGACCCAGAGCACGCCGACGATGACGAGGAGCGACGCGATCCCGAACAACGCCAGGTTGCGGATCCGTCGCATGCCGGGATTCAGGCGTCCGGATCGGCGTTGCGGCTAGAGGTTGCCGCGCCGCGCCTGCTCGATCTCGATCGCCTCGAAGAGCGCCTTGAAGTTGCCGACGCCGAAGCCACGCGACCCATGCCGCTCGATGATCTCGAAGAAGAAGGTCGGCCGATCCTGCACCGGGCGGGTGAAGATCTGGAGCAGGAAGCCCTCCTCGTCGCGATCGGCCTCGATGCCCAGCTCCTCGAGCGTGTCCATCGGAACGCCGACGTCGCCGACCCGGTCCGGGAGCGACTCGTAGTAGGCGTGCGGCATGCCGAGGAACTCGACGCCGCGCTCGCGCAGGACGCGGACGGTGCCGACGATGTCCTCGGTCCGCAGGGCGATGTGCTGTGTGCCCGCGTCGAGGTAGTAGTCGAGGAACTCCTGGATCTGGCTCTTCTTCTTGCCGTCCGCCGGCTCATTGATCGGGAACTTGATGCGCCCGTTCCCGTTCGTCATGACCTTGCTCATCAGGGCCGAGTAGTCGGTGTGGATGACCTTGTCGTCGTAGTGGATGAGCTGCGCGAAGCCGAGCACGTCACGGTAGAAGTCGACGAATCGATTCATGTCGCCGAGCCCGACGTTGCCGACGCAGTGGTCGACCTCGAGCAGGTTCTGTCCGGTCGCCGCGGCCGCCGGCTGGGACACCTTGTGGTAGCCCGGCGCGAAGGTGCCGTGGTAGTCGGAGCGATCCACGAACGAGTGAATCACCTCGCCGTAGGTGTGGATGGCGCTGCGCCGCAGGGTGCCCTTCTTGCCCTCGATCTCGGTCGGCTCGAGCGCCGAGACGGCCCCGCGCGAGGTCGTCTCACGCCACGCCGAGTCGACGTCGTCCACGGCGAAGGCGATGTCCTTCACGCCGTCTCCGTGCTTCGCCACGTGCTCCGCGATCTCGCCCTCGTCGCTGAGCGGGGCGGTGAAGACGAAGCGGATGTCGTTCTGCACCATCACGAAGCTGGACCGATCGCGGACGCCCGTCTCGAGGCCCGCGTAGGCCACCGGCGTGAAGCCCCAGAGCGCGCGGTAGTAGTGCGCCGCCTGCTTCGCGTTGCCGACCCAGAACTCAACGTGGTCGATGCCCTTGAGCGGCAGGAAATCCTGCGCCTCCGCCGCCGCATTGGGGTTGATGATGGCGCCGGCCTGGTTCGCCGCGCCGCGCGAGAGCGTATCGGTCATGGTTCGAACGAGTTTACCGCAGGACCGATGCCGGCTCAGGCCCGCGGTGCCGGCCTCGAGCGCCACCGCGATCATCCGATCGATGGCTCGATCGAGCTCCTCGAGCGGCAGGTAGGACTCCTCGGTGCCGACCTCCTCCGACAGGACGTCGCTCACGGTCAGCGCGCACGCGGCCTGGACGCCGGCACGCGCGGCAAGGAAGAAGAGTGCGGACGCCTCCATCTCGAAGGCCAGCACGCCGCGCTCGCGCCAGCGCTTCGCGTAGTCGTCATCGGTGTTGTAGAAGACGTCGACCGAGGCGACCAGGCCGGTCAGTGCCGGGACGCCGGCCGCATCGGCCGCATCGACCAGTGCGCGCGTCAGGCGAAAGTCGGCGGCGGGCGCATACGCCTCGCCGTGCAGGTAGGTCGTGGTGGCACCGTCGACCGGGCACGCGGCGGTGGCAATGACCAGGTCCCCCGTCTTCAACCCCTTGGCGATGCCGCCGCAGGTGCCCACCCGGATCAGGCGCTTCGCGCCAAGGCGCAGCAGCTCCTCGGCAACGATGGACATGCTCGGGGTGCCCATTCCGGTGGTCTGCACGCTCACCGGCGTGCCGCCAAAGGTGCCCGTGAAGCCGAGCATGCCGCGATGGTCGTTGACCTGTCGGGCCGATCCGTCATCGAATCGCTCGGAGATGCGGCGCGCGCGGTTCGGGTCGCCGGGCAGGAGGACGAGCGGCGCGTAGTCGCCCTCCTCGGCGCGGAGGTGGATCTGCGGCATGCCCCACAGCCTAGCCGAAAGGCCGCGGAGCACGACGGCGGCGCCCGAGGTGCGCAGACGGTAGGATCGGCCGACATGAGCAGCCGATGGGCCGATGAGCTCGCCTTCGCAACCGACCTTGCGCGCCGGGCCGGAACGATCCTGACCGACAGCTACGAGCGCATCCAGCGCGTCGATTACAAGAGCAAGCGCGACGTCGTCACCGATGCCGACTATGCCTCGGAGCGCATCGCCATCGACGCCATCAAGGCCCGCTACCCGGGTGATGCGATCCTGGCCGAGGAGTCCGGCGAGCATGCCGGCGTGCTTCGCGACGACGGGTCGCACAACGGGAGGACCTGGGTCATCGACCCACTCGACGGAACGGTCAACTATGCGAACGGGATCCCGTACTACTGCGTGAGCATCGGCCTGGTGGTCGACGACGTGCCGACCGTCGGCGTCGTCCTCGACCCGGCACGCGACGACCTGTACGCCGCCACCATTGACGGTCCGGCCACGCTCGGGGGCGAGCCGATCACGACCTCGGCGAAGGAGACCCTCTCCGACTACGTCGTCAGCCTGGCCGTGATCGGGCGCGGCGGGCTGGCGCGGGAACGCAAGATCGCGCCGCTGATCCGCATCCATCGGCGCATGGGCAGCGCGGCGCTGTCGCTGGCGTACGTCGCGAACGGACGGTTCGATGCGTACATCCAGAACGGCGGCCTCTCCCTGTGGGACGTGGCGGCAGCCGGCCTCATCGCCGAGCGGGCCGGTGCGGTCGTCACCGACCTCGCCGGCGGCCCGTGGTGGAACCCGAAGCTGCGCGGGCCGCGCACCAGCGTGGTCGCCGCGCCGGCGGCCCAGCATGCGGCGCTGCTCGAGCTGCTCGGCTCCCTGAAGACGACCCTCCAGACCCGTCGCTGAGGCGTCAGGCCGGCCCTTCGAGGACGTGGGCCAGCATGCCGAGCGTCAGCGCGGTCGCGCCCCAGACGCGCACCCCGCCGTAGCGATAGGCACCGGCCCTGATCGTGAAGCCGCGTCCGCTGAACTCCTCCGTTCCGAACACCTCGTCGTCGAACAGCGCGTCGAGCGGCAGCTCGACGATCGCGGTGACCTCGGCGTCGTGCTGGTTCAGCGATGGACGGCGGGTGACGGTGCCGACGAAGGGACGGAGCTCGAAGTTGCTGACCGGGATCCAGACGTCATCGAGCACGCCCGCGATCCGGACGAGCTCCGGCTCGAGTCCGATCTCCTCCCACGCTTCGCGCAGCGCGGCCGCCTCCCGGTCGGCATCCGCCGCATCCACCGCGCCACCGGGCAGCGAGACCTCGCCCGCGTGTGAGCGGAGGTCCGCGTGGCGCACCGTCAGCGGGATGACGAGGCGCCCGGCATCGTCGGGGTAGATGGCGAGGAGCGTCGAGGCCGGGCGTGCGGGCGGAAACGTGGCGCGGTCATATGCGCGACGGGTCACCTCACCGTCCGCGTTCCGGGGCAGCAGACGCTCGTCGAGCGGAATCGGCCGGTCGGCGCGACCCAGGGCATCGGCAACCGCCGCCTCCCAGTCCGCGCCGGCGCGTAGTATTCGCTCCATGACCCAGGGCCACCTCGATCGTGACAGCCGCGTCCGCGACGCCATCTACCGCACGCGGGTGCTCGTCAACCGTACCCCGCATTTCAGCAAGCAGACGCGCCGCGAGGCAAATCGGGCCCTCGACATTCTCGAGGTACAGCTGGGGCTGAACCAGGTCAATGCCGTCGAGGCCGCCCGCGGGCTCGAGCTGCTGAACCGCGCGCACCCGTCGCTCACCTTCGGACTGCTTCGCAGCCCGGACTTCGCCGATCGCTTCGCCCCGGCGCTGCAGCGCCTCGGCCTGCGCGGCATCGCCGACCGCCTGGACGAGGTCCCGTCGTCGGTGATGGCGCTCCCCATTCCCGGGCCGATCGGCGAACGCGAGCACCGTGACAACCTGCCGTCCGATGAGCGCCTCGACGCCGACGGCAGGCCACTCCCGCCGCCGCCCGGCTTCTACTAGGCGGCCGCCAGGGCGCCGATCAGGCTCTCGTCGGTCGGGGTGGAACCGAGCCCCAGACGCGCTCCGACGAGCGCGCTGAGCGGCGGCTCGAGGAAGGTCGAGCGCAGCGCATCCCACGCATCCTCCGCGAAGACACGCGGGGGAGCGCCATCCAGGATCACCCGTCCGGCGCGCATCACGATCACCCGCTCGAAGGTATCGGCAACGAACCGCATGTCGTGGCTGATGGCGATCACCGTGCGACCCTCGGCGGCGACCTTCTCGACCACGCCGCGCACACGCTCGACGCCACGCGCGTCCTGGCCGGTGGTCGGCTCGTCGAGCACGAGCACCGGAGTGCGCATCGCCAGCACCGACGCCAGCGCGAGCAGCTTCCGACGCGACTGGCCGAGATCGTAGGGGTTGGTTCCTTCCTCGCCGCCGAGCCCGGTCGTGTCCAGCGCGGCCGACACGGCATCCCGCAGCTCGGCACCGGAGCGCCCGAGGTTCCGCGGACCGAACTCGACCTCGGCGCGGACCGACCCCGCGAAGATCTGCCGATCGGGGTCCTGGAAGACGAGTCCAACGCGCGACGCCAGCTGCGCGACCGTCAGGGACGACGCATCCACCCCGTCGACCGCCACCCGCCCCTCGGTCGGCCGCAGGAGGCCGTTCAGGTGGCGGACGAGCGTGGTCTTGCCGCTGCCGTTCTGGCCGACCAGGGCCACTCGTTCGCCGGCGGCGATGCTGAGATCCACGCCGTCGAGCGCCCGAACGCCGCCCTCTCGATACACGTGGACAAGGCCCTCGACGCGCAGCTCAGCCATCGAGCGCTCGTTCGAGCCGTTCCATGGAAACGCCGGCGGCCCGGCCCGCCCGGCGCAGCCGCACGGCGGAGGGCTCGGCCACGCCGAGCTTCGGCAGCTCAGGGTCGGCGAGCACCTCGATCGCCGGCCCGCGGAGCGCCACGCGACCGTCGGCCAGGACGATGACGCGCGACGCGACCGCCGACAGGAGATCGGTCTTCTGCTCGGCGACCAGGATGGACGCGCCGTCGGACGCGAGCCTGGAGATGGCATCGGCCACCAGCCGGGTCCCGGCAGGATCGAGCTGGGCGGTCGGCTCGTCGAGGACCAGGTGCTCGGGCCGCATGGCCAGCAGCCCCGCCATGGCGACCAGCTGCTGCTGCCCGCCCGAGAGCCGCAGCGGGTCGCGCTCGGCAAGCTCGTCGATCTTCAGCGTCGCGAGTGCCTCCCACGTGCGCTCGATGACCTCCGCGCGCGGCAGGGCGAGGTTCATCGGTCCGAAGGCGACCTCTTCGAAGACGGTGGCGGCGACCTGCGACATCTGCGTCATCGGATTCTGGAAGCCGATGGCGACGCGGCGACTCAGCTCGTGCATCGGCCAGCCGTCGATGTCCTGGCCGTCGATCGAGATCCGTCCGCGGATCTGGCCCCCGACCGTCCGGGGTGCGAGTCCGCTGGCCACCAGGCAGAGGGTCGTCTTTCCCGCCTCCGAGGCGCCGGCGAGTCCAACCACGCTGCCTCGGCCGAGCTCGAGGTCCACGTCGAGCAGCGATGGCCGCGTTGCGCCGGCATAGCGGTACCCGACCCCGCTCAGGACGAGGCTCATGCCCAGAACCCGCCGACGCGCACCACGATCAGGGCCACGAGGCCCCCCACCAGTACCCAGCGCAGCAACGCTTCGGCGACCCGATCGGGTGGCGACCAGAGGAGGGTGCGTCGCCCGGGCCGGGTGAAGCCGCGCGCCTCGAGTGCCATCGTGCGCTCCTCGACCTCGGCGATCGATCCGAGAATCACCGGGCCGACGATCGGCAGGATGCCGCGCACGCGGCGCCAGATTCTGCCCTCCGTGTCGAGCCCGCGCGCCCGTTGGGCGGCCGTGATCTGCGACGCCCGCTCGACCATGGCCGGGACCGTCTGCACCGATGCATTCGCCACGAACGCCACGCGCGGGCTCACCCCCCGGCGCTCGAGATCGACCACCAGGTCGGCCGGACGCGTGGTCAGGTAGAAGAGGGTGACCGCACCGCTGATCGCCATGATCCGGGCCAGGATCTCGAGCGCGAATCGAAACCCCTCGCCGGTGGCCGTGATCGGTCCGATCCTGAACAGGACCTCCTCGCCGCCGGGGAAGAAGAAGAGGTTGACGAGGAACGCGCTCACCGCGATCGGGAGCGACAGGAGCAGGGAGGTGCGGACGAGGCGGCGAAGCACTCCTGCCGAGATCGCCGGCACGATGACCGCGGCCACCACCAGCAGGGCGGGACCGATCAGGCCACCCAGCACCACCGCGGCAATCGCGGTGACGGTGGCGAGCGTCGCCTTCGTGAGCGGGTTGAGCCGGTGGTAGGCGCTGGGACCGGGACGGCCGATCGCCGCGGGCAGGTCCCGCCGCTGCGTCACCGAGTCGCTCAGGCGGTCGCCCCCCGCCACTCACCCTCCTCGCTCACGGGAACCTCGTCCTCCTCCTCGAGCAGCCGATCGCCCTGCGGGAAGCGCGCCTTCGTGCGGCGTGCCATGGCGCTGAGGATGAGGTACACCACGAAGAAGGTCGTGATCTTGTCGATCGGATCGCTGATGAGGCCCTGTCCCAGCGTTGCGGCGCCGATATCGGCACCCGCCTGCCGCAGCGCCGCGACCAGGAAATCGGTTCCGCCGCCGGTGACGCCGGAGAACACGTTCGCGCTGATCGGGGCGCTCACCAGCGCCGCGATGATCCCGGTCCCCAGCCCGGCGACCACCACGTAGGCGGCCGCCAGATCGCGCCGCACGAACAGCATGTACAGCAACCCGACCACCGTGCCAGCGACCAGCAGCATGACCAGCCAGCCGAGGACGGTGAAGATCGTCTCCGAGCCCGCGACGTTGAAGTCGACTTCGCCACCGAAGGCGGGCGATGTCCATCCGAGGTAGGCGAGGTATGACATGCCGAGCACGACGGCGATCGTGATCGTGCCCCCGATGACGAGCTCGCCGGTGGGCCGATTCGGACGCGGGCGCAGCCAGCCCATGCGCGCGACCATGCCGGCGATGAGCCCGATGATGGCTGCCACGATGGCGAATGCCGCCGCCGGACCGTTCTGGAACGGGGGCGGGATGACATAGGTCCAGAGCAGGTTCGCCAGGAGGCCGGTGAGGGCCCCGGGATTGGCCCGGCGAGCGCGGCGACCAGGATGGTCCCGATGCTGTCGAGGTAGATCGGCAGCTTCAGGGCGTTCGCGACGGTGGCGCCCAGGATGATGTTGATCGCGATGGCGATCGGCATGAGCACCAGGGTGCGGGTGTCGAACTGGCGGGCGATCGAGTCGAACGAGCGCGTCTGCAGGTATTCGGTCGCGGCGTAGGCGATGAAGGCCGCCACCATGGCGATCGCCAGGATGAGCGCGAACGAGTTGGCCCCCTCGGCATCGAAGAAGCTGCCCGGATCGATGCCCGTTTCGAAATTGCCGAAGCCCGAGACGCCGATCAGGGCGACGATGAGGAACGCCACGAGGGCGGCGATCCAGCGGACGACCATGGGTTGACCCTCCTGTGCGTGTGCGCTCGTGGTCAGCTGTAGGGGGCGCCGACCGCGCGCCCGAGGCGCGCGATGAGCTCCACCTTCATGCCATCGGCATCGATGGCCGTCGCGACCGAGACCGCTGGGCGGTCATCGGCCTCGGAGCGATACAGGCTCCCGGCCAGGTACGGATCCGAGCTGGTGTCGCAGGCGAGCGTCTCCTCGACGCTGCCGGTGACGAGGTCCGGTCGCAGCAGCGAACCGATCAGGGTGACCGGATCGTGCAGGTACGCGCCGTCGATCCCATCGGCCTGCTGGTGGAAGCCGACGTAGAAGCGCACCGCGTCGCGGACGATGCCGGCCAGGTGCGTGTCCGGCAGCTGGCGGAGGTCCTCCATGGTGAAGACGATGTCCTGCGTGGCATCGAGCGGGAAGATGCGGTGGATCGCGCCGGCCCGCAGGCACGTCTCGGCCGCCTCCGGATCGACGCAGGCATTCCACTCGCCGGTCTCGGTCGTGTTCCCGCGCTCCTCGAGCGTGCCGCCCATCCAGATCACGTCGCGCGCACCCGCGTGGAGGTCGACGCCCT
>CAVWZA010000003.1:0-162134 GCA_963759405.1 uncultured Chloroflexia bacterium | reverse complement strand
CGACTGACTCGTTGTGCGCCCCTACGCCGCCGCGGAGCGACGTAGCGCACCGGCAATCGCGCGGCCGACCCTCGTGCGCGGCCAGGTGACCGTGTCGGCGCCGACGAAGGACCGATACGCCTCGACGGCGTCTCGGAGGGCGGGGATGAAGCGGGGAGTCTCCATCGGGTCGAAGCCGTCCTGGAACCAGATTCCGAGGATGTTCAGGGTCTTCGCCTTGCGGTCCAGGCGCGGCTCGATGCGGCCGACGAACCGATCGCCGAACAGGATCGGCAGGACGTAGTAGCCCCACTTCCGCTTCGCCTCCGGCACGTAGACCTCCCACAGGTAGTCGAAGTCCCAGAGCGTGCGGAGCATGCGCCGATCCCAGACGAGCGGATCGAGCGGCGCCAGGAAGCTGACTCCGGGCGTCGGAAGCGAGCCCTCCTGCTCGGTGGCCTCGAGGATCGGCTCCTCGGCGGCGATGACGTACTGCGGACTCCTGAGGCCCTCGACGTCGACGGCAAGCAGCTCGCCGTCGGCAACCAGCCGCTCGGTGCGGGCGACCCGCTCGGCGGTCGAGCCGGCGCTGTACATCACCTCGGCCTGGGTGCCGACCGGCGTCGTCATGCCGGTGGCGCGGAAGCGGCTGAGCAGCCGCCGGGTCATGCCGTCCTCCTCCGACTCCTTGAGCTTCAGCAGCTCGGCGGGGACCAGGCGCTCGAGGAGGTCGTAGTAACGCCGGTTGCCCTCCCGGCGCGCGATGCCGATCCGGCCGGTCACGAAGAGGGCCTCCATGACCGCGCGGCTGGCCCGGGTCGGCGCCCACCACCAGTCGACCGCGTGCCCGTGCTCGCTGAAGGCCGCTGTCGAGAGCGGGCCATCGGTCCGCAGCCGCTTGAGGATCGCCTTGGCCACCGGCGCCTGGTCCTTGAGGATCCCGTTGTCGATATCGGCGAGATTGCGATGCCAGGTGACCCGGTAGTGGGGCAGCTCGTGCATCGGCACCATGTTCAGGCTCTTGTTGTAGAGCTCGATCAGGCGCCGATCCGGCCCGTACAGCCAGTCCTCGCACCACTGCCGTTGGTATCCGGCGACGCGGGCGTGGAGGACCAGGTCGTGGTTGCGAGCCCCGGGAACCTCGAGCGGGTCGAACTGGAGGCTCCCGAGCCGCTCGACGGCGGCCAGGACCGATGCCGGCTCCGCCGGGAGCGAGCGTGGCGGGGCCAGGAGGTGGCGGCTGACGAGGAAGCGCCGCGCGTGGGCGGCGGAGATGTGCAGATCGGTCATTCGAATCCGATCGTAGCGGTGGTTCCTGACGATTACTGGCAGGAATTCGCGCTGCTGGCTCGGCATCTCCAGGGCTGGCACTCGGACGTGTTGAGTGCCAATTGGTATGATCCTGCCCGCCATGGCCGTGAAGCGTGACTACTACGAGATCCTGGGCGTCGGCCGCGATGCCGACGACGCCGAGATCAAGCGTGCGTTCCGGCGCCTCGCGCAGCAGCATCATCCCGACGTCGACACGAATGAAGGGGCCGAGGCGCGCTTCAAGGAGCTGAACGAGGCGTACCGGGTGCTCTCCGATCGCCAGCGGCGCTCGGCGTACGACATGTTCGGGCACGCCGGCGTCGAGGGTGCAGCGGCCGGCGGATTCGAGGGCTTCGGGGGCGGGTTCGGCCCGTTCGGCGACATCTTCGACGCCTTCTTCGGCGGGAACCCGGCCGGCGCGCGACGCCGCTCGCGGGTGGTGGCCGGTGCCGACCTCCGCTACGACCTGACCATCGAGTTCGCGGAGGCCGTCTTCGGCGTCACGAAGGAGTTCTCCTTCCCGACGCTGGTGACCTGCACGCACTGCGATGGTGCCGGCGGCGAGCCGGGTACCGAGCCGGAGACGTGCCCCGAGTGCAACGGCAGCGGCGAGAAGCGCCGGGTCGCGCAGACGATCCTGGGCCAGATGGTCAACATCGTCGCCTGTCCGCGCTGCCACGGCGAGGGACGGATCATCGCCACGCCGTGCACCGTCTGCGGCGGGGACGGACGGATCCGCGAGGAGCGAAAGGTGGTGGTCAGCATCCCGGCCGGGATCGACGACGGCCAGCGCATCGCGCTCGAGGGCCAGGGCGAGGCCGGACCACGGGGCGGGCCGAACGGCGACCTGTACGTGGCCGTCAAGGTTCGCGCGCATGAGCAGCTCGTCCGGCGCGGGACCGAGCTCTACCACGAGCTGCCGATCACGTTCCCGCAGGCGGCGCTCGGCGCAAGCCTTTCGATTCCGACCGTCGAGGGCACGGAGGAGGTCGAGGTCCCGGCCGGCGCGCAGTCCGGCCAGGAGATCCGCCTGCGCGGCAAGGGTGTGCCGCGGCTGCGCGGCGCCGGCCGTGGCGACCTCCACGTCATCGTCAACGTCGTCGTGCCGACCAAGCTGTCGAAGCGCGAGCGCGAGCTCCTGCGTGAGCTGGGCGAGGAGAGCGGCCCGGCCGTGGTGCCGAAGGGTGGCGGATCGGTCTTCGATCGGCTGCGCGACCTGTTCACCTGATCGCCGAGCCGATGCGCTGGCTGGAGCTGAGCGTCGAGGTCGACGTCGAGGCGGTCGAGGCGGTCAGCGAGATCCTCGGACGCATCGGCGCCGGCACCGCCGTCCAACCGACTCGTCTGATTCGCGATCCCGACGACGAGCTGGCGGCCCGCGAGGATCCCAGTGCCCCCTACGTCATCACCGCCCACCTGGCCGAGGCGCCCGACGCCGCGGACCAGGTCGAGGCCACCGAGCGGGCGCTGTGGCATCTCCAGGCCTTCGGCCTGCGACCCGTCGGCCCGCTGCGCGTCCGGGCCGTCGACGACACCGACTGGATCGACGCCTGGAAGCGGCACTACGTCGCGCAGCGCATCGGCCGCGTCGTGATCGTGCCCTCCTGGGCCGAGGAGGACCTGCGGCCCGGCGAGGTCGCCATCACCCTGGATCCGGGGATGGCGTTCGGGACCGGCCTGCATCCGACCACCCGCGGCTGCCTCGAGCTGCTGCAGGCCGTCGAGCCGATGCCGGACCGAGTCCTCGACGTCGGCTGCGGCTCCGGGATCCTGGCGCTGGCGGCGCTCCGGCTCGGCGCGGGCAGCGCGGTCGGGATCGACACCGATCCGCTGGCCGTGACGGCCGCACGCGAGAACGCGGAACGCAACGGACTCGCCGATCGATTCGAGGCACGCGAGGGCACGCTGCCGGCCACGGCCGACGAGCGCTACCCGCTCGTCCTCGCCAACCTGGTTGCGGTCGTCCTTGTCGAGCTGGCAGGGCCGCTTGCCGCACACCTGGCACCGGGTGGCACGCTGCTGGCGAGCGGGATCATCGAGCCGCGCGCATCCGAGGTGGAGGACGCGATGCGCGCCGCGGGCCTCGCGGTCGGCGAGCGCCGCCTCGACGGCGAGTGGGTCTCGTTGCGACTGGAATGGCCGGCATGACGCTGCATCGCTTCTTCGTCGCCCCGGACGCGCTGGATGGCGATCGCTTCCCGCTGCCGGCCTCGATCGAGCGGCAGGTTCGCGGCGTGCTGCGCCTGGCCGATGGCGATCGGATCGTCCTGCTGCCCGGCGACGGTTCGCAGGCCGCTCTGCCGGCTGGATGGCGCCGAGTGCGTGGTGGAGGAGCGGTCGGTGGTCGCCAGCGAGCCGCGGCACCGGCTGACCGTCGTGCAGGCACTCCTGAAGGGCGACGCGCTGGAGGAGGTCGTGCAGCACGCGACCGAGATCGGCGTCGCCGCCTTCCAGCTCGTCGTCACCGAGCGCTGCATCGCCCGCGAGATCTCGCCCCGGAAGCTGGAGCGGCTGCGCTCGATCGCCAGGGAGGCGGCCGAGCAGTCGGAGCGGGGGATCGTGCCGCCCGTTGCGCGAGCCGGTGCCGTTCCGGGACGCGCTCGCCGCCGGATCGGTCCTGCTCTACGAGCGGCACGCCGGCGCAGGGCTGGCGCAGATGGAGCCGCCGGAGCGCGTCGTCATCGGCCCCGAGGGAGGATTCAGCGCGGCCGAGGTGACCGCGGCCGAGCAGGCCGGGCTGATCATCGCCGGCCTCGGTCCGCGCATCCTGCGGTCCCAGACCGTGGCCGTTGCGGCTGCCGCGGTGATCTTGTCGCGCACCGGCGACTTCGCCTAGGCTCCGCGCATGACCGACCGCGATCCCGATTGCCTCTTCTGCCGGATCGTGGCGGGCGAGGTCCCATCCGACCGCGTCCACGAGGACGATGACGTCATCGCCTTCCGGGACATCGCGCCGCGCGCTCCGACCCACGTCCTGGTCATCCCGCGCCGGCACATCCCGGACGCCCACGCCCTGACCGAGTCCGACGGCGAACTGCTGGCGAAGCTCTTCACGGCGGTCCGCCAGGTGGCGGACGCGGCCGGCCTGCAGAACGGCTACCGGGTGGTGACGAACGTCGGGCCCGAATCGGGCCAGACCGTGTTCCATCTCCACCTGCACCTGCTCGGCGGGCGCCCCATGGCCTGGCCGCCCGGCTGACTCCGGAGCGCGAGCCAAGCCGAGGGGCCAGATTGAACAGTTAGGCTCCCCCGAACGCTCTTACGGGTGATCGGTCCAGGTAGGGCCGATAGCCACGAGTGTGGAGGGATGCGTGCAGGAGGAGCTGGTCCGCCAGGCGCAGCAGGGCGACGCGGAAGCGTTCGATTCCCTGGCGCGAATGGTGGGCGACCGATGCCTGGCGATCGCGGTGAGGATCCTCCGCGATATCGACCTGGCCGAGGACGCCGTTCAGGCCGCCTTGATCACGGCCTGGACCGAGCTTCGAGCGCTGCGCGACCCGTCCCGATTCGAACCGTGGCTCCACCGCATCCTCACCAACGCGTGCTACGCCGAGGCCAGGCGTCGCAAGCGGTGGTACGAGGGCCCGAGGATCCTTCCCGTCGAGGGCGCGTACGGCTCCGACGACTACCTGACCGTGGACGACCGCGACCTGCTCGAGCGGGCCTTCCGGAGGCTCACCGTCCAACAGCGGGCCGTCCTGGTCTTCCACCACTACCTCGGGCATTCCATCTCCGAGGTGGCGGATCGCATCGGCATTCCCGTCGGGACTGCGAAGTCCCGCCTGCACCACGCAACACGGGCGCTCCGGGCCAGCATCGACGCTGACGCCCGGGCGACCCCGGATTCCCAGGAGCGATTGGCATGACCGCGTCAAGAGATCCCGACCGCCTGATCCACGAGTTCCTCCTCGAAGGAGAGGAGCAGCTTCACGACCAGGTTTACGACGTGGTCCGCGCCGAGATTGAACAGAAACGACAACGGGCCGTGTTCGGCCCGTGGAGGTTGCCCACCATGAACAAGTTCGTCACCATCGGCCTCGGCGCCGCAGCCGTGGTCGTCCTCGTCTTCCTCGGAGCTCAGCTCTTCGGTTCGCCGAGCGGCGGCACGGGGCTCGGGCGGCGAGCCCACCGCCACGCCCGAGCCGACCGCCAGCCCCGAACCATCCCCGTCGCCGCCCGCATCCGCTCCGCCACTGACCCAGAGCTTCACCTCGACGCTGCATGGGTTTTCAGTGTCGTACCCCGAGGGCTGGACCGCTCAAGCGGCGACCGAGCCCTGGACGGATAGCACGTTCCCCCTCTTCTTCCTGGTGCCCCATGCCGACTTCCTGTACGACCCGGCCCTGACGAGTAACCTGTTCCTGACCATCGCCTCGCAGCCGATCGGCGATTCCACGCCCGAGGATTGGGTCGCCGAGCAGATGGCGAGCGACGAGGGATGCACGGCGACCGAGCCGATCACCGTGGACGGCGCCACCGGACTGATCGGCGGCGACGACTGCGACGTGGCGGTCGTCACAACCGCTGGCCGCGGCTACTGGATCCAGCTCTATACGTCTGGCGACGACGCGCGCCGTCGCTCCTACGACCGGGCATGGTTCGAGGAGGTCCTTGCCACCGTGCAACTGCATCCCGAGGACGCCGTCGACTGAGGGCCGTCGCCCTCACCGTAGCTCGTCCCTCGCCAGAGGGTGCTCTCTGCTCGTCGATTGCCAACGATGGCATAGCGACCAGACCGATGCGTGGGCGGCCCACCAGGGCCGCCCACGTTCTCGTCGCCGCGAGCAGGGCCAAGCGCGCACTTGTGAGCAATATCCGGCTGCTTACGGCGTCGCCGATGCACTCGGGCTCGCGTCGGGACTCGCTTCCGGCTGGATTCGAGTGAGCACTGAGCCGCCGAACCGTTGCCCCCCGCCACGTTGCTCCGTAAGCGTCAGCGTATCGGTTGCGTCGTCGTAAACGAACGTGAGGCCCCCTCCGTTGAGGATGTTTCCAAGCGGAATGTCGGCCCATTCCAGGTCGATCTGGGTGCCGACCATGCGCCCGGCGGCGACATTCGCAAACCCGCGCTGCCCCGTCACGCCGGGCTTGATGTCGCCCACCTCGGTCCCGAACCACCACACGCAGTCGCCGACGTGGCGGATGTAGTAGACGCCTGAGTCGTTCCCCTGCCAGGCGCCGGTGAGCTCGCCCACGCCGGTCGGATCCTCGGTCGCGCATCCGATCGCAGGCGGTGACCGCCGCGCCGGGCGACGGGGTGGCAACTGCCGACGCGCCCGGCGTCGGACTTGCCGCGTCGCCGCCACAGCCGGCGATCGCGACCATCGCAAGCAGCACGACGAGCGCGGTGGCTGCGCCTCGTCGACGTCGGGTCACGTCCGTGTGTCCTCGTGCTCGGGATCGCGGCAGCCCGGCGAGGATATCGTGCCCCGCAAGCGGGTCCCGCCCCAGCGCAGGCGCGTGCTCTCCCGACCGATTGAAAATAAGCGGGTCCCGTTCGCCTCATACGGGTTGTAGCGTCGGTCTGAACCGACGCGCAATCGTTGGAAGGGACATGGATACCGATCTCGTGACACGTGCACAGGGCGGCGACCAGGAGGCATTTGCCGACCTGGTCTATGCCATCGCGGATCGGTTCCTGGCGGTGTCGCACCGGATCCTGAGCGACATCGACCTGGCCGAGGACGCCACGCAGCAGGCGCTGCTGGGCGTCTGGCAGAACCTTCCCCAGCTTCGTGACCCGGCCCGCTTCGAGGCCTGGTCGTATCGGCTCCTCGTGCGCGCCTGCTACGCCGAGGGCCGGAAGTCCCGCCGTTGGGCGCCGAACATGAGGCTGCTGTCGGTTGACGAACCGATGGTGGTCGATGGCACGAGCGCGGTCGTCGATCGCGACCAGCTCGAGCGTGCCTTCCGGCGGCTTTCCCTGAACCATCGGACGGTGGTGGTCCTGCACCACTACCTGGACCTGCCGCTCGAGCGGGTGGCCGACATCGTCGGCGTGCCGCTCGGGACGGTGGGATCGAGATTGCATTACGCGACGCGGCAGCTGCGCTCGGCGCTCATCGCCGACGAGCAGCCGACGGCCCGGGAGGTGGCTCAATGACCGACTTCAAGACCTCCGACCGGGACGTCAACCGCGCCATCCGGTCGTGGCTCCGCGAGGACCGGCACGAGGACGTCTCCCGCGTCGCGGGGGCGGTGCTGGACCAGGTGGACACGACCCCACAGCGCCGCTCCACGTGGTGGCCGGCGCGGAGGACACCAACCATGAACAAGTTCCTCGCCATCGGCCTCGGCGCCGCCGCCGTGGTCGTCGTCGCTCATCGTCGGGGTTCAGCTCTTCGGTTCGCCTGGCACCAGTCGGCGGACCGGGCGGTCGAGTCAACGCCCGACGGCCACCGTCGAGCCGACTCCGTCGCCGGCGGCCGACGCGGGCCTCCCCGAAGGTCCGTTCCTGATTCTGGACGGGCAGATCGATGACCGGCGGACAGCTTCCCGCCGCTCACGGTCACGATTCCGGCCCCTGGCTGGTACGGGGAGGTCGGAGGCGGCATCCTCCTCAAGAACGGGAACGACGAACCGCCGGACGGTGCCGGAATGATCATCTTCGTCCAGCCGGAGTACATCGTGTACGGCGACCCATGCCACTGGGAGACGACCATGCCGGAGACGCCCGTAACCACGGTGGATGAGTTCGTGGCCGCGCTGTCGTCCCAGGCGTCGCGCGATGCCTCCGAGCCGGTCGACATCACCCTGGGCGGGTACGCCGGGAAGTCGATCACGCTCGAGGTCCCCGATGACGTCGACTTCAGCCGACTGTGATCCAGGGCTACGGTCGGCAGCTGGGACTGCGGCGGACGACGGCATGTCCCCGTGCGGCTATCACGATGGCCCCGGTGAGATCGACACGGTGTACATCCTCGATGTCGACGGTCTGATCATGGCCTGGCACACTGGTTACTACGCGGGAACGCCCGCCGAGGTCGTCGCGGAGCTCGAGGCCATCGTCCAGTCCGCCTCCTTCGGCGAATAGACACGATGCGCGGGCGGCCCGCACGGGCCGCCCGCGTACTCGTCGCCATGAGCGGAATTGAACCAACCCGCGCCCCGATCGCTCTCATTGGTAGTGGGTCCACGCTCCGCGCGTGGACCGGTGGACGGGTAGCCCGGACGGGCCGCCCAAGATCCGTCTGCGAGAAGGTGCCCCATGCCCGCGTCCGTCAGGGGGTTCGGCTCAGTGTCAGCGGTGCTGTTCGCGCTCGCCGTCGCCGTCAGTTGCACCGCCAGCGGCGCGGGTGCCCCGGCGTCGCCGTCCTGCGCAGCCGGAGGCTCCCCGGCACCGACCGACGCCGCCAGCGCCCACGAATCCGGGGGAGGTAGCGTCGTCATCGTGGGCCGCATCGTGACGATGGACGATCCTCCGATCGCGGAGGCGCTGCTGAATCAGGAGGGTCAGGTGACCTGCGTCGGGTCCCGAGACGAGGTGCTGGCGCTCGCCGGTGACCAGGTGCCGATCATGGATATCGGCCAGAACGTGGCGTACCCGGGGTTCATCGATGCCCACGCCCACTGGATCGGCGACCGCGAGTACTACGGGGTCGACATCAGCGGAAGAGGCGATGGACGCGGCCATCAGCCGCGGCTGGACCTCGATCTCCGAGCAGTGGGTCAACCAGGAGCGCCTCGCCGAGCTCGAAACCCTGGCCGCCGACGATGCCCTCCCGCTTCGCGTCGACGCCTACCTCGCCCTGAACTGGGAGACCGAGCACTTCGGCGACTGGTACGCCGACCACGAGCCAGGCCCGGTCGGAGACCGCCTCCGCGTCCAGGGACTGAAGATCCATCTCGACAACGGCGAGGGCACGGTCATTCAACTGGGAGCCGGCCGACCTGACCGCGACCATCGGCCGGGCGAACGACGCCGGCTGGCAGGTCTCGGTCCACACCGTCAGCACCGAGGCCGCCGAGATGGTCCTCGACGCCTTCGAGGCGGCCCTCGGCCCGAACGGTCCGAACCCGCTGCACCACCGCATCGACCACGCCATCCAGGTGGCCGACGACCAGCTGGCCCGCATGGTCGCCATGGACCTGGCCACCGTGATCCACCTTGACGGGGCCGCGGCCGACTGGGTGCTGTGGTCGGAGTACCTGGGGCACGGCAGCGCCGACAACCTGGCGGGAGGACCGCCTGGCTCACCCGCTGGCGCGAGTTCGTCGAGGCCGGTCTGCACGTCGCCGCGGCCACCGACATGCCCTGGTTCTTCCCGGACCTGGGCCTGACCGACGACATCGGCCGGCCCGTGGACCAGATCGCGGGCGGGATGGACGGCCGTGGTCGGTCGTTCCCGGAGACCCCGGAGTGGATGCTCGACCAGCTGCTCACCGCCGAGCAGGGACTCCGGGCGGTGACCCTGGACGCGGCCTACGCCCTGGGCGACGAGGCTCGGCGCGGCCACCTGGCGCCGGGCGCCGTCGGCGACGTCACGATCCTGTCCGGCGACGTCCTCGACGCCACTCCCGACGAGATCCGCGCCATGGACGTCATCGCCACGATCGTCGACGGCATCGTCGTCCACTGCTCGGACACCGAGGTGTGCGACTAGGCTTATCGGGCATTCACGTGCTTCGTGCGTCGATTGACCCTCTTCGGCTGCGCTGGTACCCTGCGCGGGCTTGCGTGCCAGGCGGCTGAGCCGCCAATCAACTGTGCACGAACACATGAGCGGGAAGGAGGCGAGACGTTTGGCAGAAGTCCGCGTGGGCGAGAACGAGACGTTCGAGAGCGCGCTGCGTCGATTCAACAAGAAGATCCAGCAGTCGGGAATCCTGGCTGAGGCACGACGCCGCGAGCACTACGAGAAGCCCAGCGTGAAGCGAAAGCGCAAGGAAGCCAAGAAGCGAAAGGCAACCTCGCGCGCCTAGCCAGACGCCAGCCTCGACAAGAAGCGAATTCCGGCGCAACGGAGGGACCCGAGACCGAATGACGCCGGAGACCGATGCCGCCATGACCCTTTCCGCACGGATCGAGTCCGCCATGCGTGACGCGATGCGCGCTCGCGACGAGCAGCGCACCCAGACGCTCCGAATGGCGATGGCCGCTGCCCACAACCTGAAGATCGCGCGCGGCCGCGACCTGACCGACGAGGAGGTCGTCGACATCCTCGGCAAGCAGGTCAAGCAGCGTCGCGAGAGCATCGCCATGTACCGCGACGCGGGTCACGAGGACCGGGCCGCGGCGGAGGAGGCGGAGGCCGCCATCCTCGCCGAGTTCCTGCCGCAGCAGCTCAGCGCGGACGAGGTCGAGACGCTGGTGCGGGCCGCCATCGCCGAGACCGGCGCCTCGTCCCCGGCCGATCTTGGCCGGGTGATGGGTCGCCTCTCACCGCAGACCAAGGGCCGCGCCGATGGCCGGCTGGTGAGCGAGACCGTGCGCCGGCTGCTGGCCGGATAGCGCCATGTTCATCCCGCGGACCCTCAGCGAGACCGGCATTGGACCGAATGCCACGTTGTGGCGCGCCGTCGGCGTGGGTGCCGTCGTGGCGATCGCCCTGTTCCTGATCCTCTCCGCCAACATCACCCTGGGCCAGGAGAATCTCGAAGCGGGCCAGGTCGCCGAGCGCGACATTCGCGCGCCCCGCGACGCCACCTTCGACTCGGCGAGCGAGACGGAAGCCGCTCGCGAGGCAGCGGCGGCCGGGGTGCAGCCGGTGACCGAGCTCCTCGAGCCGCCGGCCGACAACCAGGAAGACCAGCTCAACGCGTTCGATGTGCGCGCGCGGCGCGTCGACGCGGATCCTGGAGCTGCGCGACGCGGAGCGCGCTCGCCGCCGAGGACGTCGAGCGCTCGCCTCGCCACCGATGCGCCGGAGATCTCGCTCCTGCACCGAGCACTGGTCGCCGAAATGTCCGCGCCGCGCTGGGAGGTGGTGGCGGCCGCGGCGCGCAGCGCAGTCGAGTCGACGCTCGCGGGCTCGGTTCGCGAGGACGAGCTGCTCGCCGTGCGGAGATCGGTGCGCGACCTCATCACCAACGACCTCGCCGACGACGAGAGGGATCTCGCGGGTGACCTGGCGGCGTCGCTCATCAAGCCGAACGTCGTCGTCAACGACCAGCTCACGGAAGAGGCGCGCAACCAGGCGCGCGCGAACGTGCCGCCGGTCGAGGTCGAGATCCTGGCCGGCGAGGCGATCGTGGCAGAGGGTCAGCGGCTGACGGTCGGCGACATCGAGAAGCTGGAGGAGCTCGGCCTGACCCGCCCGCGCGTCCAGGTTGGGACCGTCATCGGCAACGCCCTGATCGCCATCCTGGTGTCGGCCCTGCTGGTCGGCTATCTGCTCCGCTTCGAGCCGGAGATCTGGCATCGCAATCGATCGGTCCTGCTCTTCTTCCTTGCCCTCGTGGTCTCCGCCGTGGCGATCCGCATCGCCGCGGATCGCACGCTGTGGGCCTTCGCCGTGCCGACCTCGGCGACGGTGCTGCTCATCGGCATCCTGCTGCGCAACTCCGCCGGCATCGCGATGGCCGGCGCGCTGGCGGTCCTCGCGGGCGTCATGAACCGCGACACGCTGGAGCTCGCGGTCTACGTCCTCGCCGGCGGCCTGGTTGCCCTGCTGACGATCACGCGCGCCGAGCGCCTGAATGCGTTCGTCCGCGTCTTCGCGGCGCTGGCGGTGACGAACGTCGCGGTGGTGACCGCCTTCAGCCTGCTCGAGCAGCGCGACATTGCCGCCGTCCTGCAGCTCGGCGGCATCGGCCTGGTGAATGCCTTCCTGTCGGTCATCCTGGCCGTCGGCAGCTTCGCGATGCTCGGCAACGTGTTCGGGATCATGACCGTGTTCCAGCTCCTGGAGCTGGCGAACCCCTCGAATCGCCTCCTGCGGCGACTCCTCCTCGAGACGCCGGGCACCTACCACCACAGCGTCATGGTCGGCAACCTGGCGGAGCGGGCGGCCGAGACGATCGGCGCGGACCCGCTGCTCGCGCGAGTCGCGGCCTACTACCACGACATCGGCAAGATGAAGAACCCGCTGGCCTTCATCGAGAACCAGGCCGGGGCGCACAACATCCACGACGACCTCAACGCCGAAACGAGCGCTCGCATCATCGGCGGGCACATCCGGGACGGAATCGACCTCGCCTACGAGCACGGCCTGCCGGTGCAGGTGATCGGCTACATCCCGCAGCACCACGGGACGAGCGTCATGACCTACTTCCACCAGAAGGCGCTGCGAGAGGTCGGCGGCCGCGAGGATCTCGTTGACGAGCGGACGTATCGCTATCCGGGACCCAAGCCCCAGACCCGCGAGGCGGCGATCATCATGCTCGCCGATGGGGTCGAGGCCAGCGTCCGATCGCTCGACGAGAAGGACGAGGAGAGCATCCGCGCCATGGTCGATCGCATCGTCGACGCCCGGGTCGAGGACGGCCAGCTCGACGACGCGGAGCTGACCCTGAAGAACATCAGCCAGATCAAGGATGCGTTCGTCGGCCAGCTGCTCGGGATGTACCACTCCCGCATCAAGTATCCCGACAACGTGGTGCCGATGGACCAGCGGCGGGAGCAGGCCTAGACGGTTGAGTCCGGGCGGCCCGCGCGACTAGGATGGTCGGACGATGGGCTGCTCGGTCACCGTTCCACGACCGGATCGGGCCCGATCGACTGGCCAACGCGGTCGAGCCGATCGAGGCCGACGCCGCCCTCGCTCTGCTCGAGTCGGCCGTCTGCGAGACGGTCCGCCTCGCGTTCGGCACCGACGATGCGGAGGTCGAGCTGACGCTCGCCGGCGACCCCGAGATGGAGCGGCTGAACTTCGACCACATGGGCGAGCGCGGGCCGACCGACGTCCTCTCATTCCCGCTCCACGAGTGGACCCTCAACGGACGCGCGTCGCATCTGACCGATGACGACGGCGTCTCGCCGCCGGGCCCGCTCCTGCTCGGTGACGTGGTGATCGACATCGACCAGGGGCTGCGACAGGCGGCCGAGGGCGACTGGGGCGTCGTGGAGGAGCTCGCGATGCTCGCCATTCACGGGACGCTGCACCTGCTCGGCCACGATCACGCCGAGATCGAGGAGGAGGAGCGCATGCGCCGCCTCGAGCACGACGTGCTCGGGGTGCTTCATCGGCGTCATCGCGAGATCGCCTGGAAGCCGGGCTCCCTCTTCGACCGCGCGGGCCACGCGGTCTCGAACGGCAGCTGACGCGTCGGCAAACGAGAAGCCCGGCTCGACGCGAGGAGCCGGGCTTCTATGATGCGGCCGAGCTAGGCGGTCGCCGGAAGGGCCTCCGGCGTGGCTGCCTGCGATGTCTCGGAGGAGCGCTCGCTCGGCGCGAAGATCCAGGCGACGAGCAGGATGGCGAAGGCGACCAGGGCTGCGATGACCATGCGTGATTCTCCTTGTGGGTCTGCTACGGCTGGTAGGCGACTTCGCCGTGCTGGGCGAGATCGAGTCCGGTCTCCTCGACATCGCCCGCCACCCGGATCGGTGTGACGAGGTTGACGAGGAAGAGGATTGCGCCGGTGGCGACGGCCGAGTAGAGGCCGACGACCGCGACGGCGATGAGCTGTGTGACGAGCTGGCCCGGGTTGCCCGTTGAGCAGCCCGTCGAAGCCGGCCGCATTGACGGCGGTGGTGGCGAACACGCCGGTGGCGATGGCTCCGAAGGCGCCGCCGACGCCGTGGACGGCGAACACGTCGAGTGCGTCGTCGACGCGCGAGCGGAGCCGGAGCTGGGCCGCGCCGTAGCAGACGACGCCGACGCCGAGGCCGATGAGGATCGATGCCGCCGGGGTCACGTACCCGGCTGCCGGCGTGATGGCGACGAGGCCGGCGACCGCGCCGATCGCGGCTCCGAGCACTGAGGGCGTTCCCTTGTGCAGCCAGCTGATGGTGACCCAGGTGATGGCCGCCATCGCGGCCGCGGTGTTGGTGGTGACGAGCGCGTTCGCCGCAAGGCCATTGGCCCCCACGGCGCTGCCGGCGTTGAAGCCGAACCAGCCGAACCACAGGAGGCCGGCGCCGAGGACCGTCATCGGCACGTCGTGCGGCTCGGTGGCGGGCTCGATCAGGCCCGTGCGGCGACCGATGAAGAGGGCGGCGACCAGGGCCGCGATGCCGCTCGAGAGGTGGACGACCGTGCCGCCCGCGAAGTCGAGCACGCCGAGGTCGAAGAGCCAGCCGTCCGGCGACCAGACCCAGTGCGCGATCGGGGCGTAGACGAAGGTCGACCAGGCAACGGCGAAGAGGACGAATGCCTTGAAGCGCTTCCGCTCCGCGAAGGCGCCGCTGATGAGGGCCGGGGTGATGATGGCGAACATCATCTGGAAGGCCATGAAGGCCAGGTGGGGGATCGTGGTCGCGTAGACGTCGGAGGGCTCGCCGGTCACGCCCTCGAGCCCCAGCCAGTCGAGGCCGCCGATCAGGCCAAGCCCGGTATCGGGTCCGAAGGCCAGGGTGTACCCCCACAGCACCCAGACCACGCTGACCAGGCCGAGGATGAAGAAGCTGTGCATGATCGTGCTCAGCACGTTCTTGCGGCGAACGAGGCCTCCGTAGAAGAGGGCGAGGCCCGGCGTCATGAGCATGACGAGCGCGGTGCTGGTCAGCACCCAGGCGGTATCTCCGGTGTCGATCGTTGGCATCGAGGGCTCCTGCGTCGGATGAGGTGACGTTTGTGCAAGGAGCCTATGGCCGGTCGGGGTACGCAACCAGTGGGATTCCGGTTGCCGAATGGTTGCGACCTTGTGCACTCTGCACAATGCGGCGCTCGGCGGACGCAGCGCGGCGCGACGCCGCGCGCGGAGTCAGATGGGCCGGTTGGCGAGCAGCTCTTCGGGCGGTGCGGTGCCGTCGAGGATGGCTCGGGCGACCATTGCGGCCGAGGCCGGGCCGGTGCTGATGCCCCAGGGCCCATGTCCCGCGCACACGAAGAGGCCGTCGACCCCGTCGACCTCACCGATGAACGGTCGTCCGTCCACCGACTGTGGGCGGGCACAGAGGCGGTGCCCGATCAGCTCCGCACCCTCGATCGACGGCAGGAACTCCGCGGCTCGCCGCAGCAGGAGGGGCGCAATCCGGCTGGCGTCGGGCTCCGCGGGCAGGAAGGTCGATCCGAGCGTGCTGACGCCACCGGCGCTGGCGATGCTGAACAGCGAGGGTGGCTCCCCCTCCCGATCGGCTTCGGCGCGCGCGGTGGCGGCCGCCGCGCGGTTGATCGTGTCGACCTCGTCCTCCTCCACGATGTGGCGGGGTGCCGACCCGTCGAGCCGCAGCTGGAGCGTGACGCCCCAGGTTGCGCGGATCGGTGTCCAGGCGCCGGTCGGATCGACCAGCGCGGGCGTCCAGGGTCCCGCCGCCACCAGGACGGCATCGGCGACGAGGCGCGTGCCGTCGTCGAGACGGACGCCCGCGACGGTCGAGTCCTCGACCACCGGCCGGGCCGCGGATCCGAGCTGCAGCAATGCGCCCCGCTCCTCGGCCAGGCGCGCCCAGGCGTCCGTCGCCGACGCCGGGGGGATCGGGTAGCCGGTCGCCAGCCGGACGGCGGCCGGCCCGTGACGCAGGGATGGTTCGACGAGCACGAGCTCGTCGGGGGAGAGCAGCAGTGGCGATAGCTCGGGGACCGCCTCCCGCTGGCGGAGTGCCTGCGCTGCGGCGGCGTCTGCGTCGCGATTGAGGAGGAGCAGCCCGGCCGGCTCCGCGCCGATGGTGAAGCCACCGTCCGCCGTCGGCGAGGGCCCGGTAGCGGGTCAGGCTCTCGTGGTAGAGCGGGGCGAGGACCGGGTCGAACGGATGCTGAATCGCCCCGAGGTTTCGGCCGGACGCCCCGGCGCCGATGGCGGTGCGCTCGATCAGCGTGACCCGCGCGCCGCGATCGGCGAGGATGGCGGCCGCGGCGCAGCCGATGATCCCTCCGCCGATGACGACGATCTCGGTTCGCACGAGCCGAGCATAGCGACGTCCCCCCGCCGACTACCATCGGCCGCGGGATGAAGGTGATCAGCGGCCTGGGCAATCCGGGCGAGCGCTTTCGGTTCACGCGGCACAACGTGGGCTTCCGCGTGGTCGACCTGCTCGCGGACCGCTGGGGCCTGACCGGCGAGGGGCGGGTCCGGGACGGCGCGGCCGTGCTCGAGGCGACGCGGCCCGAGCCGATCGGCAAGGTGCTGCTCGTCAAGCCGCTCCGCTACATGAACCGCTCGGGCGGTCCCCTGCGGGCCGCGCTGCGTCAGACGGACGTCGACGTCGCGAGCGATCTCCTGGTGGTGACGGACGACATCGACCTGCCGCTCGGGCGCATCCGGCTGCGCCGCTCGGGTTCGGCCGGAGGGCATAACGGCCTGCGCGACATCATCACCACGTTTGGCACGAACGAGTTCAATCGCCTGCGCATCGGGGTCGGTCGCGCCGGCGAGCCGGTCGACCACGTGCTCGCCACCTTCAAGCCGGACGAGCGCGAGGTGGCGGACGAGATGATCGCGCTCGGGGCGGATGCCGCCGAGCGCTGGCTGGTCGACGGGATCGACGAGACGATGAACGCGTTCAACGGGGTCGAGCTCGACGCAGAGTGAGCCGGCGCTCGCTACCATTGCGCAGTCCATGTCGTCCTCACGCGGCGGTGATCGCCGCGTCGCTGCGCTCGTCGACGCCCTTCGGCCCCATCTGCCGCAATCGGGCGTCCTTCGCGTGCCCGCTGCGGCGCGGGCGGCCCACCTCGCCGCGCGGCGCGCATCCCTGGCGGCTTCGGCACCGCTCGTCGTCGTCACGCGCACCGACGAGGAGGCTCACCGCGTCGCCGACGACCTCGCCGCCTGGCTTGGTGGCGGTCACCTGCGCATCCTCCCCGAACGCGCCGCCCTGCCGCTCGAGCGCGCGCTGGCCGAGCACGACGAGTCGACCGAGCGGCTCAGCGTCCTGGCGGCCCTGGCGTCCGAGCATGGCCTGGTCGTGGTCGCGTCGCTCCTCGCGCTCGTCCAGCGCACGCTGAGCCCCGACCAGCTCAGGCGCGGCCGGATCCACCTGAACGTGGGCGAGCGAATCGCGCAGCGCGACCTCCTCTCGGCGCTGGTTGCCGGCGGCTACGACCCGGTCGTCGAGGTCACCGGCATCGCCGAGTTCGCTCACCGCGGCGGCCTCATCGACGCCTGGCCACCCGGAGCGGCGGATCCGGTGCGGCTCGAGCTGTTCGGCGACGAGATCGAGTCGATCCGCAGCTTCGACCCGATGTCCCAGGGGTCCCGCCGTCGCCTGACCTCGGTCGACCTGCTTCCCGCATCGGAGTTTCTGCCGGCCGATGGATGGGAGGGCATCGGTGGCCGTGCGCCGTCACTGCCCTCCGATCAGCTGCGCGAGGACGTCGCCCGCCTCGAGCAGGGCGACCTCGGCGAGGCGGCCGAGACGTGGGCCGCGCTCCTGACCGCCGGCCCCGCCGCGGACCACCTTCCCGATCGGAGCCACCTGGTCCTGACCGATCATGACGAGCTGTCCGCCCTTGCCCGCGAGCTCGATGCCCAGGCCGCCGACCGCCATGCCAGCCTCGTGGCGGCCGGAGAGATTCCCGACGCGTGGCCGGCCCCGTACGACGCGGCCGTCACCCTCACCGCCCTGGTGGCTCGCGCTGACGAACGGCTCGAGGAGGGAGAAGCCGAGGATGCCGGCTATGGCGCTGCGCCGCCGCTGCCGGGCCGGGCCGAGCGCGCCGGGACGTGGCTGCTGGAGCTGGCGGCCGGCGGCCGGCGCGTCGTGGTGACGACCGACCAGGCGAGCCGGGTCGGGGAGCTGCTCGAGGAGGCCGGGCACCCGGCCGCATCGGTGGCCGAGCTCCGGGAGCTGCCGCAGCCGGGAACGATCGGACTCGTGCACGGGTCGCTGTCGGCCGGGCTGAGCCACGCGCCCAGCGAGCTGCTGCTGCTCACCGATCGGGAGCTGTTCGGCGCCACCCGCGTCAGGCGGCTCACCAGTGGCAAGCGCGTCGTCACGCGCGACCTGATCGGCAAGCTGCAGCCCGAAGACCATGTCGTGCACGTCGACCACGGCATCGCGCGCTACGTCGGAATGACGCAGCGCACCTTCGGCGAGGACGTGAAGGAGTACCTCCAGCTCGACTTCGCCGGCACGGACAAGATCTTCCTGCCGGCCGACCAGATCGGCCGGATCACCCGCTACAGCGGAGGACCGGCGCCGGCCCTCAGCCGCCTTGGCGGCACCGAGTGGGAGCGGACGAAGACGCGTGTCCGGCGGGCGGTGGGCGACCTTGCGCGAGAGCTGATCGAGATCTATGCGGCGCGCGAGTCCGCGCCGGGCTTCGCGTTCAGCGCGGATACGACCTGGCAGCGGGAGCTCGAGGAGAGCTTCCCGTACACCGAGACGCCGGACCAGGCGCGCAGCATCGAGGAGGTCAAGTCCGACATGCTTCGTCGGCGACCGATGGACCGGCTCGTCGTCGGCGACGTCGGATACGGCAAGACCGAGGTCGCCCTGCGGGCGGCGTTCAAGGCCGTCCAGGACGGGAAGCAGGTGGCGGTGCTGGTCCCGACCACCGTGCTCGCGCAGCAGCACCTCCACACGTTCGAGCGCCGTCTCGCGGCCTTCCCGATCCGGGTCGCGATGCTCAGCCGCTTCGTGGGCAAGAAGGACCAGGCGCGGATCGTCGAGGGCGCGTCCGAAGGGAGCGTCGACATCCTGATCGGGACGCATCGGATCCTGTCAAAGGACATCGAATTCGCCGACCTCGGTCTCCTCGTGGTCGACGAGGAGCAGCGCTTCGGCGTGTCACACAAGGAGCGCATCAAGTCGATGCGACGCGAGGTCGACGTCCTGACGCTCTCCGCAACGCCGATCCCGCGCACCCTTCACCTCTCGCTGGTCGGCATCCGTGACCTCTCGGTCATCGAGACCCCGCCGGAGGCGCGCCTGCCGATCCAGACCCGGATCGCCGAGGACGACGACGGGCTGGTCCGCGACGCGATCGGCCGCGAGCTCGACCGCGGCGGGCAGGTCTTCTACGTCCACAACCGGGTCGAGACGATCGAGGCTGCCGCCGAGCGCGTGCGACGCCTGGTCCCCGGGGCGCGGGTCGCGATCGGCCACGGCCAGATGGCGGAGGGGATGCTCGAGCGGGTCATGCTCGACTTCAACGACGGTCGGTTCGACGTCCTCGTCTGCACGACCATCATCGAGTCCGGGCTCGACATCCCGAACGCAAACACGATCATCGTCGTGCGCGCCGATACGTTCGGCCTGGCACAGCTCTACCAGCTGCGCGGTCGGGTCGGCCGATCCGACCGCCGTGCGCATGCCTACCTGCTCCACCGACGCGGCATGCCGCTGACGCCGGTCGCCCGCAAGCGCCTGCACGCGATCTTCAGCGCCTCGGACCTCGGTGCCGGCTACCAGATCGCGCTCTCCGACCTCGAGATCCGGGGTGCCGGCAACATCCTGGGGGCGGAGCAGCATGGGTTCATGGCCGCCGTCGGCTTCGAGATGTACACGCGCCTGCTGGCTGAGGCGGTCGACACGCTGCGTGGCCGTCGCGCGGCCCCCGAGCCGTCGCCGGTGCGTCTGGACCTGCCCGGCTCCGCCTACCTGCCGGACGACTACGTCGGCGACTCCGGCGGCAAGCTCGAGGCCTATCGGCGATTCGCTCGCATCCGCTCCGAGGCCGATGCCGAGGCGCTGCGCGCGGACCTGCGCGATCGCTATGGGCCGATCCCGAACCCGGTCGAGGGGCTCTTCACGGCCGTCCGCGTGCGACTGGCCGCCGAAGCCGCCGGAGTGCCCGAGGTCCGCGCGGAGGAGCGCCAGGTGACCCTGAAGTGGGTCCGGCTGCCGGACCGGCACGAGGTCAGCGTCGCGCTCCAGGTCGCGGGGCTGCGTCCCGAGACCGCCTCGAACCAGGTCCGCATCCCGGTCGCACCCGGCCGCGATCCCGTCGAGGTTGCGCTCAAGGCGCTGGCCGCCCTCCTCCTCGCGCCGGCGGCCGTCTAGCGGCGACCGCTCACCGGGCGGCAGTCAGCGCCCAGGCTTCGACCGGCTCGCGCTTTCCCTTGAGTCGGATCGGACCCAGCGGCAGGAGGTCGAGCGCGGTATCTCGCTGAAGGTGCTCGCGCGTCGCCGCGCCGACGACGACCTGGCCGGGCTCGGCGGCGCTCATCAGGCGCGAGGCGAGGTTGGTGGTGTCGCCGATGGTCGCGAAGCTCTGCCGGCCCGCCGCTCCGACGTTGCCGGCGACGACGGGTCCGGTGTTGACCCCGACGCGGAATCGCGGCCACTGCCTGGCCGCGGCGATCGCGTCGGTGACGCGCAGGACATCCATGGCGCAGTGGGCGGCGCGCGACGGATGGTCCGGCTGGTCGATGAGGGCATTGAACAGGACGAGCACGCCATCTCCCGCGAAGTGCTCGATGCTTCCCCCGGAGGCGTCGATGATCGGCACGACGGCCGCCCAGTACGTGTTCAGCATGCCGATCACCTCGGTCGGCTCCCGGGTTTCGCTGAACGAGGTGAAGGAGGCGAGGTCCGCGAAGAGCGCGGTCACCGTGCGCGTCTCGCCGCCGAGACGAGTGGCCTCAGGCGTGGTCAGCAGGCGTGCCGCGAGGTGCTGGGGGAGATACGGCTGAAAGAGCTCGTCGACCCGGCGCATCTCGCGGCCGGCGGCGGTCAGGAGGCCGATCTCCTCGACCGACGCGCCGTCAGCGCGCAGATCGTCGATGAGCCGATCGATCGGCTCCCCGCGCGCCTCGAGATCGGCAATCTCGGCAATCGCCTGCGCGCGCCAGCGATCGATGTGCGCCAGCGTCGCCTCTCGATAGATCGGCCGGAACGCGGCGACGAGCGACCCGGTGCGCCGATACTCGGCCCGTACCGCGAGGGCGATCAGGCCGAATGCCACGGTCATCAGGACGTGCCATTCCCACCAGCTGAGGTGCCAGGCGCGGCCGAAGGCCACCGCCGTCAGCGCCTCGGCCAGCAGGACCATCGCGCTCACGATTGCCACGGCGACCGGGCTGTTGCGCCGACGCGCGATCCCCAGGTAGCGCCACGCGGCGTAGCCATAGAGGAGCACCCCCGCGGCGGCGGGGATGGCGATCGGTCCCGAAAGCGCCTCTGCCGTGATCGGTGTCCGCAGCGGCTCGAGCCGCAGGAGCGACGCCGCACCCCAGGCGACCAGCAGGCCGACCACGCCCCATCGCAGCAGTGCGCGATGGCGCAGCACGGCGTCGGCGTGCGGCCCCGCAAGCGGGCTGACCGAGGCGGCCGAGACGATCGCCGCCAGGACCAGGCCGACCGGGGTGGCGATCACGAATCCGGCGTTTGGCTCGGTGAGGAGCGCCCCCGGCGTGGCCAGCGCATGGAGCCCGAGGAAGCCGGCGCACAACAGGAAGGCGAGCGAGACGAGGAAGATCCGGGCATCGGCGTGACGGCTTGCCGCCTCGTTGGTCAGATAGGCGAGCGCGACGCTCACGGCCGCCGTGCCGAGGACCAGCCAGAAGTGGCTGGGGTGGTGCTCCCAGAGGAGGTCGAGCTCGGGACGGCTCACGAGGAGCCCCAGCCCGATGAGGGGGAGCACCAGCGCGATGCCGATTGCGAACCAGCGACGCTCGACCACGACCAACTGATTGTCTCACCGGGGTGCGGGCGCCCCGGGCGACACCCTCAATCGACGAGACTGCCTACCGCGAGCCGCACACCGTGTCGGTGCGGGCCCGCGGCCTTATGCGGGAATGGCGGGCGTCAGGTCCGGCCGAACGCGGCCTTGATGCCGGGCTGGAAGAGGTAATAGGTGATCCCGGCCGCGATCGCTATTCCGAGGATCGACCCGGTCTGGCCGTTGATCAGCTGGAAGGCACCGATCACGATGTTGACCGCCTGGATGACCACGCCGAGCAACCAGGCCCATGGCCGCAGTCCCCACGCGCCCCACGCGAAGGCGACTCCAAAGATGCCGGAAATGAGGAGCACGGCTCCCACGAGGGAGGCAAGTCCGCCGAGGGCGGTACTCCCGGTGGCCGCGCCGATGAAGCCCCCGGACACGAGCAGCGTGAGGCCGCCGAAGATGCCGAAGACGCCGCCGATCGCCGCCAGGATGGCGAGGATCGTCACGCCCGTCGGGCGCTCGATGGTCGCGGGCGTTGCCGAGATCGGCGCCGCGGCCGGAGGCGGTGGGCTGGCCGCGGGCGGCGTCGGGTCCGACGCGAAGGTCGGTTCGGCGGGTGGTGGAGTCATCGGCTCCGCCTCAGATGGCGGCGGCGTGCCGCCGGACTGAGGATGCTCTGGGTCCTGCATAACGTCGTCCCTCACGAGCGTGCGGCGCATGATGCGCCGTATCGCAGTTCACCATACCGCCAGCGGCTCCCGCGCGCGGCGTTCCCCCGCACGCGGCGCGCTATACTCGATGCCTTCTCGACCCGGGACGGGCGCACCCGTCCGGCGCCGATCTTCGACCGATGCCGCACCTGCCACCAGGGCGGGCGCGGCCCGAAAGGAGGCGACCGTGACGTCCCATCCAGCCGATCCCGTGAACGCCCGCGACACGCTTCGCGTCGGCGACCGCTCCTACGAGTACTTCCGGCTCTCCGCCGCCGGTGCCCCTGACCTCGAACGCCTGCCGTACACGGTCAAGGTGCTGCTCGAGAACATGCTGCGTGGCGCGGCCACCGCCCCGGACCTCGTCAGCGCGGACGACGTGCGCGCCCTCGCCAACTGGGATCCGACCCAGCCGGCGGAGGCGGAGCTGCCCTTCATGCCCGCCCGCGTCATCCTGCAGGACTTCACGGGCGTGCCGTGCGTGGTCGACCTCGCCGCCATGCGCGACGCGATCGCCGACATGGGCGGCGACCCGTCGCGGATCAACCCACTCGTGCCGGCCGACCTGGTCATCGACCACAGCGTCCAGGTCGACCAGTTCGGCAGCGACGCCGCGTTCCTGATCAACGTCGATCGCGAGTACGAGCGCAACGGCGAGCGCTACGCGCTGCTGCGCTGGGCGCAGCAGGCCTTCGCCGATTTCCGCGTCGTGCCACCCGGGACCGGGATCGTGCACCAGGTGAACCTGGAGTACCTGGCCGACGTGGTCGCCGAACGCGACGGCGTGCTGCTGCCCGATACGCTGGTCGGCACCGACTCGCACACCACCATGATCAACGGCCTCGGCGTCGTCGGCTGGGGCGTCGGCGGCATCGAGGCCGAGGCGGCACTCCTCGGCCAGCCCTGCTACCAGCCGATGCCGATCGTGGTCGGCTTCCGCCTCGACGGCGAGCTGCCGTCAGGCGCCACGGCCACCGATCTGGTGCTCTACGTCACCGAACAGCTCCGCGCACACGGCGTGGTCGGCAAGTTCGTCGAGTTCTACGGACCGGGGCTGACGCGGCTCGGCCTCGCCGACCGGGCCACCATCAGCAACATGAGCCCGGAGTTCGGCGCGACGGCCACGCTCTTCCCGGTCGACGAAGAGACGCTCCGCTACCTGCGCATGACGGGCCGCTCGGACGAGGTCGTCGCGCGCGTCGAGGCCTACACGCGGGCGCAGGGGATGTTCCGCACCGACGACACGCCCGAGCCGATCTTCAGCGAATCGCTCAGCCTCGACCTCTCGACGGTGGTGCCGTCCCTCGCCGGACCGAAGCGTCCGCAGGACCGCGTGGCGCTGAGCGACCTGCGCGACAACTTCCGCGGCGCCTTCCCGAACGGGCTCCACACGCATGCCGACGGGACGACCCACGAGCACGACGGGCAGGATGGCCACGGGCCGCGAGGGACGATCGACGAGGCGAGCGACGAGTCGTTCCCGGCGTCCGATCCGCCGTCGTACACCCGCGACCCGATGTCCGAGCAGCACGTCGAGCCGGAGCCACCGCGTCACGATCCCGAGCCGCCTCCCGTCGACGCCCACTACAAGGCGGTCGAGATCCGGCTCGACGCCGAGCGCGTCAAGATCCGCACCGGGTCGGTGATCATCGCGGCCATCACGTCCTGCACGAACACCAGCAACCCGACGGTCATGGTGGCCGCCGGTCTGCTGGCCCGGAATGCCGTCGCCCGTGGGCTGCGGACGCAGCCGTGGGTCAAGACCTCGCTTGCCCCCGGGTCACGCGCCGTGACGGACTACCTCCATGCGGCAGGGCTCATGGATCCGCTGGAGGCGCTGCGCTTCCACCTCGTCGGCTATGGCTGCACGACCTGCATCGGCAACTCCGGACCGCTGGCCGAACCGGTGGCGGAGGCCATCGAGGCCAATGACATCGCGGGCGTCGCCGTCCTGTCCGGCAACCGCAACTTCGAGGGGCGCATCCATCCGCTGGCCAGGGCAAGCTACCTGGCGTCGCCGCCGCTGGTGGTCGCCTTCGCGCTGGCCGGCCGCATCGACGTCGATCTCACCACCGAGCCGATCGGGATCGGCTCCGACGGCAGGCCGGTCATGCTGGTCGACATCTGGCCGAGTCCCGCCGAGGTGGCTGAGGTGGTGCTGAGCGCGGTGAGCGCCGACGTCTTCAAGCGCAACTACGCATCCGTCTTCGACGGCGACGACCGATGGCGTGGCCTGCCCGTCCCATCCGGAGACCGATACACCTGGGATCCGGCCTCGACCTACGTGGCGCGGCCGCCGTTCTTCGACGGCATCTCCGGTGGGCCGGCGGATCCGACCGACATCTCCGGCGCGCGGGCGCTGGCCGTGCTCGGCGACAGCGTGACCACCGATCACATCTCACCGGCGGGCTCGATCGCGCGGACCTCCCCGGCCGGGGAGTGGCTGGTCGCCAACGGCGTCGAGCCGCGCGAGTTCAACTCGTACGGGTCGCGCCGCGGGCATCACGAGGTGATGGTGCGCGGAACCTTCGCGAACATCCGGCTCCGCAACCTGCTGACGCCGGATGCCGAGGGCAACCTCACCGAGCACATCCCCTCGGGTGAGCGGATGAGCATCTTCGACGCCGCCGTGCGCTATGCCGAGGCGGGCACGCCGCTGGTGATCCTGGCCGGCAAGGAGTACGGCTCCGGCTCATCTCGCGACTGGGCCGCCAAGGGGCCGATGCTCCAGGGAGTGCGAGCGGTGATCGCCGAATCGTACGAGCGCATCCATCGGTCCAACCTGGTCGGGATGGGGATCCTGCCGCTGCAGTACCTGCCCGGCGAGAGCGCCGCAAGCCTGGGGCTGACCGGGCGAGAGACGTTCGACGTCGTCGGGCTCAGCGACGGTCTCCGGCCGCGCCAGGAGCTTGCGGTGCTGGCGCGCGGCGAGGACGGCCGCGAGACGCGCTTCCGGGTGATCTCCCGGCTGGACGGCGAGATCGACCTCACCTACATGCGGAACGGCGGGGTGCTGCAGACGGTGCTGCGGCGCCTCGCGGGGACGGCCTGACGGTCCATTGCTCCCGCCGGGCGCATCGGGCTAGACTCACCCGGCATCTGATACCTCCACCGAATCAGCTCGGGGTGCCCACAGCATCGTGACCGCCTCATCCGTCGACGACCTCCGCGCCCTGATCCGCGAGGTCCCCGACTTTCCGAAGCCGGGGATCCTCTTCTACGACATCACGACCCTCCTCAAGGAGGCCGATGCCTTCCGCGAGGTGATCGACCGGATGGCCGACCAGGTGGGTGACACCAAGGTCGACGTCGTGGTCGGCATGGAGTCGCGCGGGTTCATCTTCTCCGCGCCGCTCGCCTACAAGCTGGGCGCCGGCTTCGTGCCGGTTCGCAAGCTCGGCAAGCTGCCCGCTGAGACGATCGAGGTCGAGTACGAGCTCGAGTACGGCACCGCGACGCTGGAGATCCATTCCGACGCGATCAAGCGGGGGCAGCGCGTGCTCATCGTCGACGACCTGCTCGCGACCGGCGGTACGGTGATGGGCACCATCGAGCTCGTGCGCCGTCTCGGCGGCGAGATCGCAGGACTCTCGTTCATGGTCGAGCTCGGCGCGCTGAAGGGCCGCGAGCACCTCGACGAGTTCGAGATCCACGCGCTGCTCACGTACTGAGCGTCCCGGAAGCCCATGGCGGTCGCCGCATCGTCCCGACTCCGCGCCCGCGCCGTCAGCGATCGCGGTGAGATCGCCGCCTTCCTGCGGCGCGACCGGATCTACGCCGCCTACGCCCTCGGCGACCTCGACGGCCCGAACCGCGCCCGCGTCGCGTGGGCAATGGCCCATGACGACGCCGGCAGCCCGACGGCGCTGGCAATGCATCACGAGGGGCTCGTGCCGCAGCCGCTCTTCCTGATGGGGGCGCCCGACGGGTGCCGCGCCATCCTGGACTCCGTCATCAAGCCGCGCGACGCATATCTCCAGGCCACCGAGCTCCACGAGGCGGCACTGACCGACCTCTACGAGCTCGACGCGCCCGTGGTGATGCTGCGGATGGCGGTCGACCGCCGCACCTTCGAGCCCTTCGCCGGTCCGGCAGAGCGGTTGACCGCGCTCGACGTCGATGATCTCAATCGGCTCTATCAGCTCGGCTATCGCGCCGGATTCCCGCCGTCCGTGGTGGAGGACGGCGTGTACTACGGCGTTCGCGTCCGCGGCCGGCTGGTCAGTGCCGCCGGCACACACGCCATCAATCCGCGCGAGGAGATCGCCGTCGTTGGCAACGTGATGACCCACGTCGACTTCCGCGGCCACGACTTCGCCAAGATGGTGACCAGCGCCGTCACCGGCGAGCTGCTCGACCGGGCCACCGACGTTGCCCTCAACGTCCATGCCGACAATGACCCTGCCGTCGCGGCCTACGCTCGCCTCGGCTACCGTACCCACTGCCAGCTCATCGAGCGCCTCGCCCGACGGCGTGCCGGCGGCTGGGGACTGATGCGACCGATACGAGAGGCGATGCGATTTCCGTGGCCACGCGAACCGAAGTGAATCATGACGTCGCCGACCTCGGCCTCGCCGATGCCGGACGATTGAAGATCGAGTGGGCGGATCGCCAGATGCCGGTCCTCGCCGCCATCCGCGAGCGATTCGCGGTGGAAGAGCCGCTGGCCGGATGGCGGATCAGCGCCTGCCTGCACGTGACCGCGGAGACCGCGAACCTGGTGCGAACCCTGGTTGCCGGCGGCGCCGACCTTGTTCTGTGCTCGTCGAACCCGCTCTCGACCCAGGACGACGTCGCGGCCTCGCTGGTCGTCCATGACGGCATTCCGGTCTACGCCATCAAGGGCGAGGACCGCGAGTCCTACTACGCGCACATCGGCTCGGCGCTCGACCATCGGCCGCAGATCACGATGGACGACGGCGCCGACCTGGTGAACGAGCTGCACACGAAGCGCACCGAGCTGCTCGACGCGGTCATCGGCGGCACCGAGGAGACGACGACCGGCGTCATCAGGCTGCGCGCCATGGCCAACGCCGGCAAGCTGCGCTACCCGGTCGTGGCGGTCAACGAGGCGCTGACCAAGCACCTGTTCGACAATCGCTACGGCACCGGCCAGAGCGCGATCGACGGCATCCTGCGCGCGACGAACGTCCTCTTTGCCGGGAAGACGGTCGTCGTGGGCGGCTACGGCTGGGTCGGGCGTGGAATCGCGTCGCGCGCGCACGGCATGGGCGCCAACGTCGTGGTCTGCGAGGTCGACCCGGTGCGCGCGCTGGAGGCGGCGATGGATGGCTTCCGCGTCATGAACGCGACCGCATCGGCTTCCGCCGGCGACATCTTCATCAGCGCCACCGGCAACCTGAACGTGTGGGGCCGCGACCACTTCCCGCGCATGGCCGACGGGGCCATTCTCGCCAACGCGGGCCACTTCAACGACGAGTTCGAGCTCGGCGCGCTCGAAGAGCAGGCCACCGCCAAGCGCGAGGTCAGGCCCTTCACCACTGAGTACCGCATGGCGGATGGACGCAGGATCTACCTGCTCGCCGATGGCCGCCTCGTCAACCTCGGCGCCGCCGAGGGCCATCCCGCGCTGGTGATGGACATGAGCTTCGCGAACCAGGCCCTGGGCCTCGAGTGGCTGCACGCGCACCTCGACGAGCTGGAGCCGATCGTGTACGGGATCCCGGACGACATCGACCGCGACGTCGCCCGGCTCAAGCTGGAGAGCATGGGAATCGCGATCGACGCGATGACGCCCGAGCAGAAGGCCTACAGCGAGTCCTGGGAGTCGGGGACGTAACGGAGCGGAAATAAAGTTTCTCCAGATGCGGGGCCCCAACCTTTAGTCGTACGCTCCGGCACATGGGGATGGCCCGGGGGGAACCGCGCCGCGACCGCAACACGCCGCGTGTTCGGGGGGAGACGGTCGCCGGCCTGGCCATCTTGGCCGCCACCGCGTACGCGGATCACGCTGACGCGTTGCGCGGCCATCTCGCTGCCTACACCCGCGATCGGGCAGCGGCGGAGGACCTTCTCCACGAGACCTTCGTTCGGCTGCTGACCGAGCTCGCCGCCGGCCGGACGCCACAGCACCTGCGCGCCTGGCTCTTTCGGGTGGCCGTCAACCTTGCCGCCAGCCGAGCGCGACACCAGGGGGTCATGCGCCGCACGGCGCACGAGCTGATTCGCCGGGAGGTGGTTCCCTCGCCCGAGGACGAGCTGATCGAGCGGGAGGCGGCGGGCGCAATCATCGGTCGCCTGGCCCAGTTGCCCGGCGACGCGCGGGCCGCCCTGCTGCTGAGCGCGCACGGCTACTCCGGTGCCGAGATCGCGCTCCACATCGGGCGCAGCGAGCTGGCGACCCGCTCCCTGATCTGCCGGCATCGCAGCAGATTGCGCAGCTCCCTGGCCGCGGCCTGAACCTGCTCCAAGCCTGACGGGGGAGACCGGTGGGTATCATCGCGACCATGGCCCGCGTGAGCAGCCCGATCTTCGTTGGACGAGGAGCCGAGCTCGAGCGCCTCGCCGACGCGCTCGAGCTGGCCGTCAATCACCGGCCGGCAACCCGCCTGGTGGGCGGCGACGCGGGCATCGGCAAGACCCGGCTGGTGAGCGAGTTCGTGGCCGGCGCCCGATCGTCCGGCGCGCAGGTCATGATCGGGGATTGCCTCCAGCTCGGCGAGACCGGCCTCCCGTACGCGCCGTTCGTCGGCGCCCTGCGGCCGGTGCTCCGCTCATTGCCGCCCGATCGCCTCGACGACCTCATCGGTCCGGGCCGCACGGAGCTCTCCCACCTGCTTCCCGACCTTGGCTCGTCACCGACTCCGGCCGGCCGCCGCGAGCGAAGTCCCAGCGCCGGAGCCGCACAGGCGCGCCTGTTCGAGATCGTGTTCGGCCTGCTCCGACGCTTCTCGGAGGAGGCGCCGCTGGTGCTCATCCTCGAGGACCTGCACTGGGCCGACTCATCGACGCGGGACCTGCTCCGCTTCCTGGTGCGTAACGCGCGGGACGCCCGGTTCCTCATCATCGGCACCTACCGCTCCGACGAGCTGCATCGTCGCCATCCCCTTCGCCCGTTGCTGGCGGAGCTCGGGCGCCTCGAGGGAGTCGACGACATGGAGCTGGGCGCGTTCGGCGCCGGTGAGCTTGCGGACCAGCTGGCCGGGATCACCGGGGAGGCACCGCACCCCGAGCTCGTCTCGGCGGTCCTGTCGCGCTCGGGCGGCAACCCGTTCTTCGTCGAGGAGCTGATGGCCGCCGGTGAGGGGGGCCTTGCCCTTCCTCGCAGCCTCCGCGACACGATCGACGATCGCATCCGCCATCTCGACGGAGACGCGCAGCGCGTGCTGCGCGTCGCATCGGTCGCTGGCGCGCGCGTGGACCATCGAGTCCTGGCCGAGGTTGCGGAGCTCACGGAGCCGACGTTGACCGAGGGGCTGCGCCAGGTGGTGGAGCACCACCTCCTCGTTCCGACCCTGCCGGAGGAGGTTCCCGGCTACCGCTTCCGCCACGCCCTGGTGCAGGAGGTGGTCTACGAGGAGCTGCTCCCGAACGAGCGCACGCAGCTGCATGCCGCCCACGCCCTGGCCCTCGAGCGCCGCACGCTCGGGGACCCGCGTGAGCGTGCCGGGATCGCCGCCCAGCTTGCCCACCACTGGCTCCTGGCCCACGACCTCGAGCGCGCGCTGCCCGCCACGCTCGGCGCCGCGCGCGCCGCAGCCGAAGCGTTCGCCTATCCGGAGGCCCAGGCGTTCCTCGAGCGCAGCCTGGAGCTCTGGGCAAAGGTGGACCCGAATTCGCTACCGGCCGGCATCGATCGCACCGTCATCCTCGAGGAGGCCGCGGAAGCCGCGGCGCAGGCGGGCGACCCTCGGCGGTCGATCGATCTCGTGCGGTCCGCGCTGGCCGAGACCGACCCAAACCGCGAGCCGATGCGTGTCGGCGTCCTCTATCACCGCCTGGCGTGGTACCTCAACGAGTCGGGCGACTGGCAGTCGGGGGTCACCGCCATGGAGCGCGCCGCCGCGTTGATCCCGATCGATCCGCCGACCCATGAGCGCGCGACGGTGGTTGCCGACCTGGCCCACTCGCTCATGATCCGCAGCCGGTTCGGCGAGTCGATGGCACTGGCCGAGGCCGCGCTCGCCATCTCGCGGGCGGTGGGTGCCGGGCCGGCGGAGACCCGTGCGCTCGCGGCGCTCGGCCTGGACCTGGCCGGCCGCTCCGACTTCGAGCGAGGCATTCCGATGCTCCGCGACGGCTATGAGCTCGCGCTCGAGCTCGGCGAGCCCCAGGCCATCTTCCTCACCGGTGTCGGACTCGGCTGGGCGCTGGATGAGGCTGCCAGACACGAGGAGGCGCTCGAGCTCGCCCGCTCGACGCGCGATCGCCTGCGGGCAATGGGCGCGGACGCGCGCTTCGGCGGCCAGCTGGCCTCCAAGATGGCCCGCGCACTCTACGATCTCGGGCGCTGGGACGAGGCGGCGCGCGTGCTCGACGAGACGATTGCGGGCTCACCGAACCGCTACGCGATGCGCTGGCTGCTGTCGAACCGGATCCAGCTGTCGATCGGACGCGGCAGGCTGGGCAGCGCGCGGCGGGACATCCTCACCTACGAGGCCCTCGGCGAACGGGTGGTGGGCCCAGACCCCGATCTGATGAGCACGCGGCGCGCGGAGCTGGCGGTCGTTTCCGGAGAGCCGATCGTGGCGCGGCAGATCATCGCCGAGTCGCTCGCGCGGCTCATCGAACCGGAGCTCGACACGGACGCGCGGCGCCTCATGCTCGCCGGGCTGCACGCGGAGGCCGAGGAGGCGGATGCGGCGCGCAGCTCCGGGGACAGTGATCGGGAGGCGATGGCGGTCGCCCGCGCCGGGGAGCTGGAGCAGCAGATGCGCCGGCACGTCGAGCGAGTGCGGGAGGTCGCGTCCGACCCGGTGCCTCCCATCGACGCCGACCTTCGGCTGGCCGATGCCCTCGCCTCGCGCGCCCGGGGAGAGGTCGACCACGCCCTCTGGGAGGCCGCGGTTCACAGCCGCCGCGCGCTCGGGCGCCCGTACGAGCTGGCGCGCACGCTCACCGATCTCGCGGCCGTCTCGTTCCGCGCGCGACGGCGGGACGAGGGGGCCGCCGCGCTGGCCGAGGCCCATGTCATCACCGTCGCCCTTGGCGCTCGCCCCCTGCGCGAGGCGATCGAGTCGCTGGCTCGCCGCGCGCGCATCGGCCTCGAGGGCGTCGACACCGCCGAGGACGCGGCCGACCGGCTGGGCCTCACGCCGCGCGAGCGCGAGGTGCTGGCGCTGCTTGCCGACGGGCGCAGCAACCGCCAGATCGGCGACAAGCTCTTCATGGCCGAGAGCACCGCCGGCGTGCACGTCAGCAACATCCTCGGCAAGCTTGGGGTAACTCGACGCAGCGAGGCCGCCGCGGTCGCTCACCGCCTGGGACTCTTCCTCCTCAGCTGACGGCGCCGGCGACTCCTGGCACGTGCGCCGCCAGGCGCTCGACGACCAGGCGAACCTCGTCCTCGGTGTTGTAGAAGGCGGGCGAGCAGCGGACGATGCCGGGTCGGTAGTCGACGATGATCCCCTCGGCCGCCAGGGCGTTGACGACCGCCTTCGGATCGTCAGCCGCCACCGCCACGATCCCCCCGCGCCGATCCGGGTCGCGCATCGCACGAACCGCCAGGCCGGCTTCGTCGGCAAGACCGATCAGGAGCTGGCCGAGATCGCGGGTGCGCTCCGCAAGTCGCTCGACACCGATCTCGCGCACGAGCTCGGTGCCTCCACGGGCGATCGCTGCAGACGGGATTGACGGCGTGCCGAGCTCGTAGCGCCTGCCGTCGCTCGCGAGCTCCAGCTCATCGATCGCGAAGGCGAACTGGTGCGCGCTGCTGAACCAGCCGGTGGTCGTCGGCAAGAGCACGTCGCGCAGCTCGGGCCGAACGCGAAGGAACGCCGTGCCCGGGCCGCCGAACAGCCACTTCAGCGTCCCCGAGACGTAGATGTCGACCTCGGATGCGCCGAGGTCGGTGGGGACGAGGCCGGTGGCCTGGTAGGCGTCGACGAGGAGCAGCGCGCCACGCTCGTGGCACAGGCGGCCGAGCGCCTCGATGTCGTTCAGCGCACCGGTGGTGTACAGGACGTGGCCGGTGGCGACCAGGGCGGTCCGCTCGTCGATGGCCGCCGCGAAGTCGTCGAGCTCGACGGTGAGGCCGTCGGCCGAGGGCACCACGACCAGCTCCACCCCGAGCGCGGCGCGCGCCAGCCATTGATGCCCGATCGTCGGGAAGTCGAGGGCGGTGGTCACCACCCGCGGGCGCGGAGCGCCGCCGGCGGCCACGCCCGCGCCCCGGAGACGATCGAGCGTGGCCGCATCGCCACGGTGGATCGGGTCGAGCGCGGAGGCGACGACCGAGAGCGCCGAGCTGACGTTCGGTGCCAGGGAGATCTCGTCACCGGCAACTCCGAGAATCGCACCGAAGTCGGCGCGCAGCTCGTCGAGCGCCCCGAGCCATCGGCGGTACCAGGCGCGCGCCCCGAGCTCGTCCCAGTCGGCGAGGAATGCCTCGAGCCGCCGGCGCGAACGCTCGGATCGGGCGCCGAGCGAGCAGGTGTTCAGGTAGACCGACGCGTCGAGCAGGGGGAACTCGGAGCGATAGGCGAGCAGCTCCGGGTGACGGGCGTTCGTCTGTGCCATCGGACGCCAAGGATAGCCGGGCATCTATCCTCGATCCGGCGTGGAGTAGGCGTCTCCGCGGATCGTTCCGCCAGGCAGCGGCCGACGTTCCCGGGGTCGCGGCGGTACACTCGCGTCGCCCTTGAGCCAGCCGGAGACTCGATGACCGACCCGACGCCTCACGTCCTGTTCACGTCCGAATCGGTGACGGAGGGACACCCCGACAAGCTGTGCGACGCCGTCGCGGATGCCGTGCTCGACGACGTGCTGCAGCACGACCCGATGGCGCGCGCCGCGATCGAGGTGGCGACCACCACGGGCCTGGTGCTCGTCCTCGGCGAGCTGACGACATCCCACTACGTCGACGTGCAGGAGGTCGTCCGCCGGACGGTTCGTGAGATCGGCTACAACGACAGCCGGCTCGGGTTCGACTGGGAGACCTGCGGCACGATGACGGCACTCAAGGAACAGTCGCCCGACATCGCGCTGGGGGTCGATCACGCGCTCGAGGCACGCGAGGGGTTGGAGTCCGACGAGCTCGGCGCGGGCGACCAGGGAATGATGTTCGGCTACGCGTCGGACGAGTCGGTCGAGCTGATGCCGATGCCGATCATGCTGGCGCACCGCGTCGCGCGCCGCCTCGCCGAGGCGCGCAGGGACGGCACCCTTCCGTTCCTGCGCCCCGACGGGAAGAGCCAGGTCACGGTCGAGTACGACGCCGACGGCCGTCCGCGGCGGGTGCACACCGTCCTGGTCAGCACGCAGCACGATCCCGATGTCGAGCTGGCCGATCTGGCGACGGCCGTCCGCGAGCACGTCGTCGAGGTCGCGATCCCCGCGGAGCTGCTCGATGACGAGACGCGGCACCTCGTCAACCCGACCGGCCGCTTCGTCATCGGCGGGCCGATGGGGGACTCGGGGCTGTCCGGGCGCAAGATCATCGTCGATACCTACGGAGGCATGGCGCGCCACGGCGGCGGAAGCTTCAGCGGCAAGGACCCGACCAAGGTCGACCGGTCCGGAGCCTACATGGCGCGCTACGTGGCAAAGCACGTCGTGGCCGCCGGCCTGGCGCGTCGGTGCGAGATCCAGCTCGCCTACGCGATCGGCGTCGCCCGCCCGCTCGCCATCAACGTCGAGACCTACGGGACGGCGTCGATCCCCGAGGCCCGGTTGGCCGAGGTCATCGAGCGCACGTTCGACCTGCGACCCGGCGCGATCATCCGCGACCTCCAGCTGCGCCGGCCGATCTACCGGCAGACGGCCGCCTACGGGCACTTCGGCCGCGATGATCTCGACCTGCCGTGGGAGCGGCTCGACGGGGTCGACGAGCTCGTCGCCGCCGCGCGCGCCTAGGCTCCGATGGGCAGCGGGCACGAGCACGCGCGACCGGAGTGGGGCGAGACGCGGCCCGGGCCGCTGCGTCGCCTGCTGGACCGTGCGGGCGCGGCCCTGGGAACCCGCGCGCCGGCGCCCCGCAGCGGCCTTCGCGAGCTGCCCATTGCCCTGCGTCGCGGCGAGATGGCGGCTCCGTACCTCGCGTCGGAGCGCGCGGGTGACCATCGTCGGGCCGGCGCAGCGGCCGTCGCGGCGATGGAGCGGGCCGCGAACGAGGGTGCGTGGTGGCCGGCCGACGTGTGGGGGCATCGAGCGCTCTGGCATTTCGAGCAGGCAGGCATGACGCTGCAGGCGACGCGTCAGGCGCGCCGCATCGGCGACCTGCGCTCCGCCGCCGGCGACCCCGAGACCGCCCGCCGGTACTATGCGGAGGCGATCGACGAGGCGCGCGACATCGGCGCGGAGCACGAGCAGGGGCTCGCCGCGCTCGGGCTTGCGCAGGCGCTGCTCGAGCTCGGCGACGTGACGAGCAGCCGTCGGCTGGCCGGAGCGGCCGAGGCGCTGCTCGACCGGGCCGGCGCGCCGGTCGACGAGGTGGCCGCGTCGCGGCGGCTGCGAGGTTCGGAGATGGTCGTGGGAGACGAGATGGAGGAGACCGAGTGACCGCACGTCGCACGATGCGAGTTGGCATCATCGGCGCCGGCGTCATGGCCGAGGCGATGATCGCCGGGTTGCTTGCCAACCGCGCGGTGGCCCCCGGAATGCTCGCTGCCTCGCACCCGCGCCGTGAGCGCCGCGAGGCGCTCGCCGAGCGACACGGGATCAACTCGGTGGCGGCGAACCGGGACGCGCTGGCCGACGCGGAGATCGTGGTCCTCGCCGTCAAGCCCCAGATGCTGACGCGCGTCATGCGCGAGCTTCGCGGCCGGCTGGGCGCCGAGCAGGTTGTCCTCTCGATCGTGGCCGGCGCGACGCTGCGGACGCTGGTGGATGGCCTGCAGCACGCGGCTGTCGTGCGTGCGATGCCGAACACGCCGTCGCAGATCCGGCGCGGGATCACCGTCTGGAGCCCGTCCGATGCGTGCACGGCGCGGCAGCGCGACCTGGCTCGGGCGGCCCTTCGTTCGCTGGGCGACGAGCGCGAGGTCGCCGACGAGTCGTTCGTGGCGATGGCCACCGCGCTCTCCGGCACGGGGCCGACCTACCTCTTCGCGGTGATGGAGGCCCTCATCGACGCCGGCGTCCACATGGGCTTCCCGAGAGAGCTGGCCCACGACCTGGTGGTCGCGACGCTCGTCGGCTCGTCGGAGTACGCACAGCAATCCGAGCTGCATCCCGCACAGCTGCGCAACGCCGTCACCTCGCCCGGCGGCACGAGCGCGGCCGCCATCTACGAGCTCGAGAAGGGTCGCATCCGGACCGTCTTCTCCGACGCGGTCTGGGCGGCCTATCGGCGCACGCTCGAGCTGGGGGAGCGCCTCGAGGCCGAGGTCGACCGGGAGTAGCTCTGGTAGCCTCAGGCCGATGTTCGCGATCGTGATGGCCGGCGGCTCCGGCACGCGCCTGTGGCCGCTCTCGCGGCGCGAGACGCCGAAGCAGCTCCTCCCGCTGACGGGCGACACGAGCCTGCTCCAGCAGACCGTCGCCCGGCTCGGTGCGCTCCTGCAGCCGCACGACATCTACGTCATCACCAGCCAGGATCACGTGCGGCCGACCCAGCGACAGCTGCCCCAGCTGCCCGAGGACAACGTGCTCGGCGAGCCGCTCGCACGGTCGACCGCCGTCGCCGCCGGACTGGCCACGATCCTCGCCCGCCGCCAGAGCGACGAGGTCGCGCTCGTCCTGCCCGCGGACCACTTCGTCGCCGATGAGGCCGCCTTCGCCGAGGGCCTGCGCGAGGCGGCCCGGACCGCGGAGCGCGGCTACCTCGTCACGCTGGGCGTGCAGCCGACGCACCCGGCGACCGGGCTATGGCTACATCAAGGCCGGGAAGCGCCTTCACCCGTCCTCGCCGACGGCGCTCGTCGACCGTTTCGTCGAGAAGCCGGACGCGAAGCGGGCCGCCTCCTTCCTCAAGGAGGGCGACCACTACTGGAATGTCGGGCATCTTCGTGTGGCGCGTCTACGCCTTCCGCCAGGCGGTCGAGCGCTTCCAGCCGGAGCTCGGCAGCGCGCTGGAGCGGATCGAGGCGATCCACCGGACACCGGGATGGATGACCGAGGTCCGCACGATCCTTGAGCGCGTACCGGCGATCACGATCGACGTCGGGATCGCGGAGCCGGCGGCGGCCGAGGGACGGATGGCGGTCGTTCCGCTGAACGCCGGCTGGTCCGACATCGGTTCCTGGTCGGCGCTGCTCGAGGCGCTGTCGGGCGCCACGGGCGCCGACCTGGTCGCAGTCCGGCAATCACCTCGACCGCGACTCGCACCGGGTCCTCGTCCACGGCGGCGATCGGCTCATCGTGACCGTCGGGCTCGAGGACCTGATCATCGTCGACACGCCGGATGCGCTCCTCGTCTGCCATCGCGACCGGGCCGAGGAGATCAAGCCGGTCCTCGACGAGATCGCTCGCACGGCAGGGGAGCGCTACCTCTGAGCTCGCCGCCGCGGCACCGGTGGCTGGCGCGGCTGCTCGGGCACGCCCTGGCGTGGTACGTGCGCCTGGTCGCCGCCACCTGCCGCGTCCACGGGCCGGCCGTCAACCAGGAGCAGGTCGTCCTCGCCTTCTGGCACGAGTACAACCTGGCCGCCGCGATCGCGACCCTCCGGCTGCGGCGCCACCGGTATCACGTCAGCTTCAGCACCCAGACGTTCCGGGGCGAGGTCATGAGCACCCTGCTGGCCGCCCTCGACTCCGGCTCGGTCGAGCTGCCGGCCGAGGGAGAGCGGTCGGAGGCGGCTCGGCTGACGCTCGAGCTCGCCCGCCTCGGTCGCGAGGGAGCCATCGCTGGGCGTGAGTCCCGATGGCCCGGTCGGACCGTACCGGCGCGCGAAGCCCGGCGCGCTGATCGTGGCGCGCGAGGCAGGCCTGCCGATTCAGCCGTGGGCGGTGGCCGTCCGTCCGCCGCTGCGGCTGCGAAACCGGTGGGACCGGCACCTCGCTGCCGCTTCCGTTCTGCCGGCTTCGCGTCGAGGAGGCGCCGCCGATCCGGGTCGGCGCGCGCCAGCGGCTCCGGCCGCTGCTGGCCGAGCTCCAGGCGGCGCTCGACGCGGTCGCGGCGCGCGCCGATGAACGGATGCGCTAGCACGCTTCGATGGCTCCACCCGCCAATGGACTCGCTACCATGAAGCCCGGCACCCTTCGAAGCCTGCAGTCGAGTCCCAACCACCCGTGACGAAGATCAAGTTCGGAACCGACGGCTGGCGCGCCGCCATCGCCGAGGACTACACGTTCCACAATGTCCGCCGCTGCGCGCGCGGCGTCGCCGAATACCTCCAGCAGACGGGGGCCGCCGACCGTGGCGTCGTCGTCTGCCACGACCGGCGCTTCGCCTCCGAGCACTTCGCGCGAGCCTGCGTCGAGGTGCTGGCCGCCCACGACATTCGCGCCTTCACGCCGCCGGAGGCGGTCCCGACCCAGGTCGGCAGCTTCTTCACGCGTGAGCTGAACGCGGGGCTGGGGATCGTCATCACCGCCAGCCACAACCCATGGACCGACAACGGGTTCAAGGTCAAGGCCGATACCGGCGGCGCGGCCGCGCCCGAGATGCTGGCCGCCATCGAGGCGACGATGGATACCCACCCCGAGGACGAGCTGCCGCCGCGACGGGACTACGAGGAAGCGGTCGGCGCCGGGCTGGTCGAGACCTTCGACCACTACCCGCGGTTCCGCGATCAGCTTGCCAGCATCGTCGACATCGAGAGGATCCGCGCGGCGGACCGGCGAGTGCTGGTCGAGAACCTGTACGGCTCCGGCGCCGGCTGGTTCACCCGCCTGCTCGGCGACGGCAAGCTCACCGTCCGTGAGATGCACACGGAGCGCAACCCGTACTTCGGCGGCGTCAACCCCGAGCCGATCCGCCCCAACATCGACGAGTGGCTGGAGGAGATCCCGCGCTGGGGCGGGGAGATCGGTATCGCCTTCGACGGCGACGCGGACCGGGTCGGCATGGCGACCGAGGAGGGCGTCTTCGTCAACCAGCTCCAGGTCTACGGGCTCCTCTACTGGTACCTGCTCGACGTGCGCGGCCAGATCGGCCCGGCGGTCTACACCGTCACCACCACCAGCATGGCGAAGCGGCTGGCCGAGATCTACGGCACCCAGGCCTACGAGACGGGCGTCGGCTTCAAGTACGTGGGACCGAAGATGACCGAGACGAACGCGGTCATCGGCGGCGAGGAGTCGGGCGGCTACGGATTCGGGATGCACATCCCCGAGCGCGACGGCATCGCGTCCGGGCTCTTCCTGCTCGACCTGTGGCTGACGAAGGCCAAGAAGGCGTCGGAGGTCCTGGCAGAGCTCCAGGCACTGGCCGGGCCCTCGTACTACAACCGGATCGACATCCGCTTCCCTCGCGAGGGGTACGACGACGTCAAGCGCGAGACGCTCGCCCGACTGGCCGAGCAGGCGCCGGCCACGCTCGCCGGCCTGGAGGTCGTGGAGCGCAAGGAGCTCGAGACGCACGACGGCTTCAAGTTCTACCGCTCCGATGGCTCGTGGCTGCTGATCCGCTTCAGCGGCACGGAGGCGCTCCTGCGCGTCTACGCGGAGGCGCGCTCGCCGGAGGACGTCGACGCCCTGCTGGCCGAGGGCCGCAGGATCGCCGCGGGCGGGCGCTGATGGACGCCAAGGACTACTTCGGCTACAAGAATCCGGACGAGGAGCCCGGAGGCCCCGACCCGGCCGACGAGGGCGACGAGAGCGGTCGTCCGCCGCTCTTCGAGGAGGCGGTCACCCTCGACGACCCGGCCACCCGCAAGCGGATCGACCCGGACGACATGCTCGGCCGCGTGGCGGAGCTGCCGCAGCAGCTGGTGCAGGCGCGTCGGGTCGCGGCGCCGGTCGTCCTGGACGAGCGCCACACCGACGTCGACGCGATCGTCGTGCTTGCCATGGGGGGCTCCGCGATCGGCGCCGAGCTGGTCGCCGCCGCGGCCGGTGATCGCCTCAAGGTGCCGCTCATCGTCCACCGCGACTACGGCCTCCCGGCCGGCACCCGAGCGCGCACCCTGATCGTCGCCGCCAGCCACTCCGGGGAGACGGCGGAGACGCTGTCCGGCGTTCGCCGCCGCCCGGGAGCGAGACCTGCCGCTGGTCGTGATCACCACCGGCGGGCGGCTGGCATCGACCGCCGCCGAAGCCGGAACTCCGCTGCTCCAGTACAAGCTCGGCGGGCAGCCGCGCGCCGCCATCGGCTTCGGAGTCGGCCTCGTCCACGAGCTCCTTTCGCGCGCCGGCCTCATCGCCGAGCCCGATCCCCTCGGGCCCGGTCGTCACCGCGCTCGAGGAGCTGCTCGATCGAACGGGCCCTTCGGTCGAGACCGATGCCAACCCGGCGAAGCAGCTGGCCTGGTCGATCTTCGGGCGCATCCCGGTGATCTACGGGCACGGCCCGATGGCCGCGGTGGCGCATCGGTGGAAGACGCAGCTGAACGAGAACGCCAAGGCGTGGGCCTCCTGGGAGCCGATGCCGGAGGCGAACCACAACGCCATCGAGGGCAGCATCAATCCCCGCGAGCTCGGTGACGCGCTCTACGTCGATCCAGCTCCGCGATCGAAGCGAGCCGGCCGCGATCGCCGAGCGCTACCGGGTGGTCGAGGAGCTTCTCGGCGAGCGATCCACGAACCGCGGAGAGGTCTGGGCCGAAGGGCCCTCGCCGCTCGCTCGGGTCCTCACCAGCGTCGCCTACGGCGATCTGGTGAGCGTGTATCTCGCAATCCTCTACCAGACCGACCCGACGCCGGTTACACTGCTCGCGATGCTCAAGGAGCGGCTCGCCAGGGCCACCGGATCCGACCCGACGGGCGCCACGCAGTAGGGCGCCGGGGGCAACCGGCGCCATGGAGGTAATCGCGACGTGCATTCGAGCATGATCGGCAAGGTCGAGAAGGCAATGCGCTATGCGCACGAGCCGGACCGCGTGAAGCTGCAGTCGGTTCGCGCCAGCTTCGCCGGCGACAACGGCACCCACACCGTCACCCTCGACGCCGATGCATGGCACTGCGACTGCCACCTGTTCGAGTCCGCCGGCGGCTGCACGCACACCCTGGCGGTCCAGAAGATGCTCGATCCGATGCTCTCCGAGGCCGCACGGCAGACGCCGCTGTACGGGCACGCCGAGGAGCCCGTTCCGGCCTAGGTCCACCCGCGCTGTCGAGGCCCGCCGGTCGACGAACGCCGGCGGGTTTCTCGTGCACGGGCGGTCGGGCCGCATAAGCGATGAACCTGCTCGCCAGCCGCGCCGCTGCCCTCGTCGGATGGCTCGCCCACTCGATTGGGCGCCTCCTCGGCGGCATCATCTGGTTTGCGCCGCGCGGCATTCCATGGGCGCTCGTGATTGCCGCATTGCTTGGGGTCGGCGCGTGGAGGTCGGTCGAGGACGCGCGCGCAACGGCCGCCACCCTGCCCCGGCCGGAGCCGGTCGGCCTTGCCGACGTGGTGGACCTCCGCGCCATCGGCTGGGTCGGCACGTCCTCCATCGTCCACGGCCCGTTCCTCGACTCCAGCTCCTACGGGGCTCCGGTGCAGCGCTGGTACTACCTCCTGATCGATCCGCTCGACGACACGGTGGCCATGGTGGCGCGTTCGCCGGAGCGGCTCGAGGAGCGGCGTCTGCGGACGATCGTGGCGCGCGTCGAGGTCGATCCAGCCGCCGTCGCGGGAGCGCTCGACGGGCTCGACGCGGGCGCGCTGCGGGTCGACCCGGATCGCTACCTGGTCGAGCTCGCCGACCAGCGACCGTCGGCGCTCACCGGTGAGACGATCGCCTCGCCGACCGGCCGCGGGCTGGAGCCCGGTCAGGTGGTGCTGCGAGGCTCGTTCGTCGAGGCTCGCCAGGCTGCCGATGGCGACGGCTGGGAATACCTTGCCAGTGATCAGGGTCGCGCGGTGGTCGTGCGCTCGCCGTACCCTCCCGACGCGCTGCCGGTGGACGTATGGGGCGTCGCGACCACCGACCGGGTGCGGACGCAGCAGGCGGCCGCCGTGCCCGAGCTCCAGGACGCGCTGGATGGCCGACGACTTCCCGACACGCGCCTGCTCGCGGAGGGCGTGTCGCCGCCGCTGACGGAGATCTCCTACCTGCCGGCCATGATCCTGGCCGCGCTTGCCATGATCCTGGTCATCGGGTGGCTCGTCGGCTATCCGGTCTTCCGCCGCGGGCCGATGCCGGATCGCATCTCGTCCTGGCCGTTGCTCGCGGACGACGAGGTGACCGCCGACCTGTACGGTACCGATCGGCGCGGGCCGGCTCGGATCATCGTGGACGGCGCGCCCGCACGCCTCGCGCTCTACGCACCCGACGAGCTCGATCGCCGCAGCTGGCAGCTCGCGCTCGGCGAGACCGGTGGGCCGGCCCCGGCCCATCGGACGGCCGACATGCCGGCCGTCCTGGCGCTCTCATCGGGGGAGGGACCGATCCTCGTCGAGCTCGACCCACCACCGGACGACCTGCGGCTTGCATCCGGCACCGTCGTCCACGCCGGCGGAGCCCGGCCGGGGCTCCGGATCCGCACCGCCGGGATCGACCTCGTCGCGGCATTCGGGTCGGTTGCGGAGCGTGACCGGGCCATCGTGGCGATCGCCCCCGACCGACTGGGATCGGTGCCCGGCGACCAGCCGCCGCACCCCGAGGTCGAGCGTCGGTCGCACGCCGAGCGGCGGGGACATGCCGCTGCCGGTGCGAGCGGCCGGGGTCGTGCTCGCGGCCGTTGGCGCCCTCTTCGTCGCGGGCGGCGCTGATCGGCCTGCCGGACGCGATCGGCGGCCGGGCCGAGCTGATTCCGAGCGTGGCCCAGCTGCTGGTCGGCATCGGCTTCCTGGCGGTCGCGCGGGGTGTCTGGCTGCGCCGCGGCTGGGCGCTCGGAGTGGGCTTCAACGTGGGCTGGATCGGAGCCGGCATCTCGGCGTTCCTGATCGTTGCTGCACCGCAGTGCGGGTTGTGGCTGGCGCCGAACCTGACCGCGTGCGAGGCGGTCGGTCCTCTCGGCAGCGTGGCGGCGCTGGCCGCCGCCATCGGCCTTGCGTACGCGGCCCTGGCGATTCGCCGGCACGCCTCGGCCTTCGTCCGCTGAGCGGCAGGTCTGGTAGCATCGGCCGACCAACCGAAGAGACGCCGACGGGTGCCGTGGCCGCAAGGACCACGGGTGAATGGAGAAGCCGGTGAGAAGCCGGCACAGTCCCGCTACTGTATCCGTGCCGAAGAGCACGGGAGTCAGGTCGCCAGCCCGATCGCGATGTCGCTCGCCCTCGCGTGAAAGGGAAGGCATCACCCATGACTCCTCTCCGTCTCAGCGCACTCCTTCTCGTCGTCCTCGGCCTGCTCGCCGCCTGCGCGCCCGCGCCCGCATCGAGCTCGGCACCCTCCGACGACAGCCCGGCATCCAGCACCGCGTCTCCGACCGTGCCGCCGGCCGCCTATCCCCTGACCCTCACCGATGACGCCGGTCGCGAGATCACCCTCGCGGCCGAGCCCCAGGCAATCGTCTCGCTGGCACCATCCAACACCGAGATCGTGTGCGCGCTCGACGCCTGCGATCGCGTCGTGGGCGTGACCGACTTCGACGACTATCCGCCCGAGGTCGTCGACATCGACAAGGTCGTCACCATGGCCCAGGTCGATGTCGAGGCCGTCGTCGCCGCCGAGCCCGACCTGGTGCTGGCCGCGGGCAATGAGCTGACGCCCTCCGCGGTCATCGACCAGCTGGCCGATCTGGGGCTGTCCGTGCTCGTCCTCTACCCCGAGTCGCTCGACGAGGTGACCGCCGACATCGAGCTGGTCGGCATGGCGATCGGGCAGCAGGACGAGGCGGCCGCGCGTGGTCGAGACGATGGACGCACGCATCGCGGCGGTCGAAGAGGCCGTCGCCGGCCTCGAGCGGCCGCGGACCTTCTACGAGGTGGGCGTCTTCGAGGGCACCATCTACACGGCCGGCGAGGGCTCGTTCCTCGCCAGCCTGATCGACACGGCCGGCGGCGAGCCGATCACCGGCGACGCGCTCTCGACCTCGATCGAGATCGAGGACCTCGTGGCCGCCGACCCCGAGCTGATCCTGCTCGGGGACGCGACCTACGACGAGACGATCACGCCCGAGAGCGTGGCGGCCCGCCCGGGATGGGATGGCATGACGGCCGTGGAGGATGACCGGGTGGTCGTCGTGACCGAGGACGTCGTGATCACGCGCCCGGGGCCACGCATCGTGGACGGCCTGGAGGCACTCGCTCGCGCACATCCACCCCGAAGCGTTCGCGGACTAGCCCGATGCGCGCCGGGGTCGCCCCGCGGCCACTCGTCCGGGGACCGGCGCTGACACGGGCGGCGCTCGTGCTGGGCGGCGGCGTCGTCCTTCTCCTCGCGGCACTCGTCCTCGGGATCGGCCTCGGCAGCGTCGCCATCGCCCCGGACGACGTGCTGCGCGTTCTCGTGCACCGGCTGTTCGGCGTCGGCGCGACGTCGGGCGTCAGCGACAGCCTGGAGACGATCGTGATCGACCTCCGCCTGCCCCGCGTCCTCGGTGCGATGGTGGTCGGGGCCGGGCTTGCGTGCGCCGGCACGGTGTTCCAGGCGATCCTCCGCAACCCGATGGCCGACCCGTACATCATCGGCACGGCGGCCGGCGCATCCCTGGGCGCCACGATCGGGATCGTGGTGCCGCTTCTCGTCCCGGCCCTGGCCCTCGGCGCCGGCAGCGCCTGGCTGGGCCTCGGGCTCGTCCAGCTTCTCGCCTTCGCCGGCGGCATCGGGACCGTGCTGGTCGTGATCGCGGTCGCGCGGAGCGGCGGGCGGCTGCCGTCGGTCACGCTGCTGCTGACGGGCTATGCGGTGTCGTCGCTGCTCGCGGCCGGCGTCGCGATGCTCATGTTCGCCTCCGGCCGCGCGCTGGCCGCCATCTTCTCGTGGCTGATGGGGTCGCTCGCCGGCGGTCGGCTGGCTCGATCTCACCATCGCCGCGCCCGTGGTGCTCGGGGTCTTCGTCCTCCTCTTCGCGCGCTGGCGCAGCCTCAACCTGCTGCTGCTCGGCGACGGCCCGGCCGCTCACCTCGGCCTCGACGTCGGGCGCGAGAAGCTGCGCCTGACCATGCTTGCCACGCTGGCAACCTCTGCCGTCGTCGCCATCTCCGGCACCATCGGCTTCGTCGGGCTGGTGGTGCCGCACCTGCTTCGCCTGGTCGTGGGGCCGGATCATCGGTTGCTGCTGCCTGCCAGCGCCCTGCTCGGCGCGGCGCTGCTCGTCGTGGCCGACCTCGGAGCGCGCCTGGCCGGCGGCATTCCGGTCGGGGTGGTGACGGCGCTCCTCGGCGCTCCCTTCTTCCTCTGGCTGCTGCGCCGCTCGCGCCGGGTGTCGGCCTCGATGTCTCCATGACCGCGGTCGTCGAGGTCATCGGGCTCCGCGTCTCGTACGAAGCGGATCATGGTGAGCGGCGGGAGGTGTTGCGCGGCCTCGACCTGGCGGTCGGCGCCGGGGAGCTCGTGGCGCTGGTCGGCCCCAACGGGAGCGGCAAGACGACGCTGCTGCGCGCCATCGCCGGCACGCTGGCACGCGATGCCGGCAGCGTGGCGATCTTCGGCCGCGACCTCGATGCCTGGAGCCGCGTCGCCCTGGCGCGACGCGTTGCGGTCCTGCCGCAGTCGCTCGTCCTGCCCGACGGCTTCCGGGTGGCGGAGATCGTCGAGATGGGCCGCGCGCCGCACGCGACGCGCTGGTTCGGATCATCCGCGGATGATGCCGAGGCGGTCGAGCGCGCCCTTCGCGATGCCGATGCGCTCGACCTCGCCGAGCGCCACGCGGACGAGCTGTCCGGAGGCGAGCGCCAGCGCGTGCTGGTGGCGATGGCGCTCGCTCAGCAGCCGGAGCTGCTCCTGCTCGATGAGCCGACCCTCCACCTCGACATCGCCCACCAGGCATCGCTGCTGGCAACCGTGGCGCGGCTCCGCGAACGGCGCGGCCTGACGGTGATCGCCGTCCTTCACGACCTGAACCTGGCCGCGGCGTATGCGCCGCGCGTCGCCGTGCTGGGTGCCGGCCGCGTGACGGCCGACGGCGAACCGGCATCGATCCTGCGGCCGGACCTGATCCGTGAGGTCTTCGGCGTCGCCATGGACGAAGCCCGCACCGACGACGGTCGCCGATTCCTGGTGCCCCACGCCGGCGCCGCGCAGCGAAATGAACCTTTGGGGCGCGCGGACCGTATCACTGGGTAACACCGCAGCGGGGGACTGCGTGTGGCGCTGCCCGTCGGCGTGGCAGCGTTCCGAGCTTGATTCGCCCATTTGATCAAGTGACCATCAAGGAGGTGGACAAGCGGATATACTCCATTGCCCATTGGGCTCAGCCGCGGCATGTCGCCGTGCGCGAACCCGCACCCGTATACATCCCCATCACTGGAGGGAGCAATGAGACGGACCAAGTGGAACGCATTGGCGTTTCTCTTCTCCGGCGCGCTTATCCTGGCCGCTTGTGGACAGCAGTCGGGAGAGTCGGCCGAGCCGGGCGGTTCCGACGCCGCAGGCGGCTCACAGGAACCGTCAGCAGGCGGAAATGCCGGGACGATCACGATGGTCGTCGACGGTCAGATCACCACGCTGTCGAACGCGAACGCAGACGTTCCGACCGCTGAGGCCTACGGCTTCATCGGCACCGGCCTGTACCAGTACGACGCCACGCTGACCCCGGTCCCGGATCTTGCCGCGGACCTGTGCGAGGTCGACGAGGCGGAGATCGTCTGGACCTGCACGCTGCGTGAAGCGACATTCCACAACGGCGACCCGGTGACCGCTGCCGACGTCGTGTTCACCTACGAGCTCGCCAAGAGCGCGAACTGCCGGTTCAATCCGTCGGTCTGCCTGGCGCCGTTCCTCGAGTCGGTCACCGCGATCGACGACACGACGATCGAGTTCACGTTGCTGGAGCCGTACGCTCCGTTCGCAACGGTCATCCTGCCGGGCATCTCGATCGACTCCGAAGCCGTCGTGACGGCTGCCTACGATGAGTTCGTGGGCGAGGCCAGTGGCGCTGACGCTGCTGACGTCACTGCCGCCATCGATGCGATCACGGCTGCCACCGTCGGTCCGGATCCCGAGGACGCGGAGTTCGTCCCCGATCCTGCGGCCTGCGAGACAGCAGCGACCGGTGCTGAGACCGTTCTCACCGCCGGCGCCGTGGAGCTGCCGAGCCGCGACGACTTCAACACTGGTGGCGAGAACGCCGACGAGTTCGATCCGTGCGCGTACGCGACCGCGCTCGGCGACCTGCTCAGCCAGCTGCAGATCGCGCTTGAGGGTGAGGGCATCGACGCCATCTCGGCGACGTACCCGCTCCTCTCCTTCAACACGGAGCCGGTCGGAACCGGACCGTACATGTGCGAGCCGGGCTGCCTGGCGCCGGGTGAGAGCCTGACGCTCGTGGCCTATGACGGCTACTACGACGGCGCTCCGGAGACGGACACGGTCGTGATGCCGATCATCACGGATGACATCCAGGGCGCCAACGCGGTGCAGGCCGGTCAGGTCGACTGGAAGTACTCCCTGACGGCAGACTCGTACGAGGCGCTGAAGGACGACCCGAACATCAAGTTCGCGGAGTACCCGGACTTCGGCTACTACTCGCTGCAGTACAACCTGCGCGAGGGCCAGCTCTTCGCCGACCTCGGCGCCCGCAAGGCGGTGCAGTACTGCATCGACAAGGCGGCCACCGTGGAGCAGGCGACGAACGGCCAGGGCGTGCCGATCGAGGCCGACATCCCGCCGGCATCGTGGGCCTACAACCCCGACCTCCAGCCCGTCGCGCGTGACGTGCCGGCGGCCATCGGCTTCCTCGAGGAAGCCGGCTGGACCGTCGAGGTCGACGGCGAAGGCAACGCCACCGGACCCGCCACCCGCGGCGGACGAGACCTTCTCGACGGACGTCTACGTGCGAGCCGGGCGACCGGACCGCATCGCGTTCATGGAGCTGGTGCGTGACCAGGTGGTCGACTGCGGCATCGAGCTGAACGTCATCGAAGGTGACTTCGCGACGGTGCTGCTGCCGCTGCTCACCTACCCGCACATTCCGCCGAACGCGGACAAGCCGTACGACGCCTACTTCGGTGGGTGGAGCACGGGTCTCGATCCCGATCCGTACGCCCTGTTCCACTCGGAGCAGTGCACCAACGAAGAGCAGCCTGATCTGTACAACTACATCTGCTATCAGAACCCCGAGGCAGATGCGCTGATCGAGCAGGGTCTGGTCACCAGCGACCAGGCTGAGCGAGCGGCCATCTACCAGGAGTTCGAGCAGATCATGTTCGACGATCAGCCGTACCTGTTCGCATGGTCCGACGTCGCGCGCGAGGCGCTCGACGTGAACCTGCAGAGCACGGCCGGTGAGCTCGAGCTCGGTTCGCCGCTCTGGAACTGGCAGCTTGAGACGCTCTTCATCGCCGAGTAGCCGGCTCGCCGGATACTTGACGACACGCTGAGCACAGCCGCTGGCAACGCCCCCGGGCGTTGCCAGCGGCTCACCCCATCCCGACCCCCATTACGCAACGGGGGTTCCGTCTGTACAATCCGACCACCCTACGGCGGGAGGCCCGCCTGAGCGGCCGGCAACGGAGACAGGGGAGCAGGCGCACACATGGCCACCTACATCATTCGCCGGGTTCTCCAGGCGATCCCGATCCTGTTCGGAGTGTCGCTGATCAGCTTCGCCATCGTGCAGCTGGCGCCGGGCAGTCCGATCGACCGCTTCCGTGCCCCGAACGTGCGACCCGAAACCCTCGAGAACCTCGTTCGCCTCTACGGGCTCGACAAGCCCGTCTGGGAGCAGTACGTCAGCTGGATCACCGCATTCGTCCAGGTCTGGAACGTGGACTGCTGGGGCTACAGCCTCGTTGACGGCCGGTCGGTGCGCGATACGGTCGTCGACCGCATGCCCGCCACGCTCCTCCTCGGCGGCACCGCGCTCCTCGTCACGGTCATCGTCGCCGTGCCGATCGGGATCCTGGCAGCGGTGAAGCAGTACAGCTGGGCGGACAAGGTCATCACGACCTTCGCCACCATCGGCTACGCCATCCCGTCATTCCTGCTCGGCCTGTATATCGCCTATCTCGGCACCGTCGTATTCCGCGGCCTCTTCCCCGGCTTCGGCATGGTCAGCCTGCCCGGCGTCGAGGGCCGTGGCACGCCGCTCGACGTGGCCTGGCACATGGTGCTGCCGGTGACCTCGCTCGCGATTCAACAGATCGCGGGCTGGTCCCGCTATGTGCGAGCCAAGATGCTCGAGGTCCTGAACCAGGACTATGTGCGCACGGCCAAGGCCAAGGGCCTGAGCTCGGCGAAGGTCACGTTCAAGCATGCCCTGCGCAACGCGCTCATCCCGGTCATCACCCTGTTCGGATTGACGCTGCCCGGACTGCTGGCCGGCGCCGTCATCACCGAGACGATCTTCAGCTGGCCGGGCCTCGGGCTGCTCGGGATCACGGCCGTGGACGCCCGCGACTACCCCACCGTGCTGGCATTCGTGATGGTCGGTGGCTTCGGGGTCGTGGCAGGCAACCTGCTGGCCGACGTGCTGTACGGCGTGGCCGACCCGCGCATCAAGTACTAGAGGACGCTCGCCATGGTCAGCGACACGACGGCAGCCGAGATCGAGCGACGCCGACAGGAGGAGGCGGAGGCCGAATCGGCCGAGATCGACCGCACGCCGGTGCGCAGCTACTGGCAGCTCGTCCGCCAGCGATTCCTGAAGCACCGCCTGGCGGTGTTCGGCGTCATCACGCTGATCGTCCTCTCCGGCTACGCCATCATCGTGCCCGCGCTGACCGGCGATGCGTGGACGAAGACGCATCTCTTCCTCGACGACGCGCCTCCGGAGCTCTTCAATGAGCAGGGCGAGTTCACGTTCGCCATCCTCGGCTACAACGAGCAGGGCCAGAACCTGTTCGCGCGGCTGGCCATGGCGACCCGGACGTCGCTCACCATCGGGCTCGCCGCGGTCATCATCATCGTCGTCATCGGCGTCTTCGTCGGCTCGATTGCCGGCTATGTCGGCGGCTGGCTCGACAACATGCTGATGCGTTTCGTCGACATCATGCTCTCGTTACCCGGGCTCTTCATCATCCTCATGATCACCGCGTTCTTCGGGCAGGGGAACGTGTGGGTCGTGATCTTCGCCATCGGCCTGACGGGGTGGACGACTGCCGCGCGGCTCGTTCGGGCCGAGTTCCTGAGCCTGCGAGAGGTTGACTACGTCCAGGCGGCGCGGGCGCTTGGGGCCACCGGGCGTCGCATCATCTCGCGTCACATGCTGCCGCCGGCGATGGCTCCCATCGTGGTCGCGGCGACATTGGGCATCGCCGACTCGGTGGTCGTCGAGTCCGCCCTCAGCTTCCTCGGCTTCGGGATCGGTCGTGATAGCGTCAGCCTGGGAACCATGCTCCAGAACGCGCGAGACTACTTCTTCTCGGGCCCGCTCAAGGTGGTCTATCCCGGCGTGATCCTGATCCTGATCGTCCTGTCGGCCAGCTTCCTCGGCGACGGCCTGCGCGACGCCCTCGATCCTCGCCAGCGGGTCGAGAAGTGACCGTCACGGAACGGGCGCTCGGCCCGCTCCTCGAGATCAAGGGCATCAAGACCCACTTCTTCACCCAGGACGGCATGGTCAAGGCCGTCGACGACGTCACGTTCGAGATCGGCCACGGCCAGACGCTCGGCGTGGTGGGGGAGTCGGGCTGCGGCAAGAGCATCACCAGCCTGAGCGTCATGCGGCTGATCGAGCGCCCCGGCAGGATCGTCACCGGCGAGATCCTGCTCAACGGCGAGGACCTGCTCGCCAAGAGCGACGCCGACATGCGCGACATCCGAGGCGACCAGGTGAGCATGATCTTCCAGGAGCCGATGACGTCGCTCAATCCGGTCTTCACGTGCGGCGATCAGATCGCCGAGGCGGTACAGCAGCACACCGCGGTCAGCCGCCGCGAGGCGTGGGATCGCGCGGTCGAGATGCTGCGGGTGGTGGGCATCCCGGACGCCAAGCGCCGCGCGCAGGAGCATCCACATCAGCTCTCCGGCGGCATGCGCCAGCGCGTGATGATCGCCATGGCCCTCTCCACCGATCCGGACCTGCTCATCGCCGACGAGCCGACGACCGCCCTCGACGTGACCATCCAGGCCCAGATCCTGGAGGTGATGCGCGACCTGCGCGCAAAGAACCGGATGGCGATCATGCTCATCACCCATGACCTCGGGCGTCGTTGCCGAGATGGCGGACGAGGTGGTCGTCATGTACGCCGGGAAGGTCGTGGAGCGCGCCGACGTGCGCACCGTGTTCGGCTCCCCCCACCATCCGTACACGCAGGGGCTGCTGCGCTCCATCCCGCGCATCGACGAGAAGCGTCGAGCGACTCGAGGTCATCAAGGGCACGGTTCCCTCGCCGCTCAACCTGCCGACCGGCTGCCTGTTCAAGCGGCGTTGCCCGAACCGGATGCGCGTGTGCGACACGGCGCCGCCGTACCAGGAGGTCGGGCCGGACCACTTCAGCCGCTGCTGGCTGACCCCGGCCGGCGAGCCGCCCGATGTCGGCGCTGACGCCGAGGGCGAGGAGGCGGTGCGGGCGGCCGAGGCACTCACGGTGGAAGCCCGATGAGCCAGGAGTGGACGCCGGTGACGCCAACCGACGATGGCACCGCGCCGGACGGCACCGACGGCGGCGATGTGCCGGGCGACGGACACGCCAGCGGGGACGAGACGAGCGGCGGGCAGACGAGCGCGCAGCGCACCGCCGCCCGCGGCGGGATCGGGCCGCGGGCCGCTGCTCGAGGTCACCGATCTCGTCAAGCACTTCGAAATCCGCGGCGGCCTGCTGGGCATCAGCAAGCTTGGCGCCGTGCGTGCGGTCGACGGCGTGAGCTTCAGCGTCAAGGAGGGCGAGACGCTCGGGCTGGTGGGCGAGTCCGGCTGCGGCAAGACCACGCTCGGGAAGGTCATCCTGCGGCTCCTGCCGCCGACGTCCGGGCAGGTCAACTTCGAGGGCAAGTCGCTGTTCGATCTGAAATCCCGCGAGATGAAGGCCGCCCGGCGTGACATCCAGGTCGTGTTCCAGGACCCCTACGCCAGCCTCAACCCGCGCATGAGCGTCGGCGAGATCGTTGGCGAGGGGCTCTACGTGCACGGCATGACGAACAAGAAGGAGCGCGAGGCGTCGGTCCGGGACCTGCTCAAGCGCGTCGGGCTCAACCAGCAGCACATCCACCGCTATCCGCACGAGTTCAGCGGCGGCCAGCGCCAGCGCATCGGCATCGCGCGCGCGCTCGCCCTGCGCCCGAAGTTCATCGTCTGCGACGAGCCGGTCAGCGCGCTCGATGTCTCGATCCAGTCCCAGGTGCTCAACCTGCTGAGCGACCTCCAGGACGAGTTCCAGCTCACCTACCTGTTCATCGCGCACAACCTGGCCGTGGTGAAGCACCTCTCGACCCGGGTCGGCGTCATGTACCTCGGCAAGCTGGTCGAGCTCTCCGACGCGGATGAGCTCTACCGAAGCCCGGCGCACCCGTATACCAAGGCGCTCCTGTCGGCCATCCCGGTGCCCGATCCGACGGTGCGCCGCGAGCGCATCGTGCTGAAGGGCGACCTGCCGTCACCGGCCAACCCGCCCTCGGGCTGTCGCTTCCACACGCGGTGCCCGATGGCGCAGGAGATCTGCAAGACCGAGGAGCCGCCGCTGCGCGACATCGGCGGCGGCCATCTGAGCGCCTGCCACTTCGCGGAGGATGTCACCCCGCTCGAGGTGCGACAGCCGGCGGGGGTTTCCGGCCTAGCCCTCGGCTCCGCTCGGCTCCGGATGCTCGTCACCCTCTCGGTCGGCCATCTTCAGCTCGACCTGCTCGGTTCCATCCGGACGGCGCGTGCGCGTCACGTGGATGTGCGGGTGGGTCTCGTCGCCGACCTGCTCCTTCTCGACGCTCACCATGATGTGCTCGTCCACGTCGGAGAGACGCTCGGCCTCGGGGAGCGCCGCGTTCGGCAGCGTGCGGAAGAGCGCGTAGCTGATGAAGACCCAGAGAACGGCGACGACCGGGATCCCGAACAGCGCGCCCCAAAAGCCGGCCACCTGCGCGCCGAGCAGGAGCCCGACCAGGACGAGGATGGGGTGGAGGCCCAGGGCGCCGCGCATGAGCCGCGGCTGAAGCCAGTTGACCATGACGGTCTGGACCACGAACAGGATGATCGCCACCGGAATGGCGGTGCCGCCGGCGAACAGCACCGCGCCGACGATCGGCGGCAGGAGCGCCAGGGGTGGGCCGAAGAACGGGATGAGCATGGCCAGGGCGCTGATGGTTCCCCACAGGAACAGGTAGGGGATGCCGAAGGCGGTGCCGACGACGGCCACCAGCAGCGCCTGCATCCCGGCCAGGATCAGCTGCGCGCGGAGGAAGCCGCCGAAGGCGCGAACGATGCTGCGTTCGAAGAGGTCCGCCTCGTCGCGGTAGCGCCGGGGTACCCCCGCACGGAGGCGCGCGAGGATGCGCGGCGAGTCCATCAGCATGTAGAGCGAGATGACGATGATCAGCAGCAGGGATCCGAGCGCCGCGATCGTGACGCCGGCGATGTTCTGCGCCTGCTCAACGATCTGGCTGCCGATCTGCTCGAGCTCGGTGACCGCGCCGGCGTAGAGATCGGTGAGGTCGATCTGCAGGCGGCCGAACACCAGGCCGCGCTCCCAGTCGGCCAGCACGCCCAGGATGTTCCGCTCCGTGCCGGGATAGTTGCGCGCCATCTCGGTGACCTGCTGGGTGATGGCAGCGCCGGTGTAGAAGACGACGAAGCCGAAGATGATCAGCGCCAGGAGGTAGCTGCCGATGACGATCGCCGGGCGCGGCAGGTTGATGCGCTGCTCGAGGGCGCCAACCAGCGACGACATGACGAAGGCGAGCAACCAGGCGAGGAACAGGATGAGCAGGATGGTCCCCAGGCCGCCCAGCAGGTCGAGCACGCGCTCCGTGACGAGGAACGCGAAGTAGGTGCTGCCGAGCGCGAGGAAGACGACGAGCCACCAGCGCTCGCGTGGACCGATGCCGGAGCCCTGCCAGGTCACCCCGCCATCACCCGGCCCGGACCGATGCCCACGGCCTGACGCACCTCGGCCATCGTCGCGTCGAGGATCGGGCGCACCTTGGCGGCGCCGGCCGCCAGGGTCTCCTCGACGATGGCGGGATCCGCCGCCAGCCGGCCTCGCTCCTCCCGCATCGGCCGGAAGAACTCGATGATCCGCTCGGCGAGCAGCTGCTTGGTGTCGACGCAGCCGGTGCGCGCGGTGCGCTCGCCGTCCTGGATCTGGAGGTAGTCGCTGCCGAAGAACCGATGCAGCTGGCAGACGTTGCACACCTCCGGGCGGCCCGGATCGGTGCGCTTGATGCGCAGCGGGTCGGTGACCATGCTCATCACCAGGCGGCGTATCTCGTCCGGTTCGGCGAAGATCGGGATCGTGTTGCCGGCGCTCTTGCCCATCTTCCGTGACGCCGTCGATGCCGATGACCACCGGGGCGTCGGTGAAGACCGGCTGCGGCTCGGGAAAGATCGGCGCCGTAGCGCCGGTTGAAGGCCCGCACGATTTCTCGGCTGAGCTCGAGGTGCGCGGCCTGGTCCTTGCCGACCGGGACCCTGCTGGCCTTGTAGATGACGATGTCGGCCGCCTGGAGAACCGGATAGTTGAGCAGCCCCAGGCTGTTCTCCTTGCCGTCCTCGCGGGCTTCCTTGTAGGTCGGGTTGCGCTCCGCCCACGCGACCGGGACGCAGGTCTCGAAGATCCACGCCAGCTCGCTGTGCTCCGGCAGATCCGACTGGCGGATCAGGGCGCAGCGTTGCGGGGTCGAGCCCCACGGCCAGCAGGTCGAGCACCATCTCGTGCGTGAGGCGGCGCAGCTCCGCACCGTCGTGGACCGTGGTGAGCGCGTGCAGATCCACGATGCCGTAGATGGCGTCGTACTGATCCTGGAGCGCGACGTAGTTGACCTGCGCTCCCAGGTAATTCCCGAGGTGGGAGGCGCCCGACGGCTGGATTCCGCTGAAGACGCGCTCGCGCACGGGACGGGACGGCGCGTCGCGCGCATCGAGGGTCTGGCTCATTCCGAGCGCGAGTGTACCGTACCCATGCGGGCGCTCCGGCTCGGGGAGGCGGTATGGTGTGCGGATGACCGACTGGCAGCGTGCGGATCGGCCACGGCAACGGATCGGCCGCGGCGTGGAGGCGCACGCCTCGATCGGCTCGACGAACGACCGTGCCCGCGCCCTCCTGCATGAGCCCGGTGGCGAGGGTCGGGCGATCGTGGCAGAGGAGCAGACCGCCGGCCGAGGACGGCGCGGCCGTACCTGGATCTCGCCGCCGGGCCGCAACCTGATGCTCAGCGTGGCCGTGCGGCCGCGGATCTCCGCGGCGGATGCCTGGCAGCTCTCGCTGGCCGCGGCCCTTGCCGCGCGCTCCGCCTGCGCGGCCCTGGCTCCGGTCGCGCTGAAGTGGCCGAACGACCTGGTCTCGGATGATGGCGACAAGGTCGGCGGCCTCCTGCTCGAGACGACCATCGACGGCGAGCGCGTCACCTCGGCGGTGATCGGGATCGGAATCAACGTCAACTGGCCGCGCGCCGAGATGCCGCCCGAGATCGCCGAGGGCTGCCACCTCGATCGGCGAGCTCGCCGGCGTGCCGATCGACCGCGTGGATCTGCTGGCATCGCTGCTCGACGCGCTGGACGCCGAGCTCGTCGCGGTCGAGGCCGGCAGCTCGCCGGTGGCGCGCTACCGCGAGGTCTGCGCGACGCTGGGAACGGATGTCGGCGTCGATACCACCACCGGGCGCGTCGAGGGGCGGGCCATCGCGATCGACGACCGCGGGGCGCTGGTGCTCGAGACGGCCGCCGGACGCGTGGAGCTGACGAGCGGCGAGATCGTTCGGATTCGCAGCGGGGCGCCGGCATGAGCGTCGACCGCGCGCCGGGTGAGGAGCCGCGGCGAGTCGACACGGATCTCGCCGACGTCCGAGCCGCGCAGGCCGATCACGCGGCCTTCGGGACCCTCTACCGACGCTACCTGGACCGCGTGTATGGCTACAGCTTCTACCTGCTGGGGGACCACCACGACGCCGAGGACGCCACCGAGCGGACCTTCCTCGCGGCGCTCGGCGCCATCGATCACTTTCGCGACGAGGGGGCGACCTTCCGGTCGTGGCTCTTCCGGATCGCCCACAACCAGCTCGCCAACGCGCTCCGTGCGCGGAGCCGCCGACGAGACGAGTCGCTCGATGGCGTGCGCGAGCCCGCGGCAGCGGACGATCCCGCCCGCCTGGCGAGCCTCGCCGACGACGCGCGTCGCCTGCGAGAGTCCGTCGCGTCGCTCTCCGAGGATCGCCGCCAGGTCGTGATCCTGCGCTTCGTGGACGGACTTACGTCGCGCGAGATCGGCGAGGTCCTTGGACGCACCGAGGGTGCCGTTCGCGTGCTCCAGCACCGCGCGCTGCGTGAGCTTGCCGTGCTGCTCGAGCGGGGTGGGGCGGACTGAGGCCTCCGGCGCGATCGTGGCCAATTGGGCGCCTCCCGCACGCACGGTGTAACGTATCGGGCTCCGCGGTGTTAGCAGGAGCGTGATGAGCCCCCGACCGTCCGCCGCCGAGCGCCTCGACCATGCCGTCGATGGCGTCCTCGATGGACTCTCCCCGGGCGTTGCCGCTGCCGCGGCCGGCATCGACCCGACCGGCCGGCAGCTGGTCGCGCTCGCCGCCGAGCTGCGAGCGAACATGGCAACGCCCCCGGTCGCCCCGCGCTTCGAGGCGCGTCTCGGGCACCAGGCTTGCCACCACCGGGCCGCCGCGTGATCCCGGTCGCCTGGGCGCTTCGGCACCCCGGTCGCCTGATCGTTACCGGCGCCGTCGGATCCGCGGTCGGGGTCGGCGTCACCGCCTACGCCGTCTGGCGCACCAGCCGTCGCGCGCCCGGCGCGCATCGGCTCCTCCACCGGTAGCGGGACGAGGAGCGTCGATTGCCCATCAAGTTCCCGTTCAGCCGTCGCGCGGCGCCTTCGGATGCCTGGACCAAGTGCCCGACCTGCGATTCGCAGGTCTTCAACAAGCAGCTCGAGCGCAACCATCGACTGTGCCCGACGTGCGGGCACCACTTCCGCATGTCGGTCGGCGAGCGAATCGACCTCCTGCTCGACCCGCGGAGCTTCGAGGAGCGTGACGCCGGCCTCGAAGCGGTCGATCGTCTCGGCTTCCACGACGACCGCCCCTATACCGACCGCCTGGAGGCATCGCGCATCAAGACCGGGCTGCGCGACGCGGTGGTGTGGGGCATCGGCACCATCGACGGTCAGCGCGTCGCGATCGGCATCTTCGACTTCCGATTCATGGGCGGCAGCATGGGCAGCGTGGTTGGCGAGAAGCTGGCGCGCTGCTTCGAGACGGCGCTCGCCGAGCAGATCCCGGCGATCGTGATCAGCGCCTCGGGTGGGGCTCGCATGCAGGAAGGCACGCTCTCGCTGATGCAGCTCGCCAAGACGACGGCACCGCTCGTTCGGCTTGACCAGGCCGGTGTCCCCTTCATCGCCGTGCTGACGGATCCGACGACCGGAGGCGTGCTTGCCAGCTTCGCCAGCCTGGGCGACGTCATCCTGGCCGAGCCGAAGGCGCTCATCGGCTTCGCCGGCGCTCGGGTCGCCTCCGACACCGTCGGCGAGGAGATGCCGGAGGGCTTCCAGAGCGCTGAGTTCCTGCTCGCGCACGGCTTCGTTGACGCCGTCGTGGCGCGGCCGGAGCTGCGCGCCACCCTCTCTCGCCTCCTGCGGCTGCTGCCGGTGGCCGCCGCGACCGATGGGCACCCCGGCGGGGCCGAGCGCCCCTGGGGCCCGCTGGGCGCACTCTCGGGCCTGGCCGAGCGGCTGGGCGGGGCGGTGAGCCAGACGATCGGCATCGACGTCGAGGCGGCTCCCGGCGGCAACGGGCGGGAACCGACCACGGCGCCGGTCGGCGAGCGCGAGGAGACACGATGACCGAGGCGCCGATCCAGGAACGAGCGTCCGCACCACCGACGCCGGCGGCGGCGGACGAGGCGTGGCGTCGCGTGCAGCTGGCGCGTCACCCCGAGCGGCCGCGCACCCTCCACCTGATCCCGCTCATCTTCGACGACTTCTTCGAGCTGCGTGGCGATCGTGCCTTCGGCGACGACCCGGCCATCGTGGGCGGTCCCGCGACGCTGAGCGGCATCCCGGTCTTTGTCATCGGTCATCAGAAGGGGACCGACACCGAGTCGAATATCCTGCGCAACTTCGGGTCGCCGCACCCCGAGGGCTTCCGCAAGGCGCAGCGGCTGATGCGGCTTGCCGACAAGCTCGGGATGCCGATCATCACGTTCCTCGACACGGCCGGCGCGTTCCCCGGTCCGGCTGCCGAGGAGCGCGGGCAGGCCGAGGCGATCGCGTCGAGCATCAAGCTCATGACCGGCCTGCAGGTGCCGATCGTCGTCATCGTGCTGGGTGAGGGGGGCTCGGGAGGCGCATTGGCCATCGGCGTCGGCGACGTGGTGCTCGCCCTGGAGAACGCCGTCTACTCCGTCATCAGTCCGGAGGGCTGCGCGTCGATCCTGTGGCGATCGCGCGACGAGGCGCGAACCGCGGCCGCCGCGATGCGGATGACCGCCGACGACCAGGTCGACCTGGGCGTCGTCGACGCCATCGTGGCTGAGCCGGGGGAGGGTGCCCACACCGACCACGCGGCCACCGCCCAGGCGCTGAAGGCCGCGATCATCTCGGCCCTTCGCCGCCTCTCCGGCAGCGACACGACCGAGCTGCTCACGACGCGCTATGCTCGGCTGCGCGGCATGGGGGCGTATCTGGAGCGCGATGTTGGAGGCCCCGGTCGCCCCGAGGTGCCGTCGCTGCGCCGCCGGATCGGCCGCATCCTGCGTCTGCCGGGCGTGCCGCGCCGGCCTCGCTGGAGCGAGATCTGGCCCAGCGACGATGCGGACGATGAGAGCGAGAGAGGCGCATGACCGACGAACAGCAGGCCCTCGACGCCATCGCGCGGGCAGCCAACGACCTGGTGCCGCAGCTGACCGAGCGCCTGGTTCGGCACGGCCTCGGCGAGATCGAGGTCTCGTCAGGTGACCTCCGGCTCCGCGTGGCGCGGGCGGGGGCACCCGCCCCGGCGGTCGTGCGCGCTGGACGCTCGGCAACCGTCGCCGGCACGGATGCGACGGCGGCCCCCACCGCCGCGCCATCCGTTGGGGTTGCGTCGCCCGCGGTCGGCTTCTTCGTCTACGCCGACGGCCTGGGGCCGGGCCTGGCGGTCGAAAAGGGCGACGAGCTCGGACAGGTCGAGATGCTCGGGATCCGGCACGACGTCCGGGCGCCGCGACGCGGCACCGTCCGTCACCTCGTCGCCGAGAGCGGCGAGGCGGTCGAGTACGGCCAGGTCGTGCTCGAGCTCGAGGCGTAGGGGATGACCCCTTGACGCTCGCCCTGCTGTTCAGTCCGCAGGGCGCGCAGGCCGTGGGCATGGGCCGCGAGCTGGCCGAGCGCTCCGACGCGGCGCGGGCGACCTTCGAGGAGGCCGATCTCACGCTCGGCTGGTCCGTCAGCGGCACCTGCTGGGAAGGGCCGTCGGAGCGCCTCGACGACACGCGCCAGACACAACCCTGCCTGCTCACCACCTCGGTGGCCGCCTATCGGGCGCTGAGCGAGCGCGCCGATCTCGAGCCGGCGCTGGTGGCGGGCCACTCGGTCGGCGAATACGCGGCCCTCGTCGCGGCCGGCGTCCTTGACTTTGCCGCCGCGCTGCGCCTCGTTGCGCGACGCGCCCAGCTCATGGCCGCGGTGGATGCGGACGGCGGGATGGCGGCCGTCCTCGGTCTCGACCGCGAGACGGTGGAGACGGTGATCGCCGGCGTCGGGCGGCCGACCGAGCTCGTGATGGCCAATGACAACGCACCCGGCCAGGTGGTCATCTCGGGGCGGCTGCAGGCTCTCGAGGCCGCCGAGCGAGCCGATGCGCGCCGCCGGCGCGAAGCGCGTCGTCCGCCTCCCCGTCTCCGGTGCATTCCACTCGCCGCTGATGGCGGAGGTCGTCGACGACCTGGCCACGGCGTTCGATGCCGAGGAATGGCACGACGCCCGGGTGCCGATCGTCAGCAACGTCAGCGCGGAGCCGCTGACGGAGGCCGGACGCATTCGCCGAACCCTCGCCGAGCAGGTTCGATCGCCCGTCGAATGGGTCCGCTCCGTCGAGCGCATGGCAGGCGGAGGGAGTCGACCTCGCCATCGAGTGCGGTCCCGGGAGCACGCTGACCGGGATGGTGAAGCGGATCGCTCCCGGCATGCGCACCGCAACGGTCGGTGATGCGGCGACGCTCGCTGCGGCCGTGGAGCTCCTGCGCGCGGGCGTCCCGGCGCCGGCATCGGCCTGACCGTGGTCACCAAGGTGCTCATCGCCAACCGCGGTGAGATCGCCGTTCGGATCCTGCGAGCCTGCCGCGATTTCGGGCTGCCCGCGGTCGTGGCCTACAGCGAGGCCGATCGCGAGACGCTCGCTGTCCGCCTTGCCGACGAGGCGATCTGCATCGGTCCGGCGGAGGCACGCAAGAGCTATCTGAACCAGCCGGCCGTCATCAGCGCCGCGATGATCACCGGGTGCGACGCCGTCCATCCCGGCTACGGGTTCCTGTCGGAGGATGCCACCTTCGCGGAGGCCTGCGTCGCGCACGACCTGACCTTCATCGGTCCGCGGCCGGAGGTGCTCGAGCGATTTGCGTCGAAGTACGCCGTGCGGCGCATGCTTGCCGCCAACGGGCTGCCGACCGTGCCGGGCAGCCGCGGCATCGTGACCGACCTGCGCGACGCCCTGGACCAGGCCGCCGAGGCCGGCTATCCGGTCCTGCTCAAGCCGTCGGCCGGCGGGGGAGGCCGCGGGATGCGGCTCGTCCGCTCGCCCAGGGAGATGGAGCAGTCGCTGCCACTCGCGCGCTCGGAGGCACAGGCCGCCTTCGGCGACGACTCCGTCTACTTCGAGAAGTGGATCGAGGAATCCCGGCACGTCGAGGTGCAGGTGATGGTCGACCGCCACGGGAACGGCGTGCACCTCGGCGAGCGTGACTGCTCGATCCAGCGTCGGCATCAGAAGCTCATCGAGGAGGGTCCTTCGCCGGCGATGGACGACGCCACCCGCGACCGGCTGCGCGATCTCGCCATCCGGAGCGTGATCGCGGCGGGCTACGAGAGCGCGGGCACGCTCGAGTTCCTGCTCGACGCGCGACGGCAACTTCTACTTCATCGAGATCAACTGCCGGATCCAGGTCGAGCACCCCGTCACCGAGATGGTGACCGGCCTCGACCTCATCGCCGAGCAGCTGCGGATCGCGTCCGGTGAGCCGCTCAGCCTGCGCCAGGAGCAGGTCGCATTCCGCGGTCACGCAATCGAGTTCCGCATCAACGCGGAGGATCCCAACGACAACTTCTCACCCCAGACGGGCGAGATCGAGACGCTCTTCCTGCCGGGTGGCCCCGGCGTCCGGGTCGACACCCACCTGTACGCCGGCTACGAGGTGCCGCCGTACTACGACAGCCTGCTGGCCAAGCTGATCGTATGGGGCGAGACGCGCGAGATCGCGCTGGCCCGCTCGCGGCGAGCGCTCGCGGAGATCGAGATCGGTGGCATCAAGACCAACGTCCCCTTCCATCGTGGGATCATCGACAACGACGCCTTCCTCGAGGCGCGCGTCAGCACGAACCTGCTCGACCGGGTTGGCCCGGCGGCGTTCGTCGCCAGCTGAGGAGAGATTCGAACCGGACCGATGACGACCGAACCAGCCACCACCACCGCGCCCACGCTGCCGCTCGAGGCGGCCGACATCATGCGCATCATTCCGCACCGTTACCCGTTCCTGCTGCTCGACCGCGTCATCGAGCTCGAGCCGGGCAAGCGCGCGGTCGGTCTCAAGGCCGTCACCGCCAACGAGCCGCAGTTCACGGGGCACTTTCCCGGCCGCCCGATCATGCCGGGCGTGCTCATGGTCGAGGCGCTGGCCCAGACGGCAGCCGTGGCGGTCATGACCCTCGACGAGTACCGCGGCAAGCTCGGGCTGTTCGCCGGCATCGACGACTGCCGGTTCAGGCGCATGGTCCTCCCCGGCGACACGCTCGTGCTCAAGGTCGAGGTCGAGAAGCTGCGCGGCATGTTCGGCCGCGTGCGCGGCGTGGCCAGCGTCGACGGGGAGGTGGCCGTGGAGGCCACGTTGTCAATCATCATCCCGCGCGACCAGGAGATGGGCGGGGGACAGCCCGATGCGTGACGGAGAGCGCCGCGTCGTCGTCACCGGCATGGGCGCCCTGACGCCGGTCGGCAACGACGTGCCGGCCTTCTGGGACGGGCTCGTCAACGGCCGGAGCGGCATCACGCGGATCTCCAGCGTTCGATCCGGCGAAGGTGGCCAGCAAGGTCGCCGGCGAGATCAAGGGCTTCGACGCCGACACGGTGATGCCGAAGAAGGAAGTGCGCCGCAACGATCGCTACGTCCACTACGCGTGGGCCGCGGTCGCCGAGGCAATGCGCGACGCCGGCCTGGAGAACCCGATCAGCGACGAGGCGCTGGCCTGGAGGACCGGCTGCATCATCGGCTCCGGGATCGGCGGCATCAACACCATGATTCGCGACGTGACCGAGGCCGCGCTGCACGGCGTGGAGCGGATCGGTCCCTTCCTGGTCACCGCGCTGATCCCGGACATGGCGGCCGGATACGTCGCGATCTACGCGAACGCGCGCGGCCCGAACTACGCGACGGTCAGCGCCTGCTCGAGCGCGAACCACGCCATCGGCGACTCGATGAACATCATCCGCCGCGGGGACGCGGACGTCATGATCGCCGGCGGTGCCGAGGCGGGCATCGGCGAGATCCCGGTCGCCGCCTTCAGCGCCATGCGCGCCCTGTCCACGAAGCGCAACGACGACCCGACGGGAGCCTCGCGCCCGTTCGACGCGGAGCGCGACGGCTTCGTGATGGGGGACGGCGCCGGCATCCTGGTGCTCGAGGCGCTCGACCATGCGCTCGCGCGCGGGGCGACGATCCACGCCGAGGTGGTCGGCTACGGCGCCACCGACGATGCCTCACACATCACGTTGCCGGCTCCCGGCGGCCGCGGCGCCGTCGAGAGCATGCGGGTCGCGATCGCGGACGCGGGCCTGACGACCGACGACATCGACTACATCAACGCGCACGGCACGAGCACGCCGCCGAACGACCGATCCGAGACGGCTGCCATCAAGACGCTCTTCGGTGAGCGTGCCTACAAGATCCCGATCTCGAGCACGAAGTCGATGACCGGCCACCTGATGGGCGCCGGCGGTGGGATCGAGGCGATCGCCACCATCCAGTCGATCAAGACCGGCATCGTGCCGCCGACCATCAACCAGGAGCATCCGGATCCCGAATGCGACCTCGACTACGTGCCGAACGAGGCGCGCGAGGTCGAGGTCACGGTCGGCATGAGCAACAGCTTTGGCTTCGGCGGGCACAACGCGACGCTCGCCTTTCGACGGTACGACGCCTGATGGCCGATCGCGACCCGATCCTCGCCGCAGTCGACCTGCTCGCCCCGGCGTTCACGGAGGGCGGGCTCGACGAGCTGGAGGTCGAGGTCGGTGACCTTCGCGTGCGGCTGGCCCGTCCCGCGCCGCCGTCTCCGCGCCGCCGCCGGTCGTCGAGACGGTCGCGCCGCCTGCCGCCTCCGCCGGCTCCGGCGGGCGACGGCCTCACCCCGTTCGGCGAGCCCGCCCCGGGCATGCGCTTCGTGAGTGCTCCGCTGACGGGTGTCTGGTACACGGCGCCGTCGCCCGGTGCGCGCCCGTACGTCGCCGAGGGTGACGAGATCAACAGCGGCCAGGTCGTCGGCCTCATCGAGGCGATGAAGCTCTTCAACGAGATCAAGTCCGATGTGGCCGGCACCGTGACCCGCATGCTCGTGGAGGGCGGCACCCTGGTGAAACGGAAGCAGCCGCTCCTCGAGATCGATCCCCGATGACGCCCGCCCCTCACGCCTTCCAAGGAGCTCCACGATGACCACGAATGCACTGATCACCGGCTGGGGGATGTACGCGCCATCGCGGGTCATGACCAACGAGGAGCTGTCGACGATGGTCGAGACCTCCGACGAGTGGATCGTGAGCCGCACGGGCATCCGCGAGCGTCGCATCGCCGCGGACGACGAGACGACTGCCGACCCTGAGCGTCCATGCCTCGCGCGACGCCCTGGCCGTTGCCGGCCTCGACGCGACCGACCTCGACCTCATCATCCTCGGCACCTGCACGCCCGACTACTACATGCCGTCGACGGCCGTGCTCGTCGGAGACCAGCTCGGGGCGACGCGCTCGGCCGGCTTCGACGTGCATGGCCGCCTGCTCCGGCTTCATCTTCTCGCTCGCGACCGCCACCGCCTTCGTGCGGAGCGGCATGTACCGCAACGTGCTCGTGCTCGGCGTTGAGCTGCTCAGTCGCTTCCTCGACTACACCGATCGGAACACGTGCGTCCTGTTCGGCGATGGAGCGGGCGCCGTCATCGTCTCGGCCAGCGAGCAGCCCGGCGGCCTGATGGGCCTCGACATGTACAGCGACGGCAGTGGCGCCAACGGGATCATCTTCCCGGCCGGCGGCTCCGCGCGGCCCACCACGCCCCAGACCGTGGCGGAGGGCGGCCACTTCGTGCACATGGCGGGCAAGGAGGTCTACAAGTACGCCACTCGGCAGCTTGCCGAGTCGTCGCAGGCGGCGTTGCGCGACGCTGGCCTGACCGTCGCCGACGTCGACCAGTTCCTGTTCCACCAGGCCAATATCCGGATCATCGAGAGCGTGCAGAACGCGGTCGGCATCCCGGCCGACAAGACGTACCTCAACATCGAGCGCTACGGCAACACGAGCGCCGCATCGGTCCCGATGGCGCTCGTCGAGGCGCTCGCGGAGGATCGCATCCAGCCGGGCGACCGGCTCCTCATGGCCGCGTTCGGCGCGGGCTACACCGCCGGAGCGGCGGTGGTCGAGTGGACCGCGGACCCGGCACTGCGCAGCCGCGCGCCCGGGGCGCAGACCCGGCTCGGTCACCTGCAGGCCCAGCCGGCGGCCGCCGAGCTCGCGGGCCGATAGGAGTCGCGCGTGTTCGACCTGACCGGCAGGACGGCGCTCGTCACCGGCGGCAGCCGTGGCCTCGGACGGGCAATCGCGATCGCCTTCGCTCGGCCAGGGAGCCGACGTCGCGATCAACTACCGCGGAAATGCGGAGGCGGCCGAGGCGGTCACCGCGGAGATCACGGCGCTCGGGCGGCGCAGCACTGGCCGTCCAGGGCGACACGAGCGCCGGTCGCGAGGCGTGCGAGGCCATCGCCAGGGCAGCCATCGACGGGCTCGGCTCGGTCGACATCCTCGTCAACAACGCCGGGAATCACGCGCGACAACCTGCTCGTGCGGATGGACGCGGACGAATGGGACTCCGTGATCGCCACCAACCTGTCCGGCCCGTTCTGGATGACGCGAGCGATCGCCCGGCCGATGATGAAGGCGCGTCGGGGACGGATCATCAACATGTCATCGGCCGCCGGGCGCATGGGGAATCCCGGGCAGGCCAACTACGCGGCCGCCAAGGCGGGGCTGATCGGACTCACCAAGACGACGGCGCGCGAGCTGGCGAGTCGCGGGATCACCTGCAACGCCATCGCGCCCGGCCTGATCGAGACCGAGCTGATCGCCGACATGCCCCCGGCCGCGACCGAGGCGCTGACCGCCATGACCCCGCTCGGCTACATCGGATCCGTGGACGACGTGGCCTCGGCCGCCGTCTACTTCGCCTCGGACGAGGCGCGCTACGTCACCGGGCAGGTGCTCGGCGTGGACGGCGGCATCGTGATGGGTTCCTGACGGCGACTCGGGCCGCGATCGGTCAGGTGCTCACGGGGTGAGCGTTACGCGCCATTCGCGGCCGCGAACGGTCAACATCGGGCCCTCACGCTCACCTGGTGAGAATTCGGACGGTTCGCGGGCTCCTTGCCACACGACCGTGCCAGATTCACGTGGCACGTGCGTAATGCCGGTTGACGGCCCGCGAACGGTCACGAGAAGGCGTTCACACACGCCTGATGTGAATTCGAACCGTTCAGGACCCTTGCGCAGAGACAACGCACGCCTCGTGTGAATCGGACGGTTCGCGCCCGTCTGCGAGCCCGGCAGGCGGCTTGCTGCTCCTGAGATGAGCACCACGGCAAGCACTCCCGACGGGAGAGGAGACCGATGCTCACCCTGCGCACCATCCTGCGCCCGACTCGGATCGTCGACGCGCATTGCGACATTCCGTGCGGGGTCTATGACCCCGAGCAGGCACGAATCGAGGCCGAATCCTGCCTGCGCATCATCGAGAAGCACGACGCCAGCGACGACAAGCTCTTCCGCGCGCGCTGCATCCACGTCAAGGAGGAGCGTGCCGAGCTGGTGAAGCACCACCTCGACGTCCTGTGGCACGACTACTTCAAGCCCGAGCACCTCGAGAAGTACCCGGACCTGCACGAGACCTTCTGGAAGGCCACCAAGCAGGCCTCGAAGGTCAAGCAGTCGCTCGACGCCGGCGCGGCGAAGGAGCTGCTCTCGATGATCGACGGCATCGACGAGATGTGGAAGGCGACCGGCGGCCCGGAGAAGACCCGCGTCAACGGGCGACCCTCCTGAGCCGTCGCGACCGATGATCCGCGCGGGGCCTGCTCGGGTCCCTCGCTCGCCGCCATCGCCGTCCTGGCGCTGCGCCGACGGTTCGACGTGGTCGAGGTGCGCGGCCGCTCGATGGCACCGGCCCTGCTGCCCGGCGACCGGCTGCTGGTCGCCCGTGTCGCGTCGCCGCGCGTGGGTGACGTCGTCCTCGCCCCCGACCCGAGGGACCCGCGCCGCGAGCTCGTCAAGCGGGTGTCGCGCCTCGACACCGCGGGCGTGATCCTCAGCGGCGACAACTCGTCGGAGAGCACGGACGGCCGAAGCTTCGGCGCGCTGCCGCCGGCCGCGGTGAACTGGCGGGTGATCGGCCGCTACTGGCCGCCGGACCGCATCGGGCGGGTCGCTCCCGCACCGACGCGGCTCGAGCTGGCCGATCAGGGCGGAGAGCCCGCCTGCACCTTCCCCGAGGCGCTCATCGCCGGCGAACCCTCACTCGCTGGGTAGGATCTCGACCGGCAGCGAGCCGGCCGCCCAGGCGGAGAGCGGCGCCCCGTCGCTCCAGCCCTGGTACTTCGCGGCAAGCAGGCGGCGCGCCACCGTCTCTGCCGGCTCACCCTCGATGACACGCGCGCGTGCCGTCGATCGTGCGCCCACCGATCCGCACGCGCACGCGTGGCTCGACGCGCAGGTTGCGGACCCAGTGCGCACGGTCTCGCCCGCCGGCGAGCAGGTAGATGCGCGTCCCGTCGGTCGCAAACCAGATCTCGATCGTCCGCGGGCGGCCCGAGGTCCGCCCGATGGTCTGGAGATGACAGACGGCATCGCCGGCATGCGCGACGAGGAGGTCGGACGGTGATCACGCGCAGCCGCAGGCGGCCGCCACGGCTTCGACGCAGGCGGTCAGCTCCGCCGGCAGCAGCTCGACGCCGGCGCCGGCCTCCGCCGCCACCAGGTGCTCGACCCCGGCTGTCGGGCGCACCGAGAGCCGCGCGGACGGCGCCCGGTGGCGGAGGAAGTCGAACACCGGCCCGAGTCCCGCGTCGCCGTACTCGGGACGCACGGCGCCCGTGTCGACCACGACCACGTCGGGCTGTCGCAACGCGACGGCCTGATGAAGCCGAGCGCCGTCGTTGTAGAAGAAGGCGATCGCGCCGCTCAGCCGATCATCGAGCGCGGTGGCGAGCTCGCGGTCGCGCGTGAGGCAGTAGACGATCGGATCGGCGGCCATGGGCCATCGAAGGGTAACAGGCGTACCCGCGGGTACAATGGGCGGCCCATGACCGCGACCACCCCCGCCCGCACCAACGCTCGCCGCGACCTGGCGACCGGGAGGCATCAGCAGCTCGGCAGCCTGCTCGGCCGCGTCTGGTCGGTCGATGCGGTCGGCGTCGAGGAACGCGCCGCCTCCCTCGCGAAGCGTTCGATCAAGAAGGACGCCAAGCTCTGGGCGCTCGACCTGGCCATCCGGATGATGGACCTCACCACGCTGGAGGGGAAGGACACGCCCGGCAAGGTGCGGGCGCTGGCGGGCAAGGCCCGTCGGCCCGATCCGACCGATCCCTCCATCCCGTCGGTCGCAGCGCTGTGCGTCTACCCGAACATGATCCCGACCGCGGTCGAGGCGCTCAAGGGCTCGGGCGTGAAGGTCGCATCGGTCGCCACCTACTTCCCGTCCGGACAGGCGGCGCTCGAGGTCAAGCTGGCCGACGTGCGATCGGCGGTCGAGCTCGGCGCCGACGAGATCGACATGGTGATCGACCGCGGCGCATTCCTGGCCGGCGACTTCGCATCGGTCTACGACGAGATCGTGGCGGTCAAGGAGGCGTGCGGCGACAAGCACCTGAAGGTCATCCTCGAGACCGGCGAGCTGGAGACCTACGACAACGTGCGCCGAGCATCGGTCCTGGCCATGGCCGCCGGCGCCGACTTCATCAAGACCTCCACCGGCAAGGTGCAGCCCGCGGCGACGCTGCCGGTGACGCTGGTGATGCTCGAGGCCATCCGCGACTTCCACGCGCAGACCGGTCGCGTGGTCGGGATGAAGCCCGCGGGAGGCATCAAGACGGCGAAGGAGGCCATCTCGTACCTCACCACCCTGTATGAGACGCTCGGTCCCCGCTGGATGACGCCCGACCTCTTCCGCTTCGGCGCGTCCAGCCTGCTCAACGACGTCCTGATGCAGATCCGCAAGGAGCGCACCGGCCGCTACTCCGGCGCCGACTACTTCACGCTCGACTGAGCCGATGCAGGTTGCGCCCGGCACGATTGCCGTCTGGTCGGACCTCGGCTGCCCGTGGTCGCACGCCGTCGTCTGGCGGCTGCACGACGCGCGGAGGCGGCTCGGCCTCGAGGGCCGCCTCGCGTTCGACCACCACGCCTTTCCGCTCGAGCTGTTCAACAGCGAGCCGACGCCCCGCCCGCAGCGCGAGGCCGAAGGTCTGGTCGCGGCCGCGCTGGCACCTCGCGCGGGCTGGCAGCCATGGTCTGCGCCCGACTACGCCTGGCCGGTGACCATGCTGCCGCCGATGGAGGCCGTGCTGGCCGCCAAGCTCCAGTCGCACGCGGCGTCCGAGGAGCTTGACCGTGGCCTGCGGCGCGCGTTCTGGGGCGAGAGCCGATGCATCAGCCTGCGCCACGTCATCCTCGAGGTGGCCACGGAGTGCGAGACCGTGGACGTCGGGGCGCTGGGCGAGGCCCTCGACGATGGCCGCGCGCGCCGTGCGCTGTTCGACGACTGGGCGATCGCCCGCGGGGACGAGGTGCGAGGCTCGGCGCACCTGTTCGCGCCAGACGGCACGAACGCGCAGAACCCCGGCATCGCGATCGGCTGGCGCGAGGACGGCGCCGGCGGCGGCGCGGCGTTTCTCGAGTCCGACGATCCAGGTGCGATCGAGGACTTCGTTCGAGCAGCCGTGGGCCAATGACCGAGGCACCGCGGGCGATCATGCTCAGCGACCTCTCGGCGGCCGAAGCGCGCGCCATCTTCGAACGCTACGTTTCCGGCCAGGCGGAACGCCTCGCAACGTTCATGGCTGAGGTCCGGCGCCGCGGCGGGCCGGCCGAGCGGACTCGACTATTCGATCGAGAGCCTCGAACCGCTGTGGAGCTGGTTCCTCGCCGAGCATCGGCCCAGGCGCTGGTTCGGTGGACCCCATCGCATGCCGTCGTCGCCGATAGCCGATGCCGTCATGCGTGCCGAGGACCCGCCCTGGTGGTACGACCATCATCCGCAGTTCGGGCAGGAGCTTGGCCCGTACCTCGCGCGGCTCGTCACCGGCCTCGCCGATTACGCCTTCGCGTGCGCGCAGCGTTCGCGGCCCGACGCGCGGTGGGCGCTCGGAAAGGGGCGGTCGATGGCGCACTTCCAGCATCCGGTCCTCCATATCGACGGCCGAGGCGAGATCGACTACGCGAACCCGATCGCCCTGGCGCGGCTCGGGCTGCGCGGCGAGCGGAACGTGGAGCCGGACGCGCTCAGGCGATGGCTCGAGCAGTGGCTCGGCATGGACCCGGCCCACGAAGCCGAGCTGGAGCGACTCTCGCGTCCGCTCGCGGCGTACGCGGTGAAAGCGATCGACGGCTCGCGTTTCACGCATCAGGTCAGCTTCGACGACGTCGTCTCCCATCGGCAGGGGCGCCGGATCGCTCGCCTCGTCGAAGGTCTCGCGACGGTGCCCGGGGTCGAGGCGGCGATCCACGAGGATCGTGAGGTCGTCCTGGTGCGTGCCCCCGGGCTCTCGGCGTCAGAGCTCGAGTCGACGGTGGCCGGCCTCTGGGAGCGCCGTCCCGGCGCTTCTCACGCGGAACCGACATAGAGCGTTTACCGACCGTGCACCTGCCGCCGTTCGAGACGTTGATCGACGCCCACGCCACGGAGCTGCATCGGTTCCTGGTGGGGTGCGTCGGGCCGACCGAGGCGGAGGATTGCCTGCAGGAGACCTTCATGTCCGCGCTGCGCGCGTACCCACGACTTCGACACGGCGACAACCTTCGGGCCTGGCTCTACACGATCGCCAGGCGCAAGGCGACCGATGTCGATCCGTCGCGTTGCGCGGCGCCCGACGCGCGACCTGGACGGCCTCGACGCCGCGGCGCCACCCGGACCCGAACCGGTCGACGACGGGATCTGGCACAGCGTGCGCGGCCTGCCGGCCAAGCAGCGCGACGCGGTCGTGCATCGGTTCGTGCTCGACCTCGCCTACGCCGAGATCGGGGCGCGGATGGGCATCAGCGAGGAGGCCGCCCGGCAGAACGTGAGCGCGGGCCTGCGACGGCTGCGACGGGAGGTGACGCCGTGACCGACGACCTCGAGCGCCGCCTCGCGGATGACGCGCGCGCCGGCCCGAGACTGGATCTCGAGCGGCTGCGGGCAGCGCTGGCTCGCCGGGCGGCGGACGACGGGCTCCTCGACGTCGCCCACGGCACCTATGACTCACCGCTCGGCACGCTCACCGTCATGGTCACCCCCCGCGGCCTGGTGCGGCTCTCGTATCCCGGCGAGGGGATCGCCGCTCAGCTCGACGAGCTGGCCGATCGCGTCTCACCGCGCATCCTCGAGGCGCCCGAGCGCACCGATGCGGTGCGCCGCCAGCTGGACGAGTACTTCGACGGAGCGCGTCGCGCGTTCGACGTGCCGATCGACTGGCGCCTGGTGCGAGGGTTCGCCGGCGACGTGCTGCGGGCGACGGCGCGCATCCCATTCGGCAGCGTGTCGTCCTACCGGCAGGTTGCCGAGGAGGCCGGGTCGCCGAAGGCGTACCGTGCGGCCGGCAACGCGCTCGGCTCGAACCCCGTGCCGATCGTGGTGCCGTGCCATCGGGTGCTCCACGTGAGCGGGGGACTGGGCGGCTATACCGGCGGCCTCGATCGCAAGCGGTTCCTCCTGCGCCTGGAGGGCGTTCTCGAGGCCTAGGCCAGCAGCACGGCGCCGAGCGCGAGCGCGGCGGGAAGGGCCTGCACGAGCAGGATCCGGCGCGAGACGGTGATCCCTCCGAAGATGCCTGCCACGATCACCGCGACCAGGAAGAAGGCGCGGAACGCGAACGCCGTCGGCTCGGGAGCCACGAGGCTCCAGCCCAGCCCTGCGGCCAGGATTCCGTTGTAGAGGCCCTGGTTCGCGGCCAGCGTGGCGGTCGCCTCGGCCGTCTGTGGCGTCAGGCCGAAGGTGCGCATGCCGAACGGCGTGCGCCACAGAAACATCTCGAGCACGAGAAACCACACGTGCAGGAGGGCGGTGAGCCCGATGAGCAGCGTCGCGACGATCGTCATGCGTCGCATCTTGCGGCAACCAACGCGGCCGCGGAACCCCGAGGCGGCCGTCGGCGTCCGGGGCCGCATGAAACGCCTGCTCGGCATGACGCTGCTCCTTGCCCTCCTGGCCGCCTGCGCCTCGACCGGCGATGCCCCGTCGACGGATCCCGGATCGACGGCGCCTGATCCCGGTGGCGGGAGCGGCGATGCGGACGGCGTCCTCACCATCGCCCCGGGAATTGCCGACGGGCCCGGCATCGGCATCGAGGAGGCAATCGGAAACGGCGGCGGCCAGCCGCTGCTCATCAACGGGGCGCTCTTCGTCGATCCGGAGGGAGGGGTCCTCCTGTGCGACGCCATTGCCGAGTCGTTCCCGCCACAGTGCGGCGGTGTGCGCCTCGAGGTGCGCGGTCTGGATCTCGCGTCCCTGCCCGATCTCCAGGAGGAGAACGGCGTGCGATGGGCCGAGCAGGTGCAGCTCCTCGGCACGGTGACGCTGATCGAGCGCTGAGGCGCGGAGTGCGATAATCGAGCCGATGACCCTGACCAAGAAGCCGGAATCTCGGCCGGCGCCCAACTCCTGGGGACTGGCGAGCGGCGAGAACCCGTGGGAGTACGCCCCCGCCCCCGAGGCGACCGACCACATCCGGATCGAGCCCGAGTACGGGCTCTTCATCGGCAACCAGTTCGCCCCGTCGAAGCCGCGCAAGACGTTCACCGTCATCAATCCGGCCACCGAGGAGCCGCTGGCCAAGGTGGCGCATGCCAGCAAGGCCGATGTCGGGCGCGCGGTACGGCGCCGCCCGGGACGCGCACGCATCGGTCTGGTCGAAGCTGCCGGGCCGGGAGCGTGCCAAGTACCTGTATCGAATCGCGCGGATCCTCCAGGAGCGCTCGCGCGAGTTCGCCGTGGTCGAGTCGATGAACTCCGGCAAGCCGATCAAGGAGTCGCGCGACGTCGACGTGCCGCTCGCCGCCGCGCACTTCTTCTACTACGCCGGCTGGGCCGACAAGCTCGAGTACGCCTTCCCGAACCGCGAGCCGCGCTCGCTGGGCGTCGCCGCGCAGGTCATTCCGTGGAACTTCCCGCTCCTCATGCTGGCGTGGAAGATCGCGCCGGCGCTGGCAGCCGGCAACACGGTCGTCCTGAAGCCTGCCAGCACCACGCCGCTGACCGCCTACCTCTTCGCCGACGTCGTGCGGCAGGCGGACCTCCCGCCCGGCGTCGTGAACATCATCACCGGGCCCGGCGAGATCGGCATGGAGCTCGTCACCCATCCCGACGTCAGCAAGGTCGCCTTCACCGGGTCGACCGCGGTGGGCAAGATGATCGCCCGTGCCGTGGCCGGCAGCGGCAAGAAGGTGACGCTCGAGCTCGGCGGCAAGGCGGCGAACATCGTCTTCGACGATGCGCCGCTCGACCAGGCGATCGAGGGCATCATCAACGGCATCTACTTCAACCAGGGCGAGGTCTGCTGCGCCGGCTCGCGCCTCTTCGTGCAGGAGAGCGTCTACGAGCCGCTGATCGACAAGCTCAAGGCACGCCTCGGGACGCTGCGCGTCGGCGATCCGCTCGACAAGAACACCGACGTCGGCGCCATCAACTCGGCCGGGCAGCTCGCCAAGGTGCAGGAGCTCGTCGAGTCGGGCATCGCCGAGGGCGCCGAGATCTTCCAGCCCGACTGCCAGCTGCCCGATCGCGGGCTTCTTCTTCCGCCCGACCCTGTTCACCGGCGTCAGCCAGAGCCACCGGATCGCGCAGGAGGAGATCTTCGGCCCGGTGCTGTCGGTCCTCACCTTCCGCACGCCGGAGGAAGCGATCGAGAAGGCGAACAACACGCCCTACGGCCTCTCGGCCGGCGTATGGACCGAGAAGGGGAGCCGCATCTTCAAGATGATCGGCGCCATGCGCGCCGGCGTGGTGTGGGCCAACACCTTCAACCGCTTCGATCCGACCTCGCCGTTCGGCGGCTACAAGGAGTCCGGCTACGGGCGTGAGGGCGGGGTCCACGGGTTGGGCGCCTACCTGGATCTGTCCGGCAACGGGACGAACGGTCGATGAGCCCGCGCGCAAAGGCGCGGGCGCGGAGCGGGCGCGGCACGGCGCTCGGCCAGCGAGCGTCTACAGCCGCTGGCCACGACGAACGGCGCGTCGCCGCGCGAGGATCGCATCGGCGTGCGCAAGACCTACAAGCTCTACATCGGCGGCGCGTTCCCGCGGACCGAATCCGGCCGCGCCTACGAGGTCTTCGGCGCGAAGGGTGAGCTGCTCGCCAACGCCAGCCGCGGCACGCGCAAGGACGTCCGCGAGGCGGTGCGCGCGGCGCGCAAGCGCGTTCCCTGGCTGGGCGGGCAAGACGGCGTACAACCGGAGCCAGATCCTGTACCGCATCGCCGAGCTGATGGAGGGGCGGCGCGATCAGTTCGTGGCCGAGGTCATGGCCGCCGAGGGGCGTCCCGCGCGGTCGCGCCGGGCGCACGGTGGACGCCGCGATCGACCGCTGGGTCTGGTACGCCGGCTGGGCAGACAAGTACTCGCAGCTGCTCGGCACCGTCAACCCGGTGGCCGGCCCGTACTTCAACTTCAGCGTGCCGGAGCCGACCGGCGTCGTCGGCATCATCGCGCCCGGAGGAGTCGGCCTGCTCGGCCTGGTGAGCCGGCTGGCGCCGGCCATCGTGAGCGGCAACGCGGTGGTGGTGATCGCCTCGGAGACGCCGGCCGCTGCCGGCGGTGACGCTGACTCGAGGTGCTGGCCACCTCGGACGTGCCCGGCGGCGTCGTCAACCTGATCACCGGCCTCCGGCGCGAGCTGGTCGGGCACCTGGCCGGGCACATGGACGTGAACGGGCTCGACGCGTTCGGCGCGGCGCCCGACGAGGCAGCGACGCTGGAGGAGGTCGCGGTCGAGAACGTGAAGCGCTTCGTGCGCCCGCCGGCCGCCGGGCTCGAACGCTACGACTGGCTGGCCGATGCGGCGCAGTCGCCGTACCTGATCGGCGAATTCGTGGAGATCAAGACCGTCTGGCACCCGATCGGCGCCTGATCAGAGGCTAGAGCCAGCCGCGGCGACGGAAGAAGGCGACCATCACGACCAGGATCACCGCCATCAATCCGAGGATGATCCAGAACGCCACCGGGCTGGCCTCGCCCGGGAAGTCCACGTTCATCCCGAAGACGGTGCCGATCAGGGTCAGCGGCAGCAGGATGACGCTGAAGGCGGTGAGGAGGCGCAGGACGTCGTTCAGGCGATGCGAGAGGACCGATTCGTTCGTGCTCTCCAGCCCGGCCAGGATCTCCATGAAGTTCTCGAGCACGTCCCAGATCCGCTCGGAGGCATCGGTCAGGTCGTCGAAGTAGATGTCCAGCTCCTCGGTGAAGTAGCGCTGCTTGGCGCGCTCGAGGGCTCGGAAGACGGCGCGTTGCGGGCGGATGATCGCTCGGAAGTTGATGATCTCCTGCTTGGCGTTGCTCAGCTCGCGCACGATCTCGGATGACCCGCCGCCCTCGAAGATGTTGTCCTCCAGCTGCCGCAGCTTGCGTCCGAGCTGGCCGAGCATCGGAAAGCTGGCGTCGACGCATCGGTCCAGGATCTGGTACAGCAGGTAGCCGGACCCCTTGCTCATGAGCTGCTCCCGAACCTCCTCGCGGGTCCGTGCCCGCTCGAAGAGCGTGCGGCAGCGGCAGCGATCTCCTCGTTGGGCAGCGTGATGACGTAGTCGGGGCCGAGGAAGATGTCGAGCTCCGCGGCGTGGAGCCGTGCCCGGTCCCTGTCGAATCGGGGGAACTGCATGACCAGGAAGAGGTATTCGGGGTACTCGTCGACCTTCGGGCGCTGGTTGTGGCTGGCGACGTCCTCCAGGTCGAGCTCGTGGAATGCGAACGTCTCCGCCAGCCAGACGCGATCGGCCAGGCGCGGCTCGTCGATGTCGATCCAGCGCATGGTCGGCGTCTCGACGATCTCGGGTCGTGGATCTCCGAGCGGCTCGTCCGGCTCGTCTGCGGGCGCGTGCGCCACCCTGGTCCGACTGAGACCCCGGAATGCTCGCATCGTCACGCTGCGGCGGCGTGGCACGGGCGTTTCCTGGTTGTCCATTCCGACCACCTTCGCGGCAGCTCGCGAGGAACCCGCGAGATCGGCGCCATTCTAGGCATGCCACCGGGTCCGCCGTCGGCGTGAGGGCCGCCGAGTCGTCCTCACCCCTAGAATTGCCCGATGCCTCGGCCAAGGAGCGTGTCGCGCAGCGGCGACGCGGTGATCAGCAATGCGGAGCTGGCGCGGATCTTCAACGAGATCGGCGACATGCTCGAGATCCTCGGCGAGGTCGTCTACAAGGCGGTCGCCTACCGTCGGGTGGCCGATGCGGTCGAGCGCTACCCCGACGACGTCGCGGCGCTCTTCCAGCGCGGTGAGCCTCCCAAGATTCCCGGCGCCGGCGAGGCGCTGACCGCGAAGCTGGCTGAGCTTGCCGAGACCGGCCGGCTCGAGTATCACGAGCGCCTGCGCGCCCAGGTCCCCGATGGCGTGCTCGAGATGCTCCGCGTCCCCGGCGTCGGGCCACGGACGGTCCGTCTGCTTCACGAGACACTCGGGATCGACTCGCTGGACGGGCTGCGCGCGGCCGCCGAGACCGGCGGCCTCCGCCACGTGAAGGGGCTCTCGGAGCGGACCGAGCAGAACATCCTGGAGGGCATCGCGCGGATCGGACGAACGAGCACGCGCCTGCTCATCCATGACGCCGATGCGCTCATCGCCGATCTCCTCGCGCGGCTGCGGGACGTGCGGGGCGTGCGGCGCATCGAGCCCGCCGGGTCGCTCCGCCGGCGCCAGCCGACGATCGGAGACCTGGACCTGCTCGCGGCGGTCGATGATCCCGATGCGGTCATCAAAGCCCTCGACGGCCTGCCCGAGGTGGAGAAGGTCCTCTCGGCCGGCACCGACAAGTCGAGCATCGTGCTCCGGGACGGGCCGCAGGTCGACCTGATGGTCTGCCCGCCCGCGGCGTGGGGCACGCACCTCGTCCACTTCACCGGCAACGTGGACCACAACATCGCATTGCGTGGCATGGCGCTCGACCGCGGCTGGTCGCTGTCCGAGAAGGGGTTCAAGGTCATCGAGACCGGCGAGCTGCTGCTCGACGCGGAGGAGGCCGATGTCTACGAGCGCCTCGGCCTGCCCTGGATGCCGCCTGAGCTCCGCAAGGGGGACGGCGAGATCGAGGCCGCCGTCGGCCGGAACCCTGCCGACGGTCGTCACCCACGAGGACGTGCGAGGCGACACCCACACCCATTCGGACTGGACCGATGGCGTCGACACGATCGAGACCATGGCGCGGGCGGCGCGCGAGATCGGCCACGAGTACATCGTGCTCACGGACCACTCTCCGTCGCTGGGGGTGGCCCGTGGGCTGACGCCGGATCGTGTGGATGCCCAGCGCACCGAGATCGCGCGGCTGAACGCGGAGCTGGCGCCCTTCAGGATCCTCCACGGCACCGAGCTCGAGATCCGGGCCGACGCCAGCCTCGACTACCCGGACGAGCTGCTGGCGCGCTTCGACGTGGTCATCGCCAGCATCCACACCGGGCGCAACCAGTCGAGCGAGCAACTGACGAAGCGGGCGCTGGCGGCCATCGAGAACCCCCACGTGGACGTGATCGCGCATCCCTCCGGGCGCATCGTGAACCGTCGCGACCCGCTGCCGCTCGACTGGCCGCGCGTCTTCGAGGCCGCGGCCCGCACCGGCACGGCGCTCGAGATCAACGGCAGCCCGCGCCTCGACCTCGACGACGCGCTGGCCCGCGCGGCCGGTCGCGCGGGCGCCCGACTGACGGTCGCCTCGGACGCCCACCGAACGGAGGAGCTGGCGCAGCAGCGCTACGCAGTCGACCTCGCCCGCCGCGCCTGGCTCGGCGCCGAGCAGCTGCTGGCGACGCGCACCGCCGATGAGCTGCTCGAGATGCTCGCGTGATCGGCCGGCTCTTCGGCGACCGCCAGCGGCTCGCGGTCCTGCGCCGGATCGATCGCCCGGCGGCCATCGGGCTGGCCGTGGCGCAGGCGCTCGTTGCGGCCGCGGGCTGGTTCGCCCCGCCGCTGTGGCTGGCCGTGGCGATCGCGGGCCAGCTGGTGCTGGGAGGAATCATCGCGGTCCGCGTCATCGGTCCGGCCCGCTCGGACCTCGGTCTGGCGCGCTACGCGATCCCGGCGACGGCCGGCATCGCGGCAACGTTGTTCGGCCGCCTCATCCCGGGGGGCCTGAGCCTGCTGCTGGTGCCCATCGTCGCCGTCCTCCTGTGGTCGGTGACCTACCTCGAGCTGCGGCTGGAGCGGGGGACCGGCGGGCGCACCATCGGCGACCTGATGCTCACCGGGATCCTCTTCTGCGGCACCGCCGGCATCCTCGTGCTGTTCGGGGCGCAGACGTGGCCGACGCCGCTCCTGCTGGTGGCCTTCATGGCGTTGCCCCTGGCGCTCCGCGCATCGGAGGCGCGCGAGACGATGGGCGTCGAGGGCGTCGGACAGGCGCTGCTGCAGGTGCTGGTCGTCGTGCAGGTCGGGGTCGGGGTCGTGCTCCTGAATCTGCCGTACCACGTCATGGCCGCCCTCATCGCCTTCGCCTTCTACGTGTGGGGCTCGGCCGCCGAGACGCTGCGTGGGCCGGTCTCGGGACGGAGCGTGGCAGCCGAATTCGGCGCGCTCCTGCTGATCGGTCTGCTGGTCGGCCTCTTCATGCACAAGCCCTGAGGGTGCGCCCTGGCGGGCCGCGTTGACACCCCAGAAGGCCGGTGGTACAAGAGGGCGCTTTCGGCCCGACGCGGCCGCCGAACCTTGCTATCGGAGACGCTCGCACCGCTCATGGCGCTTGGAGAAGAAGCCGACACGACCACACGACAACGACGCCAGCTCGCAGAAGCGGCGATTGCTCACGCCACCCGCGGCGAATGGGAGGACGCGGTCGTCGCGAACCGCCAGCTGCTCGAGCTGGGGCCCGACATCGACGCCTGCAACCGGCTCGGCAAGGCCCTCGCCGAGCTGGGGCGTCACGCGGAGGCGCTCAAGGCGTACGAGCAGGCCCTCGAGCGCGACGCGACCAACCGCATCGCACAGCGCAACATCGAGCGCCTGCGCGTGGTCATGGCCGCCAAGCGGCCGGCCACGAACGGCAAGGGGCGCCAGGAGAAGGCACCGGTCACCCTCTTCATCGAGGAGATGGGAAAGACCGGTCGTGCGCGCCTCATCAACATGGCCGCCCCGCGCGTCCTCGCGCCACTCTCGCCTGGCGACGCGATCACGCTGGACGTCCGCGGCGACGAGCTCGTCGCGAGTGTCGGCAAGACCGCGATCGGCAGCGTGGAGCCGCGGATCGCCACCCGCCTGCTCAAGCTCATCGCCGGCGGAAATCGCTATGACGCCGCCATCACCACCGTCCACGAGGCCGGCGGCGAGGTGGTGATCATGATCCGGGAGGTCTTCACCCACCCCGACAACTTCGGCAAGGTCTCGTTCCCGACGCAGGGCCAGGCGGCGGTTGGCGTAAGACCGTACATGAAGGGCACCGCACTTCGGTACGATGACGAGGACGAGGTCGAAGAGGCCGATGAGGACTCGGAGGAGGTCGAGGAGCTCGACACCACCCTTCCGGAGTACTCCGGTGAGCCCGAGCTCGAAGAGGAGCTGGTAGAAGAGCCATAGGATGACCGAGGCGGAGCGGACGGGACTCGACCACGTCATCCTGCCGCGACGCCTCCCCGGCCTGGCCCTCCTCGACCGATACCACCCCGCACCGGCCGACAACCAGCTCGATGCCGCGCTGGCGGCGTTCGCGAGCCCGGGCGACACGGTGCTCGATCCGTGGGCCGGGACCGGCTGGACCGCCCGCCGAGCCGTCGCTGCCGGGATGCGTGCCGTCGCCGCGGATCCGAGCCCGCTTGCGCAGCTTGCCGCCATCGGGCTGCTGACCGCGCCCGACCCCGCGGTCCTGGACGCCGCGTTCACCCAGCTTGCCGGCTCCCGGCGGGTCGATGTCCCGCTGCGGCAGCACATCGAGGAGCTCTACGCCACCCGCTGCTCGACCTGCCGCAGCCCGGTGGTGGCGGAGCAGTTCATCTGGCCACGCGACGCGGATGCGCCCGGACGCAAGATCTATCGATGCCCGGCCTGCGACCTGAACCGCGGCGGGCCCGAGGAGCGCTCGGCGCCGGTCGACGACGGCGATCTGGCCAAGCTCGGCATCGAGCGCGGAGCGGGCGCTCTCGAGGAGACCGACGCAACCGATGCCGACGGTGGCCCAGCCGAACGCGATGCCAACTGCCGACGATGCGCTCGCGGACGATGAGGACGACGAGCTCGCCCTGACCATCGGCGAGGCCGGGGGCCCGCCTCCGGCGCCGCAGGCCGTCGACCCGCCGAGCTCGATGGCCGAGCGCCCGCGCTTCGCCTCGACCGTACGTCCCGAGTCCGTGCCGGTCGCGGCCGCCCAGGGCGTCCGCCAGAGCCCCGCCTACCAGGAGCTGCACGCCCGTTTCCCCGTCCTCGACGACCGCGACGACCTGGTCGACGAGCTGCTCGACCTCTACACGCCGCGCAACCTGTATGCCCTGCACGCGATCCTGACCAAGATCGACACGGAGCTGCGCGACACGGCCGTGGTGGCCGTCATGAAGCTGGCGCTGGCCACCTGCCTCCTGCCCGCGAGCCGGCTGAACGGCTATCCCGGCCGCGTGGCTTCGCTGCGGATCAGCGGCGGCCACGTCCGCCAGCCGGCGAGCCGCCACCAGCGCGAGGTGAACGTGTGGCACGCCTTCGAGGAGGCGTTCCAGGCGGTTCGGTCGGCCATCGGCGGGCTCGGGGACCGGCACGAAGCGCGCTTCGCCGCCGACTTCAGCGAGCTGGGAGGCATGACGGCCGCCAACGTTCTGTGGCTGCGCGCCCGGGCTTCGGTGGTCGGACAGTACCTTCCCGCCGACGGGGTCGATCTGGTGCTGTCGGCGCCCGCCGCCGGACCGCCCCCGGACGAGCTCGCCTTCGAGTACCTCGCCACGTCGGTCGTGCTCGGTCGCGAGGCGGCCGAGACGCTGCGGCTGGAGCCGATCTTCGGCGCCGGAGGTCACCCCGAAGGCGCCGAGGCGACGGCGCTGCGCCACGGCATGATCTCGGCGGCCGGCGCGCTCAAGCCCGGCGGCTGGTGCGTCGTCCTGCTCGAGGAGGCCGATCCGGAGCGCCTGCTCGCCGTCGCGTTGGCCGGCGCCGCCGCCGAGCTCGAGCTGAGCGACGTGATCCACCGCGAGTCACGCCGGTCGGGCGACGCGATCGCGCTCCACTTCCGGCGCCGTTCAGCGGAGGACCGGCTCCGTCATGCCGTCAAGCCGGGACCGCTGCGGCTCGGCTCCGAGGCGGGCCACCTGACCTACCCCGACCTCGCGTCGGCCATCGAGCGTGCCGTCACGGCGCTCCTCCGTGACCGTGGGGAGCCGGCCGGCCTGACCCGGGTCGTTGCCGCCGTCGTGGCCGAGCTCGCCTCGTCCGGGATCCTGCAGCGCCTCGTGGCGGGCCGCGGCTCGAAGGCATCGGAGGCTCCCGACCGGCTCGAGTCCGGCGGGCCGCAGATGATCGCCAGCCTCATCCGCGAGGAGCTGTGGCGGGACGACCATCCGAGCCTGGTCCGGATCGGCGAGCAGGCGGAACCGCAATGGTGGCTGCGTCGTCCGGAGCTCGCCGAGCGCCCGCTGGCCGACCGGGTCGAGTGGGCGACGTGGTCGATCCTGTCGACCGCCGGCAGGATCGACGAGGCGGGCTTCTTCGATCGCATCTACGGGCTCTTCCCCGGTCTGCAGGCGCCGGACGAGGAGCTGGTGCGCGCCTGTCTGGCGTCGTACGTGTCTCCCGGCGAGCGAGGCTCGCTCGCCACCGAGGACGAGCTGGGCGGGCGCACGGAGGATCACGCCCGCGTGCTGGCGACGCTGGTCGACTATGGCCATCGGCTGGGGCTGCGAGCGTGGATCGCGGCGCGCGAGCACGATCGAGTCGTCGACGGGCGTCAGCTGGTGGAGCGGCTGGCCGAGGACGAGCGCCGCGTCTACCTGCCGCTGGTCGTGCGGGCCCCGGCCGACGCGCTCGGGCAGGTCGACGCGCTCTGGTACGTGCGCGGCCGGCTCGTCTTCCTGTTCGAGGTGGACTGGACGGCAATGATCGGCGACGCCGTGCTTCGGCGGGGAGCGGAGATTCCGCTCGGCAAGGACCAGGCCCGCTTCCTCGTCATCCCGGCGGAGCGCGCGGAGCTGCTGCGCCTGAAGATCCAGCGCTCTCCATGGCTGCGCGACGAGCTCGATCGGCAGAACTGGCACATCCTCAAATGGCAGCATCTCCAGACGCTGGTCGACCGAGAGGGCGCCCGAATCGAGTGGCTGGAGCCGGTGCTCGGACTGGATCCACTCATCGAGCGGGGCGGCGAACAGCTGACGATGTTCGGCGAGTGAGGGATCTGCTTGCTCGCCCAGTGAGCGACGGGTAGACTCGCCCGCGGGAGTGCCGTGGTTCCCCCCTGCGGCACTCCCTCTGTCAGAGGCGGTCGAGGCTCAGCTGCCCGAGCCCGCCTTCCGCGGCCCGCGCCGACCCATCGTCCGGCGTACGACCGCCATCACCTCGTCCACGTACGGCTTTCCCTGGCCCGTCTCCAGCGCGTGCGTCAGGCAGCCGTCGATGTGATCCTCGAGCAGGAGCAGCGCCACCTGGTCGGCGGCCGCCGTCAGCGCCTCGACCTGCTGCAGGACGTCGAGGCAGTACGCCTCCTCGTCGACGAGGCGCTGCAGCCCTCGAGCCTGGCCCTCGATGCGCCGCAGCCGGGTCACGAGGTCCCGCTTGTCCTTCGTGTAGCTGTGCCGGAAATGGGTGCCGTGAGGAACGGTTGTCATACTGCGGGGCAGTATGGGCGGCGACCCCGGACGGGTCAATCGAGCGCCCGGTCGAATCGGGGTAGCATGCCCGCATGAGCCCCCTGGAGCGCCACGAGCTGATCAGCCCGCTGGAGCGCGCGCTCGTCGTGGTCAGCCACCCGGACGACGCCGAGTTCCTCGCCGCGGCCACCATCGCGCAGCTGACCGCGGCGGGGACGCGGGTCGACTACGTCGTGACCACCGACGGTGGCAAGGGCACCGAGGATCCGAACGTGACGCCGGAGGAGCTCTCCGCCACGCGCATCGCCGAGCAGCGCGCGGCGGCCGACATCCTGGGCGTCGCCGAGATCGTGCATCTCGGCTATCCGGACGGCTACCTCACTCCCTCGCTCGACCTGCGACGGGACGTCGTCCGCCAGATCCGACGCTATCGGCCGGACCTCGTCATCACCATGAACCCGCAGCGCCGCCTCGACCACAACCCGTTCATCGGCCATCCCGATCACCTCGCCACCGGCGAGGCCACCCTGTCGGCCGTCTACCCGGCGGCGCGCGATCACCTCAACTTCCCCGAGCTGTGGCGCGACGAGAAGCTGGAGCCCTGGAAGGTGCGGCAGGTCCTGATCAGTGGCGTCGAGGCGCCGAACCTGTGGATCGACATCACCGACACGTTCGAGATCGGCATCCGCGCCATCCTGGCCCACGCCAGCCAGGTCGACCCCGAGACCGTTGAGGATCGCATGCGGGAGCGGGCGCGCGAGGTGGGCGAGCCCCAGGGGATCGGCCTGGCGCAGGCCTTCGGGTCGATCATTCTCGAATGACGCGGCGCAGAGGTGGCGGAGGCGGCGGCGGCTGGGCCGGCGGGTTCGGTGGTTCGGAGCCGGACCTGACGCGCCGGCCGGGGACGGGACGGCAAGACGCTGCGCCTGATCGGCGGCTTCTTCGCGCCATATCGGGTCCGGCTGTTCTTCATCGCCGTCCTGATCCTCGTCACCGTCAGCGTCGGCGTCGTCAACCCGATCCTGCTCAAGCTGATCATCGACAACCTCACGTCGGAGGCTCCGAGCCTCGAGCTGCTCTGGGTCCAGTGCGCGCTCATGATCGTGCTGCCGATCGTGACCAGCGCGATCGGGGTGTGGCAGAGCTACCTCTCGAATGTCGTCGGCCAGCGCGTCATGAACGACCTGCGGCTGGCGCTCTACTCGCACCTCCAGCGGATGCCGCTCCGCTTCTTCACCGAGACGCGCACGGGCGAGATCCAGAGCCGCATCGCGAACGACGTCGGCGGCGTGCAGTCGGTCGTGACCGATACCGCCGCCTCGCTGCTCAGCAACCTCGCGACGGTCGCGACCACGATCATCGCCATGCTGATCCTCGACTGGCGGCTGACCGTGCTCAGCCTGGGCCTGATGCCGGTCTTCGCCTACATCACCTACCGGGTCGGCAAGGTGCGTCGCGAGGTCAGCACCCTGACGCAGCGCTCGATGGCCGAGATGAGCGCCATCACCGAGGAGTCGCTGAGCGTGTCGGGAATCCTGCTCAGCAAGACGTTCGGGCAGCAGGAGGCCAGTATCGAGCGATTCCGGGCCGAATCGCAGCGCCTGGGCGATCTCCAGGTGCGTGGCCAGATGATCGGCCGCTGGTTCTTCGCGCTGATCGGCACCTTCTTCAGCATCATGCCGGCCTTCGTCTACCTGCTGGCCGGGTCGCTGATCATCGGCGGCGACACCGACATCAGCATCGGCACGATCGTGGCCTTCACGACCCTCCAGTCGCGCCTCTTCTTCCCGCTCGGGCAGCTCCTGAACGTGCAGGTCGAGATCCAGGGAGCGCTGGCCCTGTTCGACCGCATCTTCGAGTACCTCGAGATGGAGCACGAGATCACCGACGCGCCCGATGCGGTCGACCTGTCTCCTGACGCCATGCGCGGGGGCGTGCGGTTCGACCACGCCTCGTTCCGCTACCCGGTGGCATCCACGCAGCTCGAGGTGGCATCCGAGGCGGCGGAGGCGGAGGCCGAGGGCCGGGCCGTGCCGACGGCGGTGCAGCCCTTCGCGCTGACCGATATCTCCTTCGATGCCGCGCCGGGGCAGCTGGTTGCCCTGGTCGGCCCGTCCGGCGGTGGCAAGACCACCTCCACCTACCTCATCCCGCGGCTCTACGACGTGGACGCAGGGTCGGTGAGCATCGACGGCATCGACGTGCGCAGCATCAAGCTGGAGTCGCTCGGACGCGTCGTCGGCTTCGTGACCCAGGAGACCTACCTGTTCCACGACACCATCCTCGCCAACCTGCGCTACGCGAAGCCGGACGCGACGATGGAGGAGATCGAGGAGGCCGCCCGTGCCGCGGCCATCCACGACCGCATCGGTGAGCTGCCGGACGGCTACGACACCGTGGTCGGCGAGCGCGGCTACAAGCTGTCCGGCGGCGAGAAGCAGCGAGTGGCCATCGCGCGCGTGCTGCTCAAGGACCCGCGGGTCCTCATCCTGGACGAGGCGACCTCCGCGCTCGACACGGTCAGCGAGCGCCTCATCCAGACGGCCCTCCAGCGGCTCATGGAGGGACGCACCACGATCGCCATCGCGCATCGGCTCTCGACCATCCTGCGCGCCGACCAGATCCTGGTCATGTCCCGCGGCCGGATCGTCGAGCGCGGCACGCACGCCGAGCTCATCCGCCAGGAGGGGCTGTACGCCAAGCTCTCGGCCGAGCAGTTCAGCGGCTGACACCGCCAGCCATGCCGAACCGCCTTGCCGCCGAAACGAGCCCGTACCTGCTCCAGCACGCGAACAACCCGGTCGATTGGCATCCGTGGGGTCCGGAGGCGCTCGAGAAGGCGCGGGCGCAGGATCGGCCGATCTTCCTCTCGATCGGGTACTCGGCCTGCCACTGGTGCCACGTGATGGAGCGCGAGAGCTTCGAGAACCCCGAGATCGCGGCGCTCATGAACGAGCACTTCGTCAGCATCAAGGTCGACCGTGAGGAGCGCCCCGACCTCGACGACGTGTACATGGCGGCCGTGCAGGCCATGACGGGCTCGGGCGGCTGGCCGATGAGCGTCTTCCTGACGCCCGACCTGCGTCCGTTCTTCGGCGGCACCTACTTCCCGCCCGACGACCGCCACGGCATGGCCGGCTTCCCGCGCGTCCTCGCCGCCGTCGCCGACGCGTACCGCTCGCGTCGTACCGAGGTCGAGCGAGCAGGCCGGCGCGCTCGCCGGCCATCTGCAGGCGCAGCTGTCGGCGCCCTCCGGCGATCACGACCCGGAACGATCGCAGCTCGATGCCGCCGCCGCGCGCATCGGTGCCAGCTTCGACGCCGTGCACGGCGGGTTCGGCGGCGCTCCGAAGTTTCCGCCGGCGATGGCACTGGAGTTCCTGCTCCGATCCTGGCGCCGATCCGGCGACCCGGCGGTCCTGGCGATGGTGACCCGGACGCTGGATGCCATGGCCGATGGCGGCATCAACGACCAGCTCGGCGGCGGCTTCGCCCGCTACAGCACCGATGCCCACTGGCTGGTGCCGCACTTCGAGAAGATGCTGTACGACAACGCGCTGCTCGCCCACGCCTACCTCGAGGGCTACCGGGCAACGGGCAACGAGCGGTATGCGCAGGTGGCGCGCGAGACGCTCGACTTCATGCTCGCCGAGCTGCTGCACCCCCGACGGCGGCTTCGCCTCGGCGCTCGACGCCGACAGCGAGGGCGTCGAAGGCCGCTTCTACGCCTGGACCCACGATGAGCTCATGGCGGCCCTTTCCGATGCGGGCCTCGATCCCGACGAGCGCCGAATGCTGGCCGAGTTCTGGGGCGTGACCGCCGCGGGCAACTGGGAGGGGACCAACGTGCTGCACCGCACCGGCACCGCCGAGCCACCGCCTGAGCTGGTCGCGCGCGGCCGGACGGCGTTGCTGGCGGCCCGATCGCGGCGAGTCCGACCCGCTCGCGACGACAAGCAGCTCGCTGCCTGGAACGGGCTCGCGCTGCGCGCGCTCGGCCACGCGACGCTCGTCCTGCGACGATCCGCGGTACGCGGCCGCCACGCGGGCGCTCGTCGCCTTCATCGAGACGCAGCTGGTGCGCGAGGGCGACCGCCTGTGGCGCACGGCCCGCGACGGCCGCGCCCACACGCCGGCCTTCTGCGAGGACTACCTGGCCATCGCCGACGGCCTGCTCACCGCGCACGCCGCGCTCGGCGAGCCGGCGCCGCTGCAGCTTGCCCAACGCCTGGTGGCGACGGCGCTCCGCGAGTTCTGGGACGCCGACGCCGGCACGTTCGTGGACACCTCGTCCGAGCACGAGCGGACCGTCGCGCAGCCCCGCGGCCTGGTCGACAACGCCACGCCATCGGCGAACAGCCTGGGCGCCGACGTGCTCCTGCGCCTGGCGCTGCTGACCGACGACGAGACGCTCGCAGGCCGGGCAAGGTCCATCCTGCGCGCGGTGGCTCCCGCCCTGGAGCGCCAGCCGAGCGCGTTCGGCCGAATGCTCTGCGCGGCCGATCGGCTGCTCGGCGAGCAGATCGACGTGGTGGTGGCCGGCGACCAGCAGTCAGATGACGCTCGCGCGCTCCGCCACGCGGCCGCGGCTCCGTACGCCCCGGACCTCGTGCTCACCGGCGTGGCGGACACCGACCACCACGCCAGCTGGCCGCTCTACGTCGGCAAGGCCGCCCGCGACGGCCGCGCGACCGCCTACGCGTGCCGCGGGTACGCCTGCGACGAGCCGACCACCGACCCGGCGCGACTGGCGAGCGCAGGTCAGGGCGCTGGCGCCGACCTCCTAGCCGGCGAGGAACGCGAGCCGCACGGTCCGCCGCGGGTTGTCGGCATTCGTATCGAGCAGCGCGATCGACTGCCACGTGCCGAGCGTCATGCGTCCGCCGACGACCGGCACGGTGAGGCGACGGCGACGCGAGCAGCGGCAGCACGTGATCGGCGCCGTGGCCGGGACTGCCGTGGCGGTGGCGCCAGCGGTCATCGTGCGGCAGCAGGCGCTCCAGCGGCCGCCAGCAGGTCCGCGTCCGAGCCCGCGCCGAGCTCGACCACCACGACGCCGGCGGTGGCGTGCGGAACGAAGACGGTGAGCAGGCCATCCTCCGCCCCCTCTTCGGCGAGGAACGCGGCGCAGGCGTCCGGTCAGATCGGCAAGCGTCGGGCTCGCCCCCGGTCTCGACCGTCAGCTCGCGCGTCTTCATCCGACTCATGGTGCGGCGTAGCTGTGCTCGCCGATGAAGAAGAGCCCAGCGCCGATGTACGTGAACAGGACGCCGGCGAAGCCGAGCACGATCAGCCACGGGGCGAGCCGCTCCCAGCGATCTCGACGCCCGGCGACGTGCAGGTAGGCGCCGAACACGAGCCAGGTCGCGGCCGCGGCGAGCTCCTTGGGGTCGTTGCTCCAGTACGACCGCCACGCCAGGTTGGCCCACACCGATCCGAGGGCGATGGCGATGGTCAGGATCGGGAACGCGACCAGCACGGCCCGGTGCCCGATCGCGCGCGCCGCGGCGGCAGACGGCAGGATCGGAATCCGGTCCCCGCTGCGCGCCTGGCCGATCTCGGCGGCCGCGGCAATGAACGCGACACCGCTGACCGCGTAGGCCAGCACCGCGGCGCCGACGTGGATCGTCAGCAGCAGCGGCTGCTGGAGCGCCGGCACGAGCGGATCGACGCCGGTCGTCCAGCCCGAGCGAGAAGGCCGACCAGGCCGGCGGCAAGCAGCGCGGTGAACGGCGCAAGGCCGTCGAGTCGGATGCGCACGCCCAAGGAGGAGGTGGGTGCCGATGAGTGCCGCGGCAAAGGCGAGGCTGAACTCGTGGAGGTTCGACCACGGGGCATGGCCGATGAGGATGGCGCGCATGACAAGCGCCGCCAGCAGGAGCGTGAAGGCGAGCGCGAGGCCCAGCGCCGGCAATCGGCGAAGGAGGGGCGCCTCGGTGCCGATCGTCATCGTCGCGGGTCCGCTCGCGGGCATCGGCTGGCGCCCGAGGCCGAGCAGGATCGCGCCGAGGCCGACGGCCGCCGCGGCAAGCAGCACCGTCAACGCGGAGGATGAGCAGGATGGAGATGAGGGTGGTCATCGGTCGATCCGGTCGTGGTTGTCGACCGGCGTCAACCGGTCAGCTGAGGACTGCGGTGTCGCCGACACCGGTGGGGTGCCGCAGCGGTAGCAGGACGCGTCGCCGCGCCGACAGGGTTGCGCCGCAGTTCGTGCAGTCGAGCGACAGGTCGCGCTCGCAGCTCGTGCAGAAGCGGGCGCCGAGCGGGAACTGGAGCTGGTCGAAGGGGCAGTAGGGGACGCCGCGCGGAAGCTCGTCGCCACCGGACGGCAGCGCGACGACCGGCTGGGACGCGGCCCTGTCCGCGATCCCGACCTGGCTGACGCGCAGGTAGCCGATCACCAGCCACAGCAGGTAGAGGCCGAGCAGGCCGACGAGCACGATCGGGAAGAAGATGCCCAGCCGGTCGCCCCAGCCGGTGGCGAGCCAGTCGGCGACGTCTCGGATCAGGTCCATGGCGGGCCGATTCTAGCATCGGCTACACTCCGCCGAACACGCCAGCAAGCCGATGCCGATGCCACGACCGCGCCTCGATCCACGCACGCCGCTGACCGAGCTCCACGTGCATCTCGGAGCCGCCGTCACGCCGGCCATCATGTGGGGCATCGCGCACGCGCAGGGGATCCGGCTGCCGACCAAGGACTACTGGGCCTTCCGCGACCTCATCACCGTCGGCCGCCGCCGGCGCAGCTTCGAGGCGTACCTGGAGCTCTTCCACTGGACCGAGCTGATCCAGTCGAGCCCCATCGCCGTCGAGCGCAGCGTGTACGAGGTGATCGGCGGCGCGTATCGCAAGAACAACGTGACCGGCCTCGAGCTGCGCTTCAACCCGATGAAGCGGAACCGCGGCGGCGAGCAGGATCTCGACCACATCATCGCGGCCGCCGTGCGCGGCATGGACCGCGCCATCCTCGAGTACCCGCAGGTCCGCGCCGGGCTCATCTTCTGCCTCGACCGATCGTTCCCGCCGGCGCTGAACGAGATCATCGCCTCGAAGGCGATCAGCTGGCGCAGCCGTGGCGTGGTGGGGATCGACATCGCCGGTCCGGTGACCGATGGCTTCCGGTTCGCCGACTACGCCGAGATCTACGACGAGTGCCGGCGTGCCGGACTGGGCCTGACGGTCCACGCCGGTGAGACCGGAGGCGCCGAGGAGGTGCGCGAGGCGCTCGAGGCGCTCGAGCCGGACCGCATCGGCCACGGCGTCCGCAGCGCGGAGGATCCGCGCGTGCTCGCCATGCTGCGCGAGCGCGGCACGGTGCTCGAGGTCTGCCCGCGCTCGAACCTCAACACGCGGCGTGCTGCGCAGCATCGGCGAGGTGCGCCGGGTGGTGCGCGCGTTCGTCGAGAACGAGGTCCGCTTCACCGTCAGCACCGATGGCCCGGAGATGCTGCGCACCTACCTGCGCGACGAGCTCAACCTGCTGATGCGCCATGACATCCTGTCGATGGAAGAGGTGCTGCGGGCCATCGAGATCGGCGCGTCGGCGAGCTTCCTGGATCGCGCGCCCACCATCGAGACGTCGGTCGGCGGCCGAACCGACGGCCCTCGAACCGATGCGGCGATCACCGTCGAGGTGGGCATCTAGGACCGTATACTGCCGGCCGTGTCCTCGATCTGGCGACCGGTCCGCGAGCGTGCGCGTGGCACGAAGCCTCATGGTCGTCGTCGCCCACCCGGGCGACGAGGCATTCGGCTTCGGCGGGGCCATCGCCAGCGCGGCTGCCAGCGGCGCCTTCGTGGTCGTCGTGTGCGCCACGCGCGGCTGGTTCGACTCCCGCGTGAACGAGAGCCCGCCGTCGCCCGGCGGAAAGAACCGTGACGTGAAGGACAACCCGGTCACCTGGCGGAACGTCGACACGGTCCGGGAGGACGAGCTGCGACGCTCGGTGGCGCTGCTCGGGGTGCGGGTGGTGCGCATGCTCGACTACGCGGAGGGGGATCTCGATCGCGTGAACTTCGACACGCTGGTCGGCAGGATCGTCGAGCCGATCCGGATGCACCGGCCGGAGGTGATCCTGTCCTTCGGTCCCGATGGCGTCACCGGTGACACCGACCACGTCGTCCTGTCGCGCGCCGTGCGCGCCGCCTACGACCTGGCGGCCGAGCCGCTCGCCTACGAGGACGACATCGAGGAGGACCAGGTTGCCTGGCGGGCGGCCAAGCTCTACGACCTCGTCGTGCCGCAGAGCGCGCTTGCCGTGCTCGGCGATCGGCTGCCGCCCGAGGGCTATGGATCGGCGGTCGAGCCGACCGTCGCCGTCGATCTCGGTGAGCTCGCCCAGCTCAAGCTGGCGGCCATCAGCCGGCACGTATCGCAGACGGGCTCGGTCGGTCCGTTCCACGACTGGGGCTCGGATCGCGCGCGACGCGTGGCTCGGCACCGAGCACTATCGGCTGTCGGCATCCGCGCTGCCGATCCCGGTCGACGGTGAGGCCTCCCTGTTCGACGGGCTGCCGTAGGGACCGCGCCGGCCTCGTCAACATAGGTTGTATGAAGGCGGAGCGAGCGCTCTGTTACGCTCAACGGGCCGCATCGGTCCCGATCAGAGGAGATCCCGAGCCCGCCCATGTCCAACCAGCTCACGAACGACAACATCCTCGCTGCGCTCGGCGGGGTGAAGGACCCCGAGATCGGGCGAGACCTCGTCTCGCTCGGGATGGTCAAGAACGTGACGATCGACGGCAGCGTCGTCGACCTGACCGTCGAGCTCACGACGCCTGCCTGCCCCCTCAAGGCGACGATCGAGAGCGACATCGGGGACGCGCTGACGCCCCTCGGCGCGAGCCTCGTCCGGGTCGATTGGGCCAGCAACGTGAAGCGCACCTTCGGCGGACCGGCGGCCGACCTGATCCCCGGCGTGAAGAACACGATCGCGGTGGCGTCCGGCAAGGGCGGCGTGGGCAAGTCGACCGTGGCCGTCAACCTCGCCGTCAGCCTGGCGCGCGACGGAGCGCGGGTCGGCCTGCTCGACGCCGACATCACCGGCCCGAACGTGCCGATCATGATGGGCACCCAGAGCGCGCACGTCACCGGCAACGGCGGACGCCCCAACCCGGTCATCAGCCACGGCGTCCAGATGATGAGCATCCAGTACTTCCTCCAGGCCGATGCGCCCGTCATCTGGCGCGGGCCGCTCATCCACAGCGCCATCGCCCAGTTCCTGCGGGACGTGGAGTGGGGTGAGCTCGATTACCTCGTCATCGACCTGCCGCCGGGCACCGGCGACGCCGCGCTGAGCCTGAGCCAGCTCATCCCGCTGACCGGCGCGGTGATCGTCACCACGCCGCAGGAGGTGAGCCTGCTCGACGCGCGCAAGGCGATCGGCATGTTCAACAAGGTGAACGTCCGAACCCTCGGCGTGATCGAGAACATGAGCGGCTTCGTCTGCCCGCACTGCAGCGAGGAGCACGACATCTTCGGGTCAGGCGGCGGCGAGAAGATCGCACGCGAGCTGGACCTGGAGGTGCTCGGCCGCATCCCGCTCGAGCCGGGCGTGCGCGCCGGCGGCGACGCCGGGGTGCCGATCACGTCGGCCCAATATCCCGGCGGGGAGACCTCTCGCGCCGCGGCCGCGCTCCGCGAGGTCGCACGCGTCGTGGCCGGCCGCGTGAGCGTGCTCGCTGCCCCGGTCGCGGTGGGCAGCGGTTCGATCTGACCGCATGACGGGGGAGCGGCAGCCAGGCGACGACGCGCCGGCGACGCCCTCCGCGGGCTCCCGAATCCCGGCCACGGCGGCATGGGCCCTCGCATTCATCGTCCTGGCGCTCATCGCCGTGAGCGCGCTGGTGCGCACGGGCGACCTGATCGGCGCGCTGCTGGCCGACCTCCCCGCACTCAAGCCATACGGGCGCTTCGGTCTGGGCGTGACGGCCGGCTACCTGCTGGCGAGTGTCGCCGTGATCGCCGTCGCCGGGCGTGCGGCCCGGCACCGGCGGCTCAACGGACTCCTGCTGCCGCTGCTGATCGTCGGGCTGGCGATCGGCGTTCGCGCGGCGTTCGCAGTGATGGCGGACGCGCCGCTGTACGGCGAGAACGTCATCGTCCACGAGCAGGCGCTCGGGATCCTCGACGGTGCCTGCTGCTTCAGCCACCGGCCACTGGGCTACCCAATGGTGCTGGCCGGCGCGTACGCCGTGCTCGGCGAGGGTCCGGGCACGATCGAGGCGCTGAACCTCCTGTTCGCCGCCGTCACGACCTGGCTGGTCTGGGACATCGGGCGGGTCAGCTGGGGGCGGAGTGTGGCTGCGGTGGCCGCGACGGCATACGCGGTCGCGCCATCCCAGGTCCTGATGGTGCTCGTACCGCTGACCGAGCCGATGTACACGATGCTGGTGGCCGGGGCCGTGCGGGCCGGCATCGCACTCGGGCGTCGTCAGATGCTCGTGGCGGGCGTGGCCTGTGCGGCCTTCCTTGCCGCGGGCCAGTACGTGCGCGCCACGGCGGTGTCCCTGCTGATCCCGGTGGCGCTCCTTCCGTGGCTGGTCGGCTGGCCGCTTCGGCGGACCCTGCAGCGGGCCGCGCTCATCGGCGGGCTCCTCGTCGTCTTCCTGCTCCCGGTCGTGGCCTACAACCTGCGCGCGCACGGCGACCTGTCGCTCTCGACCTCCGCCTACGGCGGCTGGAGCCTCTACGTCGGCGCGAATCGTGAGTACGGCGGGCAGTGGAACGCCGAGGATGCGGCCCGCCTTGCCGAATTCCCGGGGGACACGTGGTGGGATCGAAGCCGATACGCGGGCAGCCTGGCGCTGGATCGCATCCTGGAGGACCCGGCCGGCTCGCTCGCGCTCCTGCCGACCAAGTTCGCCACGCTGTGGGACAGCGAGTCGTACGCCGCCTCGTACGCCGTGCGCGCCAGAGTCATCACCCGCGATGTCCATGTGGGCTGGCTGGTGACCCAGCTCTTCTGGACGCTGCTCGCCGTCCTGGCCGCGGTCGGCATGTGGGCCGGCCGGCGCGACCCGCGCCCGGCCGCGCTGCTGATCGGGATGACGATCACGCTCGTCGCCGTGACGCACCTGGCGCTCGAGGTGCACAGTCGCTACCACGCCTACCTCGTGCCGCTGTTCTGCCTGCTGGCCGCAGCGGGCGTCCAGGCGCTCCATCGCCGGTGGCGCGGGCGTCGATCCACGCTCGCGGCGGGCTGACGGGGCGTACGGAAGTTTCCCCTCGGGGGTATTGCGGCCGGCGGTCCCCATGGCGAAACTGCCCGCATGCGAATTGCTGTCATCGCTGATATCCATGCCAATCTGCCCGCGCTGCGCGCGGTGGTGGATGACATCGCGCAAATCGGCGCCGATGCGATCTACTGCGTGGGCGACGTGGTCGGGCGTGGCCCGCACCCGAACGAGACGGTCGAGCTGCTCCGCAGCCTCGAGATTCCGACGGTGCAGGGCAACTGGGACGAGGCCGTCGGCATGGATCGCGAGCAGACGGGTGCGGCCTGGGCGTCGAGCGAGGCGGAGGCCGCGGGCGACGTCTCGATGCGGTGGACCGCCGAGACGCTGACCGACGAGCATCGGTCGTGGCTGCGCCAGCTCCCGAAGACCCTGCGCGTGGACCTGGCCGGTCGATCGGTGAGCTTCTTCCATGGCTCGCCGCTGCGCGAGAACGAGTATCTGTGGTCGGACCGCCCTTCGCGGGTCCTCGCGCGCCTGGCCAGCGATGAGGGCGACGACCTCTTCTGCTTCGGGCATACGCACGAGGCCTTCCACCGCGTCGTCGGCCAGGCGCACTTCGTCGCCTGCGGCTCGGTCGGGTGCGGGACCGAAGGCGACGCGCGGGCGCGCTACGCCGTGATCTACATCGGCGACCCGGATATGGCGATCGGCTTCCGCTCGGTCGACTATGACCATCTCGCGGTGGTGCGCGACCTCAGCGCTCACGGCCTCTCGGTCGACCTGCTGCGCGTGCCGCCCACGCCGCATCCGCACGTGGCCGGCGAGGTCCACCGGACCTAGGCCGCGTAGCTCCCCAACGCGTCGACCATCAGGTCCCAGAACCGATCGACGTCCAGGTCCATCCCGACGGCCACGTTCGGCGGACGGCCGGTCGTGCCGTACACATCGCACACCGTCCGACCCAGGCTCAGCTCGGAGAGCGTGTCGATCGTCACGTTCATGTGCCGCGTCGGAACGATGGACGGGTCGATGATGGCGGCCACGGCGCAGGGATCGTGGACCGCCGGCGCGTCGAACCCGAACACCCGCCGGTAGGTCTCGGCGAAGAAGCGCATCAGCGCCACGGACATCTCAGCCACCGGCGTGCCGAGCTCGGCGATGCGTCGCACCACGTCGTCGGTGGCAAGGGCCCGATGCGTCACCTCCAGGGGAACGAGGGTGATCGGCACGCCCGAGTCGAGCACCGCGGCCGCCGCCTCGGGGTCCGCGAAGATGTTGAACTCGGCGGAGGGCGTCCAGTTTCCGAGCCCGATCGCACCACCCATGATCGCGATGCGCTCCAGCCGCGAGGCGAGGCCCGCTGACTGCGCCAGCGCGGTGGCGACGTTCGTCAACGGACCGCAGGCAACGATGGTGAGCGGGAGCTCGTCGGACTCCGCGATCTCGATGATCAGGTCCGGCGCGCGTCGAGGATCCAGCGTCCACCGTCGGATCGGCCCAGTCGACGCCGTCGAGCCCGGACGCACCGTGGATCTCGGCGGCAACGATCGGGTCGCGCTGCAGCGGCCGATCGCATCCGGCCGCAATCGGCACCTCGGGTGATGCCGGCGGCGCTGCACACCCGACGGGCGTTCAGCGTGGTCTTCTCGAGTGTCTGGTTGCCGGCGACGGTCGTGATCGCCTGGAGCTCGATCGCCGGCGAGGCGGCGGCCAGCAGGATCGCCATGGCGTCGTCGTGGCCGGGGTCGCAGTCGAGGATCACCCGCCGAGGACGGGGCGTCACTCCTTGACGTAGGGCTTGCCGTCGGCCGCCGGCGCGCGCGCCCTGCCGACGACGCCGGCCACCACGATGATCGTCACGATGTACGGCACCATGAGCAGGAACTCGGACGGGATGCCGATGTTGAGGATCGAGAGTCGGGATTGGATCGCATCGGCGAACCCGAAGACGAGGCCGGCCAGGAACGAGCCGATCGGGGTCCACCCGCCGAAGATCATGGCGGCCAGGCCGATGAAGCCGCGCCCGCCGGTCATCTCGCGCTCGAAGCCGCCGGTCGAGCCGATGGTGAAGTAGGCGCCTCCGAGCCCGGCCACCATGCCGCCCAGGATCACGGTGCTGTAGCGCACCCAGAACACGTTGATGCCGACCGTGTCGGCCGCCTTGGGATGCTCACCGACCGCGCGCACCCGGAGGCCCCAGCGGGTGTAGAAGAGGCCGTAGTGCATGACGATGATGAGGATGAACATGGCGTAGACGAAGAAGTTGTGCCGGAAGAGGATCGGCCCCAGGATCGGGATGTCGGAGAGGAGCGGGATGGGCACCTGGCCGAGCCGCTCGGGCGTGTTGAGCTCGTCCTGGTACGGCTGCAGGACGCGCACCGACAGGAAGCCGGTGAGCCCGGTGACCAGGATGTTGATCACGAAGCCGGCGATGATCTGGTCGACGCGATACCGGATGGTGAGGACCGCCAGCATGAGGGCCAGGAGCCCGCCCATGAGGATCGCGGCGCCGATGCCGATCCAGGGGTTGCCGGTCCAGCTGGCGACGACGGCGGAGACGAAGGCCCCCGACAGGAGCATCCCCTCGATGGCGATGTTCACCACGCCCGCGCGCTCGCAGAGCACGCCCGACAGCGCACCGAACACGATCGGGACCGAGCGCTGAACGGTGCTCTGCAGGACCCCCGTCAGGCTCATCGACTGCCCGGCCGCCACCCACACCAGGAACGCGGAGACGAACGCGGAGGCAACGATGGCGAGCATGACCGCCCAGCGGGTGCCGAAGCCGCGCGTCAGCTGGACGGCGGCCGCGAAGGCAACGACGGCAGCCAGGACGTAGCCCGTCCCGGCGGATGGCAGCACCAGGTCGGGCAGCGTGATGGCCGCCGGCCCCAGGTTGAGGGTGAACGTGGAGCTGCGCGTCGCCGACCGGAAGCGCGAACCCGATGACCATGACCGCGGCGATGAACAGGTAGAACAGGCCAAGGACGCGCTGGCGCGTCCGCGCTTTGCGCTCCGTGAGCGTCGCGGTCGCGGCCGTCGGGGTGGAGGCGGCGGCGGTCATGAACCCCATCCCTTGGCGAAGACTTCGGTGCCCAGCGTGCGCCGCGCCCGGATGCGATAGATCGCCCGGACGAGCGCGGGGGCGGCGATGAACATGATCACGAGCGCCTGGATGATGACGACGATGTCGATCGGCGTGCCGGTCGCGGCCTGCATCGGTGTTGCGCCCGCCCGCAGGGCACCGAAGAGGAGGGCGGCGCCGACGACGCCGCCAGGGCGGGTGGCGCCGATGAGGGCGACCGCGATGCCGTCGAAGCCGTAGCCGGGCGAGAAGCCCGGGGTCAGCGTCTTCGAGCCGCCGAGCATGATGCTTGCCCCGGCCAGCCCGGCCAGCCCGCCGGCAATGACCATCGACAGCACCATGGTCCACGAGATGCTCATGCCCGCGTAGTTCGCCGCGCGCGGGTTCAGCCCGACCGCGCGGAACTCGAAGCCCTTCGTGGAGCGGAAGAGGAGCCACGACACGACCGCCGCCGCGATGAGCGCGATCACGATGCCCCAGTGCACCCGCAGCCCCTCGATGAGCGGCACGAGGACGGCGCCCGGTTCGACGATCTTCGAGATGGGGTCAGGGCGGCCCTCGCGCTGCACGAACGGCGTCTTGAGCGCGTAGTCGATGATCCGGTAGGCGACGAAGTTCATCATGATCGTCACGATCACCTCGTGGGCGCCGGTGCGTGCCTTGAGGATGCCGGGGACGAAGCCCCACAGTGCCCCGCCGGCGAATCCGGCCAGCACCGCGAGCGGCAGGTGGATGAACCACGGCAGGCCGGCGAAGCTGAAGCCCACGATGATGGAGAACAGGGCGCCGATGTAGAGCTGCCCCTCGGCGCCGATGTTGAAGAGGCCGGCCCGGAAGGCGAGCGCGACGGACAGCCCGGTGAGGATGAGCGGCGTCGCCGATACGAGCGTCTCGGAGAGCGGTCCGAACGCGCGTTTGACCTCGAGCCAATCGAGGACCAGCAGCGCCCCGATCAGTCGGGCGGGATCGCCGATGGAGCCGCGCAGCAGCGCCCCGTACGAGTCCATGACGGCCGACCATGAACCGCCCACGGCGGCGATCGGATCAGTGACCCACAGCCCCAACAGCGCCTCGTCGGTGAGGATGATGACGAGCGCCCCGACCACGAAGGCGGTCAGGACGGCGAGGACGGGGAGCAGCAGACCGCGCAGCATGCGGGTGGCGCGCGACGGTCCGGCCTGCGCCTGCTCGTCAGTCACTGGCCTCGGCGGCCAGGCTGACCGCCTCCTCCGGGGTGTGGTCTTCCGGATGGGCACCGCCCATGAGCAGCCCGAGACGCTCGAACGTCGCCTCGCGCGGCTCGAGGATGGCGGTGATCTTGCCCTGGTACATCACGGCGACGCGATCGCCGAGGGCGATCACCTCGTCGAGCTCGCTCGAGATGATGAGCACGGCCGCCCCCTCGTCGCGCTTCTCGACGATGCGGCGATGGATGTACTCGATCGACCCGACGTCGAGGCCACGCGTCGGCTGGGCCGCCACGATCAGCTTGAGCGGGCGTGGGAACTCGCGCGCCGCGATCACCTTCTGCTGGTTGCCGCCCGACAGGTTGGCGACGTCGTTGAAGATCGATGGAGTTCGAACATCGAACTCGGCCACCCGCTTCTCGGCGTTCTCCACGATGGCATCGCCGTGGAGCCGCAGGCCGGAGGCGAATGGCTCGCGCCCAGTAGCTGTTCAGGACGAGGTTGTCGGCGACGGTGAAGCCGGCGATGAGCCCGTCCTCCATGCGGTCCTCCGGCACGTGCGCCACGCCGGCCTCGTAGACCTCTCGCGGATCCGGGCCGAGCACCTGGCCGGCGATCCGGATCTCGCCGGAGTCGGCGGCCTGCAGGCCCGTGATCGCCTCCGCCAGCTCGCTCTGGCCGTTGCCCTGGACGCCGGCGATGGCGACGATCTCGCCCGCCCGAACCGTCAGGTCCAGGCCGTCCACCGCCGCGTGGCCGCGCTCGTCGCGGACGACGAGGTCCCTGACCTCGAGCACCGGCTCGCCCGGCGTGGCCGGCTCTCGGTCCACCACCAGCTGGACCGACGCGGCCGACCATCATCGTCGCCAGCTCCTCCCGGGAGGTGGCATCCGGCGTGGTCGTGCCGACCACCTTTCCGCGCCGCAGGACGGTGATCCGATCGGCGATCTCGAGCAGCTCGTTGAGCTTGTGGGTGATGAAGATGATGGATGTGCCGCTGGCGACGAGCGAGCGCATGACGTCGAACAGCTCATCGGTCTCCTGGGGAGTCAGGACCGCCGACGGCTCGTCCAGGATGAGGATGTCGGAGTGCCGGTACAGCGTCTTGATGATCTCGATGCGCTGCCGGATGCCGACCGGCAGGTCCTCGACGACCGCGTCGGGATCGACTCGCAGGCCGTGCTTCTCGGAGATCTCGACGATGCGGGCCCGGGCGGCGCCGAGGTCGAGCCGTCCGAACGGTCCGCGCGTGGTCTCGACGCCGAGCATGACGTTCTCGGTGACGGTGAAGACCGGCACGAGCATGAAGTGCTGATGGACCATGCCGATGCCGGCGGCGATGGCGTCGCCGGGGCCGGAGAATGCGACCGGCTGGTCGTCGATCAGGATCTCGCCCTCGTCGGGCTGATAGAGGCCGTAGAGGACGTTCATGAGCGTCGACTTGCCGGCGCCATTCTCGCCGAGCAGGCCGAGGATCTCGCCGGGCTGCACGAGGAGATCCACGCCCTCGTTCGCGACGACGCCGGGGAAGCGCTTGGTGATCCCCCGCAGCTCGAGCTTCACTGTGCCGCACCCTCCGCGGATGGAGGAAACGGGCGGCGCCTCAGCGGCGCCGCCCGTTCATGTATGGGTCCTTCGAGTCGGCTACTCGCCGTAGTAGTCCGACGGAACCACGTCGCCGGCGATGATCGCCTCGCGAAGGGCCTCGATCCCGTCGAGCACCTCCTGCGAGAAGTCATCCTCGTAGTCGTGGAACGGACCGAGGTCCACGCCACCGTTCTCGAGCGTGCTGACGAAGACCGCCTCCGGCGGCTCGTCAGCCAGCCCGCGTGCGACCGCGGCCTCCACCGACACGTCGATCTTCTTGAGGATGTGCGTCAGCATCAGGCTCGAGAATTCGGGAACGGTCAGGGTCCAGTCGACGTCGACCCCGAGGCCGACGGCCTCGGCACCCTGCTCCTCGATGGCCGCGAACGTGCCCTGCCCGATCGGTCCGCCGACCGGAAGGATGACGTCTGCGCCCTCCTGGAGCATGCCGATGGTGAGGTTCTTGGCGTCATCGGTGCTGTCGAAGTTGCCGGTGAACGAGCCGGTGGTGGGATCGTTCGGATCCCTGCCGCCGAGCACGCGGACGTCGGCGCCCTGCTCCTCGTTCCAGTAGTTGGCTCCGGCGATGAAGCCGTCCATGAAGTCGGTCACCGGCGCGCCGATGTTGATGCCACCGAACGTGCCCATGATGCCGGTCCTCGACCACGAGGCCGACGCGTAGCCCGCCAGCATGGCCGCCTCGGCGGTGCTGTAGACGAGGCCCTCGACGTTCGGCAGCGCCGGGTCGTAGGCGAAGTCGACGATGGCGAAGCGGACGTCCGGGTTTGCCTCGGCCGCCGCCTGGGTCGCGTCACCGAGCAGGAAGCCCACGGTCACGATCATGTCGCAGCCGTCGCTGATGTGCTGGTCGATGTTGCGCGCGTAGTCCTCCTGGGCCGCGGGACTCGAGGAAGGTGACCTCCACGCCGAAGTCGGCCGCCGCGTCCTCCATGCCCTTCCAGGCGTTCTCGTTGAAGCTGTTGTCGTCGATGCCGCCGATGTCGCTGACCATGCAGGCCTTGTAATCGACCGAGGCCGCCGCGCTCTCGGACGGGGCAACGGACTCGGCTGCGCTCTCGCTGGGCGCCTCGGAACCGGGCGATGCCGAGCTTCCGCCGCCATCAGAACAGGCCGCCAGGATCAGCATCAGGGTGGCCAGAACGGCCATCAATGAGCTGGGGTTCTTCCGCATCTGTTTCCTCCACACCATCGGGTGCGATCTGCCGCTTTTCGCGGCGCATCGGTGCGCTCGGGCCACGGGCACCTGGCGCAGAATCTGCGGCATCATACTTCCTCGACCATCGCTCCCTCAAGGGTCAGGCGCACCGCGACACCCGTATCATCCCGCGGCATGAGCAGCCTTCCGGAGCGCGTCCGCCTCGTCATCTTCGACCTGGACGGCGTCATCTATCGCGGTCTCGAGCCGATCGAGGGAGCGCGTGAGCTCGTCGCGGCGCTGCACGCTGCCGGGGTGGCCGTGCGGTTCGCCACGAACAACTCGATGGTGGCACGCGAGGGGTACGTGACGCGCCTCGAGGGAATGGGCATCGCCACCACGGTCGAGGAGATCGTGACGTCCACGTCGGCAACGGTCGAGCACCTGCGCCGCCATGCGCCGGAGGTGCGGTCCGTGCTCGCCATCGGTGCCGACGGGATGGAAGCCGAGCTGCGGGACGCGGGGCTGTCGGTCGTCATGGCCGGAGACCCCTCGATGGCCGGCCACGCGGGAGGACCGCTGGACCGGCCGTTCGACGCGGTGATCGTTGGGCTCGATCCAGACCTCGATTACCGCCGACTTGCCGTCGCGATGCGCGCCGTCAACGACGGAGCGCGCTTCATCGCGACCAACGCGGACACTCGGTATCCCACCGCGGAAGGCTTCCTGCCGGGGGCTGGATCGATCGTGGCCGCCCTGGCGACGGCCTCCGGCGTCACACCGGAGGTGATCGGCAAGCCGTCGCCGGCGATGTTCCAGGCCATCCTGGAGGCCAGCGGCGTACCGCCCACCGAGGCGATCGTCATCGGCGACAACCCCGATGCCGACGTGGCCGGAGCCCACCGCGCCGGTTGCGCCGCGATTCTCGTGCTGACCGGCGTGGCCGACGCGACCCTTGCTGCCGAGCTCGCCGGCGAGCGGCGCCCCGACGCGATCGCCGCCGATCCGGCCGCCGTGCTGGCGCTGCTCGAGACGCGTATCAGCTGATGTTGCTCGCTGCCCGCCACGCGTCCCATGATCGAGCGGCTTCTGCTCGCAGCGGCGCCATGGCGACCGGCGGGGCGAAGGCCCGAGCGAAGCCATTCAGTGCGATCGTCGCCAGCTCGTCGTCTGTCAGGCCAACCGCCGTCGCCGTCCGTGCCATCTCTTCGGTGAGCGTGATTCCCGTCACGGTGCGGTCATCGGTCGAGATGGTCACGCTGACGCCCGCCCGATGGAGCGCGGCGATCGGATGGCTCGCCAGGTCCGAGACGATCCCGGCCTGGACGTTCGAGGTCGGACAGAGGTCCAGGGTCACGTCGCGCGCGCGGAGGAGCTGGAGGAGCGCTTCGTCCTCGATGGCGGTCACACCGTGCGCCACGCGGCGGATCCCGAAATCGAGCACCTCGCGAACGCGCTGCGCACCCGGGACCTCACCCGCGTGGGCGGTCAGCGCGAGCCCGCCGTCGCGAGCCTCGTTGAAGGCCGCGGCGTGTGGGGGCGCCGGCCACTCGGCCTCGAGGCCCGGCAAGGTCGAACCCAAGGATCGGCGGTCCGAACGCCGCCGCGGCGCGGGCGAGCTCGACGTTCGCGGCGGGCGGATGCGAGCGCATTGCCGTGACGATCAGGCCGATCAACGGCGTGGCGGCGCCGTGCGTCTGCGCGGCGCGGGCGATCCCGGAGGCGACCGCCTCGAGGACCGCGGTCACCGACAGCCCGCGCTCGAGGTGCAGGCGTGGCGCCCAGCGAACCTCCGCGTACCGCACACCGTCGTGCATGAGGTCCTCGACGAGCTCGCTGGTGACGCGCTCGAGCGCCTCACCGGTCTGGAGCAGCGCGATCGGGAGGTCGAAGTACGCGAGCAGCCCCGATTGGCTCTCGCCGTGCTCGGGCGCGACCATGCGGCGGCGCACGTCGTCGATATCGAGCGGCATGCCGAGCGCAGCGGCCAGCTCAACCGCCGTCTCCGGACGGATCGACCCGTCGAGATGCTGGTGGAGCTCCGCCTTCGGGAGCGACCGCAGCGCGTCGGCAGAGACCATCGGCCCATGATAGGGACCCGCGCGGCCGCTTCCGCCGCGGTTGCCGTGCTTGGCCTGGCGATCATCCTGGGTCCGGTCGCCGCGGACCCCTCGATCGACATCGTCGCTGAGCATCTCGTTCGCGAGCGGGCAGCGGCCGCGGTCTCCGCCCTCGACGCGTTGCGGGCCGCGATCGCAGCCGGGGCTCGAGGCAGCGCGTCGCGCGGCGGCCGACGTGGTCGGCGGAGGCGAGCCGCCGGGCACACCCATCTCGGAAGCGGCGGCGCTCATCGCCGGCGCGGAGGATTCCGTCGCGCCGGCGCGGCGCGCGGTGGCGCAACTCGACGTCGGCCAGGGTCGCGTGGCATCCCGATGCGACCGTCACGCCCCAGCCCGTTGCCGTCGGCGAGCTCACGTCGATCGCCGCGCAGCTGGCGGCCGCCGGCCCCGCTGCGGAGGAATTCGCCGACCTCTCCGCGCGGGCGACGGGGCTGCCCGGGGTGCTGGAAGAGGCGTTGGTCGCACTGGCGCGCGGTGACGTCGACGCAGGCCGCAGAGCTGACCGCGCGCGCCCGGGCGGACCACGATGCGGTGGTGGCATGGGAGACCGATCTCCCCACGCTGCCGGTGTGGATCGGCACGACGGATGCGATGATCGACGCCGTGGAGCGGATCCTCGATGCGACCCAGGCCGGCGACGCCGTGGCGGCCCGCGATGCCGCCGACGAGTTCGCCGCGCTTGCCGACGAGGCGGCGACCGCCGACCGCGCCCTGCGCATCGCGCTGAGTGAGGGAGGAGCGGCCCTGCTCGCGGCACCGCTCGAGCGGCTCGCCGCGGCGCTGCGTTCGATCGAGGGCGCGCATGCCTCGGCCGCCGGCGTCGCGTCGGATCCCGGCGGGTGACGGCCGAGCCGCCGCCGGATGCGATGGTCGGTCGCACGCTGGCCGATCGGTATCGGATCGACGCGCTGGTCGCCCGTGGCGGCATGGCGCGCGTGTATCGCGCGCGCGACGTCCGGCTCGAGCGGGACGTGGCCGTCAAGGTCCTCGCGCAGCCGTACGCGGATGACCCGGCGTTCACGGAGCGCTTCCTGGCCGAGGCGCGAGCCGCCGCGTCGCTCTCGCACCCGAGCCTCGTCCACGTCTACGACTCGGGCAGCGACGGAGACGCGCACTTCATCGTGATGGAGCTGCTCGACCGACACCGGTCCCTGCGCCAGGCGCTCGACGAGAGCGGTCGATTGTCGCGCGACGAGGTCCTGCGCCTCGGCAGCGAGCTGCTGGCCGGCCTGCGCGTCATCCACGACCGGGGCCTCGTGCACTGCGACGTCAAGTCGGGCAACGTCATGCTCGGTCCGGAGGCAGCCAAGCTGATCGACTTCGGGATCGCGCGGTCGCCGCACGCGGCGGTCGAGGGTGATACGAGCATCGGATCCCTCAAGTACATGTCGCCTGAGCAGCTCCACGGTGAGGCACTCGTCGCCCGCCAGCGACCTGTTCAGCGCTCGGCGTCGTTCTGTACGAGGCGCTGACGGGGCGGATGCCCTACGAGGGACGCACCCCCGAGGAGGTGAGCGCCGCGCACGCCGCCGGCGTCGTGCGGCCACCATCCGAGCTCATTGATGGCGTGCCGGGACGGCTCGACGACGCGATCCTCCAGGCCCTCCGGCGTGACCCCGCCTCGCGCTTCCACAGCGCCGATGCAATGGCTCGGGCGCTCGGTGCGGCCGGCGATGAGGCGATGGACCTCCACGAAGCGGACGAGACGCGCGTGATCGCGGTGCCCGGCCCATCGCCGGACGTGCGCCCGGCATCGGCGGCTACGTGCCGCCACCTGTCTCGCCCCGCGTGCCGCCTCCTGGGCGTGCTCCGGCCCGACCTCCACCGCCACGATCGTCGCGCCGAACTGGTCTGCGGCCGATGCTCGGTACGCTGCTCGTGCTGGCTGCGGCCGGGCTCGTGGTCGTGTTCGTGATCCTGCCGCTCCTCGATCTCGGTGCGGGAGGCGGCGCGCCGCAGGCGTCGCCATCCGCGGCGGCCGCTCCGTCGGCGCCGGCGGGGACGGTGCTGATTCCCGACACGGTGGGCATGCCGACCGCGGACGCGATCGACGTCGCAAGCGAGGCCGGCCTCGACTGGACCGTCCGCTGTGCCGAGGACGCGGCACAGCCGGAGGGCATCGTTCATCAGGAGCCGCCGGCAGACACGCCCGTGGCCCCCGGCAGCAGATTCACCATGTACTCGGCGCGCATCGCCGACTGCCAGTGAGGGACCTATACTCCGCGGGTCCCACCCAATCTCACGAAGGAGTCGATTGAGCATGCGCGTGCGCGCGACCGGCGGACCGCCGGCCACCGTCGATGCAGATGTCCTGGCCGTGCCGATCTACCGCGAGGATGCGGAGATGACGGGCGACCTCGCCGAGCTGGACGCTGCGTCGGGCGGCGCCATCCGCCGGGCAATCGAGTGGGGCGAGTTCAATCCCCTCGAGCATCCGCTTGCGCTGATCGGCGGGGGAGACCTGACGGCCCGTTGGCTGCTGCTCCTCAACGCCGGCTCCCGCGGGCGCGGCGCCTGGCGCGCGCGCCGGCTCGCGTCGGTCGCGACGCGTCGGCTCAACGGCCGCGGTGCATCCTCGCTTGCCCTCTGGCTTCGGGACGACGAGGACGACGGCGCGTGGGCGGCCGCGGCCGCGGGAGCCGTGGCCGGCACCTACCGAGCGACCGACGTGTATGGCCGGGTGCGAGACACGGACGCCATGAAGCGCTCGGTCGCCGAGGTGCTCTGCATCGGTGCCGGTTCGCAGGCGGCGCTCGACCGCGGCGTCGAGATCGGGGAGGGGATGGCATTCGGTCGGGATCTGGCCAACCGATCGGCCAACGACCTGTCTCCGGAGCGGATGGCCGAAGCGGCCCAGGCGCTGACCGCCGATGGCTGCACGGTCGAGGTGCTCGACCCCGAGCAGATGGCCGAGCTGGGGATGGGCCTCCTGCTCGGCGTCGGACAGGGCGCTGCGCATCCGCCGCGCCTCATCGCGATCAAGCTGCCGGGGTGGGAGCGGGCGGCTGGTGGCGATCGGCTCGCGATCGTGGGCAAGGGCGTCTGCTTCGACTCGGGCGGCATCAGCATCAAGCCGGCCGAGGGGATGGGTGACATGAAGCACGACAAGTCAGGCGCCGCGGCCGTCATCGCCGCCGCGCGGACGGTTGCCCGACTTGCCCCGGACACGCCGCTCATGGCCGTGGCACCGATGGTCGAGAACATGCCGGGCGGCAATGCGCAGCGTCCCGGTGACGTCGTCCGCGCGATGAACGGGATGACGGTCGAGGTCACCAACACCGACGCGGAGGGCCGGCTCATCCTGGCGGATGCCATGACATGGGCGGAGCGCGAAGGGGCCACGCACGTCGTCGATGTGGCGACGCTGACCGGTGCCCAGGCGGTGGCCTTCGGCGAACAGATCAGCGCGTACTTCGCTCGCCCGCGGGACTGGGGCGATCGGGTCGCGGCCGCCGCCGAGCGAGCGGGAGAGTGGTTCTGGGAGATGCCGCTCGCGCTCGAGTACCGCGCCAGCTACGACTCTCCGCACGCCGACATCGTCAACTCCGGGAGCCGCGATGGCTCTCTGATCAAGAGCGCGGTCTTCCTCTCGGAGTTCGTGACCGTGCCGTGGGTGCACTGCGATATCGCGAGCACGGCCTACCTCGGGGCGGAGAAGCCCTACGGGCCGAAGGGGGCCACCGGTGCGGCAGTCGGCGCGCTCGTCGAGCTGGCGCTCGAATTCAGCGGCAGCGGATCCGGCGTGAGCTGAGGAGCCCTGCCCGTGGCGGGCAGGGCTCCCGATCGGTCTAGCGGTTGTCGTCGACGGCGTCGCGGACGTCGTCCTTTGCCTCGCCCCATTCGTTCTGGACCTTGCCCTCGGCCTGGTCCATCTTGCCCTCGGCCTCGGTCGAGGCGTCGTCCGTGGCGTCGCCCCACTCTTCCTTGATCTTGCCACCGGCCTCCTTGAGGGGGCCTTCGACGCGGTCACTGTCCACGATGTGATTCCTCCCATATCGTCGCCGGCCGGATGCCGACGCTGACGTGGGCCTTCGCAGGCTGCGTGCCAAGGTGCTCTCGCGGCCGGTCGGACGATCGGCCTATGGCGGCGCCGATTTCGGCCCGTAGGATGGGTGGTGCCGCGATGCACCGGGCACGCGGGTCGAGCGAACGCGGAGGCTGAACGAGCGTGAATCCGGCGATCATCGCCATCGGTGGAGTCTTCGCCGTCGGTGGCGCACTCGCCGAACGGCTGGCCAGCACCTGGCCGCCGGAAGAGGCGCAGCGGCGCCCCATCGGCTGGCGCACCGCCGTGTTCGCGGTGGTGAGCGGTCTCGTGGGCGCCGGCGTGGCGGCCCGTTCCCAGCTGCCGTGGTGGGCGACCGGCGTCTACCTCGTGCTGCTGGCACTCCTCCTGGTCCTTACGGCGACGGACCTCGAGCAGCGGCGCCTCCCGCATCTGATTCTCGACCCGCTCATCCTGCTCGCCGCCGTCTTCGTGCCGTTCAATCCGGGCGTCGATCCGCTGATGGCCCTCGTCGGCGCCGCGGCCGCGGTCGCCTTCCTGGGAGCCCTGGCGGTCGTCGTTCGCGGCGGCCTGGCACTCGGTGACCTGTACCTGGTCGCGCCCATCGGACTCATGCTCGGCTGGCCGGCGATCTTCAGCGCCCTCTTCGCGGCCGCCTTCCTGTCCGCCGGCACCAGCCTGGTCCTGCTCGCCACCCGGCGCGTGGGGATGCGGAGCTACATCCCGTTCGGCCCATTCCTGGTTGCCGGCGCGGTGCTCGTGCTGCTCTTCGACGACCGGGTGCTGCGCATCGTCCGCTAGGACCCCCATTCGACCGAGCAAGCCGCGGCTGTTACCCTGCGCGCGATGCATCCGGCTCTCCAGCGTCGGCGCCGTCACCTGATGATGACGCGCCGCACTACGCGCCGCGGCGGCCGCCGCCGCGGGCTTGCGACCTTCCTCCTCGTCACGCTCGGCGTCTTCGGGCTGATGTTCGCTGGGTCGATTCTGGGGACGGCGGGCGGGATGCTGGCCGCGTACACCTACTTCGCGTCCGATCTCCCGGAGCCCAACGTGCTCGACGGGATCAGGCCGCAGCAGTCGAGCTACGTGTACGACCGCACCGGGGAGCAGCTGCTGGCGCGCTTCGAATGCCAGAACCGCGAGGCGGTCAGCTTCGCGACGCTGCCCGACATGGTCTGGCAGGCGACCGTGGCAAGCGAGGACCGAACCTTCTGGGACAACAACGGGGTCGACTTCCAGGGCATCGTGCGCGCCGCGCTTGCCAACCTCGAGGCCGGCGAGATCGTGCAGGGCGCATCCACCATCACGCAGCAGGTGATCGACTACGCGCGCGTGCTGAACGAGGAGGCGTCGAACCAGGTCGATCCGAGCGCGGCGCCTGAGGCGAGCGTCGGCGAGATCGATCCCGACGCGCCGGCGACCGTCCCGGAGGAGGAACCGGAGGCCGACGTCTGCCAGCCGCCGGCGCCGAGCAACTCGACCGACATCGAGGACAAGATCCGGGAGAACATCCTGGCGATGCAGGTCACGGCCGCCTATCCGGGGCGCGTTGGCAAGGAGCGGATCCTCGAGACGTACCTGAACCTCATCTTCTACGGCAACGGCTCGTACGGCATCAAGGCCGCCGCGGCGAACTACTTCGGGCTCTCCAATCTCGAGGACCTCACCGTTTCGCAGATCGCCTTCCTCGCGGCACTGCCCCAGGCGCCGTCGTTCCTGGACCCCTACCAGAACCCGAACGGCGAGCCCGGCAGCGAGGAGGCGGCCGCCGATGCCCTGCGGGAACGGGATCTCGTCATCGGCGCCATGCAGGAGGAGGGCTACATCACCGCCAGCCAGGCGCGCGAGGCGCGGGCGACGTCCTGGTTGGAGATGGAGCCGAACCGGCTGACGAGCATCCTGCGCGAGCCGCACTTCAGCTTCCGCGTCCGCAAGGAAGCGGAGCGCATCCTGGCCACGCTTCCCGGGGTCACGGATCCGGCACTTGAGGTCCTGACCGGCGGCTATCGGATCCAGACGACGCTCGACCTGCCGCTGCAGCAGGTGGCGCACGAGCTCGTCCAGAAGTGGGTCGCCAACCTGGCCGACAAGAACGTCAACAATTCGGCGCTGGTCGCGATCGACTCGGCCACCGGCGAGATCGTGGCGTATGTCGGCAGCGTCGACTATTACAACCGCGAGTCGCCTGAGGTGCAGGGCCAGTTCGACGTCGCGGGGCTCGGGCGCAGGCAACCCGGATCGGCCTTCAAGCCGATCACGTACGCATCCGCCTTCCAGTCGCGCGACGCGACCGTCTCGACGATGCTGGTGGATGCCATCACCGAATTCGGCACGACGGCGGAGACCTCGTACCGCCCGACCAACGCCGACATCAAGGAGCACGGGCCGGTGCTGGCGCTGGATGCCCTGCGCTACTCGATGAACATCCCCTCGGTCCAGATGCAGTACCTGGTCGGGTCGCAGACGACCGCGGAGTTTGCCGAGAAGCTCGGCATCGCAAGCGCCGAGTACATCATGGAGCAGGACCCGGGCCTGTCGCTGGCGCTCGGATCGGTGCCCGTCAACCTCACCAACATGACCCAGGCGTACACGACCTTCGCGCAGCAGGGCGAGCTCAACCCGGCCACCACCATCATCGAGATCAGGGACCGGGACAACCGCGTCGTCTACACGCGCGAGGACAACGGGCCGACGGTCACCAACCCGATGACGCCCGCCGAGGCGTACCTGCCGCACTACATCCTGGAAGGCAACACCGACCCGGCGCGGAACCTCCTGTGGGGAACGCGCGCCCAGCTCAACACGGTCGACGGCCAGCGACGGCCGGCCGGGTTCAAGACGGGTACCACGAACGACTTCCGCGACGTGTCCGGCTTCGGCTACGTGCCGGGCAGCCTGACGACCGGCGTCTGGATGGGCAACAACAACCAGGAGCAGATGTCGAACGTGCTCGGCGAGGGCCTCTTCAGCGCCGACGGACCGCTCTTCCTGTGGCAGGAGTTCATGACTCGGGCACTCAACGAGCCGTGGGACTGGAACGGGCAGAAGCCGGTACCGCAGACGAGCTTCGATCAGCCCGAGGGCATCGTCCAGGCGAACGTGTGCCGCTTCAGCGGGCTGAGCGCGACCACCAACTGCGGCCGGATCATCACGCTTCCCTTCCTCGAGGGCACGATCCCGCCGCTCGACAACGTGCATACCAAGGGCTGCCTCGACCTCGAGCAGTACGTCGCCCAGTCCATCCCGGAACGCCCCGACAACTGGATCACCGCGGCGGACACATGGTCCGATCGCGTCGTGAACGGCCAGACGGGAGCGAGCGGCGACCCCGCCAGGTACCAGGACGACCTGCGCGTCCGGTTCGCGATCACCCCGCTCTACGGTGAGCGCGGGTTCCCGGCGGTGTGCGGCGAGCGGGTCGCCCGTCCGAAACCCAGTGCGACACCCAAGCCCTCGAGCGGCGGCGGCGGTGGCGGCGGCGGCGGCGGCGGTGGCGGCGGCGGTGGCGGCGGCGGCGGCGGGGGAGACGGCTGACCCGCAGCGCCACGTGGCTAGAATCACGTTCGTGTCCAGCTCGGTTCTGACGCTGATCCTCGCGGGCGGCGAGGGCGAGCGACTCAGCATCCTCTCGCAGGTGCGAGCCAAGCCGGGCGTGCCGTTCGGCGGCAAGTATCGGATCATCGACTTCGCCCTGAGCAACGCCGTGAACTCCGGCCTTACCGACGTCGGGATCCTGACGCAGTACGCGCCGCGCTCGCTGATCGACCATATCGGGGTCGGCCGGCCATGGGACCTCGACCGCAGCCGTGGTGGCGTCGCCCTGCTCCAGCCATTCATCGGTCGTGGGCGGGCGCGCGATTGGTACCGCGGGACCGCCGACGCCGTCCTCCAGAACCTCGACTTCATCGCCGATCGGGATCCGGAGCTCGTCCTGATCCTCGCCGGGGATCACGTCTACAAGATGGACTACCGCCCGTTCCTGGAGATGCATCGGGCGAAGGGCGCGGACGTCACCTGCGCCGTGCGGACGGTGCCGATCGACGAGGCGCATCGGTTCGGGATCCTCGACGTCGACCCTGACGGGCGCGTGACCGCGTTTATCGAGAAGCCGCCGAATCCGCCGTCGAACCTGGTCAGCATGGGCGTCTACGTCTTCAGCTGGCCGCTCCTCCGCGATCTGCTGAGCAGCGAGCGGATCGATTTCGGGCGCGACATCCTGCCGGGCATGGTGCAGGACGGCGGCCGCGTGTTCGCCTACGAGTTCGCGGGCTATTGGCAGGACGTCGGGACCGTCGAGAGCTACTGGCAGACGAACCTGGACCTCCTCGGTGACGACGCCGGGGTCGAGCTCAACGATCTCGGCTGGCTCATCTACACCCGCAGCGAGGAGCGGCCGCCGGCACGGATCGGGCCGGATGCCTCTGTCTCGCGCTCGATGATCAGCCATGGCTGCGTGATCGACGGAACGGTCGAGCACAGCGTTCTCTCGCCCGGCGTCCGCGTGGCCGCGGGAGCGGTGGTCCGCGACTCGATCGTGATGTTCGATGCGGTCATCGAGGCCGACGCGACGCTCGATCGCGCGATCCTCGACAAGGAGTGCGTCATCGGCGCCGGCGCTCGCGTCGGCGTCGGCGACGATCTGCGCCCCAACCGCGACGAGCCCGAACGCCTGTACGCCGGGATCACGCTGGTCGGCAAGCGGGCCCGCGTTCCGCGAGGGGTCGAGATCGGCCGCAACTGCCGGATCGACCCCGGAACGACCGAGCGCGACTTCAAGCGTCGCCGTCGCATCCGATCGGGCGAGACGGTGGTCGCCGGCGTCGCGTGATCGTCAGCTGCGGGATCGTCGATCGACGGCTGGCTCCAGGGATTGGGCCTCGAGGTCGTTGCGGCCGCCGGCGCTGCCGGCGATCCCGCGTTCAGCCGCGACGTCATCGTTGACGGGGACCGGCGCCTGGACCTGCGCGTCACGGTGGCGTGGGTGAGCGGGGTCGGCTGCTCGCTCTGGGCATACTATGGCCTCGAGGCGATGGAGATCCCGAAGCGCACCTATGCCCGGATGCTCCATGCCAACTTCGACTATCCGTTCGTGAAGTTCGCGATGACCGAGGACGACCGACCCATGCTGATGACCGAGCTGCCGCCCGCCGCCCTCGATCGAGACGAGCTCGGTCGAGGCATCACGCGCCTGGCGGTCGTGGCCGATCGGCTCCTCGAGGAGACGGCCAACGCCGTCGCCGATCGGGGCGTGCTTCCGGACTGGAGCGACCGCCAACCCCGGAACCGCGCGCTGCTGGATGCCTATCGCGCAGAGGTGACGTCCGCGATGCCGGCCTGGGAGCCACCGCGACCACGCGCCCGCCGGCGTGGCCTGATCGCCCGCATCACGGGGCGCCCATGATCCGCCGACGATCGGCGATCCTGGTCCTGCTGGCGGCGGTCATCGCCGTGTTCGCCATTCCGGCCGTCTCGGTGCGACCCGCGGCGGCGGCGGAGTACACGCTGGAGACCTCGGCCGCGTATGACGTCCGACCCGATGAGGGCACGATCGGGGTGACGGTCCAGATCAGCTTCACCAACACGACGCCCGACCCGCCCGGCCAGTTCAGCATCTTCGACCAGGTCAAGCTGGCCATCCACGATGAAGCCACGGACGTCACCGCCTCCGACGACGAGGGACCCCTGGACGTCACCGTCAAGGTCGAGAAGGGGGTCAATGTCGCCACGATCGAGCTCCGCGAGGATCTGCGCTTCGAGGAGGCCGTCGATCTGGAGCTTCACTACACCCTGGAAGACGGCGACGACACGCAGCTGCGGGTCCGGCCATCGGTGGTCGTCTTTCCCGCCTGGAGCTTCGGCACCGAGAGCCAGGTCAGCGTCGCGATCCCGAGCGGGTATGACGTGCGCGTCGACGGGGACCAGCTGACCGAGGGCGAGGGAGGGCTGGTGAGCGGCCCGATCAAGAATCCCGCCGCGTGGCTGGCACTGGTCACGGCCACGCGACCGCCCGAGTACACCGCGTTCGACGCCACCGTGCCGCTCGAGGGGGGAACGGCCGACCTCCGGGTCCGCGCCTTCGTCGACGACGAGGCCTGGGGCGAGGACCGGCTGGCATTGGTCGAGCAGGCGCTCCCGCTGATCGAGGAGGAGATCGGCCTGCCGTATCCGCGGATGGGAGAGCTCGTCCTGACCGAGTCGGTGGCCAGCAACGCATCCGGATTCGCCGAGACAGCGTCGGCCGGTACCGAGATCCTGGTCGCGTTCGACCAGCCGGAGTTCACCGCGCTGCACCAGGTGGCGCACGTCTGGCTCTCCCCGGAGCTCATCGAGTCGCGCTGGATCCGGGAGGGACTCGCCAGCGCGATGGCGGAGCGCGTTGCGACCGAGCTCGACGTCGCGCCGCCGTACGACCCGGCAGAGGAGGCCACCCGAGCGCGCCGACGACGCCTTCCCGCTCGACACCTGGGCTGCCTCCGCGGACCCCGCGGCGGAGGGCTACGGGCATGCCGCGTCGTGGGCGTTCATCTCCGAACTCAGCGACTCGGTCGGTCCGGATGCGCTCCGAACGGTGCTCGCGCGCGTGGCGAGCTCGATCGGGCCATACGCGGATACCGAAGTGGACGCCGACCCGCCGGCCGACGCCGGCCCGCCGGCGGTGCCACTGACCAGCCGGGGCCTGCTGGATCACCTCGAGGCGGTCAGCGGCATGGATCTCGGCGAGCCATTCGGCCAGCGCATCCTGACCGAGGCCGATGTCGCGCTGCTCCCGGCCCGTGCCGAGGCCCGCGCGGCGTTCGATGACCTGGTCGCCGACGCCGACGGCTGGGGCGCGCCGGATCCGATCCGCAGCGCCATGACCGACTGGCGCTTCGACGAGGCCGAGGCCCAGATCGGCGAGGCGACCGCCTGGCTGGTCTCGCGTGACGAGCTGCTCGTCGAGATGGAGGCGGCGGGCCTCTCGGCTCCCGACCGACTGCAGCAGGCGTATCGGTCCTTCGGCGGCGGCGCGGAGGCGCAGGCGGAGCTCGATGCCGAGCGTGCCGTCGTCGAAGCCTACGCGGCGACCGCGGCCGACGTGAACGGCGCGCGCACCTTCCTCGAGCGCGTCGGCCTCCTCGGTGGTCCCGAGCCGTCGGAGCAGCTGCGGATGGCGAACGGCCGCTTTGCCGATGGAGACCTGCGCGGCTCAGCGGAGGCGATCAGCGAGGCGCAGCGCATCCTGGCATCGGCCGAAGGGAGCGGGATCGTGCGCCTGGTCAGCGCCGTGCTCGTCCTGCTCGTCCTGGCCGCCCTCGCGGTCGTCCTCTTCCGCAGGCGCGCGACGTACACTGCGCCATGACTCCCGACCGCCCGTCGCCGCATTTCCTGCCGGCTGCCGACGTGCTCTCCGGCGAGACCGCCGACGTGTACTTCGAGCGTGCGCGCACGATCCTGGCCGCCGAGAAGCTCGACCCGGTGGTGACGATGGAGATCTTCTCGCGCGGCGAGGGGGTCCTCTGCGGCGCCGAGGAGGCGCTTGCCTACCTGCGCGAGATCTTCGCCGAGGCCAACGGCGACGCCCCTCCGGTCGTCGAGTCGCTCCACGATGGCGATCGGTTCGCCTCGAAGGAAGTGGTGATGCGGATCAATGCCCGCTACTCGGCCTTCGGGCTGTACGAGACGGCCATCCTGGGCATCCTGGCCTCCGGGTCCGGCTGGGCGACGGCGGCGCGCCGCATCGTTGATGCGGCCGACCCGGTCCCGGTCATCGGCTTCGGCGCGCGTCACGTGCATCCGAGCGTGGCCGACCAGATGGACTACGCCAGCGTGGTCGGCGGCTGCATCGGTGCCTCGACGCCTGCGGGCGCGCGGCTGGCCGGGCTGGCGCCCACCGGCACCATGCCGCATGCGCTGGTGCTGATCTTCGGCGATACCGTGAAGGCGGCGGAGGCGTTCGATCGCCACATCGACACCGACGTGCCGCGCATCATCCTGGTCGACACCTTCAAGGACGAGGCGGAGGAGTCGCTGCGCGTCGCCGAGGCGCTCGGGGACCGCCTGTGGGGCGTCCGCCTCGACACGCCATCGGAGCGGGGACGCGTGACGCCGGAGCTGGTGAAGGAGGTCCGGGCGCGGCTCGACCTGGCCGGGCACGGTCACGTCAGGATCGTCGTGTCGGGCGGAATCGACGTCGACCGCATCGGTGTCTTCCGGGACGCCGGGGCGCCGGTCGACTCATTCGCGGTCGGAAGCTACATCAGCAAGGCCAGCCCGATCGACTTCACCGGCGACCTCAAGGAGATCGACGGCAGGCCGGTCGCCAAGCGAGGCCGCATCCCCGGACTCACCGAGAACCCCCGGTTGGAGCGGATCGACCTTCAGCGCTAGGCTTCACCGATGCAGCCCACGCCGCCTGCGCCCGAGGAGCGCGAATCCGCCTATGAGCTCTTTCGCCGGGGCTCGCAGATGCTCGCCGACCGGCATCCCGGCGCGGCCGCGGTCCTGCTGGAGCGCGCGCTGGCGCTCGAGCCCGGAAAGGCCTCCATCCTCGAGGCGCTCGGCCAGGCCTACTTCAACCAGGGCGACCATGCCGCGGCCGCCGATCGCTTCGCGGCCATCGTCGACGCCGACCCGGTCGCCCACTACGCGCACTTCGGACTTGGCCTGTCGAAGGCGCGGCTGGGCGAGATGACGGCGGCGCGGCGCCACCTGCGCATGGCCGTGCTGCTCAAGCCGGAGAACGAGGCCTACCAGCGAGCGCTGGGCCGGCTCGGAGACGCCGCGTAAGGCGCACTCAAGCGGCGGGGCGCCGCCTGCGCTGCTCGCGCGCCAGCCGCGACTGGAGCAGTCCCAGCACGGCGGCTTCCTCGGGACGCAGCGCGTGGGCGCCGCGTCCCGCCCCTCGAGCGCGCTCGGCGAGTGCGTCCACCAGGGTGCCGTCGAGGTACGAGTCCAGGATGTCGGGGTGGACGTAGCAGGCCCGGCAGACCGCCGGCGTGTTGCCCAGCTGGCGGGCCACCGTCTCGATGGCGCCCACGATGGCCTTCTTGCGCCCGGCGTCGTCATCGATCTCCAGGAAGTCCTGGAGCGCCATCGAGGCCGCGACCGTGCCCGCCCAGGTGCGGAACTCCTTCGCGGTGAACTCCTCCCCGGTGATCTCGCGCAGGTACTCGTTCACCTCCCCGGAGTCGATCGACTGGCGCCGCCCGTCGCCGTCGACGTACTGGAAGAGCTCCTGGCCCGGCATCTCCTGGCACTGCTTCACGAGCCGCGCGAGCCGTTGGTCCGTGATCGGAACCTCGTGCTCCTTTCCCGACTTTCCCTTGAAGCTGAACCGCACGTTGGCGCCCTCGCCCTTGAGGTGACGGTCGCGCAGCGTGGAGAGGCCGAAGGTCCGGTTCTCGCGTGCGTACTCCTCGTTGCCGACCCGGATGAGCGTCGCCTCGAGGAGGCGGACGACGAGCGCGAGCACCTTTTCCCGCGGCAGACCTCGCCGGCGAAGGTCGCGATCGGTCCTGCGGCGGATCCGCGGCAGCGCCCGGGCGAACTCGATCATGCGCCCGTACTTCGCCTCGTCGCGCACCTCGCGCCAGCGCGGGTGATAGCGGTACTGCTTGCGGCCGCGAGCGTCGCGACCGACGGCCTGGATATGGCCACGCTTGATCGGCGAGATCCAGACGTCGGTCCATGCCGGCGGGATGGCAAGCCGCTTGAACCATGCGATCCGATCTGGATCGGCGATGCGGCGGCCATCGGTGCCGATGTAGCTGAACCCGCGCCCCGCCGCCCGGCGGCGAATTCCGGGCATCGTGTCGCTGACGTAGCGCAGCCCGGCCTGCTCGGCGGACGCCTGCGGGTCGTCGATTTCGAGGGTCATCTCGAGGGCGCCATGGGCAACCGGCGTGCCAACGACCTCAGTGGCTGAGGCGGCGGGCCAGCCACCCGATGCCGACGATCGACTTGGCATCGGCGATCCGGCCGTCGTCGACCGCGGCGAGGGCGTCGGGCAGCGTCAGCCACGATGGTTCCAGCAGCTCGTCGGCATCGGCCTCGGCGGTGGCGTCCGTCAGGCCGGTGGCCAGGTAGAGGTGCATGAGCTCGGTGCAGAATCCGGGTGCGGTGAAGAAGCGCGGCCCCTCGACCCAGGTCGTTGCGGCCAGGCCGACCTCCTCGGCCAGTTCGCGGCGCGCCGTATCCGCCGGTGGCTCGCCCGGTTCGAGCGTGCCGGCTGGGATCTCGAGCAGCACCTGGCCGGTGGCGTGCCGCCACTGGCGCACCATCGCCAGCCGCGCGCCGTCCCAGGCGAGCATGGCCACGGCCCCGGGGTGCTCGATGATCTCGCGCGTGGTCCGGTGGCCATCGGAGCGCTCGACCTCGTCCACCCGCACGCGGATGCGGCGCCCGGACCACGGACGCGTGCTGTTCAGGGTTCGCTCGTCCATGGGGCCATGCTACCGGGCAGGCCGAACGTACGGATGGGCGCATGCGGCGGAGTCCGGCTAGCATGCGGAGCGATGATCGAGGCCGTCGGGCTCACGAAGCATTTCAGGTCCCTGACGGCCGTCAGGGACCTCTCGTTCACGGTGGGGGACGGCGAGATCTTCGGCCTGCTGGGCCCGAACGGGGCGGGCAAGACCACCTCGGTCCGCATGATGGCCGGCCTCATCGGTCCGTCGGATGGCACCGCGCGCATCAACGGCCTGGAGCTCGGGCGTGACTCGCAGCGCATCCGAGCCATCACCGGCGTGCTGACCGAGGCCCCCGGCCTTCACGACAAGCTCACGGCGCGCGAGAACCTGGGCTATTACGGCGCGACTGTACGGGCTCCGAGGCGCGAACCTGCGGCGAGCCGTCGACCGATACCTGGACGTGGTCGGCCTCTCAGCCGAGGGCGACCGGCGCGTCGGTGGGTTCAGCAAGGGGATGCGCCAGAAGGTGGCCATCGCCCGCGCGCTCCTCCACGAGCCGGAGGTCGTTTACCTCGACGAGCCGACGAGCGCCCTCGATCCCTCTGCCGCCAAGACGGTTCGCGATTTCGTCGCCACCCTGCGAGACGCCGGCCGCTCGATCGTGGTCTGCACGCACAACCTCGACGAGGCGGAGCGCCTCTGCGACCGGATCGGCATCATGCGTGGCACGCTGCTGCTGGTGGACACGCCGGCGCGCCTGCGGCGCCGCGGCCGATCGGCGGCGATCAGGGTCGACCTCGTCGGCGCTCGGCGGCCGCGTTCGTTCCTCGACATGCTTGCCGCCCTCCCCTTCGTGCAGGCCGCGCAGGCCTCGGACGGCGCCCTGACCGTCGAGGTGGGGGACCCGCGGGGTGACAATCCCGAGCTCGTCCGTGCGCTGGTCGACGCGGGCGCGCGCATCGTGTCCGTCACCGAGGAGGTTGCGACGCTGGAGCAGGTCTACCTCGACCTGGTCGGCGAGGCCGCGACGCGCGACTCGCCGATCGTGGAGGCGGCCTGATGCGCCTCGGCATGATCGCGGCGGTGCTCGGCAAGGAGGCGCGGGACCTGTTCGCCAACCGGCTGCTGCTCGGCGCGGTCGTCTTCCCGGCGCTGATCTTCGCCGCGATCCCGACGGGCATCGTCGCCTTCATCGAGGTGAACGAGCTCGACCCGGCGCAGATGGGGCAGATCGAGCCGTACATCGCACAATTCCCCGGCCTGCCGCCCAAGCTGGCGGCCCAGGGCTTCATCGTCCTGAACTTCATGGCCTACTTCCTCCTGATCCCGGCCATGGTGCCGATGGCGATCGCGACCCAGTCCGTGATCGGGGAGAAGACGGCGAGGTCGCTCGAGCCGCAGCTGGCGACGCCGCTCGAGGTGAGCGAGCTGCTCATCGGCAAGGCGCTCAGCGCCGCCGCACCGGCCGTGGTGGGCACGTGGGGCGTCTTCCTGCTGTATGGCTTCGTGAACGGCGCCATCGCCGATCCCAGGCTGACCAACCTCATCTTCAACGACGTGTGGAAGGTCGCGATGCTGACCCTGGTGCCGCTCATCTGCCTCCTCAGCGTCCTGCTCGGGATCATCGTCTCGTCGCGCGTCACCGACGCGCGGACGGCGCAGCAGATCGGCGGCTTCATCGTGATACCGGTCATCGCCGTCGCGGTCGCCGGCTTCTTCAGCGGTCAGGCGTCGTTCACCATGGAGCAGGTCCTGCTCGGCGACCTCGTGGTGGCGTTCCTGGTGGGCGTCGCCCTGGTGGTCGGCAACTGGATCTTCGACCGCGAGGCGATCCTGACCCGCCTCGGGTAAGCGCGGATCCCACCGATGGGCTCATCGGAAACGCAGGCCGATCGCGCGCTACGACGGTCTGCTGGCTGCGGTCCTCGATCTCCCACGCGTGGTCGAGGACGTGCCACGCGGATCGACGAACCGTGTAGCGCGGCGTCCAGGGCTTCCTGGTGTTTCGCGGATTGTCCAGCGGCTGGCCGGTGGCGACCGCGGTGAGCGCCTCGGCAAAGGCGCGGCGCAGCAGGGCCATCGGTTTGGCGTCGGTCTCGTCCGCGGCCGCGGGAGCTCGTGATCCGAGCTGGCCGAGATAGGCGACCTCCGCCTCGCGGACGTGCTCGATGATCTTCGGCAGCTCGCGCCCTCCGCCTCGGGGACCCTTCGTCAGCTCGACCCCGACCGCCTTCTTGGCTGCCCCGTCGAAGACGGTCCAGGACGCCTGGAGAAGGGCGAGCAGCCGCCGCAGGTCGGCCGCCGAGAGCGGGCTCATCCTCGGAGGCTGCCGGCTTGCCGGGCACGCCGAATTCAGTTCCGCCGTCGCCCTTGATGCGCTCGACCACGTCGAGCCCTCGCGTGGTGGCCGGTGGCCTGAAGGCCAGCTTCGCGCGCTTCGCGACGGCCGCGTACCGAGGTGCGTACGCGAGCAAGGCGTCGAGCGCTTCGTCCTCGTTGCGGCCGCCGCGCGACCAGCCCGGCCAGTCGAGTGCGCTCGCGAACGATCGCTTCGGCGCTACCTCGAGGGCTACGCGAATCGACATTCGCTCGGAACGGGCTCAGGCCCCGTGGTGCTCGCGTCGGTGGAGTCGCTGGATGAGCGCGCGCATGATCGGGACCGCGATGGCGGGATGCTCCTCCAGCAGCGCCGTGAACTCCCAGGCGGGGAAGAGGAGGCACTCCGTCTCCGTCGCCGCAATGACCGATGCCGACCGCGGGTGCTCTTCGATGAGCGCGAGCTCGCCGAAGAAGTCACCGGCGTGCACCGTGCCAAGCCGCTCGCCGCCACGCTCGACGCGACCCTCGCCGCTCAGCACGATGTACAGGGCGGTTCCATTCGAGCCCTCGCGGACGATCTCGTCGTCCACGCCGTAGGTCCGGCGCTTGCCGGTCTCGGCGAGGCGGTGCCGAATGCGGCTGTCGAGCCCCGCGAGGAGCGGGACCGATGCCAGTTGCTGCTCGAGCTCCACCGGCGTGATCCTCCGTGCGCTATCTGCGATTCGGCGTGAGGTTGGCATTCCCAGAGCGGCAATCCTAGCGCTGATCAGGCGTTCTGGCGCGGCCCGGCTGCGTCCAGCACATCCGCCTTCGCAAGCGTGCCATCTCCCGGCGTCGCAGCTGAATCGTGCGGATCTCGCTCGGCCCGAGCTCGAGACGAAGCACACCGTCCGGCTCGACGGTCACGGCGGCGCCAGGTGCCCCGCGCAGGTCGGCCTCGCGCGCGTCGGTGATCCCGCCGCTCAGCTCAACCGATCGGGGGTCGGCCGCGAGGTTCACCAACCGTGCCTCGAGCCAGCCCTCATCCCGGCGCCGGAGCGATGTGAGCGTCACGGCGTCGCCCGCGAGCAGGAGCGCGTCCTTGCCGGCGTGCGCGGGCGGCCACGGTGTGTCGGCGGCAGCGGAGCCAGGTGCCGCCAGGAGGGCGTGCCGGTAGCGCTCGGCGGCCGCCGGGACGCCCCCGGCGACCCAGTCGCCGGCGTGCGGATAGATGCCGAGCTCGATCCGCCGTCGGCCGCGCATCTGCGCGTTCGGGATCGCCATCTCGGGTCCGGCCGGGTCCTGCCGGTACGGGTTGTCGTTGCGGCTGATGAGGCCGATCGACCGAAGCACGGTGATGGCGAGCTCGCGTCCCGCGTCGCCGTCCGGCCCATCGGTCAGCTCGTACTCGGACAGGTGGCCGAGCAGGATCGCCATGCCGCCGGCATCGACCCAGCCGTGCGCCGGGTACGTCGCCAGCGGCTCCTCTCGATAGCCGCCCTCGCCGCTCAACCCACGCTCGACCACGGCGAACTGGCCCTCGGCATGAGAGGCATCGGCCGGGCGCGGGATCGGCACATGGAAGCGCACCCGATGGTCGTCCGAGTGATTGACGAACGCGAGGCCGACGCGCAGGAAGGGCTCGTCGGCGCGCAGCTCGACCTCCATGGCGAGATCGGTCTCCTCCGTGCTCGGCCGTCCGCGCCGACCCATCGTCCAGCACGCCGGACGGCCAGCCGAAGCGGCGGGTGATCGCGAGCAGGCCGCGCACCGGGCCGGCCAGGTGGACCGCCACCGAGACGGCGGATGGCGTATCGACCCGCAGGTCCGACGCCGGCGGGGCGTAGTTGTAGGAGTCGCCGAAGTCGCCGCCGTCCACGATGCGGCCGACCCCGTCCGCGACAACCCCGTCGGACGTCTCGAGCCGAAGCGTGCCGTCGTCGCGGACCGAGACGCTCAGCAGGCCGTTCGTCATCGCTCGCCCGTCACGCTCCACCCGGACCGGGTTCTGCGCCTCGCCTCGATCCTCCACTGCCCGTGCGGCGGTCCAGCCGAGCGCCGGCGTCGGGACCGATGCGGCGAGCGTGCGCCGCGGTCGCGCCACGATCCTGATCCGCCACGTGTCGTCCGGGGCCGCGCGCATCGCGGCGGTCACCTCCGCACGCAGCCCGTCCACGTCCAGCCACGCGGGGTCGGGATCCGTGTCGACCTCGAGCGTCATCGTGCGGCCATCGATCCGGTAGCCGTTCCATGCGTGGTCGAACACCTCTCGACCGTGGAAGCGACGGAACAGGTCGTCGACCTCGTCCCCCCGCAGCGACTCGTCGAACAGGATCGGCTCCTTGCGGCGGAGCTCCTGGGTGGCAAGGCGGCTTCCGTCGGGCAGCTCGAGCGCGACCGACTTCCACTCCTCGGGCACCAGCAGCTCGGCCTCGACGAGCCCGGTCCGCGGCGTCGGCGAGGGGTTGACGATCGCCACGGCACCGCGGGGCACCCAGCCGGCAATCGCACCGGCCGCGCGGCGGGAGAGTGCCGCGCCGATCTGCTCCGCCTCGGCGAACCGGACGAGGACCTGGCTGACGACCGGATCGATGCTGCAGCCGCAGATGGAGTCGTGTGCGCTGTTCTCGACCACCTTTCGCCACGCCAGGGCAAGGAAGGGAGCGGGCCAGCTCTCCGGCGCCAGGTGGAGCGCGCTCAGGGGCTCCGAGTAGCGCTCCAGGAGCGTCTCCGCGCGTCCGGCGGCCTGCTTGATGTCGATCCGCGCGCTGGCCACGCCCATCAGGACGTTGGCGCGTGCACCGGAGCGCATCTCGCCGCGCCAGCACGGATCATCCGGCGTCAGCCGTGGCGCCTCCGCCACGTACTCCGCCAGCGTGCCGATCCGCACGTTCGACGCCTCGTGCACCTCGTTCAGGCGGCTGACCAGTGCGGCGAGCTCGGGGACCGGCGCGGCGTGGTCGGTGCCGTACATGGCGAGCACGGGATCGTCGCCGAACCAGGGCCTCGCCCCGTCGATGAAGCGGTCCGTCGCGGCCGCGAGCCGATCCGGCACGGCGAACATGCCGGCGGCGTTGCCGTAGCCCGACGGCATGTACTCCGCTCGCACCCATGATCCGTCCGGACTCTCCCACCGAAATGCGTGGCGATCGATGGCCGCCGGAACGCCGCGCCACACCACGGCGTCGCCGATGCCGGCCCGCCGCAGGATCTGGGGCATCTGGGCCACATGGCCGAACATGTCGGGGAGGTAGCCGACGTGCATCGGCTCACCGAAGGCCAGCGCGCGCGCCCAGCCCATCTCGAGGTTGCGCACGAGCGTTTCACCGCTCACCAGGAACTCGTCCATCAGGATCTGCCAGGGGCCGATGGCCAGCCGCCCGCTGGCGACGTGGCCCTTCAGCCGGTCGGTCTGCTCGGGCCGGATCTCGAGGTAGTCATCGACCGTGGCCAGCTGGCCGTCGAGCGTGAACGCAAAGTCGGGCTCGGCCTCGAGCATCTCGAGGACGCGGTCGACAAGGTCGACCAGCTGCATCCGAAAGCTCTGAAAGGGCCGGTACCACTCCCGGTCCCAGTGCGTGTGCGGGACGAGGTGGATCCTGGTCTGGCGGGCAGAAGCGTCAGGCGGCATGTGCCCTGAGCCTACCGGGTTGGAGCCGACTTCCGCGTGCGACGAATGACGTAGCGGAGCCCGGTTGCGCCTCGCCGGTGCCGGCGATCACCGGCCAGGAAGCTCGATCTCGGCCACGACCGGATAGTGGTCGCTCAGCTGGCCCGCCTCGCGCAGCACCCGACAGTCCGCAACCGACGCGCCGCGGGCGAGGACGTGGTCGATCCGCGCCCCACTGTCCGTCGAGATGCGTGCCGCGTCGCCGGCCGCGGCGGTGAACCCATCCGTCCAACTCGCCAGCGGCGCGAGCTCGGGGGTCTCGATCGGTGCGTTCAGATCGCCGAGCAGGAGGGCCGGGGAGGCATCGGCGAAGGCGGCCACCGTCGCTTCGGCCTGCAGCAGGCGCTCGCCAGAGCCGATGTGGCTGAAGTGGGCCGAGCCCACCATCAGCCCGTCGATCTCGGCCAGCAGCAGGCAGCGCGGCTCGCGGACCGAGGCCGGAGCATCCGCGTACCGGATCCCGGCGAGGCGGTGGGCTGCGCCGGCAGGTTCGACGAACGCGGCCATCGGTGCGGCCGGCAGCGCGACGGTCCGTGAGCTGCGGAATCCGGTGCGCGACAGCAGCGCGTTGCCGTAGCAGCCGGCACCCAGGGTCGCACCATCCTCCGCGACGTCGAACGTGCGCACCGCCGCGAAGCGAACCTCCATGCCCAGCTGCCGCGCGAGGTCGCCGGCGTTGTCGACCAGGTCGCCGTTCCGCGACAGGAGGGCGACCTCCTGCAGGGCGACCAGGTCGGCGTCGACACCGCCGATGAACGAGCCGATGGCCGCCAGACGATCGGCGCTGATGCGCGACCACCATCGGTCCGGGAAGGGCCCCGGGCCGATGGCCGCGCGCAGGTTCCAGGTGATGGCGCGGATGCGTCGAGCGGCCGGCATGGCGCCCATTGTGAAGGCCGCCACGGATCGGGGGTGGACCCAGGCGATATACTTTGGGACACTCGATACCCGAGCGCGAGCGAACCTCAGGGAGCGATCGCTATGCGCGCCGTCCTCGCCCGACTCTCCGTTTTCGTGCTCGTCGCCATGGCGATGGCCGGTGGAACCGCAACGCCGGTAGCCGCGGCGAAAGCCGCCACCCCGGTCGCCGTCTGGCTGACCGACCCGGCCGCCGGCGTCTGGCTGGAGCGGCAGCCGGACGTGGCCTTCGCCGCCACCGGCGCGGCCGGCCCCACGATCATCGCGCTCGACGAGCGCCGGACGTATCAGTCGATGGTCGGATTCGGCGCGTCGTTCACCGACTCATCCGCCTGGCTCGTCGGCACCCGGCTGGCGGCGGACGACCGCGAGGCGCTGATGCGCGAGCTCTTCAGTCGTGACGGCGGGATCGGCCTGAGCATGCTCCGGCAGCCGATGGGCGCCTCCGACTTCAGCGTCACCGGGAACTACTCCTACGACGATGTCCCGCCCGGCTCGAGCGATCCGGACCTGTCCGAGTTCAGCGTCGCGCACGACGAGGCGTACATCATCCCGCTGCTGCTGCGCGCCCAGGAGCTCAATCCGCAGGTCGCGATCACCGCATCGCCGTGGAGCCCGCCGGCCTGGATGAAGACCACCGATTCGATGATCGGAGGCAGCCTGCGGGCGGATGCCAGGCAGCCGTTCGCCGATTACTTCGTGCGGTTCATCCAGGCATACGAGGAAGCCGGCGTCGAGATCGACTACATCACGCCGCAGAACGAGCCGCTCTTCCAGCCGGGCGGCTACCCGGGCATGCTCATGGTGCCGGAGGACCAACGGGACTGGCTACGGGACAATCTCGGCCCGGCGCTCGCGACGGCCGGCATCGACACCGACGTCCTCGCCTATGACCACAACTGGGACGTCCCGAGCTATCCCGAGACGGTCTACGCCGATCCGGCCGCGGCGGCGACCGTGGCCGGCACGGCGTGGCACTGCTACGGCGGCGAAGTCGGCGCGCAGGGCGCGGTGCACAACGCGTATCCCAACGAGGAGGCGCACCACACCGAGTGCTCCGGCGGCGAATGGCAGGGGACGCAGCGCGCGGCATTCGACGCGACGATGGCGCTCGTCATCAACGCACCCCGCAACTGGGCGCGCAGCGTCGTGCTCTGGAACATGGCCCTCGACGACGCCAACGGCCCGACCAACGACGGCTGCCTCACCTGCCGAGGCGTGGTGACGGTTCACGACACGCCGGACGGCGCGAGCTACAGCAAGAACCTCGACTTCTACGCGCTCGGCCACGCGAGCCGCTTCGTGGTGCCCGGCGCGGTGCGCATCGGCTCGACCAGCCCGGGCGCCGGCAGCGTGCAGGCGGTCGCCTACCGCAATCCGGACGGCTCGGATGTGCTCGTGGCTCACAACGCCGGGGCCGAGCGCCGGACGTTCGACGTCGCCTGGGGACGCTCATCCTTCAGGTATGCGCTCGAGCCTGGCGCGGCGGCCACCTTCACGTGGTCCGGGCGCCAGCAGGGCGCGACGCCGGGCTTCGACGCGCTGGCGCGCAGCGTGGATGTTGCGTTCGGCAATCCGGACGGATCGTCGGTCCTGCTCAGCTACGGTGCGGCGGAGGCGCGGTACCAGCACACCATCGCCTCCGGGCAGCGCTCCGTCAGCTACTCGCTCCCGGTCGGCGCCGAGGTGTCGCTCGGCACCAGCGAGACGCTTCTGTCCCGCTCCGGCTGGACGGCCAGCGCATCGTCGTCGGCGGGCGGTGACCCGCCGGCCAATGCCGTTGACGGCGACCCCGGAACACGCTGGAGCGGCGGCCACGGACAGACGAACGGAGACTGGTTCAGCCTCGACCTCGGCGCGCCACGGACGTTCGACGGCCTGCTCGTCGACTCGACGGTCAGCACCGGCGACTTCGCCCGTGGGTACCAGGTGTACGTCTCGAACGACGGGGTGAACTGGGGCTCGGCGATCGCCAGCGGCCCGGGCAGCGGGCAGCTGCTGCGCGTCGTGTTCGAGCCGGTGACGGCGCGCTACGTTCGGATCGTCGCCACCGAGGGCTCCGGGAACTGGTGGTCCATCGGCGAGATCAACGTGTTCACCTCCAGCGGATCGACCGGAGCGCCGGCGCCCGATCAGATCGCAGGCGTCCAGACCCGCGCGTTCAACGCCGCGGATGGGAAGAAGGGCGTCGCCGTATACAACCCGACGGCGGCGCCCGTCGAGTTCCAGGTCGCAACCTGGGACGGTCGCGCGATCACGTACACCCTCCCCGTCGGTGCGGCGGCGATCTTCACCTTCGTGGGCGCACGCGGTGGGCAAAGTGCCGTCCCTCCCGCGCCGACGACGACCGGCATCGCGCCGGCGTCGGGGTTGCCCGGAGCGGGGGTCGTCCTGTCCGGCGCGAACTTCGGTGCGAGCCAGGGCAGCTCGACCGTCGCATTCGGCGGCGTGCCGGCGCCGGTCTTCGCGTGGAGCGACACCACCATCACGACGGCCGCGCCGGACGGCAGCAGCGCGGGCTCGGCGCCGGTGACCGTGACCGTGGCCGGCCAGACGAGCAATGCGCAGCCGTTCACCGTGCTGAGCGCGGATGACGCGCTGCCACGCGATGCCTGGGTCGTCACGGCCTCGTCCAGTGCCGATGGTGAGCCGCCATCGAACATGAGCGATGGCGACATCGGGACGCGCTGGAGCAGCGGCACGGGCATGGTGCCGGGGATGTCGGTCACGGTTGACCTGACCGAGGCCCAGACGTTCAGCCAGATCGCGATGGATTCGGGAGCCAGCAGCGGGGATTACGCGCGTGGCTGGGAGATCTCCGTCTCCGATGATGGCGTGGCGTGGAGCGCCCCGATCGCCTCCGGAACCGGCTCGGGCCGGGTGGTGACCGCGTCGTTCCCGCCGCAGACGGCGCGCTTCTTCCGGATCGTCGAGACCGTCGATGGCGGCGGGTTCTGGTGGTCGGTCGCCGAGCTGTACGCGTTCCCATAGGGCCACGCGCCGCCGGCCCGCCACCGGCAGCGCCGCTGCGTACCATTCGCCGATGACTCGGTCCGCCGCACGCGCCCGTGACTGGCGCCACGATCCGGAGACAGAACGCCGGGTCGAGGCGCTCGTCGCCGCGATGTCGCCGGAGGAGAAGGTCGACCTCGTCACCGGCGACCAGAACTTCGACTACGCGTTCTACAACGCTCCCATCGAGCGGCTCGGCATCCCCGCGCTCACCATGGCCGACGGCCCGGCCGGTTCGCGCGTCAATGACCGGACCGTCAACGGCGGGCGCAGCACGGCGCTGCCGGCGCCGATCGCCCTGGCCGCCACCTGGGATCCGGAGCTGGCGGGTCGCTACGGCGATCTCATCGGCGCCGAGGCCTTCGCCACGGGCCATAACGTTCAGCTCGCCCCGGCGGTCGACATCGCGCGCGCGCCGCGTGGTGGACGCACGTTCGAGTCGTTCGGTGAGGATCCGCTGCTGCAGGCGCGAATGGTGGCGCCCGAGATCCAGGGCATCCAGTCCCACGCCGTGCAGGCAACGATCAAGCACTTCATCGCCAACAACCAGGAATACCGTCGCTTCACGATCGACGTGCGGATCGACGAGCGCACGCTCCACGAGATCTACCTGCCACCCTTTGAAGCAGCCGTGCGGGAGGGGGCGGTGGCCGCCGCGATGGGGTCGTTCAACCGGGTCAACGGCACGTACGCCTCGGAGCACCCGCATCTCCTGACCGAGCTCCTGCGTGGCGAGCTCGGCTTCCGCGGCTGGGTCATGAGTGACTACGAGGCGACGTGGAGCACGGCGGAGTCGGCGCAAGCCGGCCTCGACCAGGAGCAGCCGGCTGGGCGCTTCTGGGGCGAGCGGCTGCTGCAGGCCGTCGACGCCGGCGAGGTGGAGGCGGCCACCCTCGACGAGATGGTGCGCCGGATCCTGCGCCCGATGATCGGACTGGGGCAGCTGGAGCGACCGGTGGAGATCCGAGCGTTGCCTGTCGAGGCGCATGCGCAGACCGCCCGCGAGATCGCCGAGCGGGGAATCGTCCTGCTCAAGAACGAAGCCAACCTGCTGCCACTGGAGCCGATGCCGAGCTCGATCGCGGTCATCGGTCCGGAAGCGGACAACGCGTCGACCGCCGGCGGCGGGAGCGGCTGGGTGTATCCGATCCACGAGACGAGCCCGCTCGATGGGATCCGGCGGCGTGCCGGCGAGCACGTGCGTGTCGCCTATGCGCCCGGGAACGATCCGCTCTCAGCCGCCGCCCTCCTCCCGGGACCGCCGCCGATTCCATCGGCCTTCCTTTCGCCGCCCGGCGAGTCGCCGGAAGGCCCGGGGCTCCTCGCCGAGTACTGGTCGAACCCGAGGTTCGAAGGCGAGCCGATGCTGTCACGGATCGAGCCCCAGGCCGCGATCAATCTCGGCTTCTTCAACATCCCGGTCTTCAATGCCATCTCGCCCAAGCTGCCGCCGACGCCGATGGAGCTCAACGGACGCATCTCCGTGCGCTGGACCGGGTGGCTGACGCCGACGGTGAGCGGGCCGCACGAGCTGTCGCTGACGAGCCTGGGTTCGGCCACCCTCTTCCTCGACGACGGGCCGCTCCTGCGGATCGATGCCGGAGACAGCGCACCGGACGGGACGGAACCGGCGTTTCCGCCGCGCCCACCGCTCGTCCCCGACGCGGGACCGGTGGTGGTCAGCGCCGCCGTGCCGTTGACGGCGGGTGAGCCGCATGCGCTGCGCCTCGAGTACCGGGCCGACTCCGCCGAGCAGAACGACCAGATCGGTGCCCAGCTGCGGCTCGGCTGGCGGCCGCCAGCCGGCACCGTGCCTCCGCTCGTGCGTGAGGCCGCGGAGCTGGCCTCGCGGTCCGACGTGGCCGTCGTCATCGCGCGCACGTACGAGAGCGAGATGATGGATCGACCGGACCTCGGCCTGCCGGGCGACCAGGAGCTGCTGATCCGCGAGGTCGCGGCCGCCAACCCGCGCACGGTGGTCGTGCTGATGAGCGGGGGACCGGTGATGACCGCGGGCTGGGACGCAGCGCGTCCCCGCCGTCCTCGAGGCCTGGTTCGCCGGCCAGGAGCAGGGAGATGCCATCGCCCGCGTCCTGTTCGGCGATGTGAACCCGTCGGGGAAGCTGCCACTCACCTTCCCCGTCGACGAGGCCCACACTCCCGTGGCCACACCGGAGCAGTACCCCGGCGTCGACGGCACGGTCCACTACCGCGAAGGCGTCTTCGTCGGCTACCGAGGCTATGACGAGCTCGGGATCGAGCCACGATTCCCGTTCGGCCACGGCCATTCGTACACCGAGTTCGCCTACGCGGACCTCGACGTGCAGCCGCTGCCCGCGGGCGAGGATGGCGCCGACTCCGGGCGTGGACGCCGTCCTCGTCTCGTTCGACCTCGAGAACCTCGGTCCTCGCCCGGGAACCGAGATAGCACAGGTGTATGTCGGCCCGCTGCCGGCCGAGGTGGCGAGCCCGCCCCGGCGCCTCGCCGGCTGGGCGCGTGCCGACCTCGCCGTGGGGGAACGGCGACGTGTCACGGTGGCCATCGATCGGCGCAGCCTCGCCTGGTGGGACGAGCGCATGGGCGGCTGGGTGCCCTCGCGCGGCACCCTCACCATCGAGGTCGGTGCCTCATCGCGCGATATCCGGCTGCGCGGCCAGGTGACGGTCCCGGGGTAACAAACGAGGGCGCGGCTCACGCCGCGCCCTCGTCGATGTCGAGGCTGGCTACTTGACGGATCCGGCCAGCAGACCCTGAACGAAGAAGCGCTGGAGGCTGAAGAAGACGGCCAGCGGCACGATCATGATCAGGAACGACGCTGCCGCCAGGATGTCCCACTCCGTCCCGTACGTGCCGAGCAGCGCTCCGACCTGCGTCGTCATCGGCAGGCCAGCCGGGCGCGGCGCGAAGACGAGCGCCACGAGGAGGTCGTTCCAGACCCAGAGGAACTGGAAGATCGCGTAGCTCGCCAGCGCCGGCACCGAGAGTGGGAGGACGATCTTGCGGAAGATCCCGAACGTCGTGGCGCCATCGATGCGGGCGGCCTCGATGAGGTCCTTCGGCAGCGTGATGAAGAAGTTCCGAAGGAGGAAGATCCCGAACGGCAGCGCGAAGGTGGTGTGAATGATCCAGATGGGCCAGAACGTCCCGATCAGCCCCAGGTCCCGGAACAGGCGGCTCAGAGGGATCAGCGTCATCTGGAGGGGCACCAGCAGCAGCGCAATGATCGCCAGGAACAGCGTGTCGCGGAACGGGAATTTGACCCAGGCGAACGCGTAGGCCGCGAGGGATGCCAGGATCAGCGGGAGGATCGTGGACGGCACGGTGATGTACAGCGTGTTGAGGAACGCCTCGAACATGCTCTGCGACGCGAGGTCGGCCCCCAGGACCGTGGTGTAGTTGTCGATCGTCAGGTCCAGGTTGCCGGCGAAGATCGTCCACCATCCGCTGCTCTGGATGTCGCCGCGCGGGCGAAACGAAGTGACCAACAGGCCGATCGTCGGGACCAACCAGACCAGCGCGATGATGACCAGCCCGATATGCACCGGCGTACGTCCGGCCATGCGCATCAGCCGTTCGGGCAGCGTGCGAGCGGGCCCCTGGACGGCGGTATCCGAAAACACGGTCATTGGATCACCTTCTCAGCCCGGAAGCGTCGCACGTTGAAGATCATCACCGGGATCAGGATGATCATCATGATCACGGCGATCGCCGCGCCATAGTCGAAGTTTCGCGACGCGAATGCGTCCTGGTACATGCTGAACGCGATGGTCCGGCTCGCGTTGGCCGGCCCGCCCTGGGTCATCGTGTAGATGAGGTCGAACAGCTTGATGACGTTGATGACGAGCGTCACCGCCACGACCGAGATGGGCAGCGACAGCATCGGCACGATGATTCGCCGAAGGATCTGAATCTCGGTGGCCCCGTCGACGCGCGCGGCCTCCAGGATCTCGGTGCTGATGCCCTTCAGGGCCGCCGAGAGGATCACGGTCACGAAGCCGACCGATCCCCAGATGCCGGCGACGATGAGGGAGGCGTTCACCCAGCTCTGGCTTCCGAGCCAGGAGATCGGGTCGACGCCGACGACGCCGAGGACGGCGTTGAGCAGCCCGGTCCGCTCATCGGGGAAGTAGACGAAACGCCAGATGACGCCGAGCGCCACGGCCGCGATCGCCTGGGGGATGAAGACGATGGCCTTGATCGCCGCCTCGTAGCGCACACGCGTCGCCATGACGGCGACGAGGAGCCCGGCGAGGATGCAGCCCGCGGTGTAGAAGACGACCCAGAGGAGGTTGTTGAAGAGGGCGCCGCGCGGCGGGAACGTCGAAAGGTCGAGGAACTTCGGGTCCGCCGTCAGGAGCCGGATGTAGTTGTCGAACCCCGGTGCGAAGCTCAGGACGATCGTTTGCAGCACGGGGTAGACCAGGAAGACGAGAAGGAGAAAGACAGCCGGGGCGATGAAGAGGCTCGCCCCCAAGCTCCATCCTCCGCTGAGGCCTCGCCGCGGCTGCCTGACAGCCTCGGCCGGGGTAGTCGCGGCAGTCATGCCGTCATCCTCCACTCGAGAAGTGATGATGGGCGAGGGGCGGTCTGTCGACCGCCCCTCGCTGCGACGTTACCTAGCTGTCCTGCTCCGCCCAAGCGGCGTCGGCTTCGGCCTGGAACGTCTCCAGCGCCGAGTCCATCGAGCTCGGGTCGGTCAGGATGCCTGAGAGCGTCGCTCCCAGATCCGTGCCGGCCGCGAGGAGGTCGGCCCCGTCGTAGCGGGCAGCCGTCGCGTCGGCGATGTGCTGCGCCTCTGCCTGGGTCCGCTCATCCGGATAGTCGCCCGGCTCCACGCCGGCGAACGGCGTGATGATCGTGCCACCGGCGATCCAGGCGGCTGCGCCCTCAGGGCTCGCGATGTACTGCATCAGCTCCGCGACGCCCGGATTGTCGGTGAACGCGCCCATCACGTCGCCACCGATCGTGATCGCGCCCTCGCCCGCGCCGCCCTCGATGGTCGGGAACGGGAAGAAGTTGATCGTGTCGCCCCAGACGAGGTCGGGGTTGGTGTCTCCGACGGCGATGCCGCCGACGAACCCGCCCTCGTAGTACATGTAGCGATCCGCGTCGGGCGCATAGATCAGCGAGATGCCGGGCACGAAGTCGACGCCGTTCGCCTCGTCATACCCGCCCACGTACTCTTCCTTCAGGCCCTCCAGCATGGTCGTGACCGCGTCCTTGACGGACTGGTCGGTCCAGTTGCCTTCGGACGTGAAGAGCGTGTCGTAGGCATCAACGCCGGCCTGACGGATGTAGATGCTTTCGAACCAGTCGGTCAGCGTCCATGTCGCCGTTCCGGCCAGCACCTGCGGCGTCCCGCCGTCGGCGACGATCTGGTCGTTCAGAGCGATGAACTCGTCCCAGGTTGCCGGGACCTCGTAGCCGCCATCGGCGAACAGGTCCGGCCGATACCAGACGGTGCTCTTCGAGTTGAGCTTGGCCATCAGCGCATAGGCGGTGTCGCCCACCTTGCCGACCGAAAGGCCGGTCTCGGCGAGATTCTCCGAATACGCGCTCTCGAGGAAGGCGTCGTCGATCCCGAGATCGGCGAGCGGGATGATCAGATCATCGGCGCGCGAAGCTTCGCAGGAAGCCGACGCCGGGGATGATCGCTATGTCGGGCGGATCGCCCTGCTCGATGCGGTTGTTGAGGACGGTGCTGTAGTCCTGGCGAACCGTGGTGTACTCGACCTCGATCCCGCTCTCAGCGGTGAACGCCTCGAGGACTGCCCCGAAGGCCTCACCCTCGGCACCGCCCCACAGGGACGTGACCTCGATGCTGCCGCCGCCGCCGCCGCTCCCTCCCGGAGCTGCGCTCCCATCGTCGCCGCTGTCCCCCGCAGGGCACGCGGTCAGCACCAGCATGACGACCATGAATGGTGCTACCAGTCGAAACTTGGACATCCGATTCCTCCACCTGTGTGCGATTGCGTGGCTTGGCCACGAATCCTTGGTATGCGCTCTGGGCACGATTGGCGCCGATGCACGCCAGCCCGACGCGGAAGTTGAGAGATCCCCTGCCTTCTCTTCGTACGGTTGTTGTTTCAGTCGGGTTCAGACGTCGCAGCCTCAGCTGACGAGCGTCTTCTCCGACTCTGGATCGAAGATATGGAGCTTGTCCATCGGCACGGCCAGCTGAACGGTATCCCCGACGCTGACCTTCCGGTCGGACGGCAGGAGGGCGACGATCTCGTTGCCCTCGGCCTGGGCGTGGATCAGCTCCTCGTTGCCGAGATACTCGACCACGTCCACCTTGGCCGGGAACTTGACCGCGCTGCTCTCCTGCCCGTTGGCGAGCTCGATGTGCTCCGGCCGGAACCCGATCAGCAGGTTGGCGCCATCCGCGCGCTGCTCTGCGGCCTTGGCAGGGTTGCCGGTCAATTCGAGCTTTGCGCCGCCGAGCATGAGGTCCTTGCCCTCCGCCTTGGCGGTGGCGAAGTTCATGGACGGCGAGCCGATGAAGCCGGCGACGAAGATGTTGACCGGGTGGTCGTAGAGGTCCTGCGGCGAACCGACCTGCTGCAGCAGGCCGTCGCGCATGACGGCGATGCGGTCGCCCATCGTCATTGCCTCGACCTGGTCGTGGGTGACGTAGACGGTCGTCGTGCCGAGGCGCTGGTGCAGCCGCGCGATCTCGGCGCGGGTCTGCACGCGCAGCTTGGCGTCGAGGTTCGAGAGCGGCTCGTCCATCAGGAACACCGACGGCTCCCGGACGATCGCACGGCCGAGGGCGACGCGCTGGCGCTGGCCGCCGGAGAGCGCCTTCGGCTTGCGGTCGAGGTAGCGCTCGAGGTCGAGGATGCCGGCGGCCTCCTTGACGCGCTTGTCGATGTCCGCCTTCTTGAACTTGCGCAGCTTGAGGCCGAACGCGAGGTTGTCGTACACGGTCATGTGCGGGTAGAGCGCGTAGCTCTGGAACACCATCGCGATGTCGCGGTCCTTCGGCGCCACGTTGTTGACCACGCGGTCGCCGATCAGCATCCGCCCGTCACTGATGTCCTCGAGCCCCGCAACGCATCGCAGTGCGGTGGTCTTGCCGCACCCCGACGGACCGACGAGGACGAGGAACTCGCCGTCCTTGATCTCCAGGTTGAGGTCATTGACGGCGATGACGTCCTCGCCATAGCGCTTGTACATGTGGTCGAATGTGACGGTCGCCATCGAGTAACTCTCTCCATCTCTCAACGGCAGGCCGCAGGCGGCCTGGTGGCCCATGCTCGGGAACGCATCATAGTACGCTGCGCAACCCACACCTCCCCGATTCGATACCACCCATGCACCTGTTCTCACTTTTGCGACGGTCGGCCGGCCGCCTGACCGATCTCGTCCTCCTCTGGCTTGTCGTCGGCCGCGTGCGCGATGCCTTGCGTCGCCGCAAGGGCGCCGGCAGTCGGCCGTCGCGGACGGAGCGCAACCTCCTGCCGTCGTTGCTCGACCGATACCCCGGCGTCACCGCCGCGCCGCGGCGGCCGGTCGGGCTGCGAAGCGTCCCGCTGGATCGGATCGTGGGCACCGTGCGCCACCCATCGCAGACCACCGCAGACTTCCTGCCGCTGCGGAAGCTGCGCGGGCCGAACTGGCGTGGCCGATGGCAGCGCATCACGCGCGCCATGGATCGGCTCGAGACCCTGCCGCCGGTCGACCTCGTGCAGGTCGGTGACGACTACTACATCGTCGACGGCCACAACCGGGTGGCCGCGGCCAGGCAGGCCGGCGGGGTCGAGGTCGACGCGGACGTCACTCAGCTCCTCATCCCCGGGGTGACCCAGCCCGGCCAGGCACGGTTCGATGCCTCCTCGTTGATCGGTACCGACGAGATCCGGCAGGCGGCACGCGGCCGCCAGGCCCGCGCCGTCCCGAAGCGAGACCCCATCGAGGATGTGCCCCGACGCGACCTGGTCGACGACCGGGGCGACCATCGATGACGGAGCGGATCTCGGTGCGCTGGCCGGACCCGATGCCGTTCCTCAGCGTCGGCGGACGCCCGATCCGGATCCTCGCGGTCTCCGACGAGCCCGACCCGAGCATCGACTCTGCCGTGACGCGCGAGCGCATCGGGCAGGTCGACCTGATCATCGGTGCCGGCGACCTCGAGCCCGACTACCTCTCCTTCGTCACCGACGCGTTCCACGCACCCCTTCGCTACATCCGCGGCAACCACGACGTGGGGCCCGCCTGGAGCCACACCCGCCGAGCGCTGCTGCCGGAGCCGATGCGCGATGGTCGGGTCGTCGAGGAGGCGGGCTGCCTCTGCTGGGATTCTCCGGCTCGCCGATCTACAACGATCGCGGCATGCAGGTCTCCGCGCTCGGCATGTGGACGAAGGTCATCGGTTCCTGGAGCGCCGCGCACCGCGCGCGCCCCGTCATCGTGGTGAGCCACGCCCCGCCGCGGAAGATCAACGACGACGACGATCCCGCGCACCGTGGGTTCACCGCCTTCAGGTGGCTGGCCGACCGTCTCGGGCCGCCGCTCTGGCTGCACGGCCACACGGCACTCGTGCGCCGAGGACTCGACGGCCGCACCGCCAGGCACAACGGCACGCTCTTCTACAACTGCACCGGTGCGACGGTGGTCGAGCTTCTTCCTCCCCACGCCGATGGATGAGCCGGTCCCGATTCGCAGGGCCGTCGTCGGGTGCCTGGTCGTCGCGCTGATCCTCGCCGCCATCGCGCTGGTCGTACGGCTCGCCATCCTCAGCGCCGCCGCCCCCCGCGACGACACGGTGGTGACCGTCGCGACCGCGGCGGAGGTGGCGGGAGGTCCGATTCGGCGGGACCTGATCCTCAGCCGCTCACGGGGCTGGTCCGGGGAGCGCGATGCCGGTGACGGGCGCGTCCAGGTCGCCGTGATCGTGACGCAGACGACGACCGGCGGCACCGTCGCGGTCAACGCCGCCAGCCCCGGCCGCGCCGATTGCCCGGTCGAGATCTCGGCTGATCGGCTCACCGACTGCGACGGTCGCGCCTGGACCTTCGCGGGCATCCCGATCGACACGGCCGATCCGCCGCTGGAGCGGATCGCGACCGACGTGACCTCCGGCTCGGTCGTGCTGGACATGTCCGCGCCACTCACCGAATGAGGGGGCCATCCGCCCGGCACGGGGCGTGCAAACCCGCGAGCCGTCAACCCAGGAGGACGCATGCCTGAACTCGGTATCTTCGGCTGGATCATCATCGGCCTGCTTGCCGGCGCCCTTGCCGGCGCCTTCGTCCCCGGGCGCCAGCGCTACGGCTGCCTGGGCACGATGGCGATCGGCATCATCGGCGGGCTCGTCGGCGGCTGGCTGTGGGTGAACGTTCTCAACCAGGATCCGGCGTCCGGCTGGCTGGGCGCCCTCGTCATCGCCACGCTCGGATCGGTGCTCGATCATCCTCTCCTGCGCTCGATGAGCCGCCGCGACTGAGGCGGCGCGCGACCGGTTGACCACGATCAGCGCATCGGCGACCATACCGACCCCGTCCTGTCGTCCACGGACGGGTTCGTGGTGGCCTTAGCTCAACTGGCAGAGCATCGGATTGTGGCTCCGAAGGTTACGGGTTCAAGCCCCGTAGGCCACCCCACATCGACCTATTCAGGACCTGCCGCGAAGAACTGGAGCGCGGTCTTCGTTTTCGTCTGACTGTTCGCCCGCGAGGTCAACGCCGAGGTCTGACAGGAAGCTCTTCATCTCCGCAGCCGCCTGGAACGCCTCGGATGGCTGTGCCTTTGCCGACAGCTCGACGATCTGAGAACCGTCCGGGTAGAGCCACAGCTCCCCGACGAGCCGACGTCCGAACCCCTTCGGATTCATCTTCAGCTTGATGATCGGGATCGGACCGAGCACGGAAAGTTGGTCGAGCTCGATCCCTTTGGGCGCGTGAGCCGCATAGAACTGACGCTGTGCCTTCGAGAACAGCTTCCGGATCGGGCGATCGCCCGCGACGACCTGTCGGATCGCATCGTTGCCTGCCGCACCCTTGAACGACGCCGAGCAGACGAAGCCACCGGGCATCGCGTCGACCTCGACGTTGAAGGTCTTGGAGCGGCGCAGGTCCTTGGGAAGCTGGGCGGGCACGACCGGTCGAAGCTTGATGACCGTGTCGCCCTCCTCGTTCTGCCGACGTCGGGCCCGCACCACGAGCCCGGCCCTGTTGAGAGCGAGCTTGGGTGTGTCGAAGAAGAACACCTGGCGGATCTGCCCGTCGAGCGGGTCGACGCCCAGCGCCGCGCCGGCGCCCGCTCGAGCCGTCTCGACCAGTGTGAGCTTGAGTTCAACGCTGTCAGCATCTCCGACCAGCTCAAGCAACTTCTTGAGTTCGCCTGCTGACAGCTGCTTGGGGCCAGCCATCGTGTTCCTCCTCATTCGGGCGTACAGGAGCCGCGAACCGACATCCCACGGTCTTCTCGCTCGCGGACTCCAGATCGAGAGCAGCCTGCGTCCCACGCCCTGCCCAATCCCAGTTTGGAGGCAATCGTACAGGACTGGGTCTCAGAGGCCCGCGAAGCGGTCGAGCCGAAAGAGACCGATGTCGTGGCGGGTCTCGCCATCCACCGCAAGGTCAGCCATGATCTCGCCCACCACGCTGCAGAACTTGTAGCCATGGCCGGAGCACACGGCGGCGACGCTGACCTGCGGTGACTCGGGCAGCCGATCGATGATGAAGTGCTCGTCCGGCGTGTTGGTGAAGATGCAGGCCTTCAGCATGACGGTCGCGCCGGCGCCATCGGGGAAGTAGCGGGTGGCGAATGCCCGCAGGACAGCCTCGTCGTCAGGACGCGCGGTGCGGTCCGGATCGTCCGGGTCGATCGGCTCGCGCAGGTGGTGGTACCGCCCGAACTTGAAACCGGGCACGTCATGGACGGGGAAGCCGTAGTAGCTGCCCTCGTCGACGTCGATCAGGAAGACGGGAAAGCGCTCCGGCGCGAAGAGCTCCGGCCGCGTTGGCTGGAGCCAGGCGACGACCTGCCGCTCCGGCACCGCCAGCGACGCGAGGCGGGGGACGAGCTGCCCCATCCACGGTCCGGCCGTGATGACGAGCCGATCGGCTTCGTAGGAGTCGCGGCCGGTCGTGACGCGCACGCCGCCGTCCGCGGTCGCCTCCCAGGTTCGGACCGGCTCGCGGAAGCGGAGGTCGGCGCCGTTGGCAATGGCCGCGTTGACGTGGGCGACGATCGTGCGCTCCGCGAGGAGGAAGCCGCCGTCCGGCTGCCAGACGACGCGCGTGTCCGGCTCGAAGCCCGCGTAGGCGGGGTATCGGCGACGCAGCTCCTCGGCCGAGAGGACCTCGTGCGGCAGATCGTGCAGCTCGGCGGCCTCGAGCGCTCCGCGAAAGGTCGGCCCGTCTTCCGGGCCGCCCTCGAGGGAGCCGGTCGTGATCAGCAGCTGCTCGCCGGCGACCGCCTCGAGCTCGTGCCACAGCTCGTAGCTGCGACGCAGCAGCGGGACGTAGGCCGGATGCTCGTGGTAGGCGAGCCGGATGATGCGCGTCAGGCCGTGGGACGAGCCGAGCTCGTGGAGGAGGTCGTGCTGCTCCAGGCCCAGCACGCGCTGGCCTCGGCGCGCCAGGTGGAACGCCGAGGCGGTCCCCATGCCGCCGAGGCCGATGACGATCGCGTCGTACCGGTTTGCCACGGCGGGAGTGTACCGATCCCAACTTGACCCGCCCCACGGGTCAAGGCGCGGAGGAGCCGGAGCTCTGTTGCGTTCTACCCGCCACCACGGGTCAAATCGCGAAGGAGCTGCCCGGTTTCTGACGCTCCGTCGCGCTATGACCCGCCCCACGGGTCAAATCCGAGCTAGCGCGAGGCAGCAGGGTCCGCCGGATCGGTGCGCGGCACGAGGAACGCGGCCGCAGCCGCCGCGGCCAGCGACCCGCCGATGCCAAGCACGACGATCGCCGCCTCGATCGAGGAGTCGGCCAGGATGCCGGCGATCGCGGCGCCGATCGGTACGCCCAGGAAGTTGAAGGCCATCGAGACGGCGAACGCGCGTCCCATCCAGGCCCGATCGGTCCGTCGCTGACGAACCGTGAAGAGCGCGATGTCCATCGGCCCCCAGAGCACGCCGACCAGGAGCGCCTCGACGACCAGGACCGCGAGCCCGAGCGGCACCGAGGCCGACTTGTCCGGCGGCAAGCAGGAGGAGCGCGACGACCGGCGCCATTCCGACGATCGGCCAGACCAGGAGAGCCCACTCGCGGCCGCGCGTGTCCATCCGGCCGAAGAGCAGCGCCGACGCCATGCCCGAGATGCCCGAGACGGCGAAGACGAGGCCAACGACCGCCTCGTTCTGACCGAGGCGCTCCAGGACGATGAGGGGGATGACGATGGTGGTCATGCCGGCCGTGAGGTTCACCAGCGAGATCGCGAAGCCAAGGCCGCGCAGGGTCGGGTTGCGCCAGGTGTAGACGAGGCCATCCCACGCATCCTCGAGCAGCCGCCCCTTCGAGACATTCGGAGCCGCTGGATCCGGCACACCGATCAGGGCGAGCGCCGCGACACCGAACGCGACGCCGATCACGACCAGCGTCGCCGGCCCACCGTAGATCGCGACCAACGCTGCCGCGGCCGGCGGGCCGAGGATGGTGGCCACGACGTAGCCGTTCGAGTCGACCGCGTTGACGCGCTCCCAGAGATGCTCGGGCACCAGGATCGGGAAGAGGCTGCGCAGCCCGACGTGGCTCAGGATGGAGGTCAATGACGAGACGAACGCGATCACGAGCAGGAGCGGACCGGGGAGCGCGTCGAGCAGCGCCAAGCACGCCGATCAGCACCATCGCCGCCAGCGCGACGACGAAGTCGAGGATGACGAGCCGGATGCGTCCGTGCCTGTCGAGCAGCGCGCCGGCAATGGGGCTGATCAGGAGCCCGGGGAAGACGCTCATGAACGTCACCAGCCCCGCAAAGGCCGGCGATCCGTATCGGTCCAGGGTGAACAGGACGATCGCCACGCTGACCATCGACTGCGCCACGCGGGCGATCTGCATCGAGATGAGCACCCGCCCCAGGGTCGGCACCCGCAGCAGCGCGCGGTAGGAGCGGTCCATCAGCGCGGCGAGCGGCCCGCGGCTCGGCGCAGGCGGTCGGCGGCCTCCTCCGGCCGGACATCGTTGATGAACGCGCCGGCCAGCGTCTCGCTGCCGGCGGGGTGCTTGAGCTTCCGATCGTCCCGCTGCGGCGAAACGATCTCGATCCGGAGGTGGAGCGGCTCCGCTCCTTCGGAGACCGGCGCGCACAGCCAGCCCGCCATGTAGGGCACGGGCTGGTCGAAGAGGGCATCGAGCCGATGCAACGCGTCGGCCTGCAGCGCCACCAGCTCGTCGAGCTCCTCGGCGGTCAGTCCGCCCATCGAGGTCACATGGCGGCGGGGGACGACGTGGAGCTCGAACGGCCACGTGCGGCAAACGGCACGTAGGCGACCGCGTGCGTACCGGCCGCGACGACACGCCGCCCGTCGGCCAGCTCCTCGGCGAGCAGGTCGCAACCGAGGCACGAGCCGGTCCTCTGCCTGTGCGCGGTTGCGGCGCTCAGCAGTCTCGCGACTCGTGGCGGGACGAATGGATACGCATAGATCTGCCCGTGCGGGTGGTTCAGCGTGACGCCGATCTCCTCGCCGCGGTTTTCGAACGGCAGGACGTAGGCCACGCCCGGCGTTGCGGCAAGCGCCTCGCTGCGCGACAACCAGGCATCCGCGACCGTCCGCAGACGGACGTCGTCGAGGCCCGCGAAGGTCGCGTCGTGGTCGCTGCTGAAGCAGATGACCTCGCACCGTCCTCGCGCGGGCTCGCCCGGTCGTGCCGCGGGCAATGACGGGAATCGGTTCTCGAAGACGACGACGTCGTATGCGGACGCCGGGATCTCGGTCAACGTGTGCTCGGTGCTGGGGCAGAGCGGACAGTCGCGAGCCGCGGGCAGGTGCGTCCGCGACTGGCGATGCGTCGCGACGATCACCCACTCGTCCAGAAGTGCGTCGAGGCGCAGCTCGGAGCTGGATTGCTCCTGCGTACCCGTCCTCTTGATCCGTTGGCGGATCACCGAACGCGCCGGGGCGGTCGTCGAAGTAGTGGATCGATCTGCCGTCGGCCAGGTGGGCGCTGCGCGGCACGGCGCGCGGGCGTGGCATGGGTCAGGCGGTCGCTAGCATGGGCCTTCATCATGCGTCAGCGACCACCTCCGCCGCCGGACCGATCGGCCGCGGTCAGATGAGCTTCGGTCTCCCCGCCGGGCTGGCGGCCATGCTGCCTGCAGATGCCGAGCTGCTCGGCCGGGCGCCCGGTCGCGCCAACCTGATGGGTGAGCACACCGATTACAACGATGGCTTCGTGCTGCCGGTCGCCCTCGGCATGACGGTCACCGTCGCCGGGCGGCCGGCCGGTGGCAAGATCCGGCTGCGCTCGATCGGCTCGCGCCAGGAGGCCGTGGTCGATCCGAGCGACGGCAGTGGGCCGACGACCGGCTGGGGCCGATACGTGGCGGCCGTGGTCAGGGTTCTCGTCGAGGACGGCATCCCGATCCGGAGCATCGAGGGCGTGATCGCCTCCGACCTGCCATCGGGGAGCGGCCTCTCATCGTCGGCCGCCCTCGAGGTGGCCGTCGCGATGGCGCTCACCGACGAGCCGATCGACCCGATCCGCCTCGCGCGGCTCTGCCAGCGCGCCGAGAACGTCCACGTCGGCGTCCAGTGCGGGATCATGGATCAGATGGCATCGGTCGCTTCTCACGCCGGGTCGGCGCTGCTCCTCGACTGCCGATCGTCCGCGATGGACCACGTTCCCGTCCCCGATGGTCTCGAGCTGCTCATCGTCGACTCCGGACAGCGCCGGTCACTCGGCGACGGCGACTACAACCGACGCCGGGCCGAATGCGAGGAGGCGGCGCGTCTGCTCGGGGTGACGAGCCTGCGCGATGTCGAGCGCATCGAAGCCATCGGTTCGTTGCCGGCGCCGCTCGACGGACGGGCGAGGCACGTCGTGGCAGAGAACGCACGGACGCTCGCCACGGCCGACGCCCTGCGTCGTGATGACCGCGCTGCGCTCGGCGCGCTCTTCGCGGCGTCGCACGCCAGCCTCGCGACCGACTTCGCGGTCTCGACGCCGGCGCTCGACACGCTGGTCGAGCTGGCCGTCGCCGTCGACGGGGTCGTCGGCTCACGGATGACCGGGGCCGGGTTCGGCGGTTGCACGATCAACCTGATCGACGCGGACATGCCGGACCGCGAGGTCGCCGGACTCGTCGCTCGCTACGAGCAGCGAACCGGCCTGACCGCCCGCACCTGGCGCTCCGCCGCCTCATCAGGAGCCCTGGAGCTTCGCGAGGCGAGGGCCGCATGACAACCATCGACGCACGAGAGGAGTTCGATGCCGTTTCCGCCTGAGTTCGCCTGGGGAACCGCCACCGCCAGCTACCAGATCGAGGGCGCCGTCGACGAGGATGGCCGCGGCCCATCCATCTGGGACACCTTCTGTCATACGCCCGGCAACGTCGCGTACGGCAACACCGGGGATGTCGCCTGCGACCACTATCACCGCTGGGCGGAGGACGTCGACCTCATCGCTTCCTACGGCCTCAACGCGTATCGCTTCAGCATCGCCTGGCCCCGGATCCAGCCCACCGGGGTGGGCGCCCCGAACCAGAAGGGCATCGACTTCTATCGGCGCCTCTGCGAGCGCCTTCTCGAGAAGGGCGTGAAGCCGGCGGCGACGCTCTATCACTGGGACCTTCCCCAGGCGCTTCAGGATCGTGGTGGCTGGCAGGACCGCGACATCGTGGAGCGCTTCGTCGAGTACGCGTCGATCATGTACGAGGCGCTCGGCGACAGCGTCGCCTGGTGGATCACCCACAACGAGCCGTGGGTGGTGGCGGCGGTCGGCCATCGAATGGGCAGCATGGCGCCCGGCCTGACCGACCCGATCGCCGAGCTGCGCGTGGCGCACCATCTCCTCCTCTCGCACGGCGCGGCCGTCGAGGCGTACCGGACGACGGGTTCCGATGCCCCGATCGGCATCACGCTGAGCCTCTCGCCGATCTACCCCCAGCACGACACCGATGCGGACCGCCGCGCGGCCGCGCTCTGCGACGCGTATGTCAACCGCTGGTATCTCGATCCGGTATTCCATGGGAGCTACCCGGCCGACCTGCTCGAGTGGTTCGGCGAGCGCTACGCGATGGACTGGATCGTCGACGGCGACCTCGCGCGCGTGCAGCAGCCCACCGACTTCCTCGGCGTCAACTACTACGCGCGACGCATCGTGCGCGCCCCCATGGGCGGCGACCCGGCCGAGTTCGCGTGGGTGAACAACAGCGAGCACCGCCCGGACATTCCGCGCTCCGACATCGACTGGGAAATGACGCCGGAGACATTCCTCGACCTGCTGGTGCGGCTCAAGGCGGACTACGGGTCGCCGCCGATCCTGATCACCGAGAACGGAGCCGCCATCGACGATACGGTGGGCGCCGATGGGCAAGTCCACGACCCGCGACGGATCGACTACCTGCGAACCCATCTCGCCGCCATGGAGGAGGCGATTGCCCGCGGCGTCGACGTGCGCGGCTACTTCGCATGGAGCCTCATGGACAACTTCGAGTGGGCATTGGGCTATCGCCCGCGTTTCGGCATCACCTACGTCGACTTCGAGACGCAGCGTCGGATCCCGAAGGACTCGGCGCGCTGGTACGCGGAGGTCGTGCGGCGCAACGCGCTGCCCTAGTTGGCCGCGATCACCACGACGCGGGGGAGGCCGGCGCGCAGCGCGCGCGGCGGATCGTCGTCGGGTCCATCGGTGACGATCGAGTTCGGGCTGCTCTGCTCGGCGCTCACCGGCGGGCGCTCACTGGCCGACGCCTGGAGGGTGTGAACGACGTCGGTCACCAGGAAGTCGTGTCGCCGCCCGTCGTCGCCGATGAACTCGATCCGCTCGCCGATGCGGGGCAGCGGCGCGGCGTGCTCGAGATCGGACGACCAACCGGCCTCGCCTTCCACCTCGAGCGTCCAGGCGCTGCCGATCGGCGGCCCGCCACCCTCGTCGATCGTCAGACCTTCCTCTTCCATGGGCCACGTTGTAGCACGCCTGGCGGGCGGATGGCCAGATTCATGCATTTGCCGCCGCCCCGGGCTGCGATGATCGCCCCCGAGGCTCCTGCGGAGAGGCCGTGAACGCACACGAGGACGACGTAAGCCGCGGCAGGCGCGAGCGATGGTGGCGCTCCGCCCTGCTCATCGTCGCGACGATCTATGTGACGCTGCTCCTCGTCGCCCTCGTCATCCAGATCCTCGGCGGCTTCGCCCAGATCCTCCTCATCGTCTTCGTCGCCTGGCTGCTCGCCTTCATCCTTTCGCCGTCGGTCGCCTGGCTCGCCGCTCATGGATGGCGGCGTGCCGCCGCGATCGGTGCCGTGTACGCCGCGACGCTGGTCGGCATTGGCTTCCTGCTCTTCTATGCGGCGTCGTCGATCGCCGCTTCGATGGGGGAGCTGGCCGCGGAGTTTCCGCTGACCAGGGCCCGGATCGAGGGGACCCTGCATGACCTGGAGAAGACCGTCACCTTCGGCCTCTTCGAGCCCGATCTGGTCGTCCTCTACCGGGACGTCGAAGCGACCGTGGGCCGCGTGGTGGACTCAGCGATCGGCAAGGTGCCGTCGGTCACGCTTGCGGTGCTTGGCGGCCTCGTCATCGTGATCATCCTCAGCCTCTACATGCTCGCCGACAGCGAGCGCATCCTCGCCAAGCTCAACCGCGTCGTCCCGACTCGCTATGCCGACGAGGCGGAGATCCTCGAACGCACCGTCGGCACGGCGTTCGGTGGCTTCCTCCGCGCGCAGGTGATCCTCGCGGCCATGCAGGCGGCGCTGACCATCGCCGTGGTCCTGCTCGTCGGCCTGCCGTACGGCTTCCTGATCGTGACGATGTCGGCCATCGCGATGCTGATCCCGTTCTTCGGCCCGCCACTCGCCCTGCTGCCGCCCATCCTGGCCACGGCCGTCTTCCATCCGGAGTGGCTCCTGGTCGTCGCGCCGGTGCTGCTGGTCGTGCAGACCTTCCTCGTCAACTACCTCCAGCCGCGGCTCATGCGCGACGCGCTGGGCATGCACCCGATCCTGGTTCTCGTCGGACTCCTCGTCGGAGCGCAGGTCGCGGGCCTGTGGGGAGCCCTGTTCGCGATCCCGATCCTTGCTGTCCTCAACGTCTTCTTCAACTACGCCGTCAACCTGCGTGCGATCGATGAGACGCCGGCCGTCGATGCGGAAGACGTGCTCGAGGAGGTGCGGCGCGAGATGCCCGACGCCACGCCCGAGAAGGTCGCCGCGGTCGCCGCCGACCGGGTGCAGCAGGAACAGGCGGACGGCTGAGCGCGGCGGCGGACCGGACCGAGGTCGTCAACCCGCGCGGTGCAGTGAACACGAGCGCTGCACGATCGCGTCGAGCTCGACAGTCGAGAACGGCTTGTCGCGTGCCGGCGAGCTGAACGACAGGACCTTGTCGCCGGTCACGAGAACGACGGGGATCGTCGCCAGCTCCGGGTCGCGCGCCACCGCTCGGGAGAGCTCCCAGCCATCCATGCGCGGCATCCGGACGTCGGTCAGCACGACGCAGGGGATCGCTCCGCCCTGCAGCCGGTCGAGCGCATCGACGCCGTCGCTCGCCACGGCCACCACGTGGCCGGCCTCCTGGAGCGCCTCGGCATAGAGCGAACGGACCCGGTCGTCATCGTCGACGACGAGCACCGAATGCCTCTTTGCCATTTGGCTCCCTCCCGCTCTCGCCCTTGTTGCCAGCAGACACCGTGCCGAGTTGGCGCAAGGGCCGATGGTCCGGTGCCCCACCCGTACCTGACCCGACTCGAGTCATGTCCCCGGACCGGACGAGTCGCCTACTGACCCGGGCCGGGTGCGTCCCTAGGGTGGAGGTGGGCCCGAGCCGCCCGAACACGCAGCCCCTGGAGATAATGGATGCCCGTTCCCAACAGCGTCCGTCGCCCGCGACGGATCATTGCCCGGACGATCGTGTTCGGCGCCAGCGCCCTGCTCGCCGCCGGGCTGCTGACCTGGAGCCCGTCCGCCACGACAGGCTGGAACCAGGGATCGGCCGAGGCCACGCTCTGGCAGCTCCTGAACGGTGCGCGCACCAACAACGGCCTGGCGCCTGTTCAGCAGCACGGAACGCTCGTCGGGATCGCTCGGGGCCGCAGCGCGGACATGCTCAACCGCGACTACTTCAGCCACACCATCCCTGGCTGCGGGTGCCTCGTCTACACCCAGTACGACGCGAACGGGGTGGCCTACGTCTGGGCCGGCGAGAACATCGGCTGGAACTCCGGCCTCGAGGACTCGTACTCGCCGGTGCGCGTCCACGAGCGCTTCATGGCCTCACCGGGCCACCGCGCCAACGTCCTGGATGGCCGCTTCACTCACGCCGGTGTCGGTGCCGCCGCCGCTGACAACAAGATGTTCCAGGGCTACGTTCAGAACACCCGCATGTATACCGAGCTCTTCCTCCAGGCACCGGGCGCCGCCCCGGCCCCGGCGCCCGCGCCCCCGTCGAGCGGTGGCGGTGGCGGTGGCGGTGGCGGTGGCGGCTACACCCAGCCTGCAGCACCCGTCGCCCAGGCCCCGGCTCCCAAGCCGCAGCCGAAGCCCAAGGAGATGACCGTAGCCTCGCCACGGCGCCCGACCTCGACCGCCGGCATCGACGGCGTGACCACCATCGTCGCGGCCGGCCCGAAGATCGACGTCACGGCTCGGCTCGCTGCCGACGACGCGCTCGGCGGCCCGCGCCCGGTGGCGACGGCCGCCACGGCGAAGCCCGCGCCGACGGCCATGACGCGCGGCATGCAGGTGACCGCCGCGGCCCCGGCCGAGGCGGGACTCTTCGACGGCATCGTCGGCACGCTGCTCGGCTTCCTCTTCGGCTGAGGCTCCCCGGACTCCCGCGCCTGCGCCGCGTCCGTCGCCCGGGCTCGGTGCGTGGCCGGTAGACTGCCTCGCATGGCCGTCATCCTCGAGGCGAGAGACCTCGTCAAGCGGTATCCGCTCGGCGAGGGCGAGGTAGAGGCACTCCGCGGCGTCTCGCTCCAGGTTGAACGCGGCGAATTCGTCGCGATCATGGGCAGCTCCGGCTCCGGAAAGTCGACGATGCTGCACCTGCTCGGCGGGCTCGACCTGCCGACCTCGGGCGAGGTCGTGATCGACGGGATCGGAATCTCCGGGCTCGACGAGGAGCGCCGGACCCTCACCCGGCGCGACAAGACCGGCTTCGTCTTCCAGTTCTTCAACCTGATCCCGCTGCTGAGCGTCTCCGAGAACGTCGCGCTGCCGTTCATGATCGCCGGCGAGCCGGCCTCGCGGCATCGTGAGCGCATCGGCGAGCTCCTGACGCTGGTCGGGCTGAGCGAGAAGTCAGACCATCGGCCCGACCAGCTCTCTGCGGGCGAGCAGCAGCGCGTGGCGCTCGCGCGGGCACTGGCCACGGCGCCGGCCATCGTCCTGGCCGATGAGCCCACCGGCAACCTCGACTACACCACCGGCACCGAGATCCTTGACCTGCTCTGGGACTCCGCCGATCGTCTGAACCAGACGATCGTGCTGGTCACCCACGATGCCCGGGCGGCGGCGTACGCCGATCGGGTCCTGGTCGTTCGCGACGGGCAGATCCTCGACGAGATCGTGCTCGGGCGTCGCAGCGACCATGAGGCGCGGCCGCTGATCGCGCGCCTCGCCAAGCTGGGGCTCTAGGCCGCCGATGCGCCTGGCGACGATCGCCTGGCGCGGGCTGCTGGCCCGCCCGCTCCGGACCGCGCTGGCGGTGATCGGGGTCGCCCTCGGTGTCGCTGTGGTGGCCGCCACCGTCATCACCACCGCGTCATCCGATGCGGCGCTGCGCAGCGCCACCGCCGACCTGCTCGGGGCCGCCGACGTGCGGCTCCGAGCCTTCGCGGAGACCGGCTTCACACCTCGCGCCGTTCAGGCGCTGCGCGCCATGCCCGAGATCGCCGTGGCGGCGCCGGTGTCGGAACGGCGGCTCATCGTGCACACCGATCCCGGCGAGGACGAGAAGGTGTTCTCGCTGCTGGCGATCGGGATCGACCCGGTCGTCGACGTCAGCCTTCGAGAGCCGCGCCTCACGGCCGGTGTCCCGCTCTCGAGTGACAGCCCGACCGACGCGCTGGTTGCCGCCTCGTGGGCGGCGCGCAACGGCCTCGAGCTCGGGGATCAGCTTCGTCTCGACGGACGGCGCGAGGGGATGCCGCCGCTGCGCATCATCGGGCTCATGGCGGACACCGGATTCGCCGCGCTCGAGCGTGGGGAGGTGCTCGTCGTGTCGCGCGACACGCTCGACGAGTCGTTCCTGGTCCCGGCGCCGATCCGATACGTGGATCTCGACGTCGGTGAGACCGGTGTCACGGAAGCCGTCGCGGCCGTGACCGAGCGCCTCGACGAGCCCTTCATCGTCGAGACGGCGGCCGACGCGGCGGAACGGCTCGCGGCGGCCCAGGCGAGCTTCAGCAGCGTGGCCTTCCTGTTCGGTCTGGTGGCCATGGTGGTCGGCGCGTTCCTGGTCGGCAACACGCTGGCCATGACGGTCGGGGAGCGCACGCGCGAGTTCGGCCTGCTGCGGGCTGCCGGCACCACCTCGCGTCAGGTGCTCGGCCTCGTGCTGCGCCAGGGGCTGGCGCTCGGAGTCGTGGGCAGCCTGCTGGGCGTCGTGCTCGGCATCGTCCTGGCAGCCGCCATGATCGCCTTCCTCGCCTCGACGCGCGCGGCGCTGGTGGTCGGCCTGCCGATCCCGCCGCTCGGGCTGCTGCTGGCATTCGCGCTCGGGCTGGGCGTGACGCTCGCCGGGGCGGTGGTTCCCGCGCTTCGGGCGTCCAGGCTGTCACCGATCGCCGCCCTGCGCCCCTCGTCCCACTCCGTGATGGGGCTGAGCGACCGGCTGCGCTCGCTCATCGTCGCCGAGCTTGTCGTCGTGGTCGCCGGCATCCTGCTCTTCCCAATCGGGCGCACCGGCACGCCGCTCTTTCCGCTCATCCTGTCCCTTGGGCTCCTCATCGGCGGCGCGGTCGCGACCGCCTTTATCCTCGAGCCGCTCGGCAGGATCATCGGCCGTCCGTTCGAGTGGATCTTCGGCGCGCAGGGGCTCCTCGGGCGCGCGAACCTGGCCCGGGACCGAGTGCGGACCGGTCTGACCGTGGGGGCGATGATGATCGCGCTGGCTGCCGTCGTGGCGCTCGGCACGGTGGCGGAGTCGGCGCGCGGCGGTGCCGAGCGCTGGGTCGCCTCGATCCTGCCCGGCGGCAACGCCATCCGGAGCAGCGTGCCGCTGGACGTCGAGTCGTTCCGCCCAAGCTTCGAGGCGACGCCCGGCCTGCAGGTCGCCAGCCCGGTGCTGGAGGTCCCGGCCGTCCGGGTCGAGGACGACAGCCAGGAGGAGGTCGTCCTGGCCGGGATCGACCCCAACGTCTTCCAGGACTCTGGCGCGCTCATCGTCTCCGGCGTGCCGCGTGCCGATGCCTATGCCGATCTGCGCAACGGTGGGGCCGTCCTCGTGCCCGCCTCGTTCGCCGCTCGGGAGGGGATCGAGGTCGGGGACACGCTGACGCTCGGCCAGCCGGGGGCCGAGGCGACCGACTTCGTGGTCGCCGGCATCGTCGACTACACGATTCCGGCGCGCACGCCGGACGGTGCGCTCCTGATCAGCTCCGCCGACGCGCGCGATCGATTCGGCGTTACGACGGCGTCCCTGTGGGTCATGGTCCCGCAGGCCGGAGTCGCACCCTCGGTGTTTGCCGGGGCGGTGCGCGAAACAGCCGAGCAGCTTGCGGCGCAGCCGCTGACCGCACGTGACCTCGCCGGCGACCTGGGCCGGTCGCTCGACCGGCTCCTCGGCCTGTTCGACGTCCTGGCGCTGATTGCCGTGGTCATCGGTGCACTCGGCATCGTGAACACGCTCGGGATCGGCATCAGCGAGCGCGTGCGGGAGATCGCCATCCTTCGCTCGCACGGCATGACGGTGGGGCAGGTCCAGGCCATGGTCGTCGCCGAGGCCGCGATCATGGGCGCGATCGCCGGGGTGCTCGCCATCGTCACCGGGCTCGGCGTTGCATTCGCCCTGGTCAGCGGCGGGGCGGCCGCCGATCTTGGAGCCGGCATTCGGCTGCCCTGGGCGCTGCTGGTCGCGGTTGTGCTGGTTGGTACCGGCGTTGCGGCGCTGGCCGGCCTCTATCCGGCGCGGGTCGCCGCCTCGCTCCCCATCGTGCGCCACCTCACGCAGTTCGAATAGGAGGACCGATGCCGCCCACCCGCTTCTGGTCAGCCAGCGCCGGGCGCGCCTTCGTCGGCCGGCTCGAGACCGGCAGCGATCTCGTCGCAGGAGATCGAGCGCTTCTGCGCGGAGCAGGGGATCACGGCCGCCCAGGTGACCGTCATCGGTGCCGTGCGCCGCGCACGCTACGCGTACTACGAGCAGGGCGATCAACGCTATCGGGAGCTCGAGTCGGCCACGCACCACGAGCTCGTCGGCTTCGTCGGCAACGTCTCGCTGCGCGATGGCCGGCCGTTTCTGCACGCGCACGCCACCTTCGCCGATGCGGACGGCAGCACGGTGGGCGGCCACCTCCTGCCCGGCTGCGAGGTCTTCGCGGGCGAGGTCATGATCCGCGAGCTGGGCGACGTCTCGCTGGTCCGCATGCACGACGAGGAGACGGGCCTGGCACTGTGGTGACCGATCTGGACGCGCTGCTCGAACGACACACCCCTGATGTCCGCGACGTCTTCCTCGCCCTCCGAGCCCTGGTCCGCGAGCTCATGCCCGATGCCACCGAGCAGCTCGATCTGCCCGACCGCCTGCTCGCCTTCGGCTTCGGGCCGCCGGGCGGCCAGCGGCTGCGTGACCTGGCGGTGGCGCTCATCCCGCACACCGCCCACGTGAACGTGCAGCTGGCGGACGGCGCGCTGCTCGACGACCCGTCGGGCATCGTCGAGGGCACCGGCAAGCGCATCCGCCACGTCAAGTGCCGATCGCTCGCGGACGTCTCGCGACCCGCCCTGCGCGCCCTGCTGGACCAGCAGGCGGCGCGCCGCCGCGGGTAGCGGTGGGACCAATGGGGGGTGGTACCCAACCATGGGTCGGCCGATCCTGAGGCCACCAACACGCAACGAAGCCTGAATCGATGCCTCAGCTCCTCGCCTTCGTCGGCCTCATCATCGGCGTGGCCCTCTACTGGCTCCTCGTGCGCCGGCGAGTCTTCGGCCGCGTCACCGGCATCGAGCTCGGCCGTATGCTCAGCGCCTCGAACCAGGTCGCGCTCACCCGCATTCGCGAGGCGCCACGCCGCAAGGCCGCAGAGCTCGCCGCCATCGACAATCCACCGCCACCGGACGTGTCGCCCGAACGCCGTTCCGGAGGCGATCGCCGCGGCGGCCGGGACCCCTGGCGAGGTCGCGGCCGACGTACCGGCGGCGATCGGCGCCGGACCTAGCCGGCAGAGGCTGCCGAGCTGGTCCACACTGGCAGCCTCATGACGTACGAAGCCGATCCGCGGGTCGACGCCTACATCGATGCGCTTCCGGACTGGCAGCAGGGGATCTGCCGGCAGGTCCGGGACCTCGTGCACGCCGCAGACCCCGAGGTCGTCGAGACGATCAAGCGCACCCGCCAGCCGTACTTCGTGCTGGACGGCAACATCTGCGCCCTGCTCGCGGCGAAGGACCACGTCAACGTGTTCGTCTACGACGGGGGCATCGTTCCCGACCCCGAGGGCCTCATCACCGCCGGGCACGACAACAAGACTGCGCGAACGGTTGCGTTCCGGGAGGGTGAGCCGATCAACGCGCCGGCATTGACCCGGATGTTCGAGCAGATCATCGCCAACAATCGCGCCGGCGGCTGGCGAAAGCTCAAGGGAACGGGCTGATGGCGCGGGGCCCCAGCCTCGCGGTGACGTGGTTGGGGCACGCGACGCTACGCCTGGCGCTTGACGGCGCGACGATCCTGACCGATCCAGCGCTGCGTCCGCGGATGGGTGGCCTGATCCGACATGCCGCGCAGCCGAAACCGCCGACCTGGCACGGCGTCGACGCGGTCCTGGTGTCGCACGCGCATCACGATCACCTCGATCTGCCGTCGCTCGGTCTCCTCGACCCTGACGTGCACGTCGTCGTGCCTCGCGGGCTCGGCGCGTTGGTCCGCGGAGCCGGCATGCGGCAGGTTACCGAGGTGGACGTGGGCGACCGACTCGCGGTTGGTTCGGTCGCCATCGAGGTCGTCCCGGCACTGCATGCCGGCCGCCGCGTGCCCCGCGGACCGACCGCACCGGCGATCGGCTACGTGATCGAAGGCAGCCAGCGGGTGTACTTCGCTGGCGACACGGGCCTCTTCGAGGCGATGGAGGAGATTGGGCGAACTGGCCTCGACCTCGCACTCCTGCCGGTGTGGGGCTGGGGTCCCCGGCTGCGCGGCGGACACCTCGACCCAGCGGGTGCTGCCAATGCCCTCACCCTGCTCCGTCCAACCCACGCGATACCGATCCACTGGGGCACCTTCTGGCCGGCCGGCATGCGCTGGGTCGCCCGTGATCGATTCCGGCTGCCGGGAGGGGAGTTCGCGCAGCACGCGGCAACCGTGGCACCGGACGTCGACGTTACCGTCCTCGCCCCTGGTGAAACCCTCAGCCTGGAGCCCCGAGCTTGATGCCAAGCGCTTCGATCCATCGTCGAAGGTTGCGGTAGATCGCGGGTGCTCCGAGTGGGATGGGCTCGTCGAGCTCCCACTCGACCGGATGGAGGATGAACGGTTCCGATTGCGCTCCACCGAGTCCGCCGTGCGAGCCGATCTGCTCCTCGAATGCGGCGACTTCACCGAGCTCCGGATCGAACTGGCTGATCAGCAGGAGGTCGGGGGCATGTGGCATGGCATCCTCGCGACGGATGCCGGCGAGGGCATTGGGCCCGAAGTTGGCCAGCGGATCATCGCCCTCGACGCGCCCATCGCTGACCGTGACAACGCCCCGCGGGCCAAGCAGGAGACCACCGCGTTCCTCTGACTTCACGAGGACCATGCTGACACCGGGATGCGCCGCGAGGCTGCCGACGAGATTCGGATGGAGCGCCTCGAGCTCTTCGATCGTGAGGCGGTGGTCGAAGCCGGTGAAATAGACGAGCCCGAGGTTTCCCGATCCCACCACGACGATCGACGCCTCGTCGGCAGGAGTCGCGTCGGTCGAGTCGGCCTCGATATCGACGAACCCGTCGCTCGTGCGATCTGCCGTCGCAGCCCGGGCCAGTGCCGCCGTTGCCCCCTTGCTGCGGATGAGCTCTGACAGCAACGCGTTGACGGGCGCCGATCCCTCCGCGAGGCTATCGGTCTGCGCGACGACTGCCCGGCCACCCATCAGGCCTCGAACGACGTCGCCCAGGCTCTGACCGTAGCGCTGCTTGAAGGTGGAGCCCAGGCTCTGGCCGTGGTCGGACAGGACGATGAACCGATAGGGCCGCGGTGCATCCTCCGCCGCCTTTGCGATCGTCGCGATCGCGGCGTCGACGCCGTCGAGGGCCTGGAGCGCCTCCACTCGCTCGGGTCCCGAGTGGTGTGCGATCTCGTCGTAGTCGGTGAAGTCCGCGTAGATGACGTTCGCTCCGCGGTACATCTCCTCGATGATCAGCGCGACATTGATGTCCCGAAGGACGACGTTGCTTCCGGCCCGCATCACGGCGTACTTGAAGCCGCGGTCGAGCCGCGGGACGGTACCGGCCCGCCTCGTCCTGCGCGCCTGGATCCGCTCGGTGACGATCTCCCCGAGGAACAGGGTGAACGCCCGCAGGTATCCCGATGGATTGAAGAAGAGCCGCGCGATCGTCTGGCTGTCGCCGACGCCGCTGGAGCCCTCGGCGATGGCGGCCGTGGTCAGATACGCGCGAGTGGCGTCACCCGTCACGAGGTTGCAGATGCTGACCCCGTTGTTCGACAGCAGACCTTCGCCGTTGGAGGCTCGTCTGACGATCTCGGCGGCGTCGGACGGGTTGCTCGATTGCATGAGCTTCTGGCGGTCGCGCTCGAACCAGCGAAAGGCGGGGATGCCCTCGTTCGTCCCGTGAAGGATGCCGAGCTGGCTCGCCGACGTCATGGTCGGCAGAACGGCCTCCCATCGTGACAGCTTGTGTGTGCCACTCCGGAGCCATGCGGCCAGCGTGTTCATGGACCCTGCACGAATTCGGGCGGCGAGGATCGGAAAGGCCAGTCCGTCGATCTGGAGGATCACGACGCCAGGATCGGAGCTCGGCGGTGCAGACCCCTTGGCGCGCATGGCCTGCATGAGAAAGACGAAGTAGCTCCCGCCGCGATCGATCCCGAAGATCGCGGTCAGCGTCGTGTTGATGATCGCGTACACGAACGATGCGGTGAGCGCGGCGAAGAGGCCATCGATGTGGACCCCGGGCGACCACTGGGCGACGACGAAGAAGGAAGCTATCTGGAGAACGAGGACCGCGACCCCCGTGAGGATCAACGAGTGCGGTGCAATCAGCGCCAGGATGACGGGCCGAACGAGGGCGTTGAACAGCGACATCAGGATGACGGCCAGGGCGGCCGCGCGGAATGATTCGACGCTGAGGCCGCGATGGACCGCGGCAGTGAGCGCGAACGAGGCTGTCGCAACGACGACCGTGATCAGCAGTCGTTTCACGAGCGCGAGCGGGCCGCCCCGCCACTCCCAGAGCAGCCGGGCCTGCATCGCGTAGAAGTCGAAGAGGCTTCTCAAGCTGCTGATTATTCCCGAGGGACAAGCGGTTCGTACGTCCATTACGCCCTACGGCGCATCGCCGGCACGAGGGTCCCGCTGAACCTCGGCCGGCTCGCGGCCGTACGCCTGTCGATGGATCTCCGCCGTCTCGTGATTCCCGGTGTCCTGATCGCCGTGCTCGCCGCGTGCGCGACCCCCGCTCCCACCAGCCGATCGGCGGCCAGCCAGGAACCCGTCCAGTTCGTCGCGGACGGCGACCGCATGCACGCGGACCTGGCTGCGCTCCAGGCGGCGGCCGACGCCAATGGCGGCATCCGCGCCTCCGGGACGCCTGGCTACGAAGCCTCGGTCGACCATGTCGCGGCGGCCCTCGAGGACATCGGCTTCGCGGTCACGCTCCCCGAGGTCTCGTTCGTCGGCTTCACTGAGCTGCCCGGCACACGTCTCGAGGTGGCCGGCACCGTCGTCGAGGGAGCGGACGAGCTGCACGCCCTGATCTACTCGCCCGGCGGCGACGTGACGGGACCGGTCGCCGTGCTCAGCGGCAGCGGATGCGATCCGGCCGACTTCGCCAGTATTCCCGACGGTGCCATCGCGCTCACGACGATGGGAGGCTGCTTCCGGCGCGACCAGGCCGTCAATGCGGCCGCCGCCGGCGCTGTCGCCCTGATCGTCGGCTACCCCGGTCGTGGGCCCGGCGAGATCTTCCGTCCGACCCTCATCGATCCGGAGGGGATCGAGATCCCGGTCGTGAGCGTCACCGGGGAGACGGTGGATCTGCTCGCCGATGCAGACGAGGCGCACCTGGTCGTTGCCACCGAGCGGGAACCCTCGACGCTTCGCAACGTGATCGCACAGCTCGGCGACGGCCCGTCGGTCGTCATGCTCGGCGCCCACCTCGACTCGGTCCTCGACGGCCCGGGCATCAACGACAACGGCAGCGGGGTCGCGGCACTGCTCGAGGTCGCGCGTGGTCTGGTCGCGGCGGGAGTACCGGAGGGATGGGCCGTGCGCATCGGCCTGTGGGGCGGCGAGGAGTTCGGGACGATCGGTTCGCGCGCCTACGCGGAGACCATCGGCGACGAGGTCACCGCGTACCTCAACCTCGACATGACCGGGTCGGTGAACGGCGCGAACCTGATCTACGACGAGGCGGGCGCGCCGCCGGGCTCCATGGACATCACCGAAGCATTCGAGGCGTGGTTCGCCGACAACGGCCTGGAGAGCGAGCGCGTCGACATCGGAGGCTCGAGCGACCATTTCGGCTTCACGCAGGCCGGGATTCCGACCGGCGGCCTCTTCGCGGGCGCTTCCGAGTCAGGCTCCGCATCGCAGCCGGGCGCGAGCAACGGCGGGCCAGCGATGGACCCGTGCTACCACATCGCCTGTGACACGATCGACAACGTCGATCTCGAACGCGTCGCGATCTTCGCCGAGGCCACCTACGCCGTGACCCAGGCGCTCATGCAGGCCGAGCCCTAGCCGGCGACGGGGCGCAGCAGGCTGTACTCCCCGTTGTAGCGGACGCCCAGCGCGTTGTTGAACAGGTTCAGCATGTTGATGTAGCCGATCAGGAACGTCAGCTCGACCAGCTCGGGGTCGGTGAAGTGCTCGTGGAGTTCCTGCGTGAGCGGCTCCGGGATGTGGTTCGAGTCGGTCATGACGGCGCGCGTGTAGGCGATGGCGATGCGCTCGCGCGGAACGAGCGAATCGGTGGATTCGATGGCGATCAGCGGATCCTGTGACGATGTCCGCGATGTCGACGAGGTCGCAATGCGAGTTCGTGCAGAACTGGCATTCGTTCGTCTTCGACGACGTGATGATGACCAGCTCCTTGACCCGCCGCTCCAGCAGGCCACCCGGATAGACGCAGCCCCCGAACCCGGCGAACCCGCGCAGGATCTCCGGTCGAAGGCACATCGCCTGAATCATCTCGACCGGCGGTCGGCCGCGCTCCCAGAGGCCGCGGCTCTCGTCGAACGACGGGTCGTCCTTGACGGCCTCGAAGGCGGACTGGATCTGCTCGGGTGAAACACTGACACGCATCGAAGGGTCTCCTCAACGGATGATGATCGTGGGAAGCGTGGGTCGGTGCGCTGATCGCCCGTCACCCTGACCTCGTAGCGACGAGCCGGCTGCAAGCTTGGCCGCAACTGTCTTCGTGGTCATGTCGACGTCCCTTGCGACCGAGCGCCCGGCTCAGACCCGGCCCCTCGGGACAGTGTGCCAGTAGGTCTTGTTGAAGACGATCTTGCCCAGGTGCCACAGCTGGTTCGGCCTCGAGGGTCGCGGCGGGTGCTGGTAGTCGAACTGGAGCAGCGTGCCCTTGCCGTCCCCGATCTCGAAGAAGCACATCACCTTGCCGAGGTAGTCGCCACGCCGGCGGTCCACGTCGCGGCCCTGCACTGCAGCAACGATCCGCTCGGCGACGACCGGCGCCTCGAAGTGGGCCGTGGAGCCCGCCTTGGACAGCGGGAGGTCGGTCGCGTCGCCCAGCGCGAAGACGTTGGGCCGCCCGCCGACCTGGAGGGTCGCACGGTCGGTCGGCAGCCAGCCTCCGGGGGCCGGTGCCAGACCGGAATCGATGAGGAACTGCTGCCCCTTGTGCGGCGGCAAGAGGATGAGAGCTCCTTGGCAGGCGGTAAGGCGGATCGGACTGGCTGCGGTGAGCCAGATGGCCCTCGAATCGTGCGAGGCGCCGCGGAATCATGGTTGTCGTAACGAGTGCCACCAGGAGACGGATGACTCGCATAACCGCCGACATCCGGGCTGGGGATCTGATGACGATGGATCCGGTCGTCCTCGAAGCGGATGCACGGGCGACGGATGCCGAACGGCACCAGAGGACCCTTCGCTCTGGGCTGCCAGCCAACGCAGCGACCCACATCATCCCGACGTCTCATCTCGATCTTGTCGAATGCCCTCCGGTGGCGGCGCTGACGACCGTCATGTCGAGCGGATACCCGCAGACCTCCGTCGTGTGGTGTGACTTTGACGGCCGATACGTTCGGGTCAACACGATGGTGGGCTTCGCCAAGGAGCGGAACATGCGTCGCGACCCGAGGGTCACCCTGCTGTGCTACGACCCACGTCAGCCCCTTCGTTACCTTGAGATCCGCGGAACAGTCGTGGAGATGACCGAGCGAGGCGCCGCGCAGCACCTGGACGCTCTCACCTCGAAGTACGTCGGCCGTCCTGCCCGCTACTTCGGCGACGTCATCCCGATTCCCTTTGCCGAAAGCGAGATTCCGGTCCTGTGCCTGATTCGTCCCGACCATGTCGTCGCCCTCGACGCCCGTGGGGGAGGAGGGTCATCGTGACGCTCACGTTGGGCGCGTCGGTCGCGCCGGAGACGGTCCCGATCCCGGCGACCCACATCGATCTGCTGACTCGGCCCATCTGCGGAGTGCTGACCACGATGGGTCCGCATGGTCAGCCAGAGTCGTCCCTCGTCTGGGTCGACCATGACGGGGCGTGCGCCCGAATCAACACCACCCTGGAACGACGGAAGGGCCGCAACCTGCGCGCGAACCGGCGGCTCAGCCTCCTCGTCGTCGATCCGGACAACACCTCCCGTTTCATCCAGATCCGAGGTGAAGCGGAGCTGGTGACCGATGGCGCCCGCGAGCACCTCGATGAGCTGACCCGCAAGTACACGGCGCACCCGCGCTTCTACGGACACGTCTACCCCGCTGAGCAGTCGACGCGCGAGACCAGGGTCATCTGCCGGATCCTCGCTCGGCGAATCACCCTCGATGCCATTCATGCGTGACGGAAGGTCGATCCGATGACGACGATGCACATCCGAGACGTCGATCTCTTCGTGGAAGTGATCGGCAGCGGCCCGCCACTGCTGCTCATGCACGGCGGACCGGGAGCTGACCACTGGACGCTCAGGCAGTTCCGGCAGCTCGCCGACCAGTTCACCCTCGTCTTCTACGATCATCGGTGCAACGGTCGTTCGGACGGCCCGCCGGTCGAGTCCATGACCTGGGAGAACCTCACCGCCGACGCGGACGCGCTCCGTGAGCGGCTGGGATACGAGCGATGGGCGGTGCTCGGCCACTCCTTCGGCGGCACCGTCGCGCTCGAATATGCACTCCGGTATCCCACTCGGGTCTCGCAGCTCATCCTGCTGGACACTGGAGCCGATGCGTGGTGGCCGCAGCACAACGCCGCCGAGCTCCTCTCCCGCCGAGGTTACAGCCCGAAGATCGTTCGGCTCGTTCGCCGCTTCTTCAATGGGCACGTCGCACCGAGCCGGGCACAATCCTCGATGCTCCGTTTCGGGTCCGCGTACTTCCATCGGCGCGGCCTCTCGTTGCTCTGGATCATGGCGCGTGACCTCCTTCACGGCGAGTGGCGGACAGTGTTTCGCGGCGAGCCGCTCGTCTTCGCCGGACGCCATCTGTTTCCCGGTTGGAGCGTCATGGATCGGCTCAGTGAGATTCGCGCCCGGACGCTGGTCATCGCCGGACGCGACGACTTCATCTTTCCGCCAGAGCACCAGGCTCAGATCGCAGCCGGGATTCCCGATGCGCAGCTCGAGATCGTCGAGCGAGCAGGCCATAACCCCCATGCCGAGGAGCCCGCCGTGGTCATGCGGGCGGTCAGGAGATTTCTGGCTCGACCGCCGACGTCGTGTCGGCCACTGGCCGCCGGCGGGCGGCGGCTCCAGCAGCAGGCTGAGGAGGACCCCAGTGGCGACCGCGACAGCTCGGCGTGCTGAGCACCCGCCTGACCGGGACGAGAGCCGCTTGCGCACCCGTGTCGTAGGAATCCTCAACCGTCATCCGGCGATCGGCCTCGCCCTCGGCGTGATCCGGGGGGGTCGCCTCGAGTCCTTCCACGGCCACGGACTGGCAGACCTCAAATCAGGCGCGCCGATCGCCGACGACACGGCATTCCGCATCGGCTCCGTGACCAAGCTGTTCACCGCGGTGGCGGTCATGCAGCTGTGGGAGCGCGGGCTCGTGGATCTGGACGCGCCGGCGAGCGAGTATCTGAGAGCCTATGGGCTCCGTCCCGCGAGCCCCCGGTTCCGCCCTGTCACGATCCGCCACCTGCTGACCCACACTTCCGGGATCCCGGACGTTCGCCATCCGTTCGACCTTCTCCATTTCGCTTGGGGCCCGTTCGAGGGGCGGCCTCCCCTGCACAGCGTTCCGTTCGGTGAGCCGTTGCCGACGCTCGCCGACTACTACCGTGCCGGTCTCGGCATTGTCGTCGACCCGGGGACCGCGTTCGCCTACTCGAACCACGGCTTTGCCACGCTCGGCCAGATCGTCGAGGACGTCAGTGGGCTGCCTCTGGACAGGTACCTCCGAGAGCAGATCTTCGATCCGCTCGGGATGACCAAGAGCGACCTGCGCCGGTCGCAACGGGTCGCCGGACGCCTCGCAACGGGGTATGTCATCGGGCGCCGCGGGCCTGAGCCCGTTCCGGACCGCGACTGGATCGGAGCCGGAGGTGGAGGGATCTACGCCACTCCCGCGGACCTCGCTCGCTTCGTCGCGTTTCTTCTCGACCCTTGGGCCGGCGGCCATGCGCACGTGCTGCAACCCGCGACGCTCGCGGCGATGCTTCAGCCGCACTGGCTGACGGACGAGCGGGTGACCGCGATGGGCCTGGCATTCTTCCTCAGCACGGTCGGCGGGCACCGCCTGGCCGGCCATGAGGGCATCCTGCCGGGCTTCAACTCGCAACTGCTCTTCGCCCCTGACGACAACCTCGGAGTCGTTGCATTCACCAACGGCTCAAGCGGCGCGATGAGCTGGCTGCCAGCGGAGGTCACGAGTCTGCTCCTCGACCTTCTGGGGCAGCCCGAGCCGCGGGTGAGGTCCGACGTCTCCGCCCATCCCGAAGTCTGGCCCGACCTCTGCGGGCGATATCGGCTCCCCGCGCGGATTTCCGACCTGCGGGGGCGCATGGCCATGGGTCGAGGAGCCGAGGTGTACGTCAATGGCGGCCGATTGATGGCCCGCATTCGGTCGCCAATCCCGGCCTTGCGGCGGGGCTTTGCTCTCCATCCCGATGACGAGTCTGATCCGCTCGTATTCCGAATCGATCCGTTTGGATCGGGCACGTCAACATTCCGCATCGTCTTTGCCCGCGGCTGTGACGAAAGTGTCGTGGCGGCGCACACGGACCTCGGCTGGCAGCCGCTGTCGCTGATTCGGTCTGGGACACCACCGTCGCGCACCGCAAGGCCCATCCGCCCGCCGCGACTCGTTCGGCCATGATCGAGCGACTCAGTGCCGCCGATCGTCTGGTGCTCGGTGCGGATGCGATCTGGCCGCAGGACGTCGGCGCCCTCGCGATCCTGGACGGCGACGGGCTGCTCGGCCAACGGGGAAAGCTGCACCCCGTTAGTTCCATCGGGCGCTCGCCGGGCGGCTGGCTCGGGTGCCACGATTTCGACAGCGCGTCATCCGACCGCGGCGCGGCCTCGGCGGTCCGATCTGGGTCGACGATGCGACCTTCGATCTCGTGGACCACGTCAAGGTGCGCGCACTCCCCAACGGGAGCCAGGAAGACGCCCTGCTGCGGGCGGCCGAGGACATCCGCCGGCAGCGATTGAACCTCGCGCGGCCGCCCTGGGAAGTCTGGCTGATGCCAGGTCTGATTGGTGGCCGGGTCGGAATGTATCTGAGGTTCCATCACGTGATCGGTGACGGACGGGCGGCATGACGATGCTCGGCGCCCTCGCCGACACGGACCCGGTATCGATCCGCGAAGTGGGGCCGCGATGGGTCCCGGCGCCGTCACCCTCGGCACGCGCACTGCTTGCCGACAACGCTCGGCGCCGGCTGGGGGCGCTGGCATCGGGACTCCTTGGTGCCCTCGCTCACCCGCGAGCATGGCTTCGCGGTCTCCGAGCCGCCGTGCCCGGGACGCGGGAGCTCATGGCCGAGGCACCGGGCAGCGACACGAGCCTAAACCGGCTGATCGGCCCGGACCGGCGGTTCGCAATCGTTCGCGACCGCATCCATGATGTCCGTGCCATCGGGCGGGCGCACGGCGCGACGGTCAACGACGTCCTGCTGGCCGCGACGACGGCAGGTCTGCGCGCGCTGCTGATTCACCGCGGCGAGTCCGTTGACGACCGCACGCTGCGCATCCTCGTTCCGGTCTCGCTTCGTGGCCGCCTGCACGGCACGGTGGT
>CAVWZA010000002.1:0-26406 GCA_963759405.1 uncultured Chloroflexia bacterium | reverse complement strand
GTTCCGCGCGTGTCTGGCCGCCCGAGTAGGCATGCGTATCGGGGCCACCCCGCCGTGGGGTGGCTCCGGCGGTAGGATTCGAACCTACGACCAAGCGGTTAACAGCCGCCCGCTCTACCACTGAGCTACGCCGGAACGCATGCCGGAGCCTGAACTGAGGCTCACCGGGACGGCGCGGATGATACCCCTCCGTCCGGAACCCGGTCAAAGACCGATCGGCTACTCGAGGTAGTCCTTGAGCTTCCGGCTGCGGCTCGGGTGCCGCAGCTTGCGAAGCGCCTTCGCCTCGATCTGACGGATCCGCTCGCGCGTGACGTTGAAGTCGCGCCCGACCTCCTCGAGGGTGCGGGAACGCCCATCCTCGAGCCCGAAGCGCAGCTGGAGCACGCGTCGTTCGCGAGGCGTCAGCGAGTCCAGCACGCCCTCCACCTGCTCCTTGAGGAGCTGGTGGCTGGCCGCGTCGGCCGGCGCCACCGAGGCGAGATCCGGGATGAAGTCGCCGAGGTGGCTGTCTTCCTCCTCGCCGATCGGCGTCTCGAGGCTGACCGGCTCCTGGGAGACCTTCATGATCTCGCGCACCTTCTCGGGGCTGACGGTCTGCGGCCCATCGGCAACGCGCTCGTCGACCTCGCCCTCGGTTGGCTCGCGCTGGAGCTTGTCACGCAGCTCGCGGATGATCTCGTCGCGGCTCATGCGACGTGCGATCTCCTCCACGTTCGGCTCGCGGCCGAGCTCCTGGAGCAGCGTGCGACTGACCCGGATGAGGCGGTTGATCGTCTCCACCATGTGGACCGGGATGCGGATCGTGCGCGCCTGGTCGGCGATGGCCCGCGTGATCGCCTGCCGGATCCACCACGTGGCGTAGGTGCTGAACTTGAAGCCCTTCTCGTAGTCGAACTTCTCGACTGCGCGGATGAGGCCGATGTTCCCTTCCTGGATGAGGTCCAGGAAGCTCATGCCGCGACCGATGTACTTCTTGGCGATGCTCACCACCAGCCGCAGGTTGGCCTCGGTCAGGCGCTTGCGCGCATCGGTGCTCTGCTCCACCAGGCGGCCGGTTCGCTTCTCGAGCGGCACGTCGATCGGGATGGTGGGGTCATAGCCCAGGCTGAGCAGGTAGTCGGCGTCGTGGCCGGACGTGATGTACTCGCCGACGATCATCTGGGCCGTCTCACGGGCCCAGACCTCGAGCTCGACGAGCTCGACGGCGCCCGCGTGGCTGATCGCGCGGAACCGGTAGGTCGATCCGAAGAGCACGGCGTCCTTGAGGCCCTGGCCCGGGTCGGAGGCCAGCACCTTGAGGATCGACTCGGCCTCCATCAGCCGCGTGCGTGCCTCGTCGTCCAGGTTCGGCGCCTTGCGTGCCTTGGCGAGCTTGATCGACGGCACCTCGATGGTCTTGCGCTTGCGCCCGACCCACCAGTCGACGGCGTCGCGCGTGACGCGCGGCGCCTCCTTCGGCAGGTCGAAGGCGCGCATGGCCGCCATGCTGCGGGCCTTGGGCTCGGAGTCGAGCGTCACCCACGTGAACAGGTTGACCAGCGCTCGGGCCGGGTCCTCGACCGCCAGCTCGCCGAGCTCGATCGCCTTGGCCAGCACGACCTCCTCCTCGGCGGTGAGCAGGGCGACCTTCCCGATCTCCTTGAGGTACATGCGTACCGGGTCGTCGATGCCGATGAGGTCGGCGGCGAGGGCCTCGAGGTCCTCCTCCCCCTCCTTCGTCTTCGAGGTCGCCTTCGTTGCGGCGCGCGGGGCAACGACCTCCTCTTCCTCTTCCTCATCGGGCTCGCCGAGAAGGGTCGGCTGATTGGAGGCATCGAGGATCTCGACGCCCGCCTCTTCGGCCGCCGCGTACAGCTCCTCGAGAGCGCCCATCTGCGCCTCGGGCTCCGGGATCGCCTGGAGGATCTGGTCGTGGGTGATGAACCCTTCCTCACGGCCACGTGTCAGCAGGTCCGTGATCGCCGCGCTCTGCCCGCCGTCGCCGGCGGACCCGTCGCCATTCTTCGAGCCCTTCGCGGCGCGCGCCGGCCTCGCCGGAGCGCTCGCCTTCGTCGCCGGCCGCGCGGCGGCCCTGGCGGCGGGTGCCTTCGGCTTGGGCGACGGCGTTGCCTTCGCCACCGCGGCCTTCACGGGCGCCTTGGCTGCTGCCGACTTGGTCGCGGGAGCGGCTTTGCCGCCAACCGCCTTCGACGGCGCCTTCGGCCCTGGCGCAGCCTTCACTGGCGCTGCCGCCTTCGCGGGCGCCTTTGTTGTTCCGGTCGGTGCCGCCTTCGCCGCAGCCGCCTTCGCCGGGGACTTGGCCTTTGGCGCGGCCTTCTCGGCCGGCTTCTCCGCCTTCGCCCGGGTTCGTGCCGTGGTCGTCGTTGCCACGCTCAGCTCCTCCTCTCGCCGGCCGCCATGGCCGGCTCTTTCATCTCTCTCACCAGCTGCTCGCGTTCTCGCGTCAGCCCCTGGAACCGCTGTTCCAGCTCAAGAATGTCATTTGATGTCTCGTCATCCGCGGCCGCATGGATGAGCGCCTGCAGATCGTCGAGCTGCTCTTCCGCGCGCTGGATGCGCATCCGAACCAGGCACACCCGCAGCTCCTCGCGGTCGCTCGTCGAGTCGGGTCGCGCTCCGCGCGTCCGGGCCGACGCCAACATGCTGCGCGCCAGGTCGGCGGTTGCCGGGTCGAGGCCGGCGACGAACCGCTCGAGGTCCGGCGTACCCTCCGCGGCCACGGCCGCCCGCCACGCATCCCCGAGCGCCTGGGCCGATTCGTCACGGAACGGCAGGCGCTCCGCCGGGTCGAGCTCCGCGGCAAGCGTCGGGCTCAGCAGCAGCAGCGTCAACGCCTGGCGCTCGAGCGGCGTGAGACGGCTCTCGCCGTTCGATGCCGACGTGTTGTCGACGGCCGGCCGGATCGGGACCGGGCGTTCGCCGCGAGCCAGCTCATCGCGCAGGACGCGCTCGTCGATCCCGGCCAGCTGCGCGAGCTGCGGCACGTACGAGTCCTGCTCCACGCGATCGGGAAGCCTGCGCAGCAGGTCGAGCATTCGCCGCGTGTAGCCGCTGCGTCCCTGCGCCTGCCGCATGTCGACCTCGCTCGCCGCGCGCTGCATGAAATACGGAAGCAGCTCGGCGGCATCGGCCACGGCCTGGCGCCAGCTCTCCGGATCGGTCCTGATCAGCTCGTCCGGATCCTTGCCCGCCGGAATACGAATGACCCGCACCTTGCTCACGACCGGGCCGAGCTCCTCGAGCAGTCCGCGCTGCGTCGCCGTCTCCCCCGCCAGATCGACGTCGTAGGCGAGGGCGACCGCATCGGCGTAGCGGTTGGCCAGCTCCACCTGGCCCTGTGTCAGCGCGGTCCCCAGGCTTGCGACCACGTTGGCGAAGCCGGCCTGGTGCGCGGCCATCACGTCGGTGTAGCCCTCGACGATGACGGCCAGCTTCTCGCGCCGGATGGCGCCCTTGGCGAGGTCGATCCCGTAGAGCGTCCGGCTCTTGTCGAAGAGTGCCGTCGCCGGTGAGTTGAGATATTTCGGCCCCTCGGCGCCGGGCATGATCCGGCCGCCGAGGCCGATGGCGCGTGCCGACGCATCGCGAATCGGGATGATGATGCGGCCGCGGAATCGGTCGTACACGCCGCCGCGCGTGGACGGGCTCGCAAGCCCGGCGCCGATGAGCTCGGCATCGGTGAAGCCCTTGCCGCGCAGACGCTTCGTCATCGCTTCCCATGTGTTGGGGGCATAGCCCACCGTGAATTGCTCGAGCGTGGCGTCCGTCAGGCCGCGCTCGGCGAGGTACGCCTTCGCGCCCTCCGCCTGGCGCGCCTGGAGCAGGACCTCGCGGTACCAGGCGATGGCGGCCTCGAGCGCCTCGCGGAGCCGGCGCTTGTGCCGATCCTCCCGGGCGGTGTGCTCGCTGAGCTCGACCCCCGCCTTCTCGGCAAGGCGAGACAGTGCCTCGCGGAAGTCCAGCCCGTCACGCCGCATCAGGAACGTGAAGATGTCACCGTGCTCGCCACAGCCGAAGCAATGCCATGTCTCGCGATCCGGCGAGACGATGAAGGATGGCGTCTTCTCGGCGTGGAACGGACAGAGGCCCTTGGAGACGGTGCCGGCTCGCTTGAGCGAAACGGTCTCGCCGACGACGTCGGCGACGGGAAGCTTCGATTTGATCTCGGCAACGATGCCTGAGGAGCTGCTGATCTGGCTGACCCTCGCGCGGGCGCGATCCGCGCTTGTCAAGTGGTTTGTCAAGGGTTGCAGGGCAATTCTACCACCTTGTCAAGTTTCGGCCAACCCGGAGCGCATTCGTTGGCGCTTGCCCTCACGCGCTAGACTCCGCACCGGACCACACCAGACCGCACCACCAGTCGAGGGCCGATGCAGGCATCCGAGAATCGCGCGACGACGTCGGTGGGCACACCGCCCGAGCTGGTGCGCGCCGCCTTCCGCGACCTGCACGGCGCGCGGCTGCACGGATTCGCGCTCCTGGTCACCCTGGGCGATCGCGCGCGGGCGGCGCGCCTGGCGGGCGAGGCGATCGCCGCCGGTACCGCGCGGACATCGGAGCTGCGGCACCCGGAGCGCGCCGCCGCCTGGCTGCGGCGACGTGTCACGCGCAACGCCGGGCGGAGTGGCCGGCCCAGCAGCAGGCGCCCCGTCGGCGATGGCCGCCTCGCGCTCGAGGAGCTGGGAGCCGATCCGGCCGTATTCGCGGGTCTGTCGGCGTTGTCGACCCGTGAGCGGGCCGCGCTCGTCGCCGATTCCATCGAGCGGCTCGATCGCGGCGACGTGGCGACCATCGTGGGCGTCGATGGCGTGCGGCTCGATCGGCTGATCCGGCGCGCGCGCCAGCGCTACGCGGCGATCGTGGCGGCAGCGCTCGACGATGAGGCGGCCGTCAGCGGGCGCACCGCCGTTCGCATCCGGGCCATCGCGGCGCGCGCGCTCGCATGACACGCAACCCCGAGCTCCACGAGCTGTTTTCCGAGTGGCTCTCGGCCCGCGAGAGCGACGCGGCCGAGGATCTTCCGCGCGACCTGGCCCTTCACGCCGCCGGTTGCGAGCGTTGCCTTCGTTCAGCCAGCGCCATCGACACGCTGAGCGTCATCGATGTCGGCGCGGCGGAGGCGCCGCCCCTGCGAGTCGTTGCCGTCGGCGGGCGCGGGCGCATGCTGCTCGTCGCGCGGTACGCGGTGGCCGCCGCCGCACTCGTGCTCGTGGCCGGTTCCGTGGCCATCGGCTCGAGCTGGCTCGAAAGCGTCCGTCCGACCGACTCCGCAGGCCCGCGCCCGACGTCCGGGGAGGGTGTCCTGGCTGGCGTGCCCTCGGCCATCGCGACGTCAACCCCGAGCCAGAAGCCGTCGGCGAGCCCGTCAGAGCGTGAGTCACCCTCCGCCGATCCCAGCCAGGCGCCCACGGAAGTTGGCGCGGCCCCGACGTTCATCATTCCGGCCCCGACGTATCAGGCGCCTCCCCCGCCGCCTCCGACCACCGGGCCGACCGTCGCACCCAGCTCAACGCCGCCGCCTCCGACCGCAACACCGATACCCACGTCGCCGCCGACGCCAATCCCGACTCCGCCGCCGACGCCGACCCCAACGGCGACGCCGGACGATTGCGAGGATGGGATCGACAATGACGGGGACACGTTCATCGATGCGCTCGACCCGGGGTGCGCCCTGACCGGCAACGAGGCCGACGGCTAGGCGTTACTTGTCGCGTGTCTCCGTCGTGGCGAGCGCGGCCTGCGCCGCCGCCAGCCGCGCCACCGGAACCCGGAACGGCGAGCAGCTCACGTAGTTCAGGCCGACCTCGTGGCAGAAGGCGATGCTCTGCGGGTCGCCACCGTGCTCGCCGCAGATGCCGATCTTCAGATCCGGCTTGGTGGCCCGACCCTTCTCGACCGCGATTCGGACCAGCTGCCCGATGCCGGCGACGTCGAGCACCTGGAACGGGTTCTCCGGAAGGATCTTGCGGTCGACGTATTGCATCAGGAACTTCCCCTCCGCATCGTCGCGCGAGTACCCGAAGGCCATCTGGGTCAGGTCGTTGGTGCCGAAGCTGAAGAACTCGGCATGCTCGGCGATCTCATCGGCGGTGAGGGCTCCGCGCGGCACCTCGATCATGGTGCCGAACTTGTAGTCGACCTGCTGGCCCGACGTCTCCACGATGCGCGCCACCTCGGCCTCGAGAATCGCCCGCGTCTCGCGCAGCTCGTTCACGTGACCGACGAGGGGAATCATGATCTCGGGCAGCGGCGTCTTGCCCTCGGCGGCGACCCGCGCCGCCCCGGCCAGGATGGCCCGTCCCTGCATCTTGACGATGTCGGGGACCATCAGGCCGAGCCGCACGCCGCGCAGCCCGAGCATCGGATTCTGCTCGCGCATCGCCTCGACCGCCTGGAGCAGCTCCTCCTTCTCGGCGAGCTCCCGCTCGAGCGCCGCGCGATCGAACGCCTGGACCGATAGGCCCGGCTCCGGCTTGCTGAGGCCGATCTTCCGCATGGCGCGCGCCGCGTCCTTCGTGCCGAAGAGCTTGACCAGCCCCTGCTGCACCAGCCCCGCGTCGACACCCAGCGAGCCATCGCCAGCCAGCTCGAGGGTCGTCCGCAGGCGGGTGACATCGGCGATGAGCTCCTCGTGCGACGGGAGGAACTCGTGGAGCGGCGGGTCGATGAGGCGGATGACCACCGGCAGGCCGTCCATGGCGCGGAAGAGGCCGGCGAAGTCATCGGTCTGGAGCTTCTCCAGCTGTGCGAGGGCGGAGTCGAAGACCTTGACCGACTCGCGCTCGTCGGCGGTCCGTTCCTTCGGGTCCTTGTGCTTGGCGGCGGTCGCCGCGTGGGCGTTGAGGATCATGCTGCGCACCGTCGGCAGCCGGTCCTCCTCGAAGAACATGTGCTCGGTGCGGCAGAGGCCGATGCCCTGGGCGCCGAAGGCGCGCGCGCGCTCGGCGTCGCGCGGGTAGTCGGCGTTGGCCCACACCTGGAGGCGTCGCACGCCATCGGCCCAGCCGAGGAGTGTGGCGAGGTCGTGCTCGTCCTCGAAACGGGCTTCGATCGTCGGCAGCTCGCCGGCGAAGATCTCGCCGGTGGTGCCATCGATGCTGATGACGTCTCCCTCCTTGACGGTGACCGATCCCGCGCGCATCTCGCGCTTGGCGTAGTCGATCTTCAACGACTCGGCACCCGCGACGCACGGCAGGCCCATCGAGCGCGCCACGACGGCCGCATGCGAGGTCGCGCCGCCGCGCGCCGTCAGCACGCCCTTGGCCGCCAGCATGCCGTGCACATCGTCCGGGCTGGTCTCGATGCGCACCAGGATGACCGGGTTGCCGGCCTCCTTTGCCGCGACCGCGCGGTCGGGCTCGAAGATCGCCTGCCCCACGGCCGCGCCGGGGGATGCATTGAGCCCCTTGCCGAGCAGCCGGTCCCCCACCTTCGCCTTGGCGGCCTCATCGAAGCGCGGCAGCAGCAGCTGCACGATCTGAGCGGGATCGACGCGCTGGAGCGCCTCCTCCTTGGTGATCAGGCTCCTCGCCGGACATGTCGACCGCGATCTTCACCGCCGCCGGAGCGGTGCGCTTGCCGGACCTCGTCTGGAGCATGTAGAGCGTGCCCCGCTCGATCGTGAACTCGAGGTCCTGCATGTCGCGGTAGTGGCGCTCGAGGCGCTGGGCGATCTCCTCGAACTGCGCGTAGACCTCGGGCATCTCGTCGCGCATCTGGCTGATCTTGGCCGGGGTCCGCACGCCGGCGACGACGTCCTCGCCCTGCGCGTTCGTCAGGTACTCCCCGTAGAGGGCCTTCTCGCCGGTGTTCGGGTCACGCGTGAAGGCGACGCCGGTGCCCGAGTCCTCGCCCATGTTGCCGAAGACCATCGTCACGATGTTCACGGCCGTACCGAGGTCGTGCGGGATCTTGTTGAACTCGCGGTAGTCGTGCGCGCGCTTCCCGAACCAGGAGTCGAAGACGGCGCGGGTGGCCAGCTCCAGCTGCCGGTACGGATCGGTCGGGAAGTCCTCCCCGGTCTTCTTCTTGACGATCTGCGCGAACTCTTCGCCGATCTCGCGCAGCTGCTCGGCGCTGAGGTCCGTGTCGAGCTTCGCCTTGGCGCGCTGCTTCAGCTTGTCGAACGGCTCGTCGAAGTCCTCGGCCTTGAGGTCGAGCACGATCCGCCCGAACATCGCCACGAACCGACGCCAGGCGTCCCAGGCGAAGCGCTCGTTGCCGGTGAGCTTGATCAGGCCCTGGACGGTGTCCGGGTTGAGGCCGAGGTTCAGGACGGTGTCCATCATGCCCGGCATGCTGAAGGCGGCTCCCGATCGGACCGAGACGAGGAGCGGGTTCTCCGCGTCGCCGAAGCCCTTGCCGGTCTCCTGCTCGAGCCCCTTCATGTGGGCGACCACGTCGTCCCACAGCCCTTCCGGCAGCTCCTTGCCCGCCTCGTAGTACGCGTTGCAGGCCTCGGTGGTGATGGTGAAGCCGGGTGGAACCGGGAGGCCGGCGTTCGTCATCTCGGCCAGGCCCGCGCCCTTGCCGCCGAGGAGCTGGCGCATCGAGGCGTTCCCCTCGCGGAACTGATAGATCAGCTTCCGTTTCGCCGCGTCAGCGGTGGCGGTCCTGCGGCGGGGCTTGCGAGCGGTCGTGGCCATGCGGCGTATCGGCTCCTCGTGCGTTCACTCGTGGGGAGCGTCGATTGTAGCCGTCACAGCCACCGGCGCCAGCGAGCGACGCCGATGGTGGCGACGGCCATCGCCGTCATGATGCCGACCACGACCCAGAACAGGTTCGGGTTGTCGAAGATCCACACCTTGAAGTTCATGCCCATGACCCCCGCCAGGACCACGGACGGCAGCAGCACCACCGAGGCGAGCGTCAGGACCCGCATGATGTCGTTCGTTCGCTGCGCGGTGCGGGTCATGTGAACGTCGAATGTGCCGATCAGCATCTCGCGCGTGTTGGTGATCGCCTCGGCAGCCCGGTCGAGGCGACTCGCGACCCCGGCCAAGGCGTCGCGCTCCGCGGGATCCAGGTCGGGCAGGAAGCTCGGCCGCGCGAGCTCGGCAAACGTCTCGCGGTGCGGAACGAGAATGCCTCGCACACGCGCGATTTGGCGTCGCATCTCCACCAGCCGTTTCAGGAGGTCCTCCTCGCTCCCCAGCGCCGCATCGTCGAGCTTGTCGACCTCGGCCTCCAGCTCCACCGCGGCACGGAAGAACGAGTCGACGTGCCAATCGAGCATTGAAACGAGGAACTGAACGGGCGACAGCCTGCCAACCGGCCGATCGTCGCGAAGCGCCTCGCGGCGCTCCTCGAGGTACGGCACCGGCTCGCGGTGGTGGGTGATGATCCACTGGTCGCCGACGAGGACCTGCACGGTGGTTGCATCCTCCGAGGCACCATCCGCCATGGCCCGAACGACGACTTCGAGGGCGCCTTCGAGCACCGTCGCGTCCGGTCCTTTCGGCCTGTCTTCGATGGCGGCGACCACCCGATCGGTCAGGCCGAGTGCCCGTTGGACCGTCGCGAGCTCGTCGCCCTCGAGCGACGACGCGTCGACCCACAGCAGCTCGTCCTTCGCGACCTTGACAATGCCCCGGTCGGCGAGATCGACCTCGTCGTCGCGTCCATCGCCCTGGAACAGGACTGCGGTGATGCTCACCCGGCAAGCCGATGCAGCCGGCGTGCCCGCAGCGGGAGCGTCATCGACGTGGCCGCAGGCGGCGGCGCCCGGGCTCGCGGTGGCGAACCTCGAGGAGCGGCCAAAGGTCGTCGACGAGCACGCGATAGTCGCCGCCGACGCGGCGCGCGCGCAGCCGTCCCGTGCGGATCAGGCGACGGACGTGCTCCGGATGGAAGCCGAGCACGATCGCCGCGGAGCGCGTCGGCAGGTCCAGGGCCGCCAGCTCCACCTCGGCGTCGTCGGCCATGCCGGCGAGCGCCACCGCCATCGCCTTCGTGCGGTCGGCGGTCAGCGCCACCGCATCGGCCCCACGGTTGCGCATCGCGGCGTCCATGGCGGCCGTCAGCCGCTCGCGCAGGACGCCAACGCTGATCACGCGACGTGCAGCCAGCCGCGCCGGTAGGCGAACGAGAAGAGCGGACCGAGGCCGGCGACGAGGCGGCCGGCCGCACCCGCATGCTGGCGGTAGAGCGTTCGGGCCTTGGTGAGCACGCGTTCGCGGTCGGCACCGGTCAGCTCGTTCGCCAGCGTTCGGAACTCGTCGAAGGCGGTCGCGTCGTCGTTGTTGAGCCACCGCGCATCGGCGAGCGCCTCGCGCGCCTCAGGCAGGCCGGCAAGCAGACGCGCCGCCGCGCCCGCGGCCTGGAAGGCGCCGCGAGCATCCCCGGTGCGTGCCAACGCCTGGGAGAGGGCAAGCTGCGCGGAGCCGTTTCGTGGCTCGATCCGCACGGCGCGCCGGGCCGCTTCGACGCCCATCGCCGGCTGGGCGGCGCCCAGTCGCTCCTGCGCCTCGGCAACCGTCCAGGCGGTCTGCCGCGGATCGTTGCGAGCAAGGCGACCGAACTCGGCCGCTGCGTCGCCATGGGCGCCGCCGCTCGACAGCACCTGGGCAAGCAGCTCGCGATAGCGGACCTCGTCGGGATCCAGCCGCACCGCATCCTTCGCGTGCTGCTCGGCCTCGTCGAGCCGTCCGAGCGCGAGAAGGGCGCGAGCGCGGTATTCGTGCGCCGCATCGTCGCCGGGACGCTCCGCCAGGACCTCATCGGTGAGTCGCAGCACGAGATCATCGTCTCCCCGCTCGAGTGCGTCGCGGACCTCGTCGAGCATCAGGCCTCCGGCGGCGCCTCGCGCGGGACGCCCTCCCACGCCGATCGTCCGGCCACGAGATCCGCGATCCGCTGCGGCAGCAGATCGAGCGTCACGCGCTCCTGGGTCATCGAGTCCCGTTCGCGGATGGTGGCGGCACCGTCATCGAGCGTCTCGACGTCGACCGTCACGCAGAACGGCGTCCCGATCTCGTCCTGGCGTCGGTAGAGCTTGCCGATCGATGCTGTGTCGTCGTACATCGCCGGCATCAGCTGCTTCAGATCGGCGGTCAGGAGCCGCGCGCGCTCGACGAGCTCGGGCCGGTTGCGCAGCAGTGGCAGCACCGCGGCCTTGATCGGGGCGAGCCGCGGATGAACCTTGAGCACGATGCGCTTCTCCTTCGCGAGCTGCTCCTCCGTGTAGGCATCGACCAGCACGGTCAGGACCGCGCGGTCGACGCCCATCGCGGGCTCGATCACGTACGGCACCACGTGCTCGCCACTCTCCTCGTCGAAGATGGCGAGCCGCTTCCCGCTGCCGGCCGCGTGCGCCTTGAGATCGAAGTCCGTCCGGTCGGCGACTCCCTCCAGCTCGGACCAGCCGATCGGAAACTGGTACTCGATGTCGGTGGTCTGCTTCGAGTAGTGCGAGAGCTCATCGGGCGCGTGCGGGCGCAGGCGCAGCCGCCCGGCGTCGATGCCCAGCACATCGGTCCACCAGCGGTGGCGCGCATCCACCCAGTAGGCGAACCACTCGTCCTCGTCGCGGGGATGGACGAAGAACTCCATCTCCATCTGCTCGAACTCGCGCAGCCGAAAGATGAAGTTGCCCGGCGTGATCTCGTTGCGGAAGGATCGGCCGATCTGGGCGATCCCGAAGGGAAGCTTGCGCCGCATGCTGGTCGCCACGTTGTCGAACTGGACGAACATGGCCTGCGCGGTCTCCGGCCGCAGGTAGGCGATCGAGGAGCTGTCCGCCACCGGACCGACCTGGGTGGCGAACATGAGGTTGAACTGCCGCGGCTCGGTCAGCGTCCCACGCTGGCCGCAGTTCGGGCAGGCGATCTCAGAGGGCGCTCCCTTCAGATCGTCGGCGCGGAACCGAAACTTGCAGTTGCGACAGTCGACCATCGGATCGCTGAAGCCGGCGACGTGGCCGGAGGCCTCCCACACGCGCGGGTTCATGATGATCGCCGCGTCGATGCCCTCGACGTCGTCGCGCAGCTGGACCGTGTGCCGCCACCACGCCGCCTTGACGTTGTTCCTGAGCTCGACGCCGAGCGGGCCGTAGTCCCAGAAGCCGGCCATGCCGCCATAGATCTCGCTGGACGGGAAGACGAAGCCGCGTCGCTTGGAGAGGCTTGCGATGACGTCGAAGTTCGGGGCGGGCACCGGTCCTGGATGACTCCTGCTGCGACAGATGTTGTGGGCGGGTGGTCGAGTCTACCGCAGGGCCCCGTCCGCGCCGGAGCTCACGACGGAACGGCCGCTTCGCGCGCGGCGACCTCCGACAGGAAGTCGCGCGATCGCAGCTCGCGTTCGAGGACGGTCGAGACCGCCGCGTGCAGCACGCGCTCGACCTCGCGCTGCACGACCGGCGTCAGGCGCAGGCGCAGGACACCCACCAGCGCCGAGCGCTGGAGGTGGCGGAGCACCTTGAGCGCGTCGCTCGAGAGGGGCCGAGCCCCGAGTGCGGCATGCGAGCACTGCGGGCAGATGACACCACCGCCCGCCGGAGAGAACGCGTTGCCCTCCGGCTCGATCTGGGCACCGCAGTCCAGGCAGCGCCCCAGCTCGGGTCGGAATCCCATCGCGTCGAGGAGCTGGAGCTCGAACCAGCGGGCGACCACCTCGCGCGTCACCTCAGCGGGCGGGGCGTCGAGCCCTGAGAGCGCCTGTGCCAGGAGGCGGAAGGCCTCGTGCGAATCGGCCGCGCCCTCGCAGAAGCGATCCGCCAGCTCGACGATGTACCACGCCGCGGCCGTCGAGTGCAGGTCGTTGCGCAGCCCGAGGTGCGGGTCTTCGAGCGACGAGGACGTGACGACGTCGAACGTGCGTCCCACCGCCAGCACCAGCTGCACGTCGCTGAACGGCTCGAGCGCCCCACCGATGCGCGATCGCGTGCGCCGGACGCCCTTGGCGATCACCCGCAGCTTCCCGAGCCGCGGCGTCAACACGGTGAGGACGCGATCGGCCTCGCCGAGGTCCATCGAGCGCAGCACGATGCCCTCGGTCTTGTAGACGCGCGGCCGTGGGCTCATCGGCTCGGTGAGCAGAACGTGCTACATTCGCGTATCATGATATCCATGCTGCAACAACCCGTCCGCGGTCCCGGCGCCATGACACGGCTCGTCGAGGAGGTCGGGTACCCTTCGGGCGTGGACATCAGGACCGAGTTTAGTCAGATTCTCGGCGACATCGAGGCCGAGATGTCGAGCGTGCTCAACGAGCGACAGGGGCACGCGCGGCCGCTGTACGAGATGCTCGCCTACCACCTCGGCGTCGACGGCAGCGGCGCACCGCGCGGCAAGCGGATCCGGCCGCTCCTCGGTGTGCTGGCGTACCAGTCGCTCACGGGCGACTATCACAAGGCGCTGCCGGGCGCGGCGGCGCTCGAGCTGGGACACAACTTCAGCCTCGTCCACGACGACATCGAGGACTCCGACGCCGAGCGCCACCATCGGCCCACCCTGTGGGCCATCTGGGGCATCCCGCTCGCGATCAACGCGGGCGACGCGCTCTTCGCGCTCTCGCGCCTCGCCCTCTATCGGCTCATGGACGGCTTCACCGACCATCGCGTGCTGGAGCTCATGAAGGTCTACGACGAGACCTGCCTGGCACTGTGCGAGGGCCAGTACCTCGACATCGCATTCGAGCGGCGCTCGGATGTCACGGTCGACGCCTACATGGACATGATCGGCAAGAAGACGGCGGCCCTGATCGGCGGTTCGGTCCGCGCCGGCGCCATCCTGGCCACCGACGACGACACCATCGCCGACGCCTACCAGGAGTTCGGGTACGCGCTCGGCATGGCCTTCCAGATGGCCGATGACGTGAAGGGCACCTTCTGGACCAAGACCGACTCGGGCAAGGCCGAGGCGGGTGACGTCCGCAAGCGGAAGAAGACGCTGCCGGTCGTGTGGGCCATGCAGCATGCCCCGTCGGAGCCCGATCGCCAGCGCCTCGCCGAGATCTACCGCGACGCCGAGGGCGCCACCGACGGACGCGGCCCGACGACCGCGACCGACCCGCCGGTGACCGATGCGGAAGTGGCCGACGTGCTCGAGATCCTTGAGCGCTGCGGTGCCCGGGAGCACACGCTGGCCGAGTCGAGGCGCTACCGCGACCGATCCCTCGAGCTCCTCGAGCTGCTCCCGTGCCCGCCCGAGGGCAAGAAGGACCTCGCCCATCTCGTCAGGTCGATGATCGCCGCGTAGGTCCGACGCGGGCAGCGCCCGGGTCAGGCGGTTGCGGCCGCGCCCTCGTCGCTGTCTCCCTCTTCCGCGCGCTCCTCGGCGCGACGCGGACGCGACGCCACGACGCGGGCGACGCGACGCGGCTCGGCAGCCTCGACGCGAAGCATCACCCCGTCACGGAACGGGATCTCGGCGCCCGGCAGCGGAATGCGCCCGACTCGGTGGACGACGAATCCGCCGACCGTGTCGTAGGCCTCCTCGTCGGGCTCGTCGTCGTCGGAGAGGTCGAACAGGTCGCGCAGGTCGTCCATGCTGACGCGACCATCGAGCCGGAAGGCGAGCGAGTCCTCGGATTCGATCGTCTCCACCATCGCCTCCTCGGTGTCGTACTCGTCCTGGATCTCGCCGACGATCTCCTCGACGACGTCCTCCATGGTCACCAGGCCGGCGGTGCCGCCGTACTCGTCGACGACGATGGCGATGTGGCGCTTGGCGGTCTGCATGTCGTGCAGCAGCTCGTCGACGGCCTTCGACTCGGGCACGTAGACCGGTGCGCGGACGAGCGCGCGAAGGTCGATCTTGCCCATCGCCCGCCCGTTGCCCTTCAGATATGGCAGAAGGTCCTTGGCGTACAGGATGCCGACGATGTTGTCGAGGCTCTCCTCGAAGACCGGCAGCCGGGAATGCCCGGCCGCGATGATCATGTCGAGCACCTCGTCGATCGGATCGTCGACGTTGACGGCACGGATGCCGATGCGGGGCACCATCACCTCGTGGACGCGCTTGTCCCCGAGCTCGATGACCCCGTGGATCATCTCCTTCTCGTCCTCTTCGATCTCGCCCTGCTCCGAGCCGGTCTCGACCAGCAGCTTCAGCTCCTCGACCGACAGGTAGCCGCCCTGCGGCTTCTCGGTGCCGCCCATGAGGCGCACCAGCAGCGCGCTGCTTCGCGACACGACCCACACGATCGGCGAGAGGAGCCGCTCGATGAAGCCGATGGGCCGCGCGACGGACAGGGCCAGGCGTTCGGGGAAGTTGAGGGCGAGCGTCTTGGGCACCAGCTCGCCGATGATGATCGAGACCAGCGCGATGAGGAGCGTCACGATCACGAAGGCGATCGCGTCCGCGGACTCGGTGATGAAGGCCAGCTGCGGGGGCAGCAGCCTGATCAGGCTGGCGAGTCCCGACGAGAACGCCACCGCGCCAACGGCGCCCGACAGAAAGCCGAGGAAGGTGATGGCGATCTGGATGGTGGCGAGAAACCGCCCGGGGTCCTCGACCAGGCGCCGCGCCGTGCGGGCCGCTCGGTTCCCGTCATCGGCAAGCTGGTTCAGACGGTAGCGCTTGACCGTGATGAGGGCCATCTCGCTGGCGGCGAAGAAGCCGCCGACGAGGATGAGGATGACGACAACCACGAGGTCGAGGACCGGGTTGCCGAAGGTACTGTTACCGTCCATCGGGCGGTGTTATTTCCGCCTCCCTACGGGTTCCGATCCGCCCCCGGTCGGGACGGGCGCCTCCCCGACGACGGGGGTGCCCGCGTCGGGGGTGCCGGCGTCGGCCGGCGGCCGTGAGCGGCGCTTGATCTCGATCGGGCGGGCCGGCACGCCGACCACCTTCTTGCCCGCGGCAACGTCGCGCGTCACGACCGATCCAGCTCCGGTGACGGCGCCCTCACCGATCGTCACCGGGGCGACCATCATGGTGTCGACGCCGATGCTGGCCCGGTCGCCGATGACGGTGCGGTGCTTGGCCTCTCCATCGAAGTTGGCCGTCACGGAGCCGGCGCCGACGTTCACGTTCTCGCCGACCTCCGCGTCGCCCAGGTAGCTGAAGTGGTGCTGCTGCGTTCCCGCTCCAAGGCGACTGTTCTTGACCTCCGCAAAGTTGCCGATCCGGCAGCGAGCGCCAATCTCCGATCCCGGGCGCAGGTGCGCGAATGGACCGATCTGCACATCCTCTGCCACGGTCGACTCCTCGACCGCGCTGGCCCAGACCCGCGTGCGCGGACCGATGCGGCTGGCCCGAATGTGGGCATTCGGTCCGATCACGGCGTCCTGCGCGATGACGGTAGGCCCCTCGAGGATCGACCAGGGCTCGATGCGAGCGTCCTGCCCGATCTCGACGGCCGCATCGATCCGGGTCGTCGCGGGATCGACGACGGTGACCCCGTTGCGCATGTGCGCCTCGATGATGCGGCCGCGCATGCGATCCTCCGCTGCCGCGAGGGCGACGCGGTCGTTGATGCCGATGGTGTCCGCGGCGTCGTCGGCCTCGACGATGCGCACCGATCGGCCGTCCGACACCGCCATGGCAACGAGGTCCGTCAGGTACTCCTCGCCGGACGGCGAGGGGGTGACCCGGTCGAGCGCGCCGCGCAGCCAGCCCGCGTCGAACGCGTAGGTGCCGACGTTGATCTCGTTCACGGCGCGCGTGAGCTCGTCGGCGTCGGCCTCCTCCACGATCGATGCCGCTTCCCCGTCGGTGCGCACGACCCGGCCATAGCCGGCGGCGTCGGGGAGGTGGGCGGAGACGAGCACGACGGCAGGGTCACCGACCTCCCGCTCGTCGAGGACGGCGCGGAACAGGGTCCATGGCTGGAGCGGCGCGTCGCCCATGGTGACCAGCACCGTCGTCGTCTCGGCCGGCACGGCCCGCATGCCGGTCCGGACGGCGTCGGCGGTCCCCCGCTGGGGCTCCTGGCGGGCGGTGACAGCGCGAGCGGCGACCGCCGCCTCGACGGCATCGGCACCATGGCCGGTGACGACGACCGGGCGGGCGACACCGGCATCGCCGAGCGCGTCGAGGACATGATCGACCAGGGAGCGACCGGCGAGCGGATGCAGCACCTTGGGAAGGCGGGAACGCATGCGAGTCCCCTGGCCGGCGGCCAGGACGATGGCCGCGGGGGCGATCAGCTGTGACACGTTCGGGGATGGTAGAGGCGGCCGAATCGGAGCGTCAACCAGGGCCCACGGTGGCGACCGCCTCGATCTCGACGCGTCCGCCCTTCGGCAGGTCCTTCACGGCGAAGGCGCTGCGTGCCGGAAAGGGCTCCGGGATCCAGCGCACGTAGACCTCGTTGACGGCCGGCCAGTCGCCGATGTCGGCGAGGAAGACGGTCACCTTCACGAGTCGGTCGAGCCCGCTGCCGGCGGCATCGAGGATGGCGGCCAGGTTCGCCAGCGCGCGATCGGCCTGGCCGGCGACGTCATCGGCCGCGAACTCGCCGCTCGACGGGTCGAGGCCGAGCTGGCCGGCCGTGAACACGAGGTCGCCGGCGCGGATCGCCTGGCTGTAGGGGCCGGCGGCTGCCGGGGCGCCGTCGGTGCTGATCGCTTCACGCACGTCTGTCACTCCTCCTCGATGATGCGTTCGATGCTAGCGGCTGCGTCCCGCGTGCGGGTCACGGTTGTGCGGACGCCCTCGGTCCCCAGGTTGGCGGCGATCGCCGCGGCGCGCTCCGGGTCGTCGGTCAGGCTGAAGATCGTCGGGCCGGATCCGGTCAGGCGCGGCTCGCCGCCGGCCCTCGACACGGCGGCCAGCAGCCCGTCGAGCTCGGGGCGCAGCCGAAGCGCCGGCGCCAGCAGGTCGTTCTGGTGGCGGCCCCACTCGTCGGGCCGCAGCTCGGCGAAGACCGCGGCCGTGGAGAGGCCGAACGATGGGTGTGCGAGGACGACGTGGCGTGGCTCGGGCACGATCGCCTCGATCCGCTCCCCGATGCCGCTCACCCGTGCGGCCGCCATACGGGACGCGAAGAACGGAACGTCGGCACCGATCCCGGCCAGGGTCCCGAGATCCTCGCCGCCTGCCTCATCGGGGAGATCGCGCCAGGCGCGTCCGAGCCGCCAGGCCGCCGCGGCATCCGATGAGCCGCCCCCGAGGCCGGCGGCGACCGGGATCCGCTTGTCGAGCGCGAGCCAGGCATGCTCCGGCGGACCGCCGAGCCCGGCGCGCAGGCCGCGCCATGCCAGGTTCTCCTCGCCGAGCGGCAGCGTGTCGACCCCCTCACCCTCGAGACGCAGGCCGCTGCCCCCGGACATGAGGAGGAGCCGATCCGCCAGCTCGAGCAGGACGAGGTCGCTCTCGAGCAGGTGATAGCCGTCCGGCCGGCGACCGACGACCGAGAGGGTCAGGTTGAGCTTGGCCGGCGCATCGAGGCGGAGTGCAGCGCTCACGGGAGCGGCGCGAGCTCGGCCGGTCAGGCAGGCCCACTCGTCGACGCTCAGGGTCTGCGGCCGCCGCTCCGGATCGACGCCACAGGCCGAGAGTGCCGCCTCGACGACCTCGCGGTCCACCGCAAGCTCGCGGGTCAGGCCGTTGTGGACCTGCTTGCGACGCTGCCGGAATCCCGCCTGCACGACCCGATAGAACGGTTCGCGGGCCGCCCCGACCTCCACGACCGGATGCTCGCGTCGGCGGAGGCGGAGGACGGCCGAGTCGACGGCCGGCGCCGGCTCGAAGGCTGCCGCCGGGACACGGGCGATGACCTCGGCGGTCGCCACGTTCTGCGCGAAGACAGACAGGTAGCTCATGCGGCCCGGTGGAGCGGCAACCCGTTCGGCGACTTCGAGCTGGACGAGCAGCACCGTGAGCTCCGGCGGCCGCTCGCCCTCGAGGAACGTGTGCAGCAGCGGGCTGGTGATGTGATACGGGATGTTGGCCACCACCTTGATCGGCCTGTCGGGGAAGAACTCGCGTGGATGCAGTGAGAGGGCATCGGCCTCGATCAGCTCGAAGCGCTTTACGCCGTAGAGCTCCCGACGCAGGTACTCAGCCAGCCGCGGATCGACCTCGACGGCCATCACCGATGCGCCGGCGGCGAGCAGCCGGCGGGTCAGCACCCCGAGCCCGGGACCGACCTCCACGACGTTGTCGCCGGGACTGAGCTCTGCGGCGGCCACGATCGCGTCGAGCACCTCGGGATCGGTCAGGAAGTTCTGGCTGAGGCTCTTCCTGGGTCGAAGGCGCTCCGCCCCCATCAGACGCCGCAGCTGTCCCGGCGTCGGCGGCTCGAGCCGCTCGGGCGCGAGCGGGTCGTTCACGCCGCCAGCCAGGGCAGGGCGAGGTTCGGGACCGCCTCGAGCGCCGCGTCGGCGCGATCGCCGGCCGCGAACCGAAACCCGGCGGCCGCGCCGATCATCGCCCCGTTGTCGGTGCACCACGCCGGTGGCGGCACGAGGAGGTCGAGCCCCTCGGTTCGCAGCCGCTGGTCCAGGGTGCGGCGCAGCGCGTCGTTGGCGGCGACGCCGCCACCGAGGGCCACCGCCGCAACACCGTGGTCACGTGCCGCGGCCAGCGTCTTGGTGGCAAGCGCGTCGACGACCGCCTCCTCGAACGCCGCGGCGATGCCGTCGACCGGGATCGGCTCGTTTCGCGCGCGATAGCCTTCGACCTCGCGCAGGACGGCAGTCTTGAGGCCGGAGAAGCTGAAGTCGTACGCCCCGCCCGTGCGCGCCCGCGGGAAGCGCGTGGCCGGGGCCGCATCGCGTGCCGCGGCACTGATCGCGGGACCGCCGGGGTACGGCAGGCCGAGCAGCCGCCCGACCTTGTCGAATGCCTCACCGGCCGCGTCGTCGACCGTCTGGCCGAGCAGGGTGTAGCGCCCGTGATCGTGCATGAGCACGAGCTGCGTGTGGCCGCCGCTGACGACGAGGCAGAGCAGGGGAAAGGGCGGTTCGGCGGGCAACGGCGCGGTGTCGCCGGCATCGGCCTCGAACAGCCAGTTCGCGTAGATGTGGCCCTCGATATGGTTCACGCCGACCAGGGGCAGGTCGTGTGTGACCGCCAGCGCCTTGGCGACGTTCACGCCGACCAGCAGCGAGCCGATCAGGCCCGGACCGCTGGTCACGGCCACCGCGTCGAGATCCTCCCAGCCGGCCCCGGACTGCTCGAAGGCCGCCTCGAGGGTGGGCACGATCCAGCGCAGCTGCTGGCGGGCGGCCACCTCCGGAACGATGCCGCCGGTGGCGGCGTGCAATGCCACCTGGCTGGCGACCTGGTTCGCCTCGATCCGGCGTCCGCCGACGACCACCGCCACGCCGGTCTCGTCGCACGACGATTCGATCGCCAGGATGCGTGGGCCGCTCATCCGGCCAGTCGCTCGCGCTCGGTCCGCATGATGGACTGCATGGCCGGCTCGGTGAGCTCGGGGGTGGTCATCACCAGCGCGTCCTCGCCGTCGTCGGTGTAGTACGCCCGCCGCCGGCCGACCGTGTCGAAGCCGAAGGCGCGGTACAGGGCCTGCGCCACGACGTTCGACTCCCGCACCTCGAGCGTCATGCGTCGCGCACCCAGGGCGATCGAGACCTCCGCGAGGTTCAGCAGCAGCTGGCGTCCGATCGCCTGCCGACGCCAGTCGGGATGGACGCCGAAGGTGGTGATGTGCGCCTCGTCGACCATCATCCAGATGCCGGCGAAGCCGACGACCCGCTCCTCCGATCGCGCCACCAGGTACCGCGCCAGCCGGTTTCCCCGCAGCTCCTGCTCGAACGCATAGGCGGGCCACGGGGTCCGGAAGCTGAGCCGCTCGATCTCGTGGACGGCGTCGACGTCCTCGAGACGCATCGGCTCGACCACGACCCGGATGGTCAGAGCCATCGCACGCGCTCCCCGCTCTCCACGGGGACGCCCCGTGGTGCTCGGAGATAGATCGGCTCGAGCGTCCGGAGGTCGTCACCGGCCGGATCCGCCGCGATCCGGGCCGCGGCGCGAGGCGTGATCGCGATCGCCCCGCGCGGGCGACGCGCGGCAACGAGGCCGAAGGCGTTCGCCACCTCCTCCGCCGCCACGACCGTTGCGGTGACGGGCAGCTCGTCACGGTCGACGATGCGCGGCGTGTCCTCCCCTCGCTCGAGCAGATATGCCTCCCGAGCACCCGCCCGCGCGACCGCGGCGACCGTCTCCGAGTCGGCGTCGAGCCAGGCCTCGAGGCTCGGAACGCCGACGATGGGAATCCGAAGGCCGAACGCGACCCCCTTGGCGAGGGCCATCGCCACCCTGAGCCCGGTGAAGGATCCCGGACCTGTGCCCACGGCCACGACCGTCGTGTCCCGCACCGTGCGCTCCACCCGTTCGAGGAGCGCGAGCAGGCGTGGCAGCAGCTCGGCGGACTGCCGTTGCGCGCTGCTCCAGGCGTCGTCGGCGAGCAGCGTGCCGTCAGGCTCGGCCACCGCAAGCGAGAGGTCGGTCGACGCGCCGTCGATCGCGATGATCACGGGGCTCGGAGTGCCTCGGCGGCCAGCTCCTCGTGCGCCGCGCCGATGGCCGTCCACTTCAGGATGCGGCGCATCGGCGCACCCGCGGGCGTCTCGAGGTGGATCTCGAGCCGTTCCGCCGGCAGCCAGCCGTCGAGCCGATCGGCCCATTCGATCACCGTCACCCCATCGGCGTGACGCTCGTCGAGGAGTCCGGCCGCGGATGCCTCTTCGGGGTCGCCCAGGCGGTAGGCGTCGATATGGAAGAGCCGCAGACGGCCGACGTGCTCGTTCATGAGGACGAACGTGGGGCTGTTGACGACGCTCGTGACGCCCATCCCCTCCGCCACCCCCTTCGCAAGCTGCGTCTTGCCCGCGCCGAGCTCACCGGTGAGGGCGAGCACGGTCCCCGCCAGGGCCGACGTGCCGATCCGGCGCCCGATCGCGCGCGTCTCGTCCGGTCCGCTGCTGAGAAGCGGGCCTGCCACCGTCGCAGGCACCGTCGATCGCTCCATGCCGGCCAGTATAGGAATGCGACGCTCAGTCGCCCGGCAGTGGCTCGGTGGCTTCGAGGTTGGCGAGCGGCACGACCGCCGTGTGGCCGTCCTCGAAGCGGACGAGCGCCGCGCGACCGACGATGCCCGACGCGGAGGCGTGCAGGCGATCCAGGATGCGCACCAGCTCGCCGCCCTGACCGGCATGCGGACGCCGATGCGCGATGACGCGTTCCCCGGGGCGCGGCAGGACGCGGCGCAATGGAGGCGGCCCGGCGTCGTAGACGTACAGGCGCGCCGCCTCCCCGAACAGGCTCGCCATCCGGCCCTCGTGCGTCTGGAACCAGGCGAAGAGCCCGGGGTCGAATCCGACCTTGCCGTATCCCTCGAGCAGGATCACCGCGAAGTCGCCGCGCACGCCCCCCACCTTGCGGCGCCGCTGCTGGGTCGTCTCGAAGTCACGGAGCTCCTTGTCGAGCACACCGCCGAGGACGATGCCGGCAACGCCCATCGCGCGCGCCCGCGTCAGCGTTTCCGCCGATGCGCGCGAGCCCCCGACGATGATCCGTCCCGTGGCTCCGACGTCGATGGCGCTCGCCCGCAGCTCGTCGCCGGGCTCGTGCACCGCGACGCGCAGCTCACCGTGGACCGCGTTGCCGCTACCGCCCACACCGGCGACCAGCGCTCCGGCCACTCGCAGCTCGATCAGGTCGGGCTCGAGGCTGATGACCTCGCCGCGGACGTGGCCGAGGACCGGCTCGCTGCCCGAGAGCGGCGCGATCATCGCCGAGCCGTCATCCAGGTCGTAGCCGAGGTAGATGCAGGGCTCCGCGACGGTCACCTGCCGGCCCCGGCCGTCGTCCGCAAGGATGGCCCCGGCGTCGAGCGTCGCTCCGGGCCGCGCCTGGACGCAGCTCGCCGCGCCCGCGGCCGATCGGCGCAATTGCGATGCGACCGGCAGGCTCACCCCGCCGCGCGGCGCGCGCCTGGTCGCGAGCACCTCGGCCGGTTCGACGCGATGACCGACCTCGACCATCGGCGTCGCGCCGACCGGGAGGCGGACGCGATGCACGACGCTCATGCGACGCGCTCCGAGCTCGATGCCGCTTCGCGCATCAGCGTGTCGCGCCATCCCGCGAGCACCTCGCGGCGGTCGTCGCCACGCTTCGGCAGCGCGATCGGGACGCCGCGCGCGTCGAGCATGAGTCCGACGGCACCGCCGGTCACGTTTGCCTCGATGCGCGGCGAGCGCCGCGCCGCGCCGAGACTGACGCCGGCGGCGGGCTCGATGATGATCTCGGCCTCCTGGCTCCGTTCGAGCGAGACCACGTGGAGCTGGCCGGTGCGGACCTCGATCGGCGCCTGGGTCGGCCAGCCGGAGCGATGCACGGTGACGCGCATCGCCACCCGGCCCTGCTCGCCGCCGCGGCACACCACCGCCGTCCCGAGCGGGACGATGAGATCGCCCCCGAGCAGCGTGAGCCCCTCGCGAATCTCGTCGTCCGGCAGTGAGCCGAGCGGCCCGAGCACCGCCGCGGCGTCGACCGCCAGCTGGGTGATGCCGACCGGGCGGACCCCGTCGAGCAGCATGCGCGCCGCCTGGGCGGGATGCGGAGCCGCGGCGATGGTGCGTCCGGCTCCGATCACGAGGTCGAGGGTTCCTGCCACGCTCTCCTCGAGGAGGCCGGCCAGCTGCACGCGTGCCGCAGCGTGCGTGGCGGAGAGCTCTTCCGACGTCTGCGGCAGCGTCGAGGGTCGGGCGCGCAGCGTCTGGAGCAGGTCGGCCACCGCCGCCTCCTCGCCGGCGTCGCCGGCCAGGCGCGCCACGCGAGCCGCTGCCCCGGGGGCGAGCACGGTACCCGCCAGGCCGCCCCGCGCGTGCACGCGGCTCGCCACGGTCCCGTCCGGCTCGCCGAGCGCCCGAATTGCGGAGCGGGCGCCGAGGTCGACGCCCAGGATCCGCAGGCCCGTCGCGCCGGCGAGCGCTCCGATCGCCCGCGGGAAGGCGATCGAGGAGAGGTGCGTCTCGTCCTCGGGACTCACGGCCTCCCGGAGCAGCTCCACCATGCGCGCGCGCAGCTCCGCCGGCTCCTCGTGACGGGCGTCGGGCCGGGCATTGGCCACCACGGAGACGGCGCCCGGCTCGAAGAGATCGGTGACCTCGTTTGCGAGCGATGCCGACCCAGCCCAGACAACCGGCGCCGCCCCCCGTGCGCCTTGCCGCCGCGACCAGCGCGGCCGCCTCCAGCGCGCGCGGGCTGCGCGAGTTGTCGAATCCGCCGGCGATGAGCCACGCGTCGACCTCGGCGGACTGGAGGATGGCGAGCCGCTCGGCCAGGGTCCGGCCGTCATCGAAGGTCACGGTCTCGACCACGTGCCAGCCGGCGGCCTCCGCGGCGCGCCGGGCGGCGCTCCCCGAGAGCTCACGGCTGACGGCCACGATCGCGAGCCGAGCCGGCCGGCCGGCCGTGTGGCACTCGATCCGGTTGGCGCCGCCGATGAGGTCGTCAAGTCCATCGAGCAGGCGCGGGTCCGCCGAGAGCACGAGCTGGTCGACGAGCGCCCGCCGGAGCGCGCTGGCACCCCAGGACGTGGGCTGCGCGGCGTATGCCACCAGGCGCCATCGACCCCGAACGCGGCCGATCACGCCGGCCTTCGCCCACGCCGAGCCGACGTCGACGAGCAGTGCCATCTCGGCGCGCACCAGCGTCTCGCTCACGGGACGAGCCCCAGCCAGTCGCCGAGCAGGAAGCCGACGCGATCCACCAGCAGGATCAGGCGCGACAGAATCAGGAATCCCAGCCAGCCGCCGATCCCGCCGATCAGAAGCCAGCGCCCCGCTCCTGCGGCGGCAGTAAGGACCCGTCCGCGCGGGATGCCGTGCAGGAAGCCGACGAGGACGAGCCCCGTCACGACGACGGCCAGGGCGCCGCCGAGCGTCGCGGCAGCCGAGCCGCCCGGGCGAACGATCGCCGCGTCGATCTGCGGCAGGAGCGTGCCGATCACGGCGCCGCCGAGCGCGAAGGCCGCCAGGGCCCCGATCGCGACCGAGACGGGGATCACGGAGATCTGCCGGGGAAGCCACGGCGCAGCCGCCGCTGAGGCGACCAGCGCCAGGCCCACCCAGAGCTCCGGCCGGCCGGAGGGGTCGGCCACGATCGGGTCCACCAGCCGCGGCCCGATCACCTCGGTCAGCGCGATCAGGGCGAGGAAGCCGGTCGCGAGCCCCGCGAGGAGGTGTTGCGTCCAGCCGAAGGCGCGCCGCTCGCCCAGCAGGGACGCCGAAGACGATGAGCGTCACGATCGCCGCGACCCAGGTGGCGGCCAGGTCGGCCGCGGAGGTTCCGAAGAAGCCGCTCATCCGGGTTCTCGGGACCGGGCTGCTCGCAGCTCGCCGAGGGCCCGCGTGCCGAGGGCCTGGCCCAGCACGGCGACGGCGACGAGCATGCCGAGCAGCACCGGCAGCGGTCGTGGCTCGATCGGATCGGTCAGGCGCTCGAGGTTGCCGAGGGCAAGCGTCTCCCGGTACGCCGCGCCATCTCGCGGCGTGCCGAGGACCGCCTGGAGCGAGCCAGCGCCAAGGTACGGTTGAACCTCCGGAAGCAGGACGGTCGGCGTGACGGCGATGAACGGAATCTCCTCGATGCGGGCGCGACCTGCTCGATCCAGCTCCGCGGTCCCAGGTCGTTGCCCCCGATCACGAGCACGGCGTCGAACGTGCCGATGCCCGTCGCCTCCACCTCCCGCGCAAAGGCATGGTCGCCCTCGTACGAGACGCGGATGCGACGGGTGAGGTCGACGAGGCCGGCCTCCGCGCCCGGAATGAAGCCGAGGTCGAGCAGGCGGGCCGGATTTGCCTCTACGCGGTCGAGGCGTGCGAGCTCGGCCGAGGCAAGCGCTCGGCCCTCCGCCGTCAGGCTCACGAAGGCGAGGCGTGCATCACGGGCCAGCAGGTCGGCGAGCATGGCGCGGACCGTTGGCCGCGTCTCGGCGTACGTGCCGATGTCGGCGTCGAAGCCCACCAGGACCCGGGGCTCCTCGCCGAGCGCGTCGAGCGCCGCCGTCATCCGTTCGGCAACCTCGGCGTCCGGTGCTGCCAGGTCGAGCCAGCCCACGTCGGGCACCTGCCAGGCGACCGCCAGCGCGATGACGAGCAGCAGTGGGCCCAGGCGCCAGAGACGTCGGGCGCGCTCAGTCATCGGCCGCAGCCATGCCGAGCAGCGTGCGGGCCGCATACACGGCCGTGAGCAGCCCGACCCCGATCAGCAGCCCGCGAAAGACAGCGCCGATCGGTCCGGCGAGCAACCACTCCGCGCCACCCGCCAGCCAGGATCCGAGGCCTCCGGACACCGGCACGAGCAGGATCGTCGTCACGAGGGCAGCCGCCACGAGCAGCGTGGCCTCGCGGCTGCGCGACTGGAGCGATCGCCGCGCGGCGGCCAGGGTGGAGATGAAGAGCAGGCCGAACAGCGATGCGCCGATGGGCACCAGCAGCGCGGCGACCAGCCATTGCACCGCGGGATCCGCGGTTCCCGT
>CAVWZA010000001.1:0-143126 GCA_963759405.1 uncultured Chloroflexia bacterium | reverse complement strand
CGATGAGATCGCCGCGGCGATGGCGCACAGCACGCCCATGAGGATGAAGGTCTTCATGATCGTCAAGCGCGTGTTGATGCCGGCGAGCTCGGCGGCATCGGGGTTTCCCCCGTAGGCGTAGACGTAGCGGCCGAACCGCCGGCGGGTGGCCAGGAAGGTCATGGCCAGCGTGACCCATGACGAGCAGGATCGGCCATGGGAAGCCGAGCGGAACCTTCAGGCCGCCGGCCGGCTCAGTGATCCCATGCTCCACCGCGTACTGCGTGGCGAGGCCCGGCGGGGAGGTAGTTCGAATTCGCAAACGCCGACAGGCCGATGACCGCCGCGCAGCCGACCGCGCCGAGGAGCACCTCGGCCCACATGGGCCGCACGGGGAAGCCGAAGCGCTGCCGCTGCCGACGGTTGTAGACGATGAGCGCCGACGATCGCGAGGCAGGCCACTCCCGCCGACCACCCACGTCGCCGTCTCTCCGATCGAGCCGAGCACGCCGCCGCCGATCTTGCGGAATTCGGTCTGCAGGCCCGAGACGGCTGCGCCGCTCGACAGCAGCCACACGGTGCCGCGCAGCGACAGGAGGCCGCCAAGCGTCACGATGAACGACGGGATGCCGACATAGGCGATCAGGAACCCCTGGAAGCCGCCGATGAACGCGCCGAGGCCGAGCCCGGCGGCAAGCGCCACCAGCCATTGGAAGGGGGTGTCCAGCCCGAGGCCGAGCGCCGGCAGCCAATCGGTCATCAGCAGGGCATAGACATCGCGACCACGCCGACGATCGAGCCGACGGACAGGTCGATGTTCCGCGACACGATGATCAGGACCATGCCGGTGGCCATGATCGCCACGCCGGACGCCTGGACGGCCAGCGTGACCATGTTCGCCGGCTGGATCAGCTTCCCGCCGGACATGATGTGGAAGCCGACCAGGATGCCCGCCAGCGCGACGAGCATCCCGAACAGCCGCAGATCGATCTCTGTCGCCGCAGACCGCTCGCCCGCGGATCCGCCGGTCGGCCTGGCCGGAGCGGGCGCGGGAGCCGGTGGCTACGTCAACCAGTCAGAGGGCCACCCCGTGTGATGGAAGCGCCCTGCGCCGGGCGAGTGCCACGACGCAGGGCGCCATCAAGGTCCGCTCAGTCGCCTATTGGCAGGCGGCCGGTGCCGAGGCCGCGTCGACGCCCTCACACAGGACGTCCTTGGTCAGCCATCCCGAGTCGAGAATCAGGTCGAGGTTCTCGGCCGTGATGGGCTGTGGCTGGAGGATGAACGAACTGACGACGTTCTCGTCGCCCGAGTCCGGCTCTCCGTCCGGTCCCGGGGTCGTGAACTCCGCGGCGGTCAGGCCCTCCGTCGGCGCGACATCAGGGTTGACCAAACCGTCGGGGATCGTCACCGCCGCCACGTCCGGGCTCTCGCACAGCTGCAGCGCCGCCGCACCGGCGACCTTGCCGAGCTCGTTGGCGTCCTTCCAGACGTCGACGTACTGGAGTCCCTTGGCCACGTTCTGCAGGTTGGCGGTATCACCGTCCTGGCCGCTGACCGGGATCGGGTCATAGCCCTTGGCCTGGAGGGCGGCCACGACTCCGAGCGCCGTGCTGTCGTTCTCGGCCAGCACCGCATCGATCTGGACGCCATCGGCGTTGGCCGAGTCGATGATCGCCTCCATGTTGTTCTGCGCGGTCTGGGTGTCCCATGCGTCGGTGAACTGGTCAGCGACGATGGTGATCTCGCCCGATCGATCTTGTCCTGCAGGCCCGCCTCGTCCCAGCCCGAGGGCAGGAAGGTGGAGGCATTCGGGTCGCCCGGGTCGCCCTTGATGAGGACGTAGTTGCCCTCCGGCACCGCCTCGAACATCGCCTCGGCTTCGGCCCGGCCGACGCCCACGTTGTCGAACGTGATGTAGAGGATGCTCTCGTCCTCGATCAGGCGGTCATAGGCGATGACCGGAACGCCCGCATGCTGGCCGCCTCGAGTGCGGGCCCCACGCCGGCGGTGTCCTGAGCGAGCAGAATGAGGACGTCCGCCCCCTGCCCGATGAGCGTTTCAACGTCGGTCAGCTGCTGGACGGTGTCGAGGTCGGCATCGGCGTCGATGTAGGTTCCGCCACCGGCCTCAACCGTCTCCTGGATGTTCGGCTTGTCCTTTGCCGCCCAGCGCGGCTGCTGGAAGTTGTTCCACGACACGCAACGGTGCAATCGCCCTCGGCACCTCCGCGCGAGGCGCTCCGGCGACGCCGCCGTCCGCGCCCCGTGCAGCCACGCGGCCAGCACGAGGGCGAAGATGCCCAGGGCCGCGGCGATCCTCCGAATGATCATCGATTGCTCCTCCATTACGGGCCCCCAGCGGCTCGCGGATGTCTCATGCCCCGAGTAGGCTACTCCTCTGTCAAGCCCCTCCGCTCCTGTTCGCCGCTCCTCACGCGCTCGCCAGCGCCGGGCGGCCGTGCGCTCGCACACGGCGCAGGCGAGCGGCCGGGTCGGCGAGCATCGGTTCGAAGGCAAGCTCGGCGGCGCCGATGATCGGGGCATTGACCCCCAGCGCACCGGGGACGACGCGCACGAGCTGGCGAGCGGCGGGCAGGGCTCGTCGCTCGAAGGGTGGATCCAGATCGTCGGCCGACGAGCGGTGAATGCGCTCGAGGACGCCACCGAGCACGACCAGGGTCGGGATTCGAAGCACGTTGACGAGCGAGGCCAGGCCGAGGCCGAGCCATCGTGCCGACCCTGGCAACCCCGCGCGGGCGGCAGGCTCTCCGGCGTAGGCAGCCGCGATCAGCTCGTCGACCGCGGCGCGACCGCCATCCGGCGAGCGCCCCGCGGCACGAGCATCGCCCGCTCACCGATCTCCGTTTCCCAGCACCCTCTCGATCCGCAGCCACAGGGCACGCCTTCGGGGTTCACCACCATGTGCCCGATCTCGCCCGCGAATCCGGCGGCACCGAGAAGCGGTTGGCCGGCACTGATCAGGTTGCCGCCCACGCCGACCTCGCCCGTGACGTAGATGACGTCCTCCACGCCGAGCGCTGCGCCGCGACGAAGCTCCGCCAGCCCTCCGAGGTCCGCCTCGTTCCCGACGGCCAACGGCACTTTCGACGGGAGTGCGGTGGCCGAGGCGAGCGCCCAGTGGTACGTCGCGCCAGCCGAGGTTGGGTGCCATTCGCACCACGCCGTCGCTGCGGCTCACGATGCCCGCCACCCCCACGCCGATGCCCACGAGGGCGTCCTCGTCGTCACGCGGTGAGGATCGGCTCGGCAAGGTCCACCACGTCGGAGACGATCTCGTCCACCGTCACGTGCTCGCGCGGCCGATCCACCCGGATGAGCTGTTGAACGGTTCCCCCCATCCCGACCCGTGCGGCCGCGAGGGAGTCCACATTGATCTCGAGAGCAGACGACGCGCCCCGTCCGGGTCGGCATGGACGAGCGGCGACGGCCGCCCCGGGACCCCGGCCGGCTCGTTGCGCGTCTCGACCAGCATGCCACCGTCGACGAGCTCGCCGACGAGGGAGCGCACCGTCCGTGTCAGCCCCGTGTGGGCAACGAGCTCGGACCGCGACAGCGGCCCACCGGCGTGCACCGCGCGCGCGATCCCGCTCAGGTTCGAGCGCCGCACCGTCTCGCTGCGCTGGCCCACGACGTCCGGGAACGTCCTCACGAGGATTTGTGTTCCTCTCTTTCAAATGTTGACGTAGACTCGTACATCGCGACGACGCATGTCAATACGGACAGCCACGGAGGGCCCTGACCGATGCGACGGCTGCGCTGGGGGGTCCTCTCGACCGCGGCCATCGGGCGCGCAAGGTGATCCCGGCATCCAGCGAGCGCAGCACTGCGAGGTCGTCGCCATCGCCTCGCGCGATTCGCCCTGGCCGCGCGCGTGGCGGCCGAGCTCGGCATCCCCACCGCCCACGGCTCGTACGAGGCCCTCCTCGCCGACCCGGACGTCGACGCCGTGTACATCCCGCTCCCGAACCACCTCCACGCCGACGTGGGCGATCGCCGCGGCCGAGGCCGGCAAGCACGTCCTGTGCGAAAAGCCGCTGGCACTGACCGCGGCGCGACGCCGAGCGCATGATCGAGGCCGCCGAGCGCGCCGGGGTCGCCTGATGGAGGCGTTCATGTACCGCCTCCATCCCGTCCTGGGTGGCCGTCCGCGAGCTGTCGCGTCCGGGCGCATCGGCCGGCTGACAGCCGTGCAGAGCTGGTTCTCGTTCTACAACGACGACCCGACGAACATCCGCAACATCCTCGACGCGGGCGGCGGCGCCCTGTACGACATCGGCTGCTACTGCGTGAACCTGTCGCGCATGCTGTTCGGCGCCGAGCCCGACCGCGTCGAGGCGCGTCATCGTCCGCGACCCGGCGGCGGGGTCGACGTGTGACCAGTGGCATCCTCGGCTTCGGCGACGGCATCGCGACGTTCACCTGCTCCACGCGGGCCGAGGACGACCAGCGGGTGCACATCTACGGCACGACGGGCCGCATCTCGATCGAGATCCCGTTCAACATCCCGCCCGATCGGCCGACCGCGGTCTTCGTCACGGCCGGCGGCGATCCCCCGGTCGCGCCGACACGCGAGCGCTCACCTTCGAGGCCGCCGATCCCGTACACCGTCGAGGCCGAGCGTTCGCGACCGCCGTCCTCGATGGCCGGCCGGTGCCGGTGCCGCCGGCCGACGCGGTCGCGAACCTGCGCGTGATCGAGCGCTTTCGCCGCGGCCGAGTCGGCCGAGGCCGGTCGGCGAGCCGCGCGAGCCCGCGGCGCGTGCTTCGATGGGCGCGGACCGCGGCCGGCGTCGGCTGATCGCCTGGCCGTCGGCGTCGCGGTGCGCGGTCGTGGCGGCTGGCCGGCTCCTCGGCGCCGGCGAGCCGCGCCCGGGCGCTGCCGGCGCCGCGCTTCGTCGAGGAGGCCGCGGCGGCAGGCATCGAGCACCGCTACGACGGCGAGTTCACTTACTTCGTCGGCGGCGGCGTGGCGGTGCTCGACTGCGACGCCGACGGCCGCCCGGACCTCTACCTCGCCGGCGGCGCCGAGCCGGCGGCGCTGTACCGGAACGAGAGCCCGGTCGGCGGCGCGCTGGCCTTCGAGCCGGTGCCGTGCCCGACGACCGACCTGACGACGTCACCGGCGCCTATCCGCTCGACATCGACGGGGACGGCATCGTCGACCTCGCCGTGCTCCGCGTCGGCGAGAACGTCCTGCTGCGCGGGCTCGGCGACTGCGCGCTTCGAGCGCGCGAACGAGGCGTGGGGCTTCGATGGCGGCGACGCCGTGGACCGCCGCCTTCAGCGCGACCTGGGAGGACGACGATGCGCTGCCGACGCTGGCCATCGGCAACTACCTCGTGCTCGACGACGGTCGACGACGCGAGCTACGTCTGCGACGACAACGCGCTCGTCCGGCCCGACGCGACGGCGGCGTACGCGGCGCCGATCCCGCTCTCGCCGGGCTATGTGCACGCTGTCGATGCTGTTCAGCGACTGGGACCGATCCGGCCGCCGCGACCTGCGCGTCTCGAACGACCGCCACTACTACCGTCGACGGGCGAGGAGCAGCTCTGGCGCGATCGATGCCGGGCGCAGCCCCGCGGCTGTGGACGCCGCGAGGAGGGCTGGCAGCCGCTGCGCATCTGGGGCATGGGGATCGCCAGCTACGACCTGACCGGTGACGGCTACCCGGAGGTCTACCTCACCAGCCAGGCCGACAACAAGCTGCAGACCCTGGCCGACGGCCCTGCGCGGCCGCAGTACGAGCGACATCGCCATCGAGCGCGGCGCGACCGCGCACGAGCCGTACGCCGGCGACATCGACGCTGCCCTCGACCGCCTGGCACGCCGAGTTCGAGGACGTGAACAACGACGGCTACATCGACCTCTTCGTCGCGAAGGGCAACGTGGAGGCCCTGGCCGACTACGCGATGCGGGACCCGAACAACCTGCTCATCGGCCAGGCCGACGGGACGTTCGTGGAGGGTGGCGATGGACGCCGGCATCGTCAGCTTCGCGCGCGCCCGCGGCGCGGCGCTGGCCGACCTCAACCTCGACGGCCTGCTCGACCTGGTCGTCGTCAACCGCCGCGAGAACGTCGGCCTCTGGCGCAACGTCGGGGCGGGCACGGCGGACGACCCGGAGCCGATGGGCAACTGGCTGGCGGTGCGGCTGCAGCAGGCGGGCGCCGAACCGCGACGCGATCGGCGCCTGGGTCGAGGTCACGCGCCGGCGACCGCGTCATGCGCGCGAGCTCACCGTCGGCGGCGGCCACGCCGGCGGGCAGCTCGGCTGGATCCACTTCGGCCTCGGCGCGGCGGAGGCGCCGAGGTCCGGGTCACCTGGCCGGACGGCGAGGTCGGCCCGGCGATGCCGGTCGAGGCCGAACGCGTTCGGCGATCATCGAGCGCGGCGCGACCGCGACCGAGCCGTGGCAGCCGCCGCGATGACGATGAGCGAGCCGCCGTCCGGCCGCGCCTGGCGGAGATCGACCTGCCCGATTTCGGCATGCCCGACCGCCATGCCGGAGATCCCGCCGGAGACGTACGACGCCCGGCTCGCGCGACTTCGCGAGCGCGCCGACGCGCGCGGCTACGATCGGCTCGTCGTCTATGCGGACCGCGAGCACAGCGCGAACCTGTCGTACCTGACCGGATTCGACCCGCGCTTCGAGGAGGCGTTGCTGGTCGTCGGCCCGGAAGGCGACCCGGCCGTGCTCGTCGGCAACGAGTGCTACGGGATGGCCGGCGCCGCGCCGGTGTCGATGCGGCGGCATCGGTTCCAGGACTTCAGCCTGCCGGGCCAGCCGCGCGACCGGTCTGCGCCGCTCTCGGAGATTCTCGCCGAGGAGGGCATCGGCGCCGGCAGCCGGGTCGGCGTGGTCGGGTGGAAGACCTACGCCGATGCGGGCATGAGCGACCTGCCGGCCTACCTCGTCGACGAGATACGCGGGATGGTCGGGGCAACCGGGTCCGTCGAGAACGCCACCGACCTGTTCATCGATGCCGCGGACGGCCTGCGAGTGATCAACGAGGTCGATCAGCTGGCGGCATTCGAATGGGCGAGCTGCCAGACCTCACAGGGCGTTCGGCGACTGCTCCACGGGCTGCGACCGGGAATGACGGAGCGGGAGGCCGTGGCGCTCCTCGGCTGGAACGGGTGGCCGCTGTCGTGCCACCTCATGCTGACCGCCGGGCAGCGTGCCTCGTTCGGGCTGCTCAGCCCGGGCGACCGTCGAATCGAGCGCGGCGATCCGTTCACGACCGCCTTCGGGATCTGGGGAGCGCTGACCTGCCGGGCGGGCTTCGTGGCCGAGTCCGCCGCCGACCTGCCCGAGCCGATCGCCGACTACGTCGACCGGCTGGTGGCGCCCTACTTCGCGGCGATCGCCGAGTGGTACGGCGCCATCCGCATCGGCGTGACCGGCGGTGAGCTTCACGACATCATCGCCCGCCACCTGGGCGACCCGTTCTTCGGCATCTTCCTCAACCCGGGGCACCAGCTCCATCTCGACGAGTGGGTCAACTCGCCGATCGCTCGCCGGCTCGACGATCGAGCTGCGCTCGGGGATGGCCCTCCAGGTCGACGTCATCCCGGCCACCGGCACCGAGTACTTCACGACGAACATCGAGGACGGGATCGCCCTGGCCGACGACGCGCTGCGGGACCAGCTCGCGCGGCGCTATCCCGACCTGTGGTCCCGGGTGGAGCGCCGGCGGACCTTCATGTCGGCGTCGCTCGGGATCAGTCTGCACCCCGACGTCCTCCCGCTGTCGAACCTGCCGGCGGTGCTGGCTCCCTTCCTGCTGCGGCCGGACCGCGCGATGTCGATCGCCGGATGACGGGACTGCGTGAGGTCGTCCTGCGCAGCGAAGAGATGGAGGTGGTCATCCTCCCCGACGTCGGTGGCAGGATCCACCGGATCCGAGCGTTCGGCCGGGACATCCTGCGAACTCCCGACGATCCGGCCGTACACGCCGTCGAACCGTTCCTCTGGGGTGCCTACGTCATGTCGCCGTGGTGCAATCGAGCGGCGCCGGGGACGACGGTGCTCGCGGGCCGAGAGGTCACCCTGGCCGCGAACTTCCCGGATGGCACGGCCATTCATGGGCTCGTCTCGTCGGCCCGCTGGTCTCAGCGCTCCAACGGAGATCTCGCATTCGTCGGCGGCGGCGGCGGCTGGCCATGGGCATTCGAAGTGAGCCAGACCGCGAGCCTGAGCGGAACAACGCTCACGCTCGAGTATCGGGTACGAAACCTTGACGACGCGCCGATGCCGGCGGGAATCGGTCTTCATCCGTGGTTCCGACGCCCGGTCGAGGTCCGGCTCCCGGCCGAGGCCGTCTACTCGACCAACGTGGACGCTCCGCCACATTCGGCAAGGGTGACGGGCACGCGCGACCTGCGATCCCTCGCGGCCTCCGGCCGGAGGTCTCGACGACACGTGGACTCAGCTGACCGAGCCGCGAGTCGAGCTCGTCTGGCCGGAGTCGGGCATCCAGGCGACGCTCGAAGCCGAGACGGATGCCGGCCTCCTCGTCGCAGTGGCCAGTCCTCCGGCCTTCGACGCGATCGCCGTGGAACCGCAGACACATGGCCCGTATCCGTTCAGGCGGCTCGCCAATGGCGAGCCCGATCCGGTGGCCCTCCTCTCGCCCGACGCGTCGATGCGGCTGGGCCTTCGCGTGACGGTCCGGCACCACGGCGAGCCGGCGTGATCCCGGGCCCACTCGAGCTCGCGCTCACAGCGATCCTCTTCGGGGCGATCGGTGCCTTCTCGCCGACCCGCCTGGCGCTGTCGGTGCTGATGCTCACGAGCGAGACCGCCCCGTGGGGACGGGCCATCGCGTACTTGATCGGGAGCAGCGCGATCTTCGCGACGGCCGCGATCATCGGTCTCCTGGGCGTCGAGGCGGCCGGCCTCCGCGGCGTCGACCCGAGGGTCAACATCGTGATCGGGACGATCATGATCGGCGCGGCCATCTCCATGGTCGTCGGCCAGCGCCGACGCAAGAACCTCCCGCCGCAGCCATCGTCCCACCCGGTGCTGGCCGCAGCCGGCATCGGCGCCGGGGTCGCGTTCCAGTCGTTCGGGCGGCTCCTCGTGCTCGTGGCCGGCGGATATCGGATCGGTGCCCTCACGCGAGGCCCTGCCACCGGCCTTGCTCTCGTCGGGCTGATGATCCTGATCTGGCAGGCACCCGTCTGGTCGCCGATGCTGCTCTACGTCGTCCGGCGCGATCGTTTCGACGCGCTCGCGCGGCGGGTCCAGCCCGCGATCGATAAGATCGAGGATGGAACCGCGGGCGCGATCCTGGTCGCCCTCGTCGGCGCCTGGATCCTCTATGAGGGCTTGACGGCATGACGGACCATCTCGGCAGATGAAACGCGTTGGCCTCATCTTCGGTGCACTCGTCGCGACGGTCTGGTGGTTCGTCCTGCGCGGCGGACCTCGGCGTGAGCTGCCCGAGGGCGTGGCCCCGGTGACCGCCGAGGGAGCGATCGATCGCGCGCGGAAGATGGCCGCAGTCGACCAGGTCGGACACGCGGACCTGGTCGGAACCTGGGCACCGACGACCGCTACCGACGTCGAGGTGCTGGTGGAAGGCAACACCTTCTATCCACGAATGCTCGAGGACATCGCGTCGGCGAGCGGCTCGATCCACGTCATGCAGTACGGCTTCCAGCCCGGCGTCGTGGGTGACCCGTTCGCGCGGGCCTTTGCCGCCAAGGCGCGCGAGGGCGTCAAGGTGCGGCTCATCCTCGATGCGCTCGGCAGCCACGCGTTCACGAGCTCGAAGCGGATGCTGGCGGACCTCGCCGAGGCCGGCGTCGAGATCATGCTCCACGACTTCATCCCCCCGGATCGCCATGGCCCGATCGGCCAGCGGCGGGCCATGCCGCACGCCTGGCAGGCAGGGCGCGTCGAGCACCGCAAGCTCGTCCTCGTCGACGGCCGGGTGGCGTACATCGGCGGCGCCGGCATCGAGGACCACTTCGCCAACGGCAAGTTCCACGACGTCTACATCCGCGTCACCGGTCCGATCACGCGTCAGCTCCAGGCACTCTTCGTGACCTCCTTCCGCTATCACGGCGGAACGTTCGAAGCCGACGACCCCTCGCTCCAGGACGACGCCTCCACCCTCGAGCCCGGCAGCCACAACGTCACGCTGCACATGAACTGGCCGCGCGGGTGGCTGCCATTGACCGATGCCGCCACCGAGCTGATCGAGAGCGCCACGCGACGCCTCGAGATCACGAACCCGTACATCGGCGACCCGGGACTGATCCACGCCATTGCCGCTGCCGCCCGCCGCGGCGCGAGGGTCCGGCTGCTGGTGTCGGACGATGCCCACGGCGGCATCGCCTACGCGGCGTTCCAGCATCACTACGACGAGCTGCTCGATGCCGGCGTCGAGATCTTCGAGTACCCGGCGCTCGTCCACGCCAAGGTGATCGTGAGCGACGACCGGGCGCTCGTCGGCACCCTCAACCTCGACGCGTGGGCGATGTTCCGCAACCCGGAGCACGGGCTGCTCTTCGACGACAAGACGATCGCCGATCGCGTGTCGTCGACCCTCATCGAGCCGGGCATCGCGGCATCGATTCGGGGTGAGCCGACGCGGAGCCCGCTGCTGCGCGCCCGCAACCGCGTCCTCGCGAAGGCAAGCTACCTGTTCTGAGCGCGGGCCGAGCCGGCGGGGCGCGGAAGTCGCCCGACCGGACGGGTATGGTTAGGACGATGACGACGATCCACGCCGCGCCCTCGAGCGAGGAAGTTGCCCGCCTGGCGCGCGGCGAGCACCACGAACCCCATGCGATTCTCGGCGCACACCCGGCCGCCGACGGGACGGTGGTTCGCGCCTTCCATCCCGATGCCAACGCCGCCTGGCTCGTCGCCCCGAACGGGGGCGTGGAGCCGATGGAGCCGCTGGGAGACGGCCTGTGGGCCGGGTTCGTGGCGGAGCTGCGGCCGGGGCAGTTCACGTATCGGATCCGGTTCGGCTTTCCAGACGGCAACGCCTGGGAGCTCGACGATCCGTATCGGTTCGGCCCGACCCTCGGCGAGGTCGACCTGCACCTGATCGGCGAGGGCACCCACGAGCACCTGTACGACGTGCTCGGCGCGCATGTCCGTACGCACGAGGGCGCGACCGGCGTGAGCTTCGCCGTCTGGGCGCCGAACGCGCGGAGCGTGCGGATCGTCGGCGACTTCGATCGCTGGGACGGCCGTCTGATGCCGATGCGCTCGATGGGCGCCAGCGGCGTCTGGGAGCTCTTCGTGCCCGGCATCGGTGTCGGAGAGCTCTACAAGTACGAGATCCTCGGCCGGGATGGGACGCTGCGGCTCAAGGCCGATCCGCTCGCCTTCGCGATGCAGGTTCGCCCCGAGACTGCCTCGCGCGTGTGGGATACGACGTCCTTCACGTGGTCGGACGACGCCTGGATGGCCGAGCGCGCGACCCGCAACCCGTACACGTCGCCGATGGCCGCCTACGAGGTCCACCTCGGCTCCTGGCGGCGCAACCCGGACGGCTCGTGGCTGGGCTATCGCGAGGCGGGCGAGCAGCTGGTCGAGCACTGCCGCCGCTTCGGATTCACGCACGTCGAGCTGCTGCCGGTGGCCGAGCACCCGTTCGACGGCTCGTGGGGCTACCAGGTCACCGGCTACTACGCCCCAACCTCGCGGTTCGGGTCACCCGACGATTTCGCCGCGATGGTCGACATCGCTGCACAACGCCGGGATCGGGGTCCTGGTCGACTGGGTGCCGGCGCACTTCCCGACCGACGACTTCGCGCTCCGCCGCTTCGACGGCACCGCACTGTACGAGCATGCGGATCCGCAGCGTGGCGAGCATCCCGACTGGGGCACGCTCATCTTCGACTTCGGCCGCCCCGAGGTCCGCAACTTCCTGGTCGCCAACGCCCTCTTCTGGATGGATCGGTACCACATCGATGGGCTGCGGGTCGACGCGGTGGCCTCGATGCTCTACCTCGACTACTCGCGTAAGGCGGGCGAGTGGACGCCGAACATCCACGGCGGGCGCGAGAACCTCGAGGCGATCGTCTTCCTGCGCGAGATGAACGAGCGCGTCTACCGCCACTTCCCGGGCGCGATCACCATCGCGGAAGAGTCGACCGCGTTCCCCGGCATCACGCGGCCGACCTACCTCGGCGGCATCGGTTTCGGCTTCAAGTGGGACATGGGCTGGATGCACGACACGCTCGCGTTCTTCAAGGAGGACCCGGTCCATCGGCGCTTCCACCATGACAAGCTGACCTTCCGCGGCCTCTACGTGAACACCGAGCAGTTCGTCCTGCCGCTCTCGCACGACGAGGTGGTGCACGGCAAGGGATCGCTGCTGCGCAAGATGCCCGGCGACGAGTGGCAGCGCTTCGCCAACCTGCGGGCGCTGCTGGTCGACATGTGGGGCCAGCCCGGCAAGAAGCTGATCTTCATGGGCGCCGAGCTTGCCCCGTGGACGGAATGGGACCACGACCATCCCCTTCCCTGGGAGCTGCTGGATGCGCCGATGCACGGCGGCGTCGCTCGCTTCGTGGAGGACCTCGGCCGCGTCTACGCATCGTCGCCGGCGCTGTGGGCCGCCGATCACGAGCCCGAGGGCTTCGCCTGGATCGACGCATCCGACGTCGAGGCATCGGTCTACGCCTGGATCCGTCGCGCGGGCTCGGACCTGGCGGTCGTGGTCCTCAACCTGACACCGGTGCCCCGGATGGACTACCGCCTCGGCCTGCCGGCCGCGGGGCGATGGGTGGAGGCGATCAACTCGGACTCCGAGCACTACGGGGGCTCGAACCTCGGCAACCTGGGAGGTGTCGAGGCGGTCGACGAGTCGTGGCACGGGCAGCCCGCCTCGGCCACCCTGACCCTCCCGCCGCTGAGCGGCCTGATCCTGCGCCCCGCCGGCGAGTAACGCGCTAGCGGCGCAGGGCATCCACCATCGATCGAACGCGAGGATCCTCGCCGAGCTCCTCGATCGGAGCCGGCAGGGCGAGCGACCAGTTGTCGCGATGGGCTGACATCGTGCCGGGCATGTTCGGCCGTTCCTCGACGTTGAGGGCATCCTCGAGCGTCGCGGCAAGCAGCATCGGCGGCGCCGCGGCGAGGCGACGGTGCAACCGGTCGACCAGCTCGTCGAGCGAGGCATCGGGAGCGACGCCCGCCGCGCGTGCCAGTCGGGATCGCAGCAACGCGAGGGCCGCGGGATCGGGCGTCACGCCCGATGCTCGCCTGGTCGCGGAGATCCGTGCCGCCCCACGTCCCGGCCATGGTCGGCAGGTCGTGCGTCGTCACGCCGGCGAAGGACTGGTGCGGGTAGCGGGCGGGCTCGACGCGCTCGAACAGTGCGAGGCGTGTCGAGAGCAGGCGGCGGCGGCGCAGCTCTTCGCGGACGCCGGCCGGCACGGTGCCGAGGTCCTCGCCGATGACGACCGCGCCGGCGCGGTGCGACTCGAGCGCCACGATCTCGAGCAGCTCGTCGGTATGGGATCGGACGTAGGCGCCTCGCGACGGATCCTGGCCGGACGGAACCCACCACAGCCGGAAGAGGCCGAGCACGTGGTCGATCCGCAGCCCACCGGCGTGCCGCAGCTGGGCGTGGATCGTGTCGATGAATGGGCGATAGGCCGCCTGCCGTAGCCGATGCGGGATGAACGGCGGCAGGCCCCAGACCTGGCCGGCCGCGTTGAACCGGTCCGGCGGGGCACCGACCGAGGCATCCATGGCGAGCGATGCCTGCCACTCCCAGGCGTCGAAGCCGCCGGGATCGACCCCCACCGGCATGTCGGCGACGCGAAAGAGCGGGACCGATGCAGCGGCAAGCTGTCGATCGAAGCACCACTGGATCCAGGCATGGAAGGCGACGCGATCGGCGTGCTCCTGCGCGGCGCGCGCCACGGCCGGACCGAAGGGATCGCGGAACTCCTCGGGCCAGCGCTGCCAGCCGGCGCCGAGGCGCTCGGTCAGGACCACGAAGACCGCCCAACGCTCGAGCGCGGCACCGCGCTCCGCGCGCCAGGCGTCGAACGTCGCGCGATCGGTCCCCGCTGCCCAGATCCGTTCGAGCGCATCCATCTTGAGCGCCGCCACCCGCAGAGCGGTCGATCCGACGCTCGGCATTCAGGGCGCGGCCGGCCGCCGCCAGCTCGGCGAGCTCGTCGCCGATGCCCTCGGCGCCGGGAACCTCCTCGATCCGCAGGTGCAGCGGGCTCCCGAAACGTCGGGTGCTCGGGTAGTAGGGGCTGGGCTCAGGCTCCGGTCCCGGGTTCGGCGCACCGAGCGGCCCGACGGCCAGGAAGCCTGCCCCTGCCGCTGCCGACCACGCACCGAGCTCCCGCAGGTCGGCCAGGTCGCCGATTCCCCAGCTGCTCCGCGAGCGCGTGGCTGCCAGCTGAATCGCCCAGCCCCACGCCCGCAGACCGGCCGGCAGGTGGCAGCGGCCGGGGCCGGTGATGACCAGCTGCTCGCGGCCGTCGTCGCGCGTGAGCCGGTGATAGCCGTATGGCGCGTCGACGGGCACCGAGTCGATGCGGCCCAGGCCGGAGCCGTCCTCGAGGACGAGCTCGCCCGCCATCGGCAGGCGAGCGCCGCGCCGGACCACCGCGACGGCGTCGGAATCCGCCTCGTCCGGTCCCATCGCGGCGACCACCGCGGCGAGGACATCGGGAGCGATCGCCCGCGCCGCGCCGTTCGCGTCGACGTACGAGTCCAGCACCAGCGAGCGGCTCACGCGATGCGCTCCATGATCGCCACCGGGAACTCGGCAAGGAGCTCGGCCAGCGGGACCGTGGCCTGGCGCTCGGCGCCATCGAGGTTCCGCCATCGGCCCGGCGGGAGTGCCAGGCTGGTGTCGGACCAGCCGAGCCGCTCGACTCGGCGCACCAGGCGCGGGACAACGGTGATGACCTCCCCGCCGCGCTCAAAGGCGAACACGGCATCGGCGTGGGTGCCGGCGGCCGGCATCGGGCGGTAGCCGCCTGAGCGAAACGTCAACGCGTGCCGGCGACGCAGGTCGAGTGCGTGGCGCACGAGCCAGATCTTGGGCAGCCCCTCGTCGCGACGCGCCCACGCCGCCGCGGCATCGGTGACGCGTGCATCGGCGAGCAGGCGGCGGCGCGCAGCGTAGTCGACGGGCCGGCGGTTGTCCGGATCGACCAGGGCCAGCTGCCACAGCTCGTCGCCCTGGTACAGGTCCGGCACTCCGGGGGCCGTGAGCTCCAGCGCGAGCTGGCCGAGCGAGGCACGGCGCCCGGCGTCGAGCAGCGGCGCCACGGCAGCCTCGACCACTTCGAGGAAGTGGGCGTCGCCCAGGGTCGCCGCGCACGAATCGCGTGAGCGCCGCTTCGTAGGCCGCGTCCGGCGCGACCCACGACGTGCGCAGCTTCGCCTCGCGGCTCGCCTTGAGCAGATAGGCGGCAGCGCGCTCGGTGTCGATCGGCCATGCGCCGATCAGGGTCTGGAAGTAGAGGTATGCGTCCGCGTCCGTCGGCAGGCCGGCCCCGACACGGTGCCGCGCGCGACGCTCGCCCAAGGCGCTCGACTGCGTCCTGCCATCCGGCGGGGTCCTCCGACAGCAGCGCCAGCCGCGCGCGGACGTCGGCGCTGCGCTTGGTGTCGTGGGTAGAGAGCGAGAGCATCGCCGCCGGCCAGTCGGCAGCCGCCGCCGCCAGCTTCTGATGGAGCGCCGCCACGCTGGTTCCGAACCGGCCCGGGTCGCCGCCGACCTCGTTGAGCGCAACCAGGCGGTGGTGTCGGTAGAAGGCCGTGTCCTCCACGCCCTTCGCCATGGCCGCCGGGGTGAGCTGCTGGAACCGCATCGCCAGCTCTTCGGCCGCGGCCCCCTCCACTTCGAGCCGCAGGACCCGGCCGAGCAGCGACAGGAGGTCGGGATCGAGGTCCGATCGCGCGGCGGTGGCGGAAGCCACGGCCCGCTCGATGATCCCCGCGTCCACGTCCGACACGAACCGTGGCGATGCGGTCAGGTAGGTGCGGTAGACCGACACGCGAGCGGCGACCTCGCACAGTGCCTGGCGCAGCTGCCCCCGGTCGCGGTGCGTCGCCTCGGGCACCCGTGCGAAGGCGTCGGTGAGCCGGTTGAGGTCGCTGCCGAACAGCGACGACAGGACCTCGCCTCGTGCCTCGGCGACGATCTCGTCCCATTCGGGTCCGGCATCGGCCACCGATGCCCAGGCTGCGCTCAGGGCGGCCTCGCCGGCCGGGTCCACGAACAGGCCGGTGGCGAGGTTGGCGAACCCGTAGCCGGTCGTTCCGTCGACCGGCCAGCCGGCGGGCAGCGCCTCGTCGGCGGCCAGGATCTTCTCGACCACGATCCATGCCTCGGGCGCCGCGGCGCGCAGGCGCGCGAGATAGCCGGCCGGATCGCGCAGGCCGTCGGGATGGTCGACCCGAAGCCCATCGACGAGCCCGCGCTCGACCCAGCGCAGGACGAGGCGGTGCACGTCGTCGAAGACCGCCGGATCCTCCATTCGCAGCCCGATCAGGTCGTTGACGTCGAAGAAGCGCCGATAGCGGAGGTCGCTGAGTCCGGCACGCCACGACGCCAGCCGGTAGTGCTGTTGGGTCAGCAGCCGGTCCAGCCGATCCGCGTCGGCGTTGATCGCGGCGATCTCCGCGTCCGGGTCCGACGACGCCAGGATCGGAGCGGCCGTCAGGGGGTCGAGCGGGAACCGCCGTTCGCCGTGCTCGACGAGCAGCCTCCCGCCGTCGCGCGCCAGGCGGATCCCACCGGCGTCGAGGACACGACGGTAGTCATCGGGAAGGACCGGGAGCAGGACCGGATCGGCCAGCTCGACGTCGAAGTAGGCCGCGTATCGGCTCGCCGGCCCGTGCTCCAGCACGTCCCACCACCATCGGTTCTCATCGCTGGAGATGGCCATGTGGTTCGGCACGATGTCGAGCACCAGGCCCATGCCGTGCGCGCGCAGCGTATCGGTCAGACGCTCGAAAGCGTCCGCGCCGCCCAGCTCGGCGCTGACCCGGGAGTGGTCGACCACGTCATAGCCGTGCGTCGAACCGGGCGCCGCCTGGAGCACCGGGCTGGCGTACAGATGGCTGACGCCCAGCTCGGCCAGGTACGGGACGAGCGCGGCGGCATCGTCGAGCGTGAAGCCGGCGTGGAGCTGGACCCGATACGTGGCGCGCGGCACCTCACGGCCATGCGGGCCGGGCATTCAGTCGCCGCTGACGCGCCGCACGCGCGGCAGGCGCCGCAGGCAGACCACGGAGCGCTCGGCGATCCGGTAGGCGGATCCGCCATCGTGCTCCCCGTGCGCCGCGGTGAAGGTGCGGTGCACGGTATCGAAGACGGTCTCCCAGCGCCGGGCGGCCTCGTGGTTGGGCAGCGTGAACGCGACCGGCCGGTCGTCGGCGTTGAAGATCACGAGCAGCGTGTCGTCGACGATCCGCTCGCCGCGCGGCCCGCGATCGTCGATCGCGTCACCGGCGAACTGCACCGCCAGCGTCTTGACGCCGGGCGCCTGCCACTCCTCGTCGGTCATCTCGGTGCCGTCGGGGAGGAACCAGGTCAGGTCCTTGACCCGTGAGCCTCGAATCTGCCTTCCCTGGAAGAAGTGGCGCCGCCGCAGCACCGGGTGGGCCTTGAAGAGCCGGATCAGCGATCGGGTGAACGCCAGCAGCTGCCGATCGCGGCGCTGGAGGTCCCAGTGGAACCAGCTGACCTCGTTGTCCTGCGCGTACCCGTTGTTGTTCCCGGCCTGCGTGCGACCGATCTCATCGCCGCCGAGCAGCATCGGCACGCCCTGGCTGAGCAGGAGGGTGGCGAGGAAGTTGCGCTTCTGGCGCTCTCGGATCTCGATGATCCCCTCCTCGTCGGTCTCGCCCTCCACGCCGAAGTTCATGCTCTCGTTGTTGCGCTCGCCGTCGTCGTTGTTCTCGCCATTGGCCTCGTTGTGCTTCGACTCGTAGCTGACCAGGTCGTTGAGCGTGAACCCATCGTGGGCGGTGACGAAGTTGATGCTGGCGTGGGGCTGACGTCCCGAGCTGGCATAGAGGTCGGACGAGCCGCTGAGCCGATAGGCCAGCTCGGCCGCCTGGCCGCCGACCCCCTTCCAGAAGCGGCGCACGCTGTCGCGGTACTTGCCGTTCCATTCCGCCCAGCCGACCGGGAAGTTGCCGACCTGGTAGCCGCCGGGGCCAACGTCCCACGGCTCGGCGATCAGCTTCACCTGGTTGATGATCGGGTCCTGGTGAATGATGTCGAAGAAGCTGCCGAGCTTGTCCACGTCGTGGAGCTCGCGCGCCAGCGCGGAGGCGAGGTCGAAGCGAAAGCCGTCGACGTGCATCTCGGTGATCCAGTAGCGCAGCGAGTCCATGATCAGCTGGAGCACCCGCGGGCTGGTGGCGTCGAGCGTGTTGCCGGTCCCGGTGTAGTCGATGTAGCGCGCCGGGTTCGTCGGGTCGAGCCGGTAGTAGGCGGCGTTGTCGATGCCGCGGAAGCTGAGGGTGGGGCCGCGATGATTGCCCTCCCCGGTGTGGTTGTAGACGACGTCCAGGATGACCTCGATGCCGGTGTCGTGGAGCCGCTTGACCATGGTCTTGAACTCGCTCACCGGCTCGCCGGTGGCTGAGTACCGGATGTCGGGCGCGAAGAAGCCGATGGTGTTGTAGCCCCAGTAGTTGGCGAGTCCGCGCTCCACCAGGTGGCGATCGGTGACGTGCTGGTGCACCGGCAGCAGCTCGACGGCCGAGATGCCCAGGTTGGTGAGGTAGTCGAGGGCAGCCGCCGAGCCGAGTCCCGCGTAGGTGCCGCGAAGCTCCTCGGGCACCTCGGGGTGCAGCTGGGTGAAGCCCTTGACGTGGACCTCGTAGATGAGCGTGCGATCGAGCGGGACGTGGAGCTGGGTGTCACCGCCCCACACGAAGGCGTGGTTGACCACGACGCTCTTTGGCACGAAGTCGGCCGAGTCGCGCTCGTCGGGCTCGTCGTCGTCGGCGCCGATGCGATAGCCGAAGAGCGCATCGTCCCAGGCCACCTCGCCGTCGATGCGCTTCGCATAGGGGTCGATCAGCAGCTTGGCCGGGTTGAACCGATGGCCCGAGGCCGGGTCGTAGCGCCCGTGCATCCGGTAGCCGTAGCGCTGCCCCGGCCGGACGTCGGGCAGGTAGCAGTGCCACACCAGATCGGTCTGCTCGATCAGCCGGATGCGCTGCTCGTTGCCCCCATCGGCGTCGTACAGGCACAGATCGACGTGCTCCGCGTTCTCGCTGAAGATCGCGAAGTTGACCCCCGACCCATCCCAGGTCGCGCCGAGCGGGTATGGCCTGCCGCGCCAGACCCTCAGCGCCACGTCATGTCCTCACCACTCGCGTGGGCGGGTCCGCAGGTTCATTCGCACGCTTGCAGGGTACTCATCAATCAGCGAGGGCGATCCGCTCGAGCGCCGCGAGGGGCAGCCACAGCCAGTCGGGCCGGTTGCTTGCCTCGTAGCGGACCTCGTAGCAGGCCTTCTCGAGCTCGAACGCCTGGAGCAGGCCGGCCTCGGTCGCGCTGATGCTGCCGTAGGCGCCGATGAAGGCCTCGCGCGCGCCCGCCAGCCAGTCCTCGGCGTCGAACGCGGGGGCATCGCGCGCGGCGGTGCGGGCGGCGTAGTCGAGGCTGCGCAGCAGGCCGGCGACGTCGCGCATCGGCGAACCGGGTTGACGGCGCTCCGCCAGCGGCCGGGCCGGCTCGCCCTCGAAGTCGATCACGCTGAAGCCGCCGTCGGTGCGCGCAAGCAGCTGTCCGAGGTGGTAGTCGCCATGGATGCGGCTGGCGCGGGCCTCGCCGGTCGCCAATCCAAACGTGTCCGCGAAGCGGGCGGTCACGGCGGGAGCGAGCTCGACCAGTCGCTCGTGGGCATCTCCATCGACGGCGGTCACCGCCTGGGCCAGCTGGCGCTCGGCCGATGCGCGCCAGCCGGCCGTCTCGGCCACGGTCGCCGCACGCGCGGGAAACGCCGGATGCTCGGGCCGTGATGCGAGGGCGGCATGCATCGTGGCGGTCAGGCGCGCCCAGGGTGGCGGCCAGGTCGACGCCGCGGCGGGGGTCTTCGGCGAGCAGGCGAAGCATCGCGGCCCAGGCGTCCCCGGTCGAGGGGACGAAGGCCTGGAGCATCGCCGCCGCCGCCCCGTCGCCGCTTCGCTCCGCGTAAGCCATCGCTCCGGCAACGGCGGGCGTGTCCGCGAAACCGACCGCGGTGAGGAACAGGCTCACCTCCAGGTCCGGATTCTCACCGGGCTCCAGCAGCCGGTACAGCTTGAGGATCAGGCGTTCGCCGAGCACGACCGACGTGTTCGACTGCTCCACCCGCAGGCGGCGCTCGCCGAGTGCGTCGATCGCCCCCTGCGCCGACGGCAGCAGGTCGGTGAACGCATCGGTCCGTGAACAGATGAAGCTGCCGCGTTCGCCAGGCAGCTCGGCGCGTTCGCTCATGGCGCGCACGATCGCCGTCCAGGCGCCGTCGCCGTCCTCCGGCTCGCGGGCATCGACCGTCGGCACCAGGTAGCGGTCGGCCGGGCCGCCGTCCACGTAGGCCACCTCCAGCACCCGCAGATCGGCGCGTCCCAGGGATGCTTGGTCGAAGGCGCTGATGGCAGCGATTGGTCGCCGCTTCGCCCTGAACCAGCGCTGGGCCGCGAGCCAGGAGGGTTCGAACTCCGCCGTCACCCTGGGACGGTCTCAGCCTTCGCCGTCGGTCAGCTCGAACCAGAAGAAGTCGTGCGGACCGAGCGTCAGCAGATAGGGAAGCTCGCCGATCCTCGGAAACTGGACGCGCCCGATCAGCTCGATCGGCATTCGGTCCTTGAAGCGGCTGAGGTCGAGCTCGACGTATTGCGCGAAGCGCGACAGGTTCGCGACGCACAGGATCGAGACGCCTTCGTGCTCGCGCAGGTAGGCGAGCACGCGTCGGTTCTCGGGGTGAAGGAACTCGAGCGTGCCACGGCCGAAGACCGGATGTGCCCGACGCACGCCGATCAGCCGCTTCATCCAGTTCAGCAGCGAGCCGGGGACGCGCTCCTGCGCCTCGACGTTGACGGCCTGGTAGCCATAGACCGGATCGGCCACCAGCGGCGCATAGAGCGCGTGGACGTCGGCCCTGCTGAAGCCGGCGTTGCGGTCGCCCGTCCACTGCATCGGGGTACGGACCCCGTTTCGATCGCCGAGATAGACGTTGTCACCCATCCCGATCTCGTCGCCGTAATAGACGATCGGCGTGCCCTTCATGCTGAGCAGCAGCGAGTTCAGCAGCTCGATCCGGCGGCGGCTGTTGTCGACCAGCGGGGCGAGGCGGCGGCGGATGCCGACGTTGATCCGCATCCGCGCCTCCTTCGCGTACTCGGTGTACATGAAGTCCCGCTCCTCGTCGGTCACCATCTCGAGGGTCAGCTCGTCGTGATTGCGCAGGAAGAGCGCCCATTGCGCCTCGTCGGGGATCTGCGGCGTCTGGCCCATGATCTCGACGATCGGGTAGCGGTCCTCGCGGCGCAGGGAGATCCAGATGCGCGGCATCAGCGGGAAGTGGAATGCCATGTGGCACTCGGGCTCCTCCGGCGTCCCGAAGTAGGGCAGCACGTCGGGCGGCCACTGGTTCGCCTCCGCCAGCAGCATCCGGCCCTCGTAGCGCTCGTCGACCGCGCGACGCAACCGCTTCAGGACGGCGTGGGTCTCCGGCAGGTTCTCGCCGTTGGTCCCCTCCCGCTCGACCAGGTACGGCACCGCGTCCAGGCGCAGGCCGTCGACGCCGAGGTCGAGCCAGAAGCGCATGACCCGCAGCACCGCCCTGACGACCTGGGGGTTGTCGAAGTTCAGGTCGGGCTGGTGGCTGAAGAACCGATGCCAGTAGTACTGCTGCGACTCGGCGTCCCAGGTCCAGTTGCTCGTCTCGGTGTCGGTGAAGATGATCCGCGCGTCGGCATACTTCTGGTCGGTGTCGCTCCACACATACCAGTCGCGCTTCGGATTGCTGCGGTCCGAGCGGGACTCGACGAACCACGGATGCTGGTCGCTGCTGTGGTTGATGACCAGCTCGGTGATGACGCGAAGGCCTCGCCGATGCGCCTCGCGCACGAAGCCCCGGAAGTCGCGCAGCGTGCCGTAGTCGGGATGCACTTCCGTGAAGCCGGCGATGTCGTAGCCGTCGTCGCGCAGCGGGGATGGGTAGAACGGGAGCAGCCAGATGGCGGTCACGCCAAGGTTCGCGATGTAGTCCAGCTTCTCCGCCAGGCCGGCGAAGTCGCCAACGCCGTCGTTGGTCGAGTCGTTGAAGGCCTTCACGTGGAGCTGGTAGATGATCGCGTCCTTGTACCAGTGCGGGTCGTCGCGGAGCAGCTGGGGCGCGGCATCGGTGGTGGTCATGGGTGGGCTCGCGGTTGGTCGGGAGATCAATGGTCGATGGGCGCGACGGTGAAGATGCGGAACGCCTCCCCCGCCGGATCCAGGAGGACCGCCAGGTCGGCGCCGCGCTCGCGCGACGTCCGGCCGGTCAGCAGGTCGGTGAGCTGGTACGGCTCGTCCCAGCCGATGCCGACCGCCGGCAGATCCGGGTGCAGGATCGCATGCTCGGCGGTGGTCGGGTCGCAGTTCACCGCCACGTAGACCGGGTCGCGCCAGCGTTGCGGGTGGCCGGTCAAGTGGATCGACCTTCCCGTGCGGCATCGCCTTGCGGTAGAAGAGGGTTCGCTCGCCGGTCACGCTCTCGAAGCGCAGGTTCTCGTAGCGCTTCAGCGCCGGTCGCTGGTGGCGCAGGCGGTTGAGCTCGCCGAGCAGCAGCTTGATGTTGCCCTTCGCGTCCCAGTCGCGCGCCCGGATCTCGTACTTCTCGGAGTCCAGGTACTCCTCGCGCTCCCCGAGGCGCGCTGACTCGCACAGCTCCCAGCCGGAGTAGATGCCGTACGAGCTCGAGAGCGTGGCGGCCAGGACGCTGCGGACCACGAACGCCGGCCGGCCATGATCGAGGTGGTGCGGGTTGATGTCGGGCGTGTTGACGAACAGGTTGCCGCGGAAGTACTCGACCATCTCGCTCTGCGTCAGCTCGGTCAGGTAGTCCCGGAGCTCGGCCACCGACTCGCGCCAGGTGAAATAGGTGTAGCTCTGGGTGAAGCCGACCTTGGCCAGCTGCCGCATCATCTTGGGCTTCGTGAAGGCCTCGGACAGGAAGATCGTCTCCGGGTGGTCGCGCTGGATCTCGGTGATCAGCCATGCCCAGAACGCGATCGGCTTGGTGTGCGGGTTGTCGACGCGGAAGATCTTCACGCCGCGTTCGATCCACACCTCGAAGATCCCCTTCCACTCGAGCCAGAGCCGCTCGCGCGCCTGCCCATCCTCGCCGAGGAAGTCGATCGGGTAGATGTCCTGGTATTTCTTGGGCGGGTTCTCGGCGTACTTGATGGTGCCGTCCGGCGAGTGCCGGAACCACTCGGGATGGGAACGCACGTAGGGGTGGTCGGGCGCGGCCTGGATGGCGAGGTCCATCGCCAGCTCCATGCCATGTGCCTCCACCGCCTCACGGAAGTCCAGGAACTCGCGCAGCCCACCCAGCTCGGGAGCGACCACGTCGTGGCCACCATCGGCTGAGCCGATGGCGTACGGGGAGCCCACGTCGTCCGGACCCGCGTCGAGGCTGTTGTTGCGGCCCTTGCGGTTCGTGCGCCCGATCGGATGGATCGGCGGGAGGTAGACGACGTCGAAGCCCATCTCCGCGATCCCCGGCAGCCGCCACGCGGCATCCGCGAAGGTCGTGGCCACCGGCTGCGAAGGATCGCGTCCCTGCGAGCGCGGGAAGAACTCGTACCAGCCGCCGAACCGCGCGCGCTCACGGTCGACGACGAGTGGCAGGTCCGGCGAGCGCGACGCGAATCGGAGATCGGGGTGACGGCGCACGGCGGCCAGCAGGTCCTCACCGACCAGCGCGGCGGCGCGCGTTGCCTGCGAGCGGGCCCGCTTCAGGCTGTCGAGCGCGGCGCGGATAGCGGAGCGCGTCGTCGCCGGCTTCGGCCTCCTCACTCCGCCGGAGCGCCGCCTCCAGCAGCAGCCGCCCCTCCTCGATCTCGTTCGGGACGGCCACGCCGGCTTCGAGCTTCTTGCGCAGTCCCTCGCGCCACGAGCCGAACGCGTCCCGCCACGCCTCGACCGCGTAGGCATGCCGCCGGTTGCGGAGCAGCTCCACGTGCCCGGACCAGCGGTCGTTGTCGATCGGCCGCATCGGCGCCCGGCGCCAGGACGTCTCGTCATCGGCGCGGATGAGGATCGCGGCGTCGAGCAGGTCGTGGCCGTCGGCGAAGATGTCCGCGGTCACCAGCAGCTGATCCCCGACGACGCGCTTGACCGGATAACGCCCGCCGTCCAGCTCCGGGGCGATCCGCTCGATGATGATGCTGCGCCTGCTGCCGATCGCGTCGGCCCCCGGCTCCGACGGCTCGACGACCGTGGCGATCGCGCGTCGCACGCTTGCTTTCGTGGTGGTCATGAATGGCTGAAACCCTACCCGATCGGACCGGCCATCGGCATCTCGCGGCGAAGTCGACCACAATCCGACCGATGCAGCTGCTTCGTCATGGCGCCTCGCTCCTGCTCGTGACCGCGCTGCTGGCGGCCTGCGGCGCGCCGGCGCCATCTGCTGCGCCTTCGGCGCCGACCGCAAGCCAGGTCCCCGCGACGTCGACGGAACCCTCGCCGATCGAGACCGCGGCGCCGACGCCCGCCGGCTCACCAACGCCGCAGCCGATCGCCGACGATCCACCTCCCGTCGCCCTGGAGGTCGTCGCGGATGGTCTGGCGGACCCGATCGGGATCGCCTCAGCGCCGGGCGGCTGGCTCCTCGTCAACGAGCGGGCGGGGCGCGTGGTGGCCATCCGTGGTGGGGAGCGCTCGATCGCGCTCGACATCACTGACCGCGTCCTGGGCGAGGATGAGCGCGGCCTGCTCGGGCTGGTGCTCCATCCCGACTGGCCCGATGACCCACGGGCCTTCGTGCATTACAGCGACCGGAACGGCGACACTGTGCTGTCGGAGCTGACGGGCACGCAGGACGGGGATGCCGCACCCGTGCTCGACCCCGCCAGCGAGCATGTCCTCCTCACCGTGGATCAGCCCTTCGCGAACCACAATGGCGGGCAGCTCGCCTTCGGGCCGGACGGATACCTGTGGTTCGGCCTCGGCGACGGCGGCTCCGGGGGCGACCCGCTCGGCAACGGCCAGAATCCGTTCGCGCTGCTCGGCTCCATCCTGCGCCTGGACGTCTCCGAGCCCGGCGGCTACACCGTGCCGCCGGACAACCCGTTCGCCGACGGAACGGGCGGCGCGCCCGAGGTCTACCTCTATGGTCTCCGGAACCCATGGCGCTTCAGCTTCGATCCCGACACGGGCCTGCTGTGGATCGCCGATGTCGGCCAGATCGCCTACGAGGAGATCGACCGTATCGACCCGGTGGCAGCGGCCGGTGCCAATCTCGGTTGGAACCTGATGGAGGGATCACACTGCTTCGCCGATCCGGCCTGCTCGCCCGACGGGCTCGTCACGCCCCTCGCCGAGTACGGCCACGACCAGGGCTGCTCGGTGACCGGCGGATACGTCTCTCGCGGCGGCTCGATCGACGGGCTGCGTGGCTGGTATCTCTTCGGCGACTACTGCAGCGGCCTCCTGTTCGGCATCCGCTCCGATGCCGCGGCCCCGGCCGACGGCAGCGCGCTCGCTCCGCGCGTCCTGCTCGAGACGGGGCGCTCGATCAGCAGCTTCGGCACCGACACGGACGGCGACCTCTACCTCACCGACATCGGCGGTGGAGCGCTGTTGCGGATCGTGGCCGGCGGCTGACCGAGGGCGCCGATGGCCCGCATCGAGCTCCATCGGCCGCGCCCGATCACGAGGTGATCCAGCAGCTCGATGTCGAGCAGCCGGCCCGCCTCGGCCAGCTCGGCCGTGATGCGCAGGTCCTCGCCGGAGGGCACGGGATCGCCGGAGGGATGGTTGTGCGCCACGATGATCGCCGCCGCGCAGGATCGGACCGCGTCACGGTAGACCTCGCCGACACGCACCGAGGAGCCGGCCAGGTTCCCGCGATAGACGGTCCGCTCGGCCGTCACGACGTTCTTGGTGTCGAGCAGCAGGACCCGCAGCTCCTCGCGCTCCAGGGAGCCCATCGCATCGACGAGCGGCTCGGCGACGTCGGTCGGGGTTCGGATCAGCCACGGATCCGATGGCCAGGAGCGTGCGACCCGCCGACCCATCTCGGCGCACGCCGAGACGCGCAGTGCGGCGGCCTGCGACAGGCCCGCCACCCGGAGCTCGACCGGGAGCGCGCGGGCCACGTCGGACAGCGAGCCGAACCGATCGAGCAGTCGACGAGCGACGCGAGGAGCGGCGACCCGCTCGCCGATGACGAGCGCGAGGAGCTCCTCGTCTTCGGAGGCGTCGGTACCGTGGCGCTCGAGCCGTTCGGACGGCGGATGCGCGCGGCGGCGGCGGGTTGGCAGCGCGATGGGAATGGGCTCGTGCGTCATCGACGCGACGTTAGCCGGCGAGCGCTCACCGGCGGCTTACGGGGCGCTTACCGGGCGGCTAGACCGGCACCCGGACGACGTCGAAGCGGACGAGCAGGGCCAGCGCCACGGAGATCCCGTTGACGGTCATGTGCATCGCGATCGGCGCGAGCAGGTTGCCGGTTCGCTGGTAGACCCACGCCAGGGCCAGGCCGAGCAGGAAGATCGGCACCAGCGCCACCACGGAGAGATGGATCAGCGCGAAGAGCGCCGAGGAGCCGAGGAACGCCCAGCGACGTCCGCCCTCGCGCAGCCAGGCGTTGAAGACGACGCCGCGGAAGAAGATCTCCTCCGCGATCGGCGCCAGGATGACGACGGCGACCACGACCAGCCAGGGATCGACCACGGCGATCGCCTGCTCGGCTGCCTGCGGCTCCGCGTCGAAGCCGACGGCCTCCAGCGCCCAGACCACGGCGGCAGAGGCGAGCGTCGCCCCGAGCCACGCCGGAATTCCCCAGCCGAAGCCGGCGCGCAGGGCGCCCGCCGGGTCGCGGCCGGGCAGCGAGGGGAGCGCTTCGAGCGCCCGAGGCCGGAAGACGAGGAACCAGCTGACCAGCAGCATGGCCGCCTGGGTCGAGATGAGCAGCACGGCCGCGCCGAGGAAGGTGAGCTCGCCCTCGCCCATGAGCAGGGCCGCCGCGTCCGCCCCGAACGGCGCCGTGATGATGGACGCCAGGACCAGCACGAGGAGGACGAGCACCAGCACGCCAGGCCCGCGGTAGCGCTCGGGGGGCAGGTAGCGCCGGATGCGAAGCTGCCGAATTGCGACATACAGGAGTCCGGCCGCGAACATGAGCGCGCCGAGGAGGGCCAGCCAGCCGTACACGGCTGGATCGACGTCGCTCTCTGGAAGCTGCGTCATGGCCGCACCGACGCCCAGCGCGCCCACCGCCACGACTGCGCCGAGGATCGCCAGGAGCGGACCGGGCCAGCGCGGCATCGACACGGTGCCGGGTCCCACGGTCGGGTGCGGCCCGGTTGGCAACCCCGGGGGCTGATCGGGCCCGCCGGCGCGGTCCACGGGCGTCGGGCCCTGCGTCAGAGGTTCGTGGCGCCGAAGGGGCGTGCCTGCTCGGCTGTGGCGTCGGCCGCCGACTGCTCGTCGTCCGCGAGCTCGATGGACGCCACCGGAACCGTGCCGCGCGAGCGCGTCACCCTCGGCTCACGTCCGAAGTCGGTGCCGCAGAAGGCGCACAGCGGCCAGTTCGGCTCGGCCAATCGGTTGCAGGTCGGGCAGACCCGATGGAGCCGGGTGCGGCAGTTCGGGCAGACGAGCCACTCGGCGTCGACGCGATCGCGGCAGACCGGACAGAGCTCGTTCTTCTCGACCTCGGCAAGCAGCGACTCCTCGGCCAGGCTGCGCTCGTAGACCTCGGCGAGCGTCTCGCGCGGCCGCACGATCAGGTACAGCACGACCGCGAACAGGAAGAGCAGCGGCGTGAAGAAGATGATGAGGGCGGCGGCGAAGTACGGAAGGATCGGGTTCTCGGTCCGGGCCTGCATGTCCCGGAACGCCCAGTACGCGGTGCCGAGCCAGAGCAGGACCACGTAGATCACGATCAGCTGGCTGGCCAGCTGCACGATCGGGTTGCTCAGGAATCCATTCCAGAACTCGCCAATCGGTTCGAGAATCGCGTCCATCTACCTGCCTGGCCTCTCCTGCGTGGGGGTCGGCGCCACTCGGACGCCGTCGGTCATGCTAGCACGCATCATGCCGCCGAACCCTCGGGGGCCCTGGGTCAGCGGGCCTCGGCGGCGATCTCCGCCAGCGTGGCGACCAGCAGCCGGTGCTCCTCGGCCAGCACCCGCGCGGCGAGCGTCTCAGCATCGTCTCCGGCCAGCACGGCGACGCGCGACTGGGCCAGGATCGGCCCCGCGTCAAGGTCCGGCGTGACCTCGTGGATCGTGACGCCGGTCTCCGCGATCACCGGCCGCGAGCACCGAGCGGTGGACCGCCATCCCCATCATGCCGGCCCCGCCGTGAGCAGGAAGGAGGCTGGGATGGATGTTGATGGTGCGACCCGAGAACGCGGCGAAGTACGCGGGGCGCAGCAGCTGGTCGTAGCCGGCAAGCAGCACCAGCTCGACCCTGGCACGCTCGAACGCTGCGCCGATGGCACCGTCGCGGGCCGAAGGATCCCCGCCGTGATCGCCGCGGCGCAGGACCCGGGCCGGCACCCCGTGGGCGGCCGCAACCTCGAGCGCCCGCACTCCCGGCCGGTTGCTGACGACGAGGACCGGCTCCACGCCCGGCGGCTTCGCGGTCAGGACGGCCTCGAGGTTCGACCCGCGGCCGGAGACGAGGACCCCCAGCCTCATCGGGAGACCAGCCTCATACGAATCGGACGCGCGGCTCGCCCTCGGGAATCGGGATGACGCGCCCGACGCGGTATGCGTCGCCGACCGCGGCCAGCGCCGCATCGGCGTGGGCGGCGGGGACGATGGCGGTGAGGCCGATCCCAACGTTGAAGGTGCGGACCATCTCCTCGTCGGCGATGTCGCCGCTCGACTGGATGAGACTGAAGATGGCGGGAATCGGCCATGAGCCCGTCTCGATCTCCACGCCCAGGCCCGCCGGCAGCGTGCGAGGCAGGTTCCCCTCCCATCCCCCACCGGTGATATGCGCGAGGGCTGCGATGTCGCTGCCGGCCTCGCGCAGGGCCCGGCGCAGGATCCGGACCTCGTCGAGGTACGACCGGTGCGGCTCCAGGAGCGCGTCGCCGATCGTTCGTCCGTTGTCCGGCATCGGCTTGCGCCACGACGCCTCTGGCAGGATCCGCCGCGCCAGGCTGTAGCCATTCGTGTGCAGGCCGGACGAGGGAAGGCCGATGACGACGTTGCCGGCTCGCACGCGTGAGCCGTCGATCAGGTCCTCGCGTGCGACGACGCCGACGATGAACCCCGACAGGTCGTAATCGTCCATCGACGCGAACAGGTCGGGCAGCTGAGCGGTCTCACCACCGATGAGCGGGATCCCGGCGGCGGCGCAGGCACGCGCGACGCCGCCAACGATCTCCGCCGCGACCTCGGTGCGCAACCGCCCGACGGCGAGGTAGTCGAGGAAGAAGAGCGGGTCGGCGCCGGTGACGGCGATGTCGTTGACGCTCTGGTTGACGAGGTCGATTCCGATCGTGTCGTGACGTTCGAGCGCCACCGCGACCTTCAGCTTGGTGCCGACGTTGTCGGTGCTGCTGACGAGGATCGGGTCGGGATGGGTCGTCGGGTCGAAGTGGAAGAGGCCGCCGAATCCGCCGATGCCGCCGATGACCGCCGGGGTCGCGGCTTCCGCCGCCGCGGCCGCGATCCGCTCGATGGTGCGCGCGGCCTCGACCTCATCGACCCCTGCCTCGCGGTAGGTGCGGGCCACGCTCAGCGCCGCTCCATTGCCAGCTTGTCGAGCTCGAGCGGCACATCGGTCGGGTAGACGCCGTCGAAGCAGGCCGTGCAGCGCCGATCGGTGTGCCCGCCGACCGCCTCGAGCAGCGCTTCCCGCGAGAGATAGCCGAGCGAATCGGCGCCAATCGCCGCGCGGATGCCCTCGAGCGAGTGGTTCGCCGCGATGAGCTCCTCGCGGCGGCCGGTATCCACGCCCATGTAGCAGGGGTAGCGCATCTGCGGCGAGTGGATCCGAACGTGGACCTCGGCAGCGCCGGCACGACGCAGCATGCCGACGATCGGGCCGGTGGTCGTGCCGCGAACGATGGAGTCGTCGACCACCACGACGCGCTTGCCGGAGAGCAGCTCGGGGAGCGGGTTGAACTTCAGGCGCACCGCCTCGTCCCGGCTGCGCTGCGCGGGCTGGATGAAGGTGCGACCGACGTAGCGGCTCTTGATGAGGCCCTCGCGGTACGGCAGTCCCGCCTCCTCGGCATAGCCGATGGCGGCCGGGATCGCCGAGTCGGGCACGGCGATGACGAGATCCGCTTCGGCCGGATGCTCGCGCGCCAGGCGTCGCCCCATCTCGAGCCGCGCCTCGTACAGCAGCCGGCCATCGATGACCGAGTCGGGCCGCGCCAGGTAGACGAACTCGAAGACGCAGAGCCGCTCACGCTCCGGGTCCGCGCGAGTCGATCGGAACGAGTGGACGCCGTCGTCGTCGATGGTGAGCACCTCGCCGGCATCGACGTCGCGCACGAACTGCGCCCCCATCGCGTCGAGCGCCGTGCTCTCCGAGCCGACTGCCCAGCCGCCGCCTGGCAGCCGTCCGAGGGCGAGCGGCCGGAAGCCGATCGGGTCGCGTGCCGCCACCAGGGCCGTCTCCGTGAGCATGGTGAAGGTGAAGGCGCCGACGGCCCGGTGGAAGGCGTGGTCGACGCGCTGTGCCCAGGTGCGTCCCGGCGCATGCGCGATCAGCTTGGCGAGCACCTCGGTATCCGACGCCGATCCGAACTCGATCCCCTGCTCGGTCAGCTCGTCGCGGAGCCAGGTCGCGTTGGTGAGATTGCCGTTGTGTCCCAGCATCAGCTCGCCGATATCAGAACGCGCGTAGACCGGCTGCACGTTCGGCAACGTGTTCGACCCGGTCGTGCTGTAGCGCGTGTGCCCGATGGCGGCCTTCGGCGGCCGCCCGCCCTCCTCGCGCCCCTCCAGGCGGGCCAGCGTCTCCTCGTCGAAGACGCTGCTGACCAGACCGATGCGCTTGTGCAGGCTCAGCTGGCCGCCATCGGTGACGGCGATGCCGGCCGACTCCTGGCCGCGATGCTGGAGGGCGTGCAGCCCGACGTAGGCAAGGCGCGCAACGGGTGCGCCGGGCGCCCAGATGCCGACCACGCCGCACTCCTCGCGGGGGCCGTGCGGCTCGTACATGGGGAGCGCTTCCCCCGATCCGTGCGGCAGGCGAATTGGCGCGCGCACGGGATGGGTCAAGCGGATCGGTGCTGGCGGGGCACGGGCCCATCATAGCGAGCGGAGCGGCCGCCGATGGCGGTCCGCAACCGGATCGGCTGAGAGTACGGGCGAGGTACTGCAGCAATCCGCACAACGGTGTTTTTGGCGCCGATGGCGCGAGTGCCGCGAGGCAACGCGGGACCATCGGGTCATGGCTGATCCGGACCCATGACGCCATGCTGCATCCGATGCTCTTCCTCGTCCGGCTCCTTGGGTTCCTGGCCCCCTTCGCCATCGCCGGCCTCGCCGTCATCGCCGTGGCGGTCACGGCGCAGACCGAGCAGGCCAACCGAGGGGCGCTCGCGCTCGTCGTCGCGGCGGGCGTCGTGGCGGGCATGACGACCATGGCCCTCGTGGCGTGGAGCTACATCGGCTGGCGCTTCACCCGCATCGCACGCGCGCTGGAGCGGACCCTCGAGACCGACGAGTCGATCCACCTGCGCGAGGGCGGCATCCCCGGCGAGCGGCGCCTGGCGAAGGCCTTCAACGCCGCCAGCGGCGCCTTCCTCCAGGTCGAGGCGCGCGCCACTCATGACCGGCTGACCGGCATCCCGAACCGCGAGACCCTGCTCGCCATCCTGGGCGCGGAGGTCGAGCGATCGGTCCGCCATTACAAGCCACTCAGCGTCGCCTTCATCGACATCGATCGCTTCAAGCCGATCAACGACACCTATGGGCACAACTCCGGCGACGCGGTGCTGCGCCAGATCGCCGAGCTGGTTGCCGATGGGGTCCGCGTCAGCGACACCTTCGGTCGCTATGGCGGCGAGGAGTTCATGCTGATCCTGCCCGAGACGATGCCGGAGGACGCCGTTCGCCTGGCCGAAGAGCTGCGCGTGCTCGTCCAGAACGAGACCCTCCGCATCGCGGGCGAGCAGACCGTCAAGGCGACGATCAGCATCGGGATCGCCGGCGGCCGCGGCGCCGAGCTCCAGCTCGACATGCTGGTCGACCGTGCCGACGCGGCCATGTACGCCGCCAAGGCGCTGGGCCGCAACCGCACCTACCTGTTCCGCGAGCTCGACGAGGGCGCACCGGTGCGGCGCGCTCCGATCTCGAACGAAGCCCGCGCCCAGGCCACCGCCATCGGCCAGTGGGCCAGCGACACGGCCACCCAGGCACTCGCATCGGTCCTGGCGCCGCAGCCACATCACCGCGGGCGCCCGTCAGACATGATCGCGGCGCTCGCGACCGGGATCGGCCTGGAGATGGGTCTGCCGCACGAGGAGATCGAGCGCATCCGAATCGCGTCGCTCCTTCACGACCTCGGAAAGATCGCGATCCCCGAGGAGATCCTGGACAAGCCGACCACCCTCTCCGACGACGAGTGGCAGGCGATCGGCGAGCATCCGCGCATCGGGCAGGTCATCCTCGAGTCCGCCTCGAACCTGCGCGAGGCGATCCCGGTCGTGCTGCATCATCACGAGCGCTTCAACGGCGGCGGATACCCCCACGGCCTGAAGGGCAACGAGATCCCCCTGGGCGCCCGGATCGTCAGCGTCGCCGATGCGTACCACGCCATGGTCCACGACCGGCCGTACAGCTCGGCCCTCACCCACGAGGAAGCGCTGGACGAGCTTCGACTCAATGCCGGCACGCAGTTCGACCCGGCGGTGGTCGAGGTGTTCTGCACGGTCTATGAGTCGGTGGTGCCAGCCGACGGCCTCGAGGAGGTCTACCGCCTCCACGAGCGGGCGCGCGGCGGCCTGTCGCACATCCCGGTCACCCACGACCACCCGCATCCGGGCGAGGCCGACGACCCCGCGCCACGGACCACCCGCACCCGGCGCCGCCCGGGGCGTGCTCGCGAGGCGTCCGGCTGATGCGACCCAGCCTTCTCCTCGTCCTCGCGATCGCGGCGGTGCTCTCCGGGGCGCCGTCGTCGGCGTCCGCGACCGACGCCGGCGGCATCACGAGACGGGCGCCACGATGATGCCGCTCGGGATCGCGATCGGCGGGTTGGCGGGGCTCGCGGTGCTCGCGCTCTTGGCCTGGTACGTCCTGCTCCCCCGCCGGCGGCGCAGGGTCGAACCGGGGCCATCCGACCAGCCGCACGGCGCTTCCGACGACCCGAAGCGCCACCGACGAGCAGGTGGCCGCCGCGCTCCATCGTCGAACCCTGCGCCGCGGTCGCGTGCGACTCGAGGAGGATCCGATCATCGCCTCGATGGGCGTCGGCGCCGGCGGCCGGCCCTCGCCCCGAAGCCCGGCGTCAGCCGAGCACAGCGATCCGCCCGCCGGTCCGCCACCCACCTAGAAGGCGGCTCGCCAGGCCTCCGCCAATCGCGAGACCGGGATGGCGATCCGGGCGCTTCCGAACTGAATGTCGATCTCATCACCGCCCGCCACGCCGAGCGGCGTGGCCGCCACTCCGGCCTCCCGGGCGGCCCGCTGCAGATCCGCCACCCGTGCCGGCTCCACGCCGACGAGGACTCGGCCGCCGCGCTCACCGAAGGCAGCCGCGGTCGCACATTGGTCTGCCACGTCCATCCGAGCGCGCACCCCCACCTCCGCCGCCATCGCCATCCGCGCCAGCGCGATCGCGAGGCCGCCCACGGAGCAGTCGTGCGCCGCACGCACCGTCCCGGAGCGCGCGAGCTCGGGCAGGAGCCGGATCAGCCTGCCGGCGGCCGCGAGGTCGAGGGTCGGGACGCCGCCCCGAAGCCCGCGGTGCCAGGCGTGTTCCGAGCCGGCGAGCGCGTCGGGGTCCGAACTCTGCTCGCCGAGCAGCCAGACCTCGTCACCCCGCGCCCACGCCATGCGCAGCGCCGCCCCCCGGTCTTCGAGCACCCCGACCGTCCCGACCACCGGCGTCGGCAGGATCGGTCCCTCCGGCGTCTCGTTGTAGAGGCTGACGTTCCCCGATACGACCGGCACGCCAAGCGCACGACACGCGTCGGCGATCCCGTCGATCGCCCGCTCGAGCTGCCACGCCCCGAGATCGGTCTCCGGCGAGCCGAAGTTCAGGCAGTCGGTGATCCCGATGGGAGTGGCGCCGTGACACGCCACGTTGAGGGCGCCCTCGACCACCGCCGAGACGCCCGCGAGGTACGGGTCGAGCGCGCCGACGCGCGCCGGACCGGGCCCGTCGATCGAGAGTGCCAGGGCGCGGCCGGTGCCCTTCACGCGCAGCAGCGCGGCATCGCCCGCCCCGGGACCGACCAGGGTGTTCGTGCCGTTCATGTGGTCGTATCGGCGCCAGATCGGCTTGCGGTCTCGGGCATTGGGCGACCCGAGCAGGCCAAGCAGCGTCGCGGCGGATGGTGGCTCGGCGGCAAGGCGGTCGAGGTCCGACGCGACCATCGCCGCCGGCGAGCCGGAGATGGCGTACCGCGGCGCGTCGTCGGCCAGCGCACGGCCCGGGACCTCGCACACCAGCTCCGTTGAGGCGCGACAGCGAATCACCGGCTCATCGATCACCGTGCCGATCTCGGCCGCGTGCAGGTCGTAGCGGTCGAAGACTTCGCGCACCTCGGCAACGCGGCCGGATCGAACCACGATCAGCATCCGCTCCTGGGACTCGCTCAGGAGGACCTCGTAGGGCGTCATGCCCGACTCGCGCCGGGGGACCGCGTCGAGATCGACCTCGGCGCCCACGCCGCCACGCGACGTGAGCTCGGCCAGCGCGCAGGTCAGTCCGGCCGCGCCGAGGTCCTGCATGGCGATCACGGCGTCGAGGCGCGCCAGCTCGAGGCACGCTTCCATCAGCAGCTTCTCGAGGAACGGGTTGCCGACCTGCACGGCCGGGCGCCGCTCCTCGCGGTCGTCGCCCAGGGTTGCCGAAGCGAATGAGGCGCCCTGGATTCCGTCGCGACCGGTCGACGCGCCGACCAGCAGCAGGACGTTGCCGGCGCCGGCCGCCCTGCGCCAGCGTGATCTCATCGTGACGGGCGATGCCGACGCACATGGCGTTGACCAGCGGATTGCCCGAGTAGCTCGCGTCAAAGGTGATCTCGCCACCGACGTCCGGGATGCCGATGCAGTTGCCGTAGCCCGCGATCCCGCCGACGACGCCCCCGAACAGGTAGCGGTTGCGCGCCGCGACGGTCGCATCGGTCCCGGCCCCGGGCTCGAGCGGCCCGAACCGCAGGCTGTTGAGGAGCGCGATCGGGCGCGCTCCCATCGTGAAGATGTCGCGGATGATGCCGCCGACCCCGGTGGCCGCGCCCTGGTAGGGCTCGACCGCGCTCGGGTGGTTGTGGGACTCGACCTTGAAGACGACCGCGAGCCCATCACCGATATCGATCGCGCCCGCGTTCTCGCCCGGCCCCACCAGCACGCGATCACCCGTCGACGGCAGCCGGCCCAGCAGCAGGCGCGAGTGCTTGTAGGCGCAGTGCTCCGACCACATCGCGCCGAACATGCCGAGCTCGACGGCGTTGGGCACGCGTCCGAGCGCATCGACGACGAGGTCGTACTCCGTCTCGGTCAGGCCGTGGCGCTGCTCGGCCGGGGGCGGCGCGAGTGTCATCCGGTCAGGGCTGCGGGCCACCCAGCGGCTGGTCTCGACCGAGCTCCAGGATGATGGCGCCGATCGCCGCCGCAGCCGTGCCCAGGAGGAGCAGCAGCTCACCCACCCCGGCGCTGCCGATGCCGATGCGGTTGAGCGCCGTCCCGAAGCCGATCAGCACGATGACGAGCGTGATCAGCCGCTGGTGCGGGATGGCCGGCATGTTCGCCGACAGGAAGACCGTTGCCACGATGCCGATCAGGACGAGCAGCAGGATCAGGTCGATCGGGTTCAGGACCCCACCGAAGAGCCCGATGACCACGCCGAGGGCCGCGACCGCCGAGCCGCCACCGATCAGCCAGCCCGAGAGCGTAACGGGCATCGTGACCGGAACGTTGACCGGCGGAGGCCCGCGGCGATCGGCAGGCTGCGGAGAGGGCTCGGCAGCTGGCGCCGGCGGTGGAGGCGGCGGCACGTCGGTCCGCGTCGGCTCATCCCAGCGTGACGGCGCTGCTGCCGGGACCGGCGCCGGTGCCTCGGCCTCGTCCGGGGCCGGATCCGGCCACGCCGGCGCGGCCGGGATCTCCGTCTCCGAGGCCTGGTCGATCGGTTGGCCGCAGGTCGGACAGAAGACGGCCAGGTCCTCGACCTCGGTGCCGCAGTTGGCGCAGAAGCGGGACATCCGGCTAGCTTCGACCGAAGCGTGTCAGGGTGCCGATCACCACGATGAGCGCGGAGAGCATGAAGATGATGCCGGCGGGGCTCAGGACCCGGAGCATGCCGACGATGTCACCGCTCCAGTTGCCGCCCACCTCGACGACCGCGAAGAGCACGATGATGCCGACGCTCCACAGCAGCGCGATGACGAGCCCGATCGACTGGATGGACCCGGGCGCCGCCCGCACGAACCCGGCGATGGCGAGCGCCAGGACCAGGAGTCCCAGGATCGGGATCGGGGCGGCGAGGCCGTAGTAGAGCTGATCGGCCAATCCGCCGACGTCCGGATATGCAGTCCAGAAGGCCAGGCCATAGCCGTCGGCGCCCCACGCTCGTTCGAAGAGCGATCCCGATCCATACAGGAACGGCAGCAGGTATCCCGTGACGATGCCCACCAGGCCGATGAGCAGGACGACCGGTCCCAGGACCGCTCCGCGGCTGCCGACCTCGACCGTCTCGGACCTCGCCTCGCCAGCCGCGGCTACCGCCGCCGGTGGCACGTAGCCGGGGGCGACGGCGCGCAGGTTCGCGCCGCAGTTCTGGCAGAAGGCGACGCCGGCGCGATTGTGTGTGCCGCAGCGCGGGCAGGCCATCGTGCCTTCCGGGGCGCCGGGGCGCTCGACCGTGCTCGCGACGCCGGCGGCAACCAGCCGCTGGCCGCAGTTGCGACAGAAGGCGAGGCCGGGTCGATTCTCGGTGCCGCAGCGCGGGCACTGGGTGCTCTCGCCGATTGCCTCCTCGCCGGCCGGGACGGCATGCGCCTGCGCAGCGGTCGAGGCAGTCCGCGGCGTCAACCTCGTCGGCCGCCGCAGCGACCGCCGCGGCGGGATAGGCCTCAACCTCGCTGGGCGGCGGCTCGTCGCCGCGCTCCGGCGGCGTGGTGGGCCAGGTGTCGGCGTCGGCCGAGCCGGCGGCAGGGCGGTTCGGTCGGCCATGGCGGAGACTCCGCCGATTCCGGCGGGGGCGTGGTGGATGCGTCCTGGCTCGGCCAGCTCTCGATCTCGGCCGTGCCCATCGTCTCTGCCGGCTCGGTTGAGGCTGGTTCGGTCGGGGGCGTGTCGTCCGCCGCGTCGGGGGCGTGCTCGGTCGGTTCGGGCTGCGTCGGCTCAGCGGATGACGATGACGCGTCCTCCGCGTCGGGCGAGTCGCGCCGATCGCGCTCCTCCTGGTCCACTGGTGCGCCTCCTGCGGCAGATCTGGGCGGTCAGCCCGATGATAGCCGACGCTCGGCGACCGCCGGCTGATCCTGCAGCCAGCGTTCCAGGGACCGGAACAGGCGCAGGCCGTCGGTCCCGCCGACCTCCGGCTCGGCCGCGCGCTCCGGGTGCGGCATCAGGCCCAATACGTTGCCGCGCTCGTTGACGATGCCGGCGATCCCGCGCTCCGACCCATTCGGGTTGGCCTCACTGCTCACGCGTCCGGCGGCATCCGCGTAGCGGAGGACCACGCGCCCATCGCGCTCGAGCGCATCGAGGGTGGCCTCGTCGGCCGCGTACCGCCCTTCGCCGTGGCTGATCGGCAACCTGATCACGTCGCCGTCGGCCAGGTCCCCGAGCCAGGCGGGAGCCGAGGCCGGTCGCTCGACCCGCAGGGATTGCCAGTCACAGCGGAACTCGAGGTGATCGTTGCGCAGCAGCGCTCCGGGCAGCATTCCCGCCTCGGTCAGCACCTGGAACCCGTTGCATGAGCCGATCACCGGGCCGCCGGCGGCGGCGAAGGCCTCGACCGCGCGCATGATCGGCGAGAAGCGCGCGATGGCACCGGTGCGCAGATGGTCACCGTGCGCGAAGCCGCCCGGCAGGACCACGGCGTCCGGCCGGCCAAGATCGTCGTCGGTGTGCCACACGAGACGCGCCTCCCAGCCGAGGACGGCTTCGGCAACGTGCGCGAAGTCGCGCTCGGACCAGGTCCCGGGAAAGACCGCCACCGCAACGCGCGGGCTGCGACCCAGGACGGTCACGGGTTCGCCTCATCGGCATCCTGCTCGGCGTCGGCGCGCAGCTCCCAGCTGGCCGTCTCCATGACCGGGTTGGCGAGCAGGCGGCGGCACATCTCGTCCACCGCGGCCTCGGCCGCTCCGTGGTCGGGCGCCTCGAACGCAATGCGCATCAGCTTGCCGCTCCTGACCTCGCTCACGGTCGGATAGCCCAGGGCGCGCAGCGCCGATCCGATCGTCTGCCCCTCCGGATCGGCGATGCCCGATCGGAGTGCGACGTGGACCTCGGCCAGCCAGCGCATGGTCAAGCCGATGCGTCCCAGGGCCGTCCGGTGAGGCGCTCGAAGGCCGCCACGTAGCGATCGCGCGTGCCGTCGATCACCTCGTCCGGGAGCGTCGGAGCGGGCGGCTCCTTGTTCCATCCCGCACCGGCGACGAAGTCGCGCACGAACTGCTTGTCGAAGCTCTGCGGGCTGGATCCCGGCGCGTAGCGCTCGCCATCCCAGAAGCGAGAGGAGTCCGGGGTCAGCACCTCGTCGATCACGGCCAGCTCGCCGTCGATGAACCCGAACTCGAACTTGGTGTCGGCCAGGATCAGCCCGACCGCCTCGGCGCGGCGCGCGCCCTCGCGGTAGAGCGCGATCGAGCGCTCCTCGAGCTGACGCGCCAGATCGGCGCCGACCATGTCGGCAAGCTGTTCGCGGCTGATGTTCTCGTCGTGCCCGACCTCCGCCTTGGTCGACGGCGTGAAGATCGGCCCCGGCAGGCGATCGGCCTCGCGCAGCCCGTCGGGAAGGCGATGGCCGCACACGGTCCCGGCGCGCTGGTACTCCGCCCATCCGGAGCCGGCCAGGTAGCCGCGCACCACGCACTCGGCGTCGACCCGCTCGGCGCGCCGGACCAGCATCGAGCGCGGCGCCAGCTCTCGCGTCCGAGCTGGCTCCGGCAGGCGCTCGCGATCGGCGCTCACGAAGTGGGTTCGGCCGAGATCGGCCAGCTGCTCGAACCACCAGGTGGAGAGGCGGGTGAGGACGGCACCCTTGTCCGGGATCGGCTGCTCGAAGACGACGTCGAAGGCCGAGAGCCGGTCGGTGGCGACGAGCAGCAGGTGCCGGTCGTCGACCTCGTACGTCTCGCGCACCTTGCCGCGGTGGATCAGGGGCAGTCCTTCGATCTCGGTGCGCATCATCGTGTCCGGCATTCAGTCGCCCTCCTGGGGTACATCATCGATCGGTCCGTGCCCGCTGGTGGGCGGAATGTTGAAGCGTTGCTTCGCCACGCGTTCGAGGCGTTCGAAGATCTCGAGGGCCACGATCACCAGCACCGCGCTGACGGTCGCGAGGACAAAGAGCCCCGCGCCTGCGGCCATGCCGACCGCGGCCACCGCCCACAACGAAGCTGCCGTCGTCAGCCCGCGGACGGTGCCGCCATAGTGAATGATCGCGCCGCCCCCCAGGAATCCGATCCCCGTCACCACCTGGGCGGCGATCCTGGTGGGGTCGGAGCCCGGTCCGGTGAACGCGTAGGCGCTGATGACGGTGAAGATTGCCGACCCCAGAGCGACCAGCGCGTGCGTCCGGAAGCCGGCCGGCATGCGCTGCAGCTCGCGCTCCCAGCCGACCACCGCCCCGAGCACGAGCGCAACGACGAGCCGCAGCATGAGCACGAGCTGCGTCCCCAGACTCAGGTCTTCCACGTCGCTCAGTCCTTCCGGGGTGCATCGGTCGCGAGCAGTCGCGACCACGTGGCGGCCGACCACGCGTGGAGTGCTCCGCCGGCAAGAACCAGGCAGAGCCAGATCGCAACGAAGCCTAGCAGCAGGAGGCCGGTCCCGATCTCGAACCCACCGCCGATGGCCAGCTGCGCGCCGATCGGAGCCCAGAGCACCCCGAGCAGGAGAGCGCAGAACCCCAGGAACACGAGCTGCGCGAGGAACGCCGCGAGTGCGTGGGTCGCGAAGGGCGGTTGGACCGCCACGGCCGGTGCCGCCCGAAGGGCCTCGCCGAGGCGGAGCCGCCGTTCGACCGCGAGGCGGCCGGCAACTGCGGCAAGGGCGGCACCGACGGCGGCCGTCACCGCCAGCAGCACCAGGTATGGCATGAGTCGCAGCGCCGTGCGCAGCACCGGGCCGCCGGCAGGGTCGGGGGCGTTGAACTCGAGTGGCGCGATCGCGACGAGAGCCATGAGCACGACCAGGGTGGAGAGCACGGCCGGGAGCGCCATGACGACGTTGACCGCGAGGATGCGCCGAGCGTCGCCCGCCGACGGAGCGCGGCGCGCGAGGAGTGCGATGAGAACCGCGTTTGCCGCCGCCGTCATGGCGAAGGCGAGCAGGACGAGCGCGACGCCGGCGGCGCCGATCAGGACGGCGTTCCACGGCCACGCGCCCGAGGTCACGATCCGCGCGCCAAGGAAGGTCAGCTCCGCCACCGACGGCGGCTGTGCCACGGCGATGACGAACGGGATCCAGCCGACGCTCGCGACCCAGGCCAGCGCCCCGGGGAGCCACAGCTCCGCGCGCGCCGAAACGACCCCCACCGACGCGGTGGCCGCCTCTCGCCAGCGACGCATCGAGGGCCGCCCGCCTAGTCCGAGCCGTCGATGCCGAGCGCCCGGTAGGTGACCTCGATGCCTTCGAGGTGGTGACGCAGGTCCATCGCGCGCTGGATCTCGTCCGGGGAGAGCCACTCACCGACCGCCGGGTCCTCGCGGAGGGCCTCGCCGAACGTGGTCTCGCCGGCCCACGCCCGTTTGGCGGCACTCTGCACCAACCGATAGGCGGCCTGCCGATCGGCTCCCTTGGCGACCATCGACAGCAGCAGCGCCTCTGAATAGACCATGCCGCCCAGCTCGTCGAGGTTGCGGAGCATCCGATCGGCGTCGACCTCCAGGCCGTCGAGAATGTCGCCAAGCGTCCGCGTTGCGTAGGCAGCCACCCCGAGCGCCCGCTCGAAGACGAAGCGCTCCGCCGAGCTGTGGCTGATGTCACGCTCGTGCCAGAGGGCCATGTTCTCGAGGCCGACGATGGCGTCCGCGCGCAGCAGCCGAGCCATGCCCGTCACGCGCTCGGCCAGGATCGGATTGCGCTTGTGGGGCATCGCGCTGCTCCCCTGCTGGCCGGAGCCGAACGGCTCGAAGGCCTCGCCCACCTCCGTGCGCTGGAGATGCCGGATCTCGACGGCGATCCGCTCGAGCGTCCCGCCAAGGATGGCGAGGGTCGTCAGCAGCTCGGCATGCCGATCTCGGCTCACGACCTGGGTCGGCGCCGGATCCGGTGCCAGCCCGAGCGCGTCGAGGACGTGGCGCTCGACCGATGCGGTCACGTTGGCATGCGTGCCGACCGCTCCCGAGATCGAGCCAACCGCGATCCCGTCGCGCGCGCGCGCCACGCGATCGGCGTCGCGCTGCAGCTCGGCGTACCAGCCGGCGGCCTTGAAGCCGAACGTGATCGGCTCGGCATGGATGCCGTGGCTTCGCCCGACCATCGGCGTGTCGCGATACTGGAGCACCAGGCGATGCACGATCTCGACGAGGCGGGCCAGCTCGCGCTCGACGACGGCCGTCGCATCGCGCAACGTGACCGCGGTCGCGGTGTCGAGCACGTCCGAGCTCGTCAGCCCGTAATGGAGCCAGCGGCCCTCCGGCCCGAGCCGCTCGGTGACCGAGCGCAGGAAGGCGATGATGTCGTGCTGCGACTCCTGCTCGATCTCACGCGCCCGCGCCGGATCGACATCGGTTGCGGCTGCCCGAATTCGCTCCCAGTCGTCGGTCGGCACCACGCCGGCCTCGTGGAGCGCCTCAGCGGCGAGCAGCTCGATGCGCAGCCACAGCTCGAGCCGGCGCCGCTCGCCGAAGATCTCGCGCAGCTCCGGCAGCGCGTACCGATCGATCATGCTCTCGGGTCGATGCGCAGCTCCGCCATGGCCGCCTGGTCGGCCCGCACGGCCGTGACCCGATCGGCCACGGCATCATCCGACAGCGCAAGAATGCGAGCTGCGAGATGGGCCGCGTTCTTCGCCCCCGCGCTGCCGATCGCCACCGTGGCCACCGGCACGCCGGGTGGCATCTGGACGACCGCGTAGAGCGCATCTGCCCCTCCGAGCGAACCCCCGTCGAGCGGGATGCCGATGACCGGCTTCGCCGTCAGCGAGGCGAGGACGCCGGGAAGATGGGCGGCCAGCCCCGCCGCGCCGATGAAGAGCTGCACCCCGGCCCTCTCCGCTTCGTCGACGTAGGCATGGAGGGTCTCGGCCTGTCGGTGAGCGCTGATGACCGAGGCCTCCCAGCCGATGCCGTACTCATCGAGCACGTCGAAGCAGCCCTTCAGGGTCGGCAGGTCGGAGCGGGAGCCGCAGACGACGGCGACGGTCGGCATCGGCGCCAAGGATAGCCGCCGGCATTGACCTCGGCTTGAGGTTGCGGGTTCCGGTCGATTCGGCGCCCGCTCGTTCGTCATCATCGGTGTGCAGGCACTCCGCATCTCGAGGACCCCATGAAATACCTTCTCCTGCTCTACGGCGATCCGGCGGCTGAGGCGGCCGTCGGGCCGGACGCTCGCGCGGCCATGGTCGCGGACCACCGCCGCTTCAGCGCGATGCTGCGTGAGCGAGACGCGATCGTGCTCGGTGAGGCGTTGCAGGGGCCGGAGCAGACCAGGACGCTTCGATTCTCCGGTGACGGTGACCCCGATCGTGACCGACGGGCCGTTCCTCGAGGCGAAGGAGGCGCTCGGCGGCCTGTACGTGCTCGAGTGCGCGAGCCCCGACGAGGCGATCGAGCTTGCGAAGCAGGTGCCCCGCTCACCCGGCCTCGTGGCCGAGCTGAGCCCCATCGCCGACGGCTAGCTCGCGCGAGGCGATGTCGCTCCGGTAGCGCCCGCCATCGAGGGCGACGTTCGCCGCGCCCCGGTAGGCGGCATCGCGCGCCGCCCGCATCGTTGCGCCGCGGCCGACCAGGGCAAGGACGCGGCCGCCGGCCGTCTCGTACCGACCGTCGGGCAGGCGCGCGGTGCCGGCGTGGAAGCAGAGCAGCTCTCCATCGTCGGCCGCGGTGGAGGGCTCCGCGCCCTCGACGATCCGCCCGGCAATCGGCGCATTCGGATACCCCTCGGCGGCGATGACCACGCCCACCGCGGCGCCGCTTCGCAGCCCCAGCGACCCCTCCATCAGCCCACGGTCGCCGACCGCGCAGCCGAGCAGCGCGCCGGCCAGGTCGCCGTCGAGCATCGGCAGCAGGACCTGGGCCTCCGGGTCGCCGAACCGGGCGTTGAACTCCAGGACCATCGGCCCGTCGTCGGTCAGCATCAGGCCCGCGTAGAGGACGCCGCGATACGGGAACCCGTCGCGCGCCATCCGCCAGGCGATCGGCTCGAAGACCTCGGCAGTGACCTGCTCGAGCGCCGCCCGCTCGAACCACGGAACCGGCGCGTAGGCGCCCATCCCCCCTGTATTGGGGCCGGTGTCCCCGTCGCCCAGCCGCTTGTAGTCGCACGCCGCCGCCAGCGGGACGACGGCCTCGTCGCTGACCAGCGCGAACGCACTGACCTCGGTGCCGGCCAGGCGCTCCTCGAGGACGACGCGCGCGCCGGGAGCCACGCTGTCGAACAGCTCGCGGACCGCCGCCTCCGCCTCCTCGGCGGTTTCCGGCACCACCACGCCCTTGCCGGCCGCCAGCCAGTCGGCCTTGACCACCGGCGGACGCTCCGCGGCACGCACGTGGGCGAGCGCCGCGTCGGGATCGGTGAAGCTCTCCGCCGATCCGGTCGGGACGCCCGCTCGCCGCATCTGCTCCTTCGCGAACGCCTTGCTCGACTCCAGGCGGGCGGCCGCGCGCGTCGGCCCGAAGGTGGGGATGCGCGTCGATGCCAGCTCGTCCGCCAGACCGGCAGCCAGGGGCGCCTCGGGGCCGATCACCACCAGCCCGTACCGCTCGTGTGCCGCGTGACGCGCGACCGCGCTCACGTCGCGGACGTCGAGATCCCGGACCGGCTCCGCGACCGCCGCCGTTCCACCATTGCCCGGCGCGATGCGCACCTGGCGCACTCCCTCGTCGCGGGCCAGCCGCCAGGCGAGCGCGTGCTCGCGACCGCCCGATCCGATCACCAGGACGTCCATCGGTTGGGGGATGCCTACTGGGTCAGCGCTGCCAGCGCCTCGAGGACGTCGGCGAGCTCGTCGATGCGCGCCTGGTATTCGCCGAGGTCACCGGAGTCCAGGGCCGCCTGCGCCTCGTCGTAGAGGCGCTGCGCCTCGTCGACCAGGCCGGCGACGTCCGCGGGCAGCTCACCCGGCGATGGCGACGGTCCCGGGGACTCGCCCGGTTCGGTCGGCGGCGCTTCCTCGATCGGCGGAGGCTCGGCCTCGCCCAGCAGCTGACGCAGCCCTTCCTCGACCGTCCGGGCAAAGGCGACGCGCTCCTGGTCGACCATGATCACGCGCACGAACTCGGGGAATGGCGCGCCCTCGGCCTGGAGGAAGATGGGCTCGACGTAGACGAGCCCATCGTCGCCGATGGGAAGCACGAGCAGGTTGCCCCGGATGATCGACGAGCCGGAGCGGCTCCAGACCCCGAACTGGGCCGCGATGGCGTCGTTCTGGTCGATGCGCGCCTCGATCTGCGCGGGCCCCTGGGTCGAGGTATCGGTCGGGAACCGGAACGCGATCCGCTCGCCGTAGAAGCCGGGGTCCATGCGGGCGGCGACCCAGGCGATCATGTTGGCGCGACCCTCCGGCACCATGGGCTGAATGAGCACGAACTCGGCGGCATCCTCGCCGGGGATGCGCATGATCACGTAGTACGGCTCCATCGGCTGTCCCGATCCGGAGGAGACGTCCTCGGGGATGGCCCAGCGATCGTCCTGGTTGTAGTAGGTCGTCGCGCCGCCGTCATTGGCCGGCAGGTGGTAGAGGCGATAGGACTCGTTCTGGGCGGCGAAGAGGTCCTCCGGGTAGCGAAGGTGCTCGATCAGCTCATCGGGCATCGCCTCGATACGGCTCGAAGAGCCCGGGGAAGATGCGCGCGTACGCCGCGACGATGGGCTCGTCGGGATCGGCCAGGAAGAACTTAACGCTGCCGTCGTAGGCGTCGATCACGACCTTGACGCTGTTGCGCAGGTAGTTGGCGCCTCCCATCGAGCTCGTCGCCGGCAATGGCTGGGCGTTCGGGTAGCGATCGGTCACGGTGTACGCGTCCCACACCCAGAGCAGCCGATCGGCCGCGCTGACGAGATAGGGGTCGTGGTCGTAGGCAAGGAACGGGGCGATCTCGCGCACTCGCTCCTCGAGCGTCCGCTTGAAGAGGATCTGCGAGTCGTCGGTCAGCTGGTTGCTGATCAGGAGGTTGAAGTCGCCGAACCGGAGCGCGAACAGGGCGCGGCTCAGCAGGTTGCCGATCCCGACACCGGTCGATCCGTTCCAGGTGGTCGTGGCACCGGTGTCGGCGTCCGTGTCGCCGCCGGTCTCGAGCGGGTAGTCGAACTCATCGGTGGTCGTGCTGGTGACGACGTAGGTGTCGGTCGCCTCGCCGAAGTAGATCCGCGGCTCACCGACCGACAGCTGCGGGTCCCGGTTGATGCCGCTCACCAGGTAGTCGGGCGTGCCCTGGTCGGTCACGGCGTCGACGGGAACGGCGGTGATCCCGTAGCCATGGGTGTAGACGAGCCGCTCGTTTGTCCAGGTCCGCGCGTTCTCGGCAAGGCGCTCGACGTCGAGCTCACGCGCGCTGAGCATGATCTCTCGCTGCTCGTTGGCGATGTGGTAGCGGTCGATGTCCACGTCGAGGAATGCGTAGTAGCGCCGCAGGATCTGGTCCTGTCCGAACGTCGTCAGCAGCGGTCGGTAGTCCCACAGGCGCAGGTTGTCGATGGTGGCCGCGTCCTCGGCAAAGACGTCGCGGGTCAGCTCCTGCTCGCCGGTGAACTGCCGCTGTTCGATCGCGTCGAGGTCGAACGCCGCGCGGGTGGCCGCGATGTGGTTCACCAGGTAGGGGCGCTCGACGTTCAGCTCGTTCGGGTTGACCTGGATGGTCTGCACGAAGGCCGGGTACAGGCCGCCGACGACGATCGACAGGACGAGCCAGGCACCGCCCGCCAGCCCGAGCAGCCAGAGCGTCCGGAACCAGGTGTTGAGGACGAGGATGCCGGCCGCCGCCAGCGCCACCGCCGTGAGGATCACGAAGGCGGGCAGCCGCGCATTCATGTCGGTGTACAGGGCCGCGTGGACGGAGTCGTTCGGGCCGCCGACCGAGTAGGCCAGGTCGGCGATGTCGAGCTGGTAGCCACCGGCGATCACGGCAAGCAGCAGTGCGCCGATGATCGACAGGTGCGCGCGCACCGGCGCCGAGAGGTGGAACTGCCAGCGCAGCGCCCGCGCGACGTAGGTTCCCACGGTCAGCAGGCCGACCACGATGAGCATGGTCGAGGCCCACCCGAGCAGGAATCGCCAGAACGGCAGGTCGAAGACGTAGTAGCCGATGTCCCGGCCGAGCGTCGGATCCGTCACGCCCCAGTCGCCGCCGTTGAAGAAGAGCAGCACCGTCTCCCAGTTGCCGCTCCATGCCGCACCGGAACCGAGCGACAGGAGGACGGCGACGACGACCAGCCCGATGCCGATGGCGCGCGAGGCGTCCGGCATCTCGAACCCGCCGAGCTGGCGCACCGGCGCCTGCGGCGCGATCCGTCCGGCGATCCAGATGCTGACCAGCGCCGGCACGAGCATGGCCGCGAAGCCGATCCCGAACAGCGCCACCTGGGACCAGAGCCTCGTCGTCAGCACGTCCCGGCGACCGAGCGCGTCGTACCACATGACGTCGGTGATGAGGTTCACCAGGCCGCCGAGCAGCCCGAGCACGATCAGCAGGCCGAGGATTCCACCGCCGATCAGCAGCCACCGCCGCCACGGGACGTTGCCACCGGCCACCGGCGGGAAGGTTGGCCCGCCCCCGCCTCCGTTGGTCCGACCGGCGCGTTTCCTTGCCTCGTCGATGGGCGTCACGTTCTTCTCGGTGCGGCCGGAACGCTCCGGACGCTCGAAGGGCCTGCCCTCGCGCTGCGCGTCGGCCTCGGCCTGGCGGCGCTGAAGCTCTTCGAGGAGCTTGTCGAACCAGCTTGACATGTGCCGCCCATGCTACCGGCTGGCGTGATCGACCGCCCCACCGATCACCGGGAGGAGGCGTTGGCGTCAGGGAAGGTCGAATGTCTCGAGCAGCTCACCGTCGGCGTCGGTCGCGACCACGCCCGTGGCGGTCTCCCCCGCCGGCACGAACCCGACGAACGCCGCCGCGTTGTGACCCGCACCGGCCAGCGGCATGAGCGTGGCCGCGATGCGCGCACCCGACGCCGTCTCGATCCACACCGCGGCGACCTGGCTGCTGACGATGCCGTCGATGGGAGTCGGCGAGTCGGAGGTGCCGCCCGGGTCTCCGCCGGTCCCGACGCCACCGAAGACGCTCTCCTCCGAGAGCAAGGGCAGCGAGCCGCAGCTGCCGCTCGCGAAGTTCGCCATCTCGAGCTGGGTGCAGATCCCATCGGCGGTCTCATAGATCGCGTAGCGCCAGCCGATGCCCAGCGTCCTTCCGCTGCCCACCTCGGTGACCGGCCCGACGGCGTCGTCGCTCATCGCCTCCAGCGGGCCGCTCGGGATCTCGGCGGGGTCGGGTTGTCCCTCGACCCGCACGATTCCGCAGCCGGCCAGCGCCAGGCCCAGCACGACCAGCGCCAGTCGTGCCCGCCTCACTCCCACTCGATGGTTGCGGGCGGCTTCGAGCTGATGTCGTAGACGACGCGGTTGACGCCCGGCACCTCGTTGACGATGCGGCTGCTGATCTTGGCCAGCACCTCGTACGGCAGGCGCGCCCAGTCGGCGGTCATCCCGTCGTCGCTGGTCACCGCCCGGATGGCGACGACGTTGGCGTAGGTTCGCCCGTCGCCCATCACGCCGACCGAGCGGACCGGCGTCAGGATGGCGAAGCTCTGCCAGAGGGACCGATACAGGCCGGCGCCCTTGATCTCATCGATCACGATCCAATCCGCCTCGCGCAGCGTGTCGAGCCGCTCGGCGGTCACCTCGCCGATGATCCGGATGGCGAGCCCTGGACCGGGGAACGGCTGGCGCTGGATCATCGCCTCCGGCAGGCCAAGCTCTTCGCCCACCCTTCGGACCTCGTCCTTGAACAGGTAGCGGAGCGGCTCGATGAGCCGGAAGCGCATGTCGGCCGGCAGGCCGCCCACGTTGTGATGGGTCTTGATCTTCTGTGACGTCTTCGTCTCGGACGTCTTCGACTCGATGACGTCGGGGTAGAGGGTGCCCTGGGTCAGGAAGTCGATCTGCCCCAGCTTCGTTGCTTCCTCCTCGAAGACGCGGATGAACTCGTCGCCGATGATGCGGCGCTTCTCCTCTGGATCCTCGACGCCCGCCAGCCGCTTCAGGAAGCGATCGCGAGCATCGACCATCACCAGCCTCATGCCGAGGTCGCGCTCGAAGGTGACGCGCAGCAGCTCCGACTCGCGCTTGCGCATGAGCCCGTGGTCGACGTAGATGCAGGTCAGCTGCTCGCCGATGGCCCGATGCACCAACGTTGCGGCGACCGCGGAGTCCACCCCGCCGGAGAGCGCGCAGATGACGTGGCCGGTCCCGACGCGTTCGCGGATCTCGGCCACGGTCGTCTCGACGAGGTTCGCGGCCGTCCAGTTCTGCCGGACGCCGGCGATCCCCACCACGAAGTTGCGCAGGACGTCCCGCCCGACCGGGGTGTGCACCACCTCGGGGTGGAACTGGATGCCGTAGAGGTTGCGAGACGGATCGGCAAGGCCGGCGAACGGCGTGGAGTCGGTCTGGGCGATCGGCCGGAATCCGGTCGGCGGCCGCAGGATGGAGTCGCCGTGGCTCATCCAGACCGGCTGCACGTGGTCGATCCCGGCGAACAGCCCATCGCCGTCGGTCACGTTGACGGTCGCCGGCCCGTACTCGCGCTTCGTCGAGGACACGACCTCGCCACCCAGCTCGTGGGCCATCAGCTGCAACCCGTAGCAGATGCCGAGGACCGGGATCCGTCCGGACCAGAGCGCCGGATCGGCACGCGGCGCATCGGTGTCGTAGACCGATGACGGACCGCCCGACAGGATCACGGCCTTGGCGCCGCGCCGCTCAAGCTCGGCCATCGGCGTGTCGTGCGGCAGGAGCTCGGAGTAGACGTTGAGCTCCCGCACGCGCCGCGCGATCAGCTGGGCGAACTGGCTGCCGAAGTCGAGCACCACGACCGTGTCCGGCTGCTCGGGCGCCTCGACCTCCACCCGCTGCGGCGGAGCGGCGTGGAGCGCCTGCTCGAGGTACGCCTCGACCTCGGCGTCGTCGGGGGCGAGGACGCGATGGCCGGCGTTGGCTGCCGCGCCGTGGACCGTCCGTCCGCGATCCCGTGCCCGATCCCCGTCAAGCTGTCTCGGGCTCCTCCGTCGGGTGCGTCGGGGTCTCGCTCAAGGTGTCTCCGGTGGGCGCTGAATGTGCCTCACGAGTCTAGCCCCCTTGCCTCGGCGGAGCGGCGCGATCGGGACGACCGATCGGCGTCAAAGGGAGTAACGCTCAGCTGTCCAGCCATTCCCGAGGGTGGCTGGACAGGAAGTCCTCGACCGGAATGCCGCCCGCGCCGATGACCAGCGACCGTGCCCCGCGATGCGCGTGGGAGAAGGCGACCGCCCCGGGCGCGCCGCGTGGGTGGCCGATCCTGACAAGCAGGGCGGTCGGCGTGTCGCGCGAGCGCATCAGCTTGCCGGGGCGCACGACCCAGTCGACCTCGTTGTTGCCCTCGCGCCAGTAGCCGAGCTCGTCGGGATCGGCGTGCCCCCACAGGTGCGCGCCGACGGCCGTCTGCACCAGCCGCGACCAGACCTCGCGATCCTCCTTCGCCCGGGCGAACGTCGTTCGCGCGGTGGCGGTCACGAGGCCCGTGTTGAGGGCGAGCAGCTTGGGGCTGGAGGCACGCCGCCGCACCGCCGAGCCCGAGTACTTGCCGATGCCGGTGACCATCCCCGCTCCGCCGAGGAGCTCGAGATAGTGGGCGAGGGTGACGGTGTTGCCCGCATCGGTCAGCGTGCCGAGCATCTTCGTGTAGCTGAGCACCTGGCCGGAGTAGGAGCACGCGAGTCGGAACAGCTGCCGCAGCAGCGCGGGCTTCTCGACCCGGTTGAGGAGCAGGATGTCCCGTGAGAGGTTCGTCTCGACGATCGAGTCGAGGATGTACTCCTCCCATCGGTCGTGGCTCTTGATGAGCCGGGCGGCCCCCGGATAGCCGCCGTAGAAGAGATAGGTGTCGAGGTCCCAGCCGAAGGCGTCGCGCATCTCGGCATAGGTCCAGTGGATGATCCGCACCGTCTCGAAGCGGCCGGCCAGGCTGTCGGAGAGCCCCTTGCGGACGAGCAGCGGCGACGAGCCGAGCAGCATCACCCGCAGCGGAACCCCCGATGCCGTGTCCTCGTCCCAGAGCTGCTTCACGACATCGGACCAGTCGCGGATCTTCTGCACCTCGTCCAGCACCAGCAGCCCACCGGCACGGCCGCCCATCCCCGCCTGCTGGCGACCGATCGCCCACTGCGTGTAGATCCAGCCGATGTCCTCCGGGTCCGGCGCATCCGCGGACGCGAAGTGGCCCGGGATGCCGATGGCGTCCATCACCTGGCGCGCCAGCGTCGTCTTGCCGACCTGGCGCGGGCCGGCCAGCACCTGGATGAACTGGCGCGGCTCGTGGGCGCGTTCGAGGATCTCGTCGTAGATCGGGCGCCGGTAGATCTTCGGTGCGCGGCTCAACTTCACTCACTCTTCTGAGCAGAATTACTCAGTATGGTGAGGAAGTTTACTCACTCCAGTTCCAGCCGGACCCGCTCCAGCGCAGTGGCGGTCTCTCCGGCGGGAAACGGCGACCGACGGATTGCCTCGTCCGGGGCCGATGGCGCCGGCGGCCGCGTCCCGGCCGAGATCCGCGAGCACCGCCAGCTGCTCAACCTGGTCCCTGGCGAAGCGATGATCGAACGGGTCGCCGTGACCCGGCACCACGACGCCCTCCACCAGGGCGACCAGCGCTCGGCCCGTCTCGACCCAGGCGATCGGGTAGCTGTCGCCGAACGCCGGCGCCGGGGCGTTCTCCAGCAGATCGCCGGCGAACAGGACCGATGCGTCGGGCACGGTGATCACGATGTCGTTGTCGGTGTGGCCGCGCCCGAGGTACCGCAGCTCGACCTGCCGGTCGCCGAGATCGAGCGTCGCGGTCTCGTCGAACAGCTCGGTGGGCGGCGTCAGCTCGACGGTGTCGAACGCCTCGTCGGGGAACTCCTCGATCATCCGGGCGCGCATCTCCTCGCCGCGCTCGAGGATCATCGTCGCGCAGCGCACATGGCCCCAGATCGGCGCCGGCAGGAAGCGGGCATTGCCGAAGGAGTGGTCCCAGTGACCGTGCGTGTTGACGACCGCGGCGAGCGGACTCGGACCCAGCGCGCGCATGTCCGCGCGAAGCTCATCGGCCAGTGGATGGGTGGCCCGCGTGTCGATGACGACGAGCCCGTCCTCGCCGCCGATGACGCCGATCGTCTGGTCGAGCCACGCGTAGCGTCGGACCCAGACCCGGTCGCCGACCTCGCGCCAGATTGAGGTCACGCGCCGATCACTTCCCCTCGAGCATGTAGAACTCGTGGAACTCCGCGCAGCGCCCATCGGGCGCGAATCGCAGGAGATAGGCGTTGTGGTAGGTGCGCTCCGGGTCGTCGCCGGTCGGTGCGTACCGGCTCCAGCCGACCGCCACGGCGCGGTCTCCGTCGACGGCAAATGGCTCGTAGTGAGCGTCCCAGGCCTCAGGAGCATCGGGCTCCTCCAGCCAGCTCGCCACGATCGCATCGCGCCCACGCAGCGTGTGCTCGTCGCTGTCCCACGGCCGGTAGCTGTACACGGCGTCGTCGGTGAAGAGGGCCTCGATCGGCCCGGCCTCGTTCGCCCGCCAGGCCTCCACGTATCGGTCCAACCAGGTCTGCACATCGGTTCGGTTCATGGCGCCGATGCTAGCGCGTGGTCAATCCGCGTGGAAGGTCGCCAGCCGATGCGCCTCGTCATCGAGCGACGCTCGCTCCGCAGGCTGTCAGCGGCCGAAGTGGGGTGAGGCTGATCTCGCCGCCTTCGTGGCGCCAGGTCCCGGCGACCTGCCCGTCGAGCAGGAAGGTGTTGTGCGAGTGCGGCGTCTTCGTGTTGAAGATCTGGGGCCGGAGCTCCTCCGGCAGGATCAGCGTGCGGCGAGCGTGGACCAGCAGGGCGGCATCCCACACCGCCAGGAAGCGCGGTGGCGCGGGTGTCTCGGGATCCGGCAACGGGGCGCCGGGCAGGTCGAGCAGGATCCCTCCGCTTTCGTCGCGGAGTGACCGCAGCTCCAGCCTGTCGGCCACGTCGCCGCATCTGGCCGACCTTCATCCCCATCCAGCTCGCGATGTCCTTGAGCGGCGCCGGTCCGAACGCGCCGAGGTAGCGGCGGATGAGGAGCTCCATCCCCTCCTCCTCCGTGACCGCCGTGGTCGGCAGCCATGCGTCGGCGAGTCCATAGAGATCGGCGCGGCGGCGCTCCCATGTTCCGGACGGCGGAACTCTCACGAGGTCCACCCACGTCCCGGCCCACCGCGCGGCCGTCGGCGGAAAGCCGCGCGCACCGAGCCGCTCGGTCAGCTCCTTCATCCGCAGCGGCCCATCGGCAAGCACATCACGGACGGCATCGGCGACGGCGCCAACGTCGAATTTCTCGATCTCGCGAGCGGCGATCTTCTCGAACCACTCGGCCCGGATGCGGCGCACGCCGACCTCCATCGGCCAATAGTCGGCCGCCGAGACCATGTGGATCGTGGCCCGCATGAGCGTCGCCTGGATGATCTCGCGGCGCTCGAGGGCCTGCGTCAGCATCGGCCGGGTGAAGTCCCGCATGCGCGACCAGAGGCCGATGTAGCCGGCGGGCGCGTACTGCGTCTGGATGCCGCCCATCCCCTCGACGACGTCGACGATGCCCAGCGGGGAGCGGTCGAGCAGATGCTGCCGGGCGAGCAGCGCGCGGTTCAGCCCGCGGGTGGAGAGGAGCGGCTCAGCCATTCGTCGCGCAGGATCGACATGACGTGGCCGCTGGTGTAGCGGCCATGCTCGTAGCGATCGTGTCGGAGCGTCGCCTCGAGAACGAAGCCGGCCTTCTCGTACGCGCGGCGAGCGCGGCCATTCTCGGTGTCGACGTTCAGCCAGATCCTCTCCAGCCGCAGCTCGGCGAACCCGAAGCCGACGATGGCATTGACCGCGTCGGTGCCGTAGCCCTTCCCCCACTCGTCCACCTCGCCGATGAAGATGCCGAGCTCGGCGCGCCCGACCCGCAGATCCAGCTCGGACAACGCGACTTCGCCGATCGGCCGCTCGTCGGCGAGCAGGCAGATCAGGAACGTGTAGTAGTCCTTGCCCTGATCGGTCGCCAGCCGGTCGATGCGCGCCGCCGCCTGCGCCAGGCTGAGCGGTGCCCGATCGTTCCAGCCTGCCAGCGCCATCGGCTCGGCATCCGCCCGCCAGCGACGGTAGAGCTCCGCATCGGTCGGCTCGAACGGCCGCAGGAAGACGCGCTCCCCGTGAATGAGGTGGGTCATGCCGACGGCGGCGCCGCTACTCCCGGCCGGCGAGCTGCCAGGACTTGCCCTCGGTGGCGATCGACGGCGCGATCACCATCTCGACCTCGTGCATCTCGCGGATGGTTCGCGCGCCGAGTGCCGCCATCGACTGGCGCAGCGCCCCGACCAGGTTCTGCGTGCCGTGGGACGTCTCTGCCGGGCCGAACAGGATCTGCTCGAGCGGCAGTCGTTCGCCGATCCGGATGCGCGTCCCGCGCGGCAAGGTCGGTGATGGGGCGGCCATGCCCCAGTTGAAGCCACGGCCGGGAGCCTCGATCGCACCCGCGAACGGCGACCCGAGCATGACCGCATCGGCCCCCGAGGCGATCGCCTTGGCGATGTCCCCACCGGTCTTCATGCCGCCATCGGTGACGACCGGGACGTAGCGGCCGGTCTCCCGCTCGTATCGGTCCCGCGCGGCGGCGACCTCGAGCGTGGCCGAGACCTGCGGCACCCCGATGCCGAGCACCTCGCGCGTGGTGCAGGCGGCTCCGGGGCCGACGCCGACGAAGATGCCGGCCGCGCCCTGGTGCATGAGCTGGTAGGCCGCCTCGCCGCTCACCGTGTTCCCGACCAGCACGGGCAGCTGCAGGCCACCGGTGAGATCCGCGAGGGAGAGCACGCGCGTCGAGGTCGAGATGTGCCGGGCGCTGCTCACCTGCGACTGCACCAGGAACAGGTCGGCCCCCGCGGCCGCTGCCACCTCGGCGTGATGCCAGGCCGATGCGGGCGTCGTGGCGACCGCGGCGATCGCTCCCTGGGTCTTGATGCGCGTGATCAGGGCCGTGATCAGCTCGTCGCGGACCGGCTGTTCATAGGCCTCGGCAAGGATGTGGGCGGCGGCCTGGCCGGACTCGGCGGCTGCCACCCGCTCGATGATTGCGCTGGCATCGTCGTATCGGGTGTAGAGGCCTTCGAGGTTCACGAAAGCGACGCCACCGTGGCGGCTCATGCGGACCGCGAAGTCGGTATCGGCCACCGCGTCCATCGCGGCCGCGAGGAACGGGATCTCGAGGCGGAAGCCGCCGAGCTCGATGGCAAGCTCGACCTCAGCCGGGTCGGCCGTCACGGCGCCCGGGACGAGCGCAACCTCCTCGAAGCCGTACGCGCGTCGCAGGCGGGTCTCGGTCGCGTCGCGGACGGGTGCCTGGTCGATCAACGGGACCTCCTCGGGTACGAAAAGGCCCGCGCGGCATGGCGGCGCGGGCAGCGGTCGGAGCGGATGGCGGTGACGGCGCGGATCGGGTTCACGGCGGTGTCGCTGCTGCTTTTGCGGAGTATACGGCACCGCAGGTGGGATGAAGAGCGCATGGGCGCGGGTGCTCAGGTGGCGAGCTCCACGCCGGCGGCGCGCGCATCGGCCGCCAGCTCCTCGAGCGCCTCGTCCGAATCGACCGACGCGTGGAGCAGGCCCATCACGCGCGACACGCCGAGCTCCGCGTACGTCCGCGAGCAGGGCCTGTCGCGCGGAGCCAGCCTCGCTCCACTCGGGCATCTCCCGCCAGACGTGGACCGAGACGGCGAGGCTGGCCGGATCCCGGCCGATCTCCTCGCAGCGCGCGTGGATCGTCGGCAGCGCTTCGCGCACCTCGTCGGGCGACATTCCGTCGACGTTGAGCTCATCGGCATAGCGCGCTGCCGAGCCGCCAGGTCACGTTCGGCCCGTTGCCGCCCACCATGATCGGCATGCCGGTCTCCTGGATCGGCTTCGGCACGTTGATCGCGTCGCGAACACGGTGGTGCTCCCCCTCGAACGTGGCGTGCGTCGTGCGACCTGGCTCCAGCATGCGCGTGATGACCTCGAGCGCGTCGTGGAGCATGGCGAGCCGAACCTTGGTCTCCGGAAAGCCATACCCGTAGGCGAGCCACTCGTCGCGCTTCCAACCTGCGCCGATGCCGAGGTCGAAGCGTCCGCCCGAGATCGTGTCGAGCATCGATGCCATCTTCGCGGTCAGCGCCGGGTTGCGGAACCCGTTGCAGATGACGATCTGGCCCAGCCGCACCCGCTCGGTCAGTGCGGCCAGGGCGCTGAGCGAGGTGAACGACTCGAACGTGAGCTCATCGGTCGGCTTCGGCACGGTGTGGAAGTGGTCGTAGAGCCAGATCGACTCGAATCCGAGCCGATCCGCCTGCTGCGCGACGGCGACCGTGCGCGCCCATGCCGGTTCGGGCTCCCAGCCGTCGAACTCGTGCGTCCACCCCTGCGGAACGATCACACCCAACTTCATTCAAGTGCTCCTGCCTGGCCTATGGCGCCAACCCAACCGAGATGAAGGCGTGGATCGGCGGCCGCATGCGATGTTGCGCCAGCCATCGCAGGCTGGCCGTCGATGCCACGCCATCACCGCACAATCATCTGGGCACGTTCCGGACCAACGCTCACGTGGCTGATCGGGACCGACGCCAGGCCCTCGAGGCGCTCGACGTACGCGCGCGCCGCGGGCGGCAGGTCGGACCATGAGCGGCAGGCGGTCGTATCGGCCTGCCATCCCGGCAGCTCCTCGTAGACGGGCTCCAGCCGCTCATAGACCGATGTCGACGCCGGCACCGTGCTCCACTCGCGGCCGTCGGCCGGATCTCGATAGGCGCGCGCGACGAGGATGCGCTCGTACTCGTCGAGGACGTCGAGCTTGGTGAGGGCGATGCTCGAATAGCCCGCCAGCCGAACGCTGAACCGGACGGCGACCGCGTCGTACCACCCGCAACGCCGCGCGCGACCGGTCGACGTGCCGTACTCCGCGCCCCGCTCGCGCAGGTGATCGCCCTCGTCGCCCTCGAGCTCGGTCGGCAGCGGCCCGGCGCCGACGGCGGTCGTGTAGGCCTTGGCCACGCCGAGCACCTGGTCGATCGCCACGGCCGGCAGGCCGGCGCCGAGGCTGGCACCACCGGGAATTGGCGACGAGCTCGTCACGTAGGGATAGATGCCCCAGTCGAGGTCCCGCATCGTGCCGAGCTGGCCTTCGAGCAGGATCCGATCGCCACGCTCCAGCGCCTCGTCGACGAGAGCCTGCCCGTCGACCACGTGGCGCGCCAGCCGCGTTCCGGCGGCGAGGTATGCCTGGGCGATGGCCTCCTCGTCGGTGGCCTCCGCGATCTCGGAAGCCATCTCATCCCGGGCGCCGGCATAGCCGCCGACGATGCGCTGAATGCGCGGCAGCGTGGCCGCCAGGCGCGCCCGAAACGCGTCGGGCTCCATCAGATCGATCACGCGGATCCCGCGTCGCGCGACCTTGTCGACGTAGGCGGGGCCGATCCCGCGCGATGTCGTCCCGAGCTTCTTGGCGCCGCGCTCCAGCTCCTCGAGCTGGTCCAACAGGACGTGGTACGGCATCACGAGGTGCGCCCGGTCGCTGATGTACAGGTTCTCGCCGTCGAAGCCGTGCGACGTCAGGCCGTCGAGCTCGTCGACGAGCGCCGGCGGATGGATCACCACGCCGTTGCCGAGCAGGTTCTTCGTGCCGGGGTGGAAGATTCCCGAGGGAATCAGGTGCAGCTTGAAGTGGCCGTGCGGGTTGACCACCGTGTGGCCGGCGTTGTTGCCGCCGCCGTACCGGATGACGAGGTCCGCCTCATCGGCCAGGTAGTCGACGACCCTGCCCTTTCCCTCATCGCCCCACTGGGCGCCGACGACGGCGATGACGGACATGGCGTGGCGGCGACGACCTCTGGCTGCGGGGAATGCGGCCATCGTACCGTCGCGTCGGCGGGCGCGTGGTTGGTCCGGGCACGCAAGAGCGCCGCCTCGTCGGCGGCGCTCACATCGGTCTGCGTCGTGGGTGCGTCAGGCTCGGGCGCGCACCTTGTCGAAGCAGTTGGAGCAGTACACGGGCCGGTCGTTGCGCGGAAGGAACGGCACGAGCGCCTGTCCACCGCACTCGGCGCAGACGGCCGCATGCATCTCTCGCTGTCCCCCGTTACCGCCCCCGCCCGCGATGCCCAGCGCTCGGTTCTGCTTGGCGATGGCTCGGCAGCTCTGGCATCGCTGTGGCTCGTTCACCAGTCCCTTGCTGGCGTAGAACTCCTGCTCGCCCGCTGAGAACACGAAGTCCATGCCGCAGTCGCGACAGCGGATGGTCTTGTCGGCGTACACCCTCTCCAGTGCCTCCTGTTCTCGCACGCCCGGCCGCAATGGACGCTCGCGGTCTGCGGGAGGGCCGTGATCTGCGTGAGAACGATGGCGCGGATCGAGCGAACTCGAGTCAGACGTTGATGGACCGGTCGTTACAGCGCCCGATGTTACACCCGAGTACAAGCGTTTTCGCCAGTCGACCGCTTGCTCGCTCGAGCTCAGTACGCGGCGATCTCTTCGCGTGCGGCGACCGTGTAGAAGCGGGTGTTCGACTTGCGGAACTGGAGCGGGACCTCACCGATCGGTCCGTTGCGGTGCTTTGCCACCTTCGCCTTGATGAGCTCGACCTCGGAGTCGGGGTTCTGCTCACCGTCTCGGTACAGGAAGATCACGACGTCCGAGTCCTGCTCGATCGATCCTGACTCCCTGAGATCGCTCAGGCGCGGCTCGGCGGTCCCGCGCTGCTCGACGCCGCGAGAGAGCTGCGAGAGGGCCAGGACCGGCACCTTGAGCTCGCGTGCCAGCTGCTTCAGTCCGCGGCTGATCTCGGAGACCTCCTGGACCCGGTTCGAGTCCTTGTTCGAGGTCGAGGCCTGCATCAGCTGGAGGTAGTCGACCACGACCAGGTCGAGGCCACGCTGCTCGGCCTCCAGCCGGCGCGCCTTGGTGCGCAGCTCCATCACCGACAGCGCCGGCGAGTCGTCGATCCACATGGTGGCGGTGGCCATGTCGTTCATGACCATCGCGATCTTGCTCCAGTCGGTCTCGTCCACGAACCCGGTCTGGAGCGGACGCGGGTTGATGCCGGTCTCGGCGGAGAGCAGGCGCAGGGCGAGCTGCTCCTTGCTCATCTCGAGGCTGAACACGGCCACTCGCTTCTTCTCACGGACCGCCGCGTGCTGCGCGATATTCAGCGCCATCGAGGTCTTTCCGACCGATGGACGCGCCGCCAGCACGATCAGGTCGGATGGCTGGAGCCCGCCGAGGAGCGCATCCAGCTGGCTGAGGCCGGTCGGCACGCCGAGGATCTGGCCGCGGTGCTCGTGGAGGTACTCGAGCCGGTCGTAGGCCTGGCCGAGCAGGATCGACAGCGCCTCGAACCCGCCGTCCGTGCGTCGCTGGCTGATCTCGAACAGGATCGATTCGGCCCGGTCGATCGCGACCTCGGCGTCGTTCGACTCCTCGTAGCCGACTGCCGCGATCTTGCCGGCGGCACCGATCAGGTTGCGCAGCACCGCCTTGCGCTCGACGATCCGGCCGTAGTGCTCCGCATGCACGGCGGTCGGCACGGTGTTCATCAGCGAGCTCAGGTAGCCGGGTCCGCCGACCGGATCCAGCTTGTCGCGTCGGCGCAGCTCGTCGCCGAGCGTCACGAGGTCGATCGGCTCGCGCTGTCCGTGCAGCGCCAGCATCGCCTCGTAGATGTCCGCGTGCTGGGAGCGATAGAAGTCGACCGGCCGCAGGAAGTCGCCGACCTTGAGGATCGCCTCCGCGTCGATGAGGATCGAGCCGAGCACGCTCTGCTCGGCTTCGACCGCCTGGGGTGCAAGCTTGTCGATGCTCATCCGCGGTCCTGACGGGTGCGCGTTCCCGCGCAGAGGTTGCGCCCGGCCGGACCGCGATTGCGGATCCTGTCGAACCGAGCGCACCCGTATCGTCTCAGGCCGCTCAATCGGCTTATCCCCACGCATGTGCATATCGCGCCCGCCGGTGTGGAAGGCATGTGGAAGGTACTCGCGGCGACTTACCGACCCATTACCACCGGCTTACGCGACAGGTCACGTGTCGTGAGCGGGGAAGGGGCTCCAGCCGGGTGGGTCGCGGCGCAGGGCCAGCTGATTCCACGCGTCCCACTGCTCGACCACCAGGCCGTCGGCGTCGAAGCGGAGGATCGAGGTCCCGGCCAGCGTCGCATCGGCGCCGTCCTCACGCAGGGAGGCCCACCATGAGATCGAGGCGCGATCGCCGTCGACGATCGGATCGCTCGTCCAGACGCGCGGATCCTCCTCCTCGCCGAGCGCCTGGGTCACGTACTCCCGAACGCCATCGCGGCCGCGGTACGGCTCACGAAACGGCTCCGTCGAGAGCAGTGCGTTCATCGCGTAGAGCGCAACGATCGGCTCCGGGTCGAGCGACTCCCAGCCTTCCTTCCACGCGCTCGCCCAGCGGCGGGCCGCATCGGCCGGCGTCATCGATCCGACCGCGTCGGCAGGAACGGAATCGTCAGGACTCGGCGACGACGCTGACGGTGAGGACGGTCTCGACCCCGGGCATCAGCCGAACGTCGATCTTGTAGTCGCCAAGCGCCTTGATCGGCTCGCGCAGATGGAGCGCATGGCGATCCAGCTCGATCCCCTCCTTGTTGACGAGGTCGCCGATCTGGTGCCCGGTCACCGCGCCGAAGAGCCGCCCCTTCTCACCGGCCTTGACCGGGATCTCGAGCTTGAGCTCGCGAAGCTTCTCCGCGGTCGCCTCGGCGCTCGCGCGCACGCTGCGATCGCGCTCCTCGCGCTGATCCTTGTGCCGCTCCCAGTTCGCGACCGCGCCCTTGTCGGCGACCACGGCGGCGGCCGTCGGCAGCAGGAAGTTGCGTGCGTAGCCGCTCTTGACGTCCTTCAGGTCGCCCTCGCGGCCGAGGCCCTTCACGTCGCGCTTGAGAATGACCTTCATTCGGTCTCCTTCGGTGTGGTGGTCTGCGACCGGCGGCGTAGCCAGGTCGCGAGGGTGCGTTTCACCTCATCGGAATCGCTCAGGCGGCCGTACCGCTCCAGCAGCTCGGGCAGGTCGTCCCTGATGTGGTCGAACCGGTCGCCCAGGAGTCCACGCAGGCGTGCAAGGTCGCGGTCGAGATCGGCGGTGCCATTCCTGGCACGCGCGGTGTGCTCGGCGCGCACCTCGGGCGGCGCGTTCTGGATGAACAGGTCGAGGACGAGCAGGAGGACGGTCAGGTCGTCCGCCTGGCCGAAGATCGGGATCACGTCGGGAATCAGGTCGACCGGCATCACGACATAGGCGAGGGCCGCGCCCAACAACGCCTTGAGCCCGATCGGGGTGCGAGGGTCTCTGGCAAGCCCCCAGACGACGCGCGCGTAGGTCGGGAGCCTGAAGAGGAGGCGCGTCATGCGCAGGTAGCGAGTGGACGAGGACAGCATCACGCGGAACTCCAGCGGTCACCAAATGGGGTGCGCATGATAGCAGGAGGCGCCGATCGCATCGGTTTGACATTAGAACATGCGTTCTGCTACGGTGGGTCGACGAGCACCGACAGCGCACCGATGCGCGGAGGGAAACTTTGACCAGGCACGACGCGGAGCGACGGCAGCGAATCCTCGACTGCATTGCGCGCACCGTCGAGGAGCGCGGCTATCCGCCGTCCGTCCGGGAGATCGCCGATGCGGTCGGCCTCGCGTCGACGAGCGCCGTGCATCACCACCTCCTCGCCCTGGAACGCGACGGCCTCCTCGAGCGCGGCACGCATTCCTCGCGCGCACTGCGCATCACGTCACCCCAGCCCAATGCCGCCGACCCGGCGAAGGTCACGCCGTTCCGGATGCCGGTCGAGCGCGACACGCTTGCGCTGCCCGTCATGGGCGAGATCGCAGCCGGCCAGCCGATCGAAGCCTACGCTGATGCCGCCGAGACGCTGGAGGTCCCCCGCTCGCTCGAGGCCCGTGAGGACTCCTACGTCCTCCGCGTGCGCGGCAAGAGCATGATCGACGCGCTCATCGATGACGGCGACTTCGTCATCGTCCAGCCCCAGGCGACGGCGCGCGACGGCGACATCGTGGTCGCACTGCTCGAGGACAACGGCGTCACGCTGAAGCGCTACTTCCGCGAGAAGGACCGTATTCGACTCCAGCCGGCGAACGCCGAGATGGAGCCGATCTACGCCAGCGAGGTCCAGATCCAGGGCAAGGTCGTCGGCGTCATTCGCCGCCTCACCTAGCTCCCGACTCTGATGGCGGCCGTTTCGGCGCGCGAGCTGAATCGCGCCACCCTGGCGCGCCAGGGCCTGCTCGAACCGATGCGGGCACCCACCGCCGCAGCGGCAGTCGAACGGCTCGGCTCGCTCCAGGCGCAGCATCCCGAATGGCCGCCGGTCGCCCTGGCCTCCCGCGCCGCCGATGCGCGCACCGCTGATCTGGCAGGTGCGCTCGATCGGCGAGACGCAGTTCGCAGCTCGCTCATGCGAAACACGATTCACGTCGTCAGCGCCGCGGACCTGTGGCCGATGTTCACCGTCTGCCAGCCGCTTCGTCTGAACCAGTGGCGGCTGCTGATGAAGGCCGACCCGATCGACTCCCCGCTCGGCCGCCGGATGACGGCCGCCCACCAGATCGCGATCGACGCACTGCGCGAGCGCCCTCGTTCATCGCTCGAGCTCGACCGGCTGATGGCTGCCGAGGTCGGGCCCGACGCAACCGCCGTCGACCGTCCGGCGTGGCGGGAGCCGTCCACGCGCGTCGTCGTCCGCGCCGCCTGGCGCCACTTCGCCGCCTTCGTTCCGCTGGTCCATGTGCCGCACGCCGAGGAGCGTTACGGCCGGTCGCGATACGCGCTGGCGGCCGATTGGCTCGGCGAGGAGCGACCCGAGATCGAGGAGACGACCGCTCGAATCCACCTCGCCCGCCGCTACCTGGCGGCCTTCGGCCCGGCAAGCGTCGAGGACCTGGTGGCCTATGTCGGGCGCGGCAAGGGCGGGATCGGCGTCTGGCGCGATGCGGTCGCGGCGATCGGCGATGACCTGCTCACCATGACCGATGAGCGCGGCCGCTCGCTCCTTGACCTCCACGACAGCCCGCGTCCGCCCGCCGACACACCGGCGCCGCCCCGCCTCCTTGCGCGCTGGGACAGCCTCCTCCTGTCGCATGCCCCGAAGGAGCGCGATCGGGTCATCGCCGACGGTGTCAGGCCGGCCGTCTTCAGCAAGAACGCCGACGTCCTTCCCACCCTGCTCGTCGACGGCATGGTCGCCGGGACGTGGGAGCTGTCGCGAGCGGACGGTTCGCCGGCGATCGCGCTGCAGCCATTCGGCCGGCTCGCGAAGCCGGTTCGCGCGGCGCTCGAGGTCGAGGCCGAGCGGCTCCTCGGACTCCTCGCGCCGGCCGCCGCGAGCCGACGCGTGACCTTCGTTTCCTGACCCGTCGCGGCATTCGGAGGCCGCGCCCCTAGAATCGAGCGCAATGCAGGTCTGCCCGAGCTGTGGCGAAGAGAATCCCGAACGCTTCCGCATGTGCGGCTACTGCGGCACGCCCCTCGCGCCTCCCGTCGCCGCGACGGAAGAGCGACGCACGGTGACGATCGTGTTCAGCGACCTTCAGGGCTCGACCAAGCTCGGGGAGGCACTCGACCCGGAGGCGGTTCGCGAGGTGATGAGCCGCTACTTCGACGCGATGACTGCCGTCCTTCGCCGCCACGGCGCGACGATCGAGAAGTTCATCGGCGACGCCATCATGGCCGTCTTCGGCCTGCCACGCGTCCACGAGGACGATGCTCTTCGCGCCGTCCGCGCCGCGCTCGAGACCCAGGCCGCACTCGCCGAGCTCAACGACGAGCTCGAGCGAGCCTACGGCGTTCGCCTCACCAACCGGACCGGGGTCAACACCGGGGAGGTGGTGACGGGAGATGCGGCAACCGCCCAGCGCCTCGTTACCGGCGACACGGTCAACACCACGGCGCGCCTCGAGCAGGCCGCAGGCCCGAACGAGGTGCTCATCGGAGAGCTCACCCTCCGGCTGGTGCGCGACGCCGTGACCGTCGAGCCGGTCGAGCCGCTCGAGCTGAAGGGCAAGGCGGAACGCGTTGCGGCCTATCGCCTCCTCGCCGTGCATGCCGGCGTCGAGGGCCTCGCGCGACGCCAGGACCGCCCCATCGTCGGCCGCACCGCGGAGCTGGAGCGGCTGCGCGAGCTGTTCGATGAGAGCGTCGCGCAACGAGAACCTCGCATGGCGACCGTGATCGGTGACGCGGGCGTCGGGAAGACGCGGCTGATCCGGGAGCTGGTCGGCAGGCCTGGGAGAGAGCCGGGTAGTCGTGCGCGGTCGATGCCTGCCCTATGGCGACGGCATCACCTTCTGGCCGGTTGCCGAAGCCGTCCTGGATGCGGCGTCGATCGGCACCGACGACTCGGGAGACGTCGGCCTCGCGAAGCTCGAGGAGCTGACGGGTGACCACGAGGTGACGCTGCGCCTGGCCTCGCTGCTCGGATTCATAACGGAGCCCTACGGCATCGATGAGATCTTCTGGGGGATCCGGCGCTGGCTGGAGCTCATGGCGGAGGCTCGCGGTCCGGTCGTCTGGGTGATCGACGACATCCACTGGGCCGAGCCGACGCTGCTCGACCTCATCGGCAACCTGCTGGAGACGATCCAGGATCAGCCCATCGTCCTGCTCTGCTCGTCCCGGCACGACCTGCTCGACCGGCTTCCCGATTGGGCCACCGGCGAACGCACCCAGCGCGTGATGCTCGAACCATTGACCGATGCGGATGCCTCCGAAGTGGTCGCCAACGCCCTCGGCAACACCGGGATCCCCGAATCGGTGCGCGAACGCGTGGTGCGAGCGGCCGAGGGAAACCCGCTCTTCGTGGAGCAGCTGATCTCGATGCTGGTCGATTCGGGCCAGCTCCACCGCGTGGGAGATGATTGGGTGGCTGCTGCCGACCTCAACGAGCTCGCCGTGCCGCCCACCATCCAGGCGCTGCTTGCGGCCCGACTCGACCTGCTGGCGCGCGAAGAGCGGGCGGTCATCGAGCCCGCGTCGGTGGCCGGCGTCGAGTTCGCCATGGGCGCCGTCATGGCCCTGGTGCCGGAGGCCCTGGCCGAGCAGGTGCCGGAGCACCTCCTGGCCATCGCGCGCAAGCAGCTCATCCGCACGGCCCGATCGGCTTCGTTCGACGAGGACGGCTATCGCTTCCACCACGTCCTGATCAGGGAGGCCGCCTACCAGAACCTCCTGAAACGGGCACGGTCGGAGCTGCACGAGCGATTCGTGATCTGGGCCGATGGCGTCAACGCCGAACGCGCGCGCGGCGGCGAGTACGAGGAGATCCTGGCCTACCACCTCGAGCAGGCGCACCGCTACCTCGGGGAGCTCGGCCCGCTTGACGGGCACGGGCGCGATCTCGGGCGCCAGGCATCGGAGCGCCTCGGCGCGGCCGGCAGGCGGGCGATGAGTCGTGGCGACATGCCCGCCGCAGCCAACCTCCTCCGCCGAGCGGCGGCCGTCATCGACGAGTCGCCCGAGAGGAGCGAGCTGCTCATCGATCTCGGCGAGGCGCTCAGCGAGTTGGGGTCCTTCACCGAGGCCGATGCCGTCCTGGCCGAGGCCCACGCCGCCGCACAGCGGTTGGCCGACGAGCGGCTGGCGGCCAAGACGCGGGTCGCCCAGCTCGCGGCCCAGCTGTACACCGCCGCGGAGGACTGGACCGCTCATGCCGACGAGGCGTTCGAAGCGGCCCTGCCGACCTTCGAGGCGGCGGAGGACCACGACAGCCTGGCGCTGGCCTGGCGCCTCCGCTTCGGGCGCCACGGCATGGCCATGCGCTTCGGGGAGGCGGCAGAGGCGGCAGAGCGCGTCATCGCGCACGCGCGCGCAGCGAAGAACCGCCGCTACGAGACCCGGGGGGCATCCGGCTATGCGCAATCGGTCCTGCTGGGACCGACGCCGGTGCCCCAGGCGATCGAGCGCTGTCGCCAGCTGCTCCGGGAGGTCGAATCGGACCGCCATGCCAGCGCGTTCATTCGGACCGCGCTCGCGCAGCTCGAGGCGATGGACAACCGCATCGACGAGGCGCGGAACCTCTACGACGAGGCGGTCACCCAGCTGCGAGAGCTCGGGTCCGCGGTGCTCGCGGCCTCGAGCTCGATCGACTCCGCGCAGATCGAGTACCTCGCCGGCGACCTGACGGCCGCCGAGCGCCTGCTGCGTGCAGACCACGAGGCCTTGACCGAGATGGGCGAGCGGTCACTCCTGCCATCGGTCGACGGCCGCCTGGCGCGCGTCCTCTACACCCTCGACCAGTTCGACGAGGCGGAGGGGATCGCGCGCTCGGCGCAGGCCATGTCGATGGACGACGACCTCGACGCCCAGGCCATGTGGCGCTCGGTCCTCGCCATGGTGATCGCCCGCAAGGGTCAACCCGACGAGGCGATCCGGCTGGCGCTGGAGGCGGTCGAGCTGCGCCGCCGCAGCGACGCCATCGTGTACCTGGCGGACACGCTCACCGATTTCAGCGAGGTGCTGCGCTTCACCGGCCGCGACGACGAAGTGCGCGCCGTGCGCAACGAGGCGCTGCGCCTCTACGTGCGCAAGGGCGACATCGTCAGCGCCGGGCGCCTGCGGACCCTGTTGAGCTGATCCGCAGGCGTCCGTGCCTCGGTCAGTAGCCGCGGCTGACGCGGTTCGACGCGAGCCAGAACGTCGCCTGGATGTCCTTGTCGGCCAGCTTGAACGGCGCCACCTCAAAGCACGGCATGTTCGTCGGCACGCCCGCCTGGTTGAAGCTGCACATGCCGGTGACCTGCTCGAAGGTCGTCGCCGTCAGCAGGTGCGCGACGCGCAGCTTCTTGGTGCGTCATTCCACTGGGCAGCTCGGTGAGTCCCAGCGCATCGTGACCCTGATCCCGCCGGGGATCGTGGCCCCGTTGGCGACCGAAAGCGATGAGCCCCAACCGAAGCAGGTAGCTGCGATCGCGGCTGGGCATGCGACGCGTCGGGGCATGTCCGGGAGGATGGACAGATCAGCGACGCGTCACTTCGGCGTTGCTAGGCACGGTCACGCGGGTGCCGTGCGGGTTGCCGTGCCGAGTGGGACGGTTCCGGCTCGCAGTTCGCTGGAAGGCCCAGGAGTGCGCAGTCGAGTCCCCCGGTGGTGAAGGTGCGGATCCCGGGCACCGAATGGCCGCTGACGAGGTCAGGACTGGTGGCGACCACGTTGGTCACCACAGGAGCGATGCGAAGCTGTCAGAGTTGCCGGGATTCTGGTCGTCGTTCGACCCCTGGCTCACCCTCGCCAGCGCGGTGAAGGTGTAGGTGTCTCCACAGCCGGGGTTCAACACGGTCGCCGGAGCGGTGTAGTAGAAGATGACCTGCGCGGTCGGTTGACCGGGCCTGATCTGGTCGAAGTCGCACCGCGGCTCCGGTGTCGCTACACGAGGCATCGGGGACCGTGAGCTGCGGAAGGAACGTGAATCGTCGGGTCGAGCTGACCGATGACCGTGACGTGATTGAGGGTGTTTCCACCACTGTTCGTGACGGTCACCGGATAGGCGACAGGCAGACCGACCGTGACGACGAACGGCGAGGATGCGACCGTGAACTGCACGTTGTACGCAGCAGACGCCGGAAGCACGGACGTTAGAAGCAGGACGAGAGAGGATGGCAGCGCGCGCCGCGACGCGGCTTGCTCGGGCTCGGGACATGTGGACACCTTCGGTTGCTCGGGACACGGAGGGGACTCCGATTGCGGCAGAGCATAGGACCATTGGCAAGTCCTGACCAGACCATCGGCGGGTCGGCTGGCCGACGTGGGCGTCAATCGAAGTGCAGCGTCAGCTCGATTGCACCCGAATCGACGTGTGACTCCATGCGCATGCCCGATCGGCGAAAGACAGCCATCATCGGCGTATTGTCGATCAGCACGTCGGCCGTGAAGCCGCGGACACCGTGCCCGCGGGCATATTCCATGGTCCGCTCCTGGAGCAGGGTGCCGAGGCCGGTGCGCTGCCAGGCCGGATCGACCATGTAGGCGACGTCGGCGAAGCCGGTGGCAGGATCGACGAAGTACGAGCTCGACCCGACGATTCGCTCGGATTCCCGTTCGCCGACCACGGCGGCGAACGCCATCTCAGCCTCGTATCCGACGCTGCACAGGTGCTGCGCCAACTCGTCGGTGAGCGACCGCAGGCGGCGGAAGAAGCGCGTCCGCACGTCGTCTTCGTCCATCCGGAAGAAGAGCTCCTGGAGGCGGCTCGCGTCCGTGGTGCGAGTGGGGCGCACCAGCACCTGCCGCCCATCACGCAGGGATGCCGGCCGCTCCTCCGCCACCGGATAGGCGACCCGGCTGCGAAGCTTCTGGCCGGCGCGGAGGAGACCGGCCTCGACGGCAGCCGCCAGCAGCGCCTCGCGATGATCCGGGTGGGCGATCTCGGCGAGCGCCAGTGCACGCTCGGCAAGCGAGCGGCCGTGGAGGTAGGCAATCCCGAACTCGGTCACCACCCAGTGGACGTCGGCGCGCGCGATCCCCACCGGCTCACCGGGCTCCAGGATGGGCCGGATGGCCGAGGTCCCATCGGCGAACGTCGACGCCATGCACACGATCGGCTTGCCGCCCTCCGACAGCGCCGCGGCGCGATGGAAGTCCGGCTGCGTCGCCACGCCGCCGTACAGGGTGCCCTCCAGTCGCTCGGTGCAGACCTGTCCCGACAGGTCGATGGAGAACGCCTGGGTTATCGACGCGAGCCCCGGCAGGGCAATCAGTCGCTCGTGGTCGCAGACGCGCTCGATCGGCTCGAGAGTCGCCTGCGTGCTGCCGTCGAGGAAGTCGTAGAGGCGGCGCGTGCCCATGGCGAAGGAGGCGACGATCGGTCCGTCGACGACCTCGCGCTCGACCAGGTCGACGACCGGATCGGTGACGAGGTCGGAGTGAACGTGGAGGTTCCGGCGCTCGGTGAGGAAGCGGAGCATCTCGTTCGGGATGCGACCCAACCCGACCTGGAGGGTCGCTCCATCATCGATGAGCCGCGCCACGTAGCGGGCGATCTGCTGCGCGACGTCGTCGACCCGCGGATGCTCGTACTCGATGATCGGGGCGTCCACCTCGACGATCGCGTCGATCCGATCGAGCGGAATGAGGCTACCCGGGCCGGTGCGCGGCATGTTCGGGTTCACCTCGGCGACGATCCGATCGGCCGCCAGCGCCGCCGCCCGGGTGACGTCGACCGAGACGCCGAGGCTGCACATGCCGGCCTCGTCGGGCGGGGCCACCTGCACGAAGGCGACATCGAATGTCATGCGCCGCGCGGCGAGCATGCGTGGCACGGCGGCAAGCGAGACGGGGACATAGTCGACCTCCTGCCTGCCAGCCAGGTCCCGGACGTCGCGGCCGACGTACCAGACTCGATGGCGGAACGGGCTCGGCGTCCCGTCCTCGCGCACCGGAACGGCGCCATCGGTCAGGAAGTGGACCAGCTCGATCCCGGCCGGCTGGTCTCGACGCGCCTCGAGCGCCGCGAGGAGGACACGCGGCGTGGCGCAGGCCGAGCCGACGAAGACGCGTGCGCCCGGCCGGATGCCGGCCACCGCGTCCTCAGGGGACACGGCGTCGGCGCGCCAGGTCGCCACCTCGGAACGCACGACTCCGATGGTACGAGTCGCCCGTCCGGCGAGCAACGACATCGGCTCGAACGCGCATCATGAGCGGGCCATGCGGACCATCCTGCACGCGGACCTCGACGCGTTCTACGCCAGCGTCGAGGTCCTGGACGACCCTTCGTTACGCGGCAAGCCGGTGATCGTCGGCGGCGGCCCCAACGAGCGCGGCGTGGTGATGGCCGCCTCCTACGAGGCGCGCGAATACGGCGTGCAGTCGGCGATGCCGTTGCGCACCGCCGGCCGCAGGTGTCCGCATGGCGTCTTTCTATCGGGCAGGCCGGACCGATACCGGGAGCTCTCGCAGCAGGTGATGGCCATCTTCGCGTCGTACACGCCACTGGTGGAGCCGATCAGCCTCGACGAGGCATTTCTCGACGTGACGGCGAGCGAGGCCGCGTTCGGCGACGGCCCCACCATCGCGCGAGCCATCAAGCAGCGTGTGCTGGACGAGGTCGGCCTGGTCGTCTCCGTCGGCGTGGCGACCAACAAGCTGTGCGCCAAGGTCGCGTCCGACCTGCGCAAGCCGGACGCGCTCGTCGTCGTGGCGCCCGGCGAAGAGGCCGCGTTCCTGGCGCCGCTGCCCATCCGGCGGCTGTGGGGCGTCGGCCCCAAGGCACAGAAGGCGCTCGGCGACTACGGCGTGATCACCATCGGCCAGCTGGCGGCGATGGAACCGTCCACCCTGCAACGACGATTCGGACGCCACGGCCTCGACCTCTCGACCCGCGCGCGAGGCATCGACCGCGGACGGGTCGAGGCGATGCAGGCCCCCAAGAGCGTCGGCCACGAGCACACCTTCGGGGTGGACAGCGCCGACGCCGGCCGCCTCGAGGCGACGCTCCTGGATCTCGCCGAGTCGGTCGCCAGCCGCCTGCGGCGCCACGACCTCGCCGCCGGGGCGGTCCAGCTCAAGCTGCGCTACGAGGGCTTCGAGACGCTGACCCGCCAGGCACCCCTGCCATACCAGACTCGAGAGACGGGGCCGCTCTTCGACACCGCGATCGCGCTGCTGCAACGAACGCTGGTTGCGGGGCGGGGCGTCCGGCTGATCGGCCTCACCGCCATCTCGCTGACCGACGCGCAGCAGCTGACGCTGTTCGGTGCCCCCGAGCGCAAGGATCGGATTGCCCGCTCGATCGACGCCGTCCGCGAGCGTTTCGGCGACGGCGCCATCACGCGGGCGCGGCTGCTGACCGATCGGCCGCACCGCAGGTTCGACTTCGGCGAGCGGCCGCAGATCTCATCCGATCAATCCGACGAGGAGGCTTGACGGATCGAACATCTGTTCTGTATGATCGCCTCCTGAATCGAACGCCTGTTCGAGTGCCCGAGCAGGATCCCCCACTCAGGAGCGTAGAACATGGCACTCGTCCAGATTTCACCCATCGAAGCCCACGTTCGCTGGGATCGGCACGCCGATCGGCCCGCGGAGGTTCGCTGGAACGGACATCATCTCCGGGTCACGGAGCTCGACGCCGTGCGCGACGAGCGCGCCGCGTACCCGGCGGAGCGAGGCCCTCGCGTGACGTTCGTGCTTCGGACCGACGATGGCGGCCGCGCTTCGGTCGTCTTCGACGGTCGCCGGCGACGCTGGTTCCTGGAGGCTGTCGAGCGCGCGGCCTGATTCGTCCGTCCACCTGCCTACAATCGGCCCGGCGTCGTCCGGGCCGATTCGCGCGTCCGGGGGCGACCGCACCCGAGGGTCACTGGACCGATGGATGAGCGCCTCACCGAGCTGACCATCCGGAGCCTGGTCGAGCGTCTCGCGTCGAGCGACCCCGTTCCGGGCGGAGGCAGCGCCTCCGCGCTGGCCGGCGCGATGGGCGCGGCCCTCGTCCACATGGTCGTGGAGCTCACCGTCGATCGGCCCGCCGCCGCGGGGCACGAGGAGACGCTCAGCGAGATTCGCACCGCGGCGGATTGGTGGCAATCCGAGCTGCTCGACCTGGCAGAGCTCGATGCGAAGGCGTATGCGGCAGTGGTCGTCGCGCGGCGGCTGCCGAAGGAGTCGGAGCTGGAACGCGAGGCCCGCGCGGCGCAGCTTGCCGCCGCCATTCGCGAGGCGACCCGCGTCCCGCTCGCCACGGCCAAGGCGGCCTCGGAGGTGCTCGAGCTGGCCGGCCGCCTCGCGCCGATCGGCAACCGCAACGCCATCAGCGACGTCGGCGTCGCCGCCCTCCTGGCCGTGACCGCGGTGCGCGGCGCCGCGCTGAACGTCCAGATCAACCTTCCGAGCGTCAGCGCCGACGAGGAGCTGCGCGGCGAGGCAGCGAGCGAGATCGAGCGGTTGCTGGCCGGCCTCGACGAGCGAGAGCGCACGGTCCGCGACGCGGTCGCGGAACGGCTTCGATGACGGCGCGCCTGCTGGACGGTCGGGACGTCGCCTCCCATCTGCGGCGCGAGCTCCAGCATCGCGTCGAGCGCCTGACCGATGGCGATCCCGACACCGCCCCGCAGCTCGCGATCCTCCGATCGGGGTCGAGCCACGCGGCTGACCTGTACGCCGCCAGCCTGGAGCGCGCGGCGCGGAGCGTCGGGGTCGAGCCCCTTCCGCTCACCGATGAGACGACCCCGCTCCTCGAGGCGATCGACCGGCTGAACCGCGACCCTCGCGTCGCCGGCATCGTGGTGGCCCAGCCGCTCGTCGACGCGGAGCATGGACGTCGCCTCGTCGAGCGCATCGACCCCGCGAAGGACGTCGACGGCGCCACGCCGACGAACGCAGGCTGGTTGGCGCGCGGCGAGCCGGCCTTCGTTCCTGCCACGGCCCTTGCGGTGATCGCCATCCTGGAGGCGTATGACATTCCCGTCGCTGGCCGGCGGGCGGTCATCATCGGCCGGTCGGCGGTCGTCGGGCGACCGGTGGCATCGCTGCTCGTCGCGCGCGACGCCACGGTGATGATCTGCCATCGCGCGACCCGCAACCTGGCGCGGGAGACGCGGCGGGCCGAGATCCTGGTGGCCGCGGCCGGCATGCCGGGCCTCGTGCAGCCGGAGATGGTCAACCGCTCGACCGTGATCGTGGACTGCGGCATCAACGCGGTGCCGGCCGGAATCGTTGGCGACGTCGAGTTCTCGACGGTCGCGCCGGTCGTCCGGGCGATCAGCCCGGTACCGGGCGGCGTCGGCCCGGTGACGCCGATGATGGTCCTGCGTCAGACGGTCGAGGCAGCCGAACGGCTCGTCGGCGGTGTCTAGGCCGGGCGGTCCGGGCGGGCCAGGTCCGGTGTCGACCTGCCGGGAGCTCTCGATGAACAGCGAGCGCGCGTATTCGGCGACCTCGTCGAGGGTCATGACGCTCGAGGCGTCATCGGCTCCGCGGCGCGCATACAGCGATCGGAGCAGACAGAGTCGCTCGAAGCGCTGGCGCTGGTCACTGGTTGGCGTGTTCACGTCCGCATCGTCGCGCCAGGCGCCGACATCCGCCTATCAGCCCGCAGATAGAGCTCCCGTCACCCTTCCGACAGCTCGGATCGCAGGCCTCCCTGACGACGTGTCGCGTGGCCGACAGGGAACCGGTCCGAAGTTGGACGTCGGGTCGGTCTGCCGCTCGACCGCACCGGCATTGCGTGGGGGACGACAATGTGCGACATGGTTCCGGCTCGACGGACTCATAACGGGAACGACCGAGCGATGCCCGTTGCTTTTCATCGGCCCGGTCTCGACATTCAGCCAGAAGTTCGGCTGACCGTCGGTCGTGCCCGAGACGATCGACTCAGCCACCCAGAAGGAGACCCAGATGAGCGACAAGGAATTCGTCATCGACATGGAGGACGACACTGAGGGCCACGGCGGCTCGGGCTCAAGATCGTCGAGAGCGGCGACGCCGATTGGCTGGAGGATCGCCTCCGCAAGGACAGCGGCAAGAGCCGCTTCCGCATCACCCTCGGCGACGAGGACGACACCGAAGGGCACGGGCGGTGGCGGCACGACGCTGCGCCTGAACCTGGTCGACGACGATGACACCGAAGGTCACGCGATCGCCGTCCACTTCCCGTCGCGCGCAGAGGCCGACGCGTTCCGTCGACGCCTGCTCGTGACCGGCGTGCTCGTCGGCACCGTTGCCCTCGGCGCAGCCGGCGGCATCGGCCTCTCGGCCCTGCAGTCGGACACCGGCGCTGCTGGTGCCGGCACGGTCGCAACCCAGCAGGCCGGACCCATGGACGTCCACGAGGCTCCTGCCTTCCAGGCGGCGGCAGCGGCGACCGACGTCAACGCTGACCTCGGCATCATGGATGCCTCAGGCGCGGGGGCCGCAGCGGCCGCCGGACCGATGGATGCCCACGAGGCACCCGCCTTCCAGGGCCTTTCCGAGTCGGATCAGGCCTACGCTGACCGGCTCGCCGGGTTGGCAGCTGCTTCGCAGACTGGACCGATGGATGCCCACGAGGCACCCGCCTTCCAGGGCCTCTCGCAGTCGGATCAGGCCTACGCTGACCGGCTCGCCGGGCTGGCAGCTGCTTCGCAGACTGGACCGATGGATGCCCACGAGGCACCCGCCTTCCAGGGCCTCTCGCAGTCGGATCAGGCCTACGCTGACCGGCTCGCCGGGCTGGCAGCTGCTTCGCAGACTGGACCGATGGATGCCCACGAGGCACCCGCCTTCCAGGCAGCAGCCGGCGCGGCGGCGACCGACGCCGACAGCGACATGGGCATCATGGACGCCTCCGAGACGGGCGCCTCGAGTGCCCCGAGCTACGTCGACGCCGCACGGAACGCAGCGCTTGCGAGCCAGGCGGCCAGCGACGACGCCACGACGGGAGCGCCCAGCTACGTCGACGCCGCACGGGCCGAGGCGCTTGCGAACCAGGCTGCCGACGACGACAGCGCCGACAGCAGCTCCCTGAAGGGCAACACACCGCGATAGCCGCGCTACAAGGCGCACACGAACCGAGGGCCGGTCATCCGGCCCTCGGTTCTCTTTGTCACTCGATGGTGGCGATCATCTCTTCGAGCGGCACCGATCCGTCGATGAATCCGAGACGCATCATCGTCTCGTAGCCCGCCGCCCAGGTCTCCATGTCGATCGCCCCATCGGCAAAGCCGTCCCCTTCCCACAGCTCGACCGTCGCGTCGAGAACCGCCCTGGCAACCTCGGGATCCTCGGCGATCGTCGAGACGGATGCCTCTGCGGCGGCGAAGCCCAGGTCCGGATCGGCGATGACCGCCGCCTGTGCCGCGGCGGTGGCGTCGGCGAACGCGCGAACGAGGTCGGGATCATCGGCGAGCAGGTCGTCTCCGACGATCACCCCGGGGCCGGGAAGGGGCGCGATGTCGTCCACGGTGAGCAGGCCGACCTCGACGCCGCGCGCCTCGAGCCGCAGAGGCTCGTTGTTGCGGAACCCCGTGATGAGCTCGACATCGCCGTTGCTGAACCCGTCGACCTGGTTGAACTGCGGATACTCGCGGATCGTCACGTCGGCATCGGTCAGGCCGCCGGCATCGAGCAGGGCGAGCAGCGCGTGCCACGAGGACCCGAACCGGCCGGGCGTTCCGATCGACATGCCGGCCAGCCCCGACGGCTCGGCGGGTACGTCCGCGGCCTCACCGATCAGCGCCACCGGAAACACCTGGTACAGGGTGCTCACGTACTTGATCGGGATCTCCTGCGTCCGGGCGATCATCACGTCGGTCGCGTCCGCCACGCCGAACTCGGCATCGCCGCTGGCCACCAGGCGCTGCACGTCGGGCGCCGGCTGGTGCTCGATCGTGACCTCCAGCCCGGCATCGGCATAGAAGCCCTCCTGCTGCGCGACATAGAAGGGCGCAAATTGCACGTCGGGCCGGAAGCCGAGGAGCAGCGTCACCGGACGCAGCTCCGCGGCGGCGGAGGGTGACGCGGCCGACGGTGACGAAGCGGCCGGTGGCGAAGCGGACGGTGACGAAGAGGCATCCCGCTGGCAGGCCGCCAGGATGAGGGCGAGCACCGGGATTGCGAGGCGCGACGGAGACATCGGTCTTCCTTTCACTGGCTGAGGAGGCGCCGCTCGACGGAGACGACCAGACCGTAGAACACCAGGCCGATGATCGCGAGCGTGCCGAGGGCGACGAACATGAGGGGGGTGTCGAAGAGCCCCTGGTTGGCGATATTGATGAGGACCCCGAGTCCGGAGTTGGCGCCGGCCCACTCGGCGACCACCGCGCCGATGACGGCGAGCGTGACGCCGACCCGCAGGCCGCCGAAGATCACCGGCAGTGCCGAGGGAATCTCGAGAAGCCGCGTGCGCTGCGCATCGGTGGCGCCCAGGCTCCGCAGCATCTCGGTAAGGAGCGGATCGGTCGAGCGGATGCCGACCATGGTGGCGATCGCGACCGGGAAGAAGACGATCAGCGCGCAGATGACGACCCGCGCCGGCAGACCGCCCCCGAACCAGATGTCGAGCAGTGGCGCCAGCGCGAGGATCGGTACGGCCTGGGCGGCGACGATGTAGGGCGAGAGGACCCGCTCGATCAGGAGGCTCTTCCCCAGCACCGTCCCGGTGACGATCGCCGCGGCGGCTCCGACCGTGAAGCCCAGCATCATCTCGAGCAGGGTCACCGAGGTGTGCTCCCACAGGAGGCCCGTGCTGATCGCCCGCCAGGCGCGCTCCAGGACCACCTCCGGCGCCGGCAGGATGTACTCGGGATAGTCCCCGATGACGGTCACCAGCTTCCAGACCGCGAGGAAGACGGCCAGGCTGAGGAATGCTGCCCCGATGCGCCTCATGCCACCACCGGTTGCTCGGCCCACGGCCGCAGCTCGAGCGCGCGGATCGACGTCAGCGCGTCGCGCACCTCGGTGGCGAGCTCAGTTGCCCGGCGATCTCCGAGCAGTTCCGCCGACCGCGGGCGCGGCAGATCGACCTCGACGACGCGGGCCACCCGACCGGGCCGTGGCGTCATCACCACCACCCGGTCGGCGAGCGCGACCGCCTCGCTCACGCTGTGGGTGACGAAGACCACCGTGCGTGGGCGCTCGAACCACAGCCGCTGCACCTCGTTGTCGAAGGTCTCGCGGGTCAGCGCATCGAGCGCGCTGAACGGCTCGTCCAGCAGGAGGACGGGAGGGTCGGCGATGAGCGCCCGCGCCAGGGCCGCGCGCTGCGCCATGCCGCCCGACAGCTCTCGTGGCCTGAGCGTCGCGGAACCGAGCAGGCCGACACGGTCGAGCACGTCGGTAGCGCGTGCGCGTCGCTCCGCCGCGGGTACGCCCGCGAGCTCGAGGGGCAGCGCCACGTTGTCGAGGGTCGTGCGCCACGGAATGAGCCGGGGCTGCTGAAAGGCCAATCCGACGCGCCCGTCCCCGGGCCGTGGCGTCCGGCCATCCACCAGGACGGTGCCGGTCGTTGGCTGAAGCAGGCCCGCAATCAGCCGCAGCAGCGTGCTCTTTCCGCACCCGTTCGGACCGATGATCACGGTGAACGAACCTGCGGCGATCTCCAGGCTGCAGCCGGCCAGCGCCTCGACGGCGCCGCCCGACGCGGCGAACTGCGCGCCGACGTCGCGAATCGTGACGGCGAGGCCGGTGGAGGTGATCGGCTGCGAGCTCATCGTGCTCCCGTGTCGCTGTGGTCATCGCGCACGGGGCGTCACCACCGCCTCCGTCGGGCGCGACGGAGTGCGTGGTCGTCTTCTCCCTTCCGGACTGTGACCGTCGGCCCTGTCTGCCCCGGCGCTGCCGGGGATCAGGTCGGCCGCCGCGGTGCAGGACCGCTGCGGTTCGCGGGCTGGCTCGTACGCGAGCCGACCGCCGGTGGGGACTTTCACCCCGCCCCGAAGACGATGGATGGTTCGATTGGCCCGATCGTGGCATGTGCCCGGATGGCGGTCAACCTGGCCATCGTACGCTCACGCCGTATGCGCGCATACGGTCGGGTTCAGCTGGCCGGCTGTCGCCGCTTCCCCGACCACCAGCGCGCGACGAACAGCACGACGAGCACGACCACGACGACGTAGATGACGTATTCGTACGGCTTGAGCGCCGCCTCGATCTGCGGATAGTTCTCACCGACCACGAACCCGGCATAGATCAACGCGGCATTCCACGGAAGCGAGCCGAGGGTGCTGAACAGGAGAAAGCGACCCATCGGCATCCGGCTGATGCCCGCGGGATAGCTGACGAACGTGCGCACCAGCGGAACCATCCGACCGAAGAAGACGGCCCACGAGCCCCATCGTTCGAACCATCGGTCTGCGCGGTCGAGGTCGTCCGCGCCGATGGCGACGTAGCGGCCGTATCGGTCGAGGAGCGGCCGCCCACCCCAGGCGCCGATCGCGTAGCCGACCAGCGCGCCGGCAACGCTGCCGACCGTGGCGAGCGCGACCGCCAGTGGAATGTTCCACGGCAGCCCGGTGAGCGGCTCGAGGACCGATGGGTCCGCCGCCGACTGGCTCACTTTCCAGCCGGCCATCGGCAGGATCACCTCGGATGGGATCGGGGCGACGATCGTCTCGAGTGCAACCGCCACGGCGACGCCAACGTAGCCAACCGCGTCGTACATCTGGAGGACGAACGGGATGACCTCGCGGTCGATGAAGTCGAGCAGCGCTCAGCCCTCGGTGGGCGTGCGGCGTGGCACCGCCACGCGTCTACCGCCGGACGTCGGATGCGCGGCGGCCTCGGCGAGCTCGCGAGCCCGCGCCCGCTCATCGACCCCGAGGACGTGGATCGCGACGAGGATCGCCAGCAGCGCGCCGCCGGCCATCAGGCCGCCGAGCACGTCGATCGGGTAGTGCGCGCCGAGGTAGATGCGCGTTGCGCTGATGGCGCCGACGAAGATCGCGGCGACGATGTACGCGATCTGGCCCTGCCGCTGGTCTGGGGCGAGGCGCGCCACGCAGAAGGCGGCGAGCCCGTAGAACACCGTGGCGCGCAGGGCGTGGCCGGCCGGGAAAGTCGGCGATGTCGTCGAGTCCGACGTTGTTGACGTTGAAGATCGCGCGCACGAGTGCCTGCAGGTCGATCGCCTCAGATGAGGTGAAGTACTTGAGGGCCCACTCCATCGGGAAGCACAGGGTGCCGAGCGCGAGGAGCAGCGCAAGATCGCGACGGCCGTTCGCCAGGGCGAGGAGACCCAGCACGGCGAACCCGAGCGCCACGAACCAGCCGCTGCCCAGCGCGCTGATGCCGATGATCAGCGTCTCGAGCGGTGGCAGATGCGTCTGGACCCACGCGGAGACGGCCGGCTGCACGTTCGTCATCAGCCACTCCTCGGGTGCCGTGAAGACGGTCGTGCGCTTCAGCATCACGAGCCAGAAGAGCGCCGGCAGCGCGATCACGGCCAGGAGAAACGCAGCGGCCGGGCTCGGCACTGCTCCGCCGAGGCGGTGCGCTGCGTCGTCGCTCACCACGAGGCGTCTCATGGGGTCCGGCAGGCGTCGCACGGTGCGTAGTATAGGGACCGATGCCGCCGCTTCCCCTCTCCGGCCGGGACCTCACCATCGACAACGTGATCGAGGTGGCGCGCGGTAGACGAGCCGTCGAGCTCGAGCCCGCGGCGGCCCGGCGGATGGCAGATTCACGCTCGGTCATCGAGCGGCTCGTCGCCGACGGCGCGACCGTGTACGGCGTCACCACCGGCTTCGGGGACCTCGCCGACGTCCGGATCGAGCCATCGCAGACCGCCGAGCTCCAGCAGAACCTGGTCCGTTCGCATGCGGCCGGGGTCGGCGATCCGCTGCCGGATGAGGTGGTGCGGGCCATGCTCGTGCTGCGCGCCAACACGCTCGCCGTCGGGCTCTCCGGCGTTCGCGTCGAGGTGGCCGAGCTGCTGATCGCCATGCTGAACCGAGCGGTCCACCCAGTCGTGCCATCGCGCGGCAGCCTGGGGGCCTCGGGCGACCTGGCGCCGCTGGCGCACCTGGCGCTCGTGCTCATCGGCGAGGGTGAGGCGACGGTTGACGGTGCGGGTCCCGGCTCGGGTGCCGACGCACTGGCTCGCGCCGAGCTGACGCCGCTGACGCTTGGCGCGAAGGAAGGCCTGGCCCTGCTCAACGGCACCCAGCTGATGGCCGGGCTCGGAGCGCTGGGACATCACGACTCGCTGCGATTGGCGATCACGGCCGACGTCATCGGCGCCATGAGCCTCGAGGCAATGCTGGGGACGGACGCCGCCTTCGCCGAGCAGCTGATCGCAGCCCGGCCGCACGCCGGCCAGGTGGCGGCAGCTCGTCACCTGCGCGCGCTGCTGGCCGGGAGCGAGATCGGCGCATCACACGCCGACAGCGACCATCGTGTCCAGGACGCCTACAGCCTGCGCTGCATGCCGCAGGTCCACGGCGCGGCGCGCGACGCGCTCGGCGAGCTGGAGCGTGTCCTTGCCGTCGAGATCAACGCCGCGACCGACAATCCGCTCGTCTTCCCAACCGGGGAGGTGATCTCAGGAGGGAACTTCCACGGCGAGCCGCTGGCCCTCGCGCTCGACTACGCAACGATGGCGGTGGCTGAGCTCGCATCGATCTCCGAGCGCCGGACCGCGCGGCTGGTCGATGCGCACCTGTCCGGCCTGCCCGCCTTCCTCGCGGAGAAGCCGGGGGTCGAGAGCGGGCTGATGATCGCGCACTACACCGCGGCGGCGCTGGTGAACGAGCTCCAGACGCTTGCCCACCCTTCATCGGTGGACACCATCCCCACCAGCGCGAACCAGGAGGACCACGTCAGCATGGGGGCCACCTCCGCGCTCCACCTTCGCGACGCGATCGACCGGGCCGAGCAGGTGCTGGCGATCGAAGCGCTGTGCGCCGCCCAGGGGCTCGACTTCCGCGCTCCGCTGCGACCGGGGGCCGGCGTTGCGCGCGCGCACGCGATCGTCCGGTCTCGCGTGCCACACCTTGGCGCCGACCGTTCGCCGGCACCGGACATCGACGCCGTACGCGAGCTGGTGCATTCGGGCGAGCTGCTCGCGAATGGCGCCACGCAGGAATCGCATGCCTGACCTCGCGTTCGAGCCGGTCGACGAGTCGTCCTTCGACGACATCCCCGACCCCGCCCAACCTGGCGCCCGCTGCCAGACCTGCGACTACTGGGAGCGGATCGATGGCGGCCGCGACGCCCCGGAAGCCGATGCGACGGACGCGAACCGGCGCGCCGCGCTGAAGCGTCAACGCCTCCTCGCCGGGCAGGGCGTTTCCGGCTCCTACGCGATGCTCGCCTACCGCACCGATGCGGTCGATCGGGTGGCGATCGGCTTTGCGCAGTTCGGCCCGCTGAGCGCCTATCCGCGTGCCCAGGTGATCCGCGACCGATATCCGCACCTGCCGGAATCGCCGGCGCCGTGGGTGATCACCTGCCTGCAGGTGACTCCCCAGGCCGACGATCGGCTGAGCACCGGCGCCGAGCTGCTGGATGCCGTCTGTGCCGAGCTCGACCGCCGCGGCATCACGGCCGTCGAGGCGTACCCGGAGCGAGCGCCCGACGAGTGGCTCCCGTCGCCCGGACCGTCATCGGTCTACGAGGCCGCCGGCTTCGGGCGAGCGGCCGGCGACGACCGGTTCCCCGTCTACCGGCGAGAGCTCACCGGCGAGACCGATGCGGATGCGTGGTCCGGGCTCCTGCGTGCCAGCCGCCCCGACGACGAGGGCGACGACTGGCCGCTGCCGCTGCCGCCCAAGCGCGATCCGGACGACCTCTTCCGCCTTCCCGCCGAGAAGCCGAAGCGCCCCAACCCGTTCGGCGACGACTGAGCCAGATGCCCGACCCGATCGCGGCCGGCCTGTGGGGCGCGCTCGCCGCGTCGGCGCTCGTGCTCGGGGCCGTCGCCGCGCTGACGCTGCGCGTACCCCGGCGGATCGTGGCGCTCGTGATGGCCTTCGGCGCCGGGGCGCTGGTCAGCGCGCTTGCCTTCGACCTGTCCGATGAGGCCTTCCGCGTGGGGGGCACGCTCATCTTCGGCACTCGGGATCGCCGTTGGCGCCGTTGGCTATTACGCGGGCGACAGGCTGATCAAACGGATTGGCGGAAGGCGTGCCGATTCCGGCCCTCGGACGAACGGGCCGGCGATCGTGCTCGGGGTCCTGCTGGACGGAATTCCCGAATCGCTGGTGCTCGGAGCCACCCTCATCGGCGGTGCGGGCGTCAGCCCGTCGTTCCTCGCCGCGGTCGCCGTCTCGAACCTCCCGGAAGGGCTGGCCGGCACTCGCGATCTCATCGACGAGGGTCATCCGCGCCGGCTGGGTCATCCGCCTCTGGGTGGCCGTCGCGATCGTCTCCGGGCTTTCCGCCGCGCTCGGCAACGCCTTCCTGTCGGACATCGGTTCGAAGCCGCTCGCGTTCGCCCAGAGCCTCGCGGCCGGCGCCGATCCTGACCATGCTCGCCAACACGATGTTCCCGGAGGCCTTCGAGAACGGCGGGGATCGGGTCGGGCTCGCGACGGCCCTCGGCTTCGCCACCGCCTTCCTGTTATCTCGGACCTGACCCCGACCGAGTGGAAAGGCGGCGCCGTATCATCGGTCGCATGACGGCAGTCCGACCGAAGAGCGGTCCTCGCCCCGTCCGCGCGCCGCGCGGCACCGAGCTCTCCTGCAAGGGCTGGCAGCAGGAGGCCGCGCTGCGGATGCTCATGAACAACCTCGATCCCGAGGTGGCCGAGGACCCGGATCACCTGATCGTGTACGGCGGCACCGGCCGCGCCGCGCGGAGCTGGGAGGCGTTCGACGCGATCGTCGCCGAGCTGCGGCGTCTCGAGAACGACGAGACCCTGCTGGTTGCCTCCGGCAAGCCGGTCGGCGTCTTCCGCACCACGACCGATGCGCCACGCGTCCTCATCGCGAACGCCAACCTGGTGCCGCATTGGGCGACCTGGGAGCAGTTCCGTGAGCTCGAGCGCGCCGGGCTCACGATGTACGGCCAGATGACGGCCGGGTCCTGGATCTACATCGCGACGCAGGGGATCATCCAGGGCACCTACGAGACGTTCGGCGAGGTGGCGCGGCAGCACTTCGGCGGCTCGCTGCGTGGCACGGTCACCCTCACCGCCGGCCTCGGCGGGATGGGCGGCGCGCAGCCGCTGGCGGTGACGATGAACGAGGGCGCCTGCCTGATCATCGAGGTCGACGAGGCCCGGGCACGGCGGCGGCTGGAGTCGGGTTACGTCGACGAGCTGACCCACGACGTTGACGAGGCGATCCGCCTCGTGGACCGATGGCGCGCCGACGGCGAGGCCCGCAGCGTGGCGCTCATCGGGAATGCCGCGGACGTCGAGCCCGAGCTGGTGCGTCGCGGCTGGCGGCCCGACGTCGTCACCGACCAGACGTCGGCGCACGACCCGCTCGAGGGTTACGTGCCGGGCAACATGGATCCTCGCAGAGGCCCTGCAGGCTTCGCGCGGACGACCCGGACGACTACGTGCGCCGCGCGACGGCCTCGATGGCCGATCACGTGCGCGCCATGCTCGCCTTCCAGGCGCAGCGGCGCCGTCACATTCGACTACGGCAACAACATCCGCGCCCACGCGCGGGATGCCGGCGTGGAGAACGCATTCGACATCCCCGGCTTCGTTCCCGCCTTCATCCGCCCGCTCTTCTGCGAGGGCCGCGGACCGTTCCGGGTGGCGGCGCTGTCCGGCGATCCGGCCGACATCGCCCGCATCGACGCCGCGCTCGCCGAGCTCTTCCCCGACGACGCCGGGCTCCAGCGCTGGCTGCGCCTGGCGGCGGAGAAGGTGCCGGTCCAGGGACTGCCGGCACGCATCTGCTGGCTCGGCTACGGCGAGCGGGCAAGGGCCGGTGCCGCCATCAACGACCTGGTTGCGTCGGGTGCGATCAGCGCGCCGATCGTCATCGGCCGCGACCACCTCGACGCCGGATCCGTCGCGTCACCCTATCGCGAGACCGAGGCGATGCGCGACGGCTCGGACGCGATCGCCGACTGGCCGATCCTCAACGCGCTTGTCAACACGGCCGCCGGCGCCACCTGGGTCAGCTTCCATCACGGCGGCGGCGTCGGCATCGGCTACTCGCTCCACGCCGGCATGGTGGTCGTCGCCGACGGAACGCCCGAGGCGGCGGCGCGCCTGGAACGCGTCCTGACCTCCGATCCCGGCATGGGCGTCATCCGCCACGCCGATGCCGGCTACGAGCGCGCGCTCGAGGTCGCCGCCGAGCGAGGCGTTCGCGTCCCCATGCCGCCAAACGACTAGCCATGGAGTGGTCGGACCTCCTGAAGCTCTCTCACGTAGGGCTGGCGTTCGCGCTCGTTGCCGGCCTCGCGGGTCGGGCGATCCTGCTTCGGCGCGCCGAGCGGGCAAACGACCTGACGGAGGCAGCGCTCTTCGCGGAGGCCGCTTCGCCCTTCGAGCGCACGGTGATCCTGTCATCCATCCTGGTGCTCCCCGCAGGCCTCCTGACAGCGTGGGCTCAGGGCTACCCGTGGCTCGGACTGACGACCGGCTGGATGCTGGCCTCGCTCGTGATCTACCTCGCCAACCTCGTGCTCGTGCCAACGATCTTCATCCCGCGCGGCCGAGTGTTCGAGTCCGCCATGGCCGAGGCTCAGCGCACCGGAACCATCACCGATGAGCTGCGCAACGCCTTCGCCGATCCCGCGGTCCGACGTGCGCGCAATGGCGAGGTCGTCGGGATCGGCGTTATCGTGGCACTCATGGTCCTGAAGCCGTTCTGACCGCGGTGGCAAGACGTGCGGCGAATGAGCCGCTCCCCGGTCCGCCGGAGCCATGGGCGGCATCCGAGATGCCGTCCTTCCGAGGCCGCCCGCCGTATCACATGAGCGAGATGATCGCCGCCGAGCCGGCGCTCGCCGAGCGGCTCATCCATCGCCTGTCCACCGACGAGACGGTCGAACAGCTCGCCTCGGCAGTCCGCGAGGCGGCGGCCGCGGGCCGTCCCATCATCACGACCGGCTGCGGCACCTCCGAGCACGCCGCGATGGGCGTCGCCGCGCTGCTCAATGAGGCGCTCGACCTGCCGGCCGGCCGCGACGTGCGTTCGATCCAGGCCCTCGAGCTGCTCGCCCGCCCGATCGGCGACGGGCTCCTCATCGCCATCTCGCACGAGGGTGGCACGCACATCACCAACGAGGCGCTCCGCACGGCGCGCGCGTCGGGCGCACGGACCGCCCTGATCACCGTGGGCGGCGGTTCGCCGGGCGCGGCATTGGCCGAGCTCGTGATTCGCACCGAGGAGCAGGACCAGAGCTGGTGCCACACCGTCGGCTACCTCTCACCGCTTCTGGTCGGTGTCGTGCTCGCCGGGCGTCTGTCGCGATCGAAGGTCGATGCCCTCGCCATCCGCGCCCTGCTCGACGTCGCCGACGATCCGCACGCCGCCGCATCGATGGCATCGGCGCTGGCCGGCATCGATCGGCTGATCGTGGTGGGTGCCGGCGCCGACCATGTGTCCGCGCGCGAGCTGGCCCTCAAGGTGGCCGAGGGAGCCCGGCTGCCAACCGCGGCCCACGAGCTCGAGACGGTGCTTCACGGGCACCTCGCCGCCGCCACGCGATGGACGGGCCTCGTCCTCCTGCTGACGACCCCGGGGCATCGCGACGGACCGATCCGGGAACGAAGCGCCCGCGTGCTCGCCGCCGCCAGGGCGCTCGCGGTGCCGGCCGCGGCCATCCTCTCGGCGGAGGTGGCGGCGTCGGTTTCCGAGGAGGAGACGCCGGCCGGAAGGATCGTCCTGCCGCGCGCCGGGCGAGTCAAAGGCGTTGCCGGATCGCTGCTCGGCGCCGCCGTCGCGCTCCAGCTGCTCACCGAACGGCTGGCGCGAGCGCGCGGCGTCAACCCGGACACCCTCGCGCCGGGAGGACCCGGCCCAGGCCGCAGCCCACGCCTAGGCTCGTCGCAGCAGGTCGAACAGGCGGACGTAGAAGCGAAGGTTGTGGAGCGTCGCCAGGCGCTCGGCGGAGAGGTCGCCAACCTTGAACAGGTGATGCAGGTAGGCCGCAGAGTGCCGCGAGCAGACCGGGCAATCGCACCCCTCCTCCACCGGTCCGTGGTCGACCCGGTACTCCGGATCGTGGATGCGTACCGCGCGGTAGAAATGGTCGCCGGGTGAAGGCCGCTTCTCGGCCCAGCCGGGCCGGAACGCGTACAGGCGCCCGTGGCGTGCGTCGCGGGTCGGCAGTGCACAGTCGAAGATCGAATAGCCGAGCGAGAACGCGTTGACGACGTGGTCCGGCGCGACCGATCCCGAGCGCGTGCTTGGGTACCTCGTCCGGCAGCGACTCGGCGACCCAGCGCAGCGGATCGACCAGCAGGGAGCCGTCCGCCTCGAGCGGCCAGCCGCCGAAGCCGTACCCGTCGAATCCGATGGCCGCCAGCTCCGCGGCACACTGCCGCCGCAGCACCTCGGATCGGCCGCCCTGCACGACCGCGAAGATCCGCGGGCGATCGGTGTCGCGCCGCTCCGCCACCTGACGGTCGAACTCCTCGCGGCTGCGCCTCGCCCAGCGCACCGTCCGTTCCACGGATCGCTCCTGCTCCGCCTGCGGCGCGTCCGCATCGGTGCAGTCGTCGAGGCAGACGACGATGTCGCTGCCGAGCTGGAACTGAAGGCCGACCACCCGCTCGGGCGTCAGGTTCCACTTCTCCCCGGTCTCCGGCTCGCGGAAGATGACCTCGTTGTCCCGGATGACGCCACGCCTCGGATCCTGGCGGATGAGGCTCCAGACCTGGAACCCGCCGGAGTCGCTCAGGATCGGTCCCTCCCAGTCCATGAACCGATGGATCCCGCCCGCCGCCTGGATGACGCGCGCGCCGGGACGGCGGAGGAGGTGAAAGGCGTTGACCACCACCCCCTCGATCCCGATCCGGCGCAGGTCGTCGCTGCTGGCGCCGCGCACGCCGGCACGCGTCGCATCGGGCAGGAAGGTCGGCACGGCCAACGTGCCACGCCCGGTGACGCAGCGGATCAGCCATCGAGCGCCAGCACGAAGACGAGCTCAGTCGGGACCGATGCCTCGGCAACCTCGCTGACGCGGCCCGCGTCCGCGACGAGCCGATCGAGTCGCTTGCGGTAGGTCCGCTCCATCCCCCTGCCGTGACCGCCCAGCGAGTGCTTCGGGAAGCTGACCACGGCGTGGCGGACCCGAAGCGTCGCAAGCAGGCGGGCTGCGGCCTCCGGCACCTGGCGATCGAGCGTCGTCACGAGCTTGAGGATGCAGCGCGACGTCCGCCTCCTCGACGGGAGGGCGCTCGACGACGTCCCGCACCTCGACGGCGTGAGGCTGGCCGACCAGCTCGAGGAACGAGGCGACCGTGCCGAGCGGCCGCCGGTCCACATCGGAGGCAAGGTAGGTCGCATCGGGAGCGAGGCCCATCCAGGGCAGCGTCAGCGGGTTGAGCCCGCAGCCGATGTCGAGGACGCGCGTCGGAACGCCGGTGATTGCCCAGATGCCGCCGTAGAAGGCGGCGAGCGAATCAATCCGCTCCCGGGTGGATGCGTGCGCCCGGAGCGCATGGGCGCAGGCGGCGCGGAAGGCCGGCGCGGTGAGATCGCCGGACCAGGTCGCCGCGATGGCGTCGGCCCGGGCGGCGCCGCGAAACGCGCCGACGGCCTGGTGGAGCCGCCGCTTCACGCGCTTGACGGCATCGTCGGCGTTTCGCGCCCGTCCGAGCTCCTGCTCGGCGAGGCGCGCCAGCAGCGAACGATCGACGTCCCGATAGCGGGGTGACCGGAGGACGCGCTCGACGATGTCAGTCGTCATCGGTCCCGAATACGCAACACGAGGGCGTAGGCGTCCCGCTTCGAGAGGCCGTGACGCTGAATCAGCAGCTCCTGCACGGCGCGCGCCGGGGCATCGGCCCCCAAGAGGAGGGCCGCATCGGCCTCGGCGTCGGCTTCCGAACCTTTGCGTTCGGCGGCGCCGCCGATCAGCAGCGTGCACTCGCCGCGGACCTCCTCCTCCGCCTCGAGCTCGGCCAGCAGTCCGGAGATCGGTCCCCGCTGATAGCGCTCGTGCGGCTTCGTGAGGTTGCGGCCGAGGCACGCCGGGCGATCACCGAGCACCGCGAGCGCGTCGCGCAGCGCAGCGATGATGCGACGTGGGGCCTCGAACGCAATGAGCGTCGCGTCGTCTCGCGCAACGGATTCGAAGGCGGTGCGGCGCGCGCCCGCGGTGCGCGGCAGAAAGCCGAGGAACCGGAAGGGGTGCGGCGGCAGGCCCGAGGCGGCCAGCGCCGTCGTCACGGCCGAGGGTCCGGGCACGCTGGTCACGTCGATCCCCGCATCGATCGCCGCGCGGACCAGACGGTAGCCGGGGTCGCTGACAAGGGGCGTCCCGGCATCACTGACCAGCGCGACGTCCTCCCCGGCCTGAAGCCTGGCGATCAGCTCGCGGGCGCGCGCCTCCTCGTTGTGGTCGTGGTAGCTGACGGCTCGCGTGCTGATGTCGTGGTGCCGCGCCAGGGTGGCGAAATGGCGCGTGTCTTCGGCCGCGACCACGTCGACAACCCGCAGCGTCTCTCGCGCGCGGGGGCTGAGGTCGTCGGCGTTCCCGATCGGCACGGCGACGAGGAACAATGTGCCGGGCATTCGCCGAGCCTAGCAGGGGCGTTCATCCGGGGCCGAGCGTGCGAGGTCGCGACCGGCCCCGCACGCAACCGTCGCCGGCGGCGCGTGAAGGGTACGATCGACGGCGTGCCGGGACTGATCGAGTGCGTACCGAACTTCAGCGAGGGCCGCCGTGGCGAGGTGGTCGAGGAGATCGTCCGCGCCGTCGGCCAGATCGAGGGCGTGACCGTCCTCGACCACACACGCGACGAGACGCATAACCGGAGCGTCGTCACCTTCGCCGGCAGCGCTGAGCCCGTCGTCAGGGCGGCGACCGCGGCGGTGGGCCGGGCGCTCGAGCTGATCGACATGGAGCAGCACCAGGGCGCCCACCCGCGCATCGGTGCGGTGGACGTCATTCCCTTCGTGCCGCTCGGCAACACGCGGATCGAGGAGTGCGTCGACCTCGCCAGGCGCTTCGGCGAGCAGATCGCCTCACGCTTCGACCTGCCGGTCTACCTCTACGGCGAGGCGGCCCTGCGTCCCGACCGACGCCGCCTCGCCGACGTTCGTCGAGGCCAGTACGAGGCAATTCGCGACGAGATCGGGACGAACCCGAAGCGGGCGCCGGACTTCGGCCCGACCCGGATGCACCCGCGGGGCGGCGCCGTGGCCGTCGGCGCGCGCAAGCCGCTGATCGCGTTCAACATCAACCTGCGCACCGATGAGCTCGCGACGGCGATCAAGATCGCGAACACCATCCGCGAGAGCTCGGGCGGCATGCCGGCGGTGCAGGCCATGGGCGTCCTGCTCGAGAACCCGGGCATGCGCCCGATGGCGCAGGTCAGCACGAACCTGGTCGATTGGGAGCGCACCGGCATCGCGGCCGTGGTCCGCGAGGTCCGGCGGCTGGCGCACGAGGCCGGGACCGAGATCGACCACTGCGAGCTCATCGGTCTTGCTCCGACGGGCGCCCTGCTCGAGGTCGCGGCCGACGTGCTCGGGCTGGCCGACTTCAGCGCCGACCAGGCCCTGGAGCTGCGGATCGCCCGCGAGCGCTGACCCGGGCGGTGCAGGAGAGCACCGCTTCGGATGCGCGATCTGGCAAACGGCTTGCAAAGGGTGTCGGCGGGGGGAACCACAACTCAACCCACACGGCGACAAGAGACACCCGCAACGATGAAGCCCAACGTGCGCGCAGCCGCCCGAACTCGCCCGAACCGATTGCTGATCGCCCTGGCAGCCGCCTGGATGATCCTGTCGCTGGCGATCGGCGGCGCAGTTCACGCCGATGCGAGCGCCGATGCAGCGCCGGCACCGGCGGTAGCCGAGTCCACCCAGGACTGACGACCGGCCGCACGGCGTCGAGGCGCTAGACTCGACGCCCCATGAGTCTCCGAGCCGATCTCACCGCTGCCATCGCCGCGGCCCGTGACCGCGCGATCGCCGCCGGGGAGCTCACCATCCCGGACGGTGCCGAGCTTCCGCCGATCGGGCTCGAGCGCCCGGCGAATCCGGAACACGGCGACTGGGCAAGCAACGCCGCGATGCAGCTGGCACCCGTCGCACGCTCGGCGCCGATGCGCATCGCGGAGACGCTCGTCGCGCATTTCGACGCGCCTGCCACCGGTCGCCGAGATCTCGATCGCCGCGCCCGGATTCCTCAACCTCGCGCCTCGATCCCGGCTGGGTGGCAGCCCAGGTCGAGCCGATCCGCGACGCAGGGCGCGAGTACGGCCGCAACACCGTCGGCGACCCTCGCCGCATCAACGTCGAGTTCGTCAGCGCCAACCCGACCGGCCCGCTGCATATCGGCAACGCGCGGGGCGCCTTCGTCGGGGACGTCCTGTCACGGGTCCTGACGGCCGTCGGCCACACGGTCGAGCGCGAGTACTACTTCAACGACTTCGGTGCCCAGGTGGTCAACCTGGGCCTCTCGGTTCTCGCGCGTCGGAACGGCACCGAGCTTCCCGAAGACGGCTACCGCGGCGAGTACGTGGAGCAGCTTGCCGCCGATCTGCCCGAGGAGGTCCTGGCCCAGGCGGCCGAACGTCCGGACGAGGCGGGGAGGCTCGTCGGGGCATGGGCCACCGAGCGGGTACGGGCCGGCATCGAGGCAAGCCTCGCTCGCCTCGGCGTGCAGTTCGACGTGTGGAGGGAGGAGAGCCTGCTGCACGAGGGCGGTTGGGTGGAGCGTGCCGTCGAGCGGCTGCGCGCCAGCGGCCACGTCTACGAGGCGGATGGAGCGACCTGGTTCCGATCGACCGATTTCGGCGACGACAAGGACCGGGTCATCGTCCGGTCCAATGGGCTGCCCACCTACTTCGCGTCCGACATCGGCTACGTCACCGAGAAGTTCAGCCGCGGGTTCGAGGAGCTGATCTACATCTGGGGGGTCGACCATCACGGCACCGTTGCCCGGGTCCGCAACGCGGCCGACGCGATGGGGTACGACCGCGAAACCGTCCGCATGCTCCTCATCGCCTGGGTGCGCTTCGTGCGCGAGGGCGTGGAGATTCCGATGAGCAAGCGGTCGGGCGAGTTCATCACCCTCGACGACCTGCTCAACGAGGTCGGCGTCGACGCGGCGCGCTGGTACTTCAGCTCACGGGCCTACACGTCGGGGATCGACTTCGACCTCGAGCTGGCCAAGAAGCAGAGCAACGAGAACCCCGTCTACTACGTGCAGTACGCACACGCCCGCGCCTCCTCGATCCTCCGCAACGGGGCCGACGCCGGACTCTCACCGGATGGCTCGCGCACCGCCGAGCTGCTCCGCCACCCGGCCGAGCAGGCGCTGATCCGCCACCTGCTCGACTTCCCCGACGCGCTGGCCATCGCGGCCGAGCGGCGCGAGACGCACGAGGTCCCGCGTTACGCGTACGAGCTGGCGAGCGCCTTCTCGGCGTTCTATCGCGACTGCAAGGTGCTCACCGAGGACGAGGCGCTGTCGTCTGCGCGCCTGGCGCTCGTCGACGCCACTCGCTCGGTGCTCGTCAACGGCCTGGACCTGCTCGGGATCTCCGCACCCGAGTCGATGTAGGGCTCAGTTCGGCGGCGTCGATCGTCTGCCGCAGCAGGTCCTCGGTCGATGCGTGGGCCACCAGGATCTCGCCGTTCGGCAGCTCGGTGACCGACGCCGGGAAGTCCAGGCCGTCCACGACGGTCTCGTAGGCGGCCAGGAATTCCGCGGCATCGGCCGGCGAGTCCCACGCCAGCCGCCAGGCCAGGGCAAACGCATCGTCCGGGCCCGTCGCGACCACGGCGCGGTCGCCGCCCCAGCCAGAGCCCGCTTCGCGAGCCTCCGCACCGGGGATGCCGAAGTACTCGAGCATGATGCCGATGGTGGCCTGCCCGATCGGCGTCGAGTCGACCTCCTCCCAGCCGTCGCCGAGCGCCGCCGCCAGGTCCGGCACGACCGACGACATCCGGCGCCTCGCGAGGCTCCCACTTGTCGAGCTCGATGATCTGCTCGGTCGAGTCCGGTGGATCGCCGAAGGCCGCATCGATCTCGGTGTAGTCGGGGCTGGTCGGATCCCCGCCGGCCAACGCGGTGGTCCAGGTCAGCCCGGCCTCGTAAGGAAACTGCAGCTGGGCGACCATCCAGGATGGGATGCCCGTCGTGTCCGGCAGCTCCGCGCTGGCGAAGTACTCGAGGATCTCGGTCCTGGCTCAGGTTCTGGAGCATCCAGGCAAGCATCGTCAGAATGGCGTCGCCCTCGATCATCGAGAGGCGCGCAAGGTCTCCATCGTCATCCCCGGGGGTATCGGTGTCGAGCGCACCCGGGCCGAAGGCCGCGTCCTGGAGCGCATGGGTGTACTCGTGGGCGTAGGTGATCCGGGCCTCGACATCCAGCCCCGCGTCGGACACGACGACCATCCGCTTCTCGACGTCGTCGTAGAACCCGAGCACCTGGTCGCCGAGCAGCTGGAGCTGCAGCTCGGCGACATCCTGGTCGGGCTCCAGCAGGCCGAGCGCGCGCAGGGCGATGTTGTCGCGCTCGCGCTCCTCCGGCGGGTACTGCTCGTCGAACAGCTGCTGGAGCTCCACCGCCAGCTCGTCCCGGGTGATGATGTCCGCCGGTCCGATCTCGGCCGCTTCGAGGCCGCGGATGCCGATGACCTGCTCCTCGATCTCGTCGAGGACGGCCTGGATCTCCGCATCGCTCAGCGCCGAGGGTTCCGCGGATGCCGAGGCGCTCGGCTCGGTCGCGATCGAGGGGCTCGGGTCTGCCGAGGCGCTGGCGACCGGACCAAGGCCGATGCCGGTGCCGGCGACGTTGAGCCCCAGGACCGCGATGCCCGCGATCACGATGATGGCCACGAGGACCAGGACCAGGCGGTGGGCTGCGGGCATCGGCGCCATTCTACGCAGCCCGGCGGCACGGGCCTCAACGTTCAGGTTTCTTAAGGTTCGGCAAGCCCGCCGTTTAGATCGGGCTCCTAGTGTTCACGGTGCGAGTTGGAGATCCCCAAAGGGTTTCTGCCTCCACCCTCCCTCCTTCGAGCCCCGGTGTCATTGGGCGGGCACCGGGGCTCGTGCTATCTGCCGATCGGCTACCATCGATCCACCGATGGAGATCACCTGGTACGGGCGTGCCTGCTTCCGCCTGAAGGGCAAGGACGCGACCGTCATCACCGACCCCTGCCCGCCGTCGACCGGCTTCGTTGCCGGCAAGCACGACGTCGAGCTGCTCACCATCAGCCATGCCCACCCCGACCACAGCTACACCCGCTCGATCTCCGCGGGCATGACGCTGACGCGTCCCGGCGAATACGAGTTCAGCGACCTGCTCATCACCGGCATCCGCACCTACCACGACGGCGAGGCCGGCGGCTCGCGCGGCGAGAACATGGTCTTCGCGGTCGAGATCGACGGCGTGCACATCTGCCACCTCGGCGACCTCGGTCACCTGCTGACCGACGAGCAGCTCACCGAGCTCGGCCCCGTCGACGTGCTGCTGGTGCCGGTCGGCGGCGAGACCACCCTCACGCCCGCCGAGGCCGCCGAGGTGGTCGCCCAGATCGGTCCGAAGATCGTGATCCCGATGCACTTCGCCGTCGACGGCGCGTCGAAGGACCTGCTCGGGCCCGAGAAGTTCCTGCACGAGATGGCCGCGGAGCCGATCCGCCAGCCGAAGGCCCAGGTCACCGTCAGCTCGCTCCCCGACGAGACCCAGGTCGTCGTCCTCGAGGCACGCGGCCGCACCTCCTAGTCGCAACGCCCGGCGAGGGTAGGCTCGCCCAGTTCCCACGCGTGAAACGAGACCTCGGATCCGTCCGGCGGCCTTGACTGGTACTCCGGTCATGGGACCCGCGGTGCCCATCCGCACCGCCCATTGACGACAGTACTGTCACTAACTCCACCGGACCACACCCGGTACGTCGTTCGGCCAGTACACAAGTACTGGATCGTCCCCATATACTCCGCTCGGATCACCCGATCACCCCATCGGACCGGATTCATTTCTCTACTTCATGGGGGCTGGACCGACCATCGCGATGGTCGGGGAAATTCGGAGGAACTATCGTGAGTGGACTGACGGCCAAGGCGCCGCGGACACTAATGAGCATCGTTGCAGCCCTCGGGCTGCTGGCGGCGCTCACCATGCCCGCGCTCGCAGGCGAGGTAGTCGACTGGGCGACCGTCACCGGCTACGCCGAGGGCACGCCCGAGAACAACCATCCCGAGACCTTTGGCGACAACTGCGAAGACGCAGGCGTCCAGGGCGGGGACACATGGGTCCTGCCCGCGCTCCCCGAGGGTGGGGTCTACAGCCTCGTCGTCGTGAAGGCGGGCTCGGAGCAGTCAGCCGAGGAAGTCAACACGCTGTTCGCGAATCCGTCGGCGGGCCAGACGGTCTGGGCCGACAGTGACGGCAGCGGGGACTTCAGCGAAGGCGACAAGGGGATCTCCCACATCATCGTCTGCACGGACGAGGAGGAGCCGCCTCCTCCGGGATCGGCCAGCCTGTTCGCGGTCCCTTGCGATCCCACCACCGGTGGTCCCTCGCAGATCCAGATCGAGGCTGCCGCGCTGGAGGGCCTGCGCCTGTTCCTCGACGATGAGGAGCAGCTCTTCGACGGCAACGGCGTGCTCGAGGTCGAGCCCGGGACCTACGAATGGGTCATCACCGAGGCCGACGGGACGACCGTGCTGGGCTCCGGCACCGTGGACGTCGCCGAGTGCGGCATCACGGTCAACCCGCCGCCCGACGAGGGCACGCCGAACGAGGGTGAACTCGGCGGGAACCCCCCGGCTCAGCCCCGCAGGGTGGCAGCGTCCCCGACACGGCGATGGGCCAGTCCGACCAGGTCCCGGCCACGGTGCTGAGCCTCGTGCTCATCGGCGTCCTGGCGGCCATGGTCTCCGTCCGGCTGGCGCGCCAGCGCTAACCGCCGGATCTGTTCGAGGGTCCTCCGGGTCATCCCGGAGGACCCTTTCTCGTGTCTCCACCGTATAGGAGGCTGGTACCAGGACCCGCCGGTGCGCAGCGTCACCGCCGTTTGCGCACCGAACTACACCTCACCGCCCCAATCTGCGGAAATCTGGTCCATCCGGGGGGTACCAAAGTACTGGACGTCGGTCCTATACTCCGGTTTCCCTGCGAAGACCGCAGGTGACTGAACGGCCAGGGTAGCTGCCGGCCCGAGGGGGTGCCGCACGAGCGGCAAACGAAATCATCGGCGCGTTGCGCGCCCGACATATGTAGAGGTCTATCGACAGTCACAGCGGTCGCAGCGCGACCAACAACCGAGGGGTCTGGAAACAATGAACACCACCCGAACATCAACTGGTACGCGTCTCTCGCTTCTCCCTGTACTCATCGCGCTGCTGATGAACCTCTTCATCGGCCCGCTCGCGCCGATCATCCAGGCAGCTCGACGCGAACGTGCTCGCCGCACCGGACACGGTGGTCGACGAGGACGGGCCGAACGACGAGCCCGGTCAGAAAGACCTCACCCAGCTGACGATTGACTACGACTCCGCGCCCGGCGTCACGCTCGTCTCCTGGAACTGGGACGAGACCGGCACCAGCGGCGCCAACACGCTGCGATGCCTGTTCGCTGTTCGACATCAACGACAACCTCGTTCGTCGACTTCGCGTCTGTGCGCGATCACGGTCGGGGATCCCGCCAGCGAGCCCCGGTACTCCGAGGGCTGTACACCTGCGGCGATGACCGCGTGGACCGCTGCACCGAACCAGGACTGGTCGCCGCCTTCGACTCAACCTGCACTATCGGTGCGGGCGTAACCCGTTCGATGCCTTCGCGGACGCGACGGCATCCTGCACCATCACTGCTGTCGTGCACCATCGACCCGCAGCGGTGGTGGCAGACGCGGTCCTGGTCAACGTCTGCTCGTATCCCTCACAGCTGCCGACACTCCGATCCGTCCGACTGCGTGCTGATCATCCGCGACGGCCTGATCCGCGTGTGACAAGGTCGTCGATCAACGACAACGGCGGCGCCGCGACCTGCGACCGAGTTCAGCTTCACCGTCAACCCGGGCGATCACGTGAGACATTCGAGCCGCCGACTGCAGCAACTTCGGTCGCAGTCGCGCCGGGCACGTACAGCGTCACGGAACCGGCCGTGGCCGGCTACGCGACGACATATGCCAATAGCCTGAACGACAACGCGCGACTGCACCGACCTCGAGGTCCCGAGCTTCGGCGAGGCAGACGACGACCGTCGACCTGCACCATCACCAACGACGACATCGGCGCCAGCCTCACGGTCACCAAGGTCCTCACCAACGACAACGGCGGCGATGCGACCTGTGACGACTTCAGCTTCTCGGTCAACGGCGGCGCGGACACCGCGTTCGAGGCCGACTGCTCCAACGACGCTCACGGTCGACGCCGGCACGTATACGGTGACCGAGACGGTCGTCGCGGCCGGCTACACGCCGTCCTTCTCGAACTGCACGGACGTCGTGATCGGGCTCGGCGGCAGCGCCACCTGCACGATCACCAATGACGACCAGCCCGGAACGCTGACGGTCACCAAGGTGGTGGCCGGCGGCGATGCGACCTGTGAGGACTTCAGCTTCTCGGTGAACGGCGGTGCGGACATCGCGTTCGAGGCCGACTGCTCCAATGACCTCACGGTCGACGCCGGCACGTATACGGTGACCGAGCCGGTCGTCGCGGCCGGCTACACGCCGTCCTTCTCGAACTGCACGGACGTCGTGATCGCGCTCGGCGGCAGCGCCACCTGCACGATCACCAATACCCGGGACACCGGTGACCTGACGGTCATCAAGGCCCTGTCACCCAGCGACGATCCCGGCCTCTTCGACCTGCTGATCGACGGCAACGTCGAGGCGGAGGACGTGGGCGACGGCGGTTCGACCGACGCGGTCAACGTCGAGACCGGAACGCACACCGTCGGTGAGGCGGCGGGCACGGACACCACCCTCGGCAACTACTCGAGCGTGATCGAGTGCCGTGACGATGGCGGCGAAGGCGACGTGGTCGCCGATGCCAGTGGCACGGGGCCGCTCGATGTGGAGGTCGCCCTTGACGATGACATCGTCTGCGTGATCTCGAACACGCGCGTGACGGTCGGCTTCGACAAGGCCAACGACCTGGGTGACAACGCCGCGGTTGCGCCGGGCGAGACCATCCACTACGAGCTGAGCGTCTTCGTGAACGACGGGACGGCGACCAACGTGGTGGTCACCGACGAGCTGCCGGACGGCCTGACCTATGTCGACGACAGCGCGACGGTCGACGGTAGCCCTGCAGCCGGATTCACGGCTGACGGGCAGGACCTGACCTGGGAGGTGGCGTCGCTCACCGAGGGCACGCACATCTTCGCCTACGACGCGATGGTCGATGCTGACGCAACCGGGCCTCTGACGAATCTCGGATGCGTGGACGTTGACCAGAACGATGCGCTGGTCTGCGACGAGGTCACGGTGCGGGTTCCGACCCTCGTCGTGGACAAGGCTGCCAGCCTCGACCTGATCACGATCAGCGGCCCGGCCAACGCTCCGGTGGCGACCCCGTCGGTGGTCACCTGGACGCTGACCTACACGCTGACCGATGGCCCGGTCACCAACGCGGTGATCAGCGACGAGATCCCGGTGGGCTTCGTGTTCCTCGATGCCGCCAATGGCGGAACCGAGGCGGACGGCGTGGTCACCTGGACCTTCGCCGAGCTGACCACGAGCGGCAGCGTCACCTTCCGCACCACGGTCGACCCGGCGACGATCTCGCTGACGGCGCCGACCGTGAACACGGCCATCATCGACTCCGACCAGACGCCGGAGGATGAGGGTCAGGACAGCGTGACGGTCACCCGCGAGGAGGAGCTGGGCGGCAATCCGACCCCGGCGCCGCCGCTGCCGAACACCGCGCTCGGCACCGGCCTCAACGGAGAGCCGATCACGGTCCCGATCGAGCTGCTGGTGGCCTTCTTCATCGGATCGCTCGGCGCACTGGCGCTGGCGAACGTGAAGTCGAGGAACAACCGCCGCTAGGCAATCCCGCGAGGCCGGTCAGCATGGCCGGTCTCGCGATTCAACCAGCCCCCCTGGCAGGGACGGGGTAGAGGTTCGCCTCTACCCCGTCTTCTGTGTCCGCCGGATCGGGATCAGTCCGACGCCGTTTCGGCCGCCATCGGTACCGTGGGAGCGTCGTACCAGGACCGTCGTTGCGGTGAGTCAACAGTTTGCTGACCCCGTTTCCTCACCACACCCACCCAGACTATCCAAATCTGGCCAAACGACGGGGTACCAAAGTACGGGACCCGAGGATATACTCCGCCTCCCTGCAACCGCTGCAGGCCAAGGGAGGGCAACCAATTCAGAACACGCCGGCGGGCTCGTGGGAGCCGACGGCACCAGTAGGACACTCGGAGTTGACCGGCCAGCTGCCCTGACCGTTCCACTCCCAAAGCCCGACTTCCGGGCCAAGCCAGTGTCGCCAACGAGAGGTTTATCGGCAATTCAAAAGATAGGTCGCGGCAGGCGACCAGAGAGCCAGAGGGGCTAAACGAATGGACACCCGAGCATCTACGCGGACCCGCCTGAGCGTTCTTCCCGTGTTCATCGCACTGCTGATGAACCTCTTCATCGGGCCGCTCGCGCCGATCATCCAGCAGCTCGACGCGAACGTACTCGCCGCACCGGTCACGGTGCCCGACGAGGACGGGCCGAACGACGAGCCCGGTCAGAAAGACCTCACCCAGCTGACGATTGACTACGACTCCGCGCCCGGCGTCACGCTCGTCACCTGGAACTGGGACGAGACCGGCACCAGCGGCGCCAACACGCTGGATGCGTGTTCGCTGTTCGACATCAACGACAACCTGTTTGTCGACTTCGCGCTGTGCGCGATCACGGTCGGGGACCCCGCCCAGTCGAGCCCCGGTTGTCCGAGGGCGTACACCTGCGGCGATGACCGCGTGGATCGCTGCACCAACCAGGTACTGGTCTCCGACTTCGACTCAACCTGCACCATCGGTGCGGGCGTCAACCCGTTCGATGGCGGACGCGGACGCGACGGCATCCTGCACCATCCTCCTGTCGGACCTCCCGGCGGGGACTGCAGATCCGGTCCTGGTCAACGTCTGCACCTATCCCTCGCAGATTCCACACTCCGATCCATCGGATTGTGTCCTCATCCCGCGCACGGCGTTCCTGACGGTGATCAAGGAGGTCATCAACGACAACGGCGGCGACGCTGAGGTCGGCTGACTTCCCGCTGTTCATCGATGACATGTCGGTCATCAGCGGCGACCGGACTCCGGTCACCGCCGCCATCCACACGGTCAGTGAAACGAGCCAGCCCGGCTACGACATGACTGGGATCAGCGGCGACTGCGCCGCCGATGGCACGATCACGGTCGAGGCCGGTGACGACCTGACCTGCACCATCACCAACGACGACGTCGGCGCCAGCCTGACGGTCACCAAGATCGTCACCAACGACAACGGCGGGACGGCTGAAGTTGCCGACTTCCCGCTTCTCGTCGACGCCACGGGCGTGACCACTTCGCGGCCGACTGCTCCAACGTCCGGTCGACGCCGGCACGCTACACGGTCAGCGAGACCGGCATGGACACGGCTACACGGCGACCATCGGTGGCGACTGCGCCGCGGACGGCTCCGTGACGCTGGCCTCGGCGCAGCGAAGGCCTGCACGATCACCAACGACGACAATGCGCCGGGCGCTGACCGTCACCAAGGTCGTCACCAATGACGACGGCGGCGACGCTGCGGCTGCGACTGACCTCACGGCTTCCGGTCAGACGGCGGCGCAGTCCCGCGTTCGAGGCTGACTGCACCAACGTCATCAGCGTCAATGCCGGCAACTACTCGGTCACCGAGCCGGCCGTGACCGGCTACGCGACGACGTACGCGAACAGCCTGCGAACGCGGCACGCCAGGACTGCACCGAGCCTAGCCGTCGCCCTCGGTGAGAGCGCAACGTGCACCGATCACCAACAATGACGACAGCCCGGAGCCTGACGCGTCGTCGAAGGTCGTCACCAACGACAATGGCGGGATCGCTGGGCTGCGACGACTGCACGCTTCGCGAGGTCAACGGCGGCTCAGCCGTCCCGTTCGAGGCTGACTGCACCAACGTCATCGGGTTCGACGCCGGCAGCTACTCGGTCCGAAGCCGGCCTGGTGGCTACACGGCTTGCCGACGACCTACGCGAGCAGCACCCGAACGCCAACGCCGAACTGCACCAGCCTGGCGGTCGGCGAGAGTAGCGCGACGTGCACGATCACCAACGACGACGAGGCCGGGGACCCTCACGGTCACGAAGGTGGTGCAGCGGCAGGCGACGCGGACTGCGAGGACTTCAGCTTCCAGGTCAACGGCGGCACGGCGATTCCGTTCGAGGCCGACTGCTCGAACGACGTCAGCGTCGCCGCTGGAGACTATGACGTCACCGAGCCGGCAGTCGATGGCTACACGGCGAGCTACACGAACAGTGAGAACGCCAACCTCGACTGCACGGACCTGACCGTCGCCAACGGTGGCGGCGCATCGTGCGAGATCACCAACACCCGGGACACCGGTGACCTGACGGTCATCAAGGATCTCGATCCCGACGATGACTCCGGCCTGTTCAATCTCCTCATCAACGGCAACGTCGAAGCGACGGATGTCGGCGAGGGTGGAACGGCTGGGCCTGTCACCGTCGAGACCGGAACCCACACCGTCGGTGAGACGGCGGGAACCGACACGAGCCTCGATGACTACCAGACCAGCATCAGCTGCTGGGATGGCGAGACGGAAGTCACTGCCACGAACCTGATCGGCACCAGCTGGTCAGTGGACGTCACCAAGGATGCGGACGTCGTCTGCACCATCCTCAACACTCGGGAGACCGGTGACCTGACGGTCATCAAGGCCCTGAGCCCAAGCGACGATCCCGGCCTGTTCGACCTGCTGATCGACGGCAACGTCGAGGCGGACGAGGTCGGCGACGGCGGTACGACCGGCGCGGTCACCGTCAACACCGGAACCCACACCGTGGGTGAAGAGGCCGGCGACGGCTTCAGTCTCGGCAACTACTCGAGCGAGATCGAGTGCCGTGACGATGGCGGCGAAGGCGAGATCGTGCGCGGCGCAAGTGGCGCCGGGCCGGTCGATGTCGACGTCGCGTTCGGTGATGACATCGTCTGCGTCATCTCGAACACTCGCGTGACCGTCGGCTTCGAGAAGTCCCACGGCCTGGGCGACAACAACACGGTCCTGCCGGGCGAGACCATTCACTACACGCTGAGCGTGTTCGTCAACAACGGCATGGCCACCAACGCGCTGATCACCGACGTGATTCCGGATGGACTGACGTTCGTGGAGGGCACGCGAGTCCCCCACCGAAGGCTTCTCGCAGGACGGCCAGAACCTGACGTGGGACCTGGCGATGCTCACCGAGGGCCCGCACACCTTCACGTACGACGCGACGGTCGATGCCGACGCGGAGGGGACGCTGACGAACCTCGGCTGCGTCGACGTCGATCAGAACGATGACCAGGTCTGCATGGAGACCGACGTCAGGGTCCAGCACATCTCCGTGGACAAGACCAACGGTGTCGAGGGCGCGGTCGTCCCCGGAACCGTCGTCGACTTCACGCTGACGCTGGACGTCACCAACGGACCGATCGAGAACATCACGATCGTCGATGAGCTGCCCGATGGCATCTCGGGTGCGACCGACATCTCGGGCGGTGGTCTCTACGACCCGACGACCAACGACATCACCTGGGTGCTGACGGACGTGGTCGATAACCAGACCCTGACCTACAGCGCCGCCGTGAACGCGACGGCGACCGCTGGCAACTACACCAACGTCGCGACGATCACGGAAGGCCCGTGCGTGTCCGACTGCGATGACGATTCAACGGTCACGGTGCGGGTTCCGACCCTCGTCGTGGACAAGGCTGCCAGCCTCGACCTGATCACGATCAGCGGCCCGGCCAACGCTCCGGTGGCGACCCCGTCGGTGGTCACCTGGACGCTGACCTACACGCTGACCGATGGCCCGGTCACCAACGCGGTGATCAGCGACGAGATCCCGGTGGGCTTCGTGTTCCTCGATGCCGCCAATGGTGGAACCGAGACGGACGGCGTGGTCACCTGGACCTTCGCCGAGCTGACCACGAGCGGCAGCGTCACCTTCCGCACCACGGTCGACCCGGCGACGATCTCGCTGACGGCGCCGACCGTGAACACGGCCATCATCGACTCCGACCAGACGCCGGAGGATGAGGGTCAGGACAGCGTGACGGTCACCCGCGAGGAGGAGCTGGGCGGCAATCCGACCCCGGCGCCGCCGCTGCCGAACACCGCGCTCGGCACCGGCCTCAACGGAGAGCCGATCACGGTCCCGATCGAGCTGCTGGTGGCCTTCTTCATCGGATCGCTCGGCGCACTGGCGCTGGCGAACGTGAAGTCGAGGAACAACCGCCGCTAGGCAACCCCGCGAGGCCGGTCAGCATGGCCGGTCTCGCGATTCAACCAGCCCCCCTGGCAGGGACGGGGTAGAGGTTCGCCTCTACCCCGTCTTCTGTGTCCGCCGGATCGGGATCAGTCCGACGATCCGGACTCCTGGGAAGAGCGGCCCCGCGGCGTCTGATCCGGCCGGGGTGAGGGGTGGGGCTTGGCCGTCGGGTCGGGCTTGGCCGTCGGGTCGGGCTTGGCCGTCGGGTCGGGCTTGGCCGTCGGGTCGGGCTTCGGCGTCGGCTCCGGCTTCGGGGTCGGCTTCTGGCGTCGCTCGTCGCAGCGGTCGTCCCGGAGCCCCCACCGGGGCCAACGCCGGCAGCAGGGTTGGCTCCCCCGGCATTGCCCGGGTTCGAGGGCCTATCGGTCCCCTGTCCGATCGTCGGCGTCTTCTCGATCACAGCCTCGACCGCGGCACGCGCGGTCAGCGGTAGCTTGTCGAGCAGTCCCTCCAGGACGAGCAGGTGGCGTTCGATGCGCGCCGCACTCGCCGCGTCGTGATTCTGATCGAGCGCGACGAGGCGGTCGTACTCGCGATCGACGGCCGGCGCCATGGCGATCGCGAGGTCGAGATGACCCGTCTCGGCCAGGCGGGCCATCTCCTCGATGCGTTCGCCGAGCGCGTAGGCCGCCAGCTCCTCATGGAGCTGAACGGGAACGACGCTCCAGCGCAGCTCCTCGATGTGTTGCTTGAGCGGATAGAGGAGATCGCCGGGCAGCGCCTCCTGCGAGGCAGCCATCACGCTCGCGGCGCTCACCCCCAGCGTGAAGCTGGCGTACAGGCAGGCTCGCCCCACTCGCCCCATCTGGCGTCGCCCGATGCCGGTCCGGCCCGGGCTGGCGATGCCCTCGCGAGCGGCGACGAATTGGTTGACGGCAGCGGAGCGGAGGCGGCGCCGGAAGAGCGGGTCGGGCTCCAGCTCCTTCTGGATCGCCGCGAGGTACCGCTCGATGGCCTGGTCGGACAGGATCGGCGGCGGCCGGAGCGCGCGATTGAACAGGCTCATCGGCGCGCCTCCTCCGCGAGGTGGCGGCGCAGGGACTCGATGGCTCGGAAGGTGAGCCCTCGGATCGTGCCGGCGCGACGGCCCATGACGCGTGCCGCCTCCTCGGCGGAGAGGCCGACCGCGTAGCGCAGCGCGATGGCCTCCTGCTGGTCGGGAGTCAGCTGCCGGATCGCCGCCTGAAGCTCGCGGATCTCCTCGCCTCGCAGCGAGAGCGCCTCGAGTCCGACCCCATCGCTCGGCTCGGCGATGGAGCCGAGCTGCTCGGTCGGCCGGAGGCGGCGCTGGTGGTCGATGACGGCGTTGCGCGCGATCCGGAAGGCCCACGCGGCGAAGGGTCGCCCATTGTGGTGGAACCGCGGCAGCGCGCCGAAGATCCGCTCGAAGACGAGATGCGTCAGGTCCTCCGCGTCCTCGCGGCGGCGCACCCGCACGGCGACGTAGCGGTAGATCGGTCCGACCAGGGCGTCGTAGAGCCGGCCGACGGCCTCGATGTCGCCCGACGTGGCGGCGACCGCAAGCTGGTCGACGGTGGCGTCGTCCGCGAGCGATGACGGCGCCGCGGGCGCGCGGAGATCCCCGTCGACGTACGTCGGACGCAGGGTCGCGCTGAGGGGTCGTTCACGCATCTGGCGGCAGGCTCGGGCAGAAGAAGATACGGTGCTTGCACCCTAGCATTGCAGCACGGCCGTGACCATCCCCTGGCTAGATGATCGCGAGCTCCTTGCCGACCCGATCGAAGACCTCCAGGCAGGTGTCGAGCTCCTCGCGCGAGTGCTCGGCCGTCACAATCGTGCGCACGCGGCTCTTTTCCTCCGGGACGGTCGGAAAACCGATCCCCATCGCGAACACGCCCTCCTCGAAGAGCCGATCGCTGAAGTGGTGCGCAAGGGCACCGGCGCCGACGATCACCGGCGTGATCGGTGTCTCGGAATGGCCGGTATCGAAGCCGAGACGCTCGAGCCCGGCCTTGAAGTGGCGGGTGTTCTCCCAGAGTCGCTCGATCAGCTCCGGCTCCGACTCGAGGACGTCGATCGCGGCGAGGCAGGCCGCGACCACCGCCGGTGGGTGGGAGGTGGAGAACAGGAATGGCCGCGCCCGGTGCTCGAGGACCGTGCGCAGTGCCGCCGGCCCGGCAACGTAGCCGCCCAGCACGCCGATCGCCTTCGACAGCGTGCCGACCTGGACCTGGACGCGCCCGTGGAGATCGAAGTGGTCGACGGTCCCGCGCCCGTTGCGGCCCAGGACGCCGGAGGCATGCGCGTCGTCGACCATGACGATGGCCTCCGCCTCCTCCGCTGCCGCGACGATCTCGGGCAGCTTGGCGATGTCGCCGTCCATGCTGAACACGCCATCGGTGATGACGAGGACCGTCTTGTCCGCGCCGCCATCGGCGTTGCGAACGTCGCGCAATGTGTCCCGGAGCGCACCGATGTCGGCGTGCGGAAAGATCCTGCGCTCGGCCTTGGTGAGACGGATCCCGTCGATGATGCTGGCGTGGTTGAGCGCGTCGCTGACGATGACGGCGCCCTCCGGCGCAAGGATGGGGATGACGCCCGTGTTCGCGGTGAAGCCGGACTGGAAGGTCAGGACCGCCTCGGTGTGCTTGAAGGCGGCCAGGCGCGACTCCAGCTCCTCGTGCAGGGTCATCGTGCCGGCAATGGTCCGTACGGCCCCCGATCCCGCGCCGTAGCGCTCCACGGCATCCAGTGCGGCCTGCCGCAGCCGCGGGTGGGTGTTCAGGCCCAGGTAGTTGTTGCTGGAGAGCGTGATCACCTCGCGGCCGTCGATCACGCATCGGCTCTTCTGCTCGCTCTCGACCACGCGGAGGCGGCGGTAGAGGCCCTTCGCCTTCAGCTCGTCGATCTCCGCATCCAGGAAGGCGAGGGGGTTGCGAACCCTGGCGTTCACGGCGTCAGCACCACCTTTCCGGCGTGGCGGGAGGCGATCAGGTCGAACGCCTGCTCCCAGTCGGCCAGGTCGAGCCGATGGGTGATGATCGGCGAGACGTCAAGCGCGCCGGAGCGGAGCAGGGCCTGGGTTCGCTCCCACGTGTCGTAGATGCGGCGCCCGTAGATGCCGTGCACACGCAGGCCCTTCATGATCACCAGCTCGGAGAGGTCTACCTGCGGCGCCTCCCCGAAGATGCCGAGCAGCCTGATCGATCCGCCGCGAGTCACGACTCGCAGCGCCTGATCCAGCGCGGGCGCTGCGCCGCTCATCTCGAGCACGACCTCGACGCCGTCGCCACCGGTCGCCTGGGCGATCCGCTCCTCGGTAGCGGGGTCGGCTGCATCCAGCGCGAGGTCGGCACCCATGGTCCGCGCCAGCTCCAGCCGGTAGGCCTCGGTGTCGGTGGCGATCACCAGGGAAGCGCCGGCGGCCTTGGCGATGCCGACCGCGCACAGGCCGATCGGCCCGCAGCCGGTGACGAGGACGCTGCGGCCCTCGATTGGCTCGACGAACGCGGCGTGCACGGCGTTGCCCATTGGCTCCTGCAGCGCGACCACGGCCGGATCGAGCCCGTTCGACTCGATGGCGTTCGCCTCCGGGATGACGACGCGCTCGGCGAACCCACCGTCGACATGGACCCCGATCACGCGAGAGTTCCGGCAGAGGTGCATGTCGCCGCGCTTGCATTGGGCGCAGGTCCAGTCGAAGAGGTGCGACTCGACTCCGACCAGGTCCCCCTCGGCAACACGGCTGACGCCGCTGCCGGTGGCGACGACGGTGCCGGCGAGCTCGTGGCCCAGGATTCGCGGTGGCTCCAGGTTCTCTGCCGCCCACTCGTCCCAGGTGAAGAGGTGAAGATCGGTGCCGCAGATGCTCGCCGCCTCAACCTGAAGCAGGACCTCACCCGCGCCCGGGATCGGTACCGGCCGCTCAACCAGCTCGGCTCCGGGTCCGGCGTGGGTCTTCGCGAGGGCGCGCATCGTGTCAGTCGCGATCGTCATCGGTGCGATGGTAATACGGCCAGCAGCGGTTCAAATCTCGTTGAACCAGGCTCGGGCGGGTTCGCGCAGGAGACCCACGAGGAGCCCGATCGTGAGCACAAGGCCGATCGGCACGGTCAGCAGGTACCACCCGGCGGCCGCGGTCGAAGGGAGCTCGAGCAGCACCGGCGGCAGGCCGGCCAGGATCGGCACCGGCAGGAAGGCGATGCCGATCGCGAAGCGCCAGGCAATGCGCTTGCGCTGAAGGGCGGTGGTGATGCCGAAGAGGACGGCCGCCAGCTCGATCATCATGAAGATCCCGAGCAGGCTGAACGGAGCGCGCTCGCTGAAGTCGATGAACTCAACGACCCTCCCCAGCAGCAGGCCGGTGAAGCCGAGGAGCGCGAACGCGACCACGAACCAGAGCCGCACGGCGAGGGGCATCGACGGGGACGGGGTGGCGACGGGAGGCATCGCCCCGATCGTAGCAACCGTCGGACCGCGACGCCGATCCGCCTCGCCCGTAGGATTGGCCGATGGGCTGGCTGGCGGACCTGTTCGAGACGAATCGGATCATCGTCCTCTCGGTCTACGGGCAGGTCTTCTTCGTCCTGGGCCTCGCCGTGGCACTCCAGAGCCGGCATCGTTCCGAGCTCCCGCTGGCCCGAGCCCTGCCGTGGCTTGCCGGATTCGGGATCATCCATGGGCTCATGGAGTGGGGCTACCTGTTCGTGCCCATCCAGGCCGGTTGGCTGGACCAGACCATCGTCGAGGGACTGCTCCTGCTGCAGCTGGTCATGAAGCCCATCAGCTTCGCGCTTCTCCTCCAGTTCGGCATCGAGCTGCTGGTCAGCGTGCCCGGCCAGCCCCGCGTGGCGCGTCCACTGCGCGTCATCCCATTGGTGGCGGTCGGCCTGTGGGCCCTGTTCACCTTCGCCATCTCCCGTTCCGTCGAGCCGGGCTTCCAGCCGGATCCCGGCTCATGGCTGCCGTCTGCGCAGATCGGTCCGGCGCTGGAGGCCGTCGGGGCTCCCCTGGTCGTCGGAGATGTCATCGCGCGCGTGATGCTCGCACTCCCCGCGTCCCTGCTCGTGGCCCTTGGCCTGCGCCGGACGGCACGTGCGCTCGGACCGATGGCCGGCCCGCGGGTCGAGCTCGCCATCGGCGTGGCCGCCGGCGCGTTCGTGGTGTACGCGGTCCTCGGTGGGCTCGTGTCGCAGCCTGCGCCGTTTCCTCCCGCCTCGATCCTGAACGACCGCGTGGTCCTCGAGACGCTCGGCGTTCCGATCGAGGTCTTCCGCTCGATGACCGGGTTCGTCGTTGCCCTTGCCGTCATCGCCAGCCTCGAGCTGTTCGAGCAGGAGACCGATCGCGCCCTCGCCGATGCCCGGAGACGCGAGATGCTCCTCCGCGAGCGGGAGCGCATCGGGCGCGACCTGCACGACGGCATCATCCAGTCGATCTACGCTGCTGGGCTGCATCTCGAGCATGCCGCGGCGGAAGTCGGCGACAAGCCGGACACGACCCGCGAGCGGATCGGCACCGTGATGGGCGAGCTGAACCGGATCACCGGCGACATCCGCAGCACGATCTTCGACCTGCGCTCGGGCGAGCTGGAAACGCGGGACGCGGAGGCGATCGTGCTCGCCGTCGCCGACGAGCTGCAGGCCCACACGCTCGTGCAGCTCGAGGTCCGCTCGGAGGGGCTCTTCCGACCGCGCCTGCGGCCTGAGCAGGCGGAGGAGCTGCGGCACATCGTCATCGAGGCCTTCAGCAACGTCCTGCGCCACGCGCACGCGGGCAGCGTGACCGTGCACATGGCGTGCACGGAGCGCCGCTTCACCCTCGAGATCCGTGACGACGGCATCGGCTTCGACACGGCGGCGATCACCGAGAGCGGACGTCGCGGTCGCGCCCAGGGAATGGCCAACATCCGTCGGCGCGCCGAGCTGCTCGGCGCGGACGCTGAGCGTCGAGAGCACGCCCGGACGCGGAACCTCCCTGTCCCTTACGATGCCCGTGGCGACCGTTCGCCGCCCCACATGACCGATTCAGCACCCGACTCCACCACGCCCGTCGCGGACGTGCGCATCCTCATCGCCGACGACCACGAGGTGGTCCGCATCGGTCTCGCCGCGCTGCTCGATCGACAGCCGGGGTTCAGCGTGGTCGGCGAGGCCCGCTCGGGTGACGAGGCCGTGCGGCTCGCGCGCCAGACCCGTCCTGACGTGGTCGTGATGGACATCCGGATGCCCGACGGTTCGGGAATCGATGCCTGCCGCACCATCACCGGAGAGCTCCCGTCAACCCCGGTCGTGATGCTCACCAGCTACGCGGACGCCGATGCGCTCTTCGCGGCGATCGACGCGGGCGCATCGGGCTACGTCCTCAAGCGGGTCGGCTCGTCCGAGCTGGTGGATGCGGTGCGCACGGTTGCGGCCGGCGGATCGCTGCTGGACCCCGCCGTCACCAAGAGCGTGCTCGAGCGCCTTCGAAACACGAGCCGCCTCGAGGAGGCCGGCGCCTTCGCCGATCTCACCGAGCAGGAACGACGCGTCCTCGCACACCTTGCCGACGGGGCGTCCAATCGGGACATCGCCGAACGCATGCGGCTGGCGGAGAAGACGGTCCGCAACTATGTCTCGAGCGTCCTCGCCAAGCTCGGCCTCGAGAGCCGTGCGCAGGCGGCCGGCTACGCCATCCGCCATCGGCTGCCCGAGCTCGACGAGGTCGAAGCATGATCCGCTCGCTTCGCGTGGCGCTGGCGTGCCTGGTGATCGTGATGGCCGGCGCCTGCGTCGCCGACGAGACGGCCTCCCCGATCGCCTCACAGACGGTCGCGCCGACCCCCTCGCCGACGACGGCGACCTCACCCACGCCGATCGCGACGACACCGGCGTCGCCGACGGCCACTCCGGAGCCATCGCTCAGCCTGGCGCCGCCCGAGACGATCGATTCGCGCGTGGTCGACGCGGCGGTCGTGGCCGACGTCGGCGACGAGAGCGGCACGCTCACCATCACCGTCACCAGTGCCGCGGCGGAACGCGTCGATGAGCTCGTCCTGCGCTGGCCGACCGAGCTGAATGAGATCCTCTTCCTGGCGCCCTTTACGCCGAGCGAGGATCGAATCCGTGACGGTGGACCCCCGCTCGTCCAGCCGTGGACGAAGTGGGTGCGGGGCCCCGGCGAGCGGGGCGAGCCGGACGGGACCACCTCGATCGGCTGGGGGCCGCTGCTGCCTGAAGCGCGAGCTGGAGATCACGCTGCAGGTGACGCGGCGGGCGCCCGGACCGGTGGCGTTCGACCTCCAGCTGCTGGCCGGCAACGACCTGCTCACCCTCGACGGCGGCCAGCCCGCCGAGCTGCGCGTTGAGATCCCCTGATGCGCCCGATCCTTCCCGCCTGGACCGAGTCGGACCCGGCGCTCCACGCCCGGCTCGGGGCGGCCATCGATCCGGAGCGGAAGGTGCTCGGCGCGCTCGAGCGGATCGTCTCGCTGTCGGGAAAGCGGATCGCCGATGTCGGGACCGGGATCGGCCATTACCCGATGCTGCTGGCGCGTCGCACCGGCCGGACCTACGGCATCGAGTCCGACCCGGAGCTGCTGGCCGAGGCACGCCGTCGCGTGGTGGATGCCCACCAGCCGAACATCCGCATCATCGAGGGGTCGTCGACCTCGCTGCCACTCCGTGACGCGGCCGTCGACGTGGTGCTCACGAGCCTCATCGATCCGGACGACGGGTCGCTGCCCGCCGTTGCGGAAGCGCAACGCGTATTGCGGCCGGGCGGGCGCCTCATCGTCATCGGTCATTACGGTCGTGACGACGTGTCCGCGCTCCTCGAGCCGGAGGTGGTCGAGCACGTCATGGAGGCCACCCACCGCCGCACGGGTTGGTGGCTGCGGAACGGATTCAAGATCAAGGTCGTCCACGCTCGACTCGATCTCGGCGACGCGCGCACCGCGCACGACCTGCTGCCGCGCCTCTATGGCGACCGCGGGCGTGCCTACCTGATGGGAGCTCACCGCCCCTCGCTGCGACTCAACCTCGGCCTCTTCCACATGGCCACCGAACCCGCAGCCTGAACCGCGTTCGACTCAGGCTTCCGTGCGAATAACTGCTTGCGGCCACCAAAGGCGGCGGATATCATGCGCGGGTCCGAAGGCCAGGCTCTTCTCCCCCCGGAGCCTGGCCTTCGGCTTGCTCCGAGAGGCGCGGGCCTCGGGCCTGCACCCCGGTGCGATAATCAACCTCCCCGACAGACCCAGGTTGAGGCACCCACTTGCACCGATGGCCACCACGCAGCGCCTGAAGATCACCTACGCCACCCTCTCGGCCGACAACGAGGAGCTCCAGTCGTCCTTCGATGCGGCCGTGGAACGCGCTCGAGCCGGCCTGGGAGCCACCTACCCCATGATCATCGGCGGCGAGGAACGCACAGCCGCCGAGACGTTCGACGATCGATCCCCGATCGACACCGACATGGTGGTCGCGCGCTTCCCGATCGGCACCCGCGAGGACGTGCGCGATGCGATCGCGGCGGCCCGTGCCGCCTACCCGGGGTGGAGGGACACCCCGTGGCGCGATCGGCTCGCGATCCTGCGGCGAGCCGCCGACCTGATCAGCGAGCGGCAGTTCGACTACGCGGCGCTCATGGCCCTGGAGGTCGGCAAGAACCGGCTCGAGGCGCTCGGCGATGTCGAGGAGACGGCGGACCTGCTGCGCTACTACGGCGACGAGTTCGAGAAGGCGGACGGTTTCGTGAAGCCGCTCGGCTCGCTGTCGCCGATCGAGCGCACCCGTTCGGTGCTGCGCCCGTACGGCGTGTTCGGCGTGATCAGCCCATTCAACTTCCCGATGGCGCTTGCCGGCGGGCCGGCGGGCGGGGCGATGATCGCCGGCAACACGGTGGTCCTGAAGCCCAGCAGCGACGCACCGCTCCTGGGGTGGAAGTTCGGAGAGGCGCTCCGGGACGCCGGGCTCCCGGACGGCGTCTTCAATCTCGTCACCGGCCCGGGCGAGACGGTCGGCGCCGAGCTGCAGGAGAACCGCGGGATCGACGGCATGGTGTTCACCGGCTCCTACGAGGTCGGCATGAAGCTCTATCGCAGCTTCACGCAGGACTACCCCCGTCCGATCATCACCGAGATGGGCGGCAAGAACCCGGCGATCGTCACCCGCAACGCAGACCTCGACGAAGCCGCGGAGGGCGTCATGCGCTCGGCGTTCGGCTACGACGGGCAGAAGTGCTCGGCCAACTCGCGCGTCTACGTCGAGAAGTCGGTCGCCCGCGAGTTCGTCGACAAGCTGGTCTCCCGGACGCGTGAGATCACGGTCGGCGATCCGACGCGCCGCGAGAGCTGGATGGGCCCGGTCATCAACCAGCGTGCGCTCGACACGTTCACCACGGCCACCGCCGATGCCAGGGCCGACGGCGGCACGATCGAGGTCGGCGGCGAGGTCCTGCGCGACGGCGACACCGAGCGCGGCTTCTTCCCCACCCCGACCGTCGTGACCGGCCTGCCGCTCGAGCATCGCCTCTTCCGCGACGAGCTGTTCGTTCCGTTCCTGGTCATCGGCGAGGTGGACTCGCTCGAGCAGGCGCTCGAGGAGTCGAATGCCAGTGCCTACGGCCTGACGGCCGGCATCTTCAGCCACGACGAGGCCGAGGTGCGCCGCTTCCTCGACACCATCCAGGCCGGCGTCGTCTACGTGAACCGGCGGGCGGGCGCCACGACCGGCGCGTGGCCGGGGATCCAGAGCTTCGGCGGCTGGAAGGGCTCGGGCTCGTCCGGCAAGAGCGGGCTGGGCCCGTATTACGTCCAGCAGTTCCTGCGCGAGCAGTCGCAGACCGTCATCACCGACGAGGAGCCGCCCGTCCTGTGAGCGAGAGGGACCGATGACCGAGCGTTTCGCGGTCTCGATCGCGCGAGGACGAGACCCTCGTCGAACCGTCCGGATGGTTCGCCGTCCAGCTGCGGTACGCCTACCTGGCCGGGGATCCGGAGGCCGTCACGCTGGTCGAGGACCGCGTGATCCTGGTCGACGGGACCGACGAGGAGGCTGCGCTCGGCCGGGCGGTGGAGATGGCTCCCGAGTACGAGGATGACTTCGAGACCGACGAGGGAGAGTCGGGCGCGATCCGCTTCGAGGGGATCGTCGCCATCAAGGAGCTCGACGACCCGCCGGCCGCCGGCGCCGAGGTGTGGCACGAGTACATGTCGCCCGACCCCGCCCGCCCCTCGATCGACGATGAGGGCGAGCCGCTTCCGCCGGTCTATCCGGAGGAGATGGCCTTCCCGCGCGCTCGCGACGACTGAGCGGCGGTGAGCGCCTGGCGCCGCAGCGCCTACCGCGCCGTTCGGCCGCTCCTGTTCGCCGCCGACCCCGAGTCGATCCACCACCTGACACTCGGCGCGCTGCGCATCGCCGGTGGATCCGCCCCCGGTCGCGCCCTGTGCGCCCTTGCATCCGGCGTCTCCGCGAGCGACGCCGGCCGCGCACCGATCGAGCTCTTTGGCCTCCGCTTCCGCAATCCCATCGGCCTGGGCGCTGGCTTTGACAAGGACGGGCTCGCCATCCGCGGCTGGGCCGCCCTCGGCTTCGGGTTCGTCGAGCTCGGCACCGTCACGCCGCGGCCGCAGCCGGGCAACCCGAGGCCGCGCCTCTTCCGCGTCGCCGCCGACGAGGCGCTCATCAATCGGATGGGCTTCAACAACCTCGGCGCCGATGCGCTCGCGCGCCGGATCGCGGACGCACGCCGCCACCTTCCGGCAGGGTTCGTGATCGGCGTCAACATCGGCCGCAACCGGGACACGCCCGACGAGGCGGCGCTCGATGACTACGTGGCGGCGGCGGGCGCGGTCGCCGATGTGGCCGACTACCTCGCCATCAACGTCAGCAGCCCGAACACGCCGGGGCTGCGCGGCCGCCTCCAGCAGCCGGAACGGCTGGTCGAGCTGATCGATGCGGTGCGAGCGGTCGCCCCGTCGCTCCCGATCGCCGTCAAGCTGGCGCCCGACCTCGATGCTTCCAACCTCGATGAGCTGGTTTCGGCCATCGCCGCGTCGGGAGCGATGGGCGTCATCCTGTCGAATACGACCACGGACCGAGAGGGGCTCCACTCGCCACCCACCCACGAGGCGGGCGGCCTGTCCGGCGCTCCGCTCCGTGAACGGACGCGTGATGCCGTGGCGCGCATCCGCGGCATGGCGGGGCCGGACCTGGCGATCATCGCGTCGGGCGGCGTCGGCTCGGCAGCGGACGCGTCCGCCCTGCGCTCGGCCGGCGCCGATGCCATCCAGCTGTGGACCGGGATGATCTATGCAGGGCCGGGGCTCATCGGCGAGACTGTGCGCGCATGATCCCCGTCGACGTCCTGCTCAGCCCGCTGGCCATCGCCGGGTTCGTGACCGGCGTCCTCGTTGCCTTCGTCGCCGGCCGCATACGGAACGACCCCACCAATGTGATCGTCATGTCCGCCTTCGGCAGCGGCATTGCGCTCGCCGCGCTGGCGTGGGCGAACGAGTTCGGCAGTGGTCCGCTCTTCGCCGCCGCCACGGTCGGCCTCGGTGCGAGCCTGTGGGCGATCGGCAACGAGCGATCCCGGCGTCCCACGATCCGCTGACGCCGGGGGTTAGCAGGCACGAGCTCCCCTGCTAGGATGCCCCGGACTAGCCAAGGTGCGCGGGCAGGACGCGCCGCTCCGAACCCGGAGTGCTACACCACATGACCACCATCGAGGCCACCACCTCGCCTGCGGCTGCCCGGCTGACCGCGCCGCACATCCAGACGGAGCTGCCCGGACCGAAAGCCCGTGCACTCATCGCGCGCGACGAGGCCGTCGCGAGCCCCTCGCTGACGCGGGCGTACCCGCTCGTCGCCGAGTCCGGATCCGGGCTCGTCGTGACGGACGTCGACGGCAACCGCTTCCTCGACTTCGCTGCCGGGATCGCCGTCTGCTCGACCGGGCACTCCCATCCGAAGGTGGTGCAGGCCATCAAGGATCAGGCGGACCGCCTCATCCATATCGCCGCGACCGACTTCTACGAGCCGCGCTACCTGGAGTTCATGGAGCGCCTCGCCGCCATCGCTCCGTTCAGCGAGAAGGCGCGCGTCTTCCTCACCAACTCGGGAACCGAGGCCGTCGAGGGCGCCATCAAGCTCGCCCGATACCACACCCATCGGCCCGGGATCATCGCCTTCGAGGGCGGGTTCCACGGCCGCACGATGGGCGCGCTGTCATTGACGAACTCGAAGATCAAGCAGCGCGCCGGATTCGGACCGCTGCTTCCGATGGTCCACCACGCCCCGTTCCCGCGCATTCGCGCCTGGCGCGAGGGCTCAGGCGGCGACGGCTCCGCCGAGCTGGAGGTGCTCCGCAAGACGATCTTCGGCCGCATCATCGCGCCATCGGATGTCGCCGCCATCGTCATCGAGCCGATCCAGGGCGAAGGTGGCTACTTCCCCGCTCCGGCCTCCTTCCTGCAGGGCCTGCGCGACCTCTGCGACGAGCACGGCATCCTTCTGATCGCCGATGAGATCCAGTCCGGCATGGGCCGCACCGGCGCCTGGTGGGCGATCGAGCATGCGGGGGTCGAGCCGGACATCATCCTGTCGGCCAAGGGAATCGCGTCGGGCATGCCGATCGGTGCATTCATCGCGCGTGACTCGGTCTGGACCTGGCCGCCGGGCGCTCACGGGTCGACGTTCGCCGGCAACCCGGTCTGCGCCGCCGCGGGACTCGCAACGCTCGACATCATCGAGGCGGATGGCCTCGCCAATGCCGTCGCCATGGGGGCGCGGCTGCGCTCGGGGCTCGAGCGCGTCGCCGACCGGCGTCGAGTCCGTGCGTGACATCCGTGGGGCCGGCCTGATGCTCGGCGTGGAGTTCGACTCGCACGAGGCTGCCGAGGCCGTCCAGGAGGCGGCCTTCCGCCTGGGTCTCCTCACGCTCGAGTGCGGCGAGTCCTCGCTCCGATTCTCACCACCGCTGATCGTGGATGCGGAAGCGGTCGACACCGCAGTCCGCATCTTCGGCGAGGCGGTCGAGGCGAGTGCCCAGCCGAGGAAGGGAATCGCGGAGACCGGCGGCTGAGGCGTCCCGGGCTAGTTCAGGAGGTCGGAGAGGCTCGTCAGCGTGAATCCGCGGTCCCGGAGGCCGGGGACGATGAGCCGCAGCGCGTCGAGCGTCTCGTACCCGCCGAGGTGGAAGAGCACGTTCGAGCCGTTCACCGCGTTGCCGATCACCTTCCCGGCGATCTGTTCGGCGGTGGGTCCGCCGTCGCTGATCGGCTTCCAGTCGATCGTGTCGATGTCCCACATGAAGGTCTTGGTGTAGCCGGCGGCAGCCGCGGCGTTGATGACGGCATCGCTGATCGAGCCGTACGGCGGCCGCCAGTAGGGCTGCGGGTCCTGGCCGGTGCCGGCGCTCAGGATCGCCTCCGCATCGGTCAGCTCGCGGCGGACGCGGTCCGCGCTGAACGGGCCACCGGCGCAGGGCGCGGTCGTTGGCGAACCGCCACCACCGCGGACCAGGTCGCAGTGGTACATCGTGTGATTCGCGATCTCGAACAGCTCGGGATGCGCCCGGATGATCGCCATCACGTCCGCTCCCTGCGCCGTCTGGCTCATGACGCCGGTGGCGAAGATGGTCGTGCAGATCTCGTTGTCGACGAGGAAGTTCATGATGTCGACCGCGGGCTCCATGCGGCCACCCATGTCGAAGGTGAGCGCAACGCCGGGGCCGGCGGCCGGAATGGTGCGGTACGTCTCGGCCGATCCGGCCGCCACACGATTGCCGGCGGTGCAGCCCGATCCGCTCGGCGGGGCCGGCTGCTCCGGATTGCTCGGGATGGGGCGAGGGGTCGCGTCGGGATCCCCGCTCACGACCAGGACCCAGCCCGGCTCGATCACGTTCGGGTTCGTGGCCAGCGACGGGTAGTGCTCCTCGTTCCAGGCCCGCAGCTGCTGCGTCGTGGTGCCGTAGGCACGGGCGATCGATGCGAGCGAGTCGCCACGTTGGACCGTGTAGGTGGCGCCCGTCTCGGGCGTGTCGCTCGGCGGCGCCGATGTCCCCGGCGAGCCGGACGGGCTGCCGCTCGGTTCCATCGACGGTGACGGCGGCGCGACGCTCGACGAGGGCGTCGCGGCCGGTGTGGAGCACGCCGCCAGGGCGACGAGCACGACAAGCAGGATCGGCACGCGCGGGAAGCGACGCATCGGTCTAGTTGGGATGGAAGCCGATGTCGGAAGCCTGGACGGGCGGCAGCGCGCCGTCACCGAGCAGGCGAGACTCCTGGCGCAGGAGCTGGAGCTCGGCACGCAGCCGGGTGGCAGCGTCGGGAAGCTCGAGCAGGTGCTGCTTGCGCGACAGCTCGATCTGGAGGAGGCCGCCGATGGCGTAGCTGGCGGCCACCGGGTCGTCGGGCAGCTGGATCGGCTTCAGGACCTTGTCGAGGGATGCGGCCACGTCGATGCTCTCGTGCGATTCGCCCCCCACAGACGCGGTGCGCACCACGAATCGTTTCACGGTGGCCATGTAGGCATCCAGCGCGCGCTGCGCTGGGGCGACGAGCGTGGCGGCTTCGTCACCGAGCGGCTCGTCGATCGCGTCGATCTCGATGACCGCATACGGGCCGGAGCGATCGACAGCGCCGAGCCGAGCGCGGCCGACGCCCACCGCCAGCAGCACCCATCGGCCATCGGCGAAGCGCTCGGCGCTGCGGACCTCGCAGATGGTGCCGATCGGCCGCGTGACGGCGTCGCCGCCGATTTCCGGTCCGTCCACGATCATGCTCACGATGAAGCGGCCCGCGTACGGCGAGCCATCGGCCATGACGTCATCGGCCATGGCCCGGTACCGCTCCTCGAAGACGTGGATCGGAAGCGGCAGGTGCGGGAAGACGACCGTGTGGAGCGGGAAGTACGGAAGCTGCATTCGCGGCGCATGCTCCCACCTGCGCGGAGCGGGAGCAAGCGTCGAGCCATCCCTGCGAGAATCGGCCAATGACTGACGACCGCTCCTACATCGAAGCGAATACCCGCGAGCGCGAGCGTCTACGGGCGCTCGTCGAAGGGCTGGACGACGAAACGCTCACCGCTCCCGTGAACGAGTACTGGACCGTCGCCGGCGTGCTCGGTCACATCGCCTACTGGGACATCCGCGTCCTGGTCCTGGCCCAGAAGCTCACGAGTGGCGAGCCCTGGGCGCCAGGAGATGCCGAGCCCGAGGGCGACTGGCTGAACGACACGACCCGCCCTCTGATCCACGCGATCGCGCCGAGGGCGGCTGCCCAACTCGCCCTCCAGACCGCCGAGGAGTGCGACGCGCTTGTGGCGGCACTACCCCCGGAGCAGCTGTGGCCCGGCGATCCGGAATGTCCGATCAGCGGTCATCGCTACGAGCACCGCGCCGAGCACCTGGACGAGATCGAGGCCGCGCTGCGAGGACGAGGCTGATCCTGGCCTAGGTCTGCTCCTGGTCGACGAACTCCATGTCGATCTGGGCGCGCTGCAGCTTGCCCGAGTAGTCGATGTAGACGCTCTTCCATTCGCTGAAGAAGTCAAGCGCCGCCTGCCCCACCTCGCGGTGACCGTTGCCGGTCGCCTTGGTCCCCCCGAACGGCAGATGCGCCTCGGCACCGATGGTTCCGTGGTTCACGTACCCCAGCCCGGAGTCGAAGTCACGGATCGAGCGGAAGGCGAGGTTGATGTCGCGTGTGAAGAGCGAGGTCGACAGCCCGTACTTCACGGAGTTCACGATCCGCACCGTCTCGTCCCAGTCGTCGACCGGGATGACGGCGGTCACCGGCCCGAAGATCTCCTCCTGGGCGATCCGCGCGTCGGGCTTGACCTCCGTGAAGATGGTCGGCTGGAAGAACGAACCCTTGCCGAGGCTCCCCTCTCGGGCGGGCTCGCCCCCGAGAACGAGATCCGCCTCGTTGCGGCCGATGGCCGCATAGGCTGCGATGCGCTCCACCGCCGTGTCGTTGATGACCGGCCCGACATCGGTCTTCTCGTCCAGACCGTCGCCGAGGACGAGCTTGCCGACGCGCTGGCTCAGCCGATGCACGAAGTCGTCGTGGATCGCCCGGTGCACGATCAGCCGGGAGGCCGCGGTGCAGCGCTGGCCGCTCGTGCCGAACGCCGACCAGACGACCGAGTCGAGGGCGAGATCGAGGTCCGCGTCCTCCCAGACCACGATCGGGTTCTTGCCGCCAAGCTCCAGCGAGACTCGCTTCAGCGTCTCCGCCGCGCGCCGGCTGATCTCGACCCCGGTATCGGTATGGCCGGTAAAGCTGATGACCTTGACGTCCGCGTGGTCGACGATCGCGTTCCCGACCTCGGCGCCGGAGCCGGTCACCACGTTCACCACGCCGTCAGGCAGACCGCCCTCCTGAAGCAGCTCGACGAAGCGGACCAGGCATGCGGGTGTATCCGACGCCGGCTTGATCACCGCCGTGTTGCCGCAGATGAGCGCGGGGAACAGCTTCCAGGCCGGGATGGCGATCGGGAAGTTCCAGGGCGTGATGATGCCGACGACGCCGATCGGACGACGGATGGCCATGGCGAACTTGTCGGGCATCTCCGACGGCACGGTTTGCCCGAACAGGCGGCGCCCCTCTCCGGCCATGTAGTACGCGACGTCGATCGCCTCCTGGACATCGCCGCGCGCCTCGGGCAGGACCTTGCCCATCTCGGTGGTCATGAGCCGCGAGAGCTCTTCCTTGTGCTCGGCGAGGAGGCGCGCGACGCGGAAGAGGATCTCACCGCGCTTTGGCGCCGGCATGGCGCTCCAGCTCGGGAAGGCAAGGCGCGCGGCCCCGACCGCGGCGTCGACGTCAACCGGGCCGGATGCGGGGAATTCACCGATCACCTCATCGTGGTCGGCCGGGCTGACGCTCGTGAAGGTGGCGCCCGACGCGGCGTCCTTCCAGTCGGCGCCGATCAGGTTGCGGTAGCTCTTGGTCACGGGGAATGGATCTCCTAGGGCGGCGCAAGCTCGCGCGCGGGGTGGGCTCAGGACCGATTCTATCCCCGCGTCGTCGATCCCGGGTTGCCCGGGATCGCCGGGACATTCGACACTTTCGGCGGCACGGCGGCCGCGAGCACCATGCGGACACAATTGAAGAACCGTCGGGTCGGGTTCCTGTAATCCAACGATAACGGGGCTGAAGTAGTGGCACCCCGACCTGACGGCTCGGGAGGACGCCGGCTCGGAAACGGGCCGGCGTTCTCATGTATCTCTTCCGCCGCCCGGTAAGCAAGCCGGTAATCGGCGGTGAAGAGACTGTCCGGCATCATGCCCGTGACCAATCGAACGCTCGGATGAACGCCGGCCCGCCTCCGTCGAACAGGAGGCTGCCCCCATGTTTACGAGACGGATCGCGATGGCCGCGTTGTGCGGTGCCCTGATGTCCGCGCTCACGATTACCCCCGTCGCCGCGGCGGGCCCGAAGGCACCCGGCGGCGAGGCGCCGCTCACCGCCGAGCAGCGGGCGGCGTCCGACCGCAAGGTCGCTGCGGCCAACGCGTACCTCGCCGGTGTCGCCGCCAGTGGCGTCGACCTGGTGTCGCTCCAGTGCGTCACGCCGACGAGCGCGACCAATGGACCGGGAACGCAGGCATGCACGGTGCCGCAGGCGTACCTCCCGGTCGAGGCGCGCGACCAGGTCATACGGCTCCTACTGCGGGCCCGCGGTCGGGCAGGTGATCGCGAACTACACCTGGGCCGTGGCGGCGGGTGGCAACAAGTTCACCCAGGCAAAGATCGCAGGCTGGATGGGCACCGACGCCAACGGTGGGACGAGCTCCCAGAGCCTTGCCAACGGGCTCGAGACGGCGACGCGCGGAGCGCCCCGCCGGCCCGCCGTCTGGCAGTGGGTGGTCACACCACTCAGCGACAGTGACCGCGACGGTCACACCGGAGACGAGCTCCAGGGATTCGTGCGGGCAAATATCAGCGGCTCGAAGATGCCGCTGGCCTTCTCGTTGAAGCCGCATGACCCGAACTCGCGCTACTACCTGACGAGCTGGCCGCGCCCCGTGGTCTCGGTAGGCCACTGGATCTCGGTCTACGGGTGGTACAGCAACTACACGGGGAACGACACCGCTCGGATCTACTACACGGATTCTTCGCGAGACGAGGGAGGCGGGACCGGCAAGTACTGGGATCCGACTCGTCACATCGCCGCCCTGATCGGCGAGCACACCCGGGTGTTCGTCTGGTGAAGGCAGGGCGCCGGTCCTGGGTCATCGTCCTCGGACTGGTCGGTGGGGTGGCGGCGTGCAGCGTCGCCACCCCTCCGATCCCAAGCCCGTCTCGCGGCGCGCACGCATCGGCCGATTCCTCGACGACGCCGGCTGCGGCGACCGCCTCGCCGCCGGCAGCGTCGCGCGAGCCGATCGGCGAGCTCGGTCAGGAGATCGAGATCGGCTCGCTCGATCCCGCCTGGACGACTGCGACGCTCGAGGTCGCCAGCGACGGCGAGGCGGTGATCTTCTCGTCCGGCGTTGCGGACGGGCCTGGCGCGGAAGGCGCTCCGGACCTGTGGCGCTACCGGCCTGGCGCGGATGCGCCGGAGCTGCTGTGGCGAAATCCTCGACGAGACCGCGCACTTGCCCGGATCGGCGGAGAGTTTGGTACGTGGGCATTCGTCGACACCGGGATCCACGGAGAACGCGAGTGGGACCTGTGGCTCCTGCCCGATGCCGGGGCGGAGCCCATCCTGCTCGACTCGCACCCGGGCGACGAGGCGGTCTCGAGCCTGGTGCCGAGCTTTGCCGTCCACCAGGGACAGATCGCCTGGACGGCGTTCGACCGCGGGCCGAACGGCCCGGTCTCACAGCTGCTCTACGCGCGCGCCCCGGATTGGGAGCCCGTGCTCATCGAGGAACGCGACGCCAGCCGGGCCGAGCTCTGGCTGCCATCCCTTCGAGACACCGAGATCGCGTACTGCGAGGTGACCTACTCGGAGGATCGGTCGAGCGACGAGCGGCACGTGTACGTGACGAACGTCCGCACTCCGGAGGCACCACCGGCACGTCTCGACGGCTCCGGCCGAGCCACCATGCCGCTGCTGCTGCTCAACGGGGGTGTCGTGTGGAAGGAGGCGGAGCCAGGGTTCAGCATGTTCAACTGGGGGCACCTCTTCCGCTTTGATGAGGCCCTCGGCGAGGTCCGCTCGCTGCCGATCCGCCCGCAGGAGTTCGTCAACTACCCGTCGGCCGGCACGCGCTTCGTGGCTGCGTGGGGCGTCGACTCGACCGCGCTCGGCGTCTACGACCTCGATCTCGAGACGGCCCGCCTCATCGATCGATACCCGTCGGATGGTGACGACCACATCCTGCGACCGCACATCAGCGGAGACCTGCTGGTCTGGACCCACGCGATCGTGGACGGTCTGGGCAACGGCCCACCACCACAGATCCGCTATGCCTTCCTGCCTCCAGCCGGAAGCGACCGCAACCGCGACTGAGCGCGCTCGGCCTACGGGCGCGTCATACCCATGACGTCGAGCGCCTCGTCCAGCTCGGCCTCGGTGAGGCGTCCGGCCCCGACGTGTCCGCGCTCCATGACGACCTGGCGGATCGTCTTGCGCTCCGCGAGCGCCTGCTTCGCGATGCTGGCGGCCTCCTCGTATCCGAGGTGCCGGTTGAGCGGCGTGACGATGGCGGGTGAGCTCTCCGCGTACTCGCGGAGCCGCTCGACGTTTGCCGTGATGCCGTCGATGCATCGGTCGGCGAGGAGGCGGCTGACGGCGCTGAGGAGGCGGATCGACTCGAGGATGTTGCGACCGAGCATCGGCAGCATGACGTTCAGCTCGAAGTTGCCCGCCGCACCGCCCCACGCCACCGCGGCGTCGTTCCCCACGACCTGGGCGCACGCCATCAGGGTCGCCTCGGGAATGACGGGATTCACCTTGCCCGGCATGATGCTGCTCCCCGGCTGGAGATCGGGGAGGTTGATCTCGGCGAGGCCGGCGCGCGGACCGGATCCCATCCAGCGCAGGTCGTTGGCGATCTTCGTCAGGCTGACCGCGATCGTGCGCAGCTGGCCCGACAGCTCGACGAGGGCGTCCCGGGCGCCCTGGGCCTCGAAGTGGTCGCGCGCCTCGGTGAGGGGCAGGCCGGTCGCCGATGCGACTTCGGCGATCACCCGACCACCGAAGCCGGGCGGCGCGTTGATGCCGGTTCCGACCGCCGTGCCGCCGAGCGGAAGCTCGGCCAACCGCGGGAGCGTCGACATCAGCCGTTCGACACCGTAGCCGACCTGGGCGGCGTACCCGCCGAACTCCTGGCCGAGGGTCACCGGCGTTGCGTCCATGAGGTGGGTGCGGCCCGACTTCACGACATCGGCGAACTCGTCGCGCTTGCGTTCGAGCGAGGCGGCGAGGTGCTCGAGCGCGGGAATCAGGTCGCGAACGACACCGGCCGTGGCGGCGACGTGGATCGAGGCCGGAAACATGTCGTTCGACGACAGCGGATGGTTGACGTCGTCGTTCGGGTGCACGGGCCGCCCGAGCGACTCCGCGGCGAGCGTGGCCAGCACCTCGTTCATGTTCATGTTGCTGGAGGTACCCGAGCCCGTCTGGAAGACGTCGACGGGGAACTGGTCGTCGTGATCGCCACGAGCGACCGCGTCGGCCGCATCGATGATCGCCTTCGCCAGCTCGGGTTCGATCAGGCCGAGGTCGCGCTTGACCACTGCCGCCGAGCCCTTGATGCGCGCCAGCGCCTCGATCTGCGACCGCTCGAGGCGACTGCCCGAGATCGGGAAGTTCTCGACGGCGCGCTGTGTCTGCGCCCCCCACCTGGCATCCGACGGCACCCGAACCTCACCCATCGTGTCGCGCTCGACCCGATCCTCGCTCACCGGCTGAAGTCGGGCGTGTCGGTCTCCGTGAACCGGATGACCGGCGGAATGAGGTAGGGAAGGTAACCGCCATCGAGATCCTGGACGCACGCGGCTCGCCTCGCCGGTCAGCTCGATGACGAAGATGCCGTGATAGGCCGGCTCATATCGGCGGAGCTTCTCGAGCCCCTCCCGCAGCTTGTTGCGCGCCCCGCGCCTGTTGCGACGCTGGAGGTGCAGGAGGCCGGCGGCAAGCTGGATCAGGCCCTGGTAGAAGTCCCGATCCTCGTCGGGCGCGGCCCGCCAGAGCGTCTCCCACGCCTCGTGCGCGTACCAGTAGCGAACCCCGTTGAAGAGGGCGACCGCCTCGCGGAAGAGCCGCTCATGCTCCTCGGGATCGAGGGCGGGCGTTCGCCCGCGCCGTGCCGATGGGTCAGCGGTGGGCGTGCTGGCGGCGGGCGTATCGGTCATCGCCGACCGATCGTAACAGGCCGAGCAGGCCGCACGGCATTTGTCTAGCCTTCGTCGCATGCAGCAGAAGCAGCCCCACTGGTGGCAGACCGGCGTCGTCTACGAGGTCTATCCGCGGAGCTTCGCCGACGCCAATGGCGATGGCACCGGAGACCTCGCCGGCATCACCAGCCGCCTCGACTACCTCGCGTGGCTCGGCGTGGACGCCATCTGGATCGCGCCCTTCTACCCATCGCCGATGGCGGACTTCGGCTACGACGTCGCCGACTACACCGATGTCGACCCGCTCTTCGGATCGCTCGACGACTTCGATGCGCTGCTCGCCGCGGCCCACGAGCGCGGCCTCCGGGTCCTCGTCGACTACGTGCCGAACCACACCAGTGACCGGCATCCCTGGTTCGCCGATTCCCGCGCGTCGCGCGACAGCGACCGACGCGACTGGTATGTGTGGCGCGACGCGAAGCCGGACGGCAGCCCGCCGAACAACTGGATCAGCATGTTCGCCGGTCCAGCCTGGGAGTGGGACCCGGCGACGGAGCAGTTCTACCTCCACACCTTCCTGTCAGAGCAGCCGGACCTCAACTGGCGCAACCCCGACACGCGCGCGGCGATGTTTGACGTCGCGCGCTTCTGGCTCGACCGCGGCGTCGATGGCTTCCGGATCGATGTGGCGCCGATGGTGATGAAGGACCCCGAGCTGCGCGACAACCCACCGAACCCCGACCCGAGCGAGTGGAGCCGGCTCGGAGCATGGGCCGAGCAGCTGCATCTGCACGATCACGCTCATCCCGACATGCACGAGCTGTATCGCGACTTCCGGCGCCTGCTCGAGTCGTATCCGGGCGACCGCGTCAGCATCGGCGAGCTGCACCACCCCGATTACGACACGTGGGCGAAGTACTACGGCGAGCGCCAGGACGAGATCCACGTGCCCTTCAACTTCCACATGACCTACGCACCGTGGACCGCCGAGGCCGTACGCGGCGCCGTCGAGGGGGTCCAGGGCGTCCTGCCGCCGGGAGCGTGGGCCAGCTGGGTGCTCGGCAACCACGACCAGCCACGCTTCGCATCGCCGCATCGCGCGGGTCGGGACCAGGCAAAGGTCGGCATGCTGCTGCTGCTCACCCTGCGGGGCACGCCCACGATCTACTACGGCGAGGAGATCGGCATGGTCGACGTGCCGGTTGCGGCCGCCGATTCGCGCGACCCGGTCGAGCGCAGGGAGCCCGGCCGCGGCCGCGATCCGGAGCGATCGCCGATGCAGTGGGACGCGTCCCCCAATGCCGGCTTCACGGCGCCCGACGCAACGCCGTGGCTGCCGCTGGCGCCGGATGCCGATCGCGTCAACGTTGCCGGACAGGCGGAGGATCCCGACTCGATCCTGACCTTGACCCGACGCCTGATCGCGCTGCGCCGCGAGCATCCCGTCCTCCACCTCGGCGACTTCGAGCCCTTCGGCCAAACGCCGGACGGCACGTTCGCCTTCCGACGGGTCTCCGCCGAGGGCCGGCTGACGGTGGCCCTCAACCTGACCGGCGAGTCTCGCTCAATACCCGGTGCCGGTCCGGGTCGCGTGCTCATCGGCACCCACCGCGAGCGCGACGGGGCATCGGTTGCCGCGGATGTGGAGCTGGGCCCGAACGAAGGGGTCGTGGTCGAGGAGGTCGGTCCGGCCTAGCCCGGCTCAGAGCTCGCCCGCCTCCATCATCCGCTTGAGGTTGGCCATGCCGCGCGCCCACCCGCGCTCGTAGTTGCGGACGAACATCGGCGCAACCAGCTTCATGATTCCGCGGAGATGGAAGGCCGTTTCGACGTCGACGCGCGTGCCGTCGCCTTCGGGCTCGAAGCCGAGGGTGGCCTCGAATGGCGCGCTGGGCGACGTGCCCTTCATTGCGGCAAGCCGTGGTGGGTCGTACGCGGTGACCACGGCATCGTTCTCCACGGCCCGGCCGAGGACCCAGACCCGAGCCCGACGCGTCGAGCCCACGCCGTGGGGAGGCGGAGACGTCCACCACTCCTCGACGCGCGCCGGATACCAACGCCCCGTGAGCTCGACATTGGTGAGCACGGCAAAGACGTCCTCCACCGGCCGCCGAATGTGAATCGTGTGCCTTGCGGGTGTCATGGACAGTCCACGTGACGCCTGGGCGTCAGCCGATGCGGATCATCTTCTTGTTCACGAACTCGTCGGCGCCAAAGCGGCCGAGCTCGCGGCCCGAGCCCGAGCGCTTGATGCCGCCGAACGGCAGCTCGGCGCCGTCGGCGAGCACGACGTTCACGAACACCATGCCGGCCTCGATGCCGTCGGCGACGCGGAGCGCCTGCTCCTGGTCGGTCGTGTAGACGTACGAGCCCAGGCCGTACGGGCGTGTCGTTCGCGATGCGCACGGCGTCGGCTTCGTCCTTCGCGCGGTACACCTGCGCGACCGGGCCGAAGAACTCCTCCTTGGAGGCGGGGTTCTCGGGTGTGACATCGGTCAGCACCGTCGTCTGGAAGAACGCGCCGTCGCGGGCGCCGCCGTGCGCGAGCGTCGCGCCGTGCTCGACCGCGCGCTTGACCTGCTCGTCGATGGTCTCCGCGGCCTTCAGCGAGGAGAGTGGGCCGAGCGCCGAGCCGCGCACCATCGGGTCGGTCGCCTCGACCTCGGCGATCTTGGCCGTGAACTTCTCGAGGAAGGGCTCGTACAGCTCGTCGGCGACGATGAAGCGCTTGGCCGCGTTGCACGACTGGCCGCTGTTGTCGAGGCGGGCGTCGATCGCGTTCTGCACGGTGGCGTCGAGGTCATCGGTCGAGAGCAGGATGAAGGGGTCCGAGCCGCCGAGCTCCAGCACGACCTTCTTCAGGTGGCGGCCCGCGATCTCGGCGACCGCGGCGCCGGCGCGCTCGGAGCCGGTGAGCGAGACGCCCTGCACGCGCGGGTCGGCGATGACGCGCTCGAGCTGGTCGTGCGAGGCGTAGACGTTCACGTAGGCGCCGGCCGGGAAGCCCGCGTCGAGGAAGATCTGCTGCATGGCGGCGGCGGACTCAGGGCACTGCGCGGCGTGCTTGAGCAGGATCGTGTTGCCGATGATGAGGTTCGGGCCGGCGAAGCGGGCGACCTGGTAGTAGGGAAAGTTCCACGGCATGACGCCGAGCAGCACCCCGAGCGACGAGCGGCGGATCACCGCCGAGCCATCGCCCGCGAGCAGTTGGATCGGCTCGTCCTTCAGGAAGTCCGGCGAATGGTCGGCGTAGTACTCGTAGATCGCGGCGGCGAAGTCGACTTCGCCGACCGCCTGCCCCATCGGCTTGCCCATCTCGCGCACGATGAGCTGTGCCAGCTCCTTGCGGCGCTCCGTGTGCAGCTCGGCGACGCGGCGGATGAGGGCCGCTCGCTCCTCGACCGTGGTCGACTTCGACCAGGTGCGGTGCGCTTCGTCGGCCGCGGCAATCGCGGCCTCGAGCTCGGCGTCGGTGATGGTGTCGTAGGTCTTGACCGTCTCGCCCGTGGCGGGGTTGGTCACGGCATAGGTCATCGTGTGGTTTCTCCTTGTCAGAGCGCCAACGCCAGAGCCGGTCTGCCGTGGTGCAGCCCCCCGGAGGCGGGTTGGTGGGCTGGGGCGATTCTACTCGCGGGTCCGGAGCGGTCGGAAGACCCCATCGGCTGCGCGGGCCATCACGAAGACCAGGTCGGCAAGGCGGTTCAGGTACGGCACGACGTGCGAGTCGGGGAGGCCGCCCGCTTCGGCGAGGGCGACGGACCGGCGTTCGGCGCGCCGGATGGTGGTGCGCGCCAGGTCGAGCGCGGCGCCGGTCATCGACTCCCCCGGCAGGACGAACTCCTTCGGCTGCTCCACCAGCTCCTCGAGCTCGTCGATCTCGGACTCGAGGGCGGCGATCATCGCCTCGGTGACGCGGGTGGTGCCATCGGTCAACCGGTCGCGTCGATCGGTCTGCGTGGCCAGCTCCGCCCCCACCACGAACAGTTCGCGCTGAAGGCGCAGGATGAGCTCGGCCAGTCGCGACTCGATCCGGTCCGTCTCGGCGCCGATCGCGGCTCGGGCCAGCCCGAGCGCGGAGACGGCCTCATCGGTGGTGCCGTAGGCATCGGTCCGCAGGTCGGCCTTGCTCACGCGGTCGCCTCCGAAGAGGAGGCCGGTCGTGCCGGTGTCGCCCTTGCGCGTGTAGATCCGCATCGGGCGAGACCTAGAAGAGGCCCGGAGGCGGCTCCCAGCGCTCGGCGAGCAGCGTGACCTTGACGGGAGGACCGACGACCTCTTCGGCCTTCGTCTTCACCGTCTGGATCAGCTCGCCGGCCCACGGGCAGAACGGCGTGGTGAGGACCATCTTGATCTCGGTCGGCCCGCCGTCGACGCCGAGCTCGATCCCCTTGATCAGGTCGAGGTCCACGATGCTCATCCCGATCTCCGGATCCTGGATGTCGTAGAGGGCGGTCATCACCTCGTCCACCTTGCCGAGGTTGGAATCGATTGTCATACGCACAGTCTACGCTCATGCGCGAGGGAGCACCCGAGGGCCACCCGTCGACGCCCCGCAACGCCGTCTCGAAGCGCGGTATCGAGCGCGGGAAGCATCGGCCGGAGACGAGACTAGAGGAGCTTGTCGTCAAAGTCCGGATGCGGGCTGGGGACGAGCGGCCGGACGCGGGTGTAGCCCTCGTAGATCGGATCGCCACCCTCGATCGCGGCGCGCAGTGCCGCCAGCTCCTCGGCGACGTCCGCCTGGCTGGCGTGGCATGCGAGCGCGTCGACCTTGCGTCCGGCGACCGAGCTGATCTCGATCCGATGCGTGGCCGCCTGCTCCTCGGGCGACAGGTCATAGCGATTCCCGCTCGGGTCGAAGATCGGGCTGATGACGTAGACGGCGTTGGGCGCCGTCCCGGCGTCGGCGAGCTGCTCGACCGCCCAGCGCGTGGCGTTGCCGACGACGATGTGATCGGGATTCCCGGTGACGCCGTGCGGCCCGAAGGTGATGACCGCCGCCGGACGCCGCTCGGCCATCCAGGCCGCGATCTCGTCGACCAGCCGTTCGAATGGCTGGTCCGCCACACCGCCATCCGCGTAGCCGTCGAGCAGTGAGACCTCGTCGAGGCCGAGGGAGCGTGCGGCGCAGATCAGCTCCGCCTCGCGCTGGTCGCCGACCGCGGGATCCGCGGTTCCATCGGGAGAGCCGGCCTCGCCGCGGGTGACGACCAAGAGCCGCGTTGTCGCACCGGCATCGTGCGCCAGGGCGAGCACGCCGCCGCAGCCGAAGCTCTCGTCGTCGGGATGGGCGAGGACGGCCGCCAGGCCGCCGGGCGCGATCGGGTAGCTCACCGATTCTCCTCGGTCGGGTCGACAGGGGCATCGTCGTCGGAGAGCAGGGACCAGCCCTGCCGCTCGACGCTGGTCTTCATCGTACGCAGGACGGCGAGCTTCCCGCTGGCGACCTCCGCAATGAAGCGGCGGGTGCCGGCGTCATCGAGCGACGAGCCGGGCGGCGCGCTGCCGCGCCCGACGTTGAGCCAGGCGAGATGGTAGCGATCCATCGGTCCCCACACTCGCTGGAGGAGCGCATCCGACTCGATCAGCCATTGCCGAAAGCCGTCCCACTCGGGCTCAGCGACCAGCTGGTCGCCGGTCTCGATCAGCGCATCGGTCGCGGCCAGAAACGCCGCGCGGGACATGACGGCGGGATGCGCGTTCACGGTGCCCGAGTATAGGGCGCGCAAGGGCGTCGTTCGTACCATTGCCCGGCCTTGCGCCGTCACCGGAGACTGGCCGCATGGAACGAAGCCCGAGCGGGCACGCCGTGCGCGCCGTGCTTGCTTTGCTGGCGACCGCCGCGCTACTGGCGCCTGTCTTCGTGCTGCACGCGCTCCCGGCCACCGAGCTCGACGCCGTTGGCCTCGGCTGGGTGATTCCGGCCCTTGCCGTCGTGCTGCTCGGAACCGCCGGAGCGGCAACGGTGGCGGCGCTGGTGACGGGTCTGCGATATGGCTCCCTCGCCTCCCTGCTGCTGGCGGGCAGCTCGGCTGCACTCGTCGGCGGATCGCTGGCGCGCCTCGGCGGCGCCGGGACGATCGCGCTCTCGATCCTGGCAGCGGCCGGATTGATGCTTGCGGCCGCGGTCGCCGAGCGGCTCGGCACGCTGGTGGCCGGGCGTACGAGCTCGCCTGGTGACGGCCGGCGTCCTGCTCACCCTCGCCGAGGCCATGGTCATCTTCGAGGTGCTCCCGCCGGTCATGGACGCCATCGCTCCCTACCACCAGGCGCTGCTGGTGGCCGCGGCCGTGCTCGCCGGCCTGGCGTCGATCGTGGTTGCCACGCGCGATCTTGCCCCGGCGGCGGTCACCATGGCGGTCGGCGCCACCGCCCTTGCGCTCGCGCGGGGGGAGGGCGCGGAGCTCGCATTCGGCCTCGTGGCGCTGGCCGGCTCCGGGGTCCTGACCGCACGCTCGCTGCTCGCGACCGAGCGCACGACCAACGAGATCGACGGCGAAGCGTTGCCGGCGCTCGCCACACAGCTTGCCGAGGGTGTCCTGCGTTTCGATGGACACCTTCGGCTTCGGTCCTGGAACCCCGCCGCGGCTGCGGTGCTCGGCCTGGATGAGGCGTCGACCGGGGCCCGACTCGAGGACCTGCTCGGCCTCTCGCTCGCTCAGCTGCCGGCGACGTCGGAGACCGTGCTGCATCGCACGCCGGTTGGCGGCCTGGACCTGTCGATCCACCGCGAGCCGAATGCCATGACGGTGGTGGTGCACGACCCGGGCATCTCCACCGATGCGGATCGTCTCGGTCGCGAGCTGCGTCGAACCATCGAGGAGCTGCTCCAGGCACGCCGCACGGTCGAGCTGCAGCGCGCCGAGCTCGAGCGCGCGGCCGCGGTCGATCCGCTGACCGGCGTCTCCAGCCGCGGCGCGATCCTCGATCGACTGCGGATCGAAGTGGCCGAGGCCCGCCGCTACCAGCATCCGGTGGCCGTCGTTCTCCTCGACGTCGACCACTTCGGCGAGATCAACAGCGTGCACGGCATCGCGGGCGGTGATGCGGTGCTTCGAGAGGTTGCCCTGCGCGTCCGGCTCCGCGTCCGAGCGGCCGATGCCATCGGACGGTCCGGCAGCGATGGGCTGCTGGCGGTCCTTCCCCACACCGACGAGGGCGGTGCGGCCACCTTTGCCGAGGTGCTCCGCCGGCGCATCGGCCAGCGCCCGGTCTCGGTGGGGACGACCGAGGTCGCAGCCACGCTCAGCGTCGGCGTGGCCGTCATACGGCCCGGGGAGGACCTCGACTTCGACGGACTGATGGCCCGCGCCGAGGAGGCCCTCCGGATGGCGCGCGACGGCGGTGGCGACCGGATCGCCCTCGACCGGCCCGCCGGCGAGCCGCGAGTCGATGCCTGGCCGGCCCGCGCCCGCGAGCGGCTGTCGCTCGCCGACGAGGACGCCGGGGACGAGGCGATCGACGAAGGAGCCTAGCCGCCACTGAGCGCTGCGCGTCCTGCGGTTGTATGACGCGGCCGAGGACCGGAGAACCGTGCTGCGAACGGCCCACCGGCCAATCTTATCCACCGATGTCATACAATGTGTGGGTACGTTCTGTGGATAACCCCCTACTCATGCCGGCCGCCGGCTGGCACCGTGAGGTCGCACATGCCCTCCACCTCCACCGACCTCTCCGCCAAGCTGATCTTCCCGACGAAAGAGATCGTCGAGGAGTTCTACCTGCCGATCATCTATACGGCCTGTCGCACCTGCTACTCGGAGCAGGTTCCCGATCAGATCTGGGACAAGGCGGTCAGCCGCCAGATCGCTGACGAGAAGCAGCAGGGCCTGGTGCGGAAGGTGATGGAGTCCGGGCACGGCTCGACCATCGAGCACGTCAACTTCACGTTTGCCATCAGCGGCGTGACGCGCGCCCTGAGCCACCAGCTGGTGCGGCATCGCGCCGGCACGGCGTTCGACCAGCAGTCGCAGCGCTACGTGAGCTTCAAGCAGCGCGACAACTACACGGTCCCCGACTCGATCGCGAACGGCGACCTTCCCGACGACCTGGCCGGCCGGTTCCAACGAGCGATCGATGAGAACCTCGACCTCTACGGGCAGCTGCTGCAGGCCGAGGTCCCCGCCGAGGACGCGCGCTTCATCTTCCCGAACGCGATGCAGACCAACCTGATCATGACGGTCAACCTGCGCCAGCTCATCCACATGAGCGGGCTGCGCCTCTGCACGATGGCGCAGTGGGAGATCCGCCAGCTCTTCAAGCAGATCCGCCACGAAGTCTTCCGGGTCAGCCCGTTCTTCGGCAGCTTCCTGGTGCCGAAGTGCGTGCCCCTCGGGTACTGCGACGAGATGGGCAACCGCGACGAGCACTGTCGCATCAAGCCGCACCGCGACACGGTGATGGCCGTATGGGATGCCTACCGCGGTGGCGCGCTCGAGGAGACGGATGGTCCGGTCGTGCCGGACACGAGCCCGTTCCGCCCGAAGCCGCGACGAGTGGCCGCTCCCGGTGGCCGACGGCGACGTGCGTCCCTCGCACGCGGGCGAGCCGATCGGGGCGCAGGTCGGACAGGCGGGAGACTCGGACCGGGTCTGAAGCTGAGCCGCTAAGACCCGAACTTCGTCCATCGGCCTTCGGAGACCACCTCAACGGACCCGTCGACGACCTTGATTGCCGTCTGCTCGTCGATGGCGTACGCCGCGGCGCCGATGCTGGCGGCCCACCGCTCCGCGTCTTCCATCGCGTTGCCCGGGAAGGCGTCCAGGTGCGGAAAGATCGAAAAGTCGACAACCCCCAAGCCGCGGTCGTCCGCCGCGGACGGCCACTCGACGAAGTACGCGCCGATCCGGGGCGTCATCACCATGCTTCCGGCGCTCACTCCCACCCAGACAGTGTCGGGAAGCGACGGCAGCAGGTCGGCCAGCCCGGACTCCCGCATCCAGTGGCACAGGTACGTCGCGTCGCCGCCGTCGACCAGGAGCACGTCGGCCTCCCGGACCCAGGGCACCCATCGCTCCGCGCCGATGGTGGGCAGCGCGGTGAGCTCGAGGACGCCGAGGGACGCCCAGCCCAGGCCGGAGAAGTGCCGGAAGTCGGGCTCGGCGGCCACCAGTCCCCGCACGGACGCCGGTCCGCACATCGGGTGGCCCCACTGCGCGGTCGGGATGACGAGCGCATGGCACTCGGCAACCGGCTTGCCGAGCAGCTGCTCGAGCGCCGCGTGGATGCTCGGGTTCGTGACGCCCCCTGACGTCAGCAAGAGCTTCATGGCGACCCCAGCTCGCGCGCTACCAGTCGGGCGAGACGCCGTCGCCGAGGGTAAAGGTCCGCAGCTCCTCGCGGCACCGCTCGACCAGCCGGTTCGCCTCGTTGACGAGGAACGAGCTCATCTTGGTCGAGTCGACGATCAGCAGCGTGTGGCCGCGATCGTTTCGGTCAAGCACGATCCGATCGTCGCCATGGAAGCTGATCGACCAGTTCGCCTGGAGCTGGACCAGCTCGGCCAGCACGACCTTCTCGCTGAAGTACCAGTCGAGGAACTCGGCGTTCAGCGCCGCCACGACGTCGCGGAGCTGAAGGGACTCGTTGCGCCGCAGGCGAGACACGAAGTGAACGACGCGCAGGGCGGCAAACGGATCGCCGCTCCGCGCGAGCTGGGGAGGTGCCAGGGCGGGGTCCGGCATCCCCTCGGGAGCCGGACCCACCAGCGATGCGCTCACCGGACGCGCATCGGTCAATTCGTGGACGCCTCACCGACCTCGATCGGTACGCCGACCAGCGAGCCGTACTCGGTCCACGAGCCGTCGTAGTTGCGCACGTTGCGATAGCCGAGCAGCTCGTGCAGGACGAACCAGGTGTGGCTGGATCGCTCCCCGATGCGGCAATAGGCGACGACCTCGTCCTCGCCGTTGACGCCCTTGGCGCCGTACAGCTCGCGCAGCTGCTCGATCGGCTTGAAGGTTCCGTCCTCGGCCACGGCGGTCGACCACGGAACGTTGACCGCGCCGGGGATGTGGCCACGCCGTTGCGCTGCCTCCTGCGGCAGGTGCGCCGGCGCGGCGAGCTCGCCGCGGAACTCCTCGGGTGAGCGGACGTCGACAAGGTCGCCACCCGCCGAGCCGATACCGTCGATCACCTGCTGGCGGTAGGCGCGCAGCTCCTCGCGCGTCCGGTCCGGCAGCGTGATGGAGCCCTCGGGGTGCGACGGCGCATCGGTCGTCAGCGGCAGGCCGATCGGCCTCGACCTTGATCCGGCCGCCGTCGAGCAGGCTGACGTTGTCGAGGCCCTGGTAGCGGAGCTGCCAGTACGCCCAGGCGGCGAACCAGTTGTTGTTGTCGCCGTACAGCACGATCCGGGTGTCGTCGTCGACGCCGGCGGCGCGCAGCAGCGACTGCAGCTCCTCGCGGCTGACGAGGTCCCGCCTGACCAGATCGGTCAGCTGGCTCTTCCAGTTGATGCCGGTCGCGCCGGGCAGATGGCCGGTGTCGTAGGCATCGGTGTCGACGTCGACCTCGAGGAAGCGGACCTTCGGGTCGTCGAGGTGCTCACGGGCCCAATCGGTGCTCACGAGGGCAGCCTGAGCGGTGGCGGTGGTTGGATCTGCAGCGGACATCGGGGGGTCGCAGGCTCCTTCGAGCCATGTTCGACGGGCGCGCGGGCTGTTGCCGCGCGGGCGGATGAGACTGGGGCCGGCAAGTCCGACCGAACAGGTCGGAGTATCGCGCCTTCGACGAACCGGATCAACCGACCACGCATCGCCTCCGGCCAGGGGTACCGGTTCGGTGCCGAGGCGCACCGGCCCCCCTTAGGACTTTCGACCCGTTGGTGCCGTCGCCGGCCAGCGCGTACCGTTCGGTCAACGGCCACGATCGTGCTCGCGCGGCCGAATTCCGAGCAGGAGGCAATGTGACGTTCTGGAACCCACGCCGCGGCGGCCCCGGCCCAATGGCCACGCAGGGCAGCGCGGCGCTCGCCGTCGCCCCGGAGCTCGCGCCGATCGAGCTGTACACGGCCGAGTCCCGAATCGTCGGCTGGATCGCCCCGAACGGCCAGCGCGTGACCGACCTGCTCAGCAGCCAGGACGAGCTGCGGCTGTGGCGGCCGAGCCCGGGCCCGCTCGACGACACCAGCACGCCATCGACCAACGGCAAGGTTCTCGGAGACAACGGCGAGTGGGAGTCACTGCCGACCGCGCAGGTCATCCTGGCGATGCCTCCCGAGTGGCGCGCCAGCCGGCAGCTGCGGCTCCACCGCCGCCTGCGCCGAGCCGCCGTCAGCGCCGGCCCGTTCAGCGTGACCGGCAACGTCCACCTGCCGCCCGGCGTCGAGGTCGGGCTCCACCTGGCGCGCAGCCAGACCTTCGTGCCCCTCACCGATGCGTACATCCTGCACAACGGCGAGCCGCCCTTCGAGCACGTGGTGAGCGTCGTGATCGTCAACAGCGCCCACGTCGCGCAGATGGTCCCGCTCGTCACCCTCGCCTGAGGCCCGCCGCAGCCGAGGTCTCGCGGCCATAATCGCGGGACATGGCCGTCCTGCGCAGCTCGCTCGATCCCGCCTCCGAGGCGTTCCGCGCCAATGCCGATGCGATGCGCGCCATGGTGGACGACCTTCGCGGCCGCACCCGGGCGCTGACCGAGCGCGGCGCCGGCGGCGATGACCGCTCGATCGCTCGCCATCGCGAGCGCGGCAAGCTGCCGGTCAGGGAGCGGATCGATCGGCTGATCGACCCCGGCAGCGCGTTCCTCGAGCTGAGCGCGCACGCCGCCAACGGCCTCTACGACGATGAAGCGCCGGGCGCCGGGATCGTCACCGGCATCGGTCGCATCGAGGGCGTCGAATGCGCGATCGTGGCCAACGACGCGACGGTCAAGGGCGGCACGTACTACCCGCTCACCGTCAAGAAGCACCTGCGGGCGCAGGAGATCGCGCTCGAAAACCGGCTGCCCTGCCTCTACCTCGTCGACTCCGGTGGCGCCTTCCTGCCGATGCAGGACGAGGTCTTTCCCGATCGGGAGCACTTCGGGCGGATCTTCTACAACCAGGCGCAGCTCTCGGCTCGCCGCATCCCGCAGGTGGCCCTGGTGATGGGATCGTGCACGGCCGGCGGTGCGTACGTTCCCGCCATGTCCGACGAGACCGTGATCGTGAAGGGCACGGGCACGATCTTCCTGGCCGGGCCGCCGCTGGTGAAGGCGGCGACGGGCGAGGAGGTGACGGCCGAGGAGCTCGGCGGGGCCGAGGTGCACACGACCCGATCGGGCGTTGCCGACCACTACGCCCTCGACGACGAGCATGCCCTTGCCATCGGCCGCTCGATCGTTCGCAACCTGGCCTGGCGCAAGCCGGATCCGCCGTGGCATGTCGGCGAGCCACGCGAGCCATCGGTCTCCCCCGAGGAGCTCTACGGCGTCATCCCCGCCGACCCGCGCCAGTCCTACGACGTGCGCGAGGTGATCGCCCGCCTCGTCGACGGTTCGGAGCTGCACGAGTTCAAGGAGCGGTACGGCGAGACCCTCGTCACCGGGTTCGGGCACATCGGTGGCCACCCGGTCGGGATCATCGCCAACAACGGCATCCTGTTCGGCGAATCGGCGTTGAAGGGGGCGCACTTCGTGGAGCTGGCCAGCCAGCGACGGATCCCGCTCGTCTTCCTCCAGAACATCACCGGCTTCATGGTCGGCAAGGAGTACGAGGCTGGCGGTATCGCACGCGACGGCGCGAAGCTGGTCACCGCCGTCTCGACCACGAACGTGCCGAAGTTCACGGTGATCATCGGCGGCAGCTTCGGTGCCGGGAACTACGGAATGGCCGGGCGGGCATATGGCCCGCGCCAGCTCTGGATGTGGCCGAACGCACGGATCAGCGTCATGGGCGGCGCCCAGGCGGCCAGGGTGCTGTCGACGGTTCGCGGAGGGTTCGAGACCGATGCGGATCGCGACGCATTCGAGGCTCCGATCCTCGAGAAGTACGAGCGTGAAGGCTCGCCCTACCACTCGACGGCTCGACTGTGGGACGACGGCGTCATCGATCCGCTCGATACCCGCCGCGTCCTGGCCCTCGGCATCAGCGCGGCCCTGAATGCGCCGATCCCGGAGCCCGGCTTCAGCCTGTTCCGGATGTAGGAGGCCCCAATGAAGATCTGGAGCGAGCGCCCGGGAGCGCGAGCGCGCGAGATTGTTGCGGACGTCCTGTCGCTGGGATGGATCGTGTTCTGGGCGACCATCGGCATCAGGCTCTATGGGTTCCTCGCCAACCTCGCGGGAGCCGGTCGCCTGGTCCGGGACGGCGGCAGCGGGATCACCAACGCCGGGGTGCAGGTTGGAGCCGCATTGCAGGGCATTCCGCTTGTCGGCGAGGGCGCCGCGGACGGCGTTCGTGGAGCCTTCTCGGGAGCGGGCGACCCCCTGATGCAATTCGGCACCGACCTCGAGCGCCTGCTCATCCTCGTCGCCGCACTCCTCGGCCTGCTGGTGGTTGCGGTGGCGCTGATACCGTGGCTCAACCGCTATCTTCCCTGGCGCGTCGCGCGCTGGCGCCGGCTCAACGCCGCGGCCCGCGTCATTCGACGGCATCGCGTGGCGGCCAGCGACGCGGTCGGGGATCCAGAGGTCGCCCGCATCCTGGCCTCGCGCGCGCTCTAGCCGAGGACCTGCGCCCAGACGAGGCCCGCTCGGCGGAGATGGGAGGAGCTATCTCGATGGTTGGCTGGGGCATCTTTCTCATCATCATCGGCGCCGGTTCCTTGCTGCTGCCATCGCTCGGCTTCCAGTTTCGGCTCATGGAGCTGCTCGATGACTACCAGCCGTACGCGGGCATCGTGGTCGCCATCATCGGCGCGGGCCTGGTGCTGCTCGGCATGAACCGCGGGTCGACCACGACCGTGCAGACGAGCGAGGCACCGGTCGCCCCCTCGCAGCCGGCCGCGGCGGCGGAGCCTCCGGTGACCGCAGAGCCTCCGACGACCGGGAGCGAAGCTGAGGATCCGTACCGCCGTCCCTGATCGGGCGGCGCCGCGCTACGAGCGGTCGGGAACGGGCAGGGGCAGCGCGGCGCGCTCGACGTCGAAGCGCAGGCCCAGCAGCTCGGCCGTTCGTGGCGACTCCACCTCGGCCGCCAGGGTGACGACGGCCGGCACGGCCATCTCGCCGCGCGGCACGAGCCTGACCACGTGCGGCCCGACATCGGCGACCGCCAGGTCGGCGACTGCCCAGAAGTCGATGCCGAGCTGTTCGTGCAGGACGGCGGCGGTGGAAGGCGGGTCCCCCGTGGCGAGATCGAGCCGGGCCAGGTGGACCGATGAGCCGAGCGGGTGCCGGAACGACGCTCGTTCGGCGAGCGCGGCGGTGCCCCACTCCGAGCCGACGTACGCGTGCTGGATCAGGAACGGAATGCCGTCCGGCGCCAGGCGGGACTGTGGAAAGGCCGCCCACCACTCGACGAGCTCCCCGTCGGTACGTGTCCGGCTGCCATGCGTGACCGGGCCGAAGGTCCCCTCCGGCAGCGCGCCCACCGTCAGCTCCAGCGCGTCGTCGTTCAGCGCCCAGGTCGCCAGACCGCCGCCATGGGCGTCAAGGGTGGCCACAGCGGCCTCGCCGACCTGCGTGCGCGATGCCGCCTCGCGATCCTCCACCCCGATCAGCTCGAGGTAGCTTCCATCGGCGAGCCACACGATCCTGTTGAAGGTTCCCAGCCCCTGGTGGCGGCCGCCACCGGCGGCGGTCAGGCCGAGGTTGGACTCGAGCTCGGTCGCCGCCGCGTCCGGATCGGCGCAGGCGATGACAAGGTGGTCGATGCCTCGGATCATCGGACGATGCTACCAGCATCCGGTAGGCTCACCGGACCGATGAGACCTGCGACCGATCGACCCGCTCCCGGCTCGCACGACCGAAGCACGCCGTCGGGCTCGCTCGAGACGAGCGCGGCGAACCTGTTCGAGGCCATGCTCGCCGCCCGCGAGGCGGAGGAGCGCGGCGGGGACCGTCGCGTCCTCGATGCCTTCTACCGAACCTTGATGAGCGGCATGCTCCTGCTCCCGGTCCCGCCCGAGCATGGCGAGGAGGCCAAGCAGGCCCTGGCATCGGCGGTCAACGATGAGGCGCAGGTGGAGATCAGCGTCATGCTCGCTCGCGAAGGCGACGGGACACCGGTGGGCGTCGTGTTCGGCTCCTTCGGCGCCCTCGCCGCGTGGGCCCCGTCGCACACCGGCAACCTGCCGCTGCCGGCACCGATCGCGATCGCGAACCTGGCCGCGGCCGGCATGCCGGCCATCATGGATCCTGCCGGCCCCATCCCCTACCGCTTCGATGCCGACGAGCTGACGGCGCTCGCCGCGGGCCGGGTCCCGGGAAGCGATGAACCCCTGTTCGAGGCGACCGCCCGAACGTCGCTCCTCGTCCGGCTCCCGGGACGCGACACGCGGGAGCTCGAGGGCCGGCTGGTGGAGGCATTGCGAGGCACCGCAGTCGAGGCCGCGTATCTCGTCGAGAGCGACGGCGCCGACGGCCGTCCGCGGCTGATGCTCGGGCTCGTCGGCGAGCCCGGCGCCACGGCGACGGTCGACGTACCCGACGACACCGATGTCGTGTGGCTCGAGGAGCCGCTGCTCGCCCAGGTGCGGGCGATCGCCGAGCCGTTCCACCGCCCCGGTCGCGGACGATGAGCACGCTGCGCGTCGAGCGGGACGGGCCGTTCGCGCGCGTCACCCTCGCGCGAGCCGAGGTGCGCAACGCGTTCAACGCGGAGATGATCGGCGAGCTGCGCGCCACCTTCGAGGCGCTGGCCGCGGAGCCGCCTGACCTGCTGCGCGGCGTGGTGCTCGCCGGCGACGGCCCCGTCTTCTGCGCGGGCGCGGACGTCGAGTGGATGCGCGCGTCCGTCGGCCTCTCGGTCGACGAGAACGAGCGCGACGCGGCGGCCATGCAAGCGATGTTCACGGCCATCGACGGCTGCCCGGCCCCGGTCATCGCTCGCGTCCACGGTGCCGCCCTCGGCGGCGCGATGGGACTGTGCGCGGTCGCCGACATCGTGATCGCCACGACGGCCACATCGTTCGGCTTCACCGAGACCAAGCTCGGGATCATTCCGGCCGTGATCAGCACGTTCGTGCTGCCAAAGATCGGCGCGTCGCATGCTCGGGCCCTCTTCGTGACCGGCCAGCGGTTCGACGCCGAGCGCGCCCGGGCGATCGGGCTCGTCCACGAGCTGGCCGGCGACGAGGCGGCTCTCGACCAGCGCGTGGACGAGCTGCTCGACGAGCTGCGCTCCGCCGGCCCGATGGCGGCCCGCGCGGCCAAGGCGCTCGTTCGCGAGCTGCCGACCCTGACTCCCGACGAGGGGAGGCGCCACGTCGTCCGGCATATCGCGCAGCAGCGCACCTCGCCGGAGGGGCAGGAGGGTCTGGCCGCGTTCGTGGAGAAGCGGCCGCCGAACTGGCGCGGCACCTGACTCTGCGACAATCGCGACAATGAGCGAGGACCTCACGCCGCGCGAGGTCGCCCGGGAGCTGGGCGTCACGGTGCGGACGGTGCAGCGGTGGATTGCTGACGGACGGCTGGCGGCAAGCCGCGTCGGCTCCCGGGTTCGGGTGTCGCGTTCGTCGCTCTCGAGCGTGGCGGATGCGCGCCCGGCGCCCCACCGTCCCATCACCACGCTCCTCATTGCCAACCGCGGAGAGATCGCGGTCCGGGTGGCGCGCAGCGCGCGGCGCATGGGACTCCGCGTGATCGGCGTGCATGCGGCCGACGAGCGCGCCCCGACCGGCACCGATGAGTCCCACGAGATCGGCTCATACCTCGACCCCGAGGACGCTGCTGGCGGTGGCGCTCCGATCGGGCGCCGACGCCATCCATCCCGGGTACGGCTTCCTGGCCGAAAACGCCGCGTTTGCTCGCGCGGTGGCGGAGTCGGGGATCACCTGGGTCGGGCCGCCGCCGGAGGCCATCGCCGCCATGGGCGACAAGGCGGCCGCACGGCGGCAGGCGGCGGCACACGGCGTCCCGGTCGTTCCGGGCTACGACGGAGCAGCGCAGGACGACGCGACCCTGTCCGCCGAGGCCGAGCGCATCGGCTACCCGCTGCTCGTCAAGCCCAGCGCCGGCGGTGGCGGCAAGGGCATGCGCGTGGTGAGCGCGGCGCCGGAGCTCGCCGAGGCGCTGAGCGCCGCTCGGCGTGAGGCGCATCGGTCCTTCGCCGACGATCGGCTGATCCTGGAGCGCTACCTGGAGGGCCCGCGACACGTCGAGCTCCAGGTCCTGTTCGACGCGCACGGCGCCGGGATGCATCTCGGCGAGCGCGACTGCTCGGCGCAGCGACGAAACCAGAAGATCGTGGAAGAGGCTCCGGCACCCTCCGTGACGCCCGAGCTGCGCGCGCGGATGGGCGACGCGGCGGTGGCGGTCGCGGCGTCGGTGGGCTACGTCAATGCCGGGACGGTGGAGATGCTGCTGACCGATGCCGGCGAGTTCTTCTTCCTGGAGATGAACACGCGGCTCCAGGTCGAGCATCCGGTCACCGAGCTCGTCACCGGTCGCGACCTGGTCAGCGATCAGCTGCGGATCGCGGGCGGCGAGACGCTGGCGGCGCTGGGTCTGCGATCCTCGCCGCCGATCAGCGGGCACGCCATCGAGGCGCGGCTCTACGCGGAGGATCCCGAGGCGGGCTTCCTGCCGGCGTCCGGGCGGATCTCGCAGCTTGGGTGGCCGGACGGCGTTCGGATCGACGCCGGCATCGAGGAGGGCGACGAGATCGGCGACCGATACGACCCGATGCTGGCCAAGGTCATCGCGCACGGGCGAACGCGGCCCGAGGCGATCGAGCGCCTCCGAGCGGCGCTCGCGGCCACGTCCGTGCTGGGCGTGCGCACCAACCGGCGCTTCCTGCGCTGGCTGCTCGAGCAGCCGCCGATGCGGGACGGCGAGATGCGAACCGACACGATCGCGAAGCTGGACCTGCCCGCCCCGCCGACGATCCAGCCGGCGCACTGGCAGGCCGCTGCATCGCTGCTCACCCCGGCTTCGGCCGACCCGTGGGCCGGCGGTTGGCGCGTGGCCGCCGAGCCCACCCTCCGCCTGCGCCACGGCGACGAGGAGCGGAGCGTGACGGTGACCACGCCGGCGGAGCCGGTGCTGGCCGTCCGGGACGGCGCCGCAGTGCACGTCGACGTCGACGGGCAGTCGCTCGAGTTCGAGCTGGCGCCCGCGCCGACCGTGGAGGACGCCGTGCGGCACGCCTCGGCGGCGGGCGGCGAGGGCGCATCGGTCCTGACGGCTCCGATGCCGGGACGAGTGATCGCCGTGCGTGCCGCGGAGGGCGCGGCGATCGCCGCGCACCAGCCCATCGTCATCATCGAGGCGATGAAGATGGAGCACGCGGTCGTTGCCCCACTGGGCGGCCGCCTGGCCAGGCTGCACGTGTCCGAAGGGCAGCAGGTGCGCCGTGGCGACGTGCTCGCCGAGGTCGCCGCCTACCATGAGGCCGATGGCTGATCGCGACGTCCGCGTCTACGAGGTGGGTCCTCGTGACGGGCTGCAGAACGAGAAGACGCCGATCCCGACCGGGGAGAAGCTGCGCTTCCTGGCGCTGCTCGCCGACGCCGGCCTGCGCGAGATCGAGGCAACCAGCTTCGTGTCTCCCCAGGCGATCCCGCAGCTCGCGGACGCGGACGAGCTGATGGCATCGCTCGAACGACGTCCCGGCGTTCGCTATCCCGTGCTGGTCCCGAACGAGCGTGGCCTGGCCCGGGCGGAGGCGGCCGGGGTGGACGCGATCTGCGTCTTCACGGCAGCGTCCGAGCCGTTCACGAAGGCCAACATCAACATGACGATCGCTGAGTCGATCGACGCCTTCCGCCCGATCGTCGAGACCGCGCGCGGGCGCGGCTGGTGGACCCGCGGCTATCTCAGCACCGCATTCGGCTGTCCGTACCAGGGCGAGGTCAGCGAGGCCGCGGTGGTGGGCGTTGCCCGACAGCTCATCGAGCTCGGCGTGGACGAGGTCTCGATCGGCGACACGATCGGCGTCGCCGGGCCGGCGGACGTTCGGCGTGTCGTCAACGCCCTGCTCGGCGCGGGGATCGCGATCGAACGGCTGGCGATGCACTTCCACGACACGCGCGGCACGGCGCTCGCCAACGTCAGCGCGGCACTCGACCTCGGGATTCGTTGCTTCGATGCATCGACCGGCGGGACCGGCGGCTGTCCGTACGCGCCGGGGGCGGCCGGCAACCTCGCGACCGAGGACCTGGTCTACCTGCTCGATCGCGAAGGGATGACGCATGGCGTCGACCTCGACGCCCTCCTGGTGGCGGCACGCCACGTGAGCGAGACGCTCGGCCGGCCGCTGGCGACGAAGGTGGGCCAGGCGGGCGGCTGGCGCGTACCATAGGCGCCCGATGGACGCCGACGCCTCACCGCAGCAGCAGCCACGCCCGCTGATCCTGGACGTGGACACGGGGATCGACGACATGATCGCCCTGCTCATCGCGGCGACCAGCCCCGAGCTGTCATTGCGCGGCGTCACGTGCGTCGCCGGCAATGTCGAGATCCACCACGTGGCGCGCAACACGGGCAAGATCCTGCGCATGGTTGGCCGCGGCGACGTGCCCGTCAGCATCGGCGCGGCAAGGCCGCTGCAGCGGCGCCTGCGCACGGCACCCGACACGCACGGCCCAACCGGCACCGGCTACGTCGAGCTGCGCGGCGAAGACCGCCAGCTCGGCACCACCGAATACACCGCGATCCCGGCCAGCCGCTATCTCGGCGCTCACGTCAGCCGCCACCCGGGCGAGATGACCATCGTCGCCCTCGGACCGCTCACCAACCTGGCCTCCGCCACGCTGCA